>CAVSYT010000005.1:0-306793 GCA_963732285.1 uncultured Methanomicrobiales archaeon | reverse complement strand
TTTAGTGCTAAATCTAGTGCTAAAAGTGGTGAAATTTATGTCACAACAACTTGGAGGACAGCAGATTCTTATTCTCAAAGAAGGCAGCACCCGCACCCGCGGCCGCGACGCTCAGGGTATGAACATCACCGCCGCAAAGGCAGTGGCAAGTGCAGTCAGGACCACGCTCGGTCCAAAAGGTATGGACAAGATGCTCGTCGACACCATTGGCGACGTAGTGATCACCAATGACGGTGTTACCATCTTAAAGGAAATGGACATCGAGCACCCGGCCGCAAAGATGATGGTCGAGGTCGCAAAGACCCAGGACGATGAAGTCGGCGACGGTACAACCACCGCAGTCATCATTGCCGGGGAACTCTTGAAGAAGGCAGAAGACCTTCTCGAAATGGATGTCCACCCCACGATCATCGCAGCAGGCTACCGCCAGGCAGCCGAAAAAGCCCAGCAGCTCTTAAAAGAGATTGCCTTTGATATAAAAATCACCGACAAGGCACTCTTAAAGAACATTGCAGGCACCGCGATGACCGGCAAGGGCGCAGAGGCCAGCAAGGACAAGCTCTGTGACCTCGTTGTCAAGGCAGTGACCATGGTCACTGATGCAGACGGCACCGTTGACATCGAGAACATCAAGGTCGAGAAGAAGACCGGTGGCTCAATTGAGGACTCCGAGATTGTAGAAGGCGTACTCATTGACAAGGAACGCGTCCACCCCTCGATGCCCAAGAAGGTTGTCAATGCAAAGATCCTTCTCTTAAACGCAGCAGTCGAGTTCAAGAAGACCGAAGTCGACGCCGAGATCAATATCACCAGCCCCGACCAGCTCCAGGCATTCCTCGATGAGGAAGAGCGCATGGTTAAGGCCATCGTTGAGAAGATCGTCAAGAGCGGTGCAAATGTCCTCTTCTGCCAGAAGGGCATTGATGACATTGCACAGCACTACCTTGCAAAGGCAGGACTCTTTGCAACCCGCCGTGTCAAGAAGAGCGACATGGAGAAGCTTGCCCGTGCAACCGGTGCAACCCTCGTCTCCTCGATCGATGCAATCTCCAAAGAAGAGCTCGGCAAGGCAGGGCTCGTTGAAGAGCGCAAGGTCAGTGGCGAAGACATGACCTTTGTCGAGCAGTGCAAGAACCCCAAGGCAGTCTCAATCATCATCAAGGGCGGCACTGAGCACGTAGTCGACGAACTCGAACGCGCTATCCACGATGCACTCCGTGTCGTCGGTGTCGTTGTCGAGGACAAGAAGGTTGTCGCCGGTGGCGGCGCACCTGAGACCGAGCTCTCGCTCCGTCTCCGCGAGTACGGCGCAACCGTTGGTGGCAGGGCACAGCTCGCCATCGAAGCGTTCGCATCCGCACTCGAGATCATCCCGAGGACCCTTGCAGAGAATGCAGGACTTGACCCCATCGATATGCTCGTCGAGATCCGTGCAGCCCACGAGAAGGGCAAGAAGACCTTCGGACTGAACGTATTCGAAGGCAAAGCAGTCGATATGAAGGCAGCCGGTGTTGTCGAGCCGCTCCGTGTCAAGACACAGGCAATCTCTTCAGCAGCAGAAGCCGCTATCATGATCCTGCGCATTGACGATGTCATTGCATCCTCCAAGAGCCACGCACCCGAAGGCGGTATGCCTCCGGGTATGGGCGGCATGGGTGGAATGGGCGGCATGCCTCCGGGCATGGGCGACTACTGATTTCCCAATCAATTTTTTCTTTTTTAAAAGAGATTACATCGTAATTTCGGATCTCTGTCATTTTCTCGTGGCGGGCCATCTCACAAAAAACATATACGTCATTGCCGGTGCCTTTTTCCCTTCGATTTCCCTTCGATTGAGACACGAATGGAGGAATAACCTCTCTTAAATCCGTACATGTAACCCGGATACGATATTTTCACCAATACGGCGACGAGTAACAATACCTGTCGATATATTCAGCACATGGGAAAACAGGAATTAAAAAAAGTATAATGATCTTCTGATCAGGGGGAAGGTGTCTGCATTGTCGGTGCACCAACAACCGACTCGCCTTTCTGGACAACGATTGTCCCTTTCATTTCCGGATAATAGATGTCGGTGAATTCGAATACACCATCATTGGCACCAAACGTGTATCCCCACCGGCCTCCGGGACTGATTTCACCGGAATTGAACATGCCTGCGTGATTACCGATCGTCTTGACGGAGTGTAAGGTGGAGTCATCGTTTACCCACGTGATCCCGGTTCCTGGCAGCACGGTGAGTTCAAGGGGGACGAACGTGTTGTTCCGCATGTATATGATGGTCTTAGTGGTCTGGGTACCAGGGTGATCTTTGGCGTGGCCAGCACGGTGGGAACTGTTGTGGGCATAATAGTCTGCTCCGTTGTTGGCACCATGGTTATGACCAGTGTCGTTTCTGTAGGTGCAATGGTTGGAACCCCGGTATCTTCCGGTGTTGTTACTGCTACAGGCTGTGCCTGCTGGGTACATCCGCTGACCATCACAAGGACAATCATCAGAACGATCAATCCAATGAATCTCTTCATGGAAATTACATTATATCTACCTTGTATTTAAATTTACGAAATAATTTGAGACTCTTTTGGCCATAGCACCAGATTTTACAGTTCTTTTGTCATTATTGCATTTCTGCCCGTTCATTTCCCCTCTGAAAAAGATAAATTTCCCTTTAATTCTTCGAAAAATTATACAGCAACAGATTAATGAACCCGGACGCATCCAGTATCTTTCATGAGCGGGCAATTCATCACTACAAAATATCGCACTGACTGCTATCATTGCAAACAGGAGGCGGACCAGATCATTACGGCCGTTCCCTACAAAGCGGAAGTGGCGTGTGACAATTGCGGGGCAACCCGGGTCTTTGTCCCGCGGGTACAGGATGTGGCGAAATCGGGATCGTACACGAAGATCGGGTGCTATGATCTCTGGGAACTTGTTGAAACTGCAGAGTGCCGGCATTGCCATGTAACCGGTCCGCATGATCTTGCAATCGGATGCCGGCACTTCACGATCAGGTGCCGGAACTGCGGTTTCACGCATTTCTATAAATCAGATATTGAATATATGGCCAAAGATAAACTGAAGGTGGAGTAATCCGCGGATTCTACCCGTAATGATCCAAAACCGGATTCCTCCGATTTTAAAAAAATAAGCAGATTGCCTGTTCAACTGCATGAACGGGAAATGAGTGCAGGATAACTGTTTGCGTATTTCTCCAGCACAATCTCGAGGTTCTCCTGCATTTTTTGATTTTTTGTGCACAGGAAGAAAATTATTTCATTATCGGTAATGGTGAGGGGTGAAGAACCGGTAAGTTCTGCCAGTTGCGAGCACCGCTGCCGGATATAATCTTCATGGACTTTCCGGGGAAAGTGCTGGTAGATCAACAGTACAGACCCGTTATCAGCATGGTCATAGATCTTCTTCACTTCGTTCAAAAGAAGATGGCGCTGGTTTGGTTTGCTCTCTTCAAGTCCGATATCAGGGTCGAGAAATACCAGTGATTTTTTTGGGAATTGTGAAAAAATTTCCTGGAAATAGCGTTCCCGCTCTTTATGGGTGAATGGATGCGGGTGCAGGATATCCATCATGATATTCTCATTTTTGAAATAGTGATGGAGATGCTGGATATATTCCAAATCGCTCTCGATCTCCTGCAAACGGGATACCTGCTGGAGAAGATTGCTGTTCTGGCTTCCGGCTTTTCCGGTTTTTACTGCCTTTACCAAGTCTTTTTTGGTCCCGGAATCCGGTTTTTCCCCCGTTGTTCTCAGTCAGCATGGGGATAAAGGTGAAACTGGTAAGGCCGGGCATGGATTTCATGATATGGCGGACCAGATCGAATTTAAACAGATCCCGCAGATCTCCAAAATGTTTTCTGTTCACGTATGTTCACTCTATGGTCATATTAATCCGTAGATAAAAAAAGATTTTGATAAAAGTATCGGAATATTATTAAAAAAAAAATTGTGTGATTTACTTTTCTTCCCGGACCATTTCGATCGCCTTTTTTGGGCATTCGTTGGCGCAGATGCCGCAGCCTTTGCAGAACCGGAGATCGATATTCAGATCCTTGTCGATAACTGCGTCCGGGCAGTACATGGCGCATAGTCCGCATGCATTGCATTTCTCACGGTCAACTACCGGTTTGAATACCCGCCATGATCCTGTCTGTCCGGCTGCCCCCTCTTTCGGGCGGCTCATCGCAAGGCGCTCACGTGAAGAACTCATGCGCTCATCTCCTTATATGCCGCTTCAGCAGCTTTGACATTGCGTTCATCAGAAAACATCTCACGGATCGCTTTTTTCGCAGAGTCTGCGGTGACGATTCCCATCTTTGCAAGTGCCCCGAGAACCGGTGTGTTTAAGATTGGGCTGCCGGCAACGACAAGGTCCTCGCGCAGTGCAATCCCGGTCAGGTCAACGTTATGGCTCTCAAACCCGGCGAACTCTGTTTTATTTGCACTGTTGAGGAAGACACGCCCGCCCTTTTTCAGACCGTGCAGTACATCGACCACGTCCATGACGCTGCCATCCAGAACGATTACCATATCCGGCTTCCGGATCTGGCTGTAGACCCTGATGGGTTTGTCATCAATGCGGACGAACGAGACGATCGGTGCGCCCCGGCGCTCGGCGCCATAGAACGGGCACGCGGTTGCATACTTCCCGTCATGGAGTGCGGCCATCGCAAGGAGCCGGGCTGCTGTCACGCCGCCCTGTCCGCCCCGGGAGTGGATGCGTATCTCAAACATGGGCGTTCACCCCGAACCAGAACTCTTCACCAATACGACGGGTCCGGACGAATTCTGCGATATCATCGTAGGTCACTTCCTGCCCGCCGAGACCGGCGATCACGCTGTAGAGGCTGATACCGGTTTTGGACCTGATTTCACCGGCTATGATCCCGCCAAAACCGAATGAATAATCGCGATCGATCACAACAACTTCCTTTCCTTTCAGCTCAAGTTTCGGGAACGGACGTAACCAGCGGATACGCATCGAACCGGCCTTTATGCCTTCGTTCCTGAGAAGGTCAACGGCAACTTCCGCTTCCTTGCCCAGCGTGCCAAGGGCTATTACAATCACATCTGCGTCTTCGCACCGGTAATCTTCGGTAAACCCGTACTTCCTGCCGAAGCGCTGTGCGAAATCCTTCTCGGTCTCTTCGATTACCTTCACTGAGTCCCGCATTGAGCGCTCGATTTCCCAGCGGAATTTGAACTGCTGGTCAGGACCCGTCAATGTGCCGTACCCGGCCGGGTTCTGGGGATCAATGGCATAGGGGAGGTGAACCGGGGGGATAAAATCCCCCAATTCAACGGTGTCGACCGGCTGCATGATATGGGAGAGTAAAAACCCGTCAAGGTTCACCATTACCGGCAGGAGCACATCGTTGTGCTCTGCGATCCGGAATGCCATGAGCGTTGCATCGTAGGCTTCCTGCACTGTGCTCACGTATACCTGGAGCCAGCCGGTGTCGCGCTCCTGCAGGGCATCGGTGTGTTCTGCCCAGATGTTCCAGCCGGGTCCTAACGAGCGGTTCACGTTTGCCATAACGATTGGCAGGCGTGCACCAGCCGCCCAGTTGGTCATCTCGTGCATGTAGAGAAGACCGTGAGAACTCGTGGCAGTGAATGTCCTTACACCGGTGATGCTTGCACCGATGCAGGCTGCCATTGCTGAATGCTCACTCTCAACAGCGACGTACCGGGCCGGCATCTGGCCGCTGGTCACGAACTCCGCAATCTGTTCAACGATCTCGGTCTGCGGGGTGATCGGGTAGGCAGCGACAACCGTGGGGTTTGCCTGCATCACCGCTTCAGCGACGGCCTTGTTGCCGGTTGCAATCTTCTTCATGCTGACGCCTCCTCTTCGGCAGCCAGCCGCTGGAAATTCTTTGCAATTCGCTGTTTGAGTATCTCAACCACTTTTTTATCAATACCCTTGAACCGTCCCTGCGGTGAGAGATAATCTTCGAGGGGGATCGGTTTCTTCATCGCAACCTTAGACTGCGGGCCGATGGTAACTTTACCATACTCACGCTCATAGAGCACCCACATGCCGCTCTTTACGGCGAGTTTTCCCATCTCAACCGACTTCTCTGTAGGGTAGCGCCAGCCGGGCGGGCAGGGCGCGAGGATGTGAAGGAACGTCGGGCCCCTGAACGTGAGGGCTTTCTGTACTTTCTTAAAGATATCCTGAGGGTATGCTGCGCAGGCTGTTGCCATGTAAGGCGGGTCATGGGCAGCGATGATCATATCGATATCTTTCTTGGCATCGGTCTTGCCGGTTGGTGTGGTAGTTGTCCGGGCGCCCATCGGTGTCCCGCCGGAGCGCTGCATGCCGGTGTTGCCGTAGGCTTCATTGTCATAGCAGATATACAGGAAATCGGTGCCACGCTCGAATGCACCGGACATTGCCTGGATGCCGATATCGAGCGTCCCGCCGTCACCGGCGTACACGATGACATTTGTTTTCTTTCCTGCTGCACGGAATGCATTTGACATGCCCGATGCACAGGCAGCTGCGGCACCAAAGGCGATGTTGTAAACCGGGACATTGAACGCGGTGTTCGGGTAGATGCCCTGTATCACACTCGTGCAGCAGGCGGGAACGACCATAACGGTGTCCGGGCCGGCTGCCTTGAGCACGTACCGCAGTGCAAGCGTATCACTGCACCCGGCACATGCGGAGGTACATTTCAGCACGTATTCTTCTTTGGGGATTTCGGCGATGGTATCCAACTCCTGCAGTAGTATGAGTGATTGAAGGGGTGATCGGCAACGCGGATCGCTGATCTATCATTATTTATCATCATGATTCATGAAAAAAGTATCATAGTTGTCCTGGTGCATCGGATGTGTGCAGGCTTATGCATTCAGGTATACCAGTCGCCCTTCCACCCGGCTGGAAATATTCGGGTGCACCTGCAGGTATTCTTCAAGTACACCCGTTGCTGAAGTTGCAATTACTCTGGTGCCCTTCAGGCGCGTGAGTTCTTCAGGAGTTATGTTCAGATTTTTCGTACAGTTATCCGCATGGTAACCGTTCATCGCTATCGTATACTCACGACAATCTTCAACCGGCCTGCCACCGACTTCGAGTGATTCGAGTGTCTTTGCCCGGTCATTGTATACTGCCCGGACACCGGTGTTAACCTGGTAACATTCCCCTTCGCCATCCCGGTTATCCGGGCGCATGAAATGGGCAAACATCTGTCTCAGAGATGCGCCGGTAACCACATAACGCCGGATTGAGTCATCGAACGGGAAACATGCGCGAAGATCCCCGAGTGTGATCACCGGTCCTATAGAGCTGAGCCGGATTGCCCCGGACCCATCAGCATTACATCGCACTCCGCCACATTCCTGTAAATATCAGCAATACAATTGCCAAGCGCAGTCTCAATCTCGCGCTTCGGGTGGGTAAGTGCTGTAGCAAATTTGCCCACCATGGTGTTGTACTTCCGGTCAACGGCCTGTTTGAAAGAATCGATATATTCGCTCAGCTGCTTATCGGGTGCCGTGTTTGCCTCAGAGATCTCGACAAGCTGCCACCGGTATCTGACAATACTGTTTGTATCATCATCGACGGTGATATCAAACCTGCCTATGTGATTGGTCCCGACACCTGCCTGGGCGATGAGGATGCCCTGCTCAACAAGCGGCTGTTCAAGGATGGAATGCGAATGACCCCCGATAATCATATCCACGCCCCAGGCTGGATCGAGCATGCGTGCCAGTTCCCTGTCGGAATCCAGTCCGATGTGCGTGAGCAGGATTGTCAGGTCGATATCATCGTTCTTGTATGCATCGCAGATCCGTCCGATTTCATGGCTGGCCTCTTCAAGCGATATGAAACTCCCGATTGTCGAGTCGCGGGAGATCGAGTCCATCACCTTATCGGTGATAATCCCGATGAACAGGATATCGAGGCCGGCCTTTTTCAGGATTATATGGGGCTGCATCAGGCGCTTATGGTATTTTTTGATGTAGAGGTTTGCATTGACAATCGGGAAGTTAGCCATTTTTTCCAAAAAGAGGAGATGCTCAAGGCCATAGTCAAGTTCGTGGTTGCCGAGTGTTGCAACATCCGGTGAAAGGTAGTTCATGATCTCGATCGTGGAGATTCCCTTGTATTCCGCATCGATTAAGGATCCCTGGACCATATCTCCTGCGATCGCATAGATCACATTTTCTTCTTCACTGCGAACTTTGTTGATATAACCGGAAAGGAGAGCGAGTCCTCCGATCATCTCTCCGCCCCCGGCACTTTTTACTTCAGCAAGAAAGTCACCGTGCATATCGTTTGAATGAAGAATCGTGAAATTTTGCGTGCGCATGAAACAGACATCTTTTTATCGATTAATTATGTCTTGTGATTCTCTTTGCAGGGATACAGCATTCACTTTCACCCCGCCCGGTCAAGGATTTAAATGCACATTATTTCAATGAGGTAAGTGGGAAGGACAAAAACTCCTGATGATAAATCAGGTTCCGGTAACGGCTTGTGCTTCCCTACCTCTCAGAAAACCAGAAGACTCCCTTCCAATGCCCGGAAGTGGACCCCCAAAAAACCTGGAATCAAAAATCCCTCTCTCTTTTCTTTTGATCAATCCGGGTGAATCCATTCGGTCATTTCATTCCGCCAGCAAAAGGACAATATATTTTAGGAGCGTTTTTCTAATGTCTGCTATGGCACTTCGCTCTCTGAATCTTCCCGGTGTGGGAACTAAATACGAATTCGAGACTGACAAGGGTGACACCGTCGCCATTTTTTTCACCAAGACCGGTATTATCCAGATGTACACCCTCCAGAAAAACTGCCATACTCCCAGCGCTGCCGAAATGTCACCCGTTGAGGCACGGAGGCTGGGAAATATCCTTACCGGAGCGATCATTGAAGCCGATCAGGAAAGCGTTGAGATGGCTTTTTCTGCGCTTGCTGATCTCCGGATTACCATCCACACGTTCTTTGTCACTGCCATACTTGTAGGAAAGACGATTGAAGAGCTCCAGATCCGGGCAAAGACCGGTGTAACCGTCATTGCGGTTTGCCGGCACGACCGGAATATCATCAACCCGCCACCGACATTTGTTTTTGAAGAAGGTGATGCGGCACTGGTCATTGGGGAGAGCGACCAGATCAAAAAGTTCGAGCGCGAAATTATGGTGAATTAATGGAAAGTCTCATCGTTGCGCTCTTCGTCTGCGTAGTTCTTGCCCTTGTCACCAAGTACCTGTCAGTTCCGGCCATCCCGTTCTATATCCTTGCAGGGGTGCTGTTAGGCAAAGCCGGAGGAGGAATGCTCTCAACAAGTGAGATCAGCCACTTCTTCTCCGAGATGGGGCTGATCTTCTTATTGTTTTTCATGGGGCTGGGCCTCAAACCGGAACGGATCGCATCAAACCGGTCCGCGGTCCTGACCAGCGGGATCATCGATCTCAACGTGAATATGATCATCGGGTTTTCCGCTGCATACCTGCTCGGATTTTCATTCATTGAATCGCTCGTCATTGCCGCAGCCTTCTATATCTCGAGCACCGCGATGGCACTCACGTCATTAATCGAGAACCGGAAACTGATGCTCCGTGAGTCCGATACGGTCATCTGGCTGATGGTTTTTGAAGATCTCGTACTGATCATTTTCCTTGCATTCATCTCTGCCGGAAACCAGAACCTGATCATCTTCTTTGTAAAGATTATGGCAGTTCTTGGTGCACTCTACGCACTCGCCCATTACGGCAAGGAGTTTCTCGTCTCGATTCTCGACCGGGATGACGAGCTCCCCATCCTCTTTACGTTTGCCGCGGTACTTACCACTGCTTCCGTCTCGATGTATCTCGGTGTGCCCGAGACGATGATGGTGATCGCGCTCGGGGTTGCGTTCGCGACAACGGATCCGGATGCTTTCGAACAGCATGCCCGCCCGTTCAAGGATGTATTTTTAGTGGTCTTCTTTGTCTTCTTCGGAGTTACCGTGGACCTTTCAGCCGGGGTCAACTGGTTCGTAATCGGTGCTATCAGCATGCTTGCCATTGTCAGCAAGCTCATATCCGGTGTGATTACGGGATTATTCATCCACGGTTCGGCACTCTCCGGTGTTGAAATCTGGTCTAATACCATGGCGAGGGGAGAGTTCTCCATTGCTCTTGCGGTTCTCTATGGATCCCCGGTTGTGGGCACTACGATCGCGGTGATGGTGATCGTAACTTCCATTGTCGGGTCATTTGTGGCAAAATACAGTGGCATATTGCGTCGTCGGATCGTGAGTCGCGGCAGGCATAAGGCGTTATTGCGGCGCCCACACTAAAACATGACAGGGGAAACGGTCTGAAAATGACCGTCCCCTCCCCATTGCATAAAATAATCACTCTTTTTCTTATGGGTTACAGGAACCGAAAAGCACGGCCGGTCCGAAGAAGAACAAAAAAGATTTGCATCTGATTTTATTTGCAGGCAGGTTCAGAAGGTTCACTGTCCGTGTCATGAGAGCGTTTTGCAACGATTTCCTGCACGACCTTTCTTGAACTGCAGAGTTCGCTGTCCGCATATTTTCCTATACGCACGATCTCAGGCGTGAGGTTCCGGGTGGTAAGCTGTATGCGAAGTTTTTCCTCGTCAAACAACTGGTTGAACCCGATGGTGATCACTGCCGGGCGGATCTCTTCAATCGGGCGGAACATATCGGTCTTATCGCCGAGAATTGCGTGGTCTACCGGGCGGAGTGATGCGATCATCGCAAGCCTCTGGTCTTCAGGGATGATCGGGCGGGGTTTATGTTTCACGTTCATGTCCCGGGCTACGATCACCCAGAGTTCATCCCCGAGTTTTTTGGATTCTTCAAGGTAGTAGATATGCCCCGGGTGCAGGAGGTCGAATGTGCCGGTGGCAACAACCCTGCGTATGCTCATGCGATCACCTCGATAGTGCGTGGCTCTCCATCAGCACCAAAACATTGCCAGTCGCCTGTGCGGTACGGGTAGCCGATAATCAGGTGGAACCGCCCTGCCCGGGGGAAGAAATGCACATCTGCATCGGATGGGCGAAGCACACCGTTCGGGTGGCTGTGGGCACTGCCTGCGAGGTGGGTGTCGAGCGGCATCATATCAAAGAATACCGATGCAGAGTTTTCTCCGGTTATTGTGCCGGGGACGATGTTCAGTTCCTCGATCACCCCGTCGTTTTCCCGGAGGAGGGCAACGAACTCGTTGGGATGGGAGTCACGCCCCAGTTCAAGGAGCAGCATGAGAAGTTCTTTTTTGATTCCGCGGATGTTCATGGTTGATGCCTGATATGCTGGATGAGCCTTGTATCAATCATATGCGTGCTGCTGGTCAAAAAAATGCTCGTAAAAAAAAGGAAAACAGGGTTATGATTCGATCTTTGCAAGCTCCGCACTCAGGTCCTGCGAGAGATCGACTCCGGTGAATGCACCGCTGGTGGGAAGCGGCATGGCAAATGCCGGCGTGATGTCATACTCCACCGTTGCGTTTGCCGGTACCGTGAAATCAAGGATATGGCCCCCGGTGAGCCGGTCATCGCTGATGAAATGCAGGTGGTAGCCCGCGACATTGAGCCCTTTGAAAAACGCCGGGGTGTAGAACCCGACTACGGTACCGGTAGCATCAGCATAGGAGTAAACCGACTGGCCCTTTGCCGCTTCGGCCAGGGTGGGGTAAGGTTTCTGCTGTGCAGGTATTGCCCGCACCTTCATGGAAGGAAATGTGCCCTGAATTTTTACCGCGTAGATCATGTTCTGCGTTGGCAGACGGCTGCCCATTTCCGTGGAAAATTCAGAAAAGTTCATTGTCCGGTCAATTGTCGCGGTGACGTCGCGTTCGAAGTACGTAACCGTGGCAAATGGTGTGGTGGCGGTATCCGTGACGGTATATACCCTGCCGTCAGCCTTTGCCTGGTACACCTTTCCGTCAAGCACGATCATCTCACCATCGAGTGAATCAAACGTGCCTATGCCAAAGTCCCCGTGCTTTTTCATCTCCCCAACCGGCTGGACACCATCGTATACTCCCTGCATGAGGGCATCAATGGTCGATACCTGGTAGAGAATTTCGTGATCTTCAGGTACTGCTGAAGCGGCCGGTAGTTTGGTAAATGTATTGTAGACCGCAGCACCGCAGAAAACCAGTACAATCGCAAGGCCGATGCCAAGGAAAAATTTTGTGTCCATGACCGTATGCCTTTGAAAAAATTATTTCTTACCGGTCACTTTGATGACGTGGAAACCGAACTGGGTCTTGACCGGGCCGACAACCTTGCCGACTTCCTCGGTAAATGCGATCTGTTCAAACTCGGGCACCATCATGCCCTTGCCGAACCAGCCGAGGTCTCCCCCGTTCTTTCCTGAGGGGCAGGATGAGAACCGCTTGGCAACTGCAGCGAAATCTTCGCCGTCAGCGAGTCGTTTCATGATCTTGTTTGCTTCATCTTCAGTCTTTACAAGGATATGGGATGCACGTGCCTGTGGTGCCATGCTATACAGGTTCACCTGCCCGGAAATAAAATGGTTGGTTGGTACCCGTGAGTCTGATAACAACACTTTTCATACACATTGTTCCAGTAACATCTATGGCACTCTCATGCCCCTTTATGGCAAAAAATGTCGGTACGGTTGACCGTGCGATAAGGGTTATCGTCGGTCTTGTGCTGATTGGCGCGGGTATGGCCGGACTTGTCTCTGCGCCCTGGCTCTATATTGTCCTGCTTATCGGTGTAATCCTGCTCCTGACGGGAATCATGCAACGATGTCCGGCTTATACCCTGCTGGGTTTCAGCACCCTGAAAAAAAGGAAAAATGACCTGTAACCGATATACGATACCACTATTTTCCGGTGTTCAGAACTCCCCGTCCTGCTCAAAACTCCGACCGTACCGGATCGCCAGCTCCGCTTTGTAGAGTTCTCTGCCCAGTACCCGGCATGGTCAAGGAGAGTGACATTGCCCTGCGACAGGATCGTGTAAAGCACGTCCTGCCAGCGTTTGCCCAGTATAGCTTTGCCGTTGATCGCGGCGATAATATGGTCCCCTTCAATCCCTATGCGGAAGTTGCCCTTGGGATCGTACGTGATTTCGTCCGGTATCTTTTTTGCGGTCGTCATGGTCTCGTACTCAACCGGGGGTTCGCGCCGTCGTCGCTTCTCCTTGAGCACGAGCAGATCGATGCCGAGATCCTTGGGATAGGGGCGGTCACGGGTGAGCGCCATCATCGCGGTTGCCCGTCGCATCTCTCCAATTGACCCCCGTGTCTTGTCCGAATGCTCGCTTGAAAAGATGACGGATGCACCCACCTCTTTTGCCATACCGGCCAGCAGCGCGTTTGCCCCGATCGAGTCAGCGTCAAGCAGCTCGACCACGTTGCCCGCCCCGAAAAAGAGGGGGTATTTCCCACCCTTAAACTTTTTCAGGGATGCCACCAGTCCTGAACCGACGGGCTGGAGGAGGGGATCTGCGATGATGCACGCAATACCGGCCCGTTTTGCCAGGGCAATATTTTTTGGAAGTGTACTGCTGCCCGGCACGATGACTGCTGCAATACCCGCATCTGCCACTTCGTGCCCAATCTCCGGGAATATTTTTTTCCTGGAGCGAGAGGACAATATCTGCCCTTGTAAGTGCTGCCCGGATCAGGTGCGGATCCTGGGTATCCACTGCGAGCGGGCGGTCGATATCTGCTACAAGGGAAAACGCCCGTGATACATCCTCAGGTGTTGCATCGAACCCGAACCCGAGATCCACGATATCCGCACCGGCAAAAAAGAACTGCTCCACTTTGTCACGGAGTGCTTCGCACCGGTGTGCGTCCATGATCTCGGCAAGCACCTTCATCCGCGAGTTCCCCGCCGATTTTCATACCCCGTGATTACGAAATCGGCACCGGCCTCCTGTTCCAGCTGGTCAACCCTGTACATTGCATCATCGGCTTTTTTTGCCGCGAGAAATTCATCTGGCGGGAACAGTGCGTGAGAGGGTAATCGTGTCGAGCAAGGGCAGGATGAGGGCGAGATCTGCTGCATGGCGGGGACCGCGATAGACCGGCACACCGGTCTCCCGTTCAACCTGATCGAACGATGCGGTGCACATGCCAGAAACGATTACGAGATCGTAGTTCCCTTTTTGTATCAGGGTATGGAGTTTGTGGGGGGTGAGAAACGAAGCAATCTCCCCGGTCACTACCACATCGGCGTCAAACCCGTCAGCTGCTTTTTTCACCATATCTTCCGTTGCGGCACCGGTGGGCAGCAGGATGCGCATAAGTTCCCTTAATACCAGAGAGATAAAAACACTATGATCAGATGCTGACCTGCGATTTGCACGTGCACACGAATTATTCCAAGGACGGTGAGAGCAGTGTTGAGGAGATCATCAGGCCTGCCGAGGCGGTGGGACTCGATGCGATCGCCATCACCGACCATGATTCTGTGGACGGTGCAAAAAAAGCCCTCTTATACGAGACATCCGTACTGGTGATTCCCGGTATAGAAGTCTCGACCAAACAGGGGCACCTGCTGGTGCTCGGTGTAACCGAAGTCATCCCTGCCGGGCTCGATGTGCTGGATACCGTAGCGCTTGCACGCCTGATGGGGGCAGTGCTCATCCTCCCGCACCCGTACCATGTCTGGAGGCACGGGGTTGCCCGCAGGAAAAAAGCCGGGCATGACTGCTGTGGATGCGGTGGAATCTTTCAACAGCCGGTACATTGTCGGATCAGCGAACAAGAAAGCGGCACGGATGGCGCTGAAGCTGGGCAAGCCCTGTGTGGGGGGAAGCGATGCCCACAATGCCCGGTTTGTTGGTTTTGGCAGGACATACGTGGATGCGGAGAAGAATGTGCCCGCGATCCTTGATGCCATCCGGGCCGGGAACGTCACCTGCGGTGGAAAACAGACGCCGCTGCGCACCTATACCCACCAGTCACTCAACAACACATGGAAAAAGATTACACGAATCACCCGGCTGATGCCCCTCCGGTAAGGCTCGCGTTCCGGGTCTCCTACCTGGGCAGCAGGTTCTACGGCTCGCAGATGCAGGCAGCCAGCCGCACGGTTGAGGGAGAATTTGTTGCTGCATGCCAGCGTATGAGCCTCTTTGATGACTGGCGGAAAGCAGGCTTTTTATCTGCAGGACGGACTGACCGGGGTGTCCACGCCCGCGGACAGGTGATCGCATTTTCAACGTATGCGCCGGAACGTGCCCGGACAGTCATCAATACCCAGCTCCCCCCGGACCTCTGGTGCACCGCCTATGCCGAGGTAGCGCCGGAATTTCATCCCCGTTACGATGCAAGATCCCGCACGTACCGGTATTATTTCCCGAAACGACCGGGATGCCTCCGACGCAATGGACCGGGCTGCACAGCAGTTTCTCGGCATCCATAATTTTTCAAATTTCGCGCGGGTAAAAGACAAGAACCCGTACCGGAACATTCTTGCTGTCCGTATTGCAGAGGAAGACGGGTTTGAATTCCTCGAAGTAAAAGCGGAAAGTTTCCTCTGGCACCAGGTACGGTGTATGGCATCAGCTCTTCTCCTTGTGGGGGAGGGTGAAGCGGATGTGGGTTCCATTGCCCGCCTTCTGGAAGCCGATGCCATACGACCCCTCCAGCCCGCTCCTGCCGAAGGGCTGATCCTCTGGGATACGGACTGCGGGATTTCATGGAACCCGGTGAATGTTGAGGGCCAGAGCGGTGCATTTATAGAGCATCTTGTGCGGCACCATGCGCTCATGGAAAAAGTGTGCCGGGTACTTAAAACGCCACAGGTTTGACAACCTATCCGGGTCAGAAGGAACGCAGAATATACTCCTGTTAAAAAAGATTATTTTTGGGGCCTTGTTCCAAACTCTGCATCGATCCAGCGGGCAATTTCGTCCCTTACCCTGCGGTACACGTCAAGAATTGTATCATCGGTTCCGGGTATAAGGTGAGGATCAGAAAACCCGTGGTGGATTGTCTTTTTTGCGCCGGATACGATGGGGCAGATCGCGTGGGCATTGTCGCAGAGCGTGACGGCGATATCGAACGAAATCCCGTTAAATTCATCGAGGGTTTTTGAACGATGATACGAGATATCGATCCCGATCTCCTGCATCACCGCTATCGCATGAGTGCTCACTTTCGCCTGTCGGGTCCCGGCTCGAGAACACTTCGTACCGGTCACCGTATTTAGCCCGCAACAGTCCCTCTGCCATCTGGGAACGGGCAGCATTTGCCGTGCAGACAAAGATGACCCGTGTTTTTGTCGTCATTTTTCGTCACAACAGGTGGATGTCTCTTCCTGGACTGCCACAGCAGGACCCTTCATCTCCGCCGCAGCTGCATTCCCCGCTGTCCATGTCTTTTCCCCTCAGTGCGGCACTGATCATCGCCCATGCACACCCGACACCGCTCTGGACTTCGATAGCCTGCACCGGGCAGTTCAGGGCACAGGCGCCGCACTCCATGCATGCAGCCGGGCGGACGAGTTCTGCATGTTCAGTCCCTTCGGCAAAAACCCCGTGGGGGCAGACCTGTGTGCAGCGTTTGCAGTTGATGCACCGGTCCTGATGGTACTGGAGTGTATTCTCCCTGTAGGAATCAAACATCAGATCATCCCCATGAGACGGCTCACGCCAAGCACGATACCCAGAATGATCCCGGAAACTGCCATAAACGCCATGACAGGCACGTATCGGAAAATTTCCTTTTTGACGCCGGTCCGTGAGGTGAACGTTGTTGAACCGGTGAAATTCAGTGCAAGATACGCGGTGACTGCAGGCATAATAAGGAGCGGCGTTAAGGCGGCGATAAGCATTACCCAGCCGGGCAGGGCCGGGGCTGAAGCGAATACAGCGGCAAACGGAAGTGCTACAATTCCCCCGAGAAGGAGGCCTTTTGTCGAGAAGTCCTTAGTCGGGATGAACGGCAGCAGGGCCGGGAAGAGCACGGTTCCGGTAAACACTGCGGCAATGGCTGAAAGTGCGGCAACCGGGCCGGGCAAGGAACCAGAGTGCAGCTGCAATAACAATGGCCGGGAGTGCGATGTGAACCAGTTCAACAGGTGCGAGGACGAGCCGGTCACGGACCGGGAATTCCACTCTTCGCATCTCTGCGGTTGCTTTTCCGGCCCTGAGGTATTCAGGCAGATCACTGGCACGGACCGGGCCATACTCTACTTTGAAGCCGGACCTGCGCTGAACATCAAGCGCAGAAATTCCCGGTGCTCCAAGCTGCGGAACGATGATCTTACGGTGGGTGACGATACCGGCAAGACCGGTATTTTCGATGCGGCTGACCAGTTCTTCGGTGCCGAACGTGCCTTTCCCGGCAGCACACCAGACATTGATTCCTTTGGTATCGAGTACAAGGATGTATGCATCGAATCCCGTAAGTGCGGAACGCAGGGCGTCGAAACTCAGTGTATAGTTCGCAGAGGCAAAGACCGGGGATTCGGCAGTCGGCTTACCGAGCCGGTAGAGGCCCGGTTCAACCCGGTGTCCCATACGGTTAATCCCCCAGCGGGCAAGGAAATGATCGAGCCTGTTGGCAAAAGTGATGATGCTGTCGGTTATGTGGATCTCAATTGGCTGCCGGGTTCCCGTGCTACTGCAGCAGGGAGATGCATCAGCAGCACCAGAGCACGAACAGCAGGATGATTGCGATGCAGTCATACAACCTGTCCTCCTTAATGTACCGTGTCGTGCATAATCGGGCCGAGCACGTCTTTGACCATTCCGCTTAAGTTCTCGACTTTCATCAGGGCAAGACAACAGACCCTGCCATCCCGCTCCCAGCTGATCAGGGCGAGTTTGTCGCCGGAACTGATACCCGCCCGCTCACGCACATCCTTGGGAAGTACCATCTGTCCGCGATCATCAACGCTCAACACGGCTTCCACCTTACACCCGGTAACCGGGGTGCATCCGCATGGTCCCTCCATGGCAGTGCTTTTTTCCGGGACTGTTTTTAATTTAGTCATCTGAATCCTTGCAATAATAGTGAATTTCCAATGTATTTATATTTTTCAGAAAAATCAGAAAAATCAAAATGTTTTGATTATGTCACGGTTAGCAGGTTTTCTCGCAATTATCTGGTTCAGGATACTTCCCGTTCTTTTTAATATCCCACCCGCCAACATCCCATCAACGGTATGGTTGCATTCGAATGTTCATGGTGCGGGAAATGTTGTGCGAGTTTTGGAGCGTTTATAAAAATTGAGCGCCAGCTCACCAGCCGCGATTTTTACTGCCGGTACGGGATAAAGAACGAACTCTTTCTTGCTCACATCGAGGGTGACTATGCCGAAAGCCAGCCCCCCTCTTCAAAAGAGGGTGAACCGGTAAAAGGCTGCCCGTTCATGCGGAAAAACCTGGCGGGGCAGGGATTTGCCTGTGCAATTTATGCCACCCGCCCGCGGATCTGCCGGGACTTCCGTTGCTACCGGATGGTGATCCACCATCCTGATGGTCATGAGTGTGGCAGGGTAATGGGACGCAGCGAACTAAAAACAAAGGACGAACCGCTGGCACAGATCTGGAAAGAACAGATCGTACCGCTTCCTCATACCGATGATACCCGCTGGGAAAAATCGGTGATGACTGCACTTGCAGCACATGGCTATCGCGGGGAACCCGTCGAATAAAAAAGAAAAAAATATTATACCTGGTTGGCAGCGGATGCCCCATCCGGCTTACAGCCTTCGCCACGGAAGAGTGCCCATTCCTCGCAGGAGGTCCCGTTCGGGAACTTGCACATGCCATATTCGCTGCCGTCGGCATTCTTCATTATCTCTGATGTGGCTCCGAGTGTGCCGCAGTTCACTGAGGCCGGGTTTGCCATGCCAATCGCTGCTGCGGTTGTGGTCACCGGGGTGAACGGCTGACATCCTTCATTGCGGAAGAGTGCCCATTCCTCACAGCTTGTGCCGTTGGCAAACGTGCACATGCCATACTCGTTACCCTGTGCATCTTTCTTAATCTCGACATTTCCGCCAATCTTGCCACAGTTGACGGATGCAGGGTTTGCCATCCCGACACTGGCCGGTGCGGTTACCATTGGTGTAGTGGTTGCTGGTACCTGTGCAGGTGCTTCCTGGGTGCAACCGGCGACAAGAAGGCCGGCGACAAGACAGATGCCCATGATGATAAGGAGAGTGTTTTTCGATGTCATGATTTACCGGCATAGTTTTATCGGTCGCTGAATAAAAAGATGATTTATCTAAAAAATAGTTTTCTCGGTTTGGTCAGGGCTGCCTGTTGCCAGTTTCATCTGCAGTATATAATCTCGCAACTCCTCCCTGAGAGTTATGTCCAGTTTGTATGAACCTCCGTGAACGAGATCCTCCCGAATCAGAAATTTCTGCACCCGGGTTCTCGCGAGGCATACTACCCGCCGTATTGTCCGCATCTTCCTTTTCTGTCACGGTACGCCTTTTTCGTGCTGCCGCAATGAACGCGGCAATTTTTGTATGGTCTTTGATTCCTGGTGCCGTTTCGATACCGGTTGCTACATCCACGGCATACGGGTGCACCTGCCGGATGGCATCTGCCACATTTTCCGGTGTTAGCCCCCCGGCAAGGATGACCGGTAATGACGACGTCTGCACTACGTTTCGGGCATGTGCGAGATCAAAATATTTCCCGCAGCCGTGACTATCATCTACGATGATTGCATCACAGTCCGTGGGCGGCGGATCGTTTCGCCCGATGACCCGGATCAGTTTTACAGCCGGTTTTTTCCGGAACACAAACGGGTGCGAGATCTGGATGGCATCCGGGTGCAGGGCAAGGATCTGTTCGAGATCATCGTATGACGTCGTGTGACTCACCACGACCGTTGTCGTAAAAGGGCCCACGGCATCAAAAATTTCATGCGCCCGTTCCATTGTTACTGACCGTTTTGACGTTGGTGAAAACATCACAACGCCTATCGCATCAGCACCACAGGTTTCTGCGTAACGGGCATCTTCCGGAATGGTAATCCCGCAGCATTTTATGCGCATACAATCTCCCCGGGTTTCTTTTCCGGTTGCTCGTGCGCCATGATCGACGAACCGATCAGGAATGCATCGCAGTAGGGTTTCATCTCATGGATATCATCGGCTGAATGCATACCCCTTTCTGATACGATCGTTCTCCCTTCAGGCAGCACTGTTTTACAGAAGAGTGTGGTGGAACGGTCGATTGTAAGGGTTGCGTGGATTGCGTTAGTTTATCCCGATCAACTCCGTGCTGGTGGCAAGCGCGATGTTAACCTCATGCGGCGTTATACTCCCCGACATCTGAATCATAGGTCAGGAAAGGATAGAAGCAGATCATGAGTTCCCGCATGGCATGATCAAAGTCAATGCAGTCCTTGGTGATCTTGATACTGGTGTTTGGATTATCGCGGGCATGGTTACTGATTGATGGAGTTTTGTCGTTCTGCACCACGCGAACTTTTTTTTTTTAAAAATGCGAAGGTACGTGTTAATGGACCTTTACGCCCCTCTCTTTAAGTTTCTCCGTCTTTTTCTGTGAACATTCCTCGCACCTGAACTCAGGTTCATGGTCATGTGTCCTGTCGTAATCCCCGGACCGCACCAGACGGTATCCCCTTGCGACTTTGCCACAGTCCACACAGGTGATATTCTCCTTCACCTCCCATTGTGCAGCGAGACTCTGGGAGGTGAAGATGAACTGGTCCACCCAGAAAAAGATTAACCCCCCGATCAGGTTTGCGACAATAGCCGCAACCCACTGGCCCATGGACGCAAGAAGAATACCTACCCCGGCGAGTATGGGTGTGCTCGCCTGCCACCGGAGAAGGTAGAGTCCATAGCGTTTGTAATTGACCTGCATACCGATGAATTGTATGCCCGGGTGATAGGTGTTGTGATGGTAGCAACACCCGTGCGGGAATCTTTATAGGCTCCTGACCAATCTTATTCAGCATCGTGGAGACCGTAAAATGAGGTTTTATCGGAATGAATCCTTAAGCTCGGTATTTGTCTCGCGGATGATCGGGATCATCTGTTTCCTGATAGTAGTCGTGCTGGCAAACATCCTTACCTATTACGTTTCAAGCCCGATCTACCGGACCGGTGTACTGTTTCTGAACGAGAATTTCTGGCTGCTGATCCTCATCTCGATTATCCTGCTGGTTGGTGACATCTTCTTTGCCTTCCCGTTTCCGCTCAATCTTCCCGCACCGATCATCAAAGCGATTGGCAGCGTTTTTCTCATGGCGTTCCTGCTCCACATCTTCCAGTGGGTTGACACGGTTACAGCAACAAGTCTTCACCCTCTGGTCTGGCTCTTGTCTTTTATCATCGTCCCTCTTGTCTTTTTTATCGTGCTAATCAGCGGCTACTTTGAAATTATGCGCCAGCTCTGCTTTGAGTCGAAACCGGAAAAGGAAGGGGAGTGCCAGGTTGTTCACGAGATAAAAGATATCCCTATCGAAGAACCGGTTTTAAATGTAAAATCGTGGGAAGATATCGGTGCCGAGTTCAGGTTGATGTTGTATGATGTCATGCAACGGTTCCGGCATGAAGTCCGGAAAAAATAATTTCGTTGTTACCAGTCCGGGTTTTCCAAACGGAATTTCTTCTCTTTTTCTTCGAGTTCTTCAACGCTCAGGTGCGCCGGCATACACAGGCAGCGATGTTCGGAAAATACACCGTCTTTGAATGAACCCTGCCGTTCCCCGGCATTGCACGCACCATAAGTATCCGCGTCACAGTCATGATAGACCTGCTGGAGTGCTTCTTTATGGGCACATTCTTTTGCCTCTTTCCATGATTCAGCCATGAATTTTAGTATTAGTGTAATCTATAGATGTGTTTTGCCCTGGTGCCCGAACAAAAAATTGCACGTTGAGGCGCTCGCTGATGATAATTTAAAAAATGAAATATTCAGTACCCGGAACACCAGCACCGGTTTCTGTCAGGGTATAATCTCGCACCCGTTGAATTTTTCATGGGTAAAAGCGTCAGGACCTATCGTACCATTCTCAATTAAAGACCGGACCCTGGGTAAGGCATCATTAAGTACTGTGCAGAGGTTTTCTACTGTCCCGCAGACCATTTTTCGTTCTGCCATATTCCATGGTTTTGTAATATTGGAGTACAGGCACCGACCCCCGCAAAAATCGCGGATGCTGCAGGATGTACATTCACCGTTAACAAAAACCTTGTCAAGATGTTGAGGGTCTGCAGTCCGGATATGTCCCACATAGTAATCCTTCATGCCGATCATCACCGGGCAGGGTGCGATGTGCCCGTCGGTCATAATACTGTAATTCGCATATCCGGATCCACAACGAAGCAGGCTTTTTTTCCCCAGCAGTAAATCTTCCATCGGGTCAAGGAAAGGGTACCATCGCAGCACTTCCCCGGTAGCAGCCATATGATCAATCCAGTCTGCAACCAGTGTGCGGATGCCGGGATTATAACTTGCAGTTACCCAATCAGCAAATCTGCGTCGGGAAAAATCCCCGGCAAAATTTGCGTCAAGCTGCCAGTGGATGGAGGAGAAGGAATAGTCCGGGTTCTGCGTCAGCCAGTGGACAGATTCCACGATATCGGTTCTCTCAGTAACTGCCATCCGTGCAATGAGTTCCCCCGTATACCCCTCTTTGCGGATTTTCCTGACATTCTCCATCGCCTTCCGGTATACCCCGGTACCGCGGTTACTGTCCGTGAGTTCTTCCCCCCCGTCAAGTGAGACAAGGATCGTGGAAAAACGGTTCACAATTTCAGGAGGGAGCCTGTCCAGTAATACCCCGTTTGTCTGGATCATGAACCGCTGCACCGGTGCCTCCCGCACGATCCTCTCGATAAGATCCGGCCGCATCAGCGGTTCGCCCCCGTAGAATGTGAGCGTGGGTGAGGGATCTTTTTGCAGGAATGAATAGAGCAGATCAAGATCGAAATCAAGATCACAGGGAAGATCAGGATCAATATCAATGTGAGGTGCAGTCTCATCATCGCTATTTTCCAGTACCTCAAATGCCTTTGCCCGGCAGTACCTGCAGCAGAGGTTGCATTCGTCAGTGAGGATGAGGTGGAAGTACATGCAATGCTCACCATCATGGGATTTTGCATACGATAAATTTAGGGCAACCTGCAGGTCATTTTGCACTTAACTTTCATGTTTATTTTGTACGGCTCCAATTATGCATGAGTATAAATTATGGTCCAGCCTGATCCCGTGCCATCATTTTCCTGGAATGCCGCCGACTATTCCCAGAGTTCACCCGCCCGGCAACTATGGGCGCAGGAATTGATTGGAAAACTCAGGCTTTTTAAAAAATGAACGGGTGCTTGATATCGGATGCGGAGACGGGAAGGTGACCGCCGAGATCGCAGCGTGCGTGCCGATGGGCTCAGTAACTGGTATCGATAATTCACTGGAAATGTGCCGGTTTGCACGGGAACATTACCCTTCCTGCCGTCACAAAAACCTCGTCTTTGAACAGAAGTGATAAAACACGCCCGAGTCTGCCTGAACACTTCACAACCTATAAACCATCCTTCCTATAATTCTCTGTCATGTCAACAGGATCGTACTTTTCCCCGGAAGTCGAAATGTTGAATCGCAGCGATCTCGATGCGCTTATTGATGAACGGGTACGCTATACCGTCAGATATGCCGCAGAGCACTCCCCCTTTTACCGGCACTGGTTCAGGGAGAACAATATTAATCCTGCAGATGTCCGGGAACATGAAGACCTTCTTCATCTGCCCATTATTTCCGGAAAAACCATACGGGAACACCAACCCCCGATCACACCGGAATTTGAGTTCCTGTCCACAGACTGGAACGATGTTTTTTCCATACAGGAGACGAGCGGCACGAGTGGTACTCCAAAAGGATTTTTCCTGACATGGGATGACTGGAAACGCTACGCGGAGAAATATGCCCGGAGTTTTGTTTCGCAGGGTTTTTCGGACAGGGACCGGATCGTGGTCTGTGCTTCGTACGGTATGAATGTAGGTGCAAACACGATGACGATTGCTGCACAGCGTATCGGTATGGGAATCATTCCCATTGGTAAATGTACCTTCCAGTCCCGTATACTGAAAAACTACAAACCCACGGCTATTGTGGGCAGTGTTTTCAAACTGCTCAGGCTTGCACGACGTCTTGCTGCCGAGGGAATAAAACCTTCTGAAACATCGATTGACAAACTTGTTGCTGGCGGCGAGAGTTTTGCCGATGAGTCACGCGCTTACCTGTCCGACCTGTGGGGAGTACCCGTGTACAATACCTATGGCAGTACTGAAGGGACGATGTGCGGCGAATGCACGCAGATTTCAGGACTTCACGTTCCTGAAGATCTTGTCCACCTTGATGTATACGATCCCCAGTTGCAGTCGTTTGTAAAAGATGGGGAGTGCGGGAGGGGTGTACTCACCACGCTGCTGCCGGTTGGAGGGAAGAGCGGGATGCTGCTGTTCAATTATGACACCGAGGATACAACCGTGGTATTGACGCGGGAGAAGTGTCAGTGCGGCAGGACACATATGCGTATTGTCAATCCCCAGCGTGAAGCTGAAACAGTTTGGGCATTTGGGAACCCCTTCAACAAAGCTGATGTGGAAGCAGCGGTCTTCCAACCGGAGAGCATGTCCTGTCTTACCGGTGAATATGAAGCGTTTTTAAATGACGGAGATAAGCCTGATGAAGCAGTGTTGCGGGTAAATCTCGAAAGCTTTGATCCTGATCGCTGTGACCGGAAACTTGTGGAAGACCGGTTTGTATCGCGTTTTCTTAAGTACAAATCATTAATTGCAGAGCATTATCACGAGGGTTCATTCCGGATCGAATTCAGTTTTCTTGCACCCCGTGAGTCTGAATTCTACACTAAAAAGGGTCGCCCTAAACGGCTGATCGACAGAAGGGTGCCCTGACCGGGAGGGGACTTTTGATACAACACACGGGACAATTACGCGATAATGATGATGCTCTGACAGGACTTGAAATCGTTATACTGCTGGTTATCGCGGTGCTGGTCATCGGTTCTCTCGGGTACGGGGAGTTATCCTATGGGAAATCACCTCTTGTCAGTGCGCAGCAAAAACAGAAACAAGGTCTGATCCCCAATGACGTAGTGGCAACGAGCAATCTTCTCACGGATCCCGGTGGCATATTCGGGTATCCTGCGATTGATGGAATAATAGCTGGTGAACCGGTCCGCTTTAAAACACAAAACCCGGCAATGCTGGGAGCATTTGAACTGACAGTCCAGCCGTTCATGATGACCACGGGATATATCGATATGGGTCATGCATCGGTACTCTGGGTGTCAGGAAATGATCAGGAAACCCTGTCCCTTGTGCAGGCACCCCTCTTGATCTGCCCGAACTGGACGATCACGAAAAAAGCAAATTCGGTTCCGCTGAAAAGTGCAGATCAGGATCTGTTCCTTGAATCTGATGAACAGTTCACCCTCCTTGTCTGTCCTGCAGGGCATGCAGCTCCCTACCAGCAGTTCACGCTGACTATCGCACCGGGGAACGGGAAGATCCTTCCCCTGACGCGGACGGTCCCTCCCGAAATTACTCCGGTGACAAACCTTGGATAGCGATGCCGGGATGAGTGTCTGGTACCTGAGATGACAAGGAAATCCCACTGGTTGACATATGAGTTGACCTTCTGGGTATTCACTAAAGGAACCTCTCCCTGTGATAATGCATTTACCGGATTTGACTGGTGGTTGTCTTTGCGGCATTTATTCGGGCATTGGCATCCCCGCTCATAGTCATACGTGGCGGGAAGAGAGGCTGATGGTTCTGCCAGCTCACGATTCTCTGCATAATCCCACACAGAATACGCCCGATTATAAATTCCGTGCGACCCTGCCGCACCCTGCCGTCAGGTGCCCCCGTTACACTCCCCTGAACTGCGCTTTGGCTTACGGTATACTTTACCCCGTAGATCAAAAACCCGCCTGTTATTGCCACGAATTGAGCAAAAAGACCGATTTTCAGGGTCTGATTAAACGGGATGAATAGTGCGCCACAATAACAAAAATACGCGCAAATATCTGGCAAAAATCCAGACTTCGACGGGCTCCGACGGAAACCTTTTATATTATCAGGCGTCACCTTTCATTATCAAAACCCAATTGTGGTTTTGAGGTGTTTAAATGGGAACCAAAATTGGAAAGGAAAAAATCGTGCGTGAACCGGGTTACCTGTATTTCATCGGTAAGGATGGATACGTATGGGCAGCTCCGATGAAGCACAACAAGACCGGCAAGAAGAAGAAAGTCGGCACTGAAAAGATTGCAAAAGAGAAAGGCCACATGTACTACATTGGCAAAGACGGCTTTGTAGCAAAAGCCAAGATGAAGAACGCATAACTTCATCATATTTTTGCACGCGGTCACCTGCTGTCCGGAGGAATCCGGGTGGCAGGACTGCACATTTTTTTCCTAAAAGACTCTTGTCTCGCGATTGAGAATTTCTTTATCTTCAGTTTGTCACGTACATACGGCGATCCAAACAGAAAGCTACATTGTCTGCTTCTTCCAGAATATTCCTTAACCTGTCATGGAAGATGAGTATCGAAAGGCACTCGAATGGTTCGACCGAGGAGTAAAACTTGAACGTCTCGGTCGGCACGAAGAAGCAATCGCTGCATTCGATTCAGCAATATCAATAGCTCCCGGTCTTGCATTTCCCTGGTATGTGAGGGGCAATGCCCTGTACGAACTCGGTCATTATTCTCACGCAATTGATTGTTATAAAAAAGCACTGGAACTTGATCCGGATTACGCCGATGCATGGAATAATCTTGGTCTTTCGGCTTTCAAATTGTATCACTATACAGATGCACTTGCAGCTTATGACCAGGCAATCGCACGGGATCCTTCCAATGCATTTTCGTGGAATAACCGGGGCGTAACGCTCCTTGTCTTAAAAAAGAACGAGGAGGCGATTGATGCATTTGACCACGCCCTGGCAATCGACCCGAACTATATTGAACCCCTGGAAAATAAGAGCAATGCACTTCGTGCCCTTGGACGATATGCAGATGTAATCTATACGTATGGTGCAATTCTCCGCCTTGATCCAAGGAATGCCCGGATATGGCAGGACATGGGTCAGGCACAGGCACTTACCGAACAACATGAAGATGCGCTGGAATCGTTCAACCATGCCCTGGCAATCGAACCGAAAAATACCAACATCCTTGTCCAGAAGGCAAAGACCCTCTACACTCTTAAAAAATATCCTGAAGCCATTGCTGTGCTTGAACGTGCCCTGTATCTCGATGAAACGAATGTACCTTCATGGGAAACCAAAGGTCTTGTGCTCACGCGAATGTGCAGTTTTCGGGAAGCCGTGGCTGCATTTGACCAGGCATTGGCATTGGATCCCGGATGCACCCAGGCGATCTCCGGGCACCAGTTTGCACAAAAGAAACTTGTTGAAACTCAGGCTGGAAAAAGTCTCGGGGAGATGATATTCCAGCGCCAGGTGCTTGTGCAGTGGGGATTTCTCATGATCCTGATTGTCATTGCCATTATCGCCATACCGATAATAATCACCAATGGGTATCTTCCATTTGTGCCTGGCAGCGCCGGACCGCAATACCCGACACTGGCCATGACCCCATCAGAGGTCTGCATCGCTGCCCCGGCCGGTGTGTTTTACAAGGAATCATCCCTTAACCCGGCCCCCATTGTCCAGAAAAAAGGTGACTGGTCCTTTACCTATAAACCTGTAGCCCGGAGCACGATCATAGGTCAGGTAGTCCTCTTAAATTCTTACCTCCCGGTTCCCCCGGGTGAATGTTCACCTTTTGATCTGACTGTCGTTTATGGGGAATTGATGGATCCCGTTGTTTTGAAAAATATGCCCCTGACACAGGAAGGCAGGCAGGTAATCTACACCTCCAAGATGCCACAGAGTGTAACGCAGCTGGGGCAGGTCTATTTGTATAATCATATCCGGACTTACCATCTGATAGTATCTGATGCCACAACCCAGAATATCACTACCCGTCTCTCTGAAGGGGATGTGGTCATGATAACCGGGTATGAAGTGGAAGCGTTCGGTACCGGGCCGAACGGGGCAACCCGCCACACGGTATCACATCCCGGTAATCCGGATCTGTTTCGTGTCGCATCTGAGCTGACCTACGTTGAGAGTATCCGTGTTCTTCCCTGCCACGGGAAATCCTGATAACTCCTCTTTGCGGTGCAATTCCCGGTAAAAACCGGATTATGCAATTGTTTAATACGGGTGAGTTTCATCTCCCTTCATGTTCCTCATTTTCGGAGATTCTCAATCCCCGGCAATAGTTGCCGGATAACGGGGATGAACTGCAGGAGTGAATAACCGGGGTGAACCTGATGTGACTTCATTGGTAAAGGATATTTTTGCAGAAAGGACGCATGGCATGGGTATACGTGAGAGCATGATCTCAATTTTCTCACATATCCGCGACATCCCGTACTCGCTTGTCGTTCCCGTTAACGATCCAAAATCCCTGCAGGAACAACTCCTCGTAACCGGTAAAGGATCCTGTGCCGCAAAGCACTACCTGCTTGCTGAGATGTTTTGGATGCTGAATATTACGGTAGTTTATGCAACGTTTCCGTTCATCTGGAACGATCCTGATATCCATTACCCGCCGCAGCTCCGGAAACTGGCTGCTACTCTCCCGTTTGCACACCATCTCGCCTGCCGTGTCCAGACTGGATGCAGCTGGATCCTTGTGGATGCAACGTGGGATCTTCCTCTCGCAAAGGCCGGGTTTCCGGTCAATGATAACTGGGATGGGTATTCGGCAACGAAATGTGCCGTGAAGCCCCTGAAGTCCCCGGTCAGGACGGCGTTCTGTCGCACGGCCACAAACGAGCCGTGCCGCGGGAAGGATGAGGCGGTACTTAAATCCGTTGATGGTGAGAAGAATCACTGGCAGGAAGAGGATCGGGCCCGCTATTACTCCCATGTGGTATCCCTGCGATCACCCGATGAGATCGAGCGTAATCACCGGTTCAGCAGGGTATTCAGCAGCTGGTTAGAGACTGTTCGAATGTCCACATAATCCACCGGACATCATTTCCCCTCATCTATACGGCGGCCATGATGGATTACCTCTCCATAGGGGGTGACGGGTATACGGTATTCACGAACATGACCCTGATTACGACCGGGCTGTCAGATATCGATACCCTTGCCTCGTACCTGAAATCCTTTCCCCAGCCGGTGAATATGACGGTTGACGGCAGGATACAGCGGATCAACTGATGCAGATTTTCCCTTTTATGTCCCGGTTCCTGTATCGTTAGTGGGGGAATCTCCCTGAACGTCCTCGTCCCGGGCACGGAGGTTTGCCGCGAAGGTGCGGGCGAGCAGCAGGTTGACGGCCTGTGGGGGGAGCCCGAGCGCTGCGGCTGTTTTCCGGGTGAGTTCCATAGGGTCGGGATTGCCATCGCTGGCAGAAGTGATCACGACGGAATGGATCTTCCGGAGATATTCAAGCGCCCGGTCCATCTGCCCGTACGCGGCTTCACCAAACCGGGGCTCATCCCATGCCGAAAGGAGGACCCGTATACCCCGTACCGACCGGAGGAGTCGAACCGTTCGAACAGATTCTGACGGCATCGTCATAGACCGGAAGATCGCTTTCTACCGGAATCGCGTTGCCGGAGAAGAGTGCCCCCTCGCCCGGCAGGAACAAGCGCAATTGAACCCGCAGAATGGCCCGGCGTGTGCACCACCTCGAGGCTCATATTCTCCAGTCCCATCGGTGTCGATGGTAACACCGCCTTCGAGTCTCAAAATCGAGCAGGTACCCGATCCTCCGACAAGCGTGGCAAATCCCGGGACCGGGCGCTCCTGGTTCTGGCGTTCCACATCCTCGATCCACGATCGTTCGGCCGGGTGTGCCGCCACGCTGCACCCGGTGGCCTCACGGATTGCCCGGGCTGCCCCGATATGATCCGGGTGGGAGTGGGTCAGGACGATAAGCGAGATCTCCGAAGGATTACGGCCAATGGATTGGATATATTCGAAGATCCGCGTTTCTGAACCCGCTACACCCGTGTCGATAAGAGTGATTGTTTCGCCTGCGATGAGGTACGAGTACACGAAACGGTCAAGAGTGATACCGGGTGCAACCGGTACCTGAAACGGGTGCCTGAGTGCATGGATAGCGGGGGTGATTTGCATGGGGTTCTCCTGTGTGCCGGAATATTGGATGGTGGATGGTATATTGTTCGCGGACAGATCCACGTTGTTGTTAATGCAGGGGACGGCAGAGTCCGGGTAAACCCGAGGCCCTTAATGATCTCTCTGCCATGATCCGTTTCGGGAAATCTTCCTTCAGCGCCCACATGGACCGGGAGAGCTTGTCATATTTGGGCAGGATTGCATCCCTCCTTTAATCCTTCATCCCTGTCAAGACAATCGCATGGGCTGCCCCGCATCGTTTGTGCAATACATGGGCAATATATTGAGAGAATATATTCCACTCTATTGACCCCTTCATTTCCTGTGGAAGAACCCTGAAATAAGAGCCGGAATAACTTCGTTCACAAAGACCGTTTTCATGTAAAAAGACTATCCGGGTGCGGATCGATAAAGGCATACCCGGTAAGAAAAACTATCACAAAATACATGGGCCCGCTGAGATTCGAACTCAGGACCTCCGCCGTGTGAAGGCGACGTCATAGCCAACTAGACCACGAGCCCGATGCATCGACCGGGAATTGAACCCGGGCTATAGGCTTGGAAGGCCTAAGTCATACCACTAGACCATCGATGCACTGTGCTCTACAATTTTGGTGAGGATTTGTATTAATGATTGTCATGAACATTTCCACGCAGGATCCGGATCTGGTGGTTTTTCCAGTTTGCTTCCCGGAAATTTTTGGTCTCGGTATCCACCTGAATTAAATGGCAGGTGCATCAGTCTCTTTCTACGATGTAGTAAAAACCCTGGAAGAATACATAACAATTTCTTCCCGCATTTTTTATCCTTCTGATTATTTTGTATTTTCCGGTATTATCGCTGCACCGATTGCGAGCGCCGGTCCAATGATCAGTCCTGCCCAGAATACCAGTCCAAGGATTGCTATCAGCACAAGTAAAGCCCGGTCCTGAATTGTCCTCGTTAATGATGAACGCCCCATCCGCAGTGCCCATATGCCCAGTGCCATGGGAATGATGGCAAAGACAAGGGTAAGAACAACAGAACCTGAAAGTCCCGTAATTGCCATCGCCCGAACCATCTGCATCAGCGTAATCGCCGCCCCCCCAAGATAGCACAAACCGGCAATAGTTGCAAGCCAAAAGGAATGTGTGTGGAATGAACCCCAGCGCTGCTCGCGCCGGGAGATCACGACAAACCCAAGAATCACTACAGCCAGGAATGGTGTGAGAATCGCGAGGATCGATTGCCCTTCCCAGAGATGTGCCGAGATCACATTGACAGGGACGAATACCCATTCAAACGGAGTGAACTCTTCAACGTACCCTACTCCGATACTGTACCGGGTTTCATCTGCCGGGCTGACAACCGCAAGGTAATAAGTTCCCGGTGCAGTGATCTCTTTTGAATAGGATGCAACTTCAAAAACCGGTGCCGGGCTGAATGGCTCATACTCTGCTTTTTGAGGAGTTTTGCCCCTTATGAATTCAGCACGGTATCCCTGCGGGACCATGACCGGTGTGGACGATCCTTCAGATGACAAGGCCGCACCCGGGCTCATGACGATCATATCCGGGACGGGTGCATTATACCCGGGTGTCATCAGCGAAAGAGTGAGGCGTTCATTTGGGGACATGTCCAGCTGGTACCAGGCTACCTCCCCCGCTTCGTGCAGGTGACCGTATATAACGTAGGATTTGGTTGGTTTTTCCACGGTAAATGCAGTGCTGATATCAGTGTTCCCGTCAGCGCTGACCGGTACATGGGCATTTGACGGGAAAGTGAGGCACAGGAGCAGCACGAGAACGCATGGAGAGCCGCCATTGCAGATTCATTGTATCAGCATCACGTGTAACAGTATATTAGTTTTTCAGATATCCGAATGAACCGTTATGGAAAAAGATGGTAAGCAAATGGCAGAATATTTTCTATTGCTATGGTTTCGGTCTTAAAAATCAGAGAAACTCATTACGTTTAAGGATAATAGGGGTATCTTTTTTCCATTGTTTTATATCCCTGGCCCGGTCAAAGTAGAATTTTGACTCCTCGTCTTTACCCATCTCCTTGTGACAGATTCCCAGGTGATTCCACGTGCTCGCATTGTTCGGGAGCAGATCTGCAACCATCTTGAATGTCTGGATAGCGGATTCAAGATACTTGTTACTCATGTAGAGGACACCGATTACTTCGAGTGTCTCGCCAAGATTGAAGAGAAACTCAGTGTTTTCCGAAGCCAGCTCGACGGCCCTCAAATGTGATTTGAGTGCGTTTGTATAATCTCCCAGTTCACGATAACAGATTCCGCGATCGTTCCACGCGTACGGGAGATTTTCATCAATGGCGATCGCCCGGTCGAAAGTCTTCGATCGCCCCTGAGAAATTCCTCTCCCGCACATACAGGCCGACCCCCTCTTTATAGTGACTCAGGGCCCTGCCCAGCATTTTTTTGATCAATCCTTTTACCGGCTCAGAAACCGCTCTTGCTTTATCGCTTTGTGACGGTAGTATATTCACCGCACCCGGTCCCTCCGGTAGCGGAACATCGCCAAACGTTGCCGTGACATCACGAACTGTACAGACGACCGCGATGAAATTGCCGTGACTGTCATAGATGGGTTTTGCCTTTGCCCAGAGCGTCCAGCTGCCCCCATCCTTTTTCTTCCCCTGTGTCACTGCAATAATCATTCCTTTTGTGACACGATTGACCAGCATATACTTCGCATTCCGTATCTCTTCATCCGGTTCGAAAACCAGATCCACCAGCATCTTCTTCCTGGTACCAAAAAAAGGCTCGGCATAGGCATAATCTCCCTTGCCCATCATGGCGCTGGCAGGAACATCAGTAAGATGCTCCATCGAATCGTTCCAGGCAACCACTTTTCCTTCACGGTCAATAGCAAAACTGGGATCCGAAGAAAAATTAATGATCTCTGAAATTATCCGCTCGCTTGTCCCCAGGGAGCGTCCGATAGAATTCTGTTCAACCGCCCGTTTTACCATGGCGACCATTTCGCGGAATTGCATCCGCGGGTCCTCACCTTTTTTCAAAAAAAAGTTTGCGCCATTATTCAGTGCCTCAATTGCAGCATGCTCGCGCCCTACAGCCGTGAAGATGATGATTGGGGTACTATCTCCTTTCGAACGGATGATTTTGAGAAAATCGATTCCTGTGATCTCGGGCATATCATAATCAACGATGATAGCATCGAAGGTTTTGCCCTGCAGTATTTTAATGCCCTCCTTTGCAGACTGTGCAGTATCAACAGCTGATCTCGCGTGACCTTTCGGACATGATCTTGATCATTTCCAGAAGGGCGGGTTCATCATCTATGAGGAGAACGGAGAGCACAGGTACATCCTTTCTGTGATCTGACTTTTAGTCCCGGAGGATATTAATTAAATCATTGATCCCAAAGTGGAAAAACTACAAACGGGCATGCAAAAAAAGGAACGGGGGATGCAATCGGGAAAAAGTGATTGTTCAGTAACCGCGAAGTTCCGTCTCCACTTTCTCAAGATTGGCGATCCGCTTCTCGAGTGGTGGGTGAGTGGACAGGAGTTCCATGAAGGATTTGCCCGAAAGGGCAGGGATGATGAAGAATGCGTTTGCACTTTCGATCTTTTCCTTGTATTCCGGAGGTACTGCATCCATTCTTCCGCTGATTTTATTGAGAGCTGATATGAGTGCCCGTGGATTTCTCGTTATGAGCGCACTCCCACGATCTGCTGCGAATTCCCGGTACCTTGACAGGGCAAGGATCAGCAGCGTACTGATGGCGTACACAACAATTGAAACCAGCCAGATAACGATCCAACTGCCTCCTTCGCGATTACGCCCGCCGAATAATGCCGAGAAGAAGAAACTCTGCATGATCATCGATGCGATCATCGCAATAAAACTGGCCATGGTCATGGTCAGGATATCCCGGTTTTTTACATGGGCGAGTTCGTGGGCAAGTACTGCCTCTAATTCATCTCTTGTGAGCAATCGCATGATTGAATCCGTGCAGGCAACTACTGCATGCTTCGGACTCCTGCCGGTGGCAAATGCGTTTGGCACCGGGCTCTGCATGATAGCAATCTTTGGCTTAGGGAGATCTGCTTCATGGCAGAGCTTCTCTACCGTCCGGTGAAGCTCAGGATATTCATCCTCTTCTATGATACGTGCTCCCGTTGACCAGAGCACCAGCTTATCAGAGAAGAAGTACTGGACTAATCCCATTCCTACGGCAAGAAGGACAATCAGCCAGTAACCCGCTCCGAACGCCAACAGCACAGTCATGAACACAAGGTAGAGGATGAACAGCAAGAACATCGTCAGCCAGACTCTGCCCGTCAGACCCCAGTCACGTTTCCATTCCATAATTAGTACTTTTTTGCTGGGGACGCTCTTAAAGTATTCGACTGTAACAAAAAACCGGCCTGAATCTGAACGTTTTTTTAGATTTCTGATACGTGTGGAATCGGGCAAAAAGAGATCCTCAACACATTGCTGCCTGACAAAACTGCCACCCACCCCAAAATCAATAACACAACCTTATATTTTGTAACATCTGAAAGGTACGCATGGCGGAAGTCGATCCCGAAGCGCTGGCTGATGTGGCATACGGCATCTTCGAGCACCACCTGAACAGGGGCCTTCAGGTACAGAATAAATATCTTTATGCGCTTGTTGAAGGGGGTATTGATTTCAAACCGGATCTCGAGGAAATTTTTCAGAAATTCTCGGAAGAATACCCGCAGCTGGCTGAGGCTATGCTTTCCCACTTTTCAACCCTTGACACCATATACCGGCAGCTCTGTGATGGTGAAGGAGTTGTTCCCACAAAAACGTCCCAGATGTACTGGATCGTCCAGGACGCACCGGGAAGTGCGCCCGAAGCTATCGAGGAAGAGAATGCAGGCAAGTGGCTGATCTTCCAGGAACCTGATAAGGTGGATGCAGCATGGACAAAAGTGCGCGATGCAACGGTGGCGCTTGAACTGGGGATCTCGGCAAAAGTGAGCACGGCAAAACCGAACCCGGACTCACGTGACAACCGCAAGGTAATCTACGTATATACAAAGGATTGGGCGGATGAACCTGACGTGATGCGGGTCCGCGAGAAACTGCGCGAGCTGGGTTTTGTCGACCGGATTGGGTATAAGCGTAATATCGAGACCTTTGCGGGAGAATACGCAAAGAAAGGAAAACGGGTCACGTATTACAGTGCATAATGTTTGCCTGAATCTGAACGGCCTTTTTTAAATCAAACGTGTGTGAAAGTCATGGTGACTTTGATACCCGTTTTTAAAAAATTTTTAAGAGAAAACCAAAAAAAAGAGAGAAAAAATATTGAAATTTCAATTAAGCTTTTCGCTCTTTGTTCTTGGGGCGCAAGTTCGTGTAACCGCATTTGCGGCAGCTTGTTGCGCGGATCGCATTGCGGGCGTTGCAATGCATACATATCTTCACGTTGAGTAACCGGGCTTCGGCTTCAGGGAATTTTGCCATAGAAATACACTCCTGTCTGCCCTTATAACAAAGCTGTAAGACTTCTTAACCGTTTGTGTTAATGAGGTCGGATTGATGTGATTTACAAAACCAGTCCCGGAATGCGATCAGGGCTTTACCCCGATGGGATATGATGCTTTTCTCTTCAAGGGGCATCTCCGCAAGTGTCCGCCCGTCAATGTCAACGATTGGATCGTAGCCGAATCCGTTATTGCCCCGCAGAGATGTTGTGATGCTGCCATGTATTGTTCCGGTAAAAACCCGGATACCGGATGTATCCGCATACGCGATCGCTGTGGTGAAGTGGGCATTACGGTTTTTCATGCCATCCATGAGTTTCAGGATACCCGTATTGCCAATTGTATTCTGGACATACGCTGCGTATGGTCCGGGAAACCCGTTCAGGATATCGATAGAAAAACCCGTATCGTCAACAATGAGCGGTGTCCGGAGATGGTCATAGGCGTACTGTGCTTTTCCCTTTGCGATTTCAGCGACATCATCAGAGCGGTGTTCCGGTATTTCAAGGGCCACATATGTCACATCCAGTGCACCTTTAAAAAAAGCAGCAACCTCTTTGGCTTTGTTTGCATTACTGGTGACGATCGTAAGTTTCACAGGTATCTTCCTCTCAGTTCGATTTCATGTTCGCGGTGGATCACATCAGCCGCGCCTTCGAATGTTTCCGAATACCCTGCAACAAATGCCTTTTTGAGTGTATCAGCATGTTCGGGTGCCGTGCTCTCCAGTGTCTGGAACAGCACATGAATATCCACGCCCCGCTGCTCGATCTCGGTAGTAGCCTGTGCAAGCCCGAAATCGATGAGTACGCATTTCCCATCGCTTTTTCGCAGGATCAGATTACTTGTCGTGAGATCTCCATGCATAATGCCTGCCTTGTGGAGTTTACCAATCATCCTGCCCGCTTCCATGACCGTGGATTCATTCAGTTCGTGGGTGAGCAGCGTTCCCTCAACATACTCCATGACAATGGTATCAGCAGTGATGTCGCTGATGACGGGCGTGGGTACGCCACCCTTCCGTGCCATGTGGATAAGGCGGGCTTCAGCCCGTGTTCTTTCCGCGATCAGCCGCTTATCGAGTGCTGCTACCCGGTAACGTTTCGAGACCCTTTTTTTCTCTGCAAGGCCATCATGGAATGTAATGATGGCTTCAGCCCCCTGTCTTTGTGTGACATTGCCTGTTTGGACCGGGACGTGTGCAGGCAGGGTTTCGTGCTTCCATGTCACCACAACCTCATCAGAGCGGAAGGATGGATTGATCTGGGATGATTCAATGGGGAGTGACAATCCGCTCTCCAGCATGAGTTTACCGGTATAGGCGATCATCGCTCCATTGTCACCAAGATATTTTTGTTCGGGAACAAAGAACTGCGCACCGCGATCTTCGCACATTATCCGCAGCATTTCCTGGAGGCGCTTGTTTGCCCCGACACCTCCGACAAGAAGCACTTCGTTTTTCCCGGCAAGTGACATTGCCCGTTCGGTCACTTCCACGCACATCGCAAATGCGGTCTCCTGCAGACTATGGCAGACATCCGGCATGGGTGCCTTACTGTCTTTTGCCGCAGAGACAAGACCGGAGAAAGCAAGATCCATTCCCTTTACGGTATAAGGAAGTTCGATATACTGTCCCTGTTTTCCCTGCACTTCGATGATGGGGCCTCCGGGGTGAGGGAGGTTCTTTGAGCGGGCAAATTTGTCCAGGGCATTGCCAATCCCGATGTCAAGCGTCTCTCCAAAGATTCGATACCTGCCGTTCAGGTATCCTATCACCTGCGTATTTGCCCCGCTTGCGTACAGCACAATGGGATCGCGACAGCCGGTTGCAAAACACCCGATCTCCACGTGGGCAACGCAGTGATTGACCCCAATGAGGGGAACGTCAAGAGCAAGTGCGAGGGACCGTGCTGCTGTTGCAACCGTCCGCAGGCAGGGACCGAGCCCGGGTCCCTGGGAAAAGGCAATCCCGGTAATTTTTTCAGGCTCCGTGAGCACTGAACCGATCAGCTCCTTCATCACTGATGCATGGTGCTGTGCGGCTTCCCGTGGGTGAATCCCTCCCTGTGCCGGGCTGTAGGGTCGTGAAACCAGTGTAACAAGATCGAGATCAAAAAGAGCGGCGCTGAGGTTCCATGCTGTCCCCTCAATCCCAAGTATCTGCCCAAAAACAGGCATTGTGCTTATTTTCTGAATTCGGTATATCCGCACTTGCCGCAGGTTAGGCGATCCTTGTGGTCCGCCATCATGATACCGGGTCCGCAGCGCGGGCAGTATTTCTTTGCGGTGGTGATTGTTGCGCCTTCAACCTTGAAGTACGCACCTCTCTGGGGTCCTTTGGCTTTTGCTCCTTTCTTTGGTGCTGCCATTGTTATGCCTCTTCCTTTGGCTTTGGCATACCGCGCGCTGCAAGGTGCGTGCGCTCGGTCTTGTTCCTGACCTCTTCGGTCTCGTAGATGCGGGCTGAACCGCTGATTTCAGTTTTACCGAAGCTGCTGTGCAGGGTGTCAAGGGTTATCTGGTGCTCCTTTAAGTTGAGCAGTGCGCAGAGTTTGCCGATGATCTGCATGCGGGAGGGGGTTGCTCCATCGTATTTGAGGGTAAACTGAACCTCTCTTCTGGATAAAAGCTCATTTCTTTTATCGCTGGTGATCTCAAAGTCCATCGATATCCTGTAATTATTGGAAACCGGTTTATTTAAACTATGACCTTCTCTGGGGGAATATAATCCTCAAGGACAAACGGTGCCGGGAAAAGAAAAATGCTCGCGTTGCGGTTAAAATGAGAAATTATGCATCGGAGCGTATAAAATGGTCAAGGAAATGCTGCGCAGTCTGTTGTGCCTCAGGGTCCACTCTGCGCATGACAACGCCCTTGTGCGGTTGACCGTAAAGTACGATTGTTCCTATTGGCGCAGCGAGTATGAGGGGGATAACCGCGAGATCCTCTTCTCCTTCCACATTGATTGTTACCGGTGGATGTAAAACTGCGTACGTGAGTGCGCGGATCAGTTCATCGGTGAGGGTGCCGGCAGGGTTTTTGACGTTGATACATTCGCCCAGTAATGCCGGCATCCGGCTGCACGGGGATCTCATAGTATGCCCGTCGATAACTGCAATTGCTGGTGTAATCCCGTTCCTGTGGAGGTTGTGGGTGACGACATCCCCAACAGCATACACGGTACTACGGGAGATAAGAGGGATGATATCCTCAATATTCTGGTGTAATTCCCCGAAGGGTTCCTTGAAGAGCTTCCTGTGCTCTTCGGGAAGGGTGAGCATCAACGGACCTTCAGTGCGTAGCGGCCCGGAAGTTTGATGTTCATCCGTTTTGCCACTTCGGAATTTTCCGGATCGATGATAACGAGGTAACCGGACCAGTCCTCGCTGAGGTTGTTTGTGCCGCAGATGACACAGTTCTCGCCGTCAACGACGCGGTGGCAGTCGCGGCAGACCTTTCCCTGCTTCTTCTTATTCGCCGGAGGCATGCTCCTTCCTCTTGCCCTTTGCCTTTTCTGGCGCATGTTCTTTTGCTGCACCCTCGGTTTGGTTGGCCTTCTCTTTCTCGGCATTCATATCTTCTTCGAGCCAGAGTGCTGTGCCGAGTCCTGCCTGTCGCATGGTCAGGCCGATCTTGCTGTCACGCGGTTCCCGCTCATTTAAGGAGAGTGTCACCACACGGACGCGGACGATGTCGCCCACACCAATAAATCTCTTTGATTCCTGGCAGATAAGCCGGGCGTTCTTCTCATCGTAGTTGATATATTCGTCAGAAATCTGGCTCACGTGAAGCATCGCATCGATGGGGCCGAGGCTCACGAATGCACCGAAGCTCGTGGTTTCGACAACAAGTCCTTCAATGACTTCCTGTAATCCGAGCCTGAGTACCAACGCCTCAAATTTCACATCGTAATAAACGCCGCCATCACCCGGGACGAGTTCCCCTTCTCCGACATCCTGAACTTTTGTTACACAGATGAAGACCCCGATTTCCTTATCGATGCTGCCTTCGAGCTGTTCCTGCAGCACCTCAAGGATCACTTTTTCGAGTTTCTCGCCAAGTCTCTGGGGGGGCACTCGCACCTTATCCTCAAGCATCAATTTGTGATACATTTTTTTACCTCCGTAAAATCTCCAGTTTTTTCTGATTCCTTAATGAAATTACACCAATACCCTGTGCGAACAGCGCGTCCCTAACGCGCCGGTCATTTGTGACTACCAGGCACTTGTTCTGTGTTGCATATTCAATTACCTGTGCATCAACCGATCCTGCATGCAGATCCACGTTTTGGGCAATTGTGCATTTTTCGACAAGTGTCAGGCCACAGCGTGCAGCTGCACCGTCCCGGCCTTTTGCCCGGGAAAGACCGGTGAGTTCCTGCAGCACGCCAGAAAGCACAACCGGTTCAAATGACCCGACAAGCATCCGCAGTTCATCGAAGAGATCGATCTGGAACTGCGCCGGCATCATAAGTGCATTGGCGTCCAGCAGGACCTTCACTCGCCCAGAACTCCCATCCCGATTAACCGCCAGCGTGCTCCCACCTGCCGGCTGATAGCGATCCTCGAACCGATTTCTGCACATACGGGTCGCTTCAGCGCAATCTCAACATGATCTTTCTTTGTATTGCTCACAACACCTACGGTAACTGCTGTGCCTACAGAGAGCATCAGTGGTTCGCCATGTTTAAGCGGCTCAATGATAAGCTCGCTTGTAGCTCCCACAACCCGTTCCATCAGGGTTACGCTGCACCGGAGTTTATCCCATACCGGGGGAAGTTTTCCTTCAAGTCCAAGTACCTGACCGGCAAGCGCATCACTTTTTGTCAGTGCCGGGTCGAGTTTTGTACCTACCCCGAGGAGTCCTCCGGGGGTTGCTGCTTCCACATGCTGGGAACCGGCATTAATGGATGTGATCGTTGTGGTGATGGGGATCCATTTGATTTTGTTCTCTACCTGGGTCTGCCTGCCCGGGCGGATCTCGATCTTCTCGTCTGCGTGGAGGATGCCCCGTATAAGAGACCCTCCAACGACGCCGCCTTTCACATCCTTCCAGTTGCAGCCTGGTTTATTGATATCAAATGAACGGGCGATCAGCATCAGGGGTTCTGCGCCAGGATCCCGCACCGGTTCAGGAATTGTCACGTCAAGAGCCTGTACAAGCGCCCCCATGTTGATTCCTTTCTGTGATGACACGGGAACAATGGGTGCGTTTTCTGCGATGGTGCCTTTGACAAATGCCTTGATTTCGCGATAGTTATCGATTGCCTCTTTCTGGCTTACCACATCGATCTTGCTCTGGACGATCACGATATTTTTGATGCCAACAAGCTCCAGCGCCATTAAATGTTCTTTTGTCTGGGGCTGCGGGCATTTCTCGCTTGCAGCGATAACGAGCATTGCTCCGTCCATCAATGCTGATCCGGACAGCATCGTTGCCATAAGCGTCTCGTGCCCGGGTGCATCAACAAATGATATGGAGCGGAATGGTGTGCCTGTTCCTCCACAAAGGGGGCATTCGGAATGTGTGGAGAAGGCTTCTGTTCCTTCGCACTTGTCGCACCGGTAAAATGTCGCGTCAGCGTATCCGAGTCGGATTGAGATACCGCGCTTCACCTCCTCGCTGTGCCGGTCTGTCCATGTACCGGTAAGCGCATTGACGAGCGTGGTTTTGCCATGGTCGACATGACCCACAACTCCTATATTGACACTGGGAACTGTCACATCAAGCAAATGAAATCGAACCTCCTTACTCTATAAAAGACAGTCAACCTGACCACCTTATTACGATTTTTTAATTATGCGCCGCGTGAGATACCGTAACATGCCAGATCCCACAAGGTATAGACGCATAGCTGATCATCATATAGAGCGCCTGATACATAAATACAATCCCGCGGATCAGGAAACCGTTCAAGTGCACATCGATATAGTCTGCGCGCAGTAAGGGACAGGCCGAGCACGGGCTTGCAGCAGAATCTGATTAATCATAGACGGATTCATTAACCGGTTGGCCATCTGGCCTTCGTAAAATCCTCGAGGAGACAGAAGAGTATGATTCGTTGGGAATCATATCCTCAGGGAGGAGTGCTCTCCGCAGATTGGCAGCGCTCTCATATAATTGTCCGCGCATATTGTGGAGGTTTTCAGTGACAATATTCATCCGCATTATGATTCTGGATTCGAAAAATGATCCCAACCCATGATGGTCACAAAAATCTGTGGTACATAAAAAAGAAATTGAATTTGAAAAACGACAGAGATTGGATGAGCTGATTATCCCCCGCCCTCACAACTCTGGTCAATATTTTTCAGTGCCTCTGTCATTTCGTTTCCTGCAGCAAATGCCCGCTCCCTTTCGATGACTTTTTTTGCATCTTCACTAATGGAAACCCTGATTCTATCAGGACCTGATGCCGGTATTAACTGGTCAATACGGTACAGGAGATGTGTACTGTCAAGTTCGGCAAAAACATCCCCCCGAATCTGTTCGATCCGAATGATGGTGCCGGTTGTCCCGGTCCTCGGATACCGCACTTTCATTCCCTGGACAACCTCTTCCGATAACATAACTGAAAATGAGATTCCTGAATCTATAAATGTGTTTTTATGAGTTTTAATTCACGGTTCAGGTTGTCAGTTTGGTGAGCGCAGCAACAATCTCCTGTGTTGTTCTATGCGGTTCTCCCTTGGGCTCCGGAATATCGGAAGACCCTTTGAGTGCAGAAAATATTGCACTGATTGCATCTCCATGTGAAGGTCCGTAGCCCCCTTCAAGGACCAGGGCCAGAGGGTGTTCTGTTGCATCCTGTACCATTCGGGTAAGTGTGCTGAAATCACCGGGAAATAATAACATTTCGCTTTTAGGGTCGTCGGAAAGGGCATCCTGGCCTGCAGAAACAATCACTGCATCCGGTCTGAACTGTTCAAGTGCGGGGATGAACACCTGCTCAAAGACGCACTGGTAATCTGCAATGGTTGATCCTGATCGCAACGGTGCATTGATAGTGTATCCTTTACCTTTCCCGGAACCAATTTCATCTATCCAGCCGGTGTGGGGGAATATATTTCCCTGGTGAATGGAACAGTAGAGCACCCGGTCATCCGTGTAAAATATCTTCTGTGTACCATTCCCATGATGCAGATCCCAATCGATAATAGCGACTCGTTCAACCCGGTCAAGAGCTACAGATGCTGCAATTGCAGCATTATTAAAAATACAGAATCCCATCGCCCTGTCCGGCTCTGCGTGGTGTCCTGGTGGGCGGACCAGTGCAAAGCTGTGTTCGCCATCGATTGAACGGTGTACTGCTTCAATCGTGGCACCGGCGGCAAAAGAAGCAACTTCGAATGATTCACTGTTAATATAGGTATTCTGGTCGATGAAATGTTGTCCTCCGTGTGAGGAAAATTCGCGTATCATATGGACATGTGAACGGGTGTGGACCCGGAGGAGATCTTCTTCGGATGCCATTTCAGGTACAATGATTTGCATCCCTTCTGGCACACCGGAACATGCTGCGTTCAGGCGGGCGCTGCTCTCATCATGGCTTTTAATATCATGCCGGGAGAATATCTCCCCGGAAATTGCTGAACACCTGACCATAATTGCAGTTCGATACTATTATTTCCAATCCTCTAAATGGTTGGCTTTTAAAATCAGAAAAAATGATGGGAATTACCGGATAACAGTACCCAGCATTACCGCAGATTCCGGCACATCATATTGCTTCCCACTGCCAACAACGGTGTATTTTCCCGTGGTCCTGATGTCATATGGATTGCCGGATGTGGAGTATGGCACGATAAACTCTCCATCAACACTTGCCTGACGGTAAACAAACTCCCTGCCGGTATTGGAAATTACCGGGACTTCGATAATTCCCTCTCCTTTGATATGCGCTCCTTTAACATACTCAAAGACTTTTACGTACTTTACATCCGGTGTCTTTGCATTGAATACATTGCTGGGGGATTCGTGCACGAGCCGGTAGTGACGTAGTGCCGGAACTGTATCTACCGGGAGTGTTATAGCAGGGCTGAGAGCGACGGCATGATAGCCGGCAGGTGCTTTGAGGTTATAATCATCAACACGACGTCCTGCTTCTGTGGCATTCATCGCTTCTGCAGCAGTGATCACGGGTAGAGATACCTTTGTGATTTCCGGATCTGCATATTCGATGTAATAGACATTGGATGGAGTGGTCAATGAGCCGTCAAAGTTATGGAGACGGGATACTGTTGTAAGATAATAGGTCTGCTTGTTCAGTAGAGCCGGTTCATAACTATCAGGATTATTCTGCCCGGGTGCAAGCAGCGTCATCTGGTAGGGTGCTGTTGCGAGCGAGCTGTTATACCATGTTGACATTGCCCAGAATTTCCCGGTGTCCATCTCGATATCGGTGATTACGTACCTTGTGCCAAGATGATCAAGGATGTTATTTGCTGTATCCTCAGATGTAGACATGAAATAGGCAGCCGATCCAGTGTCTCCAGCAACACCCTGCTGGAACGGATTGGCATTCGGGATCCGCTTTGAGATATAGGTAATCATATGGCCGTAGTCCCACCAGGACATGACTCCATACGACCCATCCGGGTATTTGAAGGTTTTTGGATCGAAGATTGTGTAATAATTCACTCCCGTATCAGGGGTATTGTTCCCCATCCAGTCGAGGGATTCACGCCAGTCGGGATTCATGTTGATCGGGTTACCTGCTGCACTGGAATAACTGAGTGAAACCGAAGTATAAGCAAATAAGATTCCCAATCCAGCGATGATAACAATCAATCCCACCATCAGGTAATTGGATCGAGGGTACACCGCACTTTTTTTAGTTGGTTTTTTCGGTTTTTTGCCTTTTGTTGAAGAATCAGTTACCGGGTCCTCAATGTCAGTATTTTGAGAGGTACCGGACACAAGCCTGCAGACATCATCCCGTCCTTTTGTCCATACAAAACTTACACAGACTGCTGAAAGGAGGGCGATATTTACGGCAAGGTAGTATTCGTACCTGACGTGTTGCCAGGTGGAAAACAGGATGATAATTGACCAGACAAGCGCAAATACCTGTTCAGGATGTTCATCCCGCAGGTTGTTATATGCCATGACCAGCATCCCGCCAATCATCAGAATGAGACCATAGTTAAAGGTCATCCATGCAAGATCCAACCCCCATCCTCGTGCTTCCTGCACGGTATTCGTAACCGGTGCCTGCCCGAAAAATGCGAATAATGATACGATAAGCAGGTTAAACAGGGCCGGGCTTATCACAAACAGTATAAGTGCAAAGAAGATTCCACACCCAAGAAGCACTGCCGGATAGAAATACCACTCTTTTCCTTTGAGGTATCGGGCAATGAGGTAGAGCGCCCCCGTGCCAGCGATCATGCCAAGGTAAGCATAAATGTGGCCAATGGAGTAGGTGGAAAGATCTAATTCCGGGATTATTCAGGCCAAATAACAGAAGTCCCAGAATGGCAATGGCAAATATAACGAAGTTGATGATGACAAGATATTCACTGGTTCGGTTCCGGTGAACATCAATAACGCATTGTATTACCGTAAACATCCCCGCAATCATCGCAAAGAGGATCATTGTTGGCATCACAAAAAGGCCAAGCAGGTAGGCGATGCTGGCACATACCGCCAGTAAAATGGTTTTTTTGTAAGTGCTGATATCTTTCAGATCAATTTTTGTGTCTTTCTCTGAAAGCAGAGCGTACATATAGAATACGCAGAAGAGCGTGGAAAAGAGGACTTCTGCGATATGGTGATCCATATACCCGTATAAGGAACGATAGAAGAACTGTCCGGTAACTATTGCCGTAAAGCCGGATGCCAGCAGGCCGGTCTTCCAGTCCCCGCAGGTCTTTCCTACCCAGTACATGATTACCACGATTGCGGCAGCCATGATCGCGGGAATCACAAGACCCACACCAATGATTTCCGGGCGTGTCGTTGCACCGGTGATCATACAGCCTATGGCGATGATCATGGGAAAGAGGGGACCCCAGTAGATAGTTGAACCTGTTGGATACAGGGTCATGGGATCAAACCAGGCATATGCGAGATTATTGGCAAGCATCTGTTCAACCTGGCGCAGGTTATAGAGCGGGTCATCGCTTCCGACCATCATCAGGATATCCGTATTCCCCATCATGAACATAGGAATGAGACGAAGCCAGAGGGCGAAGAGTGAGAACAGGGTTACAAGGCCGATGATCGCATATGTTCGGCGGTTTTTTAAATTTAAAAGTACCATAAGGCCAACCTTTCGTGGGTACAAGGTTTAAAGTTGTGATCATTAATAAATTTGGATTAATGCATTAAATGACAGACTGCAAAATGGTCTCAAACTGGCGTGCTTTTTCTTTCCAGTCTGTAATTCTCGAGATTAATTGAAAAATTGACCGGGTTATTCATCAGGGTCTTTATCTCTGCTATATACTCTTCCTGTGTCCGATAGACAAACAGATTGGGCCCTCCAATCCGGGCAACATCAGGAATTGGTCGCATCAGGATCGGTTTTCCACAGGCTGAATATTCAAAGAATTTGTTGGGGAGTGCGATATCTCCCCACTGGGGTGGTGAAAGGGGGATGGTGCAGACATCCATGCAGGCGATATACTGCGGCAGTTCCTGGTAGGGTTTTGTCCCGGTAAATATCACATGATCAGAAACTCCCAGATCCCGTGACAATTGTTTTAACTCAACATCATAATCGGTGAACAGTGAACTGCCAACAACCAGTATTTTTGTGGAAGGGCGATATCGTATCAATTCAGGGAGTGCCTTGATCATCTCGTCGATGGCGTACCAACGTTCAACACTCCCGCAAAATCCGATAATAAAATCATCGCTGTTAATTCCCAGTTCTTTTCGTTTTTCATTCCCCGCCATAGGCCTGAAAATTTCAGTGTCCACACCATTTGTGACCAGATCTGCAGAGAATCCAAATCCTTTGAGTTTTTCGACAAGCGAAGGTGATACTGTTGTTATTTTGTTACTGTCTGACAGATTTTTTCTCGTAATTGCCCAGACACTTTTTCTGACCGCTTCCTGCATTATTCTGTTTTTAAAATACGCTGCTGCAGAATCCGGGAACCAGTCTTTTAGATCAAATACAACGGGGACATGGTGTTTTTTTGCTGCATGGATCACTGCCGTACCTGCAAGCACATGAGCCGCAACCACGATCTCAATTCCCTTATCACGGATAATTTTGTCAAAGATATAGAAATGATACGGGGTATTGAGCGTATAATGTAAAAGTGGACTGGTTAAGGGGAACTGTGTAGCCTCTTCAACGATAAGGCGGGTTTGGCGTGTCTCCCCGCGACTGACATGGAAGTGAGCAACGTGTACCTCGTTGTGCCGGGCAAGCTCTTCAAAAATATAATGGTGCCTTGACGGTATGGGGTGGTGAATATAGTCCTGTGTTGAAACAAGTAGTATCTTCATGAAGCGCACGGTAGTAATTATTCAGAACGGCGAATTGTGGTTTATACCGTTTATTTGGTCTCAGTTGTCATTATCTTTGGCAATTCCCTGATTCTTGCCGGTGCACCAATTGCCATCATATGATCGGGTACATCACGAGTCACGATGGAGCCGGCAGCAACAAGAGCCTCCTTCTCCTATACAGACTCCCGGAAGCAGAGTGGCATTGGCACCTATTGCGGAATTATCTTTAATTATCGGGCCATCAAGTCCGCCAATCCGAGTCGGCGGATAACGATCATTTGTGAGAACAGCGTTCGGACCAATAAAAACATGATTCCCTATCCGGGTATTGGTCGGAATGTAAACCCGGCTCTGGAGACTTACGTCGTTTCCTATGATCGTGTGACCATCTATCACGGTTGCAGTTCCAATCGAAACCCGATCGCCGATCCGGGTCTCTTCGCGGATAACGACGTTATGGCCCGTCTGAAAAAAATCCCCGATGATCACGTCGCAATAGATGACAGTACCTGATCGGATCACCGGATTTTTTCCGGTAGTAGTCCCGGTAAAACCGGTTTTTTGCATTTTGTCCCGTGAGGGAAAACCAAGGGTCACCGGTTCGAATATCTGTGCATCGGTGCCCAGGTAATTAATACCATATTCAATCATTCGACCGTCACGCTCTTTGCAAGATTTCTGGGTTTATCAACATCCCGTCCCAATGCGACCGCGGTATAATACGCGAGAAGCTGGAGCACCACAAGACTGGTGAGCACCTGAACAAAGGAGGTGGTGTGGGGAACCGGAATAAAAATATCAACAATGTCCGGGAGTTCATTATCCCCTTCGCTTCCAATGGCAATCACCGGTGCACCACGTGCTTTCATCTCCTTAATGTTGGAGATCATCACCCCGTACGTATCCCCCGGTGGGCAGAGTGCAATGACCGGAGTATCCGGTGAGAGCAGGGCAAACGGTCCGTGTTTGAGCTCCCCTGCTGCATATCCCTCGGCATGGATGTACGAGATCTCCTTCATCTTCAGTGCTCCTTCAAGTGCAACCGGATAGAATGGACCGCGACCCACGTAAAAAATGTCTTTTGCTGCGGTGCAGACCGTAACAGCGTCGGTAAGATCAATCAGGAGAACCTCTTCAATTGCCTGGTGGGCATGCAGGAGCATGTCATTGCACTTCCTCTCTGAGATATTGTTGATGATCTGCATGAGAACAGCCAGTTGTGCAACAAAGGATTTCGTTGCAGCAACACTGATCTCAGGTCCTGCCCGCATGAAAACAGTTGCATCCGCTATACGACTTACACTACTTCCTAAAATATTGGTAATTGCAAGTGTTCTGCAGTTGTGAGTCTTTGCCTGCTTGAGTGCGGTGAGCGTATCAGCAGTCTCTCCGGACTGGGTGATACCTATGACAAGCCCTTCAACCGGGGGTGGATAATATTTGAATTCCGATGCGAACTCAATCCTTACAGGGATCCTGCAGGACTCCTCAAGGAGGTACTTGAAGATAAGCCCGGTATGATATGAGGAACCACAGGCAACAACGGTGACCGATGTGGGATGATGGACAAATGCGGGAAGTGTTTCGGAATTTACCGCACGGATCGTATTGAAGAATGCCTGTGGCTGTTCATAAATTTCTTTGAGCATATAATGCGCAAAACCGCCTTTCTTTACATCTTCAAGTGACCAGTCTATAAGTTCCAGTGGCCGTTTGACAACCGTACCCTGGTTAAATACCGTCACTTCTCCCCGTTTCAGGGTGGCAATATCCCCGTCCTCAAGAAACATGGCACGTTCGGTATATTCCAGTATGGGAGTCATATCCGATGCAGCAAAGTTTTCTCCGTCTCCGATTCCGATTACCAGAGGACTTGCGTTCCGTGCCGCGATCATCTGCTCTTCCTGTTCTGCAATAACAAGGAGGGCATAGGATCCTTCGAGTTTCGGGACTGCCATCTGGACTGCAAGGAGGAGATCTTTTTTCTTTTTATATTCCTCTTCAATCAGGTGAACGATGACTTCTGTGTCCGTTTCCGAACGGAATGTATGTCCCCGTGCTTCGAGTTGTCTTCTTAACTCAGCGTAATTTTCAATTATGCCGTTGTGGACAAGGGCAATCGTTCCTGAACAGTCTACATGGGGATGCGCGTTGGTATCATTGGGAACCCCATGGGTTGCCCAACGTGTGTGGCCAATGCCCGTCTTTCCTTTTAACCTTAAAGCCGATTGGGCTTTTTCGGATATCCTGCCCTTGTGTTTATCCAGTTCAAGGGTTTTTCCGATCGTTGCAACCCCGAATGAATCATACCCCCGGTATTCGAGTTTTTTCAACCCTTCAACGATCAGGGGTGCAGCCTCTCTCCTGCCGACATACCCGACAATGCCGCACACGTTAAATCACCGTAGAGCCATCCAAAATATTCCGGGATTTCAGACAACCCTGCCCTTCAACAGTTACATTGTTTCCAATAATGCAGTTTTGATATATGGAGAAAGGACCGCATTTCACATTATCTCCAAGTATGGCCCCGAATTCTGACCGGGTGATACATCCCTCGATTTCCATAAGACCGCTTGCAGGACTTGTGGATATGTGATCCGCAAGAGTACATCGTTCCCCCATAACAGAGTCAATTATCCGTGAGTGTGATCCGATTAACGAGTCATCCATGATCAGGGTATTGCCAATATAGCAAAATGGTTCGATAGTAACCCGGGAGCCTATGCTGGTATTGGGAAGAATACAACAGTTTGGTCCTATCGTGCAATCATTTCCGATGATGACCGGCCCGGTGATTACGGTATTCGGTCCTATGGTGGTCCCTTTTCCGATCCTGACTGGTCCCTGCAGTACCGTCTGCCTGCTTGCCGTCCCCTCTCGTGCCGGTGGCAGGGTGCTCAGGAGACGCCGGTTCATCTTGAGAAGATCCCATGCAAAGATTGCATCCTGCCAGTCTTCAGCAGGGATTGCCTGGACCTTCACCCCGTCATTAATCAGGGAAGAGATCGCATCCGTGATATCGTTTCCCTGTATCCTTGTGAAAAAATCTTTTTTCAGGGAATATATCCCGGTACTCACCATAAAACTGGGAGAGTGCTCGGGTTTTTCAACGATATGAGTTACACATCCGTCTTCCAGCAGTACAACGCCGAAATTCGAAGGGTTGGGGTGTTCTTTTACCAGCATCGCATTGGGAGTGTCTTTTATTTTTGCGATTGATTGCGGATCGATGTAATTATCCCCGGGCAGGACGAGGAAATCACCTGAAATTTTTGACTCTGCACATAAAAGTGCGTGTGCAGTGCCAAGCTGCTTGGTCTGGACCACTACTTCTATGGGTATCTCAAGTTGGTTCAGAAAGCGGGTTACCTGCTCTTTTCTGTACCCGACTACGACAATAATATCACGAATGCCATTTTTCAATAGCGCTTCAATCACGTATTCGATGATTGGGCGGTTTGCCACCGGGATCATCGCTTTGGGGCGGCTCCTTGTGAGCGGGCGCACCCGTTTTCCCTCTCCTGCTGCTAAAATGACGGCCTGCATTTTTTCACCTAACGGATTATTGCTTTGTCTCCGATGCACCCTTCAATAGAGGAATTGGGTGCAAACTGTGATCCGCTCCCGATCATGGAGCCGACATTGATCGAACAATTGATGCCAAACTGAACATCGTCACCAATGACGGCCCCGAATTTCTTCCTTCGCGTATCTTTCCCGCACACTTTCACATTTCCATGATCATGCCGGAGGTTTGCAAGTTTGGTTCCTGCGCCAAAATTACATCCGGATCCAATAATGGAATCCCCGATATAGTTGAAGTGGGGGATTTTTGTTCCGCTCATAATAATTGAATTTTTTATCTCAGAGCAATGCCCGATATGGCAGTCATCACCTATGCTGGTGGCCCCGCGGATATATGCATGAGGTCCGATACGACAATTTTTTCCGATGATACAGGGCCCCTCAATATAGGTTCCCGATTTTATGACGCTTCCTTTTCCGATATCAACTGAACCCTGAAGCGACACTCCGTCTTCAACAATGCCCATATTTTCAGCATCAAGTGATTCCATCAGGGTAGTATTTGCATCAAGCATATCCCACGGGTGCCCGACGTCCATCCAGTAGGACAAATGGTGTGCTTTCAATTTCTTTTCTGCAATTAACCCTGCAAGAGCATCAGTCAGTTCCAGTTCACCACGTGGAGATGGTTGCACCTGATCGATAAGGTCAAAAATTTCCGGAGAAAAAAGGTATGCCCCGGCATTAATCAGGTTGGATTTGGGCTGTTTTGATTTCTCTTCAAGCGAGATAATGAACCCGTCCTCTTCCAAAACCACCCCGTAGTCCCCGGGATGATCGGTTGTGCTGATACCCATGCAGGGTGAACCCCGCTTACAGATTTCCTCAATATCGTCGGTTTTTAAGATCATATCCCCGTTCAGGAGAAGGAATGGTCCTGTTACAAGATCACGGGCGGATCGAACGGCATCAGCAGTCCCGTGCTGGTGTCTTTGAGTAGCATATGATATCCGTATGTCCCATGCCGTCCCATCCCCGAAATATTTGCGGATCTCTCTCTCGCCATAGCCAACAACGAAAATAAAATCGGTGATACCTGCGTCACGTGCTGCAAGGACGAGATGCTCCATCATGGGGCGGTTAGCCAGCGGGAGCATGACTTTCGGGCGTTTGCCCGTGAGAGGACGCATCCTCTTCCCCTCGCCTGCAGCGAGCACGACACATTCCATACGTAAATCTCCACTTACAACGTTTAAGCAGTTTTCCCCTGCCGCAATCTGTCGCGTCCTGATGAAAGCATCTCTTTTGCTTTCTGGAGTGATTTTCCTTCAGCGGTGATACGGATCTTTGGTTCAGTGCCACTTGCCCGGATAAGGTACCAGCCATCTCCATCGGCTACCCGGATGCCATCTGTTGCGCTTTGGGCACCAAGTGATGTTACAATCTCCCGTGCATTTTCATACATGAATGACTCACGGAGAATCGGGTAGGCTGGCATTGCATCGAGTTCGGATGCAACATCCCATTCGGATGCGATCTCGCAGAAGAGTGCCGCTGCATAAGGGCCGTCAGGACATAACGAGATCTTTGGGAAGATCCATGCCCCTGATGGTTCACCCCCGAAATCTCCCCATTTACGAAGTTCTTCGGAAACATAGGAGTCCCCGACCGGGGTGCGCCTTACCTCGGCAATACCTTCGATAATCATTGAAGCGTCACTTGTAGTCACAACCTTTCCGGCACTGAGTACCTGGAAAAGAGCATGAGCAGATGATCCCCATCGATATAACGCCCCTTGTTATCAAATGCCATCATGCGGTCTGCATCCCCGTCATGAACGACAGCACAGGAAGATCCCGTCTTTTTTACCATGTCTCCAAGGTAACTGAGATGTTCTTTGAGTGGTTCGGACGGGCGGGAAAAATGACCTGATATGTCGCAGTTGATACAAGTGGTTTTTGCACCTGCATCTGCAAGGAGTGCCGGCGTGAGCATTCCCCCGGCACCGCTGCCACAGTCTATGACAACGGGAAGTCCCTGTCGGATATTGATCTGTTCAAGAATTGCGTTTTTGTGCGGGTTGATAGCGTCAAAATTTTGCATCATACCCTGGTGCTGCCAGTCAGCCCAATGCGGTGTCTGCAGGAGTATTTCCATCTCTGCCTGTTGTGAAAGGGTAAAGGATGAGCCATCGGGATTGAAAAGTTTAAGGCCATTATATTCCTCGGGATTATGGGAGGCAGTGATCATGCATCCGGCTTGTGCGGTACGGGTGTTGAATGCTACCGTGGGGGTGGGAACAATGCCGGCATTATGTGCGGTTCCACCATTTCCCACGATACCGGATATTACCAGATTTGCCAGCAGGGGACTGGTTGTGCGGGTATCCATGCCGACGATAATATCTGAAGACAGACCGGCCAGGGCAGAACCAACCTTTAAGGCCGTATCGACCAGTGTCTGATCAAATCTCCTTCGTATCCCCGAGGATCCAAAAAGCATAGAAATGTATTGGAATGCTGTAAACAAGAGTTTTATCCTTCTATGGATTCCTGAAAATTAAAAAAACCTGATGGACTGGATATTACAGGCTTGTTCCATACGGGCACCAGTGTTCAATATGCTGGAGCCGGGAAACGCCCGCTGTCGAAGGTCCGAGACATATGATCCGTTTCGTATCTTTGATTTCTGCGATCAGGTCTCCTAATCCTGCATTGATGATGCCTTCTGCATTGATGAGAACCAGATCAGCATCCTTGTGATCGGTAACAATATACGAAGGAAATGACTTTTCGATTGCCGGCATACTTCCGATGCACAGCACTCGTTTCCCCTTTATTGCCATACCCAGTTCTTTCATACAATCGGCATGTTTCGAATTCGGGCATGCATGAAGAATACGGGACAGGCAGAAAAAACCCGTAGCTACATTGATCATTGCACAAGCCGCACTCCTGACAGAGGGTGTATCGAGTGATGCCCCGAACATAAACGAAATTTTTGTCTGGGCCCGGATTGGATCTACGGTGACAAATTCCGCACTCCTTCCCCCAAAGGATGCAGTCATGCATGCACCTCTGTCGAACTGGCAGTTCACGATATCCGGATTCACATCAAGGATAACGCCAACTTCTTCACATCCGCTGCTTTCAAGGATCGTTTCAAGTTTATTCACTGAGTCGATGAGAATATCCATAATCATCCCTTTTCGTTCAGGTTTTCATAAGTACAACCCGTGCCGGGGATCCATCAAGTCCTTCAAGGCGCAGGGGAAGTGCGATCATATCGTAATCCCCTTCATGTATACCGGAGAGGTCAAGGAGCTCAAGAATAAGACAGCCTTTTCCGAGCAGTTCCCGGTGAACTGTGCCATCGCAGTTATAAGATTCGATAGAGGGAGAGTCAATTCCTACACAGCAAATCCCGTTGCCCGTGATAAGATGTGCTGCATCTAACGACAGGCAGGGGTAATCCTCGATAAATTGATTCTGGCCCGAAAATGATGTTTTAAGCAGGAGCCTGGTAATATTGTCTGTCTTTCCTGCCAGGTGTTCTGCAGTAATGGTGCTGCCAGCACTGCAAACATCCACCACCCGGCATCTTCCAATCAGATTGATGAGGTGAATGGTGTCAATCGTTTCACCGGATTTGAGGTAGTGAACCGGTGCATCGATGTGGGTACCCGTGTGGGAACTCATATGGAGGTCACTGATCAGGTACTTTCCTTCATCCCGCTGCCTGAATGACGGTTTCATATCCCCCGGGTATACTAGTGTTTCAGCGGATAGTGGTCGTGTTACGTCAAAAATTTCCATATATTCAGTTCTCCCACCCATGTTTGCCAATGAGAGGTACAAACCTTACACCCCCATGGTATTCGGGAATCATCCTGTCACCTTGTTTTTCAAGTGTCATAAGTTGCTGAACATCACGCTCTCCAACCGGTGCAACCAGTCTCCCTCCCTCTGCCAGCTGATCGGTTAGTGTTCGTGGAATTTCAGGTGCAGCTGCAGTTACTATGATCCCATTATAAGGAGCATTTTGCGGATATCCCTTGGTTCCATCTCCTTCAATGACCTCAACATTCTGAATCCCCAATGATGTGAGGTTATTCCGGGCAAGAATCGCAACTGACGGGATTCGCTCCATGGTGGTCAGCCGGTACACAAGCCGGGAAAGAACCGCTGCCTGGTACCCGCTTCCCGCGCCGATCTCAAGTACATTGTCAGAATGTTCCGGCCGGATAAGTTCCGTCATCAATGCAACAATGTACGGCTGGGAGATTGTCTGTCCATTCCCGATTGGAAGCGGGTTGTCATCGTATGCAGACTTGATCGTAGGGTGAAGGGATAAAGAGGTGGCGGGGAATCTCCCGCATTGCTGCAAGCACGCGGGGGTTGTGGATACCCCGGGCTTCGATCTGGCGTTCCACCATCCTATATCGCTCTTCAGCTCGAGGATAGAGAGACATATCAGTTCGATTCAGAATCCGGACTTTTCCGCCACATCAATGGAGGCATCAATCTGTTTTTGCAATGCTTCAGGCAGACCAATGATCTTCACATCGAGAAAACCACGAATAATGGTTGCGGTTGCTTCATCTTCATCAAGTCCCCGGGACATGAGATATTCTATCTCATCTTTTGCGAGTTTTCCAACCGCTGCTTCGTGGGAAAGCTCGGTACCCACGACAGATCCCTCAATTTCCGGAATCGCGTATATGATACCGTCTTTTAAGATCAGACCTTTGCATTCGAGATGACCGCGTGTTCCTGCAGTCTTTCCGTTGATATGGCCGCGTGAAATGATTGTGCCGCCTTTGGTGATAGCACGCGTAATCAATTCAGCGCTTGCGCCGACACCTTCGAGTACGGCACGCGAACCGAGATCCATGAGTGAACCCGGAGTAGCGATTACTATGCTGCTGAAACGGGCAACCGAGTTCGCACCTTTGAGTGTCGCCGTGGGATACATCTGCACCTTTTTCACCGGTTGCATGCATACATAATTGGAAAGGAATACCCCGTTTTCCTCAACAACGGAAGCGCTTCTGGGGTAGACTTCGATATTTTCGCTCCAGTTGTGAATCATCGTGAAGCTGATCTTTGCATCCTTTTTTACATAAAATTCAGAGATGCCGTAATGCGCACCGCCTTTGCCTACGTGCGCACCGCTCGTACAGCCGGAAATGATATGGAGTTCAGCGCCTTCTTCCGCGATAATAATATTATGGACATGCTGGATCTGATCTTTGCCCAGATACAGGCATGCCTGGATGGGAAGGATGTTGCTTGAACCTTTGTGGGCAATAATTACATAGCCTTTGGGCTCTTTTTGTGCAGCAACGTATTTCGTGACATCATCCTTATCCGGAGAAACAATTTTCCAGTTATAATCTTTCAGCCACGGATATTTTTCGAATGCTTTGGAATATGAGAGGACTTCGATCCCTTCCTCTGAACACTCCGCGTGAACAACATCCTGATCCATCTGGAGAAAACTACCGCACCGGTTCTTCATGCTGAGATCCATACCCGACTGGGCTAGTCGCTCCTGTTCGGGTTTTGAGAGTTCAGGGGTAGTTATGCGTGACGGCATTCGAGACACTCCTTATATCCACGCTGTTTGATATCTTTTAAAATTTCACGGGGGTTTCCATGACACCTTATCTGCCCGTCACACATCACATGACCTTTATCTGCATCAAGGTAATCGAGAATATATCCGGTGTGAGTAATGACAAGCCCGCTTTTCTTCCTGTTAGCACGGTGTTTGTCTTTTTCGAGAAGTGAACCAATCGTAGTGCCGATAAGGGAAATATTCTCCAGATCGACTCCACTCTCCGGCTCATCGAGCATGACAAAATCCGGGTTCTGGATCATCAGCTGAAGCACCTCGCTGCGCTTGATCTCCCCCCCGGAAAATCCCTTGTTGATGTCCCGCTCAAGGAATTTGTCCATGTGAACCGATTTTGCCAGTTCCGGAATATTTTCCTGCTTGGTCCGGGAAATGGCAGTGAGCATCTTTCCCAGTTTCAATCCTGAAATCGTAGGAGGGCGCTGGAACAGCATGCCGATTCCGCGTTTAGCCCGTTCATGGGCATGCATGTTCGTCACGTCTTCACCATTATAGAGAATCGTCCCTTTTGTCACAATATAGTTGGAAAAGCCCATGAGGGTCATGAGGAGTGTTGTCTTTCCGGACCCGTTGGGGCCCAGCAGAACATGTGTTTCCCCATCATCAATATGGAGATTTATGTCGTGCAAAACTTCTTTGTCGCCGACATTGACATGCAAGTTTTTGATCTGCAGCATAAAATAATCGTAGAGAATATGTCAATTGCTGCATTAAACGCTTTTCACCTTACTATCAATAGTTGCGGTTTTTCGGTATCTTTTAACACACAGGATGGTAAATTACTCAATGGATCACATTACATGAGATCTGAAAAAGTCCGGGATAAGGCAGGCAAGGCAAGGGTCCGGATGGGATCAAAGAATGCCAACAAGTGTTTTCCTGTATCAGACACTCCAGAGATACTCCCGTTCGTGAATCGTATTATTTGCGGGGATGCACAGGAAGTTCTTTCCCGGATCCCGGAGCGTAGTATAGATCTCATCATCACTTCGCCTCCCTACAATTTCGGGCACACCTATGCACAGGATCCCCATGATGATACGCATGAATGGAATGAGTATTTCAAAAAGCTCCTGTTGGTTTGGACGGAGTGTGAACGAGTGCTCAAGCCCGGTGGCCGAATCGCTGTAAATGTCCAGCCGCTCTTTTCTGATTATGTCCCGACCCATCATATCATCTCCCGACAGCTTGCACGGCTTGGTCTTCTCTGGAAAGCAGAGTTTCTCTGGGAGAAGAACAATTACAATGCAAAGTATACTGCATGGGGAAGCTGGAAGTCCCCGTCTATGCCGTATATCAAATATACCTGGGAGTTCATTGAAGTCTTTGACAAGGAGACACATAAGAAGTCGGGCAGACGCGAAGATATCGATATTTCCTCAGATGAATTCAAGGAATGGGTGCTCGGAAAATGGATATTCCCTCCTGAGGTTCGTATGAAGGATTATGGACATCCGGCCATGTTTCCCGAAGAACTGCCCCGAAGGCTGATGAAACTTTTCTCGTTCAAACATGATATCGTCCTCGACCCGTTCAATGGTGTGGGTACAACAAGCCTCGTTGCATGGAAACAAGGGCGTCGGTTTATCGGGATTGAGATCTCTGAACAGGTACCTGCGATATGGCACTGAAACGGCTAACCGGCCTGGATATCGCTCAGGAGGATCTCGATGGAAATCCATTCCCCTCGATTCTTACGATAAAAGATCTTAATAGGGAATAATGAGTGGATGTCCAGCCTTTATATCAGCATATTCTTTTTTTCAAATTCATAGGCGCCCTTAAAAACAATATTTTATCCTGCATGTGTTTGTCATCGTTCTGTTGTGTGATATGTGCAGGTCATAGAATATCTGCGAGATGAGCGATGGAATCGATGATATGCGTTGGTTTTACTGTTGCACTCTTCAAAACCTCTTCACGGAATTTTCCCGTTCTCACCAGAATGCTCCTCATCCCGGCATGGTGAGCTCCCCCGATATCGGTATAAATGTCGTCTCCAATCATTGCCACCTGATCGGATTGTAAACCCATGTCAATGAGGGCAAGATCAAAGAATGTTTTTGATGGTTTCCCCATGACTGTTGCTGTTTTTCCAGATGCAAATTCAAGTGCCTGCACAAAGGGCCCGGCTGAAAGGGAGAGACCTTCGTGTGCCATCCAGTACCGGTCTTTTTCAAGCGCGATCAGTTCCGCTCCCTCCATGAGGTGGCGGAATGCAGTATTGATACTGTTATAGGTAATTGCATCCCCCGCATCTCCGACAATTACATAGTCTATCTTTGCACTGGCATCCTGAGTACAAATCTGCTCAAAATCCCGGTCAACCTCGCCCGTTGTGAGCAGGTAGCAATGCTGTTTGCCGGTTTTTTTCATATATGCTATTGCTGCAAGGGGCGGTGTGAAAATATAATCCTCCGGTATGTCAAACCCCATAGCGGATAACCGGCAGGCAATGGTCTTCCGGCACTTCCGTGTTGTATTGGAGACAAACCGGAATGTGTAGTTTTTCTGAAGGAGATATTCGATAGCATCCGGTGCACCTGCAATCGGCTGGTCACCTACGTAAAGAACACCGTCAAGATCGATAAGAATGCCCTTAACTCCTTTCATGCCTCTTTGACCTGCGGCACTGTTTGGTTTATGTGCCAGATTTTTCACGGCATCACCTTATACGAGTAGGATTGAGTCCATGGTATGATTAAACGTTTCATTACTTCATAGGACATCTGTTTTCTTTCACTTTCACCCTGCACGGCCGGAAGTTTATACGTACATTTCTGGATGTAATCCTGACGATGGCTGCCCTACAAGCACCTGCCCGTATCGGATCACTCTGGCTCCAGCGCATGCAGACGCTGAAGGAATACGAAGTTGTCCGTGATGGTAATATATTCGGGACGAGTTTTTCAAACAGTGTTATTTTCTCATCAGAGTATGATCAGGCACGGCACCAACTTGACAACCTTATTACCGGTTACCATGGACGGCCTTTCGAAACAGTATTTTCAGGAAAAGAAATTTCCAATGAATGCGGTTCCTGCTTCTCGCTAATGAGTTCTCATCCTTTAGAACCGCCTGCATTCGATATCGATCACTACCGGAGCACTATTACCCGTGATTTAACTCTCGTGCGGGGGATTGGCCCGGCAACGGAAAAACGACTCAGGGCCCGGGGTTACTATACCCTGTATGATCTTGTTAACCATCCAAAGTACAGGTCTCACGTCCAGCCTGTCATTGACTGTATGTGTCGTGGGGATTCGCTTGATATTATCGATCTTGTTGGTAAACGTCATGCAAAATCACACCCCCTGGTGCTGGGAGCGGCGGGTTTGCATGAACCTGAGGACTATGTCTTTCTTGATATCGAAACTATGGGCCTGTTCTCCCGGCCGATTATTCTTTTTGGTATTGGTGTGATGGAAAACGCGACCCTGAATGTTCACCAGTACCTGCTCCGTGATATCGTTGATGAGGAGGCAGCACTCTATGAAACGATCCAACACTTGTCGGGTGATCGTAAAGCATTGGTGACGTTTAACGGCAAGGCCTTCGATCTCCCTTACATCAATGACCGGCTCGGCTACTATGGTATGAGCGCTCCTGCCGGTAACCATATCCCACACTTTGATGTCCTTCATTTCAGTCGCAGGAGGTGGCGGGATCATTTCCCCTCTTTGTGTCTCACCGCACTGGAACGGGAGATTTTAGATATTCATCGTGAGGATGATATCCCCGGCCAGATGGTGCCGGAATTTTATGAAACATACCTGCGAACCGGTAATTGCGGTCCCCTTGTACCGATAGTTGAGCACAACCGGCAGGATATCATCTCACTAGCCCTGTTATTTTTCCATCTGATGGAGGAATCCTATGGCTGTTGAAGAGGTGCTCCGGCTCCTCGCCACGAACCCTGTTTATCGTCCTCGTGTAGTGCATACCCGGATCATTGAACCCGAGCAACCCCGCTATGGTACACTTGATACGCCCCTACCCGATAGTATCACCTCATACCTTGATCAGAATGCCATCCGGCTTTACACGCACCAGTGTGATGCCATCAATCGTACCCGGGCTGGCAAAAATGTGATTCTCACTACGCCAACGGCAAGCGGCAAGACGCTGGCGTTTAATATACCCGTTTTTACAGCGCTCGATGCAGAGCCGGATGCCCGTGCGTTGTACCTGTACCCGACGAAAGCGCTGTCAAACGATCAGCTCGCAACCCTTGATCGGATGGCACACTATACCGGGATTTCCGCAAAACCTGCTATCTATGACGGGGATACACCCCAGTCGAGACGAGCTGCGATTCGGGAAAACTCGCGGATAATTATCTCAAATCCCCATGAGATTCACCAGGTGCTATCCTGGCACATGAAATGGCGCCCGCTGTTTGCTAATCTCCGGTATATTATCATCGATGAGGCACACCGGTACCGGGGGGTATTCGGTTCGCACATTGCCATGCTGATCCGGAGGTTGTACCGGCTGTGCCTTCACTATGGTTCACATCCGCAGTTCATCCTGTCCACTGCCACCCTGGCAAACCCGGAGGAGTTTTCCCGTCGTCTTACCGGTCACCCGTTTGAATTGGTTGATGGAAATGGATCCCCTCATGGCAGGAAACATTTCGTTCTCTATAATCCGTTCTATGATGGCATAGGGGAACGTTCCACTCACCAGGAAACAAAAGATCTCCTTGTCTCCTGCGTGAAAAACGATCTCCAGACGCTGTGTTTTACCGGTTCGCGGAAGATGGCTGAACTTGTCACCCTCTGGGCGCGGGAGGATGCACGGCGCTCAAGCGATCAGCTTGCAGATGCGATCTCCGCGTACCGGGCCGGCTATCTTCCAGAAGACCGGCGAACGATAGAGATACTGCTCAAGGATGGGACAATGAAGGGAGTTGTGTCGACAAATGCGCTCGAACTTGGCATTGATATCGGATCGCTTGATGCCGTGATTATTTCCGGTTATCCGGGCACCATGATGTCTACCTGGCAGCAGGCTGGCAGGGCCGGGAGGAAAGGAGATGTATCTCTTGCTCTTCTTGTCGCACAGGCAAATCCCCTTGACCAGTACTTCATGAATCATCCGGATCAGTTCTTCTCGCGTTCACATGAACACGCGATTGTCGATTTGGAAAATCCGTATATCGTATCCGGGCACCTGCTCTGCGCTGCGGCAGAGATTCCCCTGCGCGAAGATGCAGATCGTAAATTTTTTGGCGATTCATTCCCGCAATTGCTCCCTGACCTTGCTTCCACGGACCTTGTCAGGAAGACTGCCCGTGGGTGGGTATATTCCGGGCGGGGCAGGGCAGCTGAACTGGTAAGTCTTGGGGGCATACCCGGAGAAACATTCCGGATTATGTGTCATGGTCGTTTGCTTGAGACCATGGACCGGGCTCAGGCATACCGGGAAGCGCACAAAGGTGCAATTCTTCTCCACCAGGGAGAGATGTTCCTTGTTGGGGAGATGGATCTGGAAACTCACACCGTACGCGTAACTGAGACCGATGTGGATTATTACACGCAACCCCTGAAGGAGGTTGACCTTGCGATCATCGAGACTCTTGAAACCTGTGAAGTGAATGGTGTGAAATGTGCCTATGGTGTGGTGGAAGTGACTGAACAGTATACCGGTTACAAGATCAAACGCGGCGATACCATCATTGGTGTTGAGCCTCTCAATCTCCCGCCGCTCACCTTCAGGACAAAAGCATTCTGGCTCATTCCTTCTCAGGATACCGAGCAGAATGTGTTGAAAAGGAATCTGGATTTCGCCGGGGGGCTGCATGGTGCAGAGCATGCCATCATTGCCCTCATGCCCCTGCATGTGATGTGCGATCGCTGGGACATTGGTGGATTATCTTCAGCCGCCTATGGTGAGAACGGGGATCCCGTCATTTTTGTTTACGATGGATATGAAGGGGGTATCGGGCTTGCGGAGAAGGCGTACGAGATCCTTCCCGATCTGTTTGCCACCGCTCATGCACTGGTACGGGACTGCCGGTGCGATGATGGCTGCCCGTCCTGCATTTACTCGCCCAAATGTGGCAATGACAACCAGCCGCTCGATAAGGAGGCATCTGTCCTGATCCTTAATGATCTCTGTAAAGATCCGGAAAAATGTGAATCTGCCGGATCAATTAGATGCTGGCGGGGCAGTCCTTTCGTAATGATAATCCGTTAATCCACGAGAACTGCCTTGTTCTCCTGGACCTGCTCGTCGTCTTCAAAGATGAACAGATCATCGATCTTTGCATGCAGAGTTCGTGCTACATCATGGGCGAGTTTGAGCGAAGGGTTGTACTTTCCCTGCTCTAAAAAGACGATTGTCTCCCTCCGCACGCCTACTTTTTTAGCGAGTTCATCCTGTGTCAGGGACAAGCGTGCCCGGTATTCTTTAATTCGGTCTGCACGATGATGTCACTCCGTTGATCTCTTATTCCACATCCCCTTTCCGGAAGAGATAGATCTGGTAGATCCGTGCCGAGAGTGCAAGAACGACAATTGACAGGGCAAGTGCATTCTGTGTACCCAGCACCGAGTATTCCCAGATAATCCAGCCAGAACAGGCCGAACATGAAGAACAGACCGGTCAGCCATGCGTAGGACAAGCCCGTATGCCCCTATCTTTTTTGATCGCTCATCCGATTCCGGTTCATCCCCATACTTCCGGTGACGGGATGATTCCGGTAATCAGGAAAGCAAGTCCTGCAGCAAGCAGAATTGTGCCGATAATGGCTTCACCGGCAGTCAGGATCATGGAGGCGATACCGCTGATGATCATAAGAACTCCGATAATGATACGGTAGAGGTTTCTCGGTTTCATTTCTATCACTACCTGCGTGTTATTTATTTCTAACATTCATTCTTTTTAATGTTATCTATTTCTAACACATTCGCAATTATTCGATTCCGGGATTGTAAACAGCAGGCAGGAGTTTACCCTCTCAAAGGATTTGAGTAAAATAACCCCTATGGGTCTTCAACCGGAATTGAGGAGAAAAAAAGAAATTATTCCTTGATTGTGGAGCGAACGGAAAGAAACACCGGGCCCCGCACATCCACTTTCTTGTTGTTGTCCGTGATGGCACCGCATCGCGAACTCCTCTATCTTCAAGTTGATGTCACTGGGGAGTTTTGCCATCTTTACCTGTACGGTAGTGGACTTCCCGCACCGGGCTGCTTCTTCAATACGGGCTGCTGCGAGTGCTGCAACTGCGCTCAGGTAACTGATGCCGGTTGGTATCCCCTCTGTCCGCACCTGTTTCCACTTCTCGGCATCCGGGACACCAAGAACCGATCCCTCGTGGACAAATATTTCATTGGCGCAGGCAGGACCGCAGAGTTTTGCATTGGATTCCGGTTCTTCTACGACCACTTTTACGGACACTCCACCCAAGAGTTCCTTCCCATGCATCGAATGAGCACGGCCCCGGTGCAGTGCCATTTGCGGTGGCGACACTGGATAATCGCTGCCGCAAGCTGCTTTCCTTCCGGCAGATACCGGCTCTTCCCGCAGATGAACTGCACGGGCAATCTCCCGGTCGCGTGATCGGTTTGGGGAAGAACTGGGGGAAACAGAGTTGCCGGACATCATTGGAATTGTACGCAATCATTGCGAGCCGTTCAACACCAAGTCCGAGGTTCATGACCGGTACCCCGATACCGTACTCGGCAAGTGCCGAGGGGGAGTACATGCCAAATGTTGCCACTTCGACCCAGCCATGGACCGGGTGCCGGGCATAAACTTCGGTCTGGGAATCCGGCATATAATACTTGGAGCGTTTCTCATCCGGCTGGAACCGGAAATCTGTGTACCCGAAAGCAGAGAGGAGTGCCTCGCTGACCGCTTTACCATCCTCGATAGTAACATCCTCCCCCGCAACGATACACGATGCGGAGTGGTAGGTCATGAGCCGGGTCGGTCCTTCGGCCTGCTCGCGCCGGAAACAGCGGTCAACCGAGAAGAGCCGGAGAGGAAGCGCGGCTTTTTTCCCAGATGGCACCGAGTGTCATGAACCAGCCGCTCGTCATGTGACTGCGGAGAGTGGAGCGCGAGGATTCCGGGACGAGTGCCCGGAACTCCGGGAAATACAACGTCAAGAATATGCACAACCAGTGCGTCATCCACTCCCAGAACCTTTGAGAGTTCGAAGGTCAGTTCGTCCCCATCAATCTCGGATTTCTTGTAGGCATGGAGCGTCTCGCGTAAGTGCTCCTCGGTTTCCGTTGTCATTGATTGGTAGTGTTCATGCAGATGAGCTTGTTCGACCGGCACGGGATCCCCGTGTGCGAGCGGGCTCCGGTGGCTCATCAGGATCTCGTTGATCTCATCGAGTTGTTTCCGGGCAATCCCCACATTCGGGCGCGGCAGCCCTCCAAGATAGAAGACCCGGTCGAGCACGGCCATCGCCTCAGGGCCGAACTGGCGGTAAATGTCCTTCTCATCGATGATGACCGGGTTTTCGGCTTCATCGAACCCAAGCGAAAGGTAGGTCTCGCGCAGCCGGTTGATGGTGGCAAAGACCGGGTGCGCCTGTGCCCGTTTGAACGAGACGGCACGGGTAGGTTTCCGCATGTGCCCGGCGGTGTCAGGACCGATGGCCCTTCGTGCCATGCCTCTTCAAAATTCTCATGCGATTTTCGTTTCCAGTCTTCGGGATTGAATCTCATGTTATACGCTCCAGCACGACCACTCTGCTCAATTTATTCTCATCTTTGAACCGGTAATCGCATGCGGCAGCAATCTTCTCCGCAAACGATCGCACATGCTGCATGCTCCGGCATATTCTCTCTTGCCAACCGGTTTCTACTGTATCCCAGATACATATATCCCTTTACTTCCACAAATCTTGCGCCCGAATCCTGCAGGATTGCAGCGTATTTTTCCGGAGCAAAATCATTGAGACCCTTGACAAGGGTGATCCGCACTGCGGACCTGCCGCGTTCCCAGCAGTGCAAGGCTCTCGTTCACCCGTTCCCAATAATCTTCCTGCGGGCGACAGACCGCCATGTAGGTCTCCCGATCCGGTGCATCGAGCGAGACATACATCTGGTACGGATGGCATCTGCCTGAGCATCTCCGGGTTTGTGCCGTTGCTCACGAGAAATGTGGTATACCCTTTATCGTTGAAGAGATCGATTAGCTCAGGGAGCTGGCTGTAGAGCGTCGGCTCTCCGGAGAGCGAGATTGCCACATGTTTTGGATCCAGTGCTTCCTGCCATTTCTCTTCGGTGACCGTATTATCAAGAACGGCATTGTACCCGGCAAGAGCCTTTTTCTGGAATTTGTGGATACCGGCCAGGATTGTTTCCGGAGAGCACTCCTCTTCTTCTGCCAGTCTCCTGCTCAAAGGATCGCCAGCAGAAAAGACAGCGCTGGTTGCAGCGCAGCGTGGGAGTCATCTGGACACAGCGGTGGCTGTCAATCCCGTAGAACTGGTGCTTGTAGCACATGTCACCACCCAGAGAGCGCCCGTTTGCACCACATGCAGGGCTTGAGTGCAGCACGTGAAGTCTTTGAAAAAAACTGGTATCCCTGCCTGCGCAGGGCATCACATGGTGTGGATGGCATCGATCCCAAGTGTCTCTAACGACTCTTTGAGTGTGTTCTGTGCCGCTTTCACCAGCGTGAGCCGGCGATCGCGGATTTTCCCCTCGCTTTTCAGCACCGGTTCGAAGTGGTAGAACGAGTTGAAAGTATCAGCAAGTTCGCGGGCAGTAGGTGGCAAGGATATGCGGGCGGAGCTCGGCGATCACCCGCTCAATGACCATGGGCAGCTTGGCGATCTGTCTTGGCAAGGGCAATCTCCTGTCGGGGTCTCAAGATCGATAGCATTCCTCAAACGGGCCTGCTTTATCCAGGATACTGCAGGCTCTTGCGTGGGAGTACTGGATGTACGGGCCGCTCTGGCGTTCGAAGTCCAGTGCCTCTTTCCAGTCAAAGACCGTGCTCTTTTCCGGGGAGACTTTCACGATATCGTACCGGACTGCAGCAAGGCCGACGGACTTGGCGATCGCTCTTCGTGCCTGCTCGTCGAGTTCCGGTCTCCTTGCGGTCACTTCATCGTATGCCCGTTTGTTTATCTCGGTGATCAGGTCATCGGCAGAAATGAACTTGCCTGCCCGGGTGCTCATCGACCCTTCCGGCAGGGATACGAACTCAAAGTGAACGATCTCCGGTACTTTCTCCCCGAGCAGTTTCATGGTGCACTGGAGTTGTGCACCGATTAGTTTGTGGTCAGCGCCCAGCACATCGATCACCCGGTCAAAGTTTGCCCCTTTCCATGCATGGAAGGCAAGGTCGCGGGCTGCATATACTGAGGTGCCGTCACTGCGTCGGATCACATATTTGTTCTCGAACCCGAACTCCGAGAGATCGAGAGCGAGTGTCTCTTCCTGTCTTGCCTGTGGGAGTTTCCTGATTCTTCCGATGATCCGCTCAGTGTAGCCATTCCGTATGAAATCGCTCTCCCATACAAACCGGTCATGCGCCACATTGAGGTTCTTCATCGTTACCTTGAATCCGTCAAGGCAGCGCGAGACCTCGTTCCTGAACTTCTTGACTGTGGGTGTATCACCTTTTTCCACCAGCTGCATCAGTTCATTGACCTGCTGGGTGATTTCCGGATCCTTCTCAATTTCGCGGTTCGCTGCGATGTAGATGCGGGCGATATGGGCATCCTCTTTCTCGTTCTCATGCTGTGTGCTGTCGAGATGAGTGAACCCCCAGACGACTATGGCGATCTGCCGTCCCATGTCATTGACATAATACTGCACTTCGAGTCGGTAGCCCGCCTTGCGGAACGCCCGTGCAAGGGTGTCTCCGATGATCGAGTTCCTGATATGCCCTACATGGAGGGGACCGTTGGGGTTGGCGCTCGTGTGTTCGAGAACCACGCGGGTCGTTTTTTTCTCAAGGGAACCGTAGCCCGGCTGAACCGCAGCCTTCACTGTTTCGCTGACGTATTCCTTCCCGAATATGAAATTGATATACGGGCCTTTCGCCTCAACCTGTGTTCCCGCGAGTTCAGGATGTTTTGCCAGCTCAGCTACAAGATCCTGCGCGATCTTGACCGGTGCCTGTTTTTTCTGTTTTGCCAGTGCGAATGCGATGGTCGTAGCAAGATCGGCATGCTCCCCGCCATCGGCCAGCAGCACATCATCCATTCCGGTGCTCTCCCTGAGCACGCGTTCCATTATTGTTCGTTTTTCGAGTAACATCAGCATCCCGTCCTGTAGCGCAGGATTGCAGCAATCCCGCCGAATGCGGAGAAGAGGATTGACCCTTCTTCAAAATCATCGGAGATAAGCTCCACTTTTGCACTGCTCTGTTCAGCGAGTTTGGTCAGTTCATCCACGATATCGATCTCCTCTTCTAAAATGAGCGGTGCAGTACATTTCGGACATGCACCGAGAGGGATGTCCCGGACCGTTTTTCCCGGATCAATGTGAACTGTCTTCTCATCGGTGAAATCACAGTTCTGGCATTTTATCCGGAGCCGGGATTTACGGAGATTTGCAGAGAGGAGGAGGGTATCGACTGCTCCGAGTTCAAGGTTTTTTCGGATGCTCTCTTCCCCATAGGCAGCAATGCTGGCATCTTTGACGAGTTCTCTTAGGAATTTCTCCATGAATGCTTTTTCTTTGATGACGCCCATGCCTTTGAGCGCGTCCTTTGCTGCATCTACCAGTTCAGATAGTCCGTCTTCGTTGGTATATGCCACATCATAGATTCCGATGATTCGCTTCTGGACTTCGTGATGGAGGAAGTTACCGGCTTCGAACTCCTCTTTTGTCGGACTGGGTCCACCAATAAGCACACCCTTGAACCGCTCGAAGTAATCCTTCTCTGCAAGGAATATGGCACTGGCCCGTTCCCCTATTCTTGTATAGAACTCGGCAATTGCAATCTCCCTGAGACGCCCGAAACGGGCAGCGGACTGACCGCCTTTGCGCGTCTTTCCCGGGACCGTTGAGGTTGTACCGCCAACGGGTTCGATACGGTTGCCACGTAAAAAGCCCCAATAGGCTTCCCGACGATCAAGGACGAGAAGCCCGTAAATGGACTTCTCTTCGAGCATCTGTTTGAGCGGCTCGAGCTCGAAGTTCGAGCTGCAGCGGTACATGTAGAGATTGAGAGGTTCCGGGGGTTCGACGATTGTGCACTGAAGATCAGTGCGATCCCCATAGGTTTTGACCGTACCACAGAAGACCGCAAGCCCATGCAGTGGGGGACGCTTGTAGTACTTGAGCCGGGACAGGATGGATGAGATAGCACTCTGGACATTAGTTTTGGTCTGTTTGCTCTTGATGTTCGCACACTGGCCAAACTCATCCTTGAGCTGATTGGTAACATCGTAGATCTGCTTGTCAGGGGGAATATAGATCGTAATAAGTTCCGTCCCGTCTCCCTGCTGTAACTCGAGCTTCTCGAGCGCCTTTTTGAACTCGTAACGCTTTCGCGCGTCGTCCATCTCCCGTTCTTCTGCCATTGCCGGTCTCAAACCTCTCTGGAGCTATTACTTATTCACTTTCGTGTGGCATAAATTTGCGCCCATTGCATAATGATCTGCGCATCAACATCGCTGTTGATCCCATGATCGCCCGAAAATTCGATGAAGGTTTTGGGTTCCTGCGCCAGGTCAAAGAACTGTTTTCCACTTGTAAACGGGATGATCGGGTCATTAGGCGCATGGAAGATCCAGACGGGGCGTGGAGTGATTTTTGCGAAATAGGTGCCGGGTTCCACTGATGTGGCGAACCGTACGGGATCTCCCGAGTAACCCTGCTGAATTGTTGAGTCCAGTAATCCCCATTCGGATGTAGAGATTCCTACGTACCCGGAGAATTGTGGATCAACACCGGCAGCGACTGCTGCATACCGTCCCCCATTGCTCGAACCCATTGCATAGACCGGGACAGAGAACCGGTTGGAAACGATCTGCTGCGCGCTGACCAGATCGCATACAGTGAGATAATATTGTGGCCAGTCCCCGTTTTCAAACCTGCTGTAATCCTGCTGGATCAACTGCGGGCTGAAGGGAATGCCGGGGGTTTCCGCACCGTTGCCCCGTATGTCGGTAAACATGAATGCATAACCGGCTGCTGCATACCTTACCATCCTCTCCTCATGCCCGATGATCTTCTCACCCGCGCCCGGGGCATACACGATTGCAGCTTTCGGGGTTCCCGGTGCAGCGAGGTAGGTGACCACGTCCCCACTCTGCGTGTGCATGACGATCCGGGTTTTGGTATAGGTTTCATTCGAGAAGAGCACCTCTTCGCTGGTAGTCACCGGAGCGCAGGTGACGGAAAGGATACCCTTGTCATCTACTGAATATGCAGGTTTTTCACCCGTTCCCTGTGTTCCGGTACATCCGGCACAAGCAAGGAGCAAGACAATGATTATTCCCGTACTGAGTGATGAACGCATGATCAACACCCGAAACAGCGGTGGATCAGGCAGATTGTTTTTGCATCAATGATTGTGCCGTCCCGGATCATCACTGGCAGGTCGCGGATGGCAATATCCACTACCTCAATCACTTCGTCCTCGTCTTTCCCGTACTCCTGCGACGGGGAAAGGTTACGTGCTTCGAACAGGAAGATCTTCTCATCGGTATATCCCGGTGTTGTATAAATGAACCCTTTTTCCAGCATTTTCTGCGCTGCAAAACCGGTCTCTTCGATTAATTCCCGGTGAGCGGTCTGCAATGGAGCTTCTCCCGGTTCCATTGTTCCCGCCGGGGCTTCGAATATGTACTGGTCGATAGCATACCGGTATTGTTTTACCAGTGTGCACCGGTCACCGTCCAGGGGAAGGATTGCCACGGCATTGCTCGGGTGGACGATCACTTTTTCCCGTTCAATCCCGTTCGGGAACCGGATCATGCGGCTCTCTATCCAGAGGCGCCTGCCGCGGAATATCTCCATTTATTCCTCGTAAACAATTGGATCTTGTCTTCCGATTGCAGCAAATGCTTCCTTCCGGAAATGGCATGAGCCACAGGTGCCACAGGCCTTGTCTTCATTCTGGTAACAGGACCATGTATACTCGTACGGGACCCCGAGTTTCATGCCAACATTCAGGATGTCTGTTTTTGTCATGTGGATGAAGGGGGTCTTTAAGGCAATCTTGGTCGTGTCCTTTGTGCCCAGGTCGATCACGCGCTGGAATGCTTCGATAAACTGCGGGCGGCAGTCCGGATAACCGCTGTAATCGAGCGACTGGACGCCTATGAAAATCGCATCTGCATCTTTCGCCTCGGCAAAACTGGTTGCAATGGAGAGAAGGTTGGCGTTCCGGAAGGGTACGTAGGTGTTGGGAACGTGTGCCCGCTCCGAATCAAATTCCTCAACAGCAATTTTTTTATCGGTGAGGCTGCTCTCCCCGAACTGTGAAAAATAGCCGACATTGACCGCTATGAAGTCTTTTGCTTCGAGCAGGGTGGCAATCTTTTGAGCGCATGCCAGTTCTTTTGATTCCGTCCGCTGCCCATAGTTCAGGTGCAGTGCGCAGATCTCATATCCCTCGCTCTTTGCCAGGTACGCGAGCGTGGACGAGTCCATGCCGCCGGAAAGTAAACATACCGCTTTCATTTCACACCTATTATCTTGTGCAACTGCATCTGGAATCTGACAGGCAGGTTGTTGACCAGTATGAATTGTGCAATGGTGGCATAATTGCTGCCGGTAACGGGAGAGAAGAAGATTTCCCCAGCAATCCGGTGTGATTCCATAATTTGCTGTGCATACCGGCAGTCTGTTTCATCCTTGATGACAAACTTTACGCTATCCTGCGGGCGGATTGCATTGAGCAGTGACAGATCGCTCTGCTCTCCGGATGATGGGCATTTCACATCCATGCATATCGAGGCATAAGGTTGCAACCGGGTAAATGCATAGGTACCGTTCGTTTCGATATCGATCAATGCACCACGCTTGTGCAGTGAAGCGAGCAGTGGTTCGAGTGCAGCTGCCTGCATGAGCGGTTCGCCGCCCGTGATGCAGATATATGGGGGATTGACACGCCAGACCTGCTCAAGGATCTCATCAAGACCCATCTCATGGCCACCGGAACGGGCGTACTCTGTATCGCACCAGTGGCAGTTGAGGTTGCAGCCGGCAAGCCTGATGAACAGACAGGTTTTCCCCTGATTTTTGCCCTCGCCCTGAAGGCTCCTGAAGATTTCAATGACCTTCATTCAGGTTAGCTCGGCGCAGGCTGTGGGGGATTCCCAGACACGTATCTTGGTTACTTTTGCCTTTATTCCCTGATCCCGGCAGACAGCAGAAAGATCATCACGGATCAGGACTGCCATCAGTTCGCTGGTCGGCTCTCCCGGTGTAGTAATCACCGGGTGGAATTCCTCGATGCGGGGTACCATCGGGTCATCGCGGTTCAGGATAATCTGGTGATCGTACTTGTTAATGACCTGTTTGATCAAACTATAATCTATCAGGATTTGCGTTGCCGGGTCCGGCTCCCCTTCCATCCAGACTTCGACTTTCCATCGGTGCCCGTGGAGGTTGGCGCACTTCCCTTTGTAATGGAGCAGACGGTGGCTGGTATCGATCTGCACCTCTTTATAGATCCCGACTTTCATCCCATATCATTAGCCGGGCAGGATATAATATTATTATGAATGCGGGATAATAGTATGAGACAGGCAAGTGGAGTGCCACAATTTATAAATCGAACCCCCGCGATTGTATATATCTCAGTGTGGGTTATCGATAACCACAAAAACAACTAAAATGAGGTTATTTAATGGGACAGGGTAAATTTGCAGCCAGAAAGATGGTTCGGGACTCAAATAAGTTCCGGTGGGCAGACAAGAACTACGCCCGCCGTGAGCTCAATCTTGATGTGAAGTCAGACCCGTGTGAGGGTGCTCCGCAGGCAAGAGGTATCGTGCTGGAAAAGGTCGGTGTTGAGGCAAAACAGCCTAACTCAGCTATTCGTAAGTGCGTGCGCGTGCAGTTGATCAAGAACGGACGTCAGGTTACTGCTTTTGCGGTTGGCGACGGTGCGATTAACTTCATCGATGAACACGACGAAGTTGAGATCGAAGGCATTGGCGGTCGTCTCGGGCGTTCAATGGGAGATATCCCCGGCGTCAGGTACGTTGTTACCAAAGTGAATAATGTCTGCCTCCACGAAATGGTCATTGGCAGGAAAGAGAAACCGCGCAGGTGATTGAGATGACAGAAACCGAAGCAAAGACCGCAGGCCAGAAACTGCTGTTCAACAAGTGGGACGTTGCCGAAGTCAAGGTTACCGATCCCAGTCTTATACGCTATGTGACTCTCACCGCCCAGATCATCCCCCACTCCTGCGGCAAGTTCTCCCGCCAGGAATTTGGCAAGAGCAACATGATGATTGTCGAGCGGCTTATCAACCGCCTCATGCAGACCGAGAATAATACCGGAAAGAAGCAGCTGGCTATTCGGATCGTGCGGGATGCATTTGAGATCATCAACAAGAAGACCAAGCGCAACCCCATCGATGTTCTGGTTGAGGCAATCGCCAACGCCGGTCCCGGGAAGAGACCGTCCGTCTGAAATACGGTGGTATCAACGTCCCGAAGTCGGTTGACACCGCTCCCATGCGCCGTGTCGATACTGCCATTGGTTTCCTTGCAGAAGCAACCCTGAAGGGATCCAGCACGAGCAAGAAGAGCGCAAGTGCAGTTCTCGCCGACGAACTCATCGCCGCATCCAAAGGCGACATGAAGTGTTTCTCGGTAGGGAAAAAGGAAGAACGCGAGCGCATTGCAAAATCTGCCCGTTAAATTATCTTTTTTTGAGGTCATTTACATGGTCCGCGGCAAAAAATCTATTGAGCGCGTAACCGAGCTCATGAAGGAACCGAAGCATATTCGGAACATCGGTATTGTAGCACACATCGATCACGGTAAGACGACTCTTTCCGACAACCTGCTTTCAGGCGCCGGTATCATATCCGAGGAACTTGCGGGTAAGCAGCTCTTCATGGACTCGGATGCGGAAGAGCAGGCCCGGGGTATTACCATTGATGCTTCCAACGTCTCGATGGTGCACGAATATGAAGGTCAGGATTACCTGATCAACATGATCGATACACCCGGTCACGTTGATTTTGGTGGCGACGTTACCCGTGCAATGCGTGCGGTTGACGGAGCAGTAGTCCTCGTCGATGCAGTCGAAGGCACTATGCCCCAGACCGAGACTGTGCTCAGGCAGGCTCTCAAGGAACAGGTGCGCCCCATCCTCTTCATCAACAAAGTTGACCGTCTCGTTAACGAGATTAAGGTTGACGAGATGGAGATGCAGATCCGGCTCGGCAAAGTGATCGACAAGGTCAACAAGCTGATCAAGGGTATGAACGAGGAAGCCTATAACAATGGCTGGAAACTTGATGCAGGACAGGGTACTGTTGCCTTCGGCTCAGCACTCTACAACTGGGCAGTTTCCATTCCGTACATGAAGAAGAGCGGTGTCTCGTTCAAAGACGTGTTCAACAAGTGCCGTGCAGGCGACATGAAGTACCTGGCAAAGAACAGCCCGCTCTCCGACGTTCTTCTCGATATGGTAGTAAACCATCTCCCCAACCCTATCGACGCACAGAAGCGTCGTATCCCGGTCATCTGGCATGGCGACAAGGAGTCAAAGGAAGGCAAGGCCATGATCACCTGCGACCCGAACGGTCCGGTTTCCCTGATGGTCACCGACATTTCGTTTGATCCCCATGCAGGGGAAGTTGCAACCGGCCGTCTCTTCTCGGGACGCATCCGGCGTGGTGACAGCCTCTATGTGATGGGCTCAGCAATGAAAGAGAACCGGCTCCAGCAGGTCGGTATCTTCATGGGCCCGAAGCGTGTTGAGGTCGAAGAGATTGTCGGCGGAAATATCGCCGCAGTTACTGGCCTGAGGGACGCGATGGTCGGTTCGACCGTTACCTCACTTCTGGAAATCACACCGTTTGAGTCACTCAAGCACTACTCTGAACCGGTCATGACCGTTGCCGTCGAGGCAAAGAACATGAAGGATCTGCCCAAGCTCGTTGAAGTGCTCCGGCAGGTTGCAAAGGAAGACCCGACGCTGGTCATCACCATCAACGAAGAGACCGGTGAGCACCTTATCTCAGGTATGGGCGAACTGCACCTTGAGATTATTACCGGACGTATCAAGCGTGACAAGGGTGTTGAGATCATCACCTCCGAGCCAATCGTGGTTTATCGCGAAACCGTAACCCAGAAGATTGAGTCCGTTGAAGGCAAGTCCCCGAACCGTCATAACCGGTTCTATTTCGATCTTGAAATCCTCCCCGACGAAATCGTAAACCTGATCAAGAAAGGCGAGGTCTCGATGAACCAGCCGATGCTCGAGCGCCGTGACATTCTCATGAACGCGGGCATGGAAAAGGATGATGCCAAGAGCATCAAGGACATCAAAGCCACCAACATGCTCATTGACCGGACTAAGGGTGTCCAGTACCTCAATGAGACCATGGAACTGATCATCGAAGGTATTCACGAGGCACTTGCCGGTGGTCCCCTTGCAGATGAGCCGGTCCAGAATCTCAAGATGACGCTCGTCGATGTGAAACTGCACGAAGATGCCATTCACCGTGGCCCGGCACAGGTAATCCCGGCCGTGCGCAGTGCAATCAAGGCAGGTATGTTAATCGCCGGCGACTCACTTCTCGAGCCCGTCCAGAAGATCCAGATCACTGTCCCGATGGACCAGATGGGGGCAGCAACCTCTCAGATCCAGGGACGGCGTGGACAAGTCTTTGATATGCAGAGCGAGGGAGATACAATCACCGTTGTCGGCAAGGCACCGGTTGCCGAGCTCTTCGGGTTTGCAGGCGATATCCGCTCTGCAACAGAAGGCCGTGCCATGTGGAACACAGAGTTTGCAGGATTCGAACTCGTGCCCAACAGCATGCTCAAGGAAGTTGTGGTTGCAATCCGCAAGCGCAAGGGCTTAAAAGAGCAGCTGCCCGACCCCGGCAGATTACCTGTCAGCATAATTTTTATCCCCAGTCCCCCATTTTTAATTCATTTTTAGAGGTAAATTTCCGATACTTTCTACCGAAATGGTAAACATGCTGTCCGCCCAATTTGTATAATAATGGCTGATGAAAGTAAACTGAAAATTGTCATCTTTGGTGCATTCGGTGCAGGGAAGTCCACCCTGATCACAACGCTGGATCCTGAGTCAAAACATATCGAGGCGAACTGTGCCGGAGGAACAACAACCGTTGCACTCGATTTCGGGCGTATCCGGAATAACGGTTGCCACATCCACCTCTATGGAACCCCCGGGCAGGAGCGGTTTGAGTTTGCCCGAGAGATTATAGGGAAAGGTATGGACGGGGCGATCCTGCTCGTGGATGTAACAAGTCCGCCGGATGAGTTCACCCGTCACCTTTCGGATTCCCTGCACCGTGCAAAGGTATCTTTTATTGTCTTTTTGAACAAGTGTGACAGTGATGGAGCAGACCCGGATGCTTTTACCGATCAGTTTGGTCTGTCGGAAGTCCGGAAGATTTCTGCAAAGGATAAGTCACAGTGCATGGATGCTTTGTTGCAGTTCGCCGGGACCCTGGCACCGCGTCCGAACGGTCATAACCCTCAATGATCTTTTCCCTTTTTCCTGTACGGTGTTATTTTAGTTCCCTATTTTCTGAATCAAATCTCATTTTTTTTTGAAATTTTCTTGGAAAAGGGCTCTGTGAAATCCTATTTTCCAGCGATTCGCTTCTTCTTCTTGCCTGCTTGGAGGGTGACCCCCTCTCTCCCCCAGAGGGGGAGGCAGCCCAAGGGGAGCATCCCCTTGACCCCCCCTTTTTTAGAGGGTTTCAACAGAGCCTGGAAAAGATAAGATATCGAAAAAGGAAACGATGTTCAAAATGGACGTATTTCCCCAAGGTGTCAGACTATTGGATTTATGATCACTTCAACGATAACGGGAACATTTTTTCCATCCAATCATTCTTGCCGAACGTTCCGGTCACTGCATCTTCATTCATCGCTCGCCGGGATATTTTGGGTTGGAACATGGATCGCAACCCCGAAAATGGAAGTTGATTCAGGTCCAGTCAAATAAGGATTATCTGAAAAACTTATTTTTTCTGCGGAAAATTCCATTTTGTAAGATAGAAAACCCCGATAAGAATCAGGATCGCGCTAATTCCTGCAATAATATATGCCCCTGTCTCAATGCCACATGACTGTTGTCCGGAACTTTCAACTGCGAGGCGGGCACACCCTGAGGGGATGTCGATAAGAAGGAACCAGATAATGTAACTGTTTACCAGAATTTCTCCAATTATTGCGATTGTTGGGATAAGTATTGACTGGAACCCGAGATTTTTGAGTTCTTCAGGCTGTTGAGGGCTCATATAATTCTGTTAGTTGGGATTTTTTAAAAAGCAGTTCCCTCCATAACTGATTACCGGGTAAATGCCAACATTTTATTTGCGCAATGAGGCATGATTGTTGAACACACCCGATGCGAAGACAAAAAAGAAAATTTTCAGACCATGACGGCACGGATGATCGTGACGTCTTTGGCAGGGCGATCGCCGCGAAGGGTCTTGGTCTTGCCAATCTTATCGACGACATCCATCCCTTCGATAACTTTTCCAAAGACCGGGTGCTTGCTGTCAAGGAAGTTGTTGTCGACAAGGTTGATGAAGAACTGTGACCCCCCGGTGTTTGGGCCGGAATTTGCCATTGAGATGGTACCGCGGTTGTTCCGGCTGTTAGGTCCGAACTCGTCCTTGATCGCATAACCGGGCCCGCCCATTCCGTTGCCATCAGGGCAGCCGCCCTGCAGCATGAACCCATCGATAACACGGTGGAAGATTACGCCGTCATAGAAGCCTTCTTTAACGAGCGTTTCAAAATTGCCCGCAGTAACGGGCATTGTTGGATCGAGTGCAATGGTGATATTTCCCATGTTCGTCTCGAGCCGCACGGTATTTCCTGCTGGTGCTGTCATGGTATGCTGTAAGAGTATTGGTGCTGTTGATTATTCTGTGTTGCGAATCCCCGCTCCTTGTTGGCGAGAGAAAAAAGAATATCAGATCATTTCTGCTTTGATGATCGTAACATTCTGGAGCGGGCGGTTTTCCTGTCCTCCGGATGTTGGCACCTTCCCGATCTTATCAACCACATCCATTCCCTCGACTACTTTCCCAAAGACCGGGTGTTTGTAATCAAGGTAATTATTGTCAACAAGGTTGATGAAGAACTGTGACCCTCCGGTGTTTGGGCCGGCATTTGCCATAGAGATAGTACCCCGGTTGTTCTGGTTATTTTTCCCAAACTCGTCGTGGATTGTGTAGCCCGGGCCACCGCGGCCGGTACCGGTCGGATCGCCTCCCTGCAGCATGAACCCGTCAATGACACGGTGGAAGATTACGTTGTTGTAGTACCCTTTGTTTACAAGCGTTTCAAAATTGCCTGCAGTGATGGGCATATCAGGGTCGAGTGCGATGGTGATATCACCCAAAGTCGTCGATAGCCGGGCCCGTTTCCATGACTCTGTTGAAACGGTGGCAGTTAACGTCACAGCAGATGAGGCCGAACCCGTTGTTATTGCGGGAGAAGATGGTATAATCCCGCTTGCTGATTCGGTTTTCACTGGTGGTACTGATTGCTGGGTACACCCGGCCGCAAGAAGAAGTGCGGCGATGAGTACCCATACCAGCAGTACGTTGCGCAATGGTGATGACATGGTTAAGCTGGTTGGCACGATGAGAAAATAGATGTTGCGGGACTAAAGTCCCGCTATACTGGCAGTATTTACCCGCTTTTCCCCTCTTCGTTACGGCCGAACCAGAAGATTGCCCCAACTGCTAAAATCATCGAGATGAGACCGGTAAGAATGATAAGGTATCCTTTCCCACTCATGTAATCCGTGTAATCAGTTGCTGACATATCAACAGCGAGCACTGCATACGTGTTGCCATTCGAATCGCCAACAGAATCATCGATCGGGGCATACGCGGATATAAACGATCCATATTTCGTAGTGTACGGCTCTCTTGAGGAAGTAGGGAGTGATAGTGCCTCAAAGATCTCCATCGAGTCTGGTGATGTTGATCGTTCTCCAATCTTTGCAGAACCCTGTGGATCATCGGGATACAGGTCATCTACAAGAAACGTAATGGAACGGTCCGGGTTCACTTTTAAGATATATGCATTGAGGATATGATCGTCCATGCTGCGGAGCGTTCGCAGTTCCTTTGCCACTGCAAGATATTCCGGCGATCCTTCATCGCCAGGCTTTGAGCAGGACAACATCACTTCCATTTATCTGGGTTGCCATAACTCCTGCTGTTGATTCAAGCCCGGTGCGGACAGAGTCCTTGATTGCTGCAGTCGAACTTGTGTATGCAAGTGCTGTGAGGGATCCGATGATAATGATCACCAGGATTGCACTCACCCAGAGTATTGTTGATTTAGAACAGGAACCGGTCATTTCACTTCGCCTCCTTAACCCAATTATCATTCCCATGATGGTAACCATTCCTCCGATAAGGAGTGCCGGTGAGGATGCACTCTGTGGTGTGGGGGTTGGTACTGGAGTCATGCCTATCGCGAGGGGAGTTGTCTGTCCCGATATTACTGTTGCAGTCCCTGAATAATCAGTATAACCTGTATACTTCAGCAGGATCTGGTGCTGACCCGGATCGATCTCGGTGATGGTTGCCGGGGTATATCCCCTGAATATATTGTCAATAAAGATCTCTGCTCCTCCCGGTGTCGAAACAATATTGATTGAGCCGGCTCCCGGCACGGGTGTGGGATTCGGTCCAATACGGGTCATTACTATGGGCACGTACGTGTTGGCATTGGGATTGACATACGCTGTTTCAATCCAGTCGTTATATCCTGAAGCGGTGAGCTTGAGGATGTGGCTTCCTGAGGGAACGTTGTTGAGCGTGAAACCTCCTGAAGGATTGGTGACGCCCTGGTAGGTGCTATCCATATAGACGCTGGCACCGGCAGGTGCTGAACCGATAGAGATAGATCCGAAGATTGCCGGTGTCAGTCCCGGATTTATTGTTTGTGAACTTCCTGCAGTGACGTACACGGTCGTACTCCAGTCGTTATAGCCGGATTGTTTGAGAACGATGTTGTGATTTCCGGGATAGAGCGTCAGGGTTATTGATGTGAGGCCATTGTAGGTACCATCAGCAAATACCTGTGATCCGCCTGGGCTTGATTTCACATAAACCGTACCGGTGCTGCGGGGTGGCGGGGGAGATGGCTGGAGTGTTGGATAATAGGAGGCAGTCTGCCCGGCATACACGTTGATCAACCGAGTGTCCGGTGAGTAGCCATTCAGGGTCGCTTTCATGGAATAGGTTCCCGGTGGAAGGTTCGGGATGGTTACAGGTGAGTACCCGTAGAAGTTACCGTTCATCGAGATCGCAGCACCAGCCGGGCTCGACTGTGCATAGATCACTCCGTTCTGGACCGGAGGTACCGTTGTAGGTGTGGCGATTGGATTTATGGTGGCATAGACCTGAATATGTTCGCCACTCCCCGGCATGCGGGAGAGTGGACCTGACCATGTCGTGTAGCCGGATTTTGAAACAGAGATCGTCCTGACCGGTGTACCGGTTGGTGTCACTGCAACAGAAAGAATGCCCCCTGCGATATTGCCCTGGGGGGCACCATCGAAATAGACCGTTGCACCGTCAACATTAGCGTAAGTATCAATCCATCCTTTGCCGCCACCAAGTGTGGGTTCAACCGTGATGGTAATTTCTGTAGTTGGTATGCGTGTGGGTACGATGGTCGCAATCGTAGTGGGAGCGGTTGTTATTACCGTTGTCAGTATGGTTGTTGGAACCGTCGTAGGATTTGTCGTGGGAACCGTTGTCGGTTCTTGAGTTGGCACTGTTGTTGGAACCGCGGTTGGTTCCGGGGTTGGATTTGTAGTCGCCTCGGTTACCGGGGAGGTCACATCCCCGCCAATATTCTCTGCTGATACCGGGAATGTACAAACTGCACACAGTATCAGGATGATGAGTATCATGAAGAATCGTATTTTCACTATATCTCTTCCTGCACTCTAATTTCAGGAGAGCGCGCTATTTATAGCATACGCTTTTTTTTTGAAATGGACGGTGTATAGGGCTTTTTTTTATTATTGATGGACAATTGTTTTTATCACATTAGCAAGCCGGGAGATCCCGGTTTTTATCATTTCTTCGTCCGGATTCGAAAAGTTCAGTCGTATGGTATCCTCTCCGCCCCCGTCTACATAGAACGGCATGCCCGGCAGCACGGCAACTTTTTGCCTTACTCCTTCATCAAAGACCCTGCGGGAAGAGATACCGGGAGGGAGGGTTGCCATGAGGAACATGCCCCCTTCCGGAGTGGTATGGGAGATTTCCGGTAAGTGGTCATCGAGCAGATCGCACATCAACTGGCACTTATTGCCATAGACGCGGGTAATGTCCCGGATATGGTTATCGAGATCGTGGGTGGTGAGGTACCGGTGCAGGATCTTCTGGCAGAGGAAATTGGAATGGAGATCTGCGGCCTGCTTGACGACATTGAACGGGGTAAGAATGTCCTGTGGTGCAAAGATCCACCCGATCCGCATACCCGGGGCGATGATCTTGGAGAATGAGCCGGAGATGACGCACTGATCGGGCAGGTAACTTCGTTACCGGCAGCCGGGGTTTTGTATCAAAGAAGAGTTCCCCGAATGCATCATCTTCGTAAAAGACGGTATCATGTTCCCGCAGAATCTCCGCAATTGCCCGGCGTTTCTCCTGTGAGTATGTCCTGCCCGGATGGGTTCTGGGAGTTGGGGATGCCGTAGAAGAATTTGGCATTGGTCGTTTTTGATCAACCGTTCGAACGCTGCGAGGTCCGGGCCATCCTCCTCCAGCGGGACGGTATCGATGACCGGTTCATAGAGCGAAAAGGCTTCAATGGCCCCGAGATAGCCGGGCCGTTCCATGCCGACATGGTCGCCGGGATTGAGAAAAATTTTTGCAAACAGGTCAAGGCACTGCTGCGAGCCGTTGACGATCTGGATCTCTGAAGCGGTCGCCGGCAATCCCAGACCGGGTGCGATAGCGGTCTGCGATATACTCCCGCAGCGGGAGGTAACCGTCCGTTGTCGTATACTGGAGCGCAACATGGGCATCCTCCTCCATAACCTGTCGGGTTGCCTGTGCGATTCCTTCGGTATCGATCAGGGCAGATGAGGGGAGTCCCCCGGCAAATGAGATGATGGATGGATTGTTCGATACGGAAAAGAGTTCTGAGAGAAATGACTTTGGTGCCCGTTTGATCCTGTCTGCGAAGTGAAATGACATGAATTGATCCTTACTGAATTGTATATCAGTACCTGATTGGGGATTCACCCAAAAAAACCCGTGCATACAAACAGGACAGATTTTTTGTTCATTCCTGGTTACCCAACAAACTTTTTTTCTACGTTAATCAAACGGTATCGTATGACAATGAGCCGTGCAGATGATGCAGCATCTCTTTTTACGAACGGTTTTTCCTGTTCTCAATCGGTCTGTCTGGCATTTGCAGAAGATTTCGGTATCGATCGCGAAACTGCCCTTAAACTCTCCTGCGCTCTTGGGGGCGGAATGGCTCATTCTGGGAACACCTGTGGGGCGGTAACAGGGGCTTTGATGGTGATTGGTATGAAGTACGGACGCATCCGCCTCGATGATCTGGCGGCAAAAGACAAGACTTACACTGTGGCTAATTCCTTTATGGCGGAATTCCTGCGGAGAAATCAATCGCTGAACTGCACGGATTTGATTGGGCACAATCTGTCTGATCCAAACGCTCTCGCACTTGCACGGGAGAAAAAACTGTTTCACACCCTTTGTGTAAAATACGTACGGGATGCCGGGGAGATTCTTGAAATGGTTCTCTGATTAACCGAGAAATGAATCCTTCAGTAACAGATAAAATCAGGTACCCCATAAAAATGAGAGAATTTTTCGTGTCCTTGCGGAACTGCCAGAAGGACGTTTACGCAGTGTCAGCTACTTCGATCCTGATGATCTCTGAGTTGACTGCACCCATAGTCTTGTGCAGGACTTCAGACCGGGCTGACTGTACCAGTTCGATGGATTCCCGAATACTGGCGAGTGCTTCACCCTGTGTGCTGCCCTGACCAAGAGCCTCCGATAACTCAACGCACCGTGCGGTATACCCACCGTCTGCCTGAGCATCGAGAATGATGGTGTAGTGCATGATCATAATAAAAAGAGATGTTTATTCACATAGTTTTTGGTCAAAAAGGTAGTTTTTTGCGTTTTTCAGATAAAAAGCCGGAAAATACAAACGCTATCCGTTTTTGCCGGGATGTCATTATCCGGAAGAACCTTATAATTGGGGACACCCGGAAACTTCTGCCCGTTGTATCAGGTGTTGCTTTGTTCCCGCTTATCCGGCACATCCGGTTGTGTTTCAGCTTTCTGGAGTCGGGCAGCTTCCCGTGCCTTCTCATACTTCAGAATATGTTCTTCGATACCTGCCCGAATCTCCTTTTGATATTGTCCGAACTCCATGTCCACGAGAAACATGCGGGCAGCATCCCCGATAGCCTTGTGCGGTTTGATAACATACTGGTATTGTTTGGGGATCGTGTAGGAGAGATGCGCTGATTTTATCGTGGTACTGCTGATACCAAACCCGATGATCAATGACATGCGGTCAAGCGAGATCTGTTCTTTGAGCTGCATTGTATGAGCGATTTCGTGCTGGATATCGCGGGTGAGAAAACCATCTGTCCGAATGCGTGCCTGCCGGAATGCCACCATCTCCCGCTGTCGTGCAAAAAAGACCAGTGTCCCTATGTTTCTGCTATTCAGTGCCTGCATGAACAGGCGGAGATCAGTATTCACTGCGGCGATTGCCGTGCGGGCTTTGCGGGCACCCGACGGACTTAAATGAAACCGGTGGTCGAACGTCCGGGTGCGTGCAGGTTCGGTAAGGTTAAAGACTCTCCTGCAGGAATCTACCCGTTTTCCCACATCATTTAAGATGTTCTTCCAGAGTTCGACTTCGATATCAGCCTGGAATGGTTTTCCAATAAACGACAGGGCATCCGTAGAAGGATCGTGCAACACTACACCGATTTCGATGGGAATCTGCATCCGCTGGTGGGTACCGTAGATACCGGCAAATTCCATATCTATGTATGCGGTCAGCGGGGGGGTCATGGCGTTGTGCAACCTTTAGCAGGGCTCAGGATGGACACCTGTTATGAATCCACCTATCCCTCGGTTTCTATCCTTCCTGCGGCAATTTCACAGTAGCTGGGATCGATCTCGATTCCGATGCCCTTCCGGTTGCACCGGGATGTTGCAACGAGAGTTGATCCACTGCCCATGAACGGGTCAAGAACAGTGTCCCCAATAAATGAGAACAGTTTCAGGCACCGTAACGGGAGTTCTACAGGAAACGGGGCGGGGTGGCCGATTTTCGTCTTGCGTTCACCATTGAATGTCCAGAGCCCATTTGTCCATGCCATGAACTCATCCCGGGTGATGTCGGATTCACGCGATCCACTCGTTTTCTTCCACGATTTTTTGTAGAGGACCACGATCAATTCAACGGGTGCAATTACGTATGGTGCCGATGCACTTACCCATGAACCCCACGCGGTCCGGCGTGAGATGTTGCCTTCATTCCAGACAATGGTTGAATGGTACGCAAACCCGCATTTCTTTGCGATTGTTGTAAGGTCCGCTCCAACGCTCTGCTGGCCACCTTTGTTCTTATCGAGCGGAATATTGAGGCAAAACCGGCCATCATCCTTCAGCCAGCCATAGCAGCGTTTCATCCAGCGCTTTGAGAACCTGAGATAATCATCATACGTGGTCTGATCATCATGGCTGTTGTACTTGATGTCCACATTGTAGGGGGGTGATGTGATGATGAGATCGATACTTTCCGGCGCAATAAGGCGGGTGGTGAAAAGATCTTCGTTTATGATGTCCGCCTGCCCGTTCTGGAAAAAAAATCCGTTCTTCACGCCGTGCTCTCCTCTTGTACTTTAGATCTTCGTTACCCTGTGGTATAGCATTTCGCCCGTAAAAATCAGGTGACGGTTCGTTTCCTGTTGTTTCAGTATATATTGGACCGGGGATCCGGACTCTATTGAGCTAACCTGCAGGTTCAAAGAATAACTTTTACCATCCTAGCAATATTATCTCCCTGAAACTGCACCTTGTAAACAACTACCTGCTGTGAGGATTAGGTGAGGTGAGGATCGTGGGGTTTGTGAATGTTCAGCGGTTTGTATGTATGATGGTCTTTGGGGTCATTTCCCTGGCGATTATTTCACCGGTTGCCAGTGCTCTTGTGGAGAATATGGATATCCCTTCCAGTACCGGGCCGCTCAACAAGGACAATCCTGAACAGATCTCGGTACTCAAATCACATACCGCATATGTCGGAGTCATGCAACAGGCCCGGATGGACGGGGTGATAGGGTATATTGATTGTATCAGTGATGGTGCCGGCAGTACCAACCTACGGTGGATACAGGATGATTATCTTGCCGCCGCATCCTCTATCCCTCTTTTGTATACGTCTGATGAGATCACTTCTGCCCGCGAAGAGATGAGGGCGCAATCGATTAAGTTTTTGGATGAGACCAAAATCCAGATGGCGATTTTTAATGGAAGTGATGCAGACCTCAGGTCCAGTACTAATGAAACCCAGTTGGATGCAGAAAATAATTTTTCCCTTATGCCTGGTTCAGTATGGCTGAAGAAAGGGAGTGCACGACTGGCTGCATTCAATACCAGTGCCGAGAAACGTGCTAGTTTCCTGCTCACACTCGCCCGGAAAGGTGTAGATATTACTGAAGTCCAGGAACTTTCCGACCAGATCGATGCCCAGCGCATCGGGCTGCAGGCGATTGTTGTAAAAAATCAGGATGGCGCCATCATTTCCTTAAACAGTGGCATTGCCCGGCTCAACAGCCAGTTCCGCAACACTGTTGACGAGGCACTCAAAAATCATGAGATCCATCTGAAAGCGACAGCGATGCTGGCGATGAAATAATGAGAGTCCTGCAGAATTAATATCCGAAATTCTGGGGTTACCACTAATCCGGAAATAGTATGCGGTAATGTTCCTGCAACAGGGCTCCACGTATTTTCACCGAATTTTTATCAGATCTTCACGGAGATCCCCATTATTGTCAGAAGAGAGATCCTAGCCGTTTGCATTCATATGTGATTGTGATTATGGGTTGGCTGTCTACACCGGATAGATTCCTGCCCAAAGGAAGTGTGCAGGCATTTATTCAATGGCATAGCCCTCTAAAGGTAATTGGAGTCTGTTTGATAAGTATGTGATAATCCGTAGCGGGGAACTCTTTTTTTCGATTGGATAATTGATGTAACCATTGATCCCGTTACGGTAGCAAAAAAAGTGAGATGTTTGTTTTCTGGTTTTTTCGCTTGTTCACCCGTTTATTTTTTCCCAACAGAAAATATGATCAGGATGATAATGAGGACCATGCTTATGGTGATGAACAGCAGAGTTGGGAATTCATCCTGCAGCACGGCTTTTTCTGTCCCGGGGTTTTCTGGCTGCGATGGCAAGGGGGAGCCGTGATTTACTACCGCGAAGTATGCCAACCCGGTGCTGGTAGTATTTGATTTCGTCCATCCCATGGTCAGGAAATAATTTCCCTGGGGAAGACCCGGAGCTTCAATCTGATAGGACCAGCGGTTTACCTGACTGCCCACGAGTATTGGAATAGTATTTGAAGTGATGAGGGCATTTGTATCCGAATTGTAGATATGTGCACGGAGATTATTTTCCGGCCCCATGTTGGTTGTGCCTGAAATGAAAAGCCGTTCCCCGGAGAACTGGTCGGAGATCTGGGATTTTGTGACGGAGATCACCTGGTCGAATTGCACGGATGGTTCTTCTACAAAGAAATATTCGGGCAGGAATGTGTCATCAACCCCCTGGAGGTTTGCCGCTTCCATCAGGACTGCAACTACCGGCTGGACATTTCCCTTAAGATCCTGGCGGGCACCGATCCTTTCAATTATTTTCCCGCGGTTCATGATGGTGAGGTTTCTGTTACTATCCGTTCCGGGCTCAATCTCCATCCTGCCATTCGGTCCGGGATCCTGAATTACAATGGCATACTGGCCACTGGAGAATTTTTCTGTCACTGTTGGTTTTATGGTGACTGAGAAATTTCCATATCTGTCCGGGGTGACTGCCAGCGTATCAAAATAATTTTTCCCGATGATCCAGAGGGCAACCGGGCCGTTTTTTGCACTTGTGCCACTTACGGAAAATGTGTCGCCTTTTGTGATAATCTGGTGGGCGCTCGATGTGTAATATACGGACGCAGCAACCGGTGTCACCATGAATGCAACGAGTACGATTATGATTGCGGCACGCATGGTACTGATGTTCACCCTCATTCACCCCGGCTTATTCGTTACTGATCTATTGCCGTGGTTTGATAAACGTTTTCTGTGTTTGAAGGAGAGGAATAACACAAAGAATAACTCTTGTGAGGATCGCATTAACTCACTCATATTTTTTCTGTGAATTACGTTAAAAAATAGCAGGAATTATCACTGTTCTCAATGGGTAATTTTATTACTAATCGTCTTCGTTTTCGTCATCCCAGTCATATCGTTCGTTCTGGGAGTCCAACTGATCTTCATAAATGTCCATCACCGAATCGTAAGCATCATCATTCGGGTTCTTTGAATCATACCGGTAATCGTTGCAGTTTTTTCTTCCAAGCTCTCGATAGCATCGACCGCTTTTTCCCATAGGTTCTCACAACCTTTCATAAATTTCTGATAACCAAATATCATAAAATTTTCTGTGATTTTTTCTGGTCAATATTCAAGTGATGTATGTCACCCCTTTTGCTGAGAACTGGGACTGAGTTGTCAACAATGTGTTGGCTTCAGGAACAACCAATGATTTGAAAGGGTGGAGAGATCAGTGACTGATTATCACGCGTTTACAAAGGCGAAGAAATCAGGATAATAATACCCTATTTTTGCACTGATTTTTCAGAATGCCCTATGCCCCTTTATGGTCACAGGAAAAAAGTAAAATAGTCAACAATAATTCGAAGTCTTTTGCCCTTCTCTTATTCCGATAATATCCGTTTTTTTATCGACAATGTATCCACTCCAGACATCACGCTGTCATAAAACTGCGCGAATAACGCGATAAAAAAAATTAGATGTAGGGGTTGCGAAGTGCCTTGCCGACACCGAACGCTGCCCGCTCTTCGAGATTCTTCTTGTTCTTGGAAATCTTCTCGTTTGCGAGCTTGGTTACGAGTTCAAGACCTGGCTTGACCTTCTCGATCGGCTGAGTCTCGAAGCAACCTGCTGCCATTGCCTTTGCCCAGACCGAGTCTCCGATCTTGGACCTGACCATGACGGTTGACCATCCATCGGGGCTGCCGACAGATCCGGTGGAGATATCACCGAGGTTTGCAACGTAGTCAAGACATACTTTGCATCCGGGCTGCTCGTACTTGTGGGTCACTTTGAGTGGCAGCTGGACTACCTGTCCGCGCTTGCCGTATACCCAGAACTTGCCCTTACCGATCTCCATCTTCTTGACAGATTCCATCTTCATTGCTGCGTGGTCTTCCACGAGCTGGAGGATGCTCTGGTAGGGGAAGTTCTCCATGCAGAAGATACCTACTGCAAGAGCAATGCTGGCGCCGACATCACGGGCACCAACGGGGTACAGCTGGAGTTTCCTGATTGCCTGCATCTGGCAGGGGGTTCCGACGATACCGACTTTGTCGAGACCGAAGCTGCGGGTCGCTTCCTTGATCAAGGAAACATTCGGGCTGATATTGTACTTGGTGCCTGCTGCGGCAAGCATTTCTGCCCTTGTGTTGACAATCGCTGGAATTGGTCTCCATGGCTCGATCATGTCGAAGTTCGAGTTGTCAGCCATGACTTTTGACGGGTATTTTGCCGCGAATTCCTTGTTGGCTGCAACAATAGCGCCGTCAATGATGCCCTCGTCAAGTGCGAATCCAAACAGCTGGGTGACGATACCGCCATCCTGTGCGTGTTTGAGAATCTCCTTGTCGGTGCTTCGTGCTGAGACGCATGATTTGTATTTACCGAGTTCTGCTCCCATTTCAATCACCTACTGGAGTGCCGCCATGATAGTCTCGTTGATCGACTCGTAGTTCTCCACCACATCGAAGCTGAACCAGCTTCGTGGGCACTGGTTGTAGCACGCACCGCACTTGATGCACAGGTCGCGCTCACCCTGGGGCTTGCCGTACTCGTGCGTAATTGCACGAACCGGGCAGGCTGCTGCACAGCTGCCGCATCCCATGCACAGGCCCTGGTTGATGACATTGGTCATCAGGTCGCAGAAGCATGCGCTGGTTCCCTTGTCTGCCGCCATCATGAGGGGCTTTAAGTATGCAGTTGCAAGAGCTTTCTGCTCGGGGGATCCCTTTAAGAGCAGGTATGCTGCAACGGCAACGTTCCTGATCAGCTGGGGTGATGGTGCGCATCCGGGGATGTACACATCGACCTTGATCAGGTCACCGATCGGCAGGTATGACTCGTGTGCCGGCTGGTTCATCTGGCCACCGCGGGCGAACCGGGTGATGTTGCCGTAACATGCGCAGCCACCGAGTGCCACTACCACTGCTGACTTTTCACGGGTTTCCTTAATCTCTGCTACTGCAAGTTTGTCGTTAATACAGACTGAACCCTCTACGAATGAAACATCAACCTTCTGGATGTGCCTTGCATCTGCAAGTGTTGGCATGTACTTAAGGTCGACATATCTGTCGAGGAGTGTTAACAATCCGGCGTAGTTGTCTGCTAATGCCACAGTACAACCGGTACACCCACTCAGGTGCGTATAGCCCACTGTAATTTTGTCTGCCACAGGCTTAACCTCCTTTTTTGTTTCTACTGGTTTTGCTACATCAGCGGCTTTCTGTGGAGCCACAGGTTTCTGGGGTTCCGCGCTGACGTTCTTCTTGAAGACACTGTCTAGTAGTCCCATTATAATCACCAATCATATCCAGTACAATTTGTACTGTCTTGGGAATAGCTTTTGAAACTTCATCAGAAATCCCGATCTCCATTTCGGGATCGGAGACGTATTTTTGCTGGCATCCTATAACCGTGATATCGATTTTATCTTTGATCCGCTCCAGCGGCTCAGTGAGATCCCACGAGTGTGCATCGCGGTAACTGCCCGGGGGCAGGTCTTCCATACGGAACTTCGCAATTGATCCGGGCTCCGCACCAAAATCCGCGATATCTACAATGATGAGTCGTTTCGTCGATTCCGGGTCAAGCAGGGAAAAAATAAAATGAGGGGCACCAAGGCCCCCGTCTTCTACTTTTACATTGTCGGGAAGTGAGAGTTTCTGCAACTCTTCTGCAACAGCGGGTCCGAACCCGTCATCGGCAAACAATGGGTTTCCACACCCTACAATCACGATCTCTGGATACAGCATTTATGTACGCTCACTCGATGAGTTTCTGGGCTACTAACCGGTTGTCCTCATCAATCACGATCATGTGGGTTGCACATGATACACAGGGGTCATACCCACGCATGATCACTTCGGCAAGCTGCCATGGTGCACCCTTGAGTGCAGCGCTGCAGGTTGCAAAGTTCCAGGTTGTTGGAACAAGCATGGAGTAATACTGAACCTTCCAGTCCTTGACACGTGCCATGTGGACATCGGTACCGCGGGGGGCTTCGTTGGATGCCCAGCCGAGTGATCCGTCACCGTCGGGGATATAGTCTGCAACGACTTTTCCGCTTGTGTTGAGCTCGTCGATGCAATCCATCATCTCATAGAAGCAGTCCTGGTATTCCATCTCACGGGCAACGTTCTGTCCCTGGGTGCCTTTCTCATCATAGCCCTTGTAGACTGCAAGACGTGCTCGGGGACCGACTTCAACGGGCTGACCGTCGTACATCGGGATGCCGGTGCAGGCTTCCATCTGCGGGTTGACCTTGGTGCCGAGCTTGGTGGTTCCACCGATTGGGTAGTTCGGCTCTTCGAGTGAAACTTCCATCTCACCCATGTACCAGTCCCATGGACGGACTTCCTTGAACCGGTTGATGTCCCAGCTGGGGCATTCATCCTGGCTCGAGCTGCCATAGAATGCATGGGTTGCAAGGTAGCCCTGGTTGTGGTAACCGAGTTCCTTGACCATCGGGACTTTCATGCCGCCAACATCCACAAAGTCTCTCTTGTGGTAGTTGCGTATGACCGCGATCATGAACTCTGACTGAGCGTGGGCAAGGACAAGTCCTTCCTTTGCAAGGTCGTACATCTTGGTCTTTGCCAGTTCGGAGCAGTTGCGGTACATACCACCGATACGGGTGTTGCTCGGGTGGATTGCTTCTCCACCGGCGATCTGACAGATGGTCTGACTGATCTCACGGAGTCTCTGGATCCGCTTTGCAACAGTGCGTACCGGCTCTTCTGCCGTGAACGGGTTGATCTTGGTTTCCGTGCCCGGAATATAGAAATCGGGCAGGATCAGGATATCGTGCAGTGCAATGCTGTGGCAACGGTTGCCCAGCTGAACGATATGACGGAGCATCTTTGCGTCCTTGGGGATCTCGCACTTTATGGATGCTTCCATCGCTTCGGTACCGGCAAGGTTGTGTGCAACCGGACAGATACCGCAGACACGGGATGCGATCTTGGGAACCTGCTCGGGTGTTTTACCGATAGCAAGTTTCTCAACGCCTCTCACCGGGGTAATGGAGCACCAGTTACCCGTCTCGATGATGCCAGCGTCGTTAACCTTCAAGACCAGCTTTGAGTGTCCCTCATGTCTTGTGGTTGGGGAAATCTCTACTACTTTCGACAATATTATCGCCTCATGTTATGTTGAGTTGTTCGTATTACTGTACAAAATTGCTGTATACATCTCTCATCTCGAGATAAGTGACCGTACAAAGTACAGTTCAAGTCTATTTTACACGAGCGCTCTAATAACCTTTATTATCCGTTTGTGTAACGATAATATAAAAAATAAAATATCAGGGGTATAATTTATAAAAAAAAAGATAGTATTGAAAATCCCAAAACTAAATTATCCGTTCATAAATTATTTTGTAACTATTCAGCCGGTCCTGATGAGCGTGTAATAGGGATGAAAGGATTTCCCTGAAATGCACCAACAAGCGAAGCGAGAACCGGCCGTTCATTTTTCTTAACGGTTGAGAGATATCCCCGAATCCTGCAGAATGCGGCAGCGCCCTCCTCACTTCGGAAAGTCCCGGAAATTTTCTGCTGGAGTTTGGCCATTCGGATATCCCGTTCAGCCAGATTATTCGAGAAGGGAATTGAGAAATTGTGCATGAAAGACAGGATCTCACGGTGGAATTTCTTACATCGGTCAATCAGGTTTTTCGCTTTTGACTGTTTCTTTCGACCGCGTTTTCCGGGGAAATCCGAATTCGCCGGGATCGGAATCTCGTTCAACCCATTTTCGAGGATCCGGAAATACCGGTCTTCGAAATCCGCTATCTTCGGAGGGTTGAGAGAACACGAGTGTTCTCGTACAGAATCCACTTCACGTTTGATCTCCAGAATGAGAGCGTGAAGTTCTTCACTCCAGGAGTGCTGATAATTCTCCGAGATCCCTTTCAACTCGCGAAGCAGGTGAGCGTTGCAGAGAGCATGACGACTCGGATACCGGAAATATGGAGCCCAGAAATCATGAACCATAGTACCTTTGAATCGAGGCAGGATCTGCATGTCATCGGTTGCCAGATTTCCCCGTTTTCGATGGTAACCATACCACGTGAGGAATTCGGTACTTGCGACGTGCAACCATTGTCGGATACCGGTGACTCGCATTCCGGTCTCGTCAACGTGGAGTACCTCTGCTTCCGTCAGGAGTTCTCGTATCCGTTCTTCAACTCCTGCAAGGTTCTGGTGGCAGTCCTGAACTGCATTGACCAGTGTCCCGGTGCTGAGGGAACGTCCGAAGATATCTGAGAATGTCTCACGAACCCGGTCATAGGGAACGAGTTGGTAAACGCAAAGATAAACCATCAGCGCCTTGAGGTTCCGGCCATACTGGACGGGGAACTGCACATCCGAGGGAAATTCTGCCCGGTTGACCCGGCCACAGTGCGGACACTGTTTGTGCTCTGCACGGTGTTCGGTTACTATGATCCTGAACTCGGCATCATGCACCTGGCGCCGCTCAACCTTGACCGGCTTCTCATCTTCAAGGGATGCTCCGCATCCCTTACATGCCAGTCACTGAATGTACTTCGATTTTATCTGGATTCTCTACCATCTCAAGGGTCTGGCCTTTATGCCCCTTCTGCCCTCCGGGGGTTTCTCTCCTTTCTTCCGTGGGACTCTGGGGTCTTCGGTATCCATCCGTCGATGGCGGTTGACTGCTGTTCCGACTATTCCGGTTCAGTCGCGCCTCTAACTCGGTTATCCGGGCTTCCAGTTGTACAGATCTTTTCGGTGAGCTGAGTGATTATCCGATCCTGCCGTTCTATGATGTCAACTATGGCTTCCGGATTGGTTCTGCATAATTCCAGAATCTCTTCACGGTTGACTGCCATCTATGTTTATTGAAGAGTTCTTAGTATTTTGATCTGCCGGTTTGTTCGTCAGGAGATATCTGAATATTATATTAACACGCTGTCATTTATGTATCAGTATTTCTGTTTTCACCATTCATTTCATCGACTAATTCAGCAATGGTAGCCCTTCGTTCCGCATATGCATCATGCTGATGAATGCTCTCCTCATTGGTCTGCTTGATGGTGATGACAGAATCTCCTGACAGGTACTCAAACTCCGCAAGGACTTTTTTAGCCATCTGCCGGACACAGTCTTCAACAAACCGGGGATTTTTATGCGCGGCAAGCACGACGTGGCCCTCGTCGCCTCGTTTCAGGAGTTCGTATATCCCGGCGCTCATTGAGTCTTTGAGGATGCCGATGATCTTTGAAAGATCGACATGCTGGTCATCATCGGTTTCTATGCAGAGAAATCCCTTTCCGCGCTGGTTATGGGTTGCCATGGGAACTTCTGCAAAGAACGCATCGATGCTGTGCATATCGACGTTAAGGCCCTGCAATACCCGCATAGCCCGTTCCTTCATGATATTCTGGGCACACGGGCAGGCTGTCATACCGGTGACTTCTGCACCAATGCTCTTTCTGACAATTGGCTCCCTGAATGTCCGGCGTGCTATCGCCCGTGCATGAACTTTTACCACTTCATGGCATACAGTATGGCTTACCGGAGTCTCACGCTTGACCATGAACTCGCTTCGCATGAACACTTCTGTTCTGTCCGCATATTCATGCCGGTCAAGCAGTTTTCTGGCAACCACGCTGCAGAGTTTCTCAATCTCGTTTACATCCCCGTCAATTGCCTGTTGGAGTACTTCATCGATTACTTCAAAATTTCGTGAAAGATTCGCTCCTTTTAAGCTACCGGGCAGATCGACAAAAACATCAAAATTTGAAATAAAAATAACCGGGCGCTTGCCGTGCCGGTGCACTTCGACAAGTTTTTTGACATTTTTAACCCCGACCCGTGTGAGGTTGATACGGACATCCGGTGATGATGCCTGCACATCGGGCAGTTCCCTGTTGAATGTTTTATCAGAGTTATTTTCAGTGGAGGTGGGTATGATCATCGCATCCTATCGCTCTTGTTAGTGTGCTTCTTTAGTTTTTTCATATAATATTTATGTGCTTTGTTGCTGATATCAAAGGGAACTATCATGATGGAAAAATACTATGAGGCAGATGCTGATATCGGTGTGCTGAAGGGCAAGCGCATCGCTGTTATCGGTTATGGTTCCCAGGGACGTGGACAATCGCTGAACTTAAAAGACAGTGGACTTGATGTGGTGATCGGCCTGCGAAAAGGCAAGAGCTGGGACGCTGCAAGCAAGGATGGCATGAAAGTAATGACTGTCGCTGAGGCAGTCAAGAAAGCAGATATCATCCAGATTCTCCTGCCCGATGAGCACCAGGGTGCAGTCTATCGTGCAGAGATCATGCCGTACCTTACCGATAAAAAATGCCTGATGTTCTCGCACGGTTTTAATATTCACTTTGGTCAGATCGTTCCTCCCCCAACCGTTGATGTGATCATGGTGGCACCCAAGGGGCCGGGTTTCATGGTGCGCCGTCAGTATGAGGAAGGAAAAGGTGTCCCTGCGCTCATAGCAGTTCACCAGGATTACACGGGCAATGCGCACAAGATCGCTCTTGCCTATGCAAAGGGTATCGGCGCAACACGAGCTGTCGTTCTTGAGACTTCGTTCCGTGAGGAGACCGAGACCGATTTGTTCGGTGAGCAGGCCGTTCTTTGCGGAGGTGTGACCTCCCTTATCAAGGCAGGATTTGAGACGCTCGTCGATGCAGGTTACGCTCCTGAGATGGCATATCTCGAAGTGCTTCACGAAACCAAACTCATCGTTGACCTGATCTATGAAGGCGGGCTGACAAACATGCGCAAGTACATCAGCAACACCGCACAGTATGGGGATCTCACGCGGGGACCCCGCGTCATCGGGGAAGAGAGTTATATCGCAATGGAGGAAATTCTTGAAGAGATCCAGAGCGGCAAGTTTGCACGGGAATGGATGCTTGAGAACCTGGTAAACCGCCCGGTCTTTAATGCACTCACCGCAGCCGATGAGGACCATCTTATTGAAGAAGTCGGAAGGGAAGTCCGCGGCATGATGCCACAGTTCAGGAAAGACGAGGTTAAGAAACCCGTAAAAACTGCTGTGAAAAAAGCGGCAAAATCACCATCCGGCAAGAAATAATCCCTATTTTTCTGATATCTTTTTTGCATCCGGCTGCCTACAGATGTGTGGATGAAGATTTGCATCATATATCACAGCGAGACCGGCAATACACGTCATATTGCCCAGCACCTGTCTTCAGCATTCGACTCCCAACTTGTAGAAATTAATGATGTCGCACACTATTCGCGACTCACACGATTTCTTGTCTGGTGCAAAATGGCACGCGGCGAAGAGCTGACGCAGACTAATCCGGAATCCATTGATGTATCGGAATATGACCTCATAGTATTCGGTTCCCCCATCTGGGCGTTCAAACCAACTCCTGCGATACATGCCGCAATTGCCCGGCTGAAAGGGTGTATGGGAAAACCAGCGGTTGCATTTTCCACACATGGTGGCAGACCCGGCAAATCGGATGAGACGTTTAAAAAATGGATCGAAGAGAAGGGCATGGTATTTGCTGCGGTCACCAATATCCACCAGAAAGACATAGAGAATGATAAAACGAACAAAGATCTGATCGCTCTTGTATCTTCATCAATAAAAGTATAATTTTGTATATCTGAACAATCAGGAAATGACCTTCTTTTATATTCCTGATATGGATCTGTTAACGTTGAATGTGAAATCTTCATTCCTTAATGCTATGATAAGCTCGTTCATCCCAATTCATGGTTAAAATCAAGGTACTTGTCGTGAGCGTGCATGTTCCTGAGAAAGTCTTTTGGATGCAGCGCGCCTTTATATTATACAACTATGACGGACTCCTATGAAAATCTCCTTAAACAGGCCTATTCCAATATCACCGAAAAAACGGAATCTTCGGAACGTTTTGTAGTACCCGAAGTAAAAGCGTACGTGGAGGGCAAGACAACAATCCTTGAAAATTTTACCGAAATTGTCAGCAAAGTCCGCCGCGATCCAGACCATCTGATGAAATTCCTTTTAGGTGAACTGGGAACTTCAGGAAAGATCGATGGCAACCGTGCAATCTTCAACGGTAAGTTCGAGATCTCGCTCATCAAGATGATTATCAAGAGTTATGTAGATGATTACGTTATCTGTTCCGAATGCGGTAAGCCTGACACCCGTCTTGTCAAGGATGATCGCGTCATGTTGCTCCGTTGTGATGCCTGCGGGAGTCACCGTCCGGTAAGAAAGAGAAAGGCCCGCACTGAGCCCGTATCAGAGAACCTTGAAGAAGGCCAGATCATGGAAGTTGAGATCCAGTCCATCTCCAAGCGTGGCGACGGTGTGGTAAAGATGGGACGCTACATTATGTATGTAGCAAATTCAAAGCCCGGCATGAAAGTGAGGATCAAAATTTCCCGCATATCCGGATCGATTGTCTTCACCGAGCGAGCAGATGAATAATTATTTTTCGTCCGTTTTTCCCGATTACGATTATTTTTGAAATTTTTTTTTTAAAAATTGCGGTCAGTGTCATCAGATTGACATTCGAACATGCCAGATAAAAATAGTCATGAAACTGTTGCATTCGGGCTGCTTGCATGAACTCCCCAAAGGGATAGCCATACATGATGCGCTGGTGCAGTTTTAAGCAAAAAAATATCGAATTTTTTAATCCCTACTTCTTTAATCCCTTGATAAGATCGTTGCAGTTACCGGAGATTCGCTTGCATGCCTTTTTGATGATCGGGAGAGGATTTTTCTTGTTTTTGGTAGTGACAAAGAGTTCCGGATCAGAGAACTGGAACTCAATCACATAGCGGGCTACATCAATATCGGAATCGGATAATAATTCCTCGACAAGGGCGTTCATGAACGTGTGTCCCTGCCCCTGGATTACGAGCCGCACTTTGTCTTTCTCCAGCTCGAGCATTTTTACAATCATGAACCTATGTTTGGGCACCTGAAAATCATATAGGTATGGGTGATCAGTATGCCCGCATTATTGCAGGGAGGTTGGTAATACCAATCGGAAAAATTGCGGGATATCGATAAAAAAGTCAGGGAAACTCGAAAATTTCCCTGTCCTTGCCGGTATGGGGAAGATCCCACGGGATCATGTGGCTCATATGCACACAGCGGAAATCCCGTGGGGCAAGACGTTCGGCAAGTGAACAGGCTTCAAGATAATTCATGTGCTTGCCAATCGAAATGGCCGAAGGCACCAGAGTATCCAGAAGCAGGAGATCGAGATCCTGCAGGAGATCAAGACTCTGCTCCGGAATATGGATATTCGTATCTGAAGTGAATGCAACGCGCGACTGGTCGGTTTCAAACAGGATGCCGCAGGTATATGCCGGGGGATGTTTAACCAGGAACAGGGTGACGGAAATTCCGAAGATCTCGAACGGTTCATACGGCTGGATCGGGACTTTGTCGAATGTGAGAAACCGGAATGCCTCGGCGCAGTAGTTCAGTACAGGTGGTGCGGCAAAGACCGGGGGAATATTCTGGACGCGATAAAACTCACCAAATCCGATGAAGTGATCGTAATGGCCATGCGTCCAGATCACCGCATCGATATGCGGCGAACCGTTTAAGAGAAGTTGATGGCGGAGATCGGGGGATGAGTCGATCAGGAGACGCCGATCATTATTCTCAACCAGCAGTGATGTGCGCAATCGCATCCTGCCTGTTGCTTTGGCATGAGCGCACTGGGGGCAGTCGCAACCAACCTTTGGTGTACCAATAGCGTCACCGGTTCCCAGCAGCGTTATCTTCATATTACAACCAGTTCAGGTGCCGGATAGCGTCGCGGTTCTTCACCATCTGGATGCCTTTTATGATATCTTCAGGAGACAGGGAATGTCGTCCATCCATGAGTGCGGAAAGTACTGCTTCTTTGATCATCATGCGAAGATCAGAACCGGAAAATCCCTCGGTTTTGGATGCGAGCATCTGGTAATCGATAGTGCACCCAAGCGACGCAGTCACTTTTTGCAAGATATTTTTCCGCATGTCCTCATCGGGCAGGGAGAATTCAACAACTTCGTCAAATCTCCGCCATGCCGCCTCGTCAAGCAGTTGGGGGTGGTTTGTGGCACCGATCATGATCACGCCGTTTTTCACCAGGTTTATCCGGTCGATATTTTTTAACAGCGAATTGACCGCACGTTTCATGGCCCCGTGATCATCGGAAACCCGGCTCTTTGCCACAAAATCGAATTCATCGATGAACAGGATGGAGGGTGAAAGTTTTTTTGCCAGTTCGAAGATACGATCGATGTTCTTCGAAGTCTCTCCAAGATACTGGGATGTAATCATTGAGAGGCGCACTTCGAGCACCGGCATGTGCATGGTGTGGGACATGGCAAGTGCAATCGAGGTTTTTCCGGTACCCGGGGGACCGACAAAGAGGAGTTTTCCTACTTCGTGGATACGGTGCCGTTGCAGAAACTCACGGTGTTCGATAGCTTGCTGGATCTTCGAAATGACCGCAAGCTGTGAAGGCGTGCAGACCAGATCATCCATCCTCTGCTCTACTTCCTCTGGTGCGCTGATCATTACAAGATCCATTGCACCCCGGAGTTTCTCGTCTTCACCGATTAACTTCGAAAGGCGTGCATCAAGGTGTGCCTTTGTATCTTCATAAGGCGGATTTGCAGCACGGACGGTTTTATAATTCACTCTCGCGGGATCAATTTTTTCAAAATAATACGCGAGGGTTGGATTTCTCTCAACAAATGACATCCCTCCCTGTTTGAGGAACCATTGGGCTGCAGATTCGAGAGCGGTGATGCGGAGCCGCTGGCCAAAATCCTCGTATGCTACAAAGGGATTTGCAGACATTTTCAGGTGTGCATCTGCAATAGACAGTGTACGTTTGATCACTCCGTCACTCACATAAACCGGGCGCTTCACATCAGAGGCGCTGGTAATGCTAAAAATATCGCGACAGGTTGGTGTCAGATCATTGATATCGAGCTGGGGGTTCTGGTTGAATATTTCAGCGGTCAGAACGACATCCATTATGCGCAGGGCTTCAGAATCTCCAGTCATGGCTGTAACCTTAATTATTCTTTTCCAAATTGAATAAGTCTATCTTATCGTGTTGTGACGACGCAGCCATCAGCAGTCACGATGACCGTATGCTCGTGTTGGGATACCAGTGAACCCTGAATATCGGAGAGGACCGGGTATGCATGGAGTATATTGGATCTGACCAGTGCGGGGAGCGCGAGGTCCTGCTTCCTCTCATTGAGCCAGCGGCGGGAAAACGGGAGACCATGGCGATCTTTAATCGTTTCGAGGATTGCACGTGCTGCCGGGATTCTCACGGGTTTTTGTGAGATTTGGGAATAGATCTCCATGCGGGTTTTTTCCCCAACATGGCCGCTCCCTGTAGTTGCGAACGGCTCTATTGCAAAGACCATCCCTTCTTCGAGCACGATCCCCCCGTGGATCCCGACATTGGGGATTGATGGTGCGCGGTGAAGGACATACTGATCAAGTCCATGTCCTGTAAGGTTTGCGATCGGTCGGTAACCCCTGCTCTCGATCTCGTGTTGGACTGCAGCACCGAGTTCGCCAGCGGTCGAGCCCGGCCTGACCAATTTTATTGCTGCTTCGAGCGCCTGTTCCGATGCTGTGAGGAGCAGCGAGTTGTTGCCCAGATCCACCGTGGTAGCCGTATCTGCTATATATCCGTCTATATGGACGCCGAGATCAAGCTTTGCCACATCTCCCTTTCTCAAATATTCTTGAATCGGCAGGAGAAGCGGTATCATGGGCAGCATCCTCGTTTAAGGAGAGATTAAGTGGAAATGCGAGCGAAGCACCCTCCTCTTTTACTTGCGATTCGATGCTTTCCACGAGATCGAAATAGGACTCACCAATCCTTATGCCCTGTGCACCCTTGCAAAGAATTTTTGAAGCGATGGCACCGGCCTCACGATATTTTTCAAAAATTTCGTCATTCATACAATGAGATCCTCCGGAAATTTCGTAAAATTGTTAAACCCTTTTTTCGTGACCTCCCCAATATCTTCGAGGCGCACCCCCCCAATCCCCGGATAGTAGAGCCCCGGCTCGATTGTAATCACACTCCCTGCTTTGAGTTCTTTTCCTGCCGGACCAACGGTGGGAAGCTCATGCACCTGAAGACCCACTCCATGCCCGAGGTTATGGACAAAACCCCGGGTGTCGCTTTCATATCCGCGCTCTTTGAAATAATCAACAACGGTCTGGTAAATGTCGGATCCGCTTATCCCGGCTCTTACGTGTGATATGCCCAGTTGTTTCGCTTCATACAATGCATTGTACATGTCGCTTATTTCCGGGGTTGGTTCCCCCTTTACCACCGTCCGGGTCATATCAGCATAATATCCCGTTTTCTCTTCGCAGGGAAACAGGTCAATCACAATTGGCTCGTCAGCGTGTAAGGGACCGGTACCGGTCATGTGCGGAACTGCGGTCTCTTCCCCGCACGAAACAATGGTATCAACAGCCGTGCACCCGTGTTCGAGAAGAAGGGAATGCATGGAAAATTTCACCATTTCCGATGTTAGCGGTTTCCCGTCATTATGCAGGATCCCATTTTTTACCGTAGAGCGTTGGATTAGCGAAACTGCCACACCCATTGCAGTCTCTGTTACCTTCTGGACATGCCTCATCGCTTTTATTTCGTCCCTTCTCTTGGTTTCCCGTATTGTTTGAACCGTTCCGCTGTCGACAACCACCGTGCAGAATCCTTCGAGTGCATTTGCCAGTGCGACCGGGAAATTGGGGGGGACCAGTATTTTTTCCCCTACCTGTCCGGCGATCTATTTTTGCTGTCGCTTTCCATGGGTCTTTTTCGGTTTTCAGGATTTCCGGAAGCCCTGCCTGCGTCCGTGTCATAACCGATGCCGTGGACTCGCGGGATGCGCGCCCGGTTTCCATCTGGGAGACGATAATCATGCCATTCTCGCCTGCCTTTTTAAAATAGACAAACGGATCACTGGTGACGAATTGTGTCAGGTAACGCATATCTGCGTCTCGTGAGGATGCGTACATCACGAATGCATCAGCACCACTTTTTCTGACCGTGTTGGATAGAGTGTCCATCTAGTTGATATATGCGGTGAAACGTCAAGTACTTTTATTCCGGAGTTGACATTCCAGTGATGGAAGAGGATGCCAAAGCTCAGTTCAGATGGAAATTTTATGGGCTAACCGTTGAGCTCAATATTATTGTGATGCTCGTAGCCCTGTCTATTATCGTTTTTTTCATAATCCATTCCCCGTACACCCTGCCTGCGATTCTCGCTATGCTTGTTATCGCCCTGGTTCTTTCCCTGGATTTTGCAAAGAGGTACCGGGAAACGAAAAACTGGCTCTATGCACAGCCTGATAAGAGAAAAGATGGTGATGATGCTAAACAGGGTGATAAGGCCGAATAATACCGAATAACCAAATATTGTGGAGTTTTTAGAGAATCATGCTCAAAAAGATGAAGGATGAGATCGAACTGCTGAGCCGCCATATTGAGGTTGCAAAAGCAGTTGCCGATCACGAGCCGATTGGTATCATGAAGTTATCTGAGCTGCTTGACCTTCCTTCGCACCGTATCCGGTACTCCCTGCATGTGCTGGAACAACTCGGGTATATCCGCGCATCCCCGGAAGGTGCAGTTGCTACGCCACAAACGGTTGAATTATTCCAGCACCTGAATGGTGATCTGGACGACCTTATCCAGTTGCTTGCGGCGATGAAGCGCTCGTGATCCGGGACGCGTTTTGATTTTATCAACCTCTAACCTCGCTCGACCTTATAGTTACCTTTAAAAGTCCCCACAAAGAATCTAATAAGGCGCATTAGCGTGCCTCCCTAACTCAGTTGGTAGAGTGTCGGACTGTTAATCCGAATGTCACAGGTTCGAGCCCTGTGGGGGGCGTTTTGGGGGCCCGTAGCTCAGTCCGGTTAGAGCGCCCGGCTCATAACCGGGCGGTCATGGGTTCGAATCCCTTCGGGCCCACTGTTTTTGAAGTAATTTCCCTTTTTTTCAGGGGTTATATTTTCCTGAACCGATTGAAAAAGTATCTATTTCAGGAGGCACAAAGGGAGCATAATGAAGTGCCCTGTCTGCCAGATGGACTGTGTCAAATCCGCTAAGGATATTCTTGTCACACTTCCTTCACTGTTCCGTCCCTGTGCAGACTGCAAAATTCGCATGCTGGACAAAAGGGCTCCGCTTCCAACGCTTGAATATGATTCACCCTGCTCCTGCGGCAAACGGTTTATCGATGAGGTGTTTGCCCATATCTACGTGATTATGGTAGAGGAAGGGGATATGAAAGCAACTGAGCCGTTGATTGCAGTCGGTTCACCCCTTGTGCACCCGGGATTTCCGATGGAACGCCCGCCATTCCTTACAGAAAAATCCCTGGTGCTTCTCACCTCAAAAGCAACGAAAAAGACTGCAGAGCGGTTAATGGGTGAAGTACCTGAACTAAGGGGGGTGGTAAAAACCGGGAATTTTGTGCCGGGGATTACGAGCGCTGATTTAAAGACTGTGCCTAAAGTGTATGATCTTCTGGCAGGGTGTGATGTTCGGGCAGATATTTTCCCACTCCGGAGCGGGCCGCTTGTCATGTATAAACAGCAGTCACTGGTCCATATAGAATTTTCACGGGGATATGCGCCTAAGATCCAAGCGTTGGAACGGCACGTGGGAAATCCTCCGGTAAAACTGTTTATTGATGCATGTTCTGGTGTCGGAACACTAGGGCTGACTGCTGCATGTATGGGTGTGCCGCACGTGATTATGAATGATGCATGGTATGCCTCGGCATTCTGGTCCGCTTTTAATCTCGAAGTGAACCGTGAGTATTTCAAGGTCAGCCGGGTCAGAATATTTGAGCAGATGGAGGACATGGTTAAACACCCGGTGACAAAAAATCCAATTAAGATTGCTGAAACTGAGGGAGAACAGATAATCGAAGTCTACCAGGGTGATTTCAGGCAACTCCATTCGGTTATCCCTCCCGGGAATTTACCGGTCACCGCTATTGATATATTTGATAAAAATAACGCGCAGGAAATCCAGAAAATAAAAAAAGAATGGGGCGAAAATGTGGGCGGGGATATATTTGTTCCATGACGCTGTCAAAACAGTCACACTATTGCAGAAATGATTCTGCGATTGGTAAAAAGTCTTTATTGAACTGGGTACAAAGGTATATGGGGACTAGCCCGGGTGGTTCGGCGTCACCTGTAACCTGAAACCGTCGTTATGCGGGGGGCGAAGTTTGAAGAAGGCTGCAACGGCCTGCGGGAGCCTGTGTGTTCTGACTGTGAAACCTCGTCCCATGAGGTCGATGGCCAGGTATCAATATTCCGGAGGGAATGGCGACCTGTCGCTGCGGGGACCGGTTCAGGCCCGGAAGGGAGCAGACTTACCGTAGACATCCGGCGCCCATGGGGTAACGGGGCGGAGGATGAATGCTTTGGTAAACGTAGTAACGTACAGTCGACCGATAACGCGTCCCCATTTCTGGTTATCATGGCAAAAGTGACTATCATCGGTGCGACAGGCAATGTGGGGATGTTTGCTGCACATGCAATTTCTTCAATCCCTCATGTAAATGAAATCCTGCTCCATGGTCGGGAAGGACGCGAGTCTCTTTTAAAGGGAATTATCCAGGACCTTGTCGATTCATTCGCCGCACGGGGAACTGATGTTAAGATCAACTGGACGACCAATATAAAAGACGCTGCCGGTTCTGATGTTGTTGTTATTACCGCAGGTGTTCCACGAGTCCCCGGCCAGAATCGTATGGATCTTGCCGTGGGAAATGCAAGGGTTATCGCACCGCTTGCCCGGGCAATTGGTGAAGTCGCACCGAACACAAAGATTCTGATGGTAACAAATCCCGTTGATGTGATGACCTACGTTGCCCTGAAGTGTTCTGGTCTTCCGCCAAGCCAGGTATTCGGACTGGGGACGCATCTGGATTCAATGCGCCTGAAATCCCTGATCGCTGCATACTTCAAGGTCCATGTCAGCGAAGTTCACACGCGCATTATCGGGGAGCATGGTGACAGCCTGGTCCCGCTCTGGTCAGCGACAACCATCGGAGGTATCAAGATTTCGAACCTGCCGACCTTTTCTCATCTGCCCGTTCAGGAGATAATTCACTCTGTAAAAACCAGCGGTGCAGAGATCATAAAAAATAAGGGTTCTACGGTATATGGGCCCGGAGAGGCTATCGCCTCGCTGGTGAGGACTGTGCTCAGCGACGAAAATCGTATCCTGACAGTGTCTACCTATATCAAAGAGGAAGTGCATGGCGTCAGCAGTGAGGGTGATGTGTGTATTGGTGTCCCCGCCCGCATAAATTGTAACGGTGTTTTTCCCATTTCAATCAGGATCGATGAATCAGAAGTAATTGCATTTCGTGAATCTGTTGAAAAAATACGCGCAATTACCCAAGATGTTATGGCGTCTCTTGAAGAATAAGTGAATAAAAGAGATGAACTGACTGTTTTTAGTTCAGTGTCACTTCAATAATTTCTGCCCGCTCAACGCCCGCGATCTCATTGAGGGACTTCTCGATTGCATCCGTCTCGCCCCCACAGTCATTGATAACTGCGGCAAGTTTGATCGCTTTTAAGCCAAATCCGATTGGCTCTATCTGCATGTCCTGAATACCGGGCAGTTTTTCTTTGAGCGCCTTCTTGAGTTGTTCAAGATCGACTTCGGGTGATTCCGGCATCACCCGCATAATGACGGCAACACTTCCCATACCTTATGGTCCCCCAAATCCACATTTCGGGCAGGTGTAGGGAATGCTCTGTTCTCTGCACCGGTAACACCGGTTGATCTCAAAACCGCATGCGGGGCACCCGAATTTCGTTGCGCCCTCTTCTGCAAGCGGAGCACTGCAGGATGTACATTTTTTATCTGACATTATAGCTCCTCCAACGATTCCTATAGTATCTCTTTTAGAACCTTTAAAAGGTTGTACCAATTCTGGTTCCTGTGATTGGTTCCCCTTTTAAAAAATTCTTCATGTTATCACTTGAATTTCCGTTTATAATCGTAGTTTTCACCTCATTTTTCAGGACATAGGGAATAAAAAATGGATCTACTACATCACTTTGTATAGGTGTTGTTACCCGTTCCTGAAGTCTGCCCTCATAAATAATCCCGTCAACTGATTTGAGAAGCAGAAGTTCAAGTCCCAGTTGATCTGCCACCCAGGCAGCGATGGTGTCTGAGGTGATTTCCCATGAATGCGGGAGGGGATCCTGCTGTCTCATGCTGATATACGGCAGAAAAACGGTGGTTTTTTCCGGAACTGAGAGGCTATCTGTTGTCCTCATACCATGAGATGCAACAAACCAGCCATACTGATCCATGGCAGCGATTGCCATCCAGTGTGCGCGATCATCATCTACCTTCACCTGCCTTACAGCATCGGCAAAAAGTCCCCCCCCGGGAACAACCAGCAGCGGACGATCGGAATTGCATAATATCGGTATGATCACCGGAACCTCCTGATGGAGGCTTCCCCCCAGTTTCACTACAAGTGGGGCTCTTGGGTTTACGGTGGATTTTTCTACCTGCACCATCTCTCCGGAGAATTATATCGCCAGATTATAAAAGAAGCATGGAGAAACTACTGTTTTAATGCGACGGTTCTGCCTGCTTATTATTTCACTCACACTCATCGCAGGTATGGTTCAAGCGGGTACACCTGTCAGGATAACTGAGTTCTGTCCTGATCCCTATCTTCATGATGATATGGATGAGTTCCTGGTTCTTTCCGGCAATGGATCTCTTGATGGTCTAACAGTCTCCGATGGAAGGGGCGGATTTCGGTTTCCTCCCGGCACGCAAATTGAAGGCAGCCTGACTATTGCCCGCAGCGGCCCGGCATTTGCCCAGAGCCACGGACACCTTCCGGATTTCGAATGGCTCGACTACTCTCCTGTAGTGCCCAATGTTGTCAATGGCGATCTGCTCCGACTTGCAAATTCCGGGGATGAACTGCTGCTGTTCGAAGGCACTAATCTGATCCAGCGTGTTGCATGGCCAAAGGATGTTAAACCTCGCGAAGGGCAGGTCCATTATTTCGAAAATGGTGTGTGGGATCCCCGCCCTCTCATGATAGGACAGTCCCGGTTCGTACCTGCAACTTTCCATAATGTGACGGTCACCACTTTTGTTTCACCGGACTGTTCCAGTGAAATGTTCACGTACGCTGTGGATCATGCATCGGATGAAATTCTTCTCAATGTTTATGAATTTTCCAGCCCGGTAATGGCCGATTCCCTGGTTGCAGCACATGGGCGTGGAGTTGATGTTGCAGTTCTTCTTGAAGGGGGGCCGGTGGGAGGGATCGGCGCTGATGAGAAATCTGTGATTGGGAAAATGAATTCCGGTGGAATTAAGGTCGTCCAGATGGCTGCAGACAATGGTACTCATCCTCCCTACCGTTACGATCATGCAAAATATCTTGTCATCGATCACAGGGCGGTTTTTCTCACCAGTGAGAATTTCAAGTACAGTGGATTTCCACCCGTGGGTTACACCGGTAATCGCGGGTGGGGTGTTTATCTTGAAGATCCTGCGCTGGCTGAATATTTTTCTGCAGTATATCTGGCTGATTCCACTGATCCATCTGTAATCCCCATCAAAGGTTCTCCGGGAAATCCAGAACCGGTTCCTGAAAAGAAATATATGGCGGAATTTACCCCAGCACAATTTTTGGGTGCTACCGTCAAACCCGTTCTTGCTCCTGACACCAGTAGCCAGATCATTGATCTGATACAATCCGCTCAAACGAGTATTGAAATTGAGCAGGCCTATATCACCAATGAAACCCCTCAGACTCTGAATCCATTTCTTGCTGCCGCGATTAACGCATCCCGACGCGGTGTTCATGTGAGGGTACTGCTGGATTCGTACTGGTATAATATCGAAGATGAGAAGGACAACGATGAGATGGCTGCCTTAATCGCCCATATCGGGTCTTCCGAACAGATCCCCCTTGAAGCGCGTTGTGCGGATCTTTCATCGAGTAATCCTGAGAAGATCCATAACAAAGGTGTAATCGTTGATGGACAACGGGTGCTGGTGAGCAGCATCAACTGGAACAGCAACTCACCAAATTTTAACCGGGAAACGGGGGTAATAATCGATCATCCCGGTGTTGCCCGGTATTTCCTTGGTGTGTTTGATGATGACTGGAATGGAACGGTGACCACTATGGAACCGAAAACCGATTACCTCAAAATTGTCATTGTGATTGCCGTAATTCTGCTGCTGCTCATAATCTACTATCGCAGGCACATCCGGTAAGGATAAATTTCCCGCATTTTGGACTAAAAGACACTCTTGGTATCTGAAAAACTCTGCAACGAAAAACAGGTGTTCAGACTGAACACGTACGATTAGAATTTCTTGAGTGCACACTGGCAAACGTCACACAGGTTAATGTCGCTCTCTCCGGTAACCACTGCCAGAGCCCAGCGATCAATAATCAAATCCAGTTCTGTTGACATTTTAACTTCTCCCGCACCCCGTTTTCCGCTCATGTACTGCGACACTGCTGCTCGTGTTACGCCAAGTTTTTTTGCAGCATCGCTCTGACTGAGTCCTTGTTTCTGGATGAGCCGGGACACCATCTCCGCTCTCATGGGAGGAAGGATATTCCGGACCATTGAGTCACAATGCATCAGGGTACAGGTATGCTTTGTCATACGCACGCTGACCGGGGTTTATCTGCCGGTTCAGGCCGGTTCTGGTAGATGATCTGGCGTGCATCACGGAAGTTGAACTTCTCGATAATGAGGTGGCGTTCTTTGAGTTTCTTTAAGGCATACCGAACAGTCCGTGGTGCCAGTTTTGTTTGCGATACGAGATCCTTGTGGGTCATTGCACCGCCGTGATCCAGTATCTCCAGCACCGTCTTTGATGATGGGGGTAATGTTGTAGGATGCATGGTTATTATGTTAACGCTGTTAACACATTAATCTATCGGTAATATAAATTCCCATTTTCAATATTCCTCTATGTTCGAACGCCAGGAACGGGTGGCAGTCCTGCTGTTGATAGGAGTTACTGTAGCCGTGATAGCGGGGCACCTGATTCTGGACTCACTCGGGAAACAGCCTTTTTCCAAGCCATTTTCAAACAATTCTGCTGATGGTGAACTGGTTCATGTTGAAGGCACCCTCGATCAGGTTTCCCTGACAAGAACTGGTGAGCACATGACCCTGCAGATTAATAATCTCACCATTTTTATTCCGGCTCAAGTTGCCCGTGATCTGGTGGTGACGAAAGGAGCGAATATTTCAGTTTATGGGATTGTGGAGACATATCGCGGGAAGAAAGAGATTCTGGTGAATTCAGCAGGGGATATCCGTTTAGTGAAATAGGATAAATCGTAGCTGATTTTACTTCATACTTATTGCGGATTGAAAAACAGGTAACGGATCGGTTGCTGCACAGTTATCTGATGAATTTTATTGTAACTTTAGTCAAGGATCCAATTATTTTTTTGTGAATTTCATACCGGTTCATATCGTTTAGTCCTGTTGCAGGTTTATTCAGTAAATGAAAAACTATAATGTATTTTTTTATTGTTTTTCCCTCATGATGGCTGCCAGCGCTTTTCGTGCGGCTTCACGAACATCCTCATCTGGATCTTGTAGTAACCCGGTGAGTCCTTCAATGGCTCGTTTGTCACCGATGTTTCCCAGTGCCCATGCTGTATTTTTCCGGACACTTTTTTTCTTATCGTCAAGAAGTGCGAGAAGTGGCTCAACAGCCTTTGGATCACGAAGCCTTCCGAGTCCCCATGCTGCACCCTGGCGGAGCCATTTATCATCAGCCTTCAGTGCACTCATCAAGGGTTCAATCGCACGACGATCCCCGATTTTTCCTAACGATTTTGCGGCAAGCCACTGGACATCAACATAGGGATCGTTAAGTGCTTCTAACAGTGGTTCAACCGCTTCTGGATCCCCCTCGTTACCCAGAGCTTCTGCGGCTTTCCAGCGGTAATGAAGGTTTTCACTTTTCAGGAGGTTGATATATTCTTTAATCCGCCCCTTACGCCGTTCTTCGATAACAACAGGATCCTCTTTTGGAACTTCATTTTCAGGAACCGGCAATTCAGCATCGCCCATGATCCAACCTCAATAGCCACCGATACGTGGTACCAAACTATTAAGGTTTTCTTTTTGGTTTTTGATTTTTTTCAGAATGAAATATGGGATTTTCTCTTATTTTTCCCGTATCGTAATAAAGGGTGCTTCATCATTCAAGAGGCAAAATTAGACCGTATTATTCCTGTTGAATCTCAAGTTTTACTGAAAAATTCCGGACTGTGTGAGTAAGTGCACCCATGCTAATGACATCTACATCCAATACTGCAAAATCACGGAGCATGGTATGATCAATTCCTCCGGAAAGTTCTATCGTAACATGATTGCGCAATTTTTTGTCCTTGAGTATATCGAGTGTGGTTTTAACCTGACCGGGATTCATGTTGTCAAGCAGGATAATATCGGCACCTGCGGATGCTGCCAGCAGAGCATCACCAGGATTCTCGACTTCCACTTCGATTTTTTTATAAAGCGTGGCATTTTTTGCAGAAATGATGGCCTTTTTCAGAGAAACCAGTGCCAGATGGTTGTCTTTTATGAGGATGCCGTCACTCAGACTTTCACGGTGGGGATCTCCCCCACCCAGCTGCACTGCCTTTTTATCAAGTGCCCTGAACCCCGGACAGGTTTTTCTTGTTGCTGCTATACGGCATTGTCCGTTTACTGCTGATACGGTATTGACCATCTCTCGTGTCCGGGTTGCTATACCACTCATTCTTCCGATAATGTTGAGTGCAGTGCGTTCAACCAGCAGAATTTTTTTTGCATCCCCATAGAGTGACAGGAGAATATCACCCGTATTTACTGGTTTACCATCCTGCGGTTTCTGATCTGTCACTATCCCATAATGAGAAAATAGCATTTTGGCTTCGCAGAGTCCTGCAATGATTCCTTCCTGTTCTGCGGAAATCTCTGCACGGCATCGGATGTCGGATATGACAGTTTCTGATGTTACGTCCCCAAATGGCGCATCTTCATCGATAAAGCGCAGCAGGTACTCGATCGATACCATAGATGTATTCACCAACTTTTCTGAATCATGTTCCTACCACAATCGGACTGTTGAGATCTTCAAGAAGTGAGAGAATTGAAAGGGCGGCCAGATAACTTGTTGCCGGGTTATCCGGGCTCGGGAAATTGGTTACTTTAACATATGTCTCACCAAAATCCCCTTCAACAAATAACTCATGCACGTTCCGGTCAACAGCGGGATCGATCCAGAGTTCAACATCAGTATCCTGTCCTGCTGCAAGACTCATGGCAACTGATACATTGACATTTTTCGGAAATGCCTTTATACATTCATTGGCTTTTCCTGAGAATATCATCCTGCGGGAATCAGAAGCAATGCCCAGAGATTTTGGACTTTTTGTTGTTCGGAGCAGGAGTTTTTTAAACTTTGAGATCCTTCCGATTTTAAGGTTATCGAGGCCGAATATTGCCCCACTGGGAATATGGACTTTTTGATGTGACTCGACTGCAATGCTTCGTATTTTTTCATGGAATACCGGATCAGCCAGTGCACCAACACTCATGATCACCATATCTTTGTTGTGAGACAGGACCTCTCCGGCATAGATTTTTACGGCATTTACCGATGCAGCCTCGACAACGATATCTATGTCAGCAGTAATAAATGCCTCAAAATTTTCATATGCCCGTGAACCTGAGATTGCAGCAATCTCCTGTGCCCGTTCCAAAACCTGATCGTATACTGCGGTTATCTCGAAACTGCCCGCGTGCTGTGCGATGATATGCCCAATATTACCGCAGCCGAGCAGTCCGATTCTTATCATAGTAAACAGATTATGGGTGCCATTGGTTAAGCGTTGTGCTTGCACAATGATACCCCCCGTGAATCCCTGTAGAAAAAACCCCTAAAACCGGCCTGATTTCTGAACGTGTTCAATGGACCGGAGAATTCCAAGCCTCTTAACCTTTCTGGGAGTAATTACCTCGGTACCGCAGATACTTTCTGGCAGAAATGTGGTATGTCCGGCACGGGATGAAACATGTTGTTATTGGATCTTTTTGATGGACCGCCGCACAATCCTTTCCTTATGGACGTGATTCCTACACTCAATAATCAGAATTTCGGGTTAAGCATATGGATAACTTCCCCTTTTTACCTGAATTGTACCCCATTTCGGGTATATTTATAAAAAAAATAGTCATTTGGATTAACCAAACCTATGAAAAACTCTAACTGGTGAATCGGTTTGATGCCGAGGAATACCTTTAGTTTTGCAAATATGACGATGTCTGGCAACCTGATATTGTCATGGAAAAGTAACCAATCCAAGAAACAAGTGGTTTTATAGCCGTAGTATAAACAGATCTTAACCTTCGCTTTATTGCGCCGGGTTCAGGTGAATTCAATGGATGAAATTGAAGCCGGATTTGAAAAACTGATAGAGAAGATTGAAGAGAACCGGGGGAAGAGCGCCGAGATTTCGGGGAAGATTAAAGAGAATGATGCAAAACTTCTCGCCCGAATGGCAAAATCTGCCATACCGGTAATAAAAGTGGTTGGTCTCGATATGCTCAAAATGGGTAAGCAGGATACCAAAGGTGAAATTTACGATCCAATGTATTATCCCAGAAAGATGATCATTCTCGGAAAAACTGAACCCGCAGCATTCCGTCCCGACAATCCACAAAAACAGATTACCGATCAGTTCTGCGTGTTATCCGATGAAGGTAAAATATTTGAATTGATGTACAGTTTTGATGGTTTTCTTACCGATTCCTATCTGAACCCGATTGATGCAAAAACTGCACTTGAGCATTACGGGTATGATGTGCTGTTCATGCTCTACCGCGCGCTCCATGATTACCTTGAGGGCGAAGAAGCACTGATTGAAGCACTCGATAAAGTGATTGGGTATGTTTTTGCCAGGGCATAGACTATAGCACTCATTTTTCCTTTTTGTTTTTAGTATTGTCAGCATTTCTGATGCAATCTGCACCATTCTTTGGTTATCCATAGATTCAGTGAAGATTTACTGATGATTTAAAGCCTGTATTCAACGATGCGGCGTGAAATTGTTCATGCATTTTTCCAAGTAATTTATTCTGTGCGGAACACTGGAATTAAAATTGCATAAAAAAATCACAGCCGAAATAAGGAGTTTGAACTCTTTGCAGGAAAGAATGCGAAAAAAACGAAAACAAATTGCACTGGATGGGCCCGATGTGATTCGAACACATGACCTCCCGGTTATCAGCCGGGCGCACCACCGGGCTATGCTACGGGCCCAAAAGTTTGCCTTGAATTTACCCTAATAACTACTCCATCAGAGTTTTTATAGGTTGTGAATCGCCTGGGCAAATATGGGGAATTTTCAGATAGGGATATGTGCAGAAAAATCACGATAATAATACGGATAGGGATCATGGAACGAAAATATCTCCTTGGGAATGAAGCGATCGCCCACGCCTGTGTCGAATCCGGTGTGGATTTTGTGAGCGGCTACCCTGGTACACCCTCGTCCGAAGTGATCGATATCCTGCGGGCGCAGCCGGAACGGTCATATTATCTTGAATGGTCGGTAAACGAGAAAGTCGCGCTGGAGAACGCACTTGCTGCCGCATGGTGCGGTGTCCGCGCACTCTGCACGATGAAACATGTGGGGCTCAATGTTGCTGCGGATCCGCTGATGACCAGTGCTTATACCGGTGTTACCGGGGGTCTTGTGATCATGAGTGCAGATGATCCGTTCGCGCACAGTTCCCAGAACGAGCAGGACACCCGCTGTTATGCCCACTTCGCCCGGGTTCCCTGCCTTGATCCCGCCAGCGTGCAGGAAGCGCATGATATGATCCCTGCGGCATTTGCCCTTTCTGAGGAGTTTGGACTTCCGGTCATATTCCGCCCGACTACGCGCATCTGTCACTCGAAAGGTGATGTGATGCTTGGAGATGCCGTTCCCAGTACGCGGAAAGGAGAGTTCCACAAGGATCCGCGCCAGTATGTCGTGATTCCGGTCCATACCCGTATCCTTCACAAGAAACTCAATGAGAAGCAACCCGCGATTCAGAAAACGGCTGGTGGAACTGGGATACAACCGGTTTGAGATCCGGGGAAAGACCGCAATCATTGCCAGTGGGATTGCCGCATCCTATGTTCAGGAACTGCTGCCAGCCGGTGTTTCGTTCATGAAGATCGGTGCATACCCGATCGATGAGGAATGGCTTGGTAATTTTGTTAACAAGCACGAAAAAGTTCTGGTTATAGAAGAACTTGCACCGGAAGTCGAGGAAGTTGTCCGGCAGGTAGCAGGCTGTGTCCCGGTGTACGGGAAAAAGAACGGGTATGCGCCTTATGAAGGGGAACTTTCCCCATATGCGGTTGCAGCAATTATGGTGAAATCCGGGTTTTTACCGCACAATCCGTTCCCCTCAACAGTTCCTGTGCAGAACCTTCCCCCCCGACCCCCGATCCTCTGTGCCGGCTGCCATCACCGCGTGGCGTTCCATGCGATTAAAAAGGTCTTCAAGGACGCGATCTATCCAAGTGACATCGGGTGCTACACGCTGGGGCTTCAGCTCGGTGTTGTTGATACAACGATCTGCATGGGCGCATCCATCACGGTTGGGAGCGGGATCGCTCATTCCGGTGAACCGCGCGATGTGGTCTGCACGATCGGGGACTCGACATTCCTGCACACGGGCATCCAGGGCCTGATGAACGCGGTGTATAATGGTGCGAATATGACGGTTGTCATCCTTGACAACCGGATCACTGCAATGACCGGCCACCAGCCGAACCCGAATACCGGGGCAACTGCCTGTGGTGTGGAGAGCCCCCCTATCTCGCTCGATGCAGTCTGCCGTTCCTGCGGCGCAGTCTTTGTCGAGACCATTGACCCGTACGATCTCACCGGGATGATCAATGTCCTTGAGGCTGCAAAGAAACGTTCGGGTGTCAAAGTAATCATTGCCAAGCAGATGTGTGTCATTACTGCGCGCCGTGCCGGAATCAAGCGTGGAAGGTACCAGGTTGACGCTGATACCTGCACCGGTTGCGGTAACTGTGTGCGGTTTGGATGTCCTGCTATCGAGTTTGCCGATGAAAAAGCCAGAATCAATGACCTCTGCAGCGGTTGTGCTGTCTGTGTCCAGTTATGTCCTGTGGCGGCAATTGGCAGGGAGGGAAAGAAATGAGCGGAAGTTTCGATATCCTGATCGTCGGAATCGGGGGGCAGGGGACAATTCTTGCTTCCAATATTCTTGGCGAAGCATGCCTGATTGAAGGGAGACCGGTCAAAGGAGCCGAGACGCACGGAATGGCACAGCGTGGGGGTTCGGTGGAGAGTCACATACGGATCGATGGGTTGTTCGGACCCCTGATCCCTCCCGGGCAGGCGGATCTCATGATATCGTTCGATCTTTTAGAAGCACTTCGCTACTCCCACTACCTGAAAAAAGACGGTCAGATTGTAGTGAACAATCACCTTGTACTCCCAACCTCGGTTTATACGCAAAAGGTTGTCGCGCCAACGGAAGATGAGATTATCACCGCACTGAAAAAAAATCCCTTGTGCCTGCTCGATGCTGACAAAATGGCGGCCGATGCGGGCAGTCCACTTTCCCAGAATGTGGTGATGCTGGGTGCTGCATCCGGATCAATGCCCCTTAAACCAGAATCGCTGCTTGAAGCAGTACGGCGTCTTGTCCCGAAAAAGACCGTCGATATTAACGTAAAGGCATTCGAGATGGGCCGGGAATTCGGCAGTAAGTCTTGATGTAATGGCGCATCCTGCCACTTTTTTTATTATCTGATGGGAAATCCTCTATAACCCCTCTTTGAGAAAAAAATAAAAAATTCAAAAAACCAGATGAAGCGCTGAGGGGGGGAATTGAACCCCCGAGGCACTTTCGCACCACAGGCTTTCCAGGCCTGCGCCCTACCGCTAGACTACCTCAGCAAAAAGTGTATCCTATTTGTATGCAGGGTATTTTTTTAATGGTATCTCTTTCTCTGGAATTGGACTGATGTTCTTCTGGCAGGTTTCGGGACCGTTTTTTTAGCCGGTTTTTTATCGTGTTGAACTGGTTTATCGGATTTTTTCCAGCCCCGTGCATAGGTTCCGGGAGGCAGGAAAACCGCTGTGGGTGCAATTACCAGCCCGGTGTCACCGGGTTTGAATGACGACGAAGGAACAAGCGCCTTACCCAGGCAGATAAACTCGCGTTTCTGGGAGAGGACCGCAACAGTCTGGTTCTTTCCGAACTCATTGCAGCTGATCACCCCAACTCCTGCAAGGACTGCACCACGGCATATGGCATCGATTGCGGTATCGCGCACAATAATAACCGGAAGATCCGGCACTGCAGCATCGACCGACATAACCATGGACTCAAGGGCCGTCCGATCTCCGCCTTCTGCTGCCACACAGGCATCTTTGAGGTCATGGAGTGTGTGCATGGTCGTTTCATCAAAAACTCCTGATCGCGTGCGGCGCAGTTCCTGCATATGCGCACCTACACCCAGCGCAAATCCCATATGATGGCAGAGCGAGCGGATGTATGTGCCCGCCTCGCAGTTCACCCGGAAAAGGACGAGCCTTCCCTCAATACTGAGGATCTCGAGTTTATGGATGGTGCGAATCCGTAAATTTCGCTTTACTGCGCTCTTCCGGGGCGGGCGCTGGTAGAGCCTACCCGTGAATTCCTCTGCCATCTTCTCAATACAGGTGGGGTCGACATCCCCATGCAGCCGCATCAGGCAGACATATTCCTTGTCATGTGCAAGGAGCAGCGGGGCGAGGCGTACCGCGTTGCCGAGCATTATGAGGATTAACCCGGAAACCTGAGGATCGAGCGTACCGGAATGTCCCACTTCGCACCCGAGCATTTCACCTGTCCACGCGGCGATCTCATGGCTTGACGGGCCCTGTGTTTTATCCACAACGATGATGCCCGCACCTTTCCATAAGGCCGCCTTCTTTTTTTGTTCAGTATCCGCAATCGATGGTTCCATATTATGCACTCCTGTTCTGGCGGAGATAATCGTTTAGTGCTTCGAGGGTTCCTTCAAGGGAACCATCCCCTACGACCACAGGCTCTGTGCCTCGAGTGCGCAGGGCAGCTGCTGTTATGTCTCCAATTGCCATAACGAGCAGATTACTGCGCTCTGTCCAGATTGCTTTGGTAAATGACATAGCGCTGGTAAATAGAATTGCATCCGCCGTATCAAGTGCGAGTGTCTCTCCAGTCGGTTCAAGCCCGTAACACCGGAATTCATGGACAAATCCTCCTGCTGCAGTAATCGTATCGATGAGCAGGGGATTCGGGACGTCGGCGCGGGGGATACCGATATGTTTCCCGGTGATCCAGTCGCCAAGGTAGGGTACGAAGTCACGGGAGTAGAAACTTGGGAGGGTTTCGCACACAATACCGGATTGCTCCAGTTCCTTTGCCGTCTGGGGGCCGATCGCAATCACACGGGTGACTTTTTTGAGGAGCGGGGCAATAATCTTTGCCGGGAGGGCACTCGTGAAGAAGATGCAGTCGAATTCATTGCGCTCAACTCCTTTAACGAACTCCGTTATCTCCGCTTCGCGCAGCTCCGAGCGGAGCGGGTGGACGCTGTAGCAGGTATGCCCGGCCTTTGCACAGCGTGCAGCATCGCTTTTCTCTTTTCCTGATAATCGGGTGACTGCGATCTTCATTACGGATTCATGGCCCCTTTATGATAATATCATATGCATTTCGGTGAATTTATGTTCGCTCTCCCGTATCTCTAGTGAATGATCGAGATCCTGCTGGGTGTCATTATTGGTGTGATTCTCGGCACCATCAGCGGGATAATCCCCGGTGTGCATGCCAATACTCTGGCTGGAGTACTCTTGAGTTTCCAGATAGCGCTCCTGTCCCTTCTCGGGCCGGTTGCGCTTGCCGGTGCGATGTTTGCTGCCCTCATAACGCACACATTTGTTGATGCGATCCCCAGCACATTCCTCGGTATTCCTGATGCTGATACATCACTTGCCGTTCTGCCCGCGCATGCCCTCTGTCTTGAAGGTAATGGCGAAGAAGCCGTGCGAATCGCCGCTCTCGGCAGCGCGTGTGCCATGGTAATCGCAGTGCCGCTTTCGGTGCTTTGTTTCTTTGCCCTTCCTGCGCTCCAGCCCTATTTCGACTGGTGGATTGGGATCCTGCTGATCGCAACTGTGGGGTATATGATTGTCACCAGTGAAGCACCGGGCTGGGCATTTCTCATCTTTGTAGTATCTGGCCTGCTGGGATCATTCTCGCTTCACTATGCATTTCTTGGCTGGCATATACTTGCGGGGGGAAGTGCGATTCTGATGCCGCTGCTCACCGGGTTGTTCGGTATTTCCGTGCTCCTTACCTCATCACATGGTGAGATGCCGGTTCAGCAGTTTAAAGGAATACGAATGGAAGACCGGACTATCGTAAAATGCTCAATGCTTGGAACGGCTGCCGGTATAGCAGTCGGGTGGCTTCCCGGTCTGTCCACGGCATCGGCAAACGGTGTGCTCGCTTCAGTTATCGGCTATAACAAGGATCGCCGGGCATATATCCTTGCTACGAATGCGGCGAACACTTCAAATGCCTTTATCGGCCTTGCCGCGCTCTTTGCCCTCTCTCGGATGCGCAACGGTGTGATGGTTGCATTGTCAGAACTTCCGTTACCTTCCATAAGCTGAGCTCACGGTGATCGGTGTACTTGCTGCCGTTGCTGCATACCTGATTACCGTGCGGCTCTCCAGGTATGCGCATTACTTCAATGGGATTGATGCATGGTTATTGAACCGTGCGGTTATTGCGTTTATCGTCATTCTTTGCATTATCCTCACCGGTCCTTTCGGTGCAATAATCCTGCTCCTTGCGACTGCACTCGGGCTCGTGCCGCATCTGGTGAACGTGCCGAGGATGTACTGCATGGGTGCGATCATGATCCCGGTGATGCTCTACTCGTTTGGCATTGCGGGTATCTGATCCATAATACGGATCCATCCAGCGCCCGTTAGGATGTTCAGAATGATCTATGGTTTTATACGGGCTCGCACCCCTTATCTTTCTACTATGCGATCCTACTGGTTCGGGGATGTGGGGGATGGGCAGTGTTTACCATCCAGCGGTGATGCGCTGACAAAAGCGGATCGTATCCGCTCGATTCGCACCAGTATGGACCCATTTATCCCTCTTTCCTGGGAAACCGCGGTAGCATGCGGTGTATGCGGTGATCGTGCTGATTATATTGCAAAGCTCCGCGAGGTTTGCTTTGCTGCTGCAGAGCGCGATATACGGCAGCAGTATTCCGGTAAAGATGCCGAACTGCTCCAGATGGTAAGGACCCTTGATGAAATGGATACTGTCATTAACCTGCTCACTGAACGGGCGGTTGAATGGTACCAGCTTCGCCACCCGACATTTACCCGAAAATACCGTAAGACCCCTGCGCACATTCTGGTGAAGAATATCCGTGAGAAAAGCCGGGGTGCGCTATCCTTTGTGGCAGGAGAGATAGAGCGTCTTTCCTCGACGCGGACAGAACTTGCAAAAGCGGTATCCGGGCGGGCAAATGAGGTGATGCCGAATACCAGCGCACTTATCGGGGGACTGGTTGCCGCCCGGCTCATGGCACACGCAGGGGGGCTTTCTGATCTCTGCAGAATGCCTGCCAGCGCAATTCAGGTGCTCGGTGCGCGAACTGCCCTGTTTGCCCATCTTCGGACAAAGACGCCGTCTCCAAAGCACGGGATCATCTTTCAGCACCGAAGGGTGCACAATGCACCCCGTGAATGTCGGGGTAAGGTTGCCCGTGTGCTGGCGGGAAAACTGGCAATAGCGGCCCGGATCGATCACTACCGGGGAGTTGGAGACCCCGGTATTTCTCGAATCAGCCCAGGCAAGAATTGACTTGGCCGGAAAAGTGAGTGGAAAGGTGAATGAGCCATGATCTGGATTGGTGATGTGCTGGTTTCGCATGGCGAGGGTGGCGTTTATAGTGAACGCATGCTGGGTAATGCGCGGGTATGGGATCCGTTCCGCAGTAAGCTGGCTGCACTCTATCATAAGGGAACAGGTGTGGAGATTGCCCGGGAAACCCGGGTACTCTATCTTGGCGCTGCGAACGGGACTACGGTTTCTCACGTGGCAGATTATGCCGATGTAGTGTATGCTGTAGAGTTTGCACCCCGCCCTATGCAGGATCTTCTGGAAGTGGCCCGTCGCCGTAAAAATATTGTGCCTATTATGGCTGATGCAACCCGCCCTGAACTGTATGCACCTCTGGTCGAAATGGTGGATCTCCTTTACATGGATGTGGCCCAACCGGATCAGGCAACAATTGCAATCCGGAACACTGTCTTTCTAAAATCCGGTGGATATCTAATCCTTATGCTCAAGACCCGGAGTGTTGATGTCAGAAAAGAGCCTGATGTTGTGTTTCAGGAAACGGTCGATGCGCTTACGTCAGCGGGATTTATTGTGCAGGAAAGTCTCTGGCTTGCTCCCTACCACCAGGATCACGCGGCGATTGTCTGCACAAAACCGGGTGTGTGAAGGAGTATTATGGCAGGTGGCATCCGTTTTGTCTCTGCAGGGGCACTCTCTGTGCTTGCAATCCTCCTTTTTGTCGGATTGATTATTGTTCTCATCCCGCTGCTCGTTCTCGGTGTGATCGGGACTGCGTTTACCAAGCTGGGTTTTTCCTGGATTTCGGCCATTGCTGTTGTCCTGCTGATGCTCTTTAGGGAGTTACGTCAATATCCCGCTTTACCGGATCAAGCGTGACATGGTGCGGATACATCCTGATACTACTGCTGTTTTTGGTTCAGATTCACCGTGGCCGGTGGAACCGGTTTGGGAGACGGTTGTTTCAATCAATTTTGGGGGTGCAGTTCTGCCAGTCTGCATATCGTTATACCTGTTGTATCAGGCTGTATCGATCACCAGCACCTCACTTTTACTCCCAGTGGGAGTCGGGATATTGATTGTTGCACTCGTCACCTTTGTTGCAACGCGCCCGTTACCGGGCGTGGGTTTGCGTGTACCCCTGCTCATCCCGGCACTCACTGCTCTTCTTATGGGAATGCTCATGTTTGGCGGTGCCGGTATTCCGGCAACGGTTATGGCATTTGTGAGCGGGACTATCGGGACCCTGCTTGGGGGAAACATTGCCCAGCTCTATCGCATCAGGGATCTTGAAGTGCCTGTTGTGAGTATTGGCGGGGCTGGTACATTCAGTGCAATTTTTATCTGTTGTATCCTGCCCGCGCTCATTGCATAATTTCTGTTAATCTGCGCAGGTGTCTATGCAGAAACGAGCCGAATTGGCAAGTATCAATTTTTATAAGCGAATACACGAAAAGAAGTAGCCCGGAGCAGATTCGAACTGCTGTCGGCGGATCCAGAGTCCACCATGATTGACCGCTACACTACCGGGCTATGTGACTCATACTTTTTGCCGCTGTTGCTTAATTAAAGTGACGGATAAAACGTGTAAATTCATACGCTCTGTGCCCGTCCACATCCCTTGCAGGCGCGGCAGACTTCCTTTACCGGGTGGATGAACTCTCCTTTGCCGCAGAATGGTTCGATGTCGTGCATGTCCCGGATATAATAGATGTGGGGAACGAGCGAGATGTGGGTGTAGGTCCCGCAGGTTATGCCGAGCTGATCAGCAATATGTTTCTGGAGCTGGACAAGAGCGTACATGTTAGCACCGGCAGCAGTGAGCATATCATTTGAGCGGAAGATCACCCGCATGTGGAGTTTATTGTCCCGCACTATGCACTGGACGAGCTGGAGGCAGGGGCAGTCATCGAGTTTCTCATCAATGACCGGGTTCCAGGTGATGGCAACTGCCCGGCGGGTCTCAGGTTGGGTTCGGAGTTTGTCTACTATGTAGGCAATCTGGTCGACATGCACCGGCTGGCCATCGGAGACAAGACGTTCGCCCCAGTCAAAGAGCCGGCCGTGATAATCGTATTCGAAGTTGGCCTTTGATCCGTGAATCAGATCCCGGGCGTACTGTTCAACAAATCTCTGCTGGAACCGGGAGTGCGGGCTTGTCATGGGTTCTGCAAGCGGGGTGTCCACCTGCATGGCGATCTCTTCGAACTCGACCGTTGCTTCGGCATCTTCGGTCCGGAGGGTCCAGCCTTTCTCCAGGATCATTTTGATGACCTGTTCGTGTGCCCGCCCGATGCTCGGCGCCCGGATGACTCTCATAAGGAAATGTGTGTTTTGGTATATTGTATATGTGTTGAAATGTGTGTTGGATGCGGGTCTTGACTTATATTAGCAGGTAAGCAGGGGATGTAGGAAGCACTGTAATAGAGTATAATCTGTAATGGCCCGGATACCGGTTGGTTTTTCCCCATCAGTTGGTTCATGATATCATAATTTGTGCATAAAAAATTCCAAATATTTTCCATAAGTCTGGTTATCTCTTTCCACTATTTGAGGCAAAAAAGCAAAAAATACCGGTTTTCCGGTAAAGTCCTTCAAGAAATGTGTACAGAATAAAGATTCCCGAAATCGTGAAAGTTGTGTCCTTTTGCCCGGGGATTTGCACCGTCATTTATTTCTGATACCCGGGGTTCTCTCTTGTGCCCGTTCAAGCGATCAACTAAGCCCCGCCCAAAATGACAAAGAAAATCCCCCGGCACTTCCGGCACATTGTACCTGTTTTTAGTAAAGTCTCACGAGAGAATTGTACAGAAAAAAGATCCCGGAAAATGCTGGCAATGTGCCGGATGTGCCGGGCTCGATTGTACAGATGCATGAGATTTTCTTTATGGCACTATGGCACATTGTACCTGTTTTTGGTAAAGTCTCACGAGAGAATTGTACAGAAAAAAGATCCCGGAAATGACACTCAATGTGCCATAGTGCCATACATGATGATAGTGTCCGTCCCAGCATCATGAATCGTGTAAAATGACTTTGGTTTTTATCAGGGCACTTAGAGCACTTGTATCCCATTTTCCGGAAAGTCCTTCGAGACAATTGTACAGAAAAAGATCCCGAAAAATGTCATAGTATCATTTTTGATGAAAGTAATTTAGCGGATTGGACAACGCATTGAGTATTCCCGGACACTGTATAATGTGTATGGAAAAACAGTATGGAAAATCCCATATGTTGCATGAAGTTCTTGCAAAGCAAAATTATTTCCAACGCAAATATGTGGATGTGCAATACTATACATCTGTGTATAACATATGGTAATGATTGTGAAAATTAACCGTGCGCGACATATAATCCATTCAGATTTCCGGGTGCCGGATTGTATGGATTGGACCGGGCAAGTATGCGATAACTAAAACACTATTTATTTCTCTTAAATCAAAAAAGGGGTTCAATTTGGTCGTAAAAGTCCCTAAAAAAATGACCACAAAGGATATATTAGCTCTTTTACAAATACTGTTCCATATTCCGTCTAATCGGAGTATGGGGCTCGCAGAACTGTTATTCGGCATCTGTCGAAACGGTTCGCGGCTTGAAATGTATGATGTAAACTTTGGAGGAACTAAACATATGACTAAGCGATTAACTATTGCACTGGTTGCAGTCGTTCTCTTCGTTCTGATGGCGGTTATGCCGGTATCAGCAGCAACGAACGGATCGATCATCAACCAGGGAGCAACCGTCTTCATTGGTGAAGAGGGTTTAAACGTAACCCATGCATTAAGCAGGCAGACTGGAGACACATTAGTATGATGCGTAGCACCGACCATGACCACAATCGGCTGGTGGGCATCAGCAGCACAGCTTACCAACATCTGCACCGACCAAGTCCATTGATCTTGGAACGGTAACCGATACAAGTCCATGACTGTTGCACCGTCAGACTTTGTCGGCTACACCGGTAACTGGTATTCATGATCGCATGCGAACGACAACCGCAGGTGATCTTGTATTCTCCGTTGCAGATCCGACCCTTTCGATTGCAGTCTGGGACTTTCAGACCAGGCAATCTGATGTAACCGGTAAGTCAGTTCCTCAGGGAGAACACCTTGGGTTCCAGATTAGCACCAACATGTACGCTGCACTTGATGGACCAAGTACCGCTTCAACCCGTATCACCGATAGCATAGACTGTAACCGAAACTTACCCCTGTCAACGCACTTGAGCTAGACGGTTACATTACCATCAAGGTTAAGGATGAGAATGGTGCAACATATAACGCACTGCAAGGTAGGAACCCTTACCGCGGTACTGCAGTATCGATATACAGCTCTTACCAAGCAGTTTGTGAACACTCAGCCATGGACTCCTTGGAACCTGCTAGCAATCTACTGGGTAACTGACGCAACTGACATCAACAACCAGTACGCTACCCGGTTGGAACCTACACTGTTTGGGCAGAGTCCACTCTCAACAAGATGAAGGACAACTACAAGAATGCAGGTGCAGACTACACCGGAAAGACTGTTTCCGCATCCGGCACCATCACCCTTGTCTCTGACTCGGTGAAGATTGAGGCAAACAAGGACTCAGTCGTCCGCAGCAAGTCGTTCTCGGTCACCGTTACCGGTAAGCCCAGCACCTCCTACTATCGTGTGGGTCAAGGGTACCAGCTCCATGGACGGCGGATACGACAACCAGCCCCCGATGATCGACCTAAACCAGGAGAAGGTCTACATGGACGACCCAGTAGTGCAGGAGCCGGCATATCACCCGATCGGTGACTACCAGTACGAGAATGGTGCTGGATGACACCATCTGGGCAGATGTTGCACGATCACGCAGCCACCTACAACAGTACCCGCTACTACGCAACATTCAACACTTCAACCTCAGGTACCAGGACCATTGAGTTCATAACCACCAACTGGACCAAGGCACAGAAGTACACCATCCGTGTAGAGCAGCAGTTCCCGGCAGGTGCATGTACGGAACCGTACAAGAGCGACGAGGTCGACGTGAAGGTCGAGAAGGGCGCAGTCACCATCGTGGCAGCCGGCGACCAGAGCTACTACCTTGGAGAAGAGATCAAGTTCTCCGGTACCAACACCGAGACCTACAAGACCTACCTGTTCATTATTGGGTCCAACCTGCCAGATCAGTCGGTTCACAAGATCCAGAACGATGACCCCGTGCACTGCGCAGTTAGTCGACAATGTTGCAACCACCTTCAAGGTCGTTGATGTCAATGGTGACAACACCTGGTCATGGAAGTGGGGAACTGCAAACTATGCACTTGATGCAGGCACCTACACGATCTACGCAGTAAGCCAGCCCCGTACATAAGGATCAGACCTTGGAAAGGCAGCATACGGCACGGTTTCCATCATCATCAAGAAGCCGTTCGTCTCTGCAACTGCATCCCAGTCAACTGTAGCAAAGGGTGACAAGATCTTCATCACCGGTACCGCAGAAGGTCAACCCGCAAGGGTGTCCAGATCTGGATCCTCGGTAAGAACTACCCGACAGCATCAGCAGGTCAAGACCGAATCGGTGAACTCTGACGCTTCGTTCAAGTACGAAGTCACCCAGTGAAACCACCAAGACACTCTACCAGCGGCCAGTACTTCGTCGTTGTTCAGCACCCGATGCAGAACAACGAGTTCGATGTCTACGCACAACGACTGGCGACAGTCAACGATCTGGTGTCTACAACAAGCATGCTCGGACAGCACAGCAAATCCTCGGCACCAAGATCTTCACGCTCCTCGGAGCAGGAAGCCTCCAGGGATCCGATGCAGCTGAAGCACTTGTCCAGGGAATCAACGACCCCAACGTCGATGATACCTACACCAAGCTCCAGTTCCTCGTCGAGGAACCCGTCATCCGTATCGACCCGATTGGCGACAAGCACGTTGGTGACAAGTTCACCATCACTGCACAGACCAACCTCGCGGTAGATGACGAAATCCTCGTCCAGGTCTACTCATCATCATTCAAGCCGACTCAGAAGAGCCAGAGCGGCGAGTTCAGCGGCGCAACCGGTACCGTCAAGGTCACCAAGGGCGACAGCGGCATGAACAAGATCTCGTTCGATGTTGATTCATCAACATTCAAACCGGACGAGTACATTGTTACTGAAGACGCAGTCCTCCAGGAACGCAACCGGCACTGCACTGTTCAACGTTCTTGAAGGCGCAGCCACAACTGTTGTCCCGACAACCGCAGCACCTGTTGTAACAACCGTAGCAACCGCAGTCCCAACCACCAGTCCCAACCGCAGTCCCAACCCCGATCCCGACCACCAAGTCGCCCGGTTACGGTGCACTGATTGCATTGATCGGTCTCGGTGCAGTTGCGTTCATCGTTGTGCGCAGGCACTGAACTAACATCTAAAAATCTTTTTTTTATTAGCAGTCTTCAAAAAATTTTGTGTAAGTCTGATTGTTTTTCATCATATCAGATGAAAAATTCCCGATTCATTATAATACAAAATTTGATCTCACCGTTCGTTTTTTAGTGCACCGATTTTATCCACATTATAACTGATATCCCCGACACAGCGTGGCACATTTTAATGCCTGTGCGGTTAACGTAGATGTAACTACGATGCCTCTCAACAGGAGTCATCATTACATGTGGAGGGACTGGCAGTGAAATTCAGTGCAAAAATTCTGGATATTGCAACGCGGGGTGTACTTCTCAACCGGGCAGATGCCCGCAGCATCGGTGTGCTTGATGGTGATCGTGTTCAGGTCATCAACCCGAAAAATGGCATATCGACCGCAGCATTAGTAGAAACAACCTCAACGATTGCACAGCAGGGTACCGTTGGGATATACCGCATTACCAACGAACGCCTGCATCTCGAAGATGGTGCAGAGATAGAGATCCGCGAAGCACGAACGACCGGCATCCCTGGATTTTATAAAAAAGAAGATGGATGGAATCAGGCTCACCAAAGAAGAGACGCTGACCATCATCAAGGATGTAGTCAGTGACGATCTATCCGCTGCCGAACTGACGGCATTCATCACCGCGTCCTACATCAACCCGCTCGATATGGATGAAGTGGAGCATCTCACCCGTGCGATGGTTGAGACCGGGGAACAGATCAAGTTTGCATCACGTCCGATTGTTGATAAACATTCTATTGGTGGTGTACCGGGCAACAAGATCTCGCTCCTTGTAGTTCCTATCATTGCTGCAAGTGGTCTGAAAATCCCCAAGACCAGTTCACGGGCGATCACTGGTGCCGGTGGCACTGCAGATCTCATGGAAGTCCTGGCATTTGTTGAGTTCTCTGCAACTGAAGTCCAGCAGATGACCGAAAAAGTCGGCGGTGCTATTGTCTGGGGCGGTGCCACAAATATCGCACCTGCCGATGATCGCATCATCATCCAGGAATATCCGTTCAAGATTGATGCAAGAGGTCAGATGCTTGCCAGTGTCATGGCAAAAAAATTTGCCGTAGGTGCAAATCTTGTGGTTATTGATATTCCCGTTGGACTGCATACAAAAGTTGCGACCATGGCGGAAGGAAGAAAACTCGCCCGGGAGTTTATTGAACTGGGTGAACGGCTCAACATGAAGGTCGAATGTGCACTCACCTATGGGGATATTCCTGTAGGGCACAGTATCGGGCCAAAACTCGAGGTAAAAGAAGCCCTCAGGGTGCTTGAAGGAGCAACAGAACCCAACTCATTCATCCAGAAGAGTATCTCACTTGCAGGAATTGCATTCGAAATGTCGGGAAAAGCTGCACGGGGTACCGGAGCAGCAATGGCACAGGAGATCCTCACGTCCGGAAAAGCACTGGAAAAATTCCGCCAGATAATAGAGATACAGGGTGGCGATCCCACGGTAAAATCCGATGATATTGTTGCCGGTGAACACCAGTATGTAGTAAAAGCCCCTGTTTCAGGATATGTAATCGAGATGAACAACCGATCCCTGATCACTCTTGCCCGTACTGCCGGTGCCCCGCAGGATCTGGGTGCCGGAATTCTCCTGCACGCCAAAAAAGGCAAGCTCGTAAAAGCCGGAGATCCGCTTTTTACCCTTTTTGCTGAAAGGAACTGGCGTCTCCAGAATGCAATAGAAGAAGGAAGGCGTCTTATGCCGGTGCTTGTCGAAGGGATGCTTCTTGACCGTGTGCCCTCAATTTCAGAGATTTAGACCGATTGGCTGATATATGGGCAGGTGGCGATAATTTATCATGTATCGTCAAAGGCATCATTTCTTTTTTGCACTATTGTGTGTGTTACTTCTTTGCAGCTCTGTACAGGCAACGAACCTGCAGATATATGTTAAGGACAGTATTGATAATTCTTCGATCCCTCATGCCACGGTATTTCTTAATGGCGACAATTATGCCCGGGCAAATAACCTCGGTGAGGTATATCTCACGCATTCCGGATTAAATGACCTGAATATTAAGGTTTCGATGACTGGTTATGATGACTGGGTGAACACGGTCAGCAGAAATGAAACCTCTCTTATTGTAAACCTGAGCAGGAAAAGTCTTACTCTCAAAGTGAGTCTTTACGACTCTGACACCCTTGTACCGATTTCAGGTGCCCGTGTGAATATTTCTGCAGAAAATGTGACGTTGGGGACGCAGACGGATCTCTCCGGCTCTGCACTATTTGGGGTGAAAGCCGCAACCCTTTATTCGGTGGAGATTGAAGCACCCAATTACCAGCCACGCAGCGGGACGGTTGATATGGCATCTGAAGATCGGGAGATCCAGTACTGGTTGCTGTCAGATAACCGCTTTGCCATTGAAATTAAGGACAAGGATGGAAATATACCCGTTCCCGATGCAGAAGTGCGTATCGATTCAGTGCTGGTTGGAAAAACTGATACCAAAGGAAGACTGGTCATACAGGTTACCCGAGGAAAAACGTATTCCCTTGAGATCAGGAAAGCCGGTTACCAGACATTGACAGAATCCAGAACAATCAGTGAAGCTCGATGCCCTCTATTCTGTCGGGATCATAAAAGCTCCTGTTGGTGCGTTTATCTACGTTTACGATGAAAAAAATGACGCGATAAATGGTGCGGATGTATATATTAATGGCAATTTGTCAGGAACTACCAACACGTACGGACGAAGCACGTTCCCCAATCTGGTTTCGGGAACGTATCCAGTTGAGATCAGGAAGCCGGGATATGTATCTGTCAGTCGTTCTATTCAGGTGTCAAAACCCAATGAGGATTATACGTTCGAGATGACATTTGAAAACGCAGATCTCACACTTTTTGTTCAGGATAACGATCAGAAAATTGTTCCGAATGCCAGTATTTCTATCAATGGCAATATTCTCGGCGTCACCGATCTCCATGGGCAATATAATACCAAACTGAAATTCAATACTCTCTATAATATCACTGCCTCCAAGGATGGTTACCAGTCCGCATCGATTCAGAAAGAAGTCATTCAGGGAAATGCAACGGCAACAGCAACGCTCACAATTGAAAAGAGTCTTGACTGGGGTCTGATCACCATAATTGCAGCCGGGGTTATTGGTGTTCTCGCGCTTTTTGTGGTAATCAGGACGTTTGGCCACAAGAAACGACGCCATATCATGCGAAGGAATGAGATATAATTTTTTTACGGCTTTATTTAGCGATATTCAAATAGTGCAATATTTCTGGAGATCCACAGGATTGGAGTAATCGCTATTATTATCCTGACTCATCAGCAATCCTAACCATACTTTCCCGGAATACCCTTTCTTCGGGTGGATCAACTCACCTCCTTTTGAGAGATCATCCTGGCTATCGTGAAATTTTACTTCATTAGTCTGGTTTTTTATGTCAATCCAAAATAATTGTCTTTTCTGTCATGGATTTTAGACCAAAATTTGACTTGGAATTACTTTTCGTCCAGTGTATTGTCCCATTTTAACTATGGGATTACAAGAAAATTTTGAGAAAAAACGGACCCAGCGGGAATCGAACCCGCGTCCTTGGGTTCGAAGCCCAAGAGGATGTCCTCTACCCCATGGATCCTTCTCATCTTCTTTACATCAAAAGATATTAAGCATTTTCTACCGATACTCTACTAGATGATTCTGTCTGCACCGGAAATTGAGCGCCGTCTCGAATGCGAAAGCGCGGCGGGGAAACTTGTTATCAACCCGTATGGGGCAGAATGCCAGCAACCTGCTTCTTACGATCTCCGCGCAGCCGGAAATATTGTACTCGAACGAGGTGTTTGTACTCTTGTCCCGACACTGGAATGGATTGAACTTCCCATGGATATTGCCGGAACGCTGCGGTGCCGATCTTCGATGGGAAGACGCGGTGTTTTACTTGGCGCAGGCTTTGTGGATCCAGGTTTTCGGGGACAGTTGACGCTCTGCCTTACTAATATGGGTGCGGATACTATTCAGGTACAAACGAACGACCGGATTGTACAAATGGTTCTGCACGAGGTTCGGGAAGGAACACGATTGTATTCGGGGCGTTATCAGGATAGCAAGGGTGTTGTGGAGGCGAAGGGATAGTGATTCGTACCGAGAGAAAATATATAGAGATTTTAAGGATTTTAAAGGAGCATAGTGAGCCGGTTGGAGCAAAACGACTTTCAGAACTTATGGCTGAGCGGGGCTTTGTCCTGAGTGACCGTGCGGTTCAGTATTATCTCAGTTATCTTGACACGATGGGATTTACCGAGAAGATCGGGAACCTGGGTCGGGTATTGACTTCAATGGGACGGGACGAGACCGATAACGCTCTTGTTGATGACAGGATTGGATTTATCATATCAAAACTTGAGCGGCTCGCATACCGGAGCACGTTTGATCCGGAGACTGGTACCGGTGATGTGGCATATAATCTCTCTATTGTTCCCGCAGAGTCTCTTGAGAAGGTCACTGTTGCATTCGATGAAGTGGTAAAATCCGGTTGTGGGTTCTTTAATTCGTACCGGATTATCGACCGTGATCCACGGATTCCTCATGGTTCGGTAGGTTTTATGACCCTCTGCAGCATCTCCATGGACGGAGTATTCCAGAGAAAGGGAATCCCGGTTAAGATGGCTTTCGGAGGAAGGCTGGAAGTTGAACAGGGAGTACCCAAACGCTTCCGGGATCTGATCGGTTACCGTGGCACAACTATCGATCCTCTTGAACTTTTCATCTCCTCAGGACTCACCTCCATTTCCAGTTTCGCCCGTACACAAACTGGTATTGTCCTCGCAAACGTTCGGGAAGTCCCCTGCGCTGCGAAAACACAGGTTGAAGAAACCATTAAACTAATGAATAATTGTGGATTCATCTTTCCCGTTACGCTGGGAACGCAGGTTTTTAATTTACCGAACAATCCCTACAGGCTCTCAATTGTTGCATTCAGCGGGCTGAATTATATCGGTAATACTGTTGAGCACGGGATTGATATTAAAACAGAGATTGGGGCCGGAAATATTCAGTTTTCAAAAGTGATGGAAACTAATTGATCTTTTCGTTCAGATCCATGAAATATCATCTTTTTTTGAGGTGATTTTCCGTTTTTTGTCAGAACGCTTCGCCTGTTCGGTGGCATTATCTTCCTGCGATACTCCTTATTTTCATTTTCTGTATTTATCATACTCTTTTTCTGGGTTATACGGGTAGGGACAAGATCGGAGTCCCGGGCTGAATGAACCGCTCTGCGCACGACGTGCTTTCCTCGAAAAATATCATCATTTGCGCGGTAACTGGGATCTTTTACGCGGACTTTCATATCGTCAGAGTCTGCTTCAGGTGCATATGCATCATAGTCTGGTGAAACAGCTGGATTCTCACTTTCCTTGGTTTTTACTGTGTCAAAGTCTTCAGTACCGATGTTTTGATCCTTAATGGGAACGTGTTTTCGTTTTGCGATGATGATAGTTTTTTGTTCTGTGGATTTTTCTACGGGTGAAACCGGTTTGCCCTTCTCCTGAACATAAGTCTGCGGAATAACTTTGGATGAGTCGTGGTGGATGACCGTCCGGCCGGGTGGGGCCTCAGGTCTTTTCTGAATATCGGTATTAACCTTGAGCGTTCGGCCGGAAATGGCAATCATCCGTTGCCTCTGCAATTCTTTTTCTATTCTTTGGCGTTCAGTGTCTTTAGTTCGTATTTGAGTACTATTGATATTGACTTCTGCCTCTGTTTTTGGTGGTTCCTGCCTCTTGGTGCCCGAGGTAGGTGAATCGTGGTATAATGCCTTGTGTGGCTGGGGATGGTGGACTGGTGATGTGTGTTTGAGGTGCGCCTCGCGTTCTTGCGAGACAACGACCCGGTGTTGTGATGTTTGACCACTCAACTCAGGATATTGTCCGGATTTTTCCTTCATACCTGCTGTAATCGATTGCGTATCTGAAGATGATGGATAATCTGCATTAGGTGACACTTTCTTTATGGTTTCGGGAACTCCAGTCTGAATATTCTCCGGTTTTCGCGGACGATTAATCGCAGAACCTGCATTGAAATCCCTGTCCGGCAGTTCTTTTACAGGAAGAACAATCATTTCGTCCCGTGATTGTCTTTCTCTCTGTTTGAACGGGGGGATATCCGTGCCCGTTTTGTTTTCTGAATCTTTTAACACTGTGATGGATTCGCTCTCGATATCAGGATATTTCTGATAATCTTTTCTTCCCTGTGCGCGGATCCCCCGAATTTCATCGATTCGGGGAATGTTCTCAAGACCGGAGAGCATGATGATGATTGCAACATTTTGCGTATTCACTACGGGGTAATCTCCCGATCGGGTTTCTAGGCCGGCAATACTACGGTCGATCCATTTGCGGACGGTCATGAACCCTTTCATGGAGAGTTCCTGAGATGGCCCGGCAACAAGGATGAGTGCCTTGTGTGCGCTGGTCATATCGCACGGCGTTGAAATTTCATGATATATTGCCTGTTTTGCAAGTTCAACGATACGAGAGGCCCTCTTCTTGTGGTCATCGGCTGAAAGGCCCGACGGGCGCAACCAAGAAAGGAAACCCAGCGGATCGTGAGGAAGGTGTTCAACTGCATAACCGATGGTAATAAAGCCCATCCCTTTCATCGTATTGAGGACCTCTCCGGAATCCAGAACCACTTCTGCGAGTTCAACACCCCCGTCAGCCTTGAACTCCCCCGCTCGCAGGATAAGACTGATCCGCTTGACAATCGCGTCGTTTAACAGGAGATAGGTTGCAAGTTTTGGTGATAGAACAGGCTGTTCTTTTACAAAGCCCATTTTTTCTGCAAAACTCTTCTCTTTTTTTACCAGTGTGGATTTCTGTGATCTGGTTTTTTTATACCATGTTTCATTATCGAAGAGAATAATGCCATCAAGCAGGGATGAAAGCATGTCGATATCATCCGCGGCTTTTGCGGACTTTCGCTCTCCTTCAGCAAGGCAGGGAAGCGTTACGAGGCCGAATATGGGTTCTGTAATTGAGTTTCGGAGAGCTGCGATGATGTGGGGTGCTACATCCACCATGCTTCCACCTAACCCACAACAGATAAAAATTGCATCGGTTTCTGCGTATTCGGTGTTCTGGACTCTGGAGATAACCTCGCCTATATCGATTGTTGCAGTCTGGGTGGTTTCTCCCATCGCATCTGCGGGTCCGGGGTCCAGTGCAGGGAAGTATATTTTTGCCTCTTCCGGCAATCCTATGAGCTGCTTTAATGTTGACTCATCGACATCTACAGCAAACGCCTTGACACAATCCACATTACTGCTGCGATGGTCGACTGTATACAGGCTGTTTACAATCCTGCAGCCTGCTCCCCCAAGTCCGATTGTCAGTATTCTCATGTGCGTCCCTTTTCAATTACGGTAGTATGGTTATTTTGTACGACATGTACAATTGATTGTTCGATGTTCAATATCTTATAGGATAATATCGTCAGATAAAAAAAAAGGTTTGGTGTTCAATGTTCGGCAACCTTTCTGTTTTTCCCTTATATGTTTCACACAATTCCTGACTTTAATCATATTCCATGGAATAAAAAAATGGGAATTGGTTAACTTTCCGGGTGCAGGTGCCGGAAAACATTTTTTACAAAACACACAATCTTGCCGGTTGAATGGCTGTATCTTCCTGCGTTCACCCCCGCTTGAACACACAAATCAGCGTATTTTATTAAAAAAACGTTAATACGGTCTTATTTTACCGGGACAATCAAAAATAGTCAACATAAAATCATAATTTATTTAAACGCGTGTACGGTAATACTCCATGAGGTGAACTAACCTTGACATATGGAATTGAATTTGTACCAGGAAATGTCAACGTAAAGCAAGTTGTCAACTATTGTAAACTTGCAGAATCCAAAGACATCGATTTCGCATGGATCACAAACCACTACAACAACCGCCACTGCTACCCCACGCTCGCCGCCATCGCGCTGGCGACTTCGTCCCTTAAGATGGGTCCGGGTATCATGAATGCATTTACCGACACCCCCGCTGCAATGGCATCCTTTGCCTGCACGCTGAATGAGATTTCCGATGGACGTGCAGTCCTCGGGATTGGTCCCGGTGACCTCTCAACACTCCCGAAACTGGCAATCAGCCCCGACAAGCCAGTCGGACGCCTTGAGGAAGCTGTTGTGCAGATCCGCAAGCTCTGTGCCGGTGAAGAAGTCAAGAAGTCAGGAATGCAGTTCTTTGACTATGACGGTGCAAAGCTGACCGGTGTCACCCTGCCCGGAAAGAAGGGTATCCCGATGTACATCGGTGCACAGGGCCCCAAGGTTCTTGACCTTGCCGGAAGAATTGGTGACGGTGCTTTGATCAACGCATCCAACCCCAAGGACTTCGCCGTTGCAATCCCGATCATCAAGGCAGCCACCGAAAAGGTAGGCAAGAAGAACTTTGACATCGGTGCATACACTGCAATGTCCATTGACCAGAGCGAGAAGAAGGCCCGGAATGCAGCAAAGATTGTTGCAGCATTCATTGCAGCCGGCTCACCTGAACCCCTGCTCACCCGTCACGGACTCGACCTTGCCAATGTTGCAAAGATCAAGGCAGCACTCGGAAAGTTCGACTTCAAGACGGTTGGAGAACTCGTTGGAGACAAGGAGATCGACGCATTTACCATTGCAGGAACACCTGACATGGTCAAGCAGAAATGCGAAGACCTCACCAAGGCCGGTGTGACCCAGATCATCTTCGGTTCACCCCTTGGTCCCGACATGACCAACTCCATCCGCCTCCTCGGCAAATACGTCGTATAAGTGCGGAACAATACCTGTCAGGTATACCCTGTAAAAAGGGCATTAATTCCTGACAGATATTATCAATCATTTTTTCTCCATTTTCTGGTACCTTCCTGAGTGAACAACACCCGTTTGGAGAACAGGGCTTTTAGATAGTTTATTTCCTGCGCGTAGCCCGTGCATGGATCATGATGGACGGGGAAGTGAATGACTCTTGTCAGATCATGAGAGTTTCTTAAAAGTTACCATCCTCACAAAGAGGATAACCCGTTATCAGGTTCTGTACCAAAACACTCTAAAAACCCACGATTAAAAGCACCGTGTGCAAACGACTATCAGATCCTGCCGGAAATATAACTCTGAACAGGCATGTTTTCGCTCAGGGACGTTGTCACCAACAGGGGCACACTACAATATCGGGAAGAGCACCTCACCGGGCTCAGGTGCAGGATCAGTCCGGAGCGGCTGAAACGACAGATCGATCAGGCATTATATCTCCCTTCAAATGCCGATGGTTGCCCGTTCTGTCGCGATGCAGTTATGAACGTCACTCCCACGTTTCCTGATGGCAGCCGGATTATCCGCGGTGAAAGTGTCACGTTTCCCAACCTGTTTCCTTTTGGTGAAGGCCATGTTGTAACGGTTATGACCCGTGAACATGCAGTAGTTGCATTCAGCCGGCAACAGGTGCTGGATGCACTTATGTCGCAGATTGAAGCACTCCGGCCGGTTGACGGCTATCCCAGCATCAACTGGAACTTCCTGCCATCCGCAGGGGCAAGCCTCGTGCATCCCCATATGCAGGGGCTGTCAGATTCCCGCCCGTCCCGTATTGTTGACGCTTATATTGCTGCAAGTGAGCAGTACCGTAAAAAACAGGGCAGGAACTACTGGGATGCGGTGAGGGAGCAGGAACGATCCTCTGATCGGTACCTGTTTGGTGATGAAATTCTCTGGTCTGCCCATGCAGTACCGGTTGGTGAGCGCGAGGTGCGGGGCATATTGCCGATATCCACGCTGGATGAAATGGAGGACTACGTGGATCTCGTGGCGCGGGGCATACTTGAGATCATCGCATTATACCGGGAACTGGGAACCCATGCGTTCAATATGTCCATTTTTTTTGATAAGAGCGGCAACGATCATGGATTCCGGGCGTTCTGCTCCATGATCTCCCGAATCAATCCCAACCCTTCATCCACGAGTGATTCCGCATTTATGGAACGGCTCCACCTGGAACCCGTAATAATGACGCTTCCCGAAGACCTGGGAAAATTCTACAAAAAAGAGAGAAAATAAAAATTTTAAGAAATTTACTCAAACTTTGCAACAAGTTTGTTCTTGCAGACGAGTGAGCCGTCTTTCTTGTGGGGCTTGCGCATAATGCTGTCGCCTGCTTTCTCGATCTCGCGGGCCTCGTCACAGAGTGCTGCAGCGGTTCTCATCATTTCGTGAGCGCTGGCAACTATGGGGATGTATTTCTCCCATTCCTTGGTCATGAAGCAACCCTTGACGTTCTGTCCTGCAACAGCCATTGCAATCTCGTGGGCAGCGCGTGCCTTGGCGAGTGCATAGTTGTTGGTGAATTCGCCGTCGACTGCCTTGTCGGTGGTCATGACAATCTTGGGGAGCACAAGTTCTGCGCCCTTCTTTCCTGCCTTTACCTGGTCGATGACCAGATCGATTGCAAGCTGCATCTTTCGGAATGCACCGGTAAGTGCCAGCACTTTCACAAGGTTGCCGTTGAAGTCGGCCATCTCGGTGGGGTCAAGGAACTCTCTGCGTGCACCGATCATGGAGTCTGCCTTCATGATGATGTAGCCGAAAGTGCTTGCCTTGACTCCTTCCCATTCCTTCTTGGTGGTCACATCATCGGTGATGATGATGACGGGGATACCTGCTTTTGCGAGGTCTTCGCGTGCACCGGTGGGTCCTGGAAGGACGCCGTTGGGGGAAACAACAATACAGAAGTCAGGTTTCCATGCCTTCATGTTGGAAACTACGCGTTCAATGTCTTCAGGCTGGAGCTTCGTTCCGCTGGTCGCCATGAATGTCTGCATATCTTCACGGTCTGCCCTCTCATCGAGAAGCAGTTCTGCCATTACACCACTTGCGATGTTGCCGAGCTTGGCAACTCCTACTTTAACAACCATCTATCTTCACCTCGATTTGTTATAGCACGATATTATGACCTAGTATTCATATAAACATTTTGAAATGTCCTTTCACGTCGGAAAACATTGAATGCGGGTTTTTTTCTTTCCTTTAAGGCAACCTGGATTTTATTCCCTGCACATTTGTCAATCATGAACTTGGAGTTAACGAAAAGTGTTTAAGTTCTCGCGGGAAATTATTGTATATGAAAGACGGGCTGCTTACTGAACGCCAGATGGAGGTCCTCAGGTACCGCAAACAGGGGCTGACCCAGCAGCAGATTGCCGACATCATCTCAACATCCAAGGCCAATGTCTGCACGATTGAAAAGAGCGCGATGGAAAATATCCGTCGTGCAAAAGAAACACTCGAGTTCCTTTACACGCTCGATGCCACTCATCTCTGCACTATTCCGTCCGGAACCGATCTCTTTGATGTTCCTGCCATCGTATTCGGGGAAGCGGAAAAAATCAATATCAAGGTGAAATATGATACGATCTCCCTGATCAACCGTATCCGGGAAGCGCGCCCCCAGTGCTGCAAAGCCCGGTGCATGTGCGAAGATATTATTGTCTATATCACGGATCAGGGAGAACTCTATTTCGGATAATAATTATTCAATGAGTTTCGGGTTTTCTTCCCATCTCCCGGCGAAAATCAGGTGGCCTCGCTGGCATATATTTATATCCTCTTCTCTTCAATAATTATGGAAGCCGATATGAGGTTATCCTATCAAGAATCAGTCTGCCTTTCGTATGAAAAGCAGATTTTGATCTCCTGAAACGGCGGAACCGTATCTCCAGACACAAAGAATAACGGTTGTGCCGTGGGTGATCCTCGATTGGTGCCCTCTCCAAAAAGGAGGGGTATCCCGAGAAGGAGTTGTGATTCGTCACAACAGGCTGACAGAGTGGGTCTGATTAGGGCGCATGGGTCGACGTTCGTGCAACGAGCCCGTTCCCTCTGCTGCAATAAAGCAGCGGGTGGATGCGCCATTATCAGGATCTTCTTTCGCGAGACAGGAATGCCGGTGCACACTGGCACAGCGATGCAACTTTTGTTGTATCCCCTTAATTTCGGACGAAAATACCAGCATCCGTCTTCAGAGCCAGGGATCCGATATCACGGATTGGCTCTGCTGATGGCAATTGTTGGTGTTATTGTCCGTGTCGCGTGTTGGCTTCTGGAACAATAATCTGTTTCAAAAGCTCGGATTAATCTCAAATTCGTGTCGCAATCAGAATAACCTACACGCTAAAAAAGGATTGATTAACACATGCCAAAAATTAACAGACCCCGCCGTGGTTCTCTAGCATTCAGCCCGAGAAAGCGTGCAAAGAGCCCAATCCCGAAATACCAGTCGTGGCCCGATACAGAAGGTGCGCCAGCGCTGCAGGGATTTGCAGGATACAAAGTAGGTATGACGCATGTAATCATGGTGGATGACCGAAAGACCAGTTCCACCGAGGGTAAGGAGATCATGGTGCCCGTCACCGTTATTGAAATCCCCTCGATGAAAGTGGCTGCAATCCGTGCCTATTCCCGTGATACCTATGGTAAACATGCCCTGACTGAAATCTGGGCAGACCCGCTCGATGCAATTCTTGGACGCAGGATCACCATGCCCAAGGATTACGACAAGGAAGCCGCGCAGAAGAAATTTGCAGATGCAATCCAGGCCGGTATTGTTGCAGAGATTCACGCGGTTACCTACACGCAACCCGCAGCCTTAACCGGTGTCCCCAAGAAAGTCCCCGATCTCATGGAAATCAAGGTCGGCGGTAGCGACATCAAGAAAATGTTTGAATTTGCGCAGGGTCTTTTAGGAAAAGAGATCGCGTTAAATAACGTCATCCAGACCGGCGCTTTTGCTGATATTACGGCAATCACAACCGGTAAGGGTACCCAGGGTGCTGTAAAGCGCTGGGGTATCGCACTGCGCAAACGCAAGCACTCCCGCGGTAAAAAAGAACGACATATCGGAACACTTGGACCATGGAATCCCCACCATGTACGGTGGCAGGTTCCCCAGATTGGACAATTGGGATTCCAGCAGCGTACAGAATTCAACAAGCGGATCTTGAAGGTAAGCGAGAATGCCAGCGAGATTACCCCGGCAGGGGGTTTCCTCCACTATGGTGTCTTAAAGAGCCCGTATGTTCTGGTCAAGGGATCAATACCCGGCCCGGTCAAGCGTCTTGTACGTATCCGCCCGGCAATTCGTCTTGGTGAACAAGTTGTTAAGATGCCCGCAATCCAGTTTGTGAGCGTCCAGAGCAAGCAGGGGTGATCAGAGATGAAAGCACAGGTTAAAACACTTGATGGTGGCGTTGTAAAAGACATTGAACTACCGGAACTCTTCTCCGAAGCATACCGCCCCGATCTGATCAAAAAGGCAGTCATGGCCCTCCAGAGCACCCGCAGGCAGCCGCATGGGACCAACCCGTTTGCAGGCATCTGCTCGTCAGCAGTAGGCTGGGGTAGCGGTCGCGGCTCATCACACGTGCCCCGTATCAAGAACGGTTCGCGTGCAGCCAAGGTCCCGCAGGCAAAGGGAGGGCGTGAAGCACACCCCCCGAAAGTGGCCAAAATCCTGATCAAAGAGATCAACCAGAAGGAAAAACAGAAGGCATTCCGTTCTGCAGTTGCAGCAAGCATCTGTGAAGAGCTCATCAGGGGAAGAGGCCATATCTTTGCAGGTACTGCCCCGTTTGTCCTTGAGGATAAGTTTGAGTCTCTTGACAAGACGTCGGATGTCATAACTGCACTCACCACCGCAGGTCTCTATGGAGATGTTGAGCGGGCAAAGGACAGCAAGAAAGTCAAAGCCGGAAGAGGTAAGATGCGTGGTCGCCGGTATAAGCAGCGAAAGAGTTTGCTCATTGTCACTGCCGGAACACCGCTGCGTGCAGCACGTAACCTTTCCGGTGTTGATGTTGTTACCGTTGATCAGCTGAATGTAGAGCACCTTGCACCCGGTATGCTGGCAGGACGCCTGACCGTGTGGACGGAAAGTGCACTCGTTCGTCTGGAGGGGAGATAAATGGTTCTGAAATACCCGTTTGTAACTGAGAAGGCAATGGTCCTGTTAGAGAACCAGAGCAAACTCCAGTTCCTCGTTAACCGTCAGGCAACAAAGATCTCGATCAAGCGCGAGATGGAAAAAATGTTCGGACAGAAGGTAAAAAGCGTTCGCACCCTGATGAACATGCATGGTGAAAAGAAAGCCACCGTGAGCTTTGAGAACGAAAAAGCAGCCGAGGAAATTCTGAGCCGGCTGGGTATAATGTAGGTGGGGAAAAATGGGACATAGAATCACAACACAAGCCCGTGGAAAAGGAGGCCCGACATACCGGGCTCCATCCCACCGTTACAAAGCAGAGTTGAAACACATCGGTGACGATACACAAAATATCACCGGGAGTGTCATCGACATCGAACACGACCCGGCCCGCAATGCACCGATTGCACTCGTTAAACTCGAGAGCGGATCCAAGGTCTATATGCTTGTAACAGAAGGGCTCGGAATCGGGGAAGTCATTACCTGGGGATCCAGCGGTGAAGTGAAGAACGGAAACACGCTCACTCTCCAGCACATCCCGACCGGTACCTACATCTGCAATATCGAAGCCCGCCCCAATGATGGCGGCAAGTTTGTCAGGGCTTCAGGAGTTCAGGCAGTTGTTGTTGATAAAATTGAAGACCGGGTTGGTATCCGGATGCCCAGCGGCAAGACCAAATGGTTCAACCACCGCTGCCGCGCAACCATTGGCATTGTAGCCGGTGGTGGCCGTGTAGACAAGCCGTTTGTCAAAGCAGGCAACAAGCACCATAAGATGCAGAACACCGCATCCAACTGGCCACGCGTCCGTGGTGTCGCAATGAACGTTATCGACCACCCATTCGGTGGCGGTGGACACCAGCACACTGGTCGCCCGAAGACCGTTGCGAGAGGAACATCTCCAGGCAGGACTGTCGGACATGTGGCTGCACGCAGGACAGGTAAGAGCAGGAAGTGAAGGGTATGGCAGCACCTAAAAAGACACAGAAGAGAATGCCAAGACGGCGTGAGGAGTTCACCTATCGCGGCTTTACAATAGACGAGCTCAAGGCAAAGGGAATCAGCGAACTCCTCCCGCTTATGCCTTCCCGTCCCCGCCGCAAGATTGTTCGCGGTTTCTCCCGTGGAGAAGAGACATTACTCGCTAAAGTTCGCAGTGGCGATGAGAAAGTCAGGACACATCTCCGTGAAATGCTGGTCATGCCGGAAATGATCGGCAAGACCATCGAGATCTACAACGGCAAGGAGTTCACCAAAGTTGAATTCCAGCCTGAGTCTGTCTTCCACTACCTCGGAGAGTTTGCACTGACAAGAAAGAGGGTTTCTCACGGAAGCGCCGGTATCGGTGCGACACGAGGCAGCAAGTACGTTCCGCTGAAGTGATGGAAAATGGCACGAATTGATTATTCACTGGAAATCAAGGGCGACACCATAGCAAGGGCAAAAGCTAATGAACTTAATATGTCGCCCAAACATTCGATCGAGATTGCCACATTCATCAGGCACCAGCGCGTGAACGATGCAATTGCATACTTGAACGAAGTAGTAGCCTTGAAAAAGGCAATACCATTCCGGCGTTTTAGCCGGAATGTGGCACACAAGCGCGGTCTTCCCGGTAACTGGGATGCAGGCCGGTATCCGGTCAAAGGCATCCAAGGCCTACATACGGCTCCTCGAATCGGCAAAGAAGAATGCCGAATACGTAGGTCTCGATGCGGAAAACCTCGAGATCATTCATGCACTGGCCCAGCGCGGCCGGGCGCAGAAAGCATTCTTCCCCCGTGCAATGGGACGAGCGACCCCCAAGGTCCGCGAATCCGTGAGCCTCGAAGTTATCGTCCGTGAGGTGGCGTAAATGGCAGTCGAGAGAAAGTTTATTTCAGAGGGTGTACGGAAAGCCCGTGTTGAGAAATACTTCTCAAAGGAACTCAAACGCGCAGGATATGGTGGCATGGATATTGCCAGGACCCCTCTGGGTACGCAGGTCACCATCTTTGCCGAAAAGCCCGGTATCGTGATTGGTAAGGGCGGCAAACTTGTCCACCAGCTCACGCAGAATCTCGCCCAGAACTATGGTGTTGAATCCCCGCAGATTGAGGTCCAGCAGGTTACAAACCCCAGCTTCAACGCCCAGATTATGGCAGAAAGGCTGGCAAACGCTCTTGAGAGGGGCTGGTACTTCCGTAAGGCAGGTTCAAGCATCCTGCGCCGCGTAATGGAATCCGGTGCCCTTGGTTGCGAAGTTGTGATTGCCGGCAAGTTAACCGGTGCACGTGCACGCACCCAGAAGTTCACTGAGGGCTATATCAAGCACTGTGGTGAACCGAGCAACACGATCGTTGAGAAAGGCTACGCAGTTGCAATCAAGAAACTCGGTGTTATCGGTGTTCAGGTTAAGCTTGTCCCCGGTGGCGCAAAGATGCCCGATCATTTCACGATCATTGAGCAGAAGAAGAAGGCACCGGCACCAGCAGCAACCGTTACCAGCATTGGTGATATTGAGTCTGATGAACCGGCACTTCCTGATGAGAAATTAGGGGAGGACCAGTAATGGCGATCTTCAGGGCAAATGATGTCAAGCAGCTCTCTGATGTAGAAATTCAGGAGCAGATGACAAAACTCCGGATGGAGCTTGTCCAGCACTACGGTAAAGTGAGTGCCGGTGGCGCAACCGAGAACTCGGGACACATCCGAGAACTACGGAGAACAATCGCCCGTATGTTGACCGAGCAGAATAGCAGGAGAACTGCATGATCTCTCCCCAGAACGTCATCCGGCACGAATTGATCGGTCTTGACGTTCTGGTCTCGGGAGCCTCAAACCCCCTTCACAAGGGAATTTGCGGTCGCATCATCGATGAAACAAAAAATCTGGTAATAATTATGACCTTACATGGCGTAAAACGCATTCCAAAAATGTATACCAGATTTCAGCTGCACTTAGGCAGCAGAATTGTCGAGATTGATGGATCCGTGATGGCTCTGGCTCCTGAAAAGAGAATCAACCTGCACGAAAGGAAGAGGATACCATAATGGCACAAAACATTGGATTGAACGTTCAGGCACCCCAGATGGAGTGCACGGATGTTAACTGTCCGTTTCACGGCACTTTACCGGTGCGCGGCCAGGTGATCACCGGCAAAGTCGTGAGCGATCGAATGATGGGAACGGTTGTAGTCGAACGTAATTTCATGCACTACATCCGGAAATACAAGCGGTACGAAAAACGCAGCTCGAAACTCCATGCGCACAATTCACCCTGCATTCAGGCAAAAGTTGGCGATATGGTCAAGATTGCTGAGTGCAGACCGTTGTCAAAGAGTACCACCTTTGTCGTAGTAGAGGTGCAGCAGTCATGAAGGCAAAACAGTCAAAGATCCCAAGAGCACTCGCCACGGGAACGAGGCTTGCGTGCGCCGATAATACCGGTGCCCGAACAGTGCAAATCATTTCAGTCTTTGGCTTTCATGGAGTAAGGCGACGTCAACCCAAACTGGGTCTGGGAGATCTCGCCACAGTGAGTGTCCAGAAAGGTACACCCGACATGCGCCGTAAGCTGGTGCGTGCGGTTGTCATCCGGCAGAAGAAAGAGATTCGCAGGCCGAGCGGCTTACGGGTGTCGTTTGATGACAACGCAGTAGTCGTTGTTGATGAGAAGAACGAGCCAAAAGGAACAGAGATCAAAGGGCCTGTTGCACGTGAAGTTGCAGAGCGGTTCCCGAAACTCGGATCCATGGCCACGATCATCGTATGAGGTGTGAAGTATGGTAAGAATAGAAAGCGAACAGCCAAGAAAGCAGAGAAAGGCACGCTATCAAGCACCTTCACACGTGAAGTCCAAATACTTAAACGCCCCGCTTTCCGCTGCATTAAAAGATCAATACAAGGTAAAGACGCTGCGGGTTGTCAAGGGCGACACAGTAAAAGTTACCCGTGGAGATTTTGTCGGTGATGAAGGGATCGTTGATGCCGTAGATACCAGGAAGTCAAAGATTGTCGTCCATGGTGTTACGTCAACCAAGGCTGACGGGACTGAAGTACCGCGGCCTGTTGATGCATCGAATGTCCAGATCACCAAACTGAATCTTGCAGACAAGCGCCGTGAGGCAAAATTAGCGGAGGCTGAATAATGGGAGACCATCTGAAGCGGTTAAACGCCCCGGACTCGTGGCACATCGCAAAGAAAACAACAAAGTTCATAACAAAGACAGCGCCCGGTCCACACAACGCGAATGCTATGCCGATAACGGTCTGGCTTCGCGATCACATGGGTTTAGCGCGGAACATGAAAGAGGTCAAGCAGATCCTCCTGCAGCATGATGTCATCATCAACGGAAGACCATGCCGTGACCCCAAGATGGGTATCGGTATTTTCGATATTATCGCACTTCCGAAGATGGGAAAATATTTCCGTCTGCTTCGCGGGAAAAACGGGCGTCACCAGGCAGTTGAGATTGATGCCGAAGCCGCCCAGAGCAGGCTGTGCAAGATCCAGAACAAGACGGTCATTTCCGGTGGCATGGTTCAGCTGAACCTGCGGTACGGTGCCAACATCCTCGCGGATAACACCTACAAAGCAAACGACTCGATTGTTGTCTCGTTAAAACCCGAAGACCGGTTCAAGATTCTTGAGCACTTCCCCTTCGCAGTTGGTAACATGGCGATGATCACCGGTGGTAAACACTCCGGTAAGGTGGCACGAATTGTCGAGATCATCAATACTCCAGGAAGCGTCCCGAATAAGATCATCCTTGAGGATGAGGCAACGCAGACCCGGTTCGACACAATCGCACCCTACATCTACATGGTCGGCACAAAGACACCCGCGATAGCACAATGGGGGTTTGAGCAGTGACCTCGATGCGCGATATCTACATCGATAAAGTTGTCGTTCACATGGGAGTAGGCGAGAGCGGAGAAAAGCTCGTCAAAGCTGAAAACATCATGAAGACGATCACCGGTCAGATCTCCATCAGGACCATTGCAAAGCAAACCCAGCCAGCGTTCTCCGTCCGAAAAGGAGCCCCGATCGGCTGCAAGGTCACCCTCCGCGGAAAAACCGCCCGGGATTTCTTTGCGACCGCTGTCAGCATCCTGAACAAAACCGTATTTGAGAGCCAGTTCGACAAGACCGGTAACATATCATTCGGTGTTGAAGAACACACGGATTTTCCCGGCATGTCCTATGATCCCCAGGTTGGTATCTTCGGTATGGATGTCAACGTTGTTCTCGAGCGCAAGGGCATCCGTATCACCCGCAGGCGTGTGGCACGGAAGAAACTCCCCGCAAGTCAGCGCGTGAACAAACAGGATGCGATTGCATTTCTCAAACAGGAATACCAGGTCGAGGTGCGCTAATGGCTGGTGAAAGGAAGAAGATCTACGGTCGCGGTGCGAACGAATGCAAGATGTGCGGGCGCAAACAGGGTCTCGTACGCAGATACCATATCATGTTCTGCAGGCAGTGCTTCCGCGAATGGGCCTCGAAGATTGGCTTTAAGAAGATGAGCTGAAGGTGAATGCACTATGACACGATCAAATACATTAGCAGACGGAATGTGTGCCCTGAAAAATGCCGGTGATACCGGGAAGTCCGTGTGCATCATCGAACCCGCGAGTAAACTCCTTGGCGCGATGCTCCGCATTATGCAGGACGCCGGATATATTGGCAGTTTCGAGTTTATCGATGACGGCAGGGGCGGGCAGCTCAAGGTCCACCTCACGGGCAAAATTAACCGCTGCGGGGCAATAACGCCGCGGTTTTCAGTACAGTTGGATGAAATGGAATACTGGGAGAAGCAGTACCTGCCTGGAAAGAACTTCGGGCTCATTATGCTTTCAACCTCGCGCGGCGTGATGTCGCATGAACAGGCGAGGAAAGAGAGCATTGGTGGCGAACTGGTCGGGTATGTTTACTGAGGTGCGATGATGTCGGCAATCAGAACAGTAAAGATCCCCGAGGGTGTTAAAGCCCAGCTTGACGGGTCGTTGCTTCGAGTGACAGGCAAAAAAGGCCAGCTCTCCCGCAACATGCGGTTCCCGCAGGTTATTGTAACCTGCGAGGGAAACGAGGTCACCATTTCAACAGAATCCAAGCGTAAAGAGATCAACGCAATGGTCGGAACGCTCGAGGCACACACAAAAAATATGTGTCGCGGTGTCAGCGAAGGGTTTGAGTACCACATGAAGGTAGTCTACAGCCACTTCCCGATCCAGTTGAAACTCCAGGGAAACCGGCTTGAGATAGCCAACTTCCTTGGTGAGAAGAAGGCACGGTCTGCCCGGATCGAAGCGGGTGTTGTAGCGAAGATAGAAAACGATGAAGTTGTGCTTACCGGCATCGATCGCGAACTGGTCGGTAACTCAGCAGCGAACATCGAGCATGCAACCCACATCCGCGACCGTGATCCACGTGTCTTCCAGGATGGCATCTATATCGTACAGAGGGGTTGAGGAGCGATGACTACTGAAGTAAAGCGACTAATCCGTGTGCGAGTAGCGAAGGGTGCCTCCTTCAAGCGTGACGGGTTCGGCAAGAAACGACAGCTCTCCGATTCCTGGAGAAAGCCTCGTGGACAGCACAACAAACAGAGGGAACAGAAGAAGGCAAAGGGAGCTCTCCCCAAGCCCGGTTACGGAAGCCCGATTGCGGTGCGCGGCATGCATCCCAGCGGATTTTTCGAAGTGCTGGTCGCAACCGCAACGGAACTCGAAGGACTCGATCCAAAGACGCAGGCAGTCCGTATTTCCGGCACTGTCGGTGACCGAAAGCGTGTTGTTCTCCAGGCAAATGCAATTGCTGCAGGTCTCAAAGTGCTCAACGCAAGAACGGTAAAGAGTACTTCAGAGAAGGAAAAGGCAATACCCGCTGCAAAGAAACCAGCAACTCCGAAAAAGGAGACAAAGAAGCCTGCAACCTCCAAGGCAAAACCGGCAGCAAAGGCCGAAGAGAAGAAGGCTCCTGCAAAAACTGCCAAGAAGGCCGAAAAACCGGCGGACAAGCCAGAAAAGAAGGCTCCGGCAAATAAAGCAGAAGCCAAGCCTACGACAGAAAAGGCAACAAAGTCAGCTGAGGTAAAACCCAAGGCCAAGACCACCAAAACAGGGGTGAAGAAGAATGAGTGATGTCTTCAGCCAGAAACGCATCGTTGCCGCAGTACTAAAATGCGGTGTTAACCGTGTCTGGTTTGACCCGGCCCGTATCTCGGATATCGAGAACGCAATCTCAAGAGAGGATCTGCGCGGGCTCGTCACCGATGGTGCGATCAAGGCACGCCAGAAGAAAGGCGTGAGCCGTGGCAGAGCACGTGCACGAATCGCAAAGCGGTCGTACGGGCACTGCAAAGGTCCCGGAAAGAGGAAGGGGGCAGCAGGTGCCCGCAACCCGAGCAAGACCGCATGGATCCAGAGGATCCGTGCAATCCGAAAGGTGCTCGTTGCACTCCGTGATGCCGGAACCATTGACCGGCACATGTACCGCCTTGTATACAGGAAAGCAGCAGGCGGACAGTTCAGGAGTGTCGCGCACATGAAGGCGCAGATGGAGATCCTCGCAGGGAGGATGAAGTAACATGGCAACAGGAGCACGGTATTTTGTCCCCTTCCGAAGACGAAGGGAAGGCAGAACCGATTACTACAAGCGGACCGCACTCGTCGTAGCAGACGCGCCAAGGATGGTCGTGCGCAGGACAAACCGGCACGTTATCATTCAGCTCGTCACTGCGCATATGGATGGCGACCGCACACTTGTGGCAGCAAACTCTGCCGAGCTGGAACAGTACGGATACAAGGGATCGACTTCCAGCACGCCGGCAGCATATCTGACCGGCATGCTCTTTGCCGTAAAAGCAAAGAAAGCGAACCATGAGCGGGCAATCCTGGATATCGGACTCAGTCGGGCAACAAAGGGTGCCCGGGTCTTTGCAGCACTGAAAGGTGCTGTCGAGGCAGGTCTTGATATACCCCATGGGGAAGAGATCCTCCCCACTGATGAACGGGTCAGGGGTGCGCATATCGCGGCCTACAATAAAAATGCCGGAGATATCGTAAAGATGGTCGAACTGGCTGCAGTCGCCATTAAAAAGGAGCTGGTCTAAATGGCATATGAAAAACAGGAGTGGCACCCGGTCACCGGTCTGGGAAAGCTCGTCGCCTCGGGAGAGATCAAGAGTATTGATCAGATTCTCGAAAGCGGCAGACCGATCAAGGAACCCGAAATTGTCGATGCGTTCCTCCCGGATCTGGAGGATGAAGTTCTTGATATTGCCATGACGCAGCGTATGACCGACTCAGGCCGCCGTGTCCAGTTCCGTGCAGTTGTCATCGTTGGCAACCGCAACGGTTACATTGGATTTGGCCAGGGCAAGGATGTTCAGGTCGGCAATGCGATCAAGAAAGCAATTGTCAAAGCAAAGATGAACCTTGTAAAAGTCCGTCGTGGATGCGGCAGCTGGGAATGTGGTTGCAATGTAACCCACTCCATCCCCATGCAGGTGCAGGGAACTGCCGGTAGTGTTAAGGTTACCTTAAAGCCCGCACCACAGGGTATCGGGCTTGTAACTGGTGATATCAGCAAGAAAGTGCTGGAACTCGCCGGTATCAAGGATACCTGGACATTTGCCCGCGGACAGACCCGCACTACAATCAATTTCGCAAAAGCGACATTCAACGCGCTCAAAGCAACTAACATGATCAGGACCGGGGGGTCACAGTAAATGTACGCGGTCGTTCAGGTTCGCGGGGTTGTAAACACCCGTCGCGACATCAAAGACACCCTAAAGATGCTGCGCCTTCACCACATCAATCACTGCGTGCTTATTCCGGACACACCGGAGAATCTGGGCATGATACGCAAGGTGAAGGATTACGTTGCATTTGGTGAAGTGGATGCACCCACTGTTGAGACCTTGCTGCAGACCCGTGGCAGAGTCATCGGCGATGCACCACTTACCGAAGAGTATCTCAAAACCAACTCTACGTATGCCAGCATCAGTGAGTTTGCACAGGCACTTGCCAGCGGTGAAACGAAGCTTCGTGATGTTCCGGGACTTAAACCGGTTCTCCGCCTTCACCCGCCACGCAAGGGACATAAGACCACCAAACGGACATTCCCACAGGGTGGAGCGCTTGGCTATTATGGTCAGGAGATCAATACTCTCCTCTATAAGATGAGGTGAAGCAAAGATGCCAACAAATAAACGTTCAAAGTACCGCGGATCGCGGACATGCGGCGGCGGTACTCATAAAAACCGTCGTGGTGCAGGTAACCGTGGAGGCCGGGGACGCGCCGGTATCAATGCCCACCACTTTGTCAAGTGGTATAAGGAAATGGGAGGCCCCGTCTTTGGTAAGGATGGTTTCTTCCACAACCCCCAGACTCTCGTAACTACGATGGATGTCGGGATAATCGACCAGATCATACCTTCGCTTATTGCGCAGGGTGTTGCCAAGCAGGAAGGAGATGCAGTTGCGATCAATGTTGCTGACATGGGCATTGAAAAAGTGCTCGGCAGTGGCAAGGTCACCAAGAAGATCATTATTTCCGCGCAGGCATTCTCTGAATCGGCAAAGGCAAAGATAGAGAAGATGGGTGGAAAGGCGCAGATCGTCTGAGCCTCCCAATATTTTTTTGGTGAAACCATGGGAAACCTGCTGGATCGAATGGAACCCCTGCTCGCTGCGATGCCCGCAGTCAAGAGCCCGGAAGGACACGTTCATTTCAAGAATAAACTGATCTGGACGCTCGGAATACTGATTCTGTATTTTGCCCTGACGAATATCCCGCTTTTTGGAATCGCACCCCAGTCTATGGATCTTTTTGCAGCATGGCGTGCACTTCTTGCCGGGGCAAGTGGTTCGATTGTCCATCTCGGCATTGGACCTATCGTCACCGCATCCATCGTGCTCCAGCTGCTCAAAGGTGCAGATATCCTCCACATTGATACAAGTGAAATGCGCGGTCAGGTCATGTACATGGGTCTTCAGAAGATCCTTATCATTTTCATGATCATCATCGAAGCTGCCCCTAACCTTGTGGGTGGTTTCCTGCAACCTGACCCGTTGATCGCCCAGCAGTTCTTTGGCGGCAACCTGTTTGCGGTTTCGTTCATGATCTTCATCCAGATCTGTATCGGTGGAGTACTTGTCGTCCTCATGGATGAAGTCGTAACAAAATGGGGTATCGGTTCTGGTGTGGGTCTCTTTATTATTGCCGGTATATCACAGGCAATTGTCAACGGGTTCATCAACTGGGTTCCAGTCGCGGACCAGTATCCAGTCGGGTTCTTCCCCCGTCTTGTTGCTATCGGTATCGATGGTGGAAATTATCTTACATTTTTCGGGAAGGATATTCTCGCATTTGTTACTACCATCACCATCTTCCTCATCATTGTGTACGTTGAATCTACGCGCATTGAAATTCCCCTTGCCCACGCGCAGGTACGTGGAGCACGCGCGCGTTTCCCGGTAAAACTCATTTACGCCAGTGTTCTGCCGATGATCCTCGTACGGGTATTGCAGGCAAATATCCAGATGCTGGGAATGTTCCTCTCCAATGTTGGAATCACGATATTCGGAAAATTCGACGGTTCACAACCGGTAAATGGTATCATGTACTATCTTGCGCCGGTTAACGGCCCAAGTGACTGGATGTGGTGGATAACTGATCTCGGGCATGCCCCGTGGGAGGTTCTATTACGTCTGGGGGTAGATGTTACTTTCATGGTGGTCGGCGGTGCGATCTTCGCACTGTTCTGGATTAAAACCGCAGGTCTCGACTCCAAGGATGTCGCCCGGCAGATCCAACGATCAGGCATGTCCATTCCCGGCGACCGCAGGAATCCGCAGGTACTGGAAAAGTATCTTGACCGGTATATCCCCCGTGTCACGGTAATCGGTGGTGTCTTTATCGGGGTGCTCAGTGTTGTCAGCTAACCTCTTTGGTGTCATTGGTGCTGTGAGCGGAACAGGTCTGCTCTTAACGGTAAGTATCACATACCGTCTCTATGAAGAGATAGCAAGCCAGCAGATCATGGAGATGTACCCGTTCATGCGGACATTCTTTGGTAAAGAGTGATTCAGGAAAGGGACACAGATGCAGGGAAGAAAGGTCATCATAACCGGTGTACCGGGCGTCGGCAAGACGACGGTAATCAATGAGGCATTAACCAAACTCAAGAGTGAAGGTGTCGAATACCAGTCCATTAATTTCGGCACTTTCATGTTTGAAGTAGCAAAGAGCGATAATGTTGTCCAGGATCGGGACCAGATGCGTTCGCTCGATCGCACAGTTCAGAAACGGTTGCAGCAGCGTGCCGGCTCAGGCAATTGCAGCAGGTAACCGGGAAATGTGCTTATCGATACGCACGCATCGGTCAAGACGCCAAAAGGCTATCTTGCGGGACTTCCCGAATGGGTGCTCCGCGAGATTATGCCGGACATTATCGTACTTGTTGAAACGGATGATGATCAGATTCTCATGCGCCGGTTGACAGATGAAACCCGGGTTCGGGACAAAGAAGGATCACGGTCAATTGCAGAACATCAGCAGTTCAACCGTTCAATCGCTGCTGCCTATGCGATGATGACGGGCTGCACCGTAAAAATCGTTATAAACGCGGATTTTTTACTCGAGCGCTCCTCATCAGAACTGGCAGACGTTCTCAGGTGAACAAATGGATTTTTCAAAAATCTGGGATAAATACGGTATTTACATAGCCCTCGCTTTTATGATGCTGATGATGTTCTCGTACAGCATCGAGTGGTTACGGTTGGGAGTCGGACAGGGTATTGATGCCGCATTCTCTCCCATTGTTGATGGGTTAGCGATTCCGTTCTACATCCTAATTGTGATACTCTCTGCATTTACCGGGTTGTACTCTTCGATCATCCAGAAGTATACGATCGACTACGAGAGGATGACTGATGTTCAGGAACGGATGAAAGAGTTCCAGACGGAGTATCGCGAAGCCCAGCTCTCCCAGGATGAGAAGAAAATTAAGAAAATGGATGCGAAAAAAGATCGGGTCATGCGTGAACAGCTCGAGATGTCTCAGCAGCAGTTCAAGCCGATGGCATATATTCTCGTTCTTACGGTTCCGATCTTTTTCTGGCTGCTTTTCAGGCTCCAAACAGTCCAAAGCACTATCACGATGCCCTACGTGGGTACAATCGGTTTACATGAAGCCGCTTTCTGGATAATCCCCGCCTGGATGCTCTGGTATATGATCTGTTCTATCACCTTGAGTCAGGTGATCCGAAAATCCCTGAACATCGGGGGACTCTGATGAGGATAACCGTGAGCGGGTTGCCCGGCAGTGGGACAACCTCTCTCTCACGGTACCTTTCAGAACGCCACGGTTTTCCTTTAATATCAGCTGGTGAAGTATTCCGGCAGCTTGCAAAAGAACATAACATGGAGCTTGCCGAGTTCGGGCGACTTGCTGAAGAGGATTCGTCCTTTGATAAGATGATTGATGCCCGACAGAAAGAGATTGCAGAGCGGCAGGACAATATTATTGTTGAAGGCAGGCTTTCCGGCTGGATGATTGAAAATGCTGATCTTAAAATATGGGTGCACGCGCCCATAGGTTGCCGGGTAAAGCGGATCGTATTCCGTGACCATGTGGCTGATGAGAAAACCGCCGGAGATCTCACTCTTGAGCGCGAACAGTGTGAAGCGTTACGATACCGGTCGTACTATTCCATTGACATCAACGATCTTTCAATATATCACCTGACTCTTAACTCCGCACACTGGGGTGTTGAAGCGCTTGGTGCAATTGTTGATACCGCGATCACCCAGATAAAACGCGAATAATCAGCATAGTTTTAGTGTTCAGTCACGAAACTTATTTTCAGTCCGTTTTTATTTTCCTCCTGAAACTGCGGGATGCGGGGAAATCTTTTACGTGTTGCAATGGGTATGATAGCTGTGGGAGACGAGATCGTAGTTCAGCTGGTCCGTTCGTGGGACAACGATGAGATCGCTGACTTGTACCGGGCTGGGGGCTGGTGGAAAGAAGAATATGATCCCGCTGCTCTCGGCTCTCTTATCCGGGGGAGTTTTTCTTTTGCTGTTGCCGTAGACACGAAAACCGGTAAAGCTGTTGGTATGGGACGTGTCATCTCTGATGGTGTTTCGGATGGATATATCCAGGATCTCGTGGTTCATCCGGATTACAGGAAAAGCGGCATTGGCAGGAAGATGGTATCGGTTCTTGTCGATCAATGTGTACGGTCAGGTGTGACATGGATAGCGCTGATCGCGGAACCGGATACTGAAATTTTTTATCAGCCCCTCGGTTTTAAACCGATGGAGGGCCATATCCCTATGATCTTCCGGGGTGACAAATGAAACTAACGCAGGATGATTTCCAACCGGTTACCTTAGATAACCAGGCATTTTTCCAGCAGCACTATGCACATTATCCCCAGACACACAGTGATAATACGTTCACCAACATGGTCTGCTGGAACCATTACGCGCATTACCAGTATGCCTTTGTGCAGAAAAATCTCATTCTTGCCAGTACGATTGATGGTATAACCCGGTTCCGTCCCCCGATTGGTCCCCGCGTTCCGGCGCTCCTCCGCTCTCTGATTCGGCTGGCATCGGATGTCAGTGATGCTGAACCGGTGGTGCTGATCGATCCTGATACGGTCATGTGGATGCGGGATACCTGTGCCGGATTGAACCTTGTACCTGACAGGAACCATTTTGAGTATGTGTATCGTGCATCTGATCTTGCTGAACTCCCGGGAAAACAGTACCTCACTATCCGCCACCATGTCAATAAATTCCGGAAAAACTGCGCGTATTCTGTTGAACCGATTACCCCGGAAAACCGTGAGGAAGTAAAACGGTTCCTGATCCAGTGGTGTGAATGGAAAGGGTGTGAAGGAGATCCGGTACTTGCCCATGAGAAGGATGCAACGTTTTTTGCCATTGATCATTTTGGAGAGTTAAATCTATCCGGTCTGGTTATCCGGGTTCAGAATGAGATCGGGGCGATGTCGCTTTTCGAACGGCTTAACAGCGATACTGCACTCGTCCATTTCGAGAAAGGTTTACCCGATTGTGAAGGTATCTACAAAGAAATTAACGCTGAAACTGCAGATATACTCAAAAAAGATTTCACGTATATCAACCGGGAAAGTGATCTTGGCGTTGCCGGTCTCAGGGAATCAAAGATGCGGTATCACCCGGATCATATGGTAGAAGTATATTCCTTAAAACGCGATTCCTGATTTTCTCTGCCATTAAATGAATTCATGCACAGCAAGCTATCTGCACTGATAACTTCGGAAAAAAGATGGCTGTTTTTGGATTTTCAGTTTTTTTCTGAGATCAGGTAACAACAACCAGCGCCATAACACCTGAAACAATAATCTTCACGGCTATGGCAGCAACAAACATACCCAGCACTTTTCCCATAATATCTGTTATCACATCGCCAAGGATACGCTGTATGAATTCTGAATAATAGAGGACCAGCCACGTTGCAAGTAATGCGAGTGTGATTGCAATGAAGGAAATAAGGAGGCCATAATCTCTTGAAAGCAACATCACCGTAGTGATAGTACCGGGTCCGCACAGGAGTGGCGTTCCGATAACCACTCCTGCTGCGGTCTTGGAATGATCTTTGGTGTGGCCTATCTCAACACCCAGCGCCTCCTGGATACCGAGAATGAACAGGAGAATGCCCCCGGCAATCTGGAAACTGGGTATGTTGAGGCCAAGGATATCAAAGATCATTTTATTGAAAATCAGGAACAGGTACATCAGTCCACCGGCTACAGCGACTGCAATGAAGGCCTGTTTGTGAATCTCTGTTGGTGTCTGACCCTTGGTCATGGCAGCAAAGATCGGTACTGAAAGAAGGGGATCGAGGATGATGAACAGAGCGGCAAAGGAAAAGATAATTCCTGAAATAAGGTCCTGCATGGTATTTCAAAAATATGTGCTTTAATTACGGATAAAGCGGCGTGGCACTCAACGATGTTTCCGTTTTAGTTCCTATATAACAAAATAGGCAATCAGGATAAAAGCTGTTGAGGCGGCACCCATCGCTGAAATTATGCGGGATTTTACGTCCGTGACCAGTATCCACGCAGCAAAACAGAAAAAAACATACGGGATAAGTGTGGTGATCACGGATATTGTTGCGAGTTCTTCGAAATGATTGGAAAAAAGCAACAGGCCTGCGCTCATCCCGGAACCGAGAATCAGTGCATATGCAGGTGTTCCCTGGCGTGTGAGATCCTGAACTTTCGGAAAGGATACCTGGACTGCTGCAGACTGGAGCACCCGTGAGGTAGCGATGATATAGGCGTTCAACGCCGAGAGCATGGCTACAATTCCGATACATGCCACTATGGTATCAGAATGGGTAAAAATCAACCCCGATGCAGTTGCAATCGGAGCAGGAGATGCGGCAAGCGCTGCTGATCCCACACTGCCGATGAGGGCCACGTTCAGCACCAGGTATAATGAAACCACGATTACCAGCACAAGAATCAGGGCTCTTCGTATCTGTTGTGGATTCTCCGTCTCTTCAACAGGAATTGCACTGATTTCAAAACCGGTGAATGGCCAGTAGACAATAATTACTGCGGCGAGCAGCCCTGCAGAAGTAACCGGCTCCCGCGGAATGAAATTATCGAATTTTATAAATGGGATTAAAAGGAGCGCAATGAGTATTAGCGGTATAATTTTTAAAGTGGTAAGAATGTTTTCTGCCATTCCTGATAGTGAGATGCCGGTAATATTGAGCCAGCAGAAGAGTGCGATAATAACAATCTCGATGACCAGGACAGAGGACAGGCCAAAATACGTGATGTACTGTCCGATACCTGCTGCAATCGTCGCGACACCGAAAATCGATGACATAAGGTACAAACCGATCAGTACAGAGCCACCCGTTTCCCAAATACCGAAGAGAATAATGAAAAAAAACTCTGTGAACGTGTGAATCGGTAAGAGACATATGCGAGCGAGAGCAGGACACAGGATGCAGACAGAGCAACGATGACCCATGCCAGTAAAGATGCGGGCCCGGCCATCTTTGCAGCGACACCGGGCACAACAAAAATTCCGGAACCGACTGTCCCGCCAACGCCGAGACTGACAAGTTCAGTCAATCCCAGTGAACGCTTGTAGGTGCCAGATTCCATCATGCAATTCCTGTATTACCATCTGCATCCATAACACGGGTCCCTCATAATGGCAAGTTTGAGTGCGCCTGCTCAATAACGTATGCCAATCCGACTATCTTTTGTCAGTGTAGGAGTATTTTCTATTAAAGCATCGTGTGGTAATATGGCACGACCTGTCATGTTTAAAAAGGAATCATCTCCCGCAATCCTGTTTACGGATACATTATCCACAATATATAATAGTCATAAATTTCCATGTTCACATACGGCGACACGACCCGGCAGTATAATCATTGGGGTAAAAAAGCCGCTATGGTGAATTTTTATGGCAAAAACAGTGACAGCAACAAAAAAGAGTAGTGCAAAGAATGTAAAAAAACCGGTTGCAGCAAATGCTAAATCACCACCTGTGGCAAAGAAAAAGCCTGCTGAGGCGAGTAAACCTGCGGGAAAAAAAGTCACTGTTGCGGTTAACAAGAAAACTCCGGTTAAATCTACGGCAAAGGCACTGCCAAAGAAAACAGTAAAGAAAAGTGTAGCAAAAACAGGGACAAAAAAATCCTTTGAAGAACCTGTGCGATACAAATGCAGAATCTGCGGGTATATTTACTCGCCGCTCCGTGGTGAACCCCACAACGGTATTCCTGCAGGAACTGCTTTTAACGATCTCCCCGATGATTATGTCTGTCCGGTCTGTGGGTACCAGGGAAAAGGAAAGATCGGCAAATGGGGATTTGAGGTGTGGCGCCCGACTCGATATCTCTGTTCCATGTGTTCTTACGTATATGATGAAAAACGCGGGGAACCTCACCGTGGGATCAAACCGGGAACGAAATTTGAGGATTTACCGGACGATTACGTCTGCCCTGTATGTGCGCAGGATCCCAAGATTCGCATGCAGTTCGGCAAAGTGTTCAAACAGGGTTTTGAACCTCTGCAGGTCTGATATCTGAAAAAACATTCACTATACCTTTTTTCATTCCGGTTAATTCTGCAGTTATTCCCTTCATCTGCAACGAAGGTTGAAGTGAACGTTTTTGATATGGAATTTCTCTCAAAATCGGTGTTGGTTATATTTCGGGTTTACCGAAGATATTGAGATCCCCTGTGTTTTTTTGGGATCATAGTGAGCCTGAATCCCGCTATTTTTGTGCATATCGCTCCATGAAATGCGTGACAAGAGGTGATGCCATATACAATATGGTGCTGCTTTCAAAACCCATCAGGGCGACGAGGATCGCCACAAGAGAAATGGCCGGTATGATTAGCCCTCTGAACATCCGGTGTCGTATGTCGTTATGAGAACATTCCGGGGAAATGAGCCGGTGGTTGTGGCTTGCATAATACCACTGGAAGGTGAAGATAAGACCCAGAATCAGGAGATTCAACTCAAAGACACAGGTAGCGAGTATATCATTGGAGTAATCGCCGATAAAACTGGTAGAAAACGGGACAAGGGTGACAAAAAAAAGACCAATCGCATTCAGGAACAGAAAATTTTTATCAATATGATGGATATTGCTGAACTGTCCATGATGCCCCATCCAGAATGCGGCAAGCACAAAAAATGCGATAATATAATGGTAAAATGCAGGGAGCAGTGAGAGCAGTGCAGCAGTGGAAGTCTGCGTTATAGCCGCATCACTCGGGAGGATCATGTTCAGGACAAGCAGGGTCATGGCAAACGCAAAGATCCCGTCAGTCAGGGATTCCATGCGGTTCTTTTCCATCAACACGTTTCGCGTATCCGCAGAGTCAATCATCACCATTATTCTCTTCTACAATTTGATCCCACGGATTTATAAACGGTCATATGCTTTGACAGATACATGAAAATAATTGGTCAAAAAATTCTCTTGTTGTGATTGATGAGCCGTAACCTCTTGATGACTCTCTCTTCGCAGGCAGGGATTTCACTTCAGGTCCTGTTTCGTTGTCAAGTTCCCGGGGAAACAATGCCGAAAATCTATGTACAAATCTATAAACTCACCGGCAGTTTATTTCCTATTTAGTGATTGAATTGACCCCTCTTATTCGAAGTCCCGGTGTTTGCCTTTATCCATATTTCCTCATTGTCTGCTTCCTGACAGCGATAATGATCCACCCTGCTGCTGCTGCTGCGGATATAAATATCGAGGCAGAACTGGGAGATACCCTGAACCTCCATGGTGTCTCCTATACTGGAGAGAGTGTCTACCTTTTCATGACCGGACCTGGCCTGCCGGAGGACGGCGTCACCCTTACTGATGTGAGCCAGAGGGCTGATCAGGGAAAATTCACCCGGGTCGATCTGGATGACAACCAGGAGTGGTCCTTCCGATGGAATACGGCCCGTATTGAGAATGAGCTCAATGCCGGGACGTACCTGGTCTATGTAACGAATGAGCCGGTGGATAAGTCCCACCTCGGTGGATCGAGTTCCTACAAGACCCTTGAAGTTTTCCTGAAGGATTCCACAACGTCCCGGGTCCCGGTCAGCAGCGGAACTGGTTATACACTCAACCCTGAAATGCACGCGTCGGTCCAGGTACCGACACTCGCCATAACTTTACCGATATCGACTCCTACGCTGCCAACAACGTTGTCAACCACAGAACTTTCCACTCCCATGCCAACGAAAAAAGCATTCCTTCCTCCCGCACTCACGCTCTTTGCTGTGTTGCTGGGTGCGTTTGCTCTTATCCTGAAAATGAAGTAAAACCCCTCTTTTTTACTGCAAGGTATTATCCTTAACGGTGTGCATGGTAATATGAGTGGTATGGACGTACCTGCGTTGCTGGAGAAGGCGCATCACCAGATGAAGGTGGGGCGCTATGATGATGCGATCTCCCTGTATGACCGTGTTATGGAAATCGAAGGAAACAATACCTCTGCTCTTGAAAATATGGGTAAGGCCTTCTATTATCTCGGCAGACATGAGGATGCAATCGCCTGTTACGACAAGGCCCTTGCTATTAACAACAAACTCATCACGGTCTGGTTCGAGAAGGGATACACCCTGAGGAAGATCCACAGGTACGTAGACGCGGTTATCTGTTTTGATGCGGCATTGGCAATCGATCCGGAGTTAACCTTAGCCCTTGCAAATAAGGGATACTGCCTCAATGAACTGGGACGGTATGAGGACGCAATCTCCCTCTTTGACCAGATCCTCGTATGGAGCCCGAATAATATCCGTGCAATGACCGCCAAAGCGATTGCCCTGCGGGAACTGGGGAAGAATGACGATGCGCTCACACTTTTTAACCGGGCAATCGACCACAACCCGATCAACTCTTTTATCTGGTACAACAAGGCCATTGCCCTCCGGAATCTCGGGCGCTCGAAAGAGGCGGATGATGCGATAAAGATCGTGAATTTTCCCCGTGGTTCAGCAGTGGCGGATATGGATCATACCCAGCCTAAGAAAATATGAGTGCAGGTGCTGGCAGGGAACACTATACTCTCTTTTAATAATGAACGTTCTTTATTGACGGTATGTGAGTGCTGTCAAGTTCAATTTTTTTCTAACCTAGACCGCACCTGTAAATTCTACGGATGTCGAAGAAACCTGATAAATTCTTTTTAAAATAGTGTTTGGCTTCGCTGAAGAGTTACAGATGTTCGGAGAAATCTGGCGAATTCCTTGCAAATATGAACTGCTCATGGTGCAGTTCTTCATTCAAAAAAAAATTAAATGAGTTTAAAGATGGGGTGGCTATCTGATTTGCACTCGATGCCGAGCTGACGGGTTGCTTCAAGGACGGTGATGTCCGTGTATGCCTGTGCCGTGATCATTGCTTCGACATTCTCGATCGGACCGTACATGATAAGGTCTGCACCGAGGGTGCTTGCAATCATGTTGCAGCCGATATCGGGGGCTGACCATGCTGCCTGCTTTATGCCTTCAATACCGCCGAGGTAGTGGTGGGACATCTGCTTGAGGAGGACATCCTTACCTTCGTATCCTGCTGCGAGTACTGAGGGGGTCTTGCTTGTTCCCTTCCAGCGCTTGAGCCAGGTCCAGGAGACGGTCATGTTGTGGTATGCACCACCGGTTGGGTAACCGTGGATTGCCTTGCATGCAAGGATCTCACGGTATGAGCCGCCGCTGCCGAGACCGAGGGGGGTTGCTGCAGTGTCGAGAATCGGGCGCTTGATACCGCAGTACTCTGCGATATCGAGCATACCCTTGGTCTGTCCTGCAACGCCACCTGATGTAAGCACCTTCTCCCTGCCGGCAACGGATGGGTCAGCGGGGTTGAATGCGAGGACAATGGCTGCATCGACGTCACTGTTCTTGAGTGCTTCGATGCTCTCTGGCAGGATTGAACCGTTGATCGAGTTGTAGATCGCACGGTTTGCAAGACCGACTTCGGTCACATACTTGCATGCATGGGCAAGTGCTGTTGGTACCGATGAGTCCATCAGGAACGCGGTCTTGTTGTCGATTGCTGTCGAACCAGTTGAAGTAGCTCTCGAATGCTTCTCCGTATTCCGCGATGATCTGGATGAAGTGCGGAACACCGGTCAGGTCCGACAGGACCTGACAGCGGTTCCAGAGGGCTTCTGCCTTTGCCTTGTCGATTGTTCCCTTGTGGTCATCAAGCACGCACTCGTGCTTGTTGTAGAAGATTGAGGCACCCAATACGGTTGGGTACTCGCCGGGCTGTCCACCAATCTTGGTGCCGTTGAAGTCCCAGACACTCTGTTCTTTTTCGAATCTGAACATATTCGTTTACACCTCCGTTATACCATTGTCATTAATTTCTGGAACAGGAACAGCAGCATAATAAATACGATAACGCCTGCCATCAGGCCGTACAGTATACCGATATCCCGTCCGATCTTTCTTCCAACACGCTGCGCAACCTCTGCATCCACGAACTCGATCTTCTTCTCGATCTTGTCGAGTCTCTTCTCGATTTCGAGGAACTGCGGGTTTGCACTTGCAGCGCCAACTTCCTGCCCACCGGCAGCTTCCTTGACTTCAACGACAATGGCGTCGGCAGCGAACGCACCCGGGTCCCGGGCCTTGAGTTCGTTGATTTTCGCCTTGATAGCGTTGAAGTCTTCGCTTTCCATGATGTTGACGATTTCAATCTGTTCCTGGAAGCGCTTGATAGCTGCATCGTTGAGGTTCTCGATGAAAGGAATAGCACCTTCAGCGCCGACGACCCTGCCTTCCTTGATTCCGCCCTTGTGGAGTGCGACGAGGGTCTGACCTGAGAGGTGTCCTTTCACTTCGGTACCGCAGAACAGGATGAACCTGATGTTGGGGTTGGCAATGACGTTGGCGATAACCTTCTCAAGACCGAGATTTTCGGTCTTGCAGGAACCGCAGAGAGCCGCGCCTGCATCGCAGACGCCCTGTTCATCGAGGTGTGAACCCATGGTGACAACAGCGACTGGGCTGTTTGCGTCACCTGAATGGTAGTCTCCCTTGACGAGTGGCCATCCACTTGCTGGTGATTTCTTGTCTGCCATCTTGTTCACCTCATCCCACCAGTAATGCCGGTACTATGATCAGGATCATTGCAAGGAGTAATCCTGCAACAAATCCGACCAGACCGGTCGCGGTAACTGCCGAGTCAATCTTGTTGGTCCTTACGAGGATCTGAGACTTATAGCGGATGTTTTCCACCATATTCTCGATCGCAACCATCCTGACAGGTCCTGTAGATTTTGCTTCTTCTGCCATCTCTTTCACCCCATCATCAGGAATCCGACCAGGGCGAACGAGACGATCAGACCGATCATCAGGCCTTCGATCTTACCTGCATAGACCCCGGCGGCAAACTTATCCCGGTACCCGATGTCCGTCACCATCTTTTCGATGATTTTCATGCGGGCTGTGATGATTGCCATCTCACCGGAGATCGGCTGTGCCTCACCGGTTGCTTCTTCTGCACCGGCAGCTTCCTTGACCTCTACGACAATGGCGTCTGCAGCGAACGCACCCGGGTCCCGGGCCTTGAGTTCGTTGATTTTAGCCTTGATCGCGTTCGAGATCCTCGCTTTCCATGATGTTGACGATTTCCGTCTGTTCCTGGAAGCGCTTGATAGCTGCATCGTTGAGGTTCTCGATGAATGGAATAGCCCCTTCAGCGCCGACGACTCTGCCTTCTTTAACTCCACCTTTGTGGAGTGCGCCGAGTGTCTGACCTGACAGGTGTCCTTTCACTTCAGTACCCGCAGAACAGGATAAACCTGATGTTGGGGTTGGAAATGACGTTGGCGATAACTTTTTCGAGACCGAGGTTTTCAGTCTTACAGGAACCGCAGAGAGCCGCGCCTGCATCGCAGACACCTTGTTCATCGAGGTGTGAACCCATGGTGACAACAGCGACTGGGCTGTTTGCGTCACCTGAATGGTAGTCTCCCTTGACGAGTGGCCATCCACTTGCTGGTGATTTCTTGTCTGCCATATCAGCTCACCTTGATCAACTGGAATGCAATGATTCCTGCAATGAATAGTCCAACCGCAAGTCCGTACCAGAATGATGTGATACTGCCACCAATTGCAAGTCCTTTCTCCCTGTTGGGGAAGGATGCAAGCATATTGCCTTCGCCTGCAAGCATGTTGACGAGGTCATCAGCTGTTGCTTCAAGCACAGAAACCTTCTCCAGAACGGGAGAGAGCGATTCGCCGGCTGAGGTCACAATACCGATGAACGGATCAGCAACGAGCCCGAATTCCGGAAGCACCTGAATGTATGCCATTTAGTGTCCCTCCGTATCAGGAATCGGCTTTGAATCAAGCCAAGCTGCTGCGTCGCGTTTTGACATCTCAAAGTACTGGGAATAGGTATAGAACCAGCCGATGATTGCGATGATTAACGAGATTAGATGCTGATCCAGCGCTAATTAATGCAAACGACATCACGGCTGCGACAATCATGCTCAAAAACCCGCATTCTGCGGTGAGCATGAGCATCCTGTCCTGTTTCCAGCCGGGTCCAAGGCACGCGTTGAACGGGTGCTGGATTGCAATTGCGCCAAGCAGGAATGCGACGGCAATAAGTCCGCCTCCAAGGAAGGAGTTTGCATAGACTGGTGATGGGCATTCCCATGAACGAGGCCGTTGACGTGGTCAGGCCGGTAAAGGAAAATCCTCCGGTAATCATTGCGGCAAATCCCATAACGGTAAGTGCACCAACAACTGCCATTTCAGTGAGTGCCTGGACCATTGCCGGGATTTTCATGTTCAGGATATTGTTTGAAACGTACCCGAGGATGAGTCCGATGACTGCTGCAAGTACGAGTGCAACAATCGGTGCTGCAAGACCAAATCTTGGTTGCGAGCAGCATCGCGATTACACCTGAACCGAATGCGATCATACCTGCGGATGGAACACCGGTACCGATACCGTAACTGCACAGCACCTTGATGGTGTGGCTGCCCCAGATCAGTGCAGCAACTACTGCAAGTCCTCCGAAGAATGAGAACATCTCGGTGTTGGTGAACGCATTGAGGTACGTCAGGTAAATGCACACGAGTGTGCTGACGAGTCCCGCGATCATGATAGTATTGTGCGGGACGCCGCCTTCTATTACTTCAACTTTTACTGACATTTTCACACCTCACATTGGTACTACGATCAGGATCGCTACAAACCCGCAGAGTGCCGAAGCGACAGCGGATGCAACGATGGCTCGTGGCCAGCGCTTGAACTTCGGGTCATGGGGTCCTTCGATCGTTCCGGTGATGTTGTATGCGGTCAACACTGCATTCACGAGGAATAATGCGACTGCGAACATACCGGCAACCGATACCGCTACGGGCATAATCTGTGCCTGCGGTTGCGCCCATCAGGGTCGGGAACGTTGCCTCGTAGAGGCTGAGAAGTTCCAGATAGATGAGTGTACCGCCTGCACCGCCAAGGATACCACCGATTACGCCTCCTACGAAGGAAACGAACGGAAGGCCGTGACCTTCAGTACCCTGGGATTTGTATTCCGCCTGGGAATCGCCGGTGATGGGGTCATGTAAGACTTTACCTGACGCGGCCGGGATACCCATGCCAAAGACGTAGACAAAGTTCACCATCATACAGGTGATTGCCATCATCAGACCGCCACCAATACCTCCGGTGACGACTGCAACGACCATACCCAGTTCTGCTGCCCATGCCCCTCCGAAGAGTCCGGCGAGACCTGCACCAGCTGCAAGCATAGCGACACCCGTCGCGATACCCGGTGCCTGTCCCATTGCTGCGGGAGCTCCACCGACTGGTACGAAGTGAGTACCGAATCCAATCAGAACACCGCCTACGATGATGCCGATGAGGGCCATCAGACCTAGGTTCGGTGAGATATACCAGGTGGCTCCGAGAATAATGATTAAGAGGACGACACCTACTGCCATTGCAGTTGGGTTCATTGCGCCGCCAGCTGTTGGTTTTGCTGCAACTGCGCTCATGCTTCTGCCTCCTTTGGTGCAGTGTAGGGTCCGTAGTTCTTGCGTGCCCATACCTCGATATACCGGTCAATGACCGTGAAGATGAGGATGATGAGGACACCGACTGCGATTGCACCCCAGCCTGCGTAGATTCTCTCGAAGAGAATGGTACGCCAGAGTTCAATGAAAACAATCAGACCAAAACAGATACCAGACGCTGAACCTCCAATCTTATGGGTGAAAAATCCGTTGTCAATCGAGTTCCGCTCACCTGCTTCGGCGTAGCGGACGATGTTACCTGATGCAGATATCGGCACACCTGCGCCGAACTTCTGGTTCTGGTACTGACGTTCCTTACCATAGTACGGGTTGCCCGTCGCAGATCCTGCTGCACCGAGTGCAATACCCCAGATCAGTGCGAGCAGCGGCAGCGGGAACGGGTGTCCCAGCGCGCCATTGATCAACTGACAGAGTGCAACTGTACAGAAAATTGCGATGAACGCATGTGCCATGGTGACCGTTGTCATGGACTTAATTATATCCACATAAACGGGCTGACCGAACTTGGCGAGACTTGCTGTTCTGCCAAGGTACGCGGTGGTTGCGTAGACGCCCTGTACAAAGACTGCGAGAACACAGCCGAGGACGATCGCAAGGATCGCGTTAACTTGCATTGCCATAAAAGCCCATGCCAGGCCTGCACCGAGTGCACACCAGAGACCGTATGCCGGGGGTTCACCAGCGACCGCCTTGTTGAAGATGCGGTGCAGGAATCCCATCTGCGGTGCGAGCTGAACCTGTGAGTTCGGGTCACCTTGTGATCCGATGTTGGATTCAGTATCTTCCGCAGAACCGGCTACAGTGGCAAGAGCTCCTGCCAATGCAGTAATTCCAATGCCAAATACAATATGTTCCATTTAGCCTCCTCCCTGCGTGCGAATGCACGAGAGTATTCAAAATGCAATGCCACGCACATCGAGTTAAACTCTTTGTGGTTAGTGTAAATTTGGTGAGATCTTGATTAAAAGGTTTCGAAATAAAATCGCCGAAATTGCACTTTAAATCGCCCGATTTATAAAATTGAGGCCAATATCGGATTATTTACACATCTTAATTTACCTTAACGAAAAAAAAGTTGTGTTGGGATCCTTAAGAGATAGATAACCGAAGTGTAACAGGCTTATTATACACTTATTAAAGAATGCCGGATTCTGAATAGACGATCACATTACTTCGAAATTTGTGATTACAGAATTATCGGTGTCCGTGGCAGAACCGTTTTAACTCGTTTACTTTCATTAACTATTCGAAAAATAATGGGAAGATTACCGTTGCAGAGAGATTCATCATTTCCTGTTATTTCGTGAAAACTATTATCTGACCCCTCCGTCATGTCCCGCTTCAAACCGATATGGTTATCCAATACCATGACTGACGTTTCTGCCTGTACCATGGAAGGTATTACAAAATGGATCTTTCATTCCAGTTTTTTCTAGCAATCCTGCCGATTCTTGTCATATTTACCGGACTTGTCTTTCTGCGGCAGTCCGGGACGCTCATGGGGATCGCCGGATGGTTGCTGACTGTCGTTTTTGCGATCCTCTTCTTCCAGACATCACCTGAAGTCGCTCTGTATGCTTCATGGAACGGTGTGCTCTCCTCATTTGGTATATCACTGATGGTGCTTCTGACCATCCTGCAGGTAACAATGATGGATGTGACAGGTGCCATCACCCGAATCACCGCTTATATCCGGTCAATTGCGGCTGAACGCTACGAGCAGATCATGATCCTGAACGTGGGATTCGGTTCTTTCCTTGTTTCAATCGGTGCGACACCGGTCACTATGCTTCCGCCCATCATGCTGGCGCTCGGTTTCTCGCCTATTGCTGCAGTCGCCCTTCCCTGCCTCGGCTATGATCCCCTTACTTCATTCTCGCTCCTTGCAGTCCCTATCACGCTACCGGCCGCGGTTTTCAATCTCGATGCCAAGGCCCTCGGCATCAACATTGCTCTCTTCCTTCCGGTTATGTCAACCGGAATCGCCCTTGGTATGCTCTGGGTGGCCGATGGATTCGATGGGATTAAAAAAGGATTTACAACGGCCGTTGCCGCTGGTTTATCACTCGGGATATCAGCCATTCTGTTTGTTAACCTCCTTCCGGCATCGGCTATCGGTCTCGTGGGTGTTTTTTCCGGGCTTGTCACTATTGTTGTGCTCTTCCTTCTTCGAGCCTGCCGGAGAAGGGTTCCCCCCGCATGTCCGGCAATTCCTGAAGATCTCCCCAAAGGAGTCCCCGATCAAAACATGCCGCTTTGGAAAGCGGCATTCCCCTGGCTCCTGCTTGTCATCTTCGCCATTGTCATAAGCATTCCGCTCATACAGGCCGGGCTGTATAATGTCCTCGGCAGCACACAGAAAATCCACGTGGTTGCAAACAAGTTTGTTGACCTGAAACTCCTCAACCAGGCTTATTTCTGGGTGCTCATCAGTACCATCCTGTCTGCACCTCTGCTGATCAGGACACGGGATGAGGCGCAGACCATTTTCAGGCTCTGGCTGAACCGTGCATGGAGCCCGACGCTCGCGGCTATGGTCTTCTTTGCCATTGCCTATGTTATGGACTGGTCAGGCCAGTCGGTAATCAACAACACCCTGATGTTTGCCGAAGGAGCCGGCGCCCACAACATGAATGCGGTGATCGGTCTTTCACTTGCCCTCTTCTTTGGTGTCACTTTCCCGGTTGTCAGCCCGACTCTGGGTCTTCTGGGAGCATTCATCTCCGGCAGCGAGGCTTCTTCAAATGTGATGTTTTACGGTATTCTGAAAACTTCTACTGATGTCCTCAGTCTCGACTTCCTGCAGGTCTATGCTGCTCACGCGGTTGCCGGGGGTGTCGCATCCGGTATTGCAGTGGCAAAGATCGTTAATGCCGCTGCTGTTATCGATAAGCTTGGCATTGAGGGTGATGTCATAAGGAAGGTGGCCCCGGTCGCCATTGCTCTGACAATTGTCACGGGATTGATGCTCGCGCTGATGCTTGCGTTCCAGTAATGTTTTTTACCACCCCCCTCATTTTTTCAGGCCGATCCTCTCATACACGAATGTGAACTGAACAAATTGACGTAAAAATGAGGATTTGGGTAAATCAGGCCTTGTTCTCACAAGTCCCGATATCGTTGGACACCTTCACCCCGCACACCAAGTGCTGTATAAAACAGGAGCGCCATATACCTGATCAGGAGCACCTGCGAAATGATCGTTATTGGGATAGACCCCGGGCTCGCACGCGTGGGATATGGGGTGATCGCGGTCAATAACCGTAAACCCGAACCGGTCTGTTACGGCTGTATCGAAACCTCTGGTAGGGATCAGCGTACCTCAGAGCGGCTGTTGCAGATTTATTCTGAGGTTTCCGCTCTCTTTGAGAAATACGCGCCGGATCATGTCGCGGTAGAAAAACTGTTCTTTTCCAAAAATATCACATCCGCGATGAGTGTCAGCGAAGCCCGTGGGGTAATTATGCTCCTTGCGGAACAACAGAAGATACCGATCACAGAATATACGCCGAACCAGGTGAAGCAGGCGATCACCGGGTCAGGATGTGCGGACAAACGTCAGATGCAGGAAATGATCATGAGGCTGCTCCATCTGCCGGAGATACCCCGGCCTGATGATGCGGCCGATGCCCTTTCGATTGCCTTATGTCATATCCATATCATGAGATAGTACAATGATTGCACTTCTTTCCGGTGAACCGGTCCTTACGGGCGACCGTTGGGTGGTCATCGATGTGCATGGCGTCGGGTACCAGGTGCAGGTCACCCAGCCGGCCCTCCAGCAGCTGGCAAATACGCCTTCGGCGGTGAAACTCTATACTCACATGGCAGTCCGCGAGGATGCGATAACCCTGTACGGGTTCCTGCACCAGAGCGAACTGGAGATGTTCCGGATCCTGATTGGCGTAACCGGTATTGGTCCGCAGATCGCGATGAACCTCTTGTCCCAGATCGGGATTGAAGAGTTTGCCATTGCGATCTTAAACGAAGATGAAAAGGCATTGACCCGGATCTCCGGGATTGGAACGAAAAGTGCAAAACGGCTGATCTTGGAGCTCAGGGACAAGATGAAGAAGATCAGCGAGACGATGCCACATGGGGAGACCGGAAAGGGTGGCATGGTGGTCCATGACGCGGTCAGCGCCCTTGTATCGCTTGGTTTTTCAGAGAATGAATCCCGGGATGCGGTTAATACGGCCGCTCGTACTTTGTCCAATCCTTCCGTGCAGGGACTTATCAAAGCGGCCCTGGTTACATTAAAGGAGCGTTAAGTACATGACAGAGCGGATCATCTCACCTGTCCCCCTCCCTGAGGAATGCGATGATCTCACCATCCGGCCGGACCGGCTGGAAGAGTTTGTCGGGCAGGTGCAGGTCAAAGAGAGCCTGAAGATTGCCATTGAAGCTGCACAGAAACGCGGTGAACCTCTCGACCATATCCTCTTTTCAGGACCGCCCGGGTCTAGGTAAGACCACGCTCGCCCACATCATCGCCCGTGAGATGGGTGCGGAGATCCGGTCCACGACCGGCCCGGTGCTGGAGAAACCCGGGGATATAGCCGCTCTCCTCACCCCGCTCAAGCGGGGGGATATCCTGTTCATCGATGAGATCCACCGGATCAATCCGATAGTTGAGGAGGTGTTGTATCCTGCGATGGAGGATTTTTTCATCGATGTGATGATCGGCGAAGGACCGAGTGCACGCTCGATCAAACTGAACCTCGAACACTTTACCCTTATTGGGGCAACCACCAAACAGGGGCTTTTGGGTGCACCATTCCGGGACCGTTTCGGGATTGTCTCCCGGCTCGACCTGTATGCTCCTGCGGAACTGGTCCGGATCGCAAAACGGAGTGCCGCGATCCTGAAGATCCCCATCACTCCGGATGGCGCAGAAGAGATCGCAAAACGGAGCCGGGGCACGCCACGGATTGTCAACCGGTTGCTGCGGCGGGTGCGGGATTATGCAACGGTCAAAGGGGATGGCACGATAACGCGGGAAATCGCCGGGACATGCCCTTGCGATGCTGCAGATCGACAAGCTCGGTCTTGACGAACTGGACCGTCGAATCCTGTCAGTAATAGCCAACGACTTTGACGGTGGTCCGGTTGGGGTGAAGACGATTGCCATCTCGGTTGGCGAAGAGGTGCGGACGATCGAGGATGTGTATGAACCGTACCTGATCCAGATCGGTTTTGTCAAGCGCACCCCGCAGGGACGGGAAGTCACGTCCGCTGCAAAAAAGCATCTGAATACTCCCCAGAAGACGCTGGTGTGACCGAGGTGTCTGGAGACCGGCAAATCGTCCTCCTGTTCAGCATGGTTTATACCGCTGACCTCAGCGATCCACCGTGTTTTAGGATTAGGGTTTTAAAAAGAGAATATTGCTTTTTTCCCGGTTACCGTAGCGCAGAGCCGGGCGGGAATATAGGGTTTAATCCCGGCAGGGATCCTGCACTTTTTATGAGAAGACCAGGTATTCCAGGGCCAGGGCAACAATGAAGATCCCGACGCCGGCGAGTGCGATGGGCAGTGTGTAATTTTTCACTACTGTCTTGATATCATCCCCGGTAGTCCTTTGGACAAGCCAGAAGAACGGGTCGGTTACATAGGATACAACACACGACCCGGCACAGATGAGGAGGATGAGCGGAATCGGGTGGATTGCACTGACAACTGCCGAACCGGCGAGGACCTCGGCCGTGATCACCGCGGTCACTACCCGTGAACCCTGTGCGGTCTCAATCAGTGCTGCAAGTATGAAGGGTACGAGAATGATGGGAATCAGCAGGGTCAGCTGGCCCAGTGCAATCTGGGCAAATCCGCTTGAAACAATCACAAAACCCAGCGCCCCAGCCCCGCAGATATCGAAGATGATCAGGCCGGCATGCTTGGCACCCTGCGACAATCCCGTTGCCCGAACATTTGGTGATGCAAGGGCGATAGCGGTGACTGCACCGACAAGCATAATGAAGTTGATTACACTCACATGCGACAGGTCCAGGGGCTGAAATGCGACCGGAATAGCGATCAGGATCGCGATGAACGGGGCCCATGCCCGCCAGTGTATACCCGGGTGCCGGACCGTAGATGCCGCCCTCAGAATTTTCCGGGGATACCTCCTGAGATTCAGTGTTTGTCTGGGTAGTTGCATCATGCTGGACGAACCGGAAGTAAAGGAAGATTCCGCCCAGTACCAGGAGCGAGAGCGGGATGGCTACCATATCAAACAGGAGCGGACTGATGCCGCCGGAGAATGCATTGTAAAGCGGGATGACAACCGGTGTGGGGTAAATGAGAGCGTAGGAGATGATACTCCCGACAGCCGCAAGATACAGGAGCACGTTGCGTTTCGTTTTGTCTTTTTCAATACTGTCAAGGATTGGATTCAGCATGATATACGCGGTGATACAGCAGGTAATGGGTACTGCCAGGAGATATCCGGATATTCCTGCCATAACCGGCGGGTTTTTCACGTAACGTCTGATATCACCAACGATCTCCTCAATCTGGTGCTGCTCCTGCAGGAGTCTGGCGATCACTGCCCCACAGAGGATGATGATCCCAAATGCAGAAAATATCCTGCCTATCCCGGCAACAATCCCCTGCATGGTCGCGTCAGGTGTCATGCCAGCAAGAAGCCCGAACAGGGCTGCACCCCCTACAAGGGTGAAGAACGGGGTGATCCGGTACCTCAGGCTGAAGGTGGTGATGAGGGCAAGGGTGATCACAAACGCGAGGATGGGATCCATGTGTATTGTTCTTGTAAAATGATAGAAAAAGACTTGGAAAAGTATTCAGGATTTCACGCATGCCGGAATATCTTCCTCTTTACGTTCATCACGTTGATTTTTGACTTTGATGGCGACCTTTTCCGGGAATGTGCCAGTTGTCCATATGGGCGGATGGAGCCGTTCTCATCGCAGTTCGTATTTTCAGCAGATGGGTGATGAGTGTCATGATATAATTCATCCCTTCAGGTTTGTAACAACCGGCTGCACCCGCAGGAGATGTAATTTCAGTCGCTTTCATTCATGCCAGCGAGTACGTCAGCAGTCTTACCCATCCCGATTATCTTTCCGCCCCGCATCAGTGCCACGCGATCGCAAACATCCCGGACAAAGTCCATATCATGCGAGACCACAATGAAGGTCTCGTCCATCTCATCGCGGGCGTTAAGGATCGAGTGTTTCACATCCCGCTTGGTGATCGGGTCCATGGTACCGGTTGGCTCATCGAGGATTATAAGGCGCGGCTCCCGGATGAGCACCTGAGCGAGTGCTACCCGGTGACGCTCGCCATCGGAGAGTTCTGCAGGGTAGCGGTCAAGGATCTCCTGAGCCCGTGCCGGTTCAAACCCGGCCATGGCGAGGGTAATTAACGCTTTTCGTATGGCAAGCTCTTTTGGAAATTCAAGACCGATCGAGTCTGTCAGGTTATCGAGTACCGTGCGGTGGGGGAAGAGATCATACTCCTGGTGGAGAAGGCCGATATACTCCTTAGCCCTGCCCCGCTGGTCGATGCCGGGTTTTGTCATGTCCACCCAGTCGTCGCCGATACGGATGTTCATCTCCCCGCTGGTGGGCTCGATGATACCGGCAATGATCCCGGAGAGCGTGGTCTTACCCGCCCCGCTCTTGCCGACAATGCCGAAGATCTCTTTCTCTGCAACCTCGAACGTGACCGCATTTACCGCTTTTACGACACCGCGATCAACTGATATGTAACGCTTGGTCACGTCACGGGCGACAAGCAATTTCTCCCCGAACTCCGCTGGTGCAGCCTGCTCTTCCTCGTGCTGGTCCTTGGTAAACGAGCGGATCACCGTTTTTGGTGCCCCGATGCATTCGATCTTTCCATCCACAAGGAGGATTGCACGGTTCGCCATATCCTCGATCACCTGCGAGAAGTGCGAAGTGACGATCATCCCCATCGCGTTCCGTTGTGTTGCTTCTATGAGCATACTGTGAACAATACGGGCTGTTTCAGGATCGAGTGTTCCTGTCGGTTCATCGGCAAAGAGCATCGCCGGGTCCTTTGCGAGTTGCCGGGCGAGCACTACCCGCTGCTTTTCGCCCCCTGAGAGATCGCGGGCGATGTGCATCATCCTGTGCGAGAGCCGTACCTGGTCGATCAGGTCCGCGGCCCGGCTGACCGCCTGCTCCTGCGGATAGTTGATATCATCGAGCGCATGGAGAACGTTCTCGATCACCCGATCATCACCATACAGGGCGAACGTGCGCTGGAACATGATTGCGGTGCGGTGCATCACCCGGGCTTTCATGCCATCGGTCTTCTCGCCCCAGAGATCGACATCTGTTTCGATCAGGTTTCCTCCACACATGGGGCAGTTGGTACCTGCCCTGCTCCGCACTTCCATGTGATTGCAGGTGTTGCAGGCACTCAGGTGGTAGATTACAGACCCGCTTGTCGGGGGCTGCTCAACGCCCCTGAGCAGGTGCATAAGCACACTCTTTCCTGCCCCGCTCCTGCCAATGACGCCGATGATCTCGCCCTCAGGAATCTCAAAGGAAATGTTGTCCAGGACTTTTTTTCCCTCGAACTCCATGCAGAGATTACCCACAGAAAGAAATGGTGTTGTCATGGTATGCTCCGTATTTTGTTATCCGGTCTCGATTTTTTTCGCATTCAAATGTGCATTTTTTATCAGGTACACAGGTTTGTTGGTTTTTGTACAATGTCCGGTTCCCCTGTCAAAAACCCGGCCGTGTCTGAACGCCCCGGTTCCATCATAGTCCGGCATTGATACCTCTCCTGAATCTAATCGATTAATTACACTTATGAGCGTAAATATTTAAGCGTAGTGGATTTAAAAAAGAGAAGATTATGCGGATGCAGCATCATCCTGATCAATGCCACGTTCGCTCTTCCTGCGATGACATTTCGGACACTGGCCGTCTGCTGCTTTCCTGCACCCGGCCATTTCGATGCCTTTGCCATTCACCAGCGCATCTGCAATTTTTTTCCGGGTTTCATGCAGATCGCGCCACGCTGTTTTGCGCGAGACCCCCAGTTTTGCAGCAGCTTCCTCCTGTTCGAGCCCTTCGAGATCGATGAGACGGATCAGCTCAATTTCTTCAGGATTCAGGGTGATCACTATACCGTCTTCATGCGGGCAGCAGCGGGGTTCATAGCAGCGCGACTCACCGGTCCCTTCAATAATGCGCCGGACGCGGGGTCTTCCCCTGCGGGGGCATGGGGGCATTTCAATCTCTCCGTTGTCCGTCATATTTCCATCTCCTGTGATTAATGATACTTTTGTGAGGGGAATTAATGTTCTTGCTGGTGCGTGTAAAGCCGGATATGACCCGGCCGGTTATTTTATCGTTCGCATTTCCCGGTTTCGGTCCTGACCTATACGCTGTAAATCCCTGTGAGAAACCAGACGATTAATCTGTTCCCCCGTATCCAGTTCTATGTAAGGAAACGAAATCCTTCAATATCACAACATTTATCCAGTTTCCCACTGAAGATTCCGTCAGACGATTATCATCGCGTCAGACGATCATTTTCGCCGGGTTGTTCTATGCTCGATGAGCCCGCCCGTATCCTTGTCGCAGCTGCGCTATGCTGGATCAATTTTGTAGCTATTGATGTATTTTTCAGGTTACCGGAACGTGGAGGTGTTTCCGGCGCAACTGCAATCGCACAGGAAGTTGAAAAGGGCGGCGGGAACCTGCACGGGGGGTATATGCTGGGCAACATTGTCTCTTCTCCCGATGCCTCAGCAGGCACACTCCTTGCAGCCTGCGGGATATACTGTGCGGGACTTCCCGGGGGTCTTTTTGCAGTTCTCCTCGTCTATATCGGTAACCGTATCTGTTACGATCCGGGATACGCGGGGACAACGGGTGCGATCACCGCGACATTTCTTGTCTTTGGCATGACCCAGATCGGGTTTGCAGCTTCTGATTTCATTGCCGGCATGGTGATTGCCATCCTGACAATACAGGGTATATCCCATGTCCATTCCAGCCGGCTGATAGCCCGGCTCTGGGAGATCAGGAACCGGTATCTGGGGGGCGCATGATCGCAATATACATCTGTGCAATAATCGCGGTATATGCAGCCCTTCGGGTCGTTATCGAGAAAAGGACAATGCGCAAACTGCCGTTTGTCAATCTTATATCGTTTGCAATCACTGCCATCATTGTGCTCCTTCTCCCGCACCCGCTTACAATACTTGCAGCGGCGGCATTTTTCATCGGGTCGACTTTTGAGTCTAACGCAATCGCGAGCACCTGGTCAGGAGGGATGAAGCGCGATGGATGAGTTCATCCTGGCAGCATCGGCTATAATCATCTTCATTGGTATGACAGCCACAATCCTCAATCGCGATCCCTTCGACAAACTGATCTCGCTCTCGGTTATGATCGCCGGGATCTTCCCGTTTATTGTTGATCGCGGACTTCTTGATGTGACAATTGCACTGGCACTGATCGCCCCGCTCTCCACGGTCTTTATCCTGATGGCATGCCAGAGGAGCGTGTCATCATGATTGCCGGATATGCACCGGAATTTATTATTGGCCTCATCGTACTGCTGGCAGGCACGATCGCTGTGGCATTCCCCCAACCGAAAGATTACCTGACCCGGCTGATCAATCTCGAGATCCCCGCCTTTGGCCTGCTGCTCCTCATGCTCTCGTATAACGAGGCGTTAGCCCTGCTCACCTTCGGGGCAATCACCGTGCTCTCAACGTTCATCTATGTCCGGGTTATCCAGAAGAAAGAGGCGGCAGCATGATCATACGGAAGATCTCGCACATTCTGTGCAATTATGAAAATATCACCCGCCTCTTTGCCGGTGCCTGCCTGCTCCTGTTTATTGCCGGCATTCTCCTTCTCCCGCTCCCGTACAGCGAGAAGCAGCTCTATCCCAAGAACTTTGACCGGAACAGCTCGCTCGACCCGTATGATCGCGGCGGACCTCCGTTCATGCAGGCGACCATCGTTTCCCAGTACCCGGAGAATTCCCCGACCGCAGGGTTCGTAACGTCGTACCTCACGCCGTTTTCCCTGTTCCTGTCGCAGGTGACGCTGCACCTTGGCACCACCATCGTTTCTCACCCGGGAGGGATTATTGACGAGATCCTGTACAACACCCGGGGGCTGGATACCATTGTCGAGGCCACAATCCTCTTCATCGCGTTTGCCATCGCCTCGTATATCTACCGGAAGGGCTGACCATGTGGGAACAGTACAGTTACGGGATTCTCGTAGTGATGATCGCTGCAGTCATCGCGTTCTTTGCACTTGCACGGGAACACGATGACCTCCACAAACTCCTCCTTCTCGATCTGGTCGAGATCGTGGGGTTCGGTGTAATCGCGCTGCTCGGCACCGATCTTGCAGAAGCACTCATCCTCCCGGGCCTGACCGTGGGGATTGCCGAACTGCTCGCCCTTTCCCAGATCTATTGCACAAAGGAGGGGATACGAAACCGGCCCGTAACCGGGCTCAACATCGAAGTGATTGCAAAGGCAGATGCCCCCCTGATCCTCTCGATATTCCTCGTTGCGTATGGCATGATCCTCTCGGGATTCACCGGTGGAGCTGTGGCTGGCCTTGGTCTTCTCTTCCTCTTCCTCTCCCGCACATACCGGGAGGACTTAAACCTGCTCGAGATGGCAAGCGGTATATCGTGGGCACTCTGGATCGCAGCCTTCTTTGTTTTCATGTTCCTGCCGCAATACTGGTTTGTTGCTCTCATGGGCGCTGCAATCGGGATTCTCCTGAAAGTGACCGTCAAACTTTCCCTTGTCGGGATGATGTGGGGGGAGCCGCATGATTGATCTCATCGGGGGAACCCCCCTCTTTGTGCTGGAATTTGGCGACGAACTCGTGTACTTTACGCCTTACACGATCACGCTCTTCCTGCTCGCACTGACCTTTACCGTGCTGGTGCTCATCAGCCGGCCGGAAAAACAGATCGATGTGGCCTTCGGGGGCGATGCCTACCGGGCCAAGGAGATCAGCCTTTCCGAGATGCGGTTCCGGCGCTTCATGGCGATTGCCTGTGGTCTCGCCACGATGGGTGCGATGGTGACCGGGGATATTTTCAATTTCACGCTCTTTACCGCGATGGTCGGGATCACCAATGTCGGCATTGTCGCTGCGGTGAAGAGCCGGCATGTGCAGGACGCTGCATACCAGTACGGGCTGGTGGCCCTCGCGGCAACCGTTCCTCTCTTTGCGGGTGCAGCAATCTATGCAGCAGTCACCGGTTCGCTCTCCATGATTGAGCTGATGAAAGGGACGGTCCCCGCCGTTCCGTTGATTGCAAAGGGGATGCTCGTGTTAGGGGTAATAGGTGAAGGGATGGCCCCGTTCTACGCGGCAAAAGCCGAGATGTTCCGGGCTCCGGGTGCCCCGTACGTGATCATGTGCTCGCTCTCCTCGCTGCTTATCTTCCTGCGGGTAGTCGAGATCGTTATGCTGGGGTGATGATGATGAAGAAAAAAACGGTTGCACGAATATTCTGGGCGGGTGCAGGTGTCTGCGTCATTGCATCGGTCCTCTACTTCATGGGAATGATACCGCTTTTCGCGTGTGCAGCCCTGCTGGTCGTGGCATTCCCGGTCACGGTCCTGTCACTCTTCTTCAGCTGGATGGCAGGAGAGTCCGGAGGTGACATCCCGTTCATCGGGTACTGATATGATCGCAGAACTTGTCCTTGCCACGCTCTTTGGCCTGCTCCTCTTAGGCATCCACCGGAAGATCATCGCCCGGATCCAGCGGAGGCCCGGCCCACCCATATGGCAGGAGATCCTGCACATGCTCAAGTTCTCCTTCAAGACGACATGGATCCCAAAGACCGCGAGCCCGGTCCTCTTTGTCGGCGTTGTCCTGATCGCAATCGGCATCTGGACGGCAGCCTTCTACGTACTCATCAGCGGGGGGAGCCTGCTGGTCATTCTCGGGATCTACATGCTCCACAAGATCGTGGAGCACGGGTTCGGGCTCTCGTCGGGATCACCGTATGGCAAGTATGGCGGTGTCCGGTCGGTCATATCAGCGGCATCGGAGATCCCGCTTTTTGTCAGCGTTGCGGTGATCGCGGTCTACACCCGTTCACTGGACCTCTCTGCCATCATGCAGTACCAGCAGGTGCATGGTCCGATGCTCATCACCGCGTTTCCGGCGGCCTGTGCCATGTTCCTTGTGATCCTCTCCAAGATGCCCTTTGGCCCCTTCTCCATTGTCGAGGCCAAGGAACTGGTGAGCGGGTACAAGACCGAGCATTTTGGCATCTGGCGGGCGGGTCTTGAGATCTGCAATGGCTTGAAGACCTTCGTCCTGCTCGCCGTCTTCCTTGCGGTGTTCATCGGGCCGCTCTCCCTGCCCTGGCTCCTTCTGGGGATGATCCTCATGATCGTCCTCCTCGCCTTTGCCTGCGCAGTCACCCCGATGATGTCGCCTTTCGATTCCGTGACCATCCAGATGCTGGTCACCGGGCTGATGCTGGGGTATGCTGCGATAGTCCTGATGGTGGTGCACCCATGATCCGCGAAGCGATCCTCTTCGGGGGCGTATTCTATGTTCTCATTACCCTTGCCCAGATCATCGATCGCCCGTCGATATGGGTGGAAGGTATCGTTGTTGCCATTGTGCTTGCCATTGCTACTGCCTGCTATCTCTTAAAAGACGAGGAACGGCTCCATACCGCAGAGTTCATCTCCCTCTGGGCAGCAGTGCTCCTGTTCGTGGTCTACGGGGTACTCAGATACGGGGGTATACTATGACCACCTACCTCTACGAGCAGGATCTGGTCCCCCAGAAATACCGGATTCTCATTGCCCTGTGGCACGACAGGCTCGTGCGACAGATCGCAGGGGAACTGGGCATCCCTGTTCAGGAATTACGAAGATACTTAATCGAACACCTCGACATGATCCAGCTCGAAAACCTTCCCGCACGGGCAGAGGTGGCTGAGGCGCATGCCGATCAGGGTGACGCGGTTGCACGGGCACTGGGAAGGGAAAAATATACCCTCTATCTCCAGATCCTTTCCGGTGCAGCAATGGATGCCATTTTCAGGGAAGTGAATGCACGCGTACATGCAGGCATCCCGATGGAAGAGGCGATCGCGTATGGCAGGACACAGATACGGGAGGCACTGAAATCATGAACATTCTCCAGCAGATAAAGAACAAGGTCCGGTCACGCTCAATCCATGTGGCATACGTCGATGTCGGCTCCTGCAATGGCTGCGACATCGAGGTGCTCGCCTGCCTGGCCCCCCGCTATGACATCGAACAGTACGGCATCTTTGTCCACAATAACCCGAGGGAGGCAGATATCCTGCTCGTGATTGGCGCCTACACCCCGGGATGGGAGGAGAAACTTGCCATGGCCTGGGATAAGATGCCCGCACCCAAGGCCGCGATAACCATTGGCAACTGCCCGATCTACCGGGTGCCTCTTCGACCGGCGTGGCTCTTATGTCGATCCGCCGGTAAAAAAGCACATCCCGATTGCGGCCGAAGTCCCGGGCTGCCCGCCCCGCCCCACCGAGATCCTGCAGGCCATCATGTCAGTACGCGACTCGGTCTTTGCCAACTGGGAGGAGGAGCATCCATGAAGCGGATCGTGGATGTCAATATTCCGTTAGGGCCCATTCACCCCTGCTTCAAGGAACCGGTCCGGCTCAAGTGCGAGGCAAAAGGCGAACGCATCATCGGCGCCGAAGTCGAACTCGGGTACATGAAGAAGGGGATCGAGCGGATCATGAAAGGGCGCCCGTGGCAGGAGGTGATGTTCCTTGCAGAACGCGTCTGCGGCATCTGCTCGGTTATCCATAACATGGTCTTTATCGAGGCAATGGAACAGATGAGCGATATCGCCCTTCCGCCCCGTGCCGCGTATCTCCGCGTGATCGCAAACGAACTGGACCGGATGCAGAGCCACCTGCTGGCCAACTTCTCGTACTGTTACACCATCGAGCACGAGACCCTCGGCATGTACCTGCTCGATCTACGGGAGCAGGTGATGGATGAACTGGAACGCCTGACCGGCGCCCGGGTCACCTGCGCCTACATCATCCCCGGCGGGGTCCGGTGCGATATCCCCAAAAAGGAGGCAGAGGCATTGCTGGTATCGCTCGACCGGATGGAGAGCGATCTGCGCCGGTATACCGGGATGTTTGAGAACTGGCCCGATGATTGCCCTGCGGAGCCGGGGTGTCGGGATTCTCACGCTGGAGGCAGCAGAGCGGGCCCATGTGGTTGGCCCGACTGCCCGGGGGAGCGGGATTGCGTTGACTGCCGGCAGAACCATCCGACCTACCGGAAACTCGGCTTTGTCCCGATCACCCGGCCCGATTGCGATAACTTTGCGCGGGTGATGGTCCGGTTCGACGAGGTCTTCCAGAGCATCGCATTAATCAGGAAATGCCTGCAGGAACTCCCCAAAGGGCTCATACGGGGGGGAGGTGTCTGCAAGGCAGGAGAGATACGGTACAGCGGCGAAGCCCCCCGTGGTGAACTGACGTACTTTATCAAAAGCGACGAGTTTGGGCGGATCGTGGAGATCCAGATCCAGACCCCGTCCATCATGAACATCGAGGCGTGCTGCCACGAGATGATCATCGGGTCGGATTCGATCGCCGATGTCACATCAACCTTCATCTCGGCAGATCCCTGCGTTGCATGTACGGAGCGGTAACATGGCATCATCGCTTGTCTGGTACTTGACAGGAGTTTATCCGCGTTGAGTGGATCAAAAAGTTCCTCTTTGCAAAGACCGCTCCGCTGGTAACCCCGCCGTATTTCCGGGGATTTCCCGGAACCGACCGGCAAGACCTGCCAGCATGCCCTCTTCTGCATGATGGCCTGCCCGGCGCCGGGGGCGATCGAGGTCGTGCATGCCGGAGATGGCTGGATGCCGCGGATCCACAAAGGGCACTGCATCCGCTGCGGGCTCTGCGTGGAGGCATGCCCGAACGGGGTGCTGAAAAGCGGGAGGATCCTTGAAACCGTGGAGCGCGAAGGTACCTCGCTGCTCTTTTCGTTCCGCATTGCCGATTGACACGGAACTCTGCACCGGCTGCGGGAACTGCTGTACCGCCTGCCCGGTCAACAAGCAGGCCGACGCCCAGATGGGAGCAGGCGGGCATTCCTCAAATGATGACGTGATCATGCGGGTGCAGGAAGGAGATATTGTGGTGATCCACGAGGACAAATGCACGGGCTGCAAGACCTGCGAGGTCAGCTGCCCGACCAATGCCATCCAGATTGCCCGGATCCTTGAAGGATACCAGCAGCCCGTGCCGGAGGGATTGCAGTGAAGTTTGTCCTCAACACCGGGCGCTCCGTCCCGCAGGGAACCTCTGTTGAACACAAGGGATCCGAAGCGTACCGTGCCGTGGCATCGGCATGCTTCCTCAATCCTGTGGACCTGATGGTGCTGGGAATTGAGAAGGGGAACCGGGTCCGTGTCTCCGCACCTGCAGGCTCCATCGTTCTTACCGCGTCTCCTGCGGAGGGCGTGGCACGCGGGGAGATATTTGTGACAAACGGCCCGTATGCCAACCACATCATCTCGTCAGAGACCCATGGCACCGGCATGCCGGATTTTAAAAATCAGTTTGTTGAAGTGGAGCCGTGCGAGGAACCCGTGAAGAGTGTTGGGGAACTCATGGAAGCGATCGGGGGGTTGCGCTATGATCAAACGTGATGTGATCTGCCCCTTCTGCGGCTGTCTCTGCGATGATCTCGAGATCGAGACCGAAGGCGAGAAGATCATCAGGGTGCAGAACGGCTGTGCCCTTGCCGAGGCAACGTTCATCAACGATACCCGGCTGCCGGCACCAATACGGCGCACGGAGACCGGCTGGGAGAATATCTCCTATGACGAAGCGATCAAAGAGACGGCAGAGATCTTAGGGGATGCAGACCGTCCGCTCCTGTACGGGTGGAGCAGTACACACGGTGAGGCACAGAGCATCGGCGTACATATCGCTGAACGGATCGGGGCTGTCATCGATAACACGAGCACGGTATGTCATGGCCCGTCCATTCTTGCTATCCAGGAAGTCGGTCATCCCGGCTGTACCCTCGGGCAGGTGAAGAACCGGGCCGATGTGATCATCTACTGGGGTGGCAACCCGATCGAGGCGCATCCCCGCCACATGAGCAGGTACACCACCTATGCCACCGGGTTCTTTGTCCCGGATGCCCAGCAGGAACGCACCGTAATCGTTGTAGATACCCGCAGGACCGACACCGCCAATATTGCCGACGAATTCGTGCAGATTGAACGTGGTGGGGATTATGCAGTTCTTTCTGCCCTGCGGGCAATCGTGCGGGGAAATACATCCGTTATCCCACCGAAAGTCTCCGGGGTTTCAAAGGAGCAGCTGATCCGCATCGCCGGAATCTGCAAAAATGCAAAGTTCGGGGCAATCTATTTTGGACTCGGGCTTACCATGAGCCGGGGAAAATACAAGAATATCCGGAATGCCATCGAGCTCACCGACGAACTCAACCGGTATACAAAATTTGTCATCTCCCCGCTGAGGGGGCATGGGAATGTCTATGGTTCGAACGAGGTTTCGACATGGATGACCGGATACCCCTTTGCCGTTGATTTTTCCCGGGGGATTGCTTTTTATAATCCTGGTGAAACGACCGCTGTCGACATTTTGAGGAGGGGTGAATGCGATGCCGCCCTTATCGTGGCAAGCGACCCGGGAGCCAATTTTCCCCGGGCTGCTGCTGCCCACCTCGCAAAGATCCCGACCGTGATCATTGACCCGCACGTGAATGCGACGACCGCCCTCTCCCGCATCCATATCCCCTGCACTGCGGCGGGCATCGATGCGGCGGGGACTGCGTACCGGATGGACGGGGTACCGATACGGTTGAAAAAAGTGATCGACCGTGGTTTCCCGGATGATGCGGAGATCCTCAAAAAGATCTATGATCTCCTGAACCGGGGGGATGGGGCCATGACCGAGTTATGGGTAAAAAATGCCTGTGTCATTGACCCGATCCGAGGCATCAACGGCGAGATCATGGATATCGCGATCCGTGACGGCAGGATCGTCGAGTCGGTATCAGACCGGGCGGACGTGATCGATGCACAGCGTTGTCTAACCCTGCCCGGAGGTATTGACTCGCATACCCATGTCAGCGGTACCAAGGTGAACTTTGGGCGGTACATGAGCCCGGAGGACATGCGGGCGGGGCGGCACGAAGCGCAAAGGGAAGATGCATGTGACCAGCGGCTACTATGTCCCGACAACGTTCGGGAACAGTCTACCGGTACAGCGCCATGGGGTACACCACCCTGCTCGAAGGGGCGATGGCTCCCTTAGAGGCCCGCCACACCCACGAGGAGTTCACGGCAACTCCCCACCAGGACATGATGGCCAACACCCTCTTTGACGGCAACTGGGCGGTCATGGATGCGGTGCGGGAAAAAGACGTCCGGAAGACTGCCGCGGTAGTTGCATGGACGTTAAAAGCAGCCCGGGGATACGGGATCAAACTGACCAATCCCGGTGGCACCGAAGCGTGGGGTTTTGGTGAGGACTTAACCGGCATCCATGACATGGTCCCGCATTTCGCAGTGACGCCCTGCCGAGATCATCACCACCATGATCCGGGCAAACGAACTCCTCGGCCTTCCCCATTCGGTGCACCTGCACTGCAATAACTTAGGAAAACCCGGCAATTACCAGACCACACTCGAGACGTTTGAGCTCGTGCCCGATCTGAATCCCGATCGCCAGACCCTGTATGCCACTCATGTTCAGTTTCATGCGTATGGCGGCGGGACCTGGAAGAACATCTGTTCAAAAGCAGAAGAGATCACCCGCTCGGTCAACAGCAAACCCCAGATCGTGATGGACATGGGCCAGATCATGTTCTGGCCGGACCATGACCATGACTGCTGACGGGCCCATGGAGTTCAACCTCCACTGCCTCCACAACAACAAGTGGAGCAACCATGATGTGGAGCTGGAAACCGGGTCCGGTGTCATCCCGGTAACCTACTCGAAAAAGAGTACCGTAAACTGCATCATGTGGGCGATCGGCCTCGAACTGGCGCTCCTGACAAAAAGTCCCGTGGCAGTGCCTGCTCGAAACGGACAACCCCAACGGTGCACCGTTCGTGAAATATCCCGAGATCATCGGTCTTTTGATGAGCAAACGGTACCGGGACGAGGAATGCGCCACGCTGCATGCCGGTACCGAGCAGAAGACCTGCCTCTGTGCGCTTGAACGGGAAATGGACTGGCACGATATCGCTGTCATGACCCGGGCAGGGCAGGCAAAGGCACTGGGCATCGTCAATCAGGGCAAAGGTCATCTCGGAATCGGTGCGGAAGCTGACATCGCCATCTACCCGATCCGGACAGATGCCGTTGACCCGGCCCGGGAATACCGGAAAGTGGTGGAAGGGTTCCAGAAGACCCGGTACACGATCAAGCGGGGACGTGTTGTATCGCGGGACGGGGAGATCATCGTTGACGGTGCCAATGCCACGTTCTGGGTTGATGCAAAGGTACCGGAGGATCTCAAAATGGAGAACGACCCTGAATTTATCAGGAGATTCGAGCAGTTCTACACCGTAAGAATGAGCAATTACCCGGTGCAGGATGTCTACCTTCCCCGCGGGCGGCGCATAGAGACGGAGGCATTTACATGAGAGTGATCCTCGAGAGCAAGGTGCGGCTTAAGCCCAACATCCCGATCGAAGCAGAAGCAATCATCCCCCGCAATTTCCTGAAAGGAACTGACCTTCTCGTCTATGAGGGCAACAAGGAGCGTATGCTCTCCGAAATGTTCTGGATCTTTGTCGAAGGAACTGCAGTTTCCCCGGAAAATATCGAAGTCGTGCTCAAAGGCGACACCTCCCGGATCAAGCGTGTCGGGGAATATATGGACACCGGCACTATCATCATCGAAGGGGATATCGGCATGCACTGTGGAAATTTCATGAGCGGCGGGACGATCGAGATCCGTGGCAATGCAGACTCATGGCTCGGACGGGAAATGCGGGGCGGGACAGATCCTCTGTCATGGTGATGCCAGTCATTACTGTGCAACCGGTTACCGCGGCGAGAAGAAGGGTATGCAGGGCGGCACCGTGGAAGTGTTTGGCAATGCCGGGGATTTCTGCGCCGAATACCTTGCCGGAGGCACGGTGCATATCCATGGCAACACCGGGGATTTCCCCGGTGTGGAGATGCGGGGCGGGGAACTGATCATTGAAGGTGATGCCACCCGGCCCTGCGGGAACATGAAGAACGGCTCGTGCGTGATCCTCGGCACGGTTCACGATATGCTCCCCACGTTTGAAAAGATCGAACGGCGTGTTCTCCCGGAGTGGAAGATCACCGCGGATGTGTACAAGGGCGATGTGGCAAACCGGGGGAAAGGCACCCTCTGTGTGCGGAGCTGAATTTTTTTATCGCCCGTCAGGTATTCTCATTTCCCACGATAAGGTCCGCGAGACCCCTGACCTCGTTCATGAACGGGGATTGCCCTGCAAGGAGCGGGGTGACAACCGGTTCAGCGTGTACCACGTCAGGATCAGCCGGGAGATACACTACTTTAAAGAAAAGTCCTTCTTCCCCGCATATCTCATGAACTTTCCGGACATCGTCCAGTGCACCCGACCGGTTCACCACAAGGATCCTGTTTTTTATCCCGATCTGCCGGGCGAGAAGCGCTGATTCCCGTGCTACAGACAGCGCATTATAGGTTGAATCGCTGACAACGAGCGCTGTGTCAAACCCGTCTGCTACCGCCCGCCCGAAATGCTCCATCCCTGCCGGTGTGTCCAGCAGGACAACCTGTGCCGGCAGGAACGGCATGTGGCGGAGGATCGCGGCAAGGAGGGTATACTCCGGGCAGAGACAGCCGGCACCCGCCATACGGACTCCCCCCATGACAAGGAGCCGCAGGTTATCGGTAACAGGAATGGAGAAGCGGTCAATGACATCGCTCACATCCGGGTTAAGAGTGAGCAGTCCGCCCGGGGAAATATCCGGGCCGGCACCGGTCTTTTCCCGGAGATAGTCCACACTCTTTGAGACGGGGATTATCTGCACCTGCATTCTCCGGAGGAACCCCAAGAGTTGCTGCGAGGTTCTGCTGGGGATCGCCATCCACGGCAAGCACCTGTAAACCATCGCGGGAAAAAAGGTGGGCGAGAAGGGCAGTGATCGTGGTCTTGCCCACCCCGCCCTTTCCGGTCATGACGACCCGTATTCCGCCGGCTCTCTCCATTGAGGGATTGCCGGTTCCCGGTTTTTTTCCGGGACCGGATATGCCTGTCGGCACCTTCATATCCCCAGTTCGGTCCGCTTGCGTTCGATATGGTCGGAGATGAGAACAGCCGCCTTGGACGGGTCGGGTTCCACCGCGAAACTCGCGTTCACCGCGCCTTTGAGCCCCTCGGTCAGGAGTGACACAGTTGCCGGACTTCCCCTGATGTGCGGCATCACGCCGAGCACCGTGTAAACCCCGGATGCAACGAAGTATGCCCCGATCGAGACCGCCTTCTGCGAGTACCATTCGGGCGCTGCACCGGCAATGGGCAGTTTGTGGATCGGCACATTGAGTGCATTGCCGAGTTCTGCTGCGAGCACGAGAATGCGGGAGTTGTCAACACAGGAGCCCATGTGGAGCACCGGCGGAATCTTTAGGGACTCGCAGACCGCCCGGAGGTCATCGCCGGCAAGCGATGCGGCCTCGGGACGGAGAAGGCCGGCTTTTCCCGATGCGATCGCGGCACACCCGGTCTCGACACAGAGAATATTTCTCCGGATCAGTTCCTTTGCCAGGGTCACGTGGCCGTAGTCATGCTTGATATGCGGGTTGTTGCACCCGACAATGCCCACCGCACCCCGGATCTTCCCGGCAGCGATCAGGTCGATGAGCGGTTTGAACGAGCCGCCGAGTGCGTTCTTGATAGCCTCGTTGGAGAATCCCGACATGAGCGGGACGGGTTCTCCCGGGATCAGGACCCGCTGGGGGTTCCGGTTCTTGAAATTCTCTACGGCCATCCGCACGATTGCTTTGGCCGTCAGATAGGCATTCTCCGCGTGGAAGTCAAAGAAGTACGAGCCCGGAATCTTCGCTTTTGAACTCGTGGAGATGATCTGGGTGTGATAGCAGCTCGCAGTCCGGGGGAGCGAGGGGAAGATGCACTGGTAGTCGACGACCATCGCTTCAAGGGCACCGGTTGCGATGATCAGTTCCTGGTTGAGATGGTTACCGGTCATCGGGATGCCCTTTCTCATGAGCAGTTCGTTACCCGTACAGCACAGCCCGACAAGGTTGATCCCCTTTGCACCATACTTCTGGGCGAGTGCTTTAAGTTCAGGATCAGCTACTGCTTTCACGATCATCTCGGAGAGCATCGGGTTGTGGCCGTGCACCGAGATGTTCACGTGATCCTCTTTGAGCACGGCAAGGTTCATCTTTGAACTGGTAATCGTTGGAGTGCCAAACAGGATATCCGAGACCTCGGTGCCGATCATCGATCCGCCCCAGCCATCCGAGAGGGATGTGCGCAGTCCCTGGAGCAGGATATTGACATAGTCAGCACCGACCCCCATCTGGATGCGGTGCATTGAGTCCACTACTTCGCGGTCAATGCCCCGTGGGGTAATGCCCAGTTTGTCCCAGATACTCCCGGGTCGCCTTCGGTGCACGGTTGAGGAACTGGAGCGTATTCTTCCTCATGCCGAACTCGTCAAGCATGGCACCGCCCAGTTCAGCAGCAAGCTGCTCCGGTTTCTTCCCCTCTGTTTTGATATTATATTCTTTGCAGATTCTCTCGAGTTTTTCTGTATCAGTGATTGCGTAATCTGTGGTCTTTCCGGTTCCGAGGAGATACAATGTCTCGACAATATCGCGGCCATGATCAGAGTGAGCGGCTGCACCCGTTGCGATCATGTCTAACAAATTGCGGGACACGATCAGGTCGGCATCAGCACCGCAGACCCCACGAATGCGGTGGGGCGGGATGATCCGGCAGGGCCCCATCGGTACACCGTGAGCAGGATGTCCCGGCTTCACAGTATTTGCAGGGTGGCTGCTGCATCTCGAACCGGTCCCAGACCGTCTCGATGCCCTCTTTCATCATCAGTTCAAGGACCGGCTTTGCATTCTCGTCGATTGTCCGATCATTCATCTTCTGTTCGATCAATGCCGGGTTCATAAGCGACATTCTCGCCCTGTCGAGCTCGCAGACATCGAGCCGCTCCCGGATCAAGCTGGGGTTTTGGTTCTTCTGGCATTATTCCACACACCATATCCTCTGGATATCTGGTAATCCATCAACCGGGTATTTATTATCTCTCTTTAATAAAAAGACCGGGTCGGTTGGCGGCTTCAGAAATAACGAAGGGACTCAAAGGTAGTATCCATCCGTGTGAGTGTAAGATGAATCAAACCGTACCTGTGGCACAGAACAATTGAAGGCTCTTCGAAATCTCACTTGAACTATCTAATACGCAGCCATTCGCACTTTTGGCCGTATTCAGGTGTTCATAATATCATTCGGTCAGTTTATACTGGAGTTACCTCAGAAAAATCATACTGGTAGTTATTAGTCATGGTTTTCCTGATCCAAAACCCGATCACTGGTTCGCTTCATTGCATGCACCATTATCTCCCTTATTCAGGTTCTTTCTGATATTCCTGAAAAATTTCCAGTGCAGAATCATGTGGATGATAAGAAGGGCGGCAAAGACAAGACTTGAATAATTATGCATGTTCAGCCATTGGAATCGGGGAATGTCGAGATACAATGCGTAACTGTTCCCTCTTCCCCCTCCTGAAGGCAGGACGAGATACAGTACCAGCCCGGAGATAAGCGACGGGATGAACGTGATAAGGCAGCCGATATCGATGATTGCATTGATGGTGATGCGTTTCATGAGAATCCCTGCTGAATATTTAATGTACCATGATTAATAAAAACTTTGAAATTAATGGTGTGGGTTACGAAGCCGCGTTCGTGCAGGAACAGGATCACATACCCTTAATCCGGAAGCCCGATACAATCGTCACCTCATGAATCCAGGATGAAAAATATCCCCTGACCAACAAGCCCCCTATTTCAATGCCGGACATTTTGGATACTGGTAGTAATTGAGGTGTGGCTGAAACGTTGTGATGCAGGTGATCTGGCAGGATAGCCGTATGGCAAACGAACTGATTTCTCTCACATTTGGGATCATGACCGATGATGATGACTGTTCTTATACCTCTGCAAATGTTCGCAATGGTGTAATGAAAGACCTTATTTGTTACCGTTTTTTACGCAAGAGTCTTGTTGAAAATTTCAATCGCATCAAAGTCCGTGAAGTGATTGGGATTATCGGGTCCAGGTGAACTGGCTGCGGAAGTATAACCGATCTTTCTCGTCTCTGCCTGATGGTTGCTATCCCCACCCTTTTTTGATTTTTCTCTGGTATCACGTTCTTGTCCGGGCATGCAGCCTCATTTCTGATGTAAAAATCTCAATGATAGAGATCATTCGTTTGCGATTACCGGGCTATTTTTTTCTGCGAGGGTCTGGTCTCTTTTTCACAAGATATCTTTTGATGATCCTGTGCTGGGGGGTATTCACCACAATTCTCTCCATTCGTTCCACCCGGTAATGGCAGGAGAAGAACGGGCCATGGTAGATCCTTTTCAGGAATCCGGAAATTGCTGGTGCAGAAAATTCATCCAGCCTGAAAATAAGTGCGGAATTCATGCACGGTGACCCATTGTTCAGTTTCTCCGAACCGCTCCATGTACTGTTCAAGAAGGTCAGGAATTTCCTTGTTGCGTGCCATGTTATCCCCTAATGATTCTTATGGGTGGTTGTCGTGGGACGAAGAACTCCGGGCTAAAAGCAACAGAGTACCGATCTAATCAGCCCCGCTCTTACTGGTTACCGTCCTGTATCCGGGAATATTCGATCCGCCTTTGTTGTCCGGTGGTGCATTTGCGCAGTTTCAGAAGATACCGGTATTTTTTGGGATCGGATGGGTTTTCGCACTCTTCCAGCGCGATCTTTGCAACAATGAAAGGAAACTGGCTGAATGGCCCGATCTTCAGCCGCCGCAGGAATGCAGATACCGTGTTGCTCTGGTATCGTGTGAGAGCGAAGCGGTCACGGAGTTCATGCGCCGTGATCCACCGCTCATCGGCCTCGTTCTCCTCCATGTATGCTTCGAGGAGTTCAGGTATACCGGGATATTTTCTCATGGTGGCACTTCATTGGATTTTCATCAGATGTTCGTGAAAAAAATGGACTGTCCTTATGACTCGACCAGTTTTACAAGGTTTTCCATTACTGCATCCACGGCCTTCCACGTGGGAGTATCCGCATGGCGGAGGACGTACGGGCGCCCCTCATCGCCGGCTTTAACCATTGCCGGATCGAGCGGGATGGAGCCAAGGTAGGGTACCCCCAGTTCTCGTGCGGCCTTCTCCCCGCCACCCCTGCCGAACAGGTCAATGGTATCTCCGCAGTGGGGGCAGATCATGCCGCTCATGTTCTCGATGATTCCAATCACCGGCAGATCCAGTTTTTCGATAAACCTGATTGCCTTGATCGCATCGAGCACTGCTACATCCTGTGGTGTCGTGACTATGACTGCTCCCTGCACGTTAGGTGAAAGCTGGATAATGGAGAGTGCCTCGTCGCCAGTACCCGGGGGGAGATCCACGACAAGGTAATCCAGCGCACCCCAGTTCACTTCAGAGAGGAACTGCTGGATCACTGACATCTTCATCGGTCCGCGCCAGACAACCGGTGTGCTCGTATCCGGCAGCAGGAATGCCATCGACATGACCGAGAGATTTCCCGTGACATGAACCGGTTCCATGCAGTTTTCGAGAACTACGGGGCGCTGGTCTTCGATGCCCAGCATCTTGGGGATGTTGGGGCCATGAATGTCAAGATCGAGCAGTCCGACCTGCCTGCCGTGAGCCGCGAGAGCAGATGCAAGGTTAGTGGAAACGGTTGATTTCCCAACGCCACCTTTGCCGCTCAGTACAAGAATTACATGTTTTACATCGATCTTTGCCTTTGGGGGAAGTCCTTTTGGGGCCGTGGATTGACCCTTCGGGGTAGTATGCTCATCAGTATTTGCTGTCATAATATTCGGTATCAAAAATGATTACACGATGAGGGGCCGTTTGAATATTGCGCGAATTCTCGGCCTCGCATATCATTTAATCGGGTAGTGATCTTCATCTCTTCAGGTGCTGTGATCCACGGGGATTAATGATTGCATCCTTCGTGATCGGGACCATGGGTACAGCTGCTCTGACCCTGTGCAATTTTTCCTGCCATGAAATCGTTTATTACGTTCTCTATTTGACCGCGTACTCCAATGAATACCTCGATATTATTAGCGCAGAACAGGTCCACTGCTTTTGGCCCCATTCCGCCTGCAAGGACGTGCGTAACTTTATGTCCGGCAAGCAGTGCCGGTAGTTTCCCGGTTCGTGCCCGGGGCTCACAAGATTCTCCCGTGATGTGATCCTGGAATTTTCGATAACAAACAGTGCATATTCTTTACAGTGCCCGAAATGCTCAGACACAAAATCTCCATCTTTGGCAATTGCAACTTTCATGAATAAACCTCAAAAAATATTGAATTCTTATCCTTTGGGGTGCCTTCTGCCCCCAAACCCATGCCTGCACCCGCAGGGAATTCCCCCGCGCCCACGACCGTAGACCGGAATATTCTGTGCTGAACCCGGCAATATCGCAGATCCGTTCTCATACTGAACCGGTTGTGCCGTGACTGCATGTTCCTGTGCGGGTTCAGGTACCATGCGGCACCTGCCAAATCCCCTGCCGATAATCGGACCATTTCCCTGTGGCCCCGTTCCGTCTAATCCTGGCATTGAAATTCTCCTGGCACCCCTTCAGGTACCATAATTACTCATATGCGCATAAATACTTAAAAACTTTGGTTTGGGCAATCTCCCGATTCGGGCATCATTATGGCAATAAACGGGGTTCGGGATGGTGCAGGCAATACGGCGTGGCGATTTGGATCATTCAGCCCCGGATCGGGTCATTGCCTGAGCACACTGAACCGATACCGGATTCCAGCCTGAGATACGGTGAACGCGTTACCTGCCAGCCAGTCTCTTTTTTACCAGCACTCCACCATACGCTGCCGCACTCACGAGAATGATGGTCGCACCCGAGGGAATGTTCAGGAACGCCGAGAGGAAGATGCCCGTGGTCGTGAATGCCATACCCAGCAGGATTGCATACAGCATCATGGTCCCGACATGAGATGTGCATTCCCGGCTGATTGCAGCGGGGAGAGTCAGCAGGGCAATGACAAGGATGATCCCGACCACCTGGATGAGCATAACGACCGTGAGGGCGATGAGGACCAGCAGCACCAATACAAGCCGCTCCACGGGAAGGTTGATCACGGTTGCATATTCCTCATCGAAGGTGACCGCAAGAAGGTTGTTGAACTGAAGTCCCACGGTGATAACTATGACTGCGACAAGGACCAGCATAAGCAGCAGGTCTCCCTGCGGCACCAGCAGGATATTTCCGAACAGGTACCCGAAGAGATCGGGGGCAAATCCGGGTGTGAGGTAGATGAAGAGGATACCCAGTGCCATGCCAGTTGCCCACACTGCTCCAATCAGCGTGTCCATGTGTTGTTCTGCCCGCTGCTTCGAGTTCACCCATGGTCAGTGCAGCACCAACCGTAAACACGAGGGCTCCGAGAAGTGGTTCAATCCCGAGATAATATCCAAGACCGATTCCCCCGAATGCCGCGTGGGATATTCCGCCGCTGATGGCAACCATGCGCCGGATAACCACGAACGTCCCGATGATACCACAGGCCATGCTCGCAAGCACACCTGCCAGCAGGGCATTCTGGAAGAATGTGTAGCCGAGAAGCGAGAGCATGGCTCACTCCTCCGGCGGATGCTGGCGCAGCACCCGGTGGGGGTGGCCGTGGGCGATGATATCAACCGGGCACTTGTAGGCCCCCTGGATCATGTCCTCGGTCAGTTCCCGTGATTCATGGGTGAACAGGCGGCGGTTGAGGCAGGCCACCTTGGTGACATGGGAGACGATCACCCCGATATCGTGGGTGACCAGGACGATCGTAATCGAACGGGCGAGATTTTCGAGAATGTCGTAAAACTGTGTCTCTGTCGGTGCGTCGACAAACACCGTCGGTTCATCAAGGAGTAGTACCTCCGGGTCGCCGACCAGTGCCCGGGCAATCACTGCCCGCTGTTGCTCTCCTCCCGAGAGGTCGCGGATCGCCCGGTCGGCGAGATGTGCGATCCCCATGGTCGCAAGTGCCTTGTCCGCAAGTGACGGTATCGTCGACATTGAATGTCTTTAAGATGCCCGTTTTCCGGCCGAGCAGCCCTGAGAGGACCATGTCCCGGACGCTGATGGGATAATGAAAATCAAAGGTCCGCAACTGGGGGACATAACCGAGGAGATGCCGTTTCTCATCTGGCAGCCCGCCAAGAATGCGGACCGTGCCGCGATCTGGCGTGATGAGGCCGAGGATTGCCTTGAGAAGCGTGGTCTTTCCCCCTCCGTTCGGCCCGATGATTGCATAAACATCTCCCGTAAAGACCCGGAGGTTGATCCCTTCGAGGATTACCTCACCTTTCCTGCGGAGCCAGAGGTCTTTAACCTCAATTACCGGTTCTTCCGTCATCTGCTGCTGACCCCCTGTGTAAACGCAGTTGCGACATTCCTGATATTTCCCAGGTAATCTTCTTCCAGCGGGCTGACAAGGGCCACGCTTCCACCGATCTCCTTTGCGATCACATCTGCACTCTTCGTGCTGTATTCCGGTGATGCGAAGATCACGGTAATATTATCCTGCCTTTGCCTGTCGTATGAGGTTTTCTATCCCTCGCCGGAGTGGGTTCCTTCCCGTCAGTTTCAATGGGAATCTGGAGAAGACCGTAATCGCGGGCAAAATAGGACCATGCAGGATGATAGACCATGATGGTGTGAATCTGTTTCCGGGAGATCGCGTCGCTGATATCTGCATCGAGCTGCATCAAGCTCCCTGAGATATGCGTCAGTATTGGCCCGGTACTCTGCTTTGTGTACAGGATCTGCCCGGGCAAGTCCCTGGTAGGTATTCTCTACCATGATCTTTGCATTTTTCGGAGAGAGCCAGATATGGGGATCTGCACCGCCCTGCACTTCCGATCCATCAGGGACATGGTCGCCGGAGATCAGTTGTACTCCCGTTGAAGTATCTACGACAGTCATGCGGGGATTAACTCCGCTGAGCTTGTCCATCCATGCCCGTTCAAACTCGATACCCGATCCCACCTTAAAATACACTGAGGCCTTGCTGATATCCTCCAGCTGTTTTGGAGTAGGTTCATGGGTGTGTGGATCTGCCCCGGGAGGAACGAGGACGATAACGTGGGCATTTTCCCCGGCGATACGCTCCACGAACTGTTTCTGCGGCAGAATTGTAACAGCTACGGTGAGAGGGGTAGTCCCGTTATCCGCAGGTACCACAGTTTCCTGCTGCTGAATACACCCGGCTGCCATGAGCAGGATCATTGTTCCTGCCACTGCACACAATGCCATAATTATACGATTATGTGTGTATGTACTCCCCCGACTGATGTTTCCCTGAATCCCTGTAATCTTCTGTCCCTGCATCCAACTCACCATAATTTGGGTTCAATCCAATTTTTTGATTTTTACATTTTCATGATGTTCAGGTTTCAGGACAGGGCCCTGTCCATCTGGTTTCCGACAAGGCAATCATCATCGTGCGTAATCTCGCCGCAGACCCCCTCCCTGGGGTGTCCCATAAAATGACAAATCCTGTCTATTGCTTTTTTGGAGACCTGGCTCTCAAACCGTGCAGCCTCCCGGCAGGCCTCCTGGGGGGAGAGGCCATTCCTGGCCAGCATAAGACTGAGGATGCGGTGACGTTTCACGAGAAATTCCGCATGGATGTTTACCGAAATCGGTCAGGCAGACGCCATGGTAAGGGACATGCGAGATATACCCTGCAGCCGTAATCTCGGCAAGTGTTTTTGTAATTGTTGAAGGATCAACGCTGAACGCTGAAGCGATCTCATTTGTCCTGACCGTTCCTCCCGTTTTTAAAATAAATTTAAGATATTCCACTTTACGGGCAGAGAGGGCAAGACCACACTCGGGCTCCATAAGGATGTTTAAGCATGCATTCCAGAATAAAGTTTGGGGTCCTCCCAAACATTTGAGACTTTCTCATAATGAAGCCCCCTGTTTCAGCATGGCGTCAAAGTAACCGGTATCAAATAATGCCCTGTCCCCTTCCGCTTCGAAATATACAAAAAAACTCTTGCTCTGTCCTGAAGAACCGGTCGAAGAGCGCTATGTTGGCCACAAGGATAGTCCCCTTCATTCAGGTTTCTGTCATTGACCGCCTTTTTCCGGTAAGATTGCATAAAAAACTCCGCGAGCTCCGCGCTTTGATGTGACCGCGCCTGCCCGTTCAAGCACTCCAAGGATTTTTGCCACTTCGCCGCCGCTCAGCCCGGTGGTGTTCACGAGATCTTCGATCGTTGATGGCCTCCGGCAGAGCGTTGCCCGGACCAGATCGGCTGCGTCCGTGTTCGCCTTTGTTGAATGGGAAACGGGAAGTTTGCGTCCGACTATTTCTACGTCAGCCACTCCAAGCACTGCACTGACCCGTTCCAGTTCGGCGTCCGTTGCTGCTTCAACCCATCCCTCTGCGGGAGGCCGGTCAAGGGTATTCAGCTGGACATGATCCGGATTAATCCGTTCAATAGCCCCTTTCAGGCCGGTTAGTTCTTCTGTGGTGGTATTCAGCCCGGGGATAACGAATACTTCAAGCCAGAGGGCACCGGCATACATCTCCCGGAACTTCACCATCCCCTCGATGATCTCCCCTATCCTGAGCGAGGGGTGGGGGTGGTGGATGCGTTCAAAGGTTTCCTGGGATACCGAGGTCAGGGTCGGTATCACCCGGTCTGCTGGGGCCAGTTCCTCCCGGACATCCCTGTAAGTCATGAGACTCCCGTTGGTGAGGACACTCAGGGTATATTCCGGGTAATCGCGTTTCATAAAAGCGATGACCTGCCCAAGCGAGCGGGAGAGTGTCGGTTCACCGGAACCAGCAAAGGTGACAGAATCAAGATGAGGATGGGATGCGAGTACGGTTCGGAGCTCGGTGATGACATGTTCAGCGGGAAAAAAATCCTGCCGCGTGATTGTCTTATCCGTTGTGGCTCCGCATTCGCAATAGGCGCAGTCATAAGAGCAGGTCTTGAACGGGATCAGGTCAATGCCCAGCGAGAGGCCGAGCCTGCGGGAAAGGACCGGGCCGAAAATGTGCCTTGGTGTCATCAGGTGTACCCCGTTGTCCTGCTGTTTATCCAGATAAAAATCATGATTGTTACCGTCTCCTTCCTCCTGTATAGTGACTATTCAGCACCGGGGTCATCCGTCAACAAGTCAACGGTGTTCCCTGCCTTGGGGGAGTTGTCAATTCCTGACGTTTTCTGACAGACACCCGCATGCTGACGCGGGCAGATACCCTTTTGCCTCCGGAGGCATCCTCCTGTCTCAAGCGCTTTGCCATGTACCAGGGCCTCCGTAATCTTACGACGTGCCTCATGGATGTCCCGCCAGATGGTCTTGCGGGAAACTCCCAGGGCGGTTGCTGCCTGCTCCTGTTCAAGGCCGTGCAGATCGATCAGGTCCAGTACAGCCATTTCTTCGGGAAGCAGTGAAACGATCTCTTCATGTTTGTCAGGGCTGCATTGTGGTGAAAAGCACCGTGCAGATGGCACACCCTCAATAGACCGGTTCATGCGTGGCCGTCCTCGCCGGCGACAGAATCCCGGATTATTTTCACTGGTCTCGATTGCGCCTCAACTCCTGTTCAAGATTGAACGCAAGCTTTTGAATGGCTTGTGCTGCGGGAGAATCGCCTGCACTGGTAACCGGCACGCCATTCCTGACCGATTCGATGACCATGGGATCAAAGGGAATCTTCCCGATCACGGGAATCTTCTCTTCATTGCACCAGAGCTGTATCGTTTCCGTGAGGGACAACTCCAGATCGAACCGGTTGACCGCAACAAATATTCGTGGCCGGAACTGCCGGCAGACGTTCACCACCCGTTTGAGATCATGGAGCCCCGAAACGCTCGGTTCTGTGACAACTAGCACACTATCCACCCCACTGATGGTTGAGATGAGCGGGCAGCCGGTTCCGGGGGGTCCATCGATGAGGAACAGGTCACAGGTCCGGTCCTGTTCTATTGCCTTTTTTTTCACTGCATGGACGAGCAGTCCGGAGTTGCCAGCTCCCGGCACAAGCCGTGCATGCACGAGGTGACCACGTTCTGTTTCTGAATACATCACCTCACCAGTCTGTCGTGGCTGCATCGTTATGGCTACGGGGCAGACATGGACGCAGACGGCACACCCTTCACAGCGGACAGGGTTTACCTGGTAAGTATCCCCTTCATGTTCAATCGCATCAAACCGGCAGTGTTCCATGCATTCCCCGCATTTCGTGCAGAGAGCGGGATCGATCACTGCTGTCTTCATCCCCATGAATGGTTCCGTGCGGATTATCTTCGGGCTGAGAAGGAGTTCAAGATTCGCTGCGTCGACATCGCAGTCTGCAAGCACAAGAGAGCCGGGAAGCAGATGGGCTAGCGCAGCGGTGATCATCGTTTTGCCCGTCCCCCCTTTTCCGCTGATAACCGCAAGCCGTATCATTTGTCTCCCCCGGCAAGAGCAACGCATTTGAGAAAAAGAGCGGTAAATGCTCTCTGCCATTCCGGTTGTACCCTGCAGAGGAGATCTCCCCTGCTCTGGATAGCGGCAATTTCACGTTCGAAGGGAATAGTCATCATTACATCAAGATCATGATCTGTGCAGAATGCAAGGGTGGCCTGATCCTTACCATCGCTCCGGTTGATGACGATGCCTGTGGGGACACCCAGCCGGGCGGCCACATCGACGGCAAGCTGCAGATCGTGAAGGCCAAACGGTGTTGATTCCGTGACAAGGATACAGGCATCACACCCGTCCAGTGTCTCGACAACCGGACAGGAAGTGCCCGGTGCAGTATCACAGATCACAAGGGGATCATGCTCTGCCAGTTTTTTTGCTGCCCGTATGATCGGTACTGCATGGGGATTTCCGGTGTCCAGCATTCCTGAAATAAGTTTCAGCCGGGCCAATGGTGTAGAGATTGTTGTAGTTCCTATCCGTTTTGGCTCTTCGTGGATGGCCCTGTTCGGGCAGACCAGTGTGCACCCCCCGCAGGAGTGGCAGAGTTCGGGAAAGAAGAGGATGCGGTCACTCAGTACGGTGATTGCGCCAAACTGGCAGAACTCTCCGCACAGCCCACAATGCTGGCAGGTTTTATTGTCAATAACCGGAACCGGTACGGTAACTTCAGTTGTTGTAGCAGGAGCCGGAAAGAAGAGATGGAGGTTGGGCTCTTCCACATCGCAGTCAACAAGAGTGACGGGTCCTGTCCGGGAGAGCGTGCAGGCAAGATTTGCGGCAACCATACTTTTGCCGGTACCACCTTTCCCGCTTGCAATTGCGAGTTTCATTTTTTGTCCTGTTGAGTATTTATCTGAAAGATCCTGTGAATGTGTGCGTCAAAATTTGTTGATTTATCTGGAGAGTTCAAGGGCATTTTTCGTGAACTGGTCGAGTGCGTCTTTGACCGTTCCCTCATCGCGGTATGTGTACATCGCAATACCGGCAGCAACAAGTACCTCACGCGCATTTCCACCAACCTGTCCACTGATCAATGCCTTAACGTCATGCGCGATGAGTAACTGTGCAGCTTCGGGGCCAACGCCTCCCGCTCCATCGGCGTATGGGTTCTGGATCGCTTCAAAGGATCCGTTCTCGCTCTCAACAATGATAAAATACGGTGCACGCCCGAACCTGTCCTCAGAGAGGGAATCCAGGGTTGCACCTTTTGCGGTAAAACAAAACTTCATGATCTCAACCTTTGATTATTACTCATATGCGCATAATCGTATAAAGGTATAGGTGCCGGCAGAGATCCAAGGGTAAAAGGAAAATATTCAGGATTGTGTTTTTGGCATAGTGGTCTTTCATGGAAAAGATAATAGTTGATTATCGTCCTGGGTGGAACAGGTTCCCGGAATTTTTTCATCATCGCTGTTTTGTACTTGCAGAAAAGAACGGGCAATTATTGATCCTTTTCAGGAATCCGGAAATTGCAGGTGCAGAAAAATCATCCCGCTTAAAAACAGGCTGGAGATTTTTCGATCCTGTGTCTGATTATGGTCCGATACAATGCATGCCACGTTGTTCCCCGGACTTGAAATAATTCCTGATATTCCGGATGTCCCGTAAAGGAGCAGGTGAATGAGAGAAAGAATATGGCTTATGAGATTATCCCGGTGAATAAACTTCTGACTCTCCTGATACCATCCTGCATTTGTCTTACATCCTGTTGTTAAAACCCCTGGTAAAAATTACCTGTTTTCTTCTCATGCGGTCCATTTTCAAAAAATCACCGTCGGAGAAAAAACCCTCACATTCGCATTCCGGCAGCCTTTCCGGGCACCGGATGGGGTAAACGATGTGGCAAAAATTACCCCGGTGTAATGGCCTTTGGCGGCTATCAGCAGAGGTGCATTTTGGCCGTATTTTAGCAAACAAGGTTAAATACGGGCATATTTTCCACAGGAACTGAAACGGGTGATTTTACGATGTTTTCCGGAGAAGGGTTTTTGGAAAAGGAGTCATATTCACGCGTATTTCCTATCAGGTCCATCCCCTGATAAATTAAGGGCTTAATCTCAGGTGACCAGTACCCGGTTACGATCGTCACCATCTTCGCGACCCTTATATATCTGACAAATGCACCAACCCCATTTTCAAAAAATCACCGTCGGAGAAAAAACCTTCATATTCGCATTCCGGCAGCCTTTCCGGGCACCGGATGGGGTAAACGATATGGCAAAAATTACCGCGGTGTAATGGCCTTTGTTGCCCCTCAGGCGAGGTGCATTTTGGTCGTATTTTAGCAAACAGGGCAAAATACGGGCATATTTTCCACAGGAACTGAAACAGGTGATTTTACAACGTTTTTCGGAGATGGGTTTTTGGAAAAGGAGCCATATTCAAGCGTATTTCGCCTCAGGCCCATCCCCCATAAATTAAGGACTTGATCTCAGGTGACCAGTACCCGGCTACGATCGTCACCATCTTCGCGACCATTATATGTCTACCAAATGCGCCAACCCCATTTTCAAAAAATCACCGTCGGAGAAAAAACCTTCATATTCGCATTCCGGCAGCCTTTCCGGGCACCGGATGGGGTAAACGATATGGCAAAAATTACCGCGGTGTAATGGCCTTTGTTGCCCCTCAGGCGAGGTGCATTTTGGCCGTATTTTAGCAAACAGGGTTAAATATGGGCATATTTTCCACAGGAACTGAAACGGGTGATTTTACGATGTTTTCCGGGAGGGATCTATCTATCGGGAAGGCAAAAAGAGACCGTCTTGAGCCTATTTTATCGTATGTCCTGAATCAGCTATTTCTCCGCTTTCTCTTCTCTCCTATTTCAGGACTTGGGAAAACCCTCCAAAAAATTATGTATGTTAACCATATCCTTTGATTAACGACGGAGCCAATAATAAATTCCATGCGGAGTAACCGCAATCACATCCACTGCTGAAACCTGATGGTTGTAAAAGGCTGCTTCTTTTTTCAGGATGCAGATCATGACCTTTTATGGCAGGCGAAAAATGCTGTGAGCGGGAACCCACTATAACAAATACCCCCCCGTGCACTCTTTCTGAAATGATTCCAGAAAGACAGCTGCGGAGGCTGGAGGATAATGGATCCGGTAATCAGATTACGTACTTCATACACATACAGAGTTGTCATAACCTGGGATGCTGGAAATGGTACAGAAGAACTGTTAATATTCCCGGCTAACCGCTCTCGGGGACTCCGTCCCCACCACTAGGAATACCCCAATTAGGATTCCGTACGCTCAAAAGGTCTGTCAATTTTTGCGCTACAAATTACCAGAAAAATCTCTTTCAACGAATTGCATGGATGTGGTAACTCTGAGTGACAACACTCTTTGGGGGGAGTGCTTTTTTTGGACTTGTCAATGCTACCTCGGGAGAAGGACCCATTTTTTTAACGCCATTAACATACTGAGGGTATCTTCCTATTTCGCAACCCGACCATTTTATAATCTTAAGGCATGACTGTTGATCTATTATGGCCACAAAGGAAATCTTCCACGGAGTCCCGGGCATCCTGCGCCCGTTTAAGGATTTTGTCGAGGCGAAGGGATTAAAAAAAGGCGACCAGATCGTCTATTATGGAGTCCCGGGCACCTGCACGCCGTTCATCGAGTTACTCGGCTTTGCTATCCGTTCACTCGAACTCGAACAGGTGTTTGTGCCACTGGTAGATGAAAGCAAGTCAAAAAAGATCGACAATGTTCAGGATGTCGGTATGCAGGCCCGCGTTGCCTCAATCATCCTGAAACCCAGGGCAATTGTTGTGTTGGGCGGGCTCTCGATGCCCAATGTGCCGGTCAAAGCAGAGCAGGTGAAAGCCGTTCTCGATAAATATCCTGGTGCAATCGTGATTGGGGTCTGCTTCATGAATATGTTTGAAAAGGCCGGGTGGCTGAGCACGGTATCTTTTGATTGCCTGATCGATGCGAATATCGATCCGGTCGAAGTCACGAAAAAATCCTGATCCAAAAACGGTTAAAATTATTCCTGAATGGGATGCATATCCCCTTTTTTATATCCTCAAAAATTCCGATCGCTGTATCCCTGCTCAAAATACCGGTTTATCTGCGAACCTGCATGTCACCAGAAAAACCGGATATACTCGCTTCAGGAATCAAAACATGTTATGAAATTTGAGCGGTGACACGATACCGGTGAAAGAAAAAAGTCCTGAAAAAAAATTGTTGGATTGATCTACCTTGCTGGGATGATCAGTGAGCGCTCGCCGGCGGGCATGAACTCGCGGATTGCACCCTTTGCGAACTCGCGGCGTGGTTCGGAGAAGTCGAACTTGAGCGACGGGTCTGCGAAACAGATCTTGATCAGCGGGGACAGGGTCCATGCATCCTGGCGTCCATAGTGGGCGGCGGCTGCAATGGCTGCATATTCTCCCTGGTGACCGACGTTCATTGCGTAGTTGGGGTAGTTTGGTCCACGGAGCTCGCCGATACAGCCTTCGTCGGGTCGGATGGACATTGAGTTTGCGGAACCGCACTGGTCCTGCAGGTCGTAGCCGAAGAAGCCGAGACGTGACCAGCCTTCCTTGTGGGCGAGCATGGACATGTACCAGCCGTTCAGACCGGCGTTGGAGTTTGCGGTTGCGAGTGAACAGGAGATACCTGATGCTGCTGCAAGGACGGATGCACGCTGGGAACCGCCGAAGTGGCTCTTCGAGGGTGGTCGGGAACTGTTCGTACTGTTCCATACCGTAGAGGGTGACTTCGGTTGCGATGTCGTTGACAACTTCCTGGGTCTTCTTTGCCTTGCCGAGACCACCGTGCTTGTACTTGATGTAGTCAAGACCATAGTAGCAGTAGTCATCAAGGATGTTGTCGGTGTATGCAGCGGTTGCATACTGGGTGAATCCGACACCACCGGACATGTAGGATGCCGAGCCAGATCTGGTCGAAGAGCATGGCACCTGCACCGACGACTTCAAGGGTTGCCTTGACGGGGTCGTTGGGGTACTTGCGGTCTGCCTGGATCATATCGGCGAAGTGACCGAACTTGATGCCACCTGGCTCGTTCGGGCCACGTGCACGGCGGGCGGGCAGGATGTCTGCCATCTGGATAACACCGGCGTGCTTTGCTGCGAATGCGAGGTCAGCGACTGCTGCCTCACCGGCGCACATCTTGTATGCGCCGATGAAGGACATACCGATCTGCATTGCAGACCAGCGGGAGGTGGTTCCACCATCGCAGGTCCTGCTGACGGTTGTGGGGATGTGCACTGCCTGGAACATCGACTTGCCGACTGCTGCCTTGAGTGCTGCTGCACTCTTTGCCGGGAAGAGCTTGTCGAGGTTGAGGACGAACTGGGGCTCGAGGTCGTCTGCCATCTCGTCGTCGCCAGTGAAGACCTTGACGTAACAGTCGTCGACAAGTGACGGGTGGGTCTCGACCATGTGTTCCTGAACGACTGCTGCCGCCGGGCATTGCGTGGTTCAGCACGTGGAGGTACTCGTTGATGGTCTCAGGGGTGACTTCCTTGCCGAGACGCTTCTGGAGGGTGTTGTGGGCGAGGTCGAGGCCAACGATGATGGTCCTGCGGATGTCATCCCACATCTGCTGCATGGCAGCGTTGTTGACGAAGTGGAGGTCGTCGCCTTCTACGAAGACGTTGGTGCCGCTGACTTCGTAGGTCATCAGCTGGCGCTGACCGAGCGGGATACCACCACAGTGGCAGCGCTTGGGGTCGTACATGGAGATACCGCGGTCCATCTCGGCCTTCTTACCGGCCTTCATGAACTCGACTTTGCGCGGGGACTGCTCAAGACCTTCGCGGGCGAACACGGTTGAGGTTGCCTGGGGGTCTTCTGCAAACTTCTCCTTCATTGCCTTCAGGAAGAGCTTCTGCGTTCTCTCGATTTTTGCCTTTTGCCATAATTATGCCTCCTTGGGCATGAAGCCGTATTTTACACGGAGCGAGTGGATGCGCTGGATGTATTCAACGTAGTTCTGCGTCGTCACGGTAAGCAGTGCCGACGAGTGAGTGGTACATGGTGGTGTTGTGCCTTGAGCCACTTTGCGTCCATCGGCTTGCCGACCTTGACTTCGCCGTCAAGTGGTACACCGACCTGGTCCTTGACGATCTTGACAATGCCTGACTTCTTGTCGAGGACACAGCGCTGGAGCATGTCGAACATCATACCGTTCTCATCGAGACGGAGGGAGTGTCCGTGCACGGTGCACCACGGATACCGATGAGTGCTGGGTCGAAGAGCTCGGTGTTGACGAGGTCCTTTGCGTATTTCTCAAGGTCTCGTCTCACGGCACTCGACGATCTGACGGCCTGACAGGGTACCGGGTCAATACCGCGGAAGCGGTATGCCTCGAGGTATGTCCTGTGGTAGGGCTGGCAGGGTGCATTGTACATTGAGTCGGAGAACTGGATGTAGCGGACGCGGTCGCCGGCCTTTGCGCCGTCGGTCGGGGTCACCATCTTGCGGATTGGGCAGGCGGGTTCCTGCTGCTCTGCGAGCGGCGGGTGTGCACTCTTGTAGGCTGAGCCGGGTGCACGGTGTCCCATAATAAGGACAATGTCCTTGTCAGTGACATCCCGGAGCTTTTCGAGCTTGTGGTCCGGGTTCATCTGCTTGCGCCGGTTGTCGGCGACATGAGTCTGGCCTGGACCATACTGGGGTTTGTATGCCATTTTTTTATCACTCCAATAATTCCTTCTTTTTCATAAGTTTCATCACTGACGAAATGACTTCTGCCATCTTTTCGCGCGTGGGGGTCTGACCCCGGGTAACGCCGCTCACAATGGCCATCACCGTACCTTTGGTACGGATCTTGTCCTGCGGTGGCATCACCACCGATGTCTTCACTCCCTCCTTTGCGAAATCCTCATAATCCACAGGGGACTGGGAAACAACAACTGCCTTCACATCACAGGCCTGCAAGAATAAACCGGACCTTGTGCACCACGTGGGAACGTACGTTCCCGTGGTGGAGAATGGCAACCTTGTGTTTCTCAATCTGCACGATCTCTTTATCGGATAAGCCCAAATGAAGCGCCGAGGACGCCACCGGCAATTTTCGGTGCGTCCGGCGGTACGCCACTTCCGGCATTCAGCACCAGCGTACTGATGCTGTATTCAACGCCCTGTTGTCGCAGGCCTGAGGTGATATCGCACACCGGTTTGGTCACGTGGCGGCGTCCGGGAGACATCCCGACCACTATGACATCCGGGTACCGGCACTCGGAGATGGTGCCCCGCTGGGCAATACCGCCTCCTTTACCCATGCCCATCGCCTCGCGGCAGTCAACAACCTGGGTTACTCGTCCAATCGGCATGATTATTTTATTCCCTGAAGGATTATGGGCTTGGACTTGCTGCTTGGATCAGCCAGACCGAGCATCTCTTTGTCCGCATTCGGGCCGTACTTGCAGTAATCGACAAGCGACGGCTCGGTCTTCATGTATCTGCCTTCCTGAATACGGAAGGTAAAGTCGGTAAAGACCGATTCGCATGCGGCTTTCAGTGCGGGGATCACGTCACGGTTTTCAAGCTCGAGAAGAATGGTACCTACATGAACCTGCAGTTCGACCTCCTGGTCACCGACATGGATCGTCTTCCTCATAGGATGAGGATTGGCCTGTCCTTTGGCCGGTCCGTAGGGAATGGTCGCCGGAAGGCGTTGTCCGTTGAGGACCATGCGCCGGATACCGGGAACTTCGATGAGTTTGTTCAGCAGGCGTTCTGTAGTCTCGGGATTGAGCAACCGCTCGGTGGAAATCCTGCACTGGGGGAACGTGGCTTCTGTCATTCGTATCCTTTGATTGGGTTTAGATACCCTTTGCAATTGCCTGGATCGGCTTCTTGAATGCGTCAAGCTGGCCGAAGGTGTCCTGGTAGATCTTCGAGGTGTGCTCGGGGCCGAACATCTGGGTTCCTGCATCGAGTGCACAGGCTGCGACGATACAGGGCATACCGACACCGGCTGCATGCCGGGTCACGACGTGGTTACCGTTGAAGACACCGGGGCCGCCGCCACCATAGATTGAGTGGCTGAAGAACGAGAAACCGACTGCAACACCCATTGCGCGACCGAAGTCGGAGCCTGGGAGGCCGGTCTCGTGCTCGAGCAGGTCGTTGAAGTACAGCAGGGTTGCTGAGACTGCCTGGGCGAAACGTCCGGCACCGCAGTTAACCATGGTTGCTGCAAGGGTTCCTGCAGATGCGTAGGCGTTCCAGAGCATGGGGTCCTTGGTCTCGTAGAAGACGTAAGCCGCTCTTGCCCTTCTTGCCTGCCTTGATGACCTTGTCCTCAATGGCACGCTCGACGAGGCTCTGCACGACGGTACCGATGGTACCGGTCTTGCCGTTCTGCCTTGACGAGGTCGTAGACGATGTTGTTTGCGTTGAGTCCCTGGTATGCGTAGAGCAGGAGCTGTGCACGCTCGAATGGGCCGATTGCGTTACCCATCTCGAACTATCCTGCCTGCTCGAAGGTCGACGTGAGTGCTGCACCCTGGATTGCATTCCGGTGGGTCATCATGACCGCGTGGTTTGCCGGAATGTTACGGAGTGCATAGCCGAGACCTTCGTTGTTCTGGGGGATGGACAGAATCGAGACGACGTTGCCGCCCTGCATGTCCATTGTCTGCGGGTAGGTACCCCAGACTGCTGCCTTGACGTAGGAACCGTCGAACATGTCGACCTTGTACTGGTCAACCAGTGCATAGGTGGTGGCTGCTGCCACTACGGTTGATGCGACATCGTAGGTTGCTGCTGCATTCATACGGGCAGTCGGGACCTCGACGAGGATCATCTTGCCGCCGCCGACCTTGGTGATCTTGGTGTTGTCACCATCGGTGACCTGGACCATGTCCTTGATCTTGGCTGAGAGTGCGTCGCAGTCCTTGACACACGCTGCAGTTCATGCTGCGGCCGAGGATCTGGTTCGACTTGCCGCCGATCTTTCCGGTCTTTAGTGCGTCCTCGATACCGGCGAAGTTGACTGCCACGGTCCTCTTGGTGAGGTCGATGACATTCAGTGCGCCCTTGTTGACCAGCGGGGCTGATCTTGTCAAGAGTGACATTGCTCTTTAAGAGTTTGCCCTCATCGTCGTAGAGGTCGATCGTGTCTTTGTATTTTGCCATTTGAATTCCTCCAAATTTTCATTTAACCGCGATACAATACTGTCAGTGAACGAGAGTATACCCTATCAGGTATACTGGTAATGAGTGAAAGTCGCTATTGCACGTCCCCTAAGATGGGACATTGAATAATTCCCAATTTCGCCATATAAGTATTCCGATTTTATCCCGGAACGTCAAATTATATTAAATAAGAAATAATACTGAAAAAGGAAGCAATGTTCAAATATTACATATATTTCACATTTCATTGTTTTACGCAGTATTACTGAAATATTAAAAAGGTATTACTAAATCACTATATCAATCTATAGAAAATATCGAATTTTTCTGTGCGCTCTGTATAAAAAAGGTGGGGTTGGGGGATTATTTCCTCCCTATTGCCCAGAATCATTTGCAGGATTCGTGTACACCCGGTTTAAGTTTTCATGTCTTCCTGAACCGGTTTGCAGTGCATCGATCTGGTGTCCTGATTCGATTTCGTTACCTGCATATTGTGAAATCAGCACTGTGCTCTGACCTTAAAAAAATGGATGGGGGATACGTTCCGCCGTTTAATCTGCATTATTTCTTGAACTCGGTGATGGGGCTTGGTCCGAGTTCGCGGATCGTGTTGACCACATCGGTGATGACGGCTCCCCACTTTGCACCTTCGGATGCCGATACGAAGGTCATCCGGAAGCGGCGGTCGTCAAGGCCGATGCTCTTCATCAGGCGCTTGACCATGAACATCCGCTTTGCTGCCTTGTAGTTGCCCTCAAGGTAGTGGCAGTCACCGAAGTGACAGCCTGATACGAGCACACCATCCGCGCCATCGGCGAATGCCTTCAGGACGAACAGTGCGTCGATACGTCCCGTGCACATGACACGGACAATCCGGACGTCGGGCGGGTACTGGATACGGCCGCCACCGGCAAGGTCTGCACCGGCATAGGAACACCAGTTGCAGACGATGACCGTGGATCTTGGGTTGCCAGATACCGGGTCCTCGTTCGGGAATTGTGAAATTTCCTGGAGCTGACATTTACTGCTCACCTCCGAGCAGGAATGCATCGATCTGTGCCACGATCTGTGGGGTGGTGAAGTGGTTCATCCAGATTGCACCACCGGGGCAGAAGCCACCGCAGGTTCCGCAGCCTTTACACTTGGCCTCGGTGACCTCCATGACTGTGCGCCCGTCCTTCTCGACAAGCGCAAGGGCGCTGTAGGGGCAGAGGTTGACGCACATGCCGCAGCCTGCGCACTTCTCCTCAATACAGGATGGCGAAGTACGGCTCGAGTTCGACTTCTCCCTTGTGGATCGGGATACTGGCCGCAGATGCTGCACCTTCGGCAGATGCTACCGTGTCAGGGATATCCTTTGGTCCCTGGCAGACACCGGCAAGGAAGACACCGGCAGTGGTGGTTCCGCACGGGTTCAGCTTCGGGTGGGCTTCAAGCAGCCAGCCGTCCATTGAACAGGAAACACCGAAGAGCTTGCGGGTCCGGTTGGTGTCAGCCGATGGCTGAACTGCTGCTGCGAGCACGACCAGGTCGACTTCCATATCGATCGGGCGGTCGAGGAGCGTGTCGTCAGTCATGACATGGAGATTCTTGGTCTTGGGATCCTCGAGGATGTTTGCGACACGGCCGCGGATGAACTTCGCACCCTCGTCCTGGATACGGTAGTAGAACTCCTCGTACATCTTACCGAATGAACGGATATCCATGTAGAAGATGTAGGGGATGCATCCCGGGATCTTCTCGATGATCTGGTGGGCGTGTTTCAGCGAGTACATGCAGCAGAACCGTGAACAGTATGGTTTGCCGATTACCGGTGTTGTCACGGGAACCTGCACAGAGCACGAATGCCGACCCGCTTCGGGGTCTGGCCATCGCTCGGGCGGACAAGGTGGCCGCCGGTCGGGCCGGATGCACAGATAAGCCGCTCGAATTCAAGACTCGGTGATGACGTTCTCGAACCGCTTGTATCCCCATTCTTCTTTCTTCTCGATGGGGAAGATGTCGTACCCGGTTGCGAGGATGACGGTTCCGACCTTGACCTTGACGAACTCGTCCTTGGATCTCGAGGTCGATTGCATGCTTCTCGGGACCGCAGGCAGTCACGCAGAGGCCGCACTTGACACAGGAGTCGAAGTCGATGGTGTAGATCAGGGGGACGACCTGCGGGTGGTTGATGTAGATTGCCTTCCGTGGTTTCATGCCCATTTCGAACTCGTTGGGCTTGATAACCGGACAGACTGTTTCACAGTCACCGCAGCCGTTGCAGCCGCCGCCGACAATGCCGTTTGCTTCTGCTTCTGTCGGGGTGAGGACACCGCGTGCCTTCTTGCGGATGGTGACATCGAAGTTACCGATGTACCCTTCGACTTCATCGACTTCCGAGTAGGTAATAAGCTCGATATTCGGGCTCCCTGCCGACATCCACCATCTTGGGGGTTAAGATACACTGCGAACAGTCGAGAGTCGGGAAGGTCTTGTCGAGCTGGGACATGCGTCCGCCGATACTGGTGTCGGCTTCGATGAGGTAGGTCTTGATCCCTGCTGCTGCAAGATCGAGGGCTGCCTGCATACCGGCGACACCTGCACCGACGACCATGGCTGCTTTCTCGACCGGCACTGTCTTCGGGTACAGGTCCTGGAGGAGTGCTGCTTTTGCAACGGCAATCCGGATTGCATCCTTTGCCTTGTCGGTTGATCCTTCGCGGTCGTGCATGTGCACCCATGAGTTCTGCTCACGGATGTTTGCCATCTCGAACCGGAACGGGTTCAGGCCGCCTTCCTTGGTTGCCGTCCTGAAGGTTGGCTCGTGGAGACGGGGTGAACATGCTGCGACAACGACACCGGTGAGTTTGTGGTCATGTGATTGCCTTCTTGATCACTGCCTGGCCGGGCGTCGAGCACATGTACTGGTAGTTGTCAACATAGGCGACATTCGGGAATGGTCTTTGCATATGCCTCTACGGCTGGGAATATCCATTGACCCGGCGATGTTGGTACCGCAGTGGCAGATGAAGACACCGATGCGTGCTTCTGCTGGGTGGTGCTGCCGACTGTTGCTGGTGCGGATGCCTGCTTCTTAACTTCCTGTTTCACGGGAGCCACCTTCTTTGTGTCCTCTTTCTTGGTCTCGGTCTTCTTGGTGGTTGTTTTCTTCTTTTCTACCATTTTTTACCACCTCACAGCACCTTCTGCAGGAACGATTCGCAGCTGATCCCATGGAGATCCAGCCCGAGATCCTGCGGACTCATTCCCTGTGCCAGGCCGAGGAGTTCAGCAAAGTGAAGAACCGGGCAGGTTGTAGCTGACGCCGAACTTCTCCTGAATCTCGATCTGGCCGCGGTCGAACTGGAGCTGACAGAACGGGCAGATATCGGTGAGTGCATCCACCTTCTCTTCCTTGTAAGTTGATCAGCTTCTCGTTGGTGATATCGAGTGCATGCACGATATCATACCCGCGGACACCGCCACCGGCACCACAGCACTGCATCTTGTTGCGGTACTCGACCGGGGTTGCACCAAGTGCAGCAACCAGTTCTTCCATCCAGATCGGGTGCTCGGTGTTGAGCATGACTTCCTTTTCAAACTCCCGGTCTTTGTGGGGTTTGACGAGGTGGCAGCCATAGTGGACGGCAATACGTGCACCGGTCAGCGGGATTGGTAACGCTGTCGCGGACCTTGTCAACACCGATGAACTTGTCGTTGTAAAGAAGCTCTGCGGTGTGGTAGACATTGATAGTACCCTTGTACTCCATGTCGACTTCCTTGAGCACTTCGTTGACTGCATCACGGAGATCCTTGTTGTGCTTGAGCTTGTGGTTGACTTCCCAGATCGACTTGTAACAACCGTTGCAGACAAGGGCGATATCCATCTTCATCTGCTCGGCAAGGACGAGGTTCCGGGCTGCCATTGCATAGAAGACATTGAGGTCGATAGAACCGAATGCACCTGGTGCGGGGCAGCAGCTTGCGCCCTTTAAGGGGACGAGCTCAACGCCGAGTTTCTTCATTGCCTTGATGGAAGCGGATTCGACACCGGGGTACCGGTTGGGGGCAATGCATCCAAGGTAGAATGCGAACTTGTGTTTTGCGCCTGATTCTGACATGGTATCTTATCCCTCCCTTTCCTTGATGATCCGGTCGGCATTGGCCTTGAGCTTGTAGTGGTCAAGGATCTTCCTGATACCGGGCATATATTCCGGATACGATGTGGGTGGTCGGCGGGTCGCGGGTAAGGCCGATCTTCTCGCGGGCTGCACGGTTGACATCGTTGTTGGGCACACCGTGACCTGAGGCATAGATTGCCGTAACGGTCTTTAAGAAGTTGACCGGAACGATATCCCTCTTGAATGCGAGGTTCCTCATGGACATGATGACATCCGTGGGGATGATATCGCGCGGACAGCGGTCGGCACAGCTGTAGCAGGTAGTGCAGAGCCAGAGATCCGGGTCGGTCAGTGCTTCGTTCTCGAGCCCGAGAACCGCTCTCCTCATGAACTTGCGGATGCGGTAGGTGCTGCGGGGTGCTGACGGGCAGGAGCCGGTACAGGTACCGCACTGGTAGCACATGTGGGCGATGGTGCGGGAGATGGCCTTTACGTTCTTGGTGAACTCTGGGTTTGAGTCGTCACGGTAGAATCTCTGTGTCCTGGAGTTTCTTCTCCAGCGCTTCTGGGTAACCTTTTGTTCTTGCCATGGGACTCACGCCTTCTCCATCTGCTTTGAGGTTGACCTGTCCGGTGATGTCCTCTTTCACCTTCGAGGTTCTCCTGGTGAAGAGTTTCTCCTTGATCTTCTTGAACAGGTCAGTCTCCGTGCCCTTCACACGGATGCCGGTCCTCTGCATCACAATGATGTCCTCACCGGGGCAGGCATTGACACAGGCTCCGCACAGGATACAGTAATCCTTGTTGACTGCAATGGTCTTTTCAATGCTGTCCAGTTTCATGTCAGCTGCGGGCATCGGGCTCGGGAGATAGATTGCATTTGCCGGGCAGATATCTGCACAGGTTGAGCAGCCACCGGGGCATTTCTCTGCATGGAACTCGATATCGCCTTCAAAAATCTTCTCGACGGTGATTGCCTCGGTCGGGCAGTTCTTTGAGCACCATGTGCAGGTGCAGCAGTTGTCCTGGATAATGTTAACTTTGCCGTCAACCTTGTCGGAGATGATCTCGCGCTCAACGGTGATGCACTCCTCGGGGCATGCTTCAACACACACCTTGCAGGCATCACACTTGGTCTCGTCCCAGATCACATCGCCTTCGACTTTTCCGGACTCTGCGCTGAACTCTCTTGTGTTTTACGACGATTGCCGGGCAGAGTGCACCGCAGAGGCCACAGAGCGAGCATTTCTCTTTGTCGACGGTAAATGTCGTCTTCGTCTTTATTGCAGTCTGACGGTCCTTTGCGCCAGCAACCGGTCCTTTGTAGGTTCCTTCGAAAGCAGGGACATTGCGGTCAATTGCGTCGCGTGGGCAGACCTCTTCACAGATCGTGCACTTGACGCATTTCTCGTCATCAATCTCCGCTTTCATATCATATTGCGGGAACCCTTCCTTCTCAAGGATCGGGAGTCTCTCCTGTCCATCCACCTTTAATGTCAATGCATTGAACGGGCACATGATGACGCAGACACCACAGTATGAACACTTGGTCTCGTCGACATCGATTGGGGCAGCGTAATTGATTGCGCCACGCCTTGATGCACCGACGAGCCCGAGGACAATAGCTTCCTCGGGACAAGCCTCCACACATATACCGCATCCCGTGCAGGTCTCTGCATTGAGAATAAGGTTGTTCACGTTCTGTAGGAGTTTTTGCTCCATTACAACGTTGACCCCATCCCTCTTTTTGGAAAATTTGGGAAACAGATTGTTCATGAATTAACCCTCATGCTATTCCATTATAGTACGTTTGCCTGTGCTCTGGATTTCCAGGATTCTGTCAGCTGAATAACCTCATGCGGGCATGCCTGGACACAAACGCCACAACCGGCGCGGAGTTCACCTTTGAAATCAAGAATAATCGATTTGCTATCCTTGACTCTATAGATCTTATCAGATGTTGATGGATCCACGGTATGAATCTCCAATGCGTCGACAGGGCATGCAACCACACAATTGTTACAGCCAGTACAATTTACCCTGTTAATGTGCACTGCAAATGCCATTTTTTTTTACGCACCAGTCTATGATCGATTTTAAAATCGACTAACAAAAAGTGGTAGAAGAATGTAGATAAATGTTCTGAAATTTCCCTCAAAAAAAGAGCATTTTATTGTAGATTTTCAATTCTAATCTCTATACTCTTTATTAAGATTAATAGAATCTTGTGTACTTAATTGTCCGGTTTTATGTGCGCTCTTTTTACAGGAATTAATTTAGAAAATTTATTCAATCCCCATCATAGTACCATTGTTGTATTGGAGGTTATCCTATGGAAATCAACGGAGTTACCATTGACAACGAATTTGCAGAGGCATTCCCGACATGGGTCTGCCGGGTGATCATCACAGCAGTCACCACGGAATGGGCAAGGAAAGCAGCAACCGAGGCAACCGGCTTTGCAACATCCGCGATCGGATGCCCGTGCGAAGCGGGGATCGAACAGGAACTTGATGCATCACAGACCCCCGATGGCCGCCCGGGTGTCTCAATCCTGATCTGTGCGGGTAAGAAGAAGCTCAAGGATCAGGTTGTAGAGCGCCTCGCTGAGTGCGTACTGACTGCACCGACAACTGCCGTCTTTAACGGTATTACCGACTCAGAAGAGAAGATCCAGGTAAAACTTCACTTCTTTGGAGACGGTTATGAGTACCAGAAAGAGGTTGGCGGCAGGAAGTGCTGGGTCATCCCGATTATGGAAGGGGAATATGTTGGTGAGGAAGAGTTTGGCATTGTCAAGGGTGTTGCCGGTGGCAACTTCTTTGTGATGGGAGAGAACCAGATGGCAGCTCTCATGGGTGCTCAGGCAGCTGTGGACGCAATCGCTAAAGTCCCGGGAACTATCACGAGTTTCCCCGGTGGTATTGTTGCGAGCGGCTCAAAAGTTGGCAGCCTGAAATACAAGTTCATGGTCGCATCAACGAATGAGAAGTACTGCCCGACCCTCCGGGAAAAAGTTCCGGACATCAAAGATCCCTGCAGGAATCAAAGCAGTGTATGAGATTGTCATTGATGGTGTTGATGAGAAATCCGTTGCAGCAGCAATGGCAGCAGGTGTCAAGGCAGCAGCCATGGTGCCAGGCGTCAAGTTCATCTCTGCCGGGAACTTTGGCGGCACGCTCGGACCCTATAAGATCGAGCTCCACAAAATTCTCTAATTTTTTCCCTGTTTTGCCATCATAAAATTTCCTGCTTTCCGGCATGTATCGATCTATATAAATACTGTTATTGCCGATTATCTTGTTAACGAAAATTTCGGCGATAACATGATCACCCTGAAGCCTGACGACGTAAAAAAGCGTTTTGGACCGCTTTTTGCGCAGAAATTTCTTGTAATGGTCGATGAACGTGCCGGGCATGGCAGAGATTCTTGAACAATGCCGTGCTCGAGGCACGATTGAATGGGATGCGATGAACCGCAGGCGTGCCGGTGGAGCAGTCACCGGTTGCGACGTGGAGGGAACCTCGATGACGATTCATGCCCGGCTGGGCAGTTTCCCGGTAAATTTTGGTGCGGCCGCGGGAGATATCGGCGGACAGGCACTCGAATGCGTCGAGATTTCCGGCGATGAGGTGATCACCACGTGGTCCGGTATCGCAGGTGCCGGTGTGGGAATTGCCGCATGTCTCCCGCAGGCTCCGGGGGTCATCCGGGCTGAGTATCCAACGGAAGATGACCTGAAAGTTGGCGGGGCACGGACAAACCGTGTCCGGATTATCTCCCCCCGGTACGAGAAGATCTGCTTCGGTATCGATGACACGGATACAAAAACCGAGGGTGCGACATGGGTGACGGCGCTCAAGTGTGCAGAAGCGTGCACCATTGAGGGTGTTGAATTCCTGAACATGCGCCTTGTCCAGCTCAATCCTGCCGTCCCGCACAAGACCACCAACTGTGTCGGTTCAGCGCTGAATTTTGCGGTTAAACCCGAAAAGAGTCAAAGAACTGCAGGAATATGTCTGCACGTTTGTGCAGGAACACACGTTCTCTCAGGATACGGGTATTGCCTGTTATCGGGGCATTGGATTTACGGTCGAATCCCCGGCTTCCAAAGCGGTCAAGACCGAGATCATGACCCTTGAACAGGCAGAGCGGGAGGCAAAGGCGCTGGGGATTGAGTTTCTTGACCCCAATGGCAGGAAAGGACGTATTGGTGCTCTGGGTGCAGTGCTCTGGGGCAACAGGGGTATAGAAGCGGCAGGGTTGTATGGTGAACATCTCTGAACCCTATGTAATCCACTACCCGCGGATCGTTGCAGTAGCGGATGAGACGGGCAGCCGGGTTGAACTGATTGAGTTTTTTGACTGTGTCGGTGGTGCAATGTGGTCGAAACATCACTATGCCCAGAGCCCGGTGGTGGAAGATGTCCGTTGTGTGGGTTCGACCATGCGGTACCGCTTAAAACCACAATCGGTGAATCTTGCACTTGAAGGCTCCCGGTTCCCTGCGGGTATTTCGGCATGTACCGTTGACAAGTCCGAGATTGCCATCACGTATATCGGTATGGGTGGAGGCGGTGTGGGTGCTGCCGCCTGCCGCTCGGATGCACGCGGGGTCCTGCGGAGCAGGAGCGATCCCGCCGGTGGAGGAAAAGTTGCTGGTGCCACGATCTGGCTGCCCCGGATGCAGCGGGTGCTGATCGGCGTGGACGATACTGATACTCCTGAAGAAGGGGCAACGTGGACGCTTGTCCATAATATCGCCAAAGCCGTGGAAGATGAGCATTCAGTCTATCTCTCGCATACCATTGTCCAGCTCTTCCCGGTGCCGTACCGGACCAAGAACTGCGTTGGCCTTGTGGCAGAGTTTGCAACAACGGACCCGGTCGGGCTTACTGAACGGTTTCATGACCTCTTAAAAAAATACACCCTCTCACAGAAGACCGGTATGGCAGTATATACCGGATTCTCCCCGTCAGAGGAACTGCTTGCGTATGGCAGGAAAGTGAAACGCGGCGAGGTTGAACCCGGGCTGCATGAACAACTCAATGACAAGGACCTGAAGATCATCATGAATGGCCGGGGGATTATCGGGGCCGTTGCAGCAATCCCGTTCTTCACCCGGTATGAGGAGGCGCTGGAACTATGCAGTGGAAAGATTTGAAAGCCCGGCTCCTTTCTGCCGGTTCAGCCAGAGTCACGGGTGAACCCGCAGAACAGTACATCGCCCGTTCCATTGCAGGGCCGGGTGCCGGCGGGAGCGGTGCAGTCTTCTTTGCCATGGGCAGTCACCGGGTCAAGCTTGCCTTAAACCCTCTCAGCGACGTGGAGATAGCCCACCGGGGCAATGGGGTCGCGGACCTCTATTTTGAGGGGGAACTCATCCCGGGACGTCTCCTCGAACCCGGATTCCACTGTCCGGACCAGGCATTCATCACAGTGACCGGCAGTTGCATTTTCCATTGCCGTTACTGCCCGGTGCCAACGCTGGGTGGAAAACGGAAAACGATTGAAGAGATCATGAGGATGATTGAATCAGTCCGGCACCGGATCACTGCAATCTCAATCACCAGCGGGGTGCTCGAAACAATCGAAGAGGAGGAATCCTATGTGCTTGAGGTGATAAAGCACCTCCGGATCTATGATCTCCCCATCGGGGTCTCGATTTATCCTACCGATAAGACTCCGGACCGGCTCAGGTCACTCGGTGTGACAGAAGTGAAGTTCAACATCGAGGCGGCAACACCGACTATTTTTTCAAAGCATGTGCCCGGGGCTTGATTATGAACAACTCTGGCGGGTGCTTGACCGCTCTGTAGAACTTTTTGGGAAAAACAGGGTCTTTTCCAACGTGATTATCGGTATTGGTGAAACCGACGGCGAGATGGAGGCCTGTATTAAACGGCTGACCTCTCACGGGGTAATTCCCGTGCTGCGACCGCTCAATCCGGTTGCCGAACTCAATGACGCCGTCCGCCCGTCTGCGGAACGGCTGAAAAAGATCTTTGATATCCATGAGCGTGAACTTGCCAGAGCCGGGCTTGATACCCGTGAGGCACTCACGATGTGCACGAACTGTACCGGTTGCGATCTGGTACCGGGGAGGGACTAACGTGAAAGGCATTGAGGTGATCACCGATGCGTTGCTTGCATGCACCGACCGGCAGTATACCGTACCGGGATTCCCGGTCACTGACCTGGGTGCAAAAACCCGTGCAGAGATGGTGATCAATGAAAAAACTGCGCTTGAATATGCGCTGGGTGATTCGCTTGAAGGACGACGGGCCGCGGTAATCATCAAGAATGTGGGCGTGAATGCCTGTGCCGATCCCCTGCTGCAGGCAGCAGCCCAGGGCCTTATCGGGGGAGTGCTTCTTGTAGCCGGTGATGATCCCGAGGCAGTTGGATCGCAGACTTCACAGGACTCCCGGTATTATGGCGAGCTGGCGGAACTTCCCGTGATTGAACCCGATGCCTCCACCTGCTATGCCGGTGTTGAAGCAGCACTTGCAGCATCAGAGCAGTTCTCCCGGGTCGCGATACTCAGGCTGACGCCCGCAATTATGGATGCAGTGGTGACTGATTCTCCTGTACCCCGGCAAAACGGGAAAGGACGTCTCTCCGACCGGTCCTGGACAATGAACGGGCGGATAACTGCTGCTGAGGAACTGTACCGGACCATGTTTGACTGGTCGAACCGTTCTGCATTAAACCAGTGGAAGGGAGAGCCAGCGGGTGTTGGAGCTGCCCCGGGAAACACCCGGATCGTTACTGTCCATCCCCTGCCGGAACGTGCAGTACAGGTAAAGGAAGTAAACGAGGTCGGTCGGACCTTTGTCCGCGATCACCGTGGGCTGCTGCCGCCGGTTCCACAGAAACACCCGCAGTCAATGGAGGACCGGGGGTTTTACCGGACGTTCTGTAAAGACTGCCCGTTCAAGCCCATGATGAATATTCTCAAAGAACGGAGGATGAACATGATTTGCGATGCAGGCTGTTCAATCCTGGGAATGACGCCCCCGTACGAGCTGGGCGTGGCGAGTTACGGCATGGGTTCGAGCATCGCTGTTGCCGCCCGGAGCACAAAAGTTGCCCTGATCGGTGACTATGCCCTGCTCCATTCCGGCCTGAATGCCCTGATCGATGTGTACGAGAAACGGCTTCCGATGCTCTGCATCGTGATGAACAACAACTGCACCGCGATGACCGGCAAACAGTCATCGTATGACCCGGTCCCCTACCTCATGTGGGCAGATCCGGTGATATGCCGTGCTGATGATGAAGAGACGCTGAAAAACGAGTCTCGTGGTCACGGACAAACCCCGCACGCTTGTAGTTAATGGTACCTGTCCGGAGGGAAGCAGTCATGAAACCGTGGAATATTGAAATATGTGATGTAACGTTACGGGACGGGGAGCAGACGCCCGGGGTATCATTCTCCTGCGAGGAAAAGGTAAAGATCGCAACCATGCTCGACAGCATCGGTGTCGAGGTCATTGAAGCCGGGTTTCCTGCCGTATCACCGAATGAAAAACAGTGCGTGAAGACCATTGCAAACCTTGGACTTGATGCCCGGATCTGCGGTTTTTCGCGGGCACGGATAGAGGACATCCAGACTGCCATTGACTGCGATGTTGCTATGGTGAGCATCTTCATCCCGACTTCAGAACTGCATGTCCGGCTCAAGTTCAAAAAACCCCGGGAACAGGTGCTTGAGGATTCCTTAACGATGATCGATTATGCCCGGGATCATGGCGTGCAGGTGCGGTTTGCCGCTGAAGATGCGTCCCGGACCGATCTACCCTTCTTAAAAGAAGTCTATCGCCGTGCGGCTGAGCATGGTGCTGTCCTGCTCAGTTTTGCCGACACGGTCGGCTGCCTGATCCCCACCGAGATGCACCGTATCATGACCGAGCTCGTTGCATCGGTGGATACACCCCTCTGTGCCCACTGTCACAATGACATGGGCTGTGCGGTGGCAAACACGATCACCGCTGCCGAAGCAGGGGCCTTCCAGCTCCATACAACGGTAAATGGGATCGGTGAACGGGCAGGCAATGCATCCCTTGATGAGGTGCTTGTGGCTCTTCGGATGAAAGGAAACATTGACCGGTATGATCTCTCGCACCTGACTGAACTCTCGCATATGGTGGAAAAATTCTCCGGTATTGCTCTCCCCCGGAACAAACCTGTGACCGGTGAACTTGCGTTCTCCCACGAGAGCGGCATCCACATCGCTGCAATCTTAAAAGACCCGGTTGCCTACGAGTACTTCTCTCCGGATATGGTGGGGAGCGAGCGAAAATTCATCCTTGGGAAACATACCGGCAAAAAAGCACTCGAGCACGTTATGGCATCTCTTGGTTGCGAATGCTCTGAAAAGCAGGTCTGCCGCGTCCTTGACCTTGTCAAGGATCATTCGGAACACAAGTGCAATATCACTCCGGATATTTTAAGGAAACTTATCAGAAAGGCACAAGCGGAGAGCGAATAATGGCAACGTTATCAGAGCGGATATTGGGAGGAACTGCCGGTGAATATGTTGACCGGAAAGTGGACCGGGCCTATGTCCACGATGGTACGGGTGTCCTCACACTCGAGGCATGGAAACGCATCGGGAGTGACCGGCTGACGGATACAACCCGGCTCTCCATGCTCTTTGACCATATCGTACCGGCAAACAACAGTACAACAGCGACGCTCCAGCATGAATTGCGTGAATTCGCCCGCAGTTCATTCATGCACTTCACGGATGTCGGGTGCGGGATCTGCCACCAGATCATGAGCGAGGGTGTTGTGCTTCCCGGTGAGGTAGTTGTCGGAGCAGACTCGCACAGCTGCACGCTGGGTGCATTCGGGGCATTTTCCACCGGTGTCGGGGCAACGGATATGGCAGCAATCTGGCTGACCGGTGAGACATGGTTCCGCGTCCCTGAGACAATCGGGATACACCTGTCAGGCTCGTTCTCCGGTGCTGCGGAAGCAAAAGACCTTGCACTTACGTATGTGAACCGGCTGGGTATGGACGGTGCCACCTATAAGGCACTGGAGTTTACCGGTGATGGGGTTGCCGGTCTTTCCATGGATGACCGGCTCGTGCTGAGCAACCTTTCAGTTGAAACGGGGGCAAAGACGGGGTTGTTCTATGCCGATGATGTGACCGTTCAGTATCTTGCCCGGGCCGGGCATACGGTCAAACCTCAGGTACCGGAACCCTGCACCTATGTGCAGGAACTCTCTATCGATCTGTCAGAGATTATACCGCTGGTTGCCATCCCCCATCGCGTTGATACGGTTAAACCCGTGAGGGAGATTGCCGGTCTCCCCCTTGATCAGGTATTTGTCGGGACCTGTACAAACGGGCGTTATTCCGATCTCGCACGGTTCGCACGGATTGTCAAAGGAAAGAGTGTGGCTGTGCGTACGATCATTGTCCCGGCTTCCCGTGCGGTGCTGGAAGAAGCAATCCGAACGGGTGTTCTCACGGATCTGGTGAATGCCGGTTGCACGATTGGCACACCCGGCTGTGGCCCCTGCCTCGGTGCGCATATGGGTGTGCTGGGTGAAGGAGAAGTCTGCCTGTCAACAGCAAACCGGAACTTCAGGAACCGGATGGGTGTCGGTGGTGCAATCTATCTGGGCTCGGTGGCAACAGCGGCCGCCAGTGCTCTTGAAGGCGAGATCACCGAACCGGAGGTGTGCTGATGAAGGGGAAAGGCAGGGCAGTCTGCGTGGGTCCGGATATTGACACGGACCTTGTTATTGCGGGGCGGTACCTGCGGACAAAGGATCACAGTATCTGGGTGGCACACGTATTCGAGGATCTCGATCCCTCGCTCGCTCCTCTTCTTGACGGTTCAGTGATCGTGGCAGGAAAGAATTTCGGCTGCGGGTCATCAAGAGAGCAGGCGGCGATCGCGATACGGGAGGCCGGGGTTATCGCAGTAGTGGCACCATCCTTTGCCCGGATTTTCTTCCGGAACGCGATCAATGTCGGTCTCCCGCTCATCGAATGTGACCTGACCTGCACGGAAGGATGTCTTGTATCGTTTGATCTCTCTGAAGGCTGGGTTGAAGCAGAGGGAAAGAAACAAACTACCCCTCCGCTCTCCCCGCGTATGCAGGCGATCCTCTCTGCCGGCGGACTGGTGGAGTACCTGGAGGAACCAGCAGTGATCTTTCCTGAACAGTGCAAGCAGGTGGGGTATGCAACAACCAAACCCTGCGGGGATCTCGTGTATTTCCTGAGTCGCTACCTTGTGCATGATACCGGTACAGGTTACGAATTACTCGAAATCACTCCGGACCCTGATGGAACCGGAATGATGCGCAAACCTGTTGCATCGAAGGTAATTGCAACAGCGCAGGAAACGTACCGCTACCCGCAGAAAGTTCAGATCAATGACCGTGCACGACTTGTCGAGCTTGCACTGGATACGGGGTACCGGTGCACCATCTTTACCGGGCTTGACGAGCACATGACTTTCGTGCTCGATCCTGATATATCGGGATTTCTGAAGATCCATGTTTACGATGTAGCGCCCCCCCGCCCGAGCCTGTCTGCCAGTCTTCGGGAGCTTCAGGCTGCGGGAATCTTCGGGGAACTTGCCGTTACGTTCTGTCATCACATCCGGGACATCACGCAGGTTAAAGCGGATGTCTATCCCTGCCGTGCTGCAGGATATACAAAAACACTTGATGCCGACCTGATGCATGGTGGTGAAACGGTGGCCGGCTGCCTTACGGGTTCGCAATTCTACTACTGAGTGCTATGGGGAGGACTTTGTGCTGGAGAATATCTGTCCTTTGGAGTCTGTGCGGGAAGAACCGTTCATTGCCCGTTGCTGCCGTTCCGAGCGCGAAGGTATCGGCATGTACAAGGGTAAATTTGGTGCTGTTGTGCACTGGGGTGCAAGTCCGTACCGCATTGCCCATGCAGTGGAAGATCTGGTAGCGCAGTGGAGGGTGAGATGACGCGGATTGCCATTGTGGAAGGGGACGGGATCGGCCACGAGGTAATACCGGTTGCCCGCAGGGCGCTTGAACTGCTCCATCCCGAGTTCGATTTTTTTACGGTGAACATTGGGTATGGCATGTGGGAGCAGACGGGCTGTCCGTGTGCCGACAAGGAGATTCGCGAACTCAAAGATGCGGACGCGATCCTGTTCGGGGCGATCACTACTCCGCCGATGAAGGACTACCAGAGCGTGGTGTTACGGATCAGGAAGGCGCTTGACCTGTATGCAAATCTCCGTCCCGTTAAAGATGGCGGGTTTGACATCATGATCGTGCGGGAGAATACCGAGGGGCTCTATTCCGGTATCGAAGAGAGCAGCCCGGACCGTGCGACAACCCTTCGGGTGGTGACCCGGACAGGTACGGAACGGATCGTCCGGATGGCAATCAGGCTCGCCCGGCAGCGGCGGGGGATGCTGACGATTGGTCACAAGGCCAACGTGCTCAAGTCTGATGTGCTCTTCCGTGACATCTGTATTGCCGACGCAAAGGCTGCAGGTTTGTCCTGTAATGACAAATTTATTGATGCCCTCTCTCTTGATATTCTCCAGCATCCAGCATCCTATGACGTGATTGTGACGACCAACATCTTTGGCGACATCCTCTCCGATGTTGCCTCGTACCTTGTCGGGGGACTGGGACTGGTGCCGAGCGCGAATATCGGTGAGCGCTATGCCCTTTTCGAGCCGGTGCATGGCAGTGCCCCGGATATTGCCGGGAAAAATATTGCCAATCCCATCGCTGCCCTGCGGAGTGCAGGGATGCTCCTCACTCATGTCGGTGATGCAGAGGGAGAGAATCGTATTGAAGCGGCGATACGGGCAGTCCTTGCGCAGGGAATAAAGACCCGGGATCTCGGAGGTTCAGCAGGAACGCGTGAGTTCGGGGAGGCCGTGTTCCGCGTGCTGGAACAAACAGGTGGGGGTACCTGATGTTTGAAAAATGCAATGATTGTGGATATATACCGGTTGCCGAGGGAATCACGAGAAAGACGCTGGTCCATGGCAGGCATACCCTCATGACGGAATTCATGCTGAAGAAGGGTGCCGTTCTTCCCGCCCACCGTCACCCGCAGGAACAGACCGGGTACCTGGTTTCCGGACATATGATCCTTACCCTCGGAGAAGACGTGCATGAGGTTCGGGCTGGTGACAGCTGGATGATCCCGGGGAATGTGGAGCACCGGGCAAAGATGATTGCCGATTCTGTTGCAATTGAGGTATTCTCTCCGGTAAGGGATGATTACCTGCCCGGATAGTTTTTTGAGTCGGAATATTTCCTGAGAAGTGCTGCTACTGTGTTCCTGTCCTCCAGTCTCTTTTTACTTCTTCCCGAGCCGTTCATTCCGGAAACGTATCAGCTCATCACAGAACTCTCCCAGGTACTCCTCCATCGAGAGGCTCCCTTCCTGGAATGAGCAGTCGCCTTCCTCGATTACTTTGTTGATAATGTCCCGGGTGGGGAGGATCAGGTCTATGGGAACTCCAGCCTGTTCCGATCCCCTGATGAGGGCTTCCCGGAAGAGCCCGATGGAGTATGCGATGCGGTATTTGTACACATCACGGGTCTTTGTGAGATAACCGGCAATACGGTCGGTTTCGATACGGAGAAAATCTTCCTTTACCTTGTCGTCATTGCATTTCCCGAGCATGTACTTGTAATGGGCGTACGGGTACATGGTCTCAAGTTCGGCAGGCACAATCCCGCAGGTGCCGAAGATCACAATATGATACTGGGAAGGTTCCAGCACCTGCGAGATGATCATCCGGATAAGCTGGTGGCTCGGGCTCGCGCTATAGGGTTTCCGCACCGCACAGGGCATGAAGATTGCAATATCCTTTGGGGCAACCTCGTACTCGTCGATGATATACCGGTACGATTTCTCAAACTCCGGAAGATAAAAGGGGGGATCGGTCAGGAGCGGACCATCGCCCTGCTCTGCTCTCATTCTGTTCTTCCGGATTGCCCATAGGTGTTCCCTATAAGATCGGTTTTTGGAATACAAGAATCAGGTGCCCGAATCCTGCGGGGGGTGCAGAACCGGTTGTCCCTGAACACTATCCCTTGAATTGTTGTAACTGCCCTGTCCATTATTTTAATCAGGTTCCGCAGTAAACCTGTTATTTAACATTAAAAAACGGGCAAAAATGTTTGATCGATTCTTTGAACACGATACGAGCGGCGTTTTAAAAGGGCTCACCCTCGAATGGAGATGCCCCAAATGCGAGGGACTGAACTTTAAACTCATCTTAAAAGAGGAGCGGAATAACGGTGACTATCACACCCGCTGCCGGTACTGTAAGGCAAAATACTGCGTGAACTATCCTGTGCCTGACAGGGCAATTGAGGGAGAAGAAGAGTTCCTGGAGCGATTGTCCTATGAAGATTTTACCCGCGAGGAAGAACTGGATATGATCAAGGACTTTGCTGAAATCGCGGCATTAAAAATCGATCATGCCCCCCTTCTGATCATCAAGGGAAAACAAAACGCTCTCGAAGAAAAAATTGCATTTGCAAAACGGCGCAGACGGTGACAATCCCCTGTATCAAGCCTCGCGTGAGACAAACCCAAGGTACCTGAGAAATTCTTCGGTTCCAGTCCCGGGTTTTTAATCGTTTATCACTTCTCATGGAAACTATGTGGGGATTGGATACAAAAATCGGATGTTCCGAACCGTCTGCACCTTTCAGCCCCCCGTTACATACGTTTAAGTAATCAAAAATTGCATCCCTCTCTACTGTAAGTCCGTTTCTGCTGTATCGGGGAACGGGCAAATGAGAGGGGAACGCGGCAATGATTGTTTGCTGGAATAAACTCCCTGAATAACTGGTGTACCATGGAATTTAATGCCGTTAAGATGGACGCGTTGCAGGAACTCGCCAATATCGGTGCCGCACATTCGGCTACTACCCTCTCGCAGATGCTCAATACCAACATCGGCATGAGCGTGCCAAAGATCGATATTATCGATATCTCTAAAGTTGGAGATTTTCTCACGGATGAATTGACCACTATGGTCATCTTTGAGCTCCAGGGCGATATTCCCCACGGTGGATTTTTAGTCCTGCATTTTCCCCGGGATTCTGCCAAGAGGACGGCAAATATTGTGCAGGGCATTAATTCTCAAAGTAAAGTGGTACCCTGGCCCTCTGAATTTGATAATCCATTCAATGAGATGGACCAGAGTGCCATAATTGAAGTCGGAAATATTATGGTCTCATCGTTTTTGAGTGCAACATCCGATTTCATCGGTCTGGTGATGCTCCCCTCCCCCCCCGTCCTTGTGGTTGATATGGCGCATGCAGCTATCACATCCCTTGTCGCCCAGATGACCGTAGAAGTGGATGATGTGATCCTCTTCAGGGTCAAGCTGACCTCGGATGAGCACAATATCGCAGGAAACATCCTTATTTTCCTTGAAGTGAACACGCTACGGCAGATCGCCTTAAATCTCGCAGCAATGATAAATGGCGGAACCCCCGCCTAAGATCCGTGTGCCCGGTAAACATCCGGACAATTTCAAAAATGCTCTTTTTCCCTTCCGATGATACATCAAGCCCGGACAATCCCGCGTATCTTTCCGCAATCTATTCAAGATACCTCGTGAGATTATTATGATCAGGAGTGTGCCTGATAAATGGAACCGGTTGTTCTGGGGGGATTGGTATTACCCTTCATTATCCTGATTGCCCGGATCGTTGAGACCAGTCTTGAAACGGTCAGGACAATCTACATCAACCGGGGGCATGCAAACCTCGCCGCCTGTATCGGTATCGTAAAAACCGGTATCTGGCTGCTCTCTACCGGTCTCGTGCTCACCAATCTCTCGGATTACCTGAACCTGTTTGCCTACCTTGCCGGTTATGGTATCGGAACCCTGCTTGGCATGGAGATCGAGAAGATGATCTCCCTTGGGCATGTGATCGTCCGGCTCATCACACCTGCCGATCCCCGGCAGATTATTACCGAACTTGCCACCCTTGGGTATGGTATGACCCGGATCGATGGATTGGGGAGTTTCTCAAACACGGTAGCGATTATTTTCATGATTGTTCCCCGTTCAGAACTGGGACGGTTGCTGGGTGTGCTATCAAAGAACTATCCTGATATTCTGTACACTGTAGAAGATGTGCGCAATATCAAGGAAGGTGCAAAGATCTTCCACAAGGATGCCAAGAGCAGGATCCTCGGCTTTTTTGGGTTCTGACCTCCTTACTTCAGGCAATGTTTCCGTATACCAAAACTCTATGTTCCGGCTCACCTACCTAACACATTAGTGCAGAATGGATTGGAGTGTATGGAGATGAATGATACAGAAACGATTTCGATTTACCATGCCCGCACGGGTAAAATTGAAGAGGTACATCCGGTTGTAAAAACTGATGCGGAGTGGCAGGGACTGCTCACCACGGAACAGTATGAAGTGGCGCGAAAAAAGGGCACGGAATATGCATTCACCGGAAAATATCATGCATGGAAAGAGCATGGCATCTATACCTGTGTCTGTTGTAGTACCGACCTGTTCGATTCGGCTACAAAATTCGATTCCGGGACTGGCTGGCCCAGTTTCTACGCTCCCGTATCCGAACTTAATATCCGTACTCATATTGATTCCTCGGGCGGAATGATGCGCACCGAAGTGCTCTGTGCCCGGTGCGGGGCGCATCTCGGTCATGTTTTCGATGATGGCCCCCCTCCATCCGGCAAGCGCTATTGCATGAATTCGGCTGCGCTGGATTTCTACAATACGCCCTGATACGGGTCTTTATGATCCATCACAATCCTTTTTATAATTCCCTCCCCATAGCAGAGCAGGTGAATGGACCTATGGGAAAAATTTCAGCAGGCAGGAATGTCTTTGTGTACCCCATGCCGGTAACCTTACTCGGAACTATGGTGGATGGTAAACCCGATTTCATGACTCTTGGATGGATCACCCGCGTTAATGCAGATCCCCCGACTGTTGGATGTGGTGTCGGGCGGCATCATCATTCAATTCGGGGCATAGAGGAGAACAAAACGTTCAGCATCAACTTCCCGTCAGTGGAAATGATGGAGAAAACGGATTATTGCGGGCTGGTATCAGGAAGGAATACTGACAAGGCATCACTCTTTGACGTGTATTACGGTGAGTTAAAAACAGCACCGATGATAACCCAATGCCCGCTCTCACTGGAATGCCGGTTGCAGGCTACCGTGGAAAACCCCACCAATAATTTTTACATTGGCGAAATTATCGCATCCTACACAGAAGAGAAGTACCTTACTGATGGCAAACCCGATATAAAGAAGTTAAATCCGCTCCTGCTCACCATGCCGGACAACCGCTACTGGACTGTTGGCGACCATGCCGGTGATGCATGGAGTATCGGGAAAAAACTTGTACGGAAATAACCCGCAGTGTGCGGCAGGAGTGGAGATCCCGGAATGCTTTTCTGCCTGCAATGACGTGTTCATCTGTCAGGACCCCTCAGGAGCAAAGTTCTCCTGTGATGCTGTTACCGGTTCTGGCGGTGATGCTTCGCGATGCCGGGATTGCGGGGTGTGTGAAAGCCTCTGCCCCCAGAATATCCTGATCCGGGAGCGCCTGAAAGAAGTCGTATCGTTATTCGGACATTAATTTACGAGATTCACCATGCGCATCGGATACCCCTGCATTAACCGCTCGATTGGCTGCACCGCATCCCGTACCTTCCGGCTTGCCTCATATACAGAAGAGCGGCTGAAAGAAACTGTGAAAGGGAATCTTGCCTGCCTGCAAAATATCCTTGAATACAATCGTAATCACGGGATGCTCTTCTTCCGTATCACGTCAGATCTCGTACCGTTTGCCTCTCATCCTGTTTGTACATTCCCATGGCAGACACATTTTGCAGGGGAGTTCGAACAGATTGGCGAATACATCAGGAAGCACGGATTCCGAATATCCATGCACCCGGACCAGTTTGTGCTCCTCAACGCACCGGATGAGGGAGTTTTTCAGCGGAGTATTGCGGATCTGGTGTACCAGACACAGGTACTCGATCTGATGGGACTTGACCCGACTGCAAAAGTCCAGATCCATGTCGGTGGTGCATACGGTGACAAACCGTTAAGCATGGACCGATTTGCAGACCGGTATGAACTGCTCGATCCTGTCATCAAAAACCGGCTCGTAATCGAGAATGACGAGCGGCTGTACACAATCAGCGACTGCCTCGCTCTTCACGAGACGAACCGGTATTCCCGTCATCGCGGATTCATTTCATCATGCACTCCATAACAATGGGGAAGCGTTTGCTGACCTGCTCAAACCCCTTCGAGGCAACCTGGAAAGCACATGACGGCATCCCGATGGTCGATTACAGTTCGCAGGAACCGGGCAAACGGGTGGGGGCACATGCAGAGCATATCGTACCAGAAGATTTCCGGCAGTTCCTTAATGAGACCCGTAGGGCAGATTTTGATATCATGCTCGAGATAAAGGATAAGGAACAAAGTGCTCTTCTGGCACTCGATATTGCCCGCAGGGATCCACGTCTGGTTATAAGAAAACCCGCTGATGCGTGATATTATCAGATTTCCCCACTCAATTAACAGGATAAATGGATCTCCTGACTCCTGCCGTGATTGGCATTGGCCTCTCTATGGACTGTTTTGCCGTATCGCTTGCTATCGGCACGACAACAAAAACCCGCCTGATCTACGCTGCCGTGATCATCGCGATATTTTTTAGTGCGTTTCAGGCAGGAATGACCGTCATCGGCTGGCTGGCCGGGTCATCCATCATCGCGTTTATTTCTGCCTACGATCATTGGATTGCCTTCATCCTGCTTGTGATTGTCGGCGGTAAGATGATTTGGGAGGGTGTACGTGGGGGAGAAGAAGAGGCCCATATCGAGTTTGTCCGTTTTGTCCCGGTGATTGTTCTCTCCCTTGCAACCAGCATTGATGCCCTTGCTGTTGGGGTCAGTTTCGGGGTGCTCCAGACCGCAGTTCTCATTCCTGCAATTATCATTGGCGTTGTCTGTTTTGCGATTTCTTTTGCGGGTGTGATGCTTGGAGAACGGCTTGAAGATATTCTTGGCAAAAAAATGGAGATTATCGGGGGCCTCATCCTCATCCTGATCGGCATCAACATCATTGCAGAACACCTGTTCAGGTAAAAACCCGGTTTTTTCTCTGCACCCGTTATACACGAAATGTGCTCGTGGCAGGAACGAATGTTGAATTGGTAGATTGAAAGTTTAAATGAAAAAAGATGGGATGCTTTTTATGCATCCATTCGGTTTTCTCGCTTACCAGACTTCAGGGAACGCCATGTTGGTGTAGAGGTCCTCGAGCCGGGCCTTGTGACCCCGTTCCATGTTTGCCAGTTGGGAGAAGAGCAGCTGCGTCTCGACGTCTTTTGACAGCTTGGCCAGTCTGCGTATACATCTGCATTGCTTCAAGTTCTTTCTTGATGGAAATAACAATTCCTTCAAGGGGTTTCATGTCCACGCTCAGAGCGGGAGTCGGGAGAGTGTCTCCCACTTTGTAGTCATGCGATGCATCAAAGTGCATCTTTGCGACATCCTTGGTGAGCATTCCCTGCAGGAATTCACGGTGTTTCTTCTCTTCACCGGCAGACTTCGGTAAACATTGACTTTAATGATGAGTCCTTAACCTTGTCAGCAACGCCACGGTAGAATGTGTAGGCTTCGACTTCCCTGTCAATTGCGGTAGAAATTATCTTCTTTGCATCATCTGTCTTCATTTTTCAACACCTTTTTTTTTAATATTATTGCTACTATATATTAAGGACATTGGTTATTTTATAAATATACTGAAATATATTTATTACAGTCGATTCTCGTGCGAGGGATAAGCAGTTTCTGTCAGATATCTCTCCTGTTTTTAGGCTCGGTTGAACCCCTCTAAAAAAGAGGGGGTCACCCTCCATGCAGCCGGGAAGAAAGAGCAAATCTTTGGAAAATAGGATTTCCCATAAAAATCTGATTGGTTCAGGTAATATTGAAAAACAAACATCATTTACCATTATGATAAACCCCGCCGCCCCCGAAGGGGCTTCCTGAGCGGCGGATCAATAACGGAAATGTACTGAGACTTCCCTGCCCTGCCGTGCCTCGGAGAGGCCCTGAGGCAGGGGACCATCGCACTATCATAGATTTTCATTGTTAGTGAGTGAACGCCCGTTCATGTGCGTTTCAACAGAGCCATTTTTTAAACAATATTCTGCTGGTGCATGAAAATAAATGAACTCCCGCTCGTATTTCATGGCGTCTGTTTTATCTTACCTCCTCGTGAACACTACATAGACATGGACGCAGATGACCGTGCGGAGATTGAACAGATCCTCAGCTATCATTTCTTTGAACCGCAACACCTGATCCGGGCACTCACCCATCCTGCCTGTGCCAATGAACTGCTCCAGCAGAACAAACGGTGCATGGACCAGGAAGCCTACAGCACGCTCGGAGATGCCGTACTCAAGACGGGGCTTATACTCTATCTTATGGAAAAGGGTCTCGAAACCAAAGGCGAGATCACGGTAAATAAGGAACCTGTCGAGAAGAACGAGACCCTTGCAAAGGTCGGCAAACGGTTAAAGATCAAACGGTTCATCCGGCTGGGGCGGGGGGAAAAAGAGCTCCTGAGGCTTGGTGAGGAAACGATCCTTGCCGATACCGTAGAAGCCCTGATAGGTGCGATATTCTTAGACAGCGATGCAGGATTTGGCGTGGTAAAGCAGTGCATCGGGCTCTGGTTCGAACCCGAACTAAAGAAGATCAAAAAGGGGGCATTAACCCGTCCGGCTGAAATCCCGCTTATCAATCGTCCGCTTTCATCCCCCAGACGTGGAGCACCCAGAGCAAAGAAGCCGCAGTCGCGATCACCGTGGAGAGGATGAGTAAGTGGTATATACCACCATTGTGCTGCCATCGTCCCTCCCATAACCCCGCTTCCTGCAATAGTAGCGATCGTATTGGGGACTAAAAATGCCGTGCCGAGCACCGTGAGGTATGCGGTGACGAGAGCAAACCGGTTGTTCATGCTCTGGAGCTGGTTATTGTAGATGCTCTGCATCACTTCAAGCCCGGAAGAGAGCACGTTTGACATCTGCTCCGAGAGTTCGATATGCCGGTCGATGTTATCCGAAAGGATTCCGATCCTGCCAAGGAGTTTCTCATCATTGGTGATAAGGTCTGCATCTCCGTACCGCAGTGAATCGACCACATCCTTTGTTGCCCAGAGCACGTTCAGGTAATCGATCAGCACGTGCTTCATCCGGTAGATGTCGTGGGCGATCTTTCTCTTGGCTAAGTTTTCCTCAATCAGCGATTTGCTGATCTGGTCGCCATGCATCTCGATTTCCCGGAGATATTCGAAGTTACGGTCATTGTTCTCATCGATGATTCGTTCGAGAATCCGGGTGATTTTGTCCACCATGGGCTCTTCTGCGATCTTTTTGAAAAACGGGGGTGCGTACCGGGAGAATCTCAGGAGCCTGTTGATCTCTTCACTGTGAACTGTTATGATAAAATTGTCACGGATAAGAACAAAGAGCGGGTGAACCATCATCTTCTCTCCCTTAACCGTCGCTGAAGGGAGCATGATGCCCAGTTCGGTGTCGTAATCTTCGTAGGCAGAGTAAAAGCCGGTGGTCAGTTTAGGGATAGGGATCTTGGAGAATGCGGCAACCTGTGCAATCTGCTCGATCTCTTTTGCCTCATCACTGGTACTACAATCAATCCATGCGATGCTGGCGTTGCTGATTGCAGTAAGATATTCTCCCAGTGGGCGGTCCACAAGGCGGTCGATCCTGCCATCCTTGTAGAGGATGATACAGAAACTCAAAGGTACGGGTCCGGAGATCTGGTTTGTCTGGGGTGTACTCTGCATTTTCATAGTGGTGCCTCAGGTAAATCCGGCTGGTGTCGGTGCCGTATGTTGTACGAGCTATTGATACCGGAAGTGTAAATAAGTGGCTGCCTCTGGTGGATGATTATCTTAAAAAATCCTGATCTGGATGTCGGAATGCTTATTATTCTGTATGCACTTCTCTGGGTTATGGATAATCGCTGGTCCATGCTCTCTGCAGTAATCCTCATCACCCTGCTCATCTCGTGCGGGTGTACCTCACAGGCCCCTTCGCCAACCGTCCCTGTATCTCCCGCACCGGGACAACCCGGTATCCACGGAGATGCCATCCGGTTCGCCATCGGGATCCTTTACACTCAATATTGACTCACTTGCCCCGGGCTCGGCTCTTCCTGATGTTTATAGCTGCAAAGGTACCGCTGAATCTCCTGCGGTATCATGGGATGGCATTCCAGCCGGCACGAAAAGTCTCGTCCTTATCCTTGAAGATCCCGATGCACCCGGCGGGACATTCACCCACTGGCTTGTTTATAATATTCCCCCGGGTGCCCGTACCATTCCTGCCGGTCAGACCGCCCGGAAAGTTCTCGAAAACGGGGCACAGCAGGGGGACACCAGTGCAGGGTCAAGAGGATATTATCCACCCTGCCCGCCGTTACGGGACAACGCACCGGTACATTTTCTGGTTGTATGCCGTTGATATGGATATCACCCAGCCGACAGCAGACCGTGAGTCGATCGATTGGGCGTTACAAGGACATACAATCGCAAAGACCGGGTTTTCAACTCAGTTCACACGGTGATCTCTTTTTTTATACTGATGTGTTCCGGACTGATACTGCAAAAACAATCACTACTGCAATACAAAGCAGGAAACTGGTAAGAAAACCGTAGACATAGCCTGCTGCCATAACGATAATACCCGTAACAAGCGGACCTGCTGCATGCCCGATGTCCATGGTTGATGAGAGTGCTCCCATTGACGCCCCAATCTGTTCTTTTCCTGCAACGTCAGCAACATATGCGCTGGTTGCAACCGTAGACAGGGACATGCCAAGACCAAATATGGCACTTACCAGGATGACTGGAGAAAATTCCGATGCGAAAGGAATGCAAACCGCAGAACCTGCAAGGATAATGAGTCCCGCTGGGATCTGGATGCGTTTGTCGATACGATCAGCAAGTGTTCCAAAGAACGGTTTGGTTCCTGCGATGATCAGCACCTGCACTGCAAAGACAATGCCGATAAGGTACGGGCTGATGCCCCGGGATGCGAGAATGAGGGGAAGGAACGTCTCGAACGCCCCGAACGCAAAATATGTTGCCATATCGACAAGAGCTGTGGCACGGAGCCGGGCATTGGAGAAGAATGCAGCAAAACTCTCACGGAACGTAGAGAACGGGAGCAGGGTTAACGGTACCGAACGGTTTTCATGGTACATGAGTGTCATGATGAATACCGGCACAGCGGCAGAGAGCTGCTGCACCATATACCATCTGGTAGGGAATCAACCCCGGGTATATCATGAATGAGGAGATGATGATCCCTCCTGCGAGAGGGGCAATCGTCCGGCCCATGAGTGTTGCCGAAGAATACTGACCGAGCATGGCACCCTTGTTCTCCGGGAATCGTTCAGCGATCACTGCAGAGATAACCGGGCCGAGAATTGCCGTGGCAGTGCCGTGAAAAAACCGGACCGGAATGAGCCAGAGCGGATCGAAAATGAGCAGGTAGAGAAGCGGTGCAGATAAAAACACAATCCCGGAGGTGATGAGCAGTCTTCTTCTCCCGATATGATCAGACAATACACCGATCGGAAACGAGAACAGGATACCGGCCAGCGGGGAAACTGCTGCTACCAGCCCAATCACCGCATCGTTTGCCCCGATTGCCTGGGAAAAAAGGGGAAGCACCGGGTTTTTTGAGATCGTAGTGGAAAAAATTGCGAAAAATCCGAGCAGGAACAGGTAGTACATCATCCTGCGATCCGGAGAGAATCGTATTCCCGATGGAATAGTGGGATGTGTCATGATTATGATCGGCATTAGTGGCAATCGGGAATAAGCATACCGGTAAGCGGGGTACAGAATAAAACAAGGGTAAGGTGCTATTCCAGCCCCTGATTTTTACATAAAATATTCCCTAATTCATATTCTGGTAACGTGTTTTCACGCTCCCGGGGATTTGGCCCAGCCTCCACCTCCGTCGCTGTGACGATCCCCACGGTGTGATAGAACGGTATGAGAAACCGATCCAGCTAAAATGTAATCCCTTTGAACGGGAGTCACTGTTTGAAAAATTTCAGGTAAGAAAATTTTTAGAAAATTCTGTCGTAAAAATGAAAAAATTTAGGGTTTATATTGGTCCATTACCCTAATTTTTTTAATTTTTCTGATTCGACAAAGTTCCGGCTTGCATTGTGCGGAAACGTTGTTCTTTGCAAAACAGATTCCTTCCCATGGATGATGCACATGCCCTGGGGATTTCAGGGATGTCCCTTCAGGCACAAAACCGGCATCAGGAAGCGCTCCTTGTTTTCGGGCAGTTCCTTGACAGGCACAGTAATTCAGATGCTGCAGGATTTTTGATGAAGTTCTGGCATATCCCTTTATGGTTATACAGTTACTTTCTCATAGAGAGTTGTCCAGTATGTCGTATGAGTCTGATTCCTGCAGCCCACCTCGCATGAATAGGGGCACAACATTATGATCTCACTGCGCCTGTACCGGATCTACGATATCGGCAGGGAGATCGACATCGACTGGCTCGAGCGGGCGCTTGCCCAGAACTACTTCACTGCAAGAACCAGTTTTGTCCGGGTCAAACCCAAGTCCATCATGATGGAAGACCCCCCTCTCATGATCCAGATGCACCCGATCCGGGTGGAGCGGGAGGGCAGGACGTTTGAGTTCTCGGTGGTTGCACGGGTGTTTGATATCGGTGCTATCAGTTTCTGTTTTGTGCACGATGACCGGGATGCTGATTATACCGAACTGGAGAATCTCGCTTTCCTGTTTGCAGGGCAGGAGGGTCTTTCTGAGTATTATGTCCAGTATCTCAAGACGTTAGGCGAGATTATCAAACCGCATATCAAGAGTTTCGCCATCGATCCCGAGTTCTATGAAGATTACACGATCTACGTGACCAACCGGCGGGACGATTCGATTGATCCGGTCCCGCTCCTGACGGGAGAAAAAACAAAGATCTCTCCGCAGATGCGCGAGGAGATTGTGAAGAACTCGCTGAGTTATACCATTGGGGACCTCGTCATGCTTTCGTGGGATTCGGCGCTTATCTGTGACCCGGAGAGTCCCACCGATATCATCGACCTTATCGAGTTTGCCAATGTGCAGGTGCTTGAACTCCGGTACTATGATCGTGAGCTTACCCGGGGTATGGAGAAGATGTATGATGATATTGAGCAGGCTGACCAGTTCTCACAGTTCCGGAGGAGCCGCAAGTATCACGCGATCATGGCAGCGCAGATGGAGATGTATGCAGAGATCTCCGAGATCATCGAAAAAGTCGACAACCTGATCAAAGTTACCGAAGATATCTATTATGCCCGGGTGTATGCAACCGCCCTCAAAGTGCTGCGCAGTAGCCTGTGGAGCGGGAGCGTAACCCGGAAGATCGATGTGATCCGGGAAAATTATTCGATGCTATCAGATGAAGTGCGTATCCAGCACTCCAATTTCCTTGAATGGGTGATTATCATCCTGATTGCCCTCGAATTCGGGCTCGCCATCTGGCAGAGCATCAGTTAATTTTTTTTCAGATTTTCCTGAAGAAAAAATTGACTCTTTTTAAAACGCACATGAACCGGAGTTCGCGCCCGAAAATTGAAAATTCATGATAGTGCGAGAGTTCCCCGCAGTAAAAAAAAGTATCTAGAGATACCTGTTCTTGCGCAACCAGTCCGCCTGAGGCGGAAGGTAACGGTAGATGATATCGCACTTTTCGTCCTGGAAACTCCATGGGGTGACAATCACAATGTCGCCTTCCCGGATCCAGGCACGCTTCTTGATCTTTCCCTTGATCCTGCCCATACGGGTAATCCCGTCGTAACACCGAACCCGGATATGGTTTGCCCCCATCATGAGGTCCGCGATTGCGAACTGCTCGCCAGCCCATTTCTTGGGCAGACGAACTCGGACAACCGGCGTTCCATCCGGATTTACTGCGTTTGGGTCAATATCATCGTTGTTATTGGGTCTAATTGCAGACAACTCCTTTGTTATCTATATGGCGTTAAGTCCAATGAAGGTATGTATTGTATAAATGGTGGCGAGGATTGCCATAAAACTTTCCCGTAGTCTTCACTTTCTCCCTGCACACCCGGTTCCTTATATTCTCCCGCACTCACCTCTCCCGCCATGCAATGATCGGAAAAGGTGCCTATCTTAAACAACTGACTGCCTCTACCCTGCAGATGAGGTCGGTGGAGGTGGAAAAAGAGATGGAGGGCAGTTCACCACCATCGGTTTTTATCGGGAGCTGGAATTACCCGGATGTGTATGCCGGCCCGATGATTGCCCCGCAGCATGGTGACACTGCATTCATGGACATGCCCGAGTCATGGATTGCTGAAAGCCGCACCCAGGAAGAGATCATCGGGTACCGGCTCAATCTCGTAAGGGGAAAATCCATGGTGAATGCTGCAGATCTCGACATTCGCGTTACGTGGAAAAACTCCAGGAGATCTCCTTGTCGTCATCCTCCATAGAAAGCGAAGTGTCTTTCTCATCAACTCCTGCCGGGACAACGTTCTCTGAAGAGCATACGCCATTTGGCCCGAGTGCTGCGATCGAGCGGTTCGAGATCGAGTGCGGGAGGTGGGACAACGAGATCTCGAAAAAGTGTTCTATGATACAGACCTGAGATGCGCCGGAGGCTGTCATTGACCTGCACCGGCAGGGTGTCCCGTTCTCCAGTATCCAGAAGGCATTCTCCGTCGGGACCATGGGTGTGGACCGGAACCGGCATCTGGTGCCCACCCGCTGGTCGATCACTGCGTGTGACACCATGATCGGCGATCGGCTCCTCACCGATGTGAAGAAAATACCCGGTTATTGATACCGTGCGGGTACACCAGTTTTCAAGCCTTCACAACGATTATGCAGTCATCCTGATGCCCACCGGCTGGCAGTACGAATGGTCGGAGGCTTTTTTGAAAGTGCTGGGCAATGAAGAGCTCGTATTTTCCGATCATGAAGGGTACCGGAAGAAGACTGAATACTCCCATCTCGGCGGGTGCTACTATTCCTGCAAGATGGCCGTTCTTGAAGCCCTTGCCCGTCAACAGGAGCAGGCAGGTGCGATCATTTTGCGCGAGGCGCACCGGGGCTATGTGCCTATGGGGGTTTTCAATGTCCGTGAGAATGTCAGGGGTGCAATGCGACAGCCTGCACAGGAATTCGAAGATATCCGGTCCGCACTCTCTCATATATCTGAGTCGTTCTCACTTCCCATGACCCGGTTTATCGAAGAGGGTGCATTGCTAAGGGAGACAATACGGCAGCGTCAGTGCAGGCTCAGTGATTTCTTTTCGGCAGTGAACTGAAAGGAACAACCGCTCGGTACGGAAAATCGATTGAGGGAATTTTGCTATGGGGGAAACGAGCATGGATTACCGGCGAATTATCCTGCACCTGGACATGGACAGTTTCTATGCTTCAGTCGAGATGCGGGAAAACCCCGCACTTAAAGGAAAACCGGTAGTTATCGGAGCGGATCCCCGGAATGGCACCGGGAGGGGCGTCGTTTCCACCTGCTCATACGAGGCACGGGCATTTGGCATACGCTCTGCAATGCCCATATCGCAGGCATTCGTTCTTTGCCCGCACGCCCTATTTATCCCTCCCCATTTTCCCCGGTATGCCAAAGCCTCTGATGACGTGATGGCGATCTTAAAATCCCATGCACTTCCGTTCCAGCAGGTCAGCATTGATGAGGCATTTCTGGATGTGAGTGTACTGGGGGATACCTGGAAGCAACTGAGCTTGCAACCCGGATCAGGAACGATATCCGGACGCAGCTGGGACTTACCTGCTCCATTGGTATCGCACCGACAAAAGTGGTAGCAAAGATCGCTTCAGATGTCAATAAACCTGACGGGCTCACGGTTGTTGAACCCAAAAACCTGTTTTCATTCCTTGCCCCGATGCCGGTAAGGAAAATTCCCGGTGTGGGGAGGAAAACAGAAGAGGAGCTTTTTGGGATGGGTATCCGGACGATTAAGGATCTAGTGGAATATGATATCCAGGTACTGATTGCCCGGTTCGGGCGTTCTGCCATCTCCCTTCAGGCAATTACTGCCGGCATCGATGATGACGTGGTAAAAGAGCGTGACGGTGTAAAGTCTGTTTCCCGTGAGACAACCTTTTCTGAAGATACGGAAGATGAGCAGGTGATAGTTGCAACCATTGATGCACTGGCACGGGACGTGTGCCGGAATCTTGCCGACGAATCCCTTCGATGCAGGACAGTTACGGTTAAGGTGCGTTATACAGGTTTTATCACAAAGACAAAAGCCCGGACACTCCCCCATTATACCGATGATCCAATGACTGTATGTACCTGTGCACAATCATTGCTCCGGGACATTTTTGATGGCCGGAAGATCCGTCTTATCGGCATCCGGTTATCTTTTTTTGAGAAGCGTGACGCACGGCAGATGATCCTTGACGTATAAACGCCCGGCATAACGAGTTTTTGTGTACTGGCTGTGTCAGCATCCGGTATGTACAATATTTAAGGGTACTGTGCCAGCGACTGGATTGACGGTGCCGAAGTAAATGCCTGTCTTTACGTAAAAGGAATCGTGAGGAAAACAAAAGAAAACAGATTTTTTTATCTGATATTGTTATGGAGTTGGAGGCTGTTTCCTGCTGCTATGGTCCGACAGCAGGTTGAGGATGTGTACTTTGGGGGATGCAGTGCATAGGGACAAAACCCGGTATTAAATCAAACCACCTCCGCTTATGGGGATAATTCTTAATTATCCTTTAAAATATTTAATCAATATTGTTTGAGGAATAACTCTGAATTCCAAATGGTACTGTATTTGCATAGAAAATTATTGCAGGTTTCGATAATATTATGTATTGGTACTCCATTGATGGCATTTTTATTAATTTTATTTAACTACACACAATTCACGCATTAACCATTGAGATTCACCCGATTATGCAAAACGTTAGGGTCCTGCTGTAAAATCCGGATTGGCGGGTATGATTCTGTACCGCGTACCGGAAGACAAATCAATAATGGATGCCCATGCTGAAATGAACGTTCTATGAGCACAACTCCCGTTGTCACAAATTTTACCGAACACCTGAAGACCGCAGAGATGGATCCTGCTGTGGGTATTCGCATCGTTAAGGTAACCGGAGATGATCTGACGGGACTCTATGTGGCAGAACTGGGAGTCTCATAGTTCCGTAACTGCCCATTATCACAAGAACGGCAGCGAGATTTACCAGATTATACGTGGCAAGGGACTCATTCACACAGGATTGCCATCAGGGAACGATATGGTTACCTGGAATCAATCCGTTGATCTCAAAAGTGGCGACTGTTTTATGGTAGATGAAGGTCAGGTTCACCAGCTGGAAAATACCGGTTCAGAATCAATGATTGCGTGTTTTGTCTGCCCTGCTGCCCATATCGGACATGACCGGTTCATTGTCAGTGGGGTAGTTCCCTGAAATTTCTCTGAGGTTATGCATGAAGCGGTACAGGTTCAAAAAAATTGATGCGTTTGTTATGGGACAATCGACGGGCAACCCGGCAGGATGCGTGTACCTGCCGGACGAGGATGCACTTTCAGCGGAAGATATGCAGAAGATAGCACGGGAACTTGCAGGATGCGTAAGTGAGGTTGTCTTCCTGTACCCGGATGACGGGCATACCGGCATGCGGTATTTTTCCGCTGAACGTGAAGTTGCTTTCTGCGGGCACGGGACTATTGCTGCCATGTATGATCTTATAAAAAATGACCCGGTTCTTGCACGCGATCCGGTTACCCGTATTCACATAGGGAATCAGGAACTGCTTGTCAGAAACGAGATCGCTTCAGCGGATTCGGTTTTCATCAGTGCACCACCTCCTGTAGAACTGAAACCTCCCGTCATCCAATGACGGCATTGCAGCAGCATTACGGATCGCACCCGGTGACATTTCAGAAAAACACCGTATTGCCAGTATCAACGCCGGGCTCTCGACACTGATAGTCCCGGTAGATGGGCTCGATATGCTGCTCTCCATTCATCCGGATCAGCAGAACCTGAAAGAATTCTGCCTGGCAAACGGTATTGAAATTATTCTGGTTTTCTCGACTGAGACTTTAAGTGCCGGGAACAGTTACCGGACACGGGTATTTGCCCCCATCTATGGATATCTCGAAGATCCTGCAACCGGTTCGGGTAATGCAGCGCTGGGATATTACCTGCTCCGGGAGGGTACCTGGGATGGACGTATGATTGCCATTGAACAGGGAAAGAGCCGGGAGAACCCGAATATCATCCGGCTGGTAAGTGACGCTTCAAAAGTGCAGCAGAGTGTATTTTTCGGGGGTAATGCCGTGGTAAGGTTTGAGGGAGAATATCTTCTCTATCCATGAGGGTGTAAAAAACCAAATTGCCCGGCACACCTTTTTCGTTGTAACTCAAACAATTTTTCCCGTAAGAAATAATATTTTTTTTAAACAGGTGTCGGTTACCTGTTTTTTCTGGCATGTGATCGCAGAAACTCTTCAATATCTGCCTGTTCAACGGTGAACAATGCAATCCCCTGCACGAGGCTGGTCATCCCTTCATCACTATCTTCGAGCGTGTAGCCATTGTCATTGAGGATCATATCAGCCACGAGTCGTGCTGTGCGACTGTTGCCCTCGCGAAATGCCGGATACGCAACAAGGGTGAAAAAGGCGAGAGCCGCCCGGTGGTGTATGTCCTCAGTACGATTGGCTGAAAAGACCATCTGGTGGAGATTTGCTTCTGAAAGAAGACGGTCATCGCCGCCATCAGTCTGCATCACCTGATTATGGAAGGTGATGACCTGTTCAACCGTAAGATCGTTCATAAAATTTACCGGTGTATTCTCCTGAATGGTATGGGTGCTGTGCCATATAAATCCGGGGAATTCCCCTCCAGCCTTTTTTTAAGTGCACCGGGCGAAAGAGAGATGATATACTGCATCCAATAGTGAGAAAAAAAGGTGTCCATTATGGGAATTTTTGACAAGTTAACCGGAAAGACTGCAACGCTCAACCCGAAATCAGCACTCGTGCTGTCCGCGATTACTGTTATTGCGGCAGATGGTGTCATCGATCAGGCCGAGATGAACGATCTCGCAAAGATCTGCCGTGGCGACCGAAAATCCATCGATACTGCGATGGAGGTATTAAAAGCCAATAAGTTCCCCGCAGTTATTGACCTGATCGCAAACATTCTTGATGAGAAGCAGAAGATTGCCACGCTTGCCATTCTCTGCGACCTCGCCATGTCCGATGGTGTACTTGCCGGAGAAGAAAAGGCAATCCTGCAGATGTATATGGACAAGTTTGGTATCCCTGAAGCAACAATGACCCCCATCATTGAAGCGATCGCAATCAAGAACGACTTCTCGATCTTCGCGTAAAAACTTTTTTTTACCTTCTTTTTTTATAACCCGGTTATACCTTGCGGATCTCGTTGTAAAGTGAAACGATCGAGAGGCTTACAAGGTTGAGCGTTGTCGCAATATACCAGAGAATGATCTCAACCGGTGAAAGTGTAGCAATCCAGCCTGACCATAGCATCAGGCAGATAATAGAGAACGAAAGCATCGTATCGATTGCGAGAAAGACCATCGGTTTTGAAACCATGCGGCCTGCCTGTGCGAGGGTACAATACTCGAAATTGGCTGGTATATGGACAAGGTCAAGCCCTGATTTTGAAATGTTCATCAGGAGATCCGTGCATGCCCAGATGGTGACCAGCCATCCAAAACCCAGAAGTATGGCATTTTCTCCTGGTGCAGCCCGAATAATGCTGATGCCAAAGAGCAGCTTGAAGATGCAGAACGGGATCCCGATCGTAAGGCTCAGGAAGAACGGGCGCAGGAAAAACCGCTGGATGGCATCAGATTCGCGTGCATACCTGCACGCAAGTGTGTCATCGCTCCCGGAATCCTGCCTGCCGGGTGAAGTCTGGTCTGCCATGTGTCAGGGAGAGTATGGTGTGACACGGATATATCGAGCTGCGACCCGGTGCTTTTTTTTAAGACCGGTGTCCAATACGGTACCAGGAGACGGGTGCAATCGCGTTTGAATGTTTTCAGTGCGGGGAGTGCTGTTCCCATCTGGGGCTCGTCCATAGCATACGCAAAGATCTTGGGAATTTTCACTTTATTGTGCACAACCAGTACACTTCTGAAGAAAACGAAGTTATTGTTGATGCCGATAAGCACGAACTCTTCTTAGACAAGAGTATTTTTGCAAAACTTCCCGAGGCATGCCCATTCTTCCGGCATATGCCCGGCAGTGAGAAAGCGTATTGCACCGTCCACTTGACACGACCGGAGATCTGCCAGGACTTCTCCTGCTGGAGGATACTGATTCTCAATCATACCGGGCGGCGTGTAGGGCGTGTGATGTTCCGGCGCTCGCTTGTTACCGATGATGCCCTTTTAAACCGTATCTGGGAGGAATGCATTGATCCCTTACCCGATGACGATGATATTGTATGGGACAAAGATGTTGTCCGGATTCTCACGCAGGCAGGTTATTCGGTACGGCAATAGCCCTTTCTCTGTGATCTCACATAATTGAGATTTATCTGGCTCTGTTGAAACGCACATGAACGGGCGTTCACACAAGAAGTATGAAAATTGGATGCCCTCTTCTTATAGTTTTTAAGAGTCAACCCACCCCCTTCGGGCGTCGCTTGGCCGCCTCGTCGGTGCCTCACTGGGCAAATGGTTTAAAGAGGGGCTGGCTCCTGAACCGCCGCAGGGGCGTCCCATCGGGGAGGCGGCGTTCATCATAATTGTACAAAAAATATTTTTAAATACTATCTGAATATGCTGATTTAATATGGAAATGCCACCGTCATTTTCATTTTGTCTGCTTGTGGCCTTTTGGCATCATGTCTGTTTTCATGGGAACCGCTCTAAAAAAAAGAGGGGGGTTGCCCTCCAGGCAGTCAAGAAGAAGAAGCGAAGAACGGGAAAACAGGATTTCGACAGAGCCATTTATCTTAAAAAAACGCCGTGAAAACCCGGTAAACGGTCTGGTTGCAGAATCACTGCGATTACATCGAAAAATCAATAACCCCGTTTCACGAAACGACAAGGGTGACTGCTCTTTCCTTTCCTGATTATTTTCTTGTTCTCTACGCAGTTCTTAACAGTATTGCATTTCTTCTCTATGCACATGACAAAAGGAAAGCAAAATCTGGTGCCTGGCGGACCCCTGAGACCCTGCTGCTGCTGGTTGCTGCAATCGGTCCCTTTGGTGCATATGGGGCGATGATACTCTTCCGGCACAAAACCCGGAAACTGAAATTTTACCTGGTGCCGGTATTTCTGATCATCCACATTGTGGCAATCATCTGCCTGTTACCGGAATTTTCCTGATATGATCGGGATTCGCAGGTGATACCGGCGGAATTCATGTAACTGTGAATAAACCGACACGAAACCGTAACGGGAAAAAACACAACAAAACTAGCGCAGAAAGGGAAAAAAATTTATGAAATTAGAACCGGGGTTTCCGGTGTTTCGGAAGGCAGTCCCTGCAGTATACAGGCCTGCCCTCGGTTGGCTTAAAGGGTACTTCGCATTCTGCCCCACAGTCTGAGCAAGTTGTCTTTGTCATTTCTCGTGGGCCCTGGTCTCTTGCGCCGCCAAAATTTCTCTGGCCGCCAAATCTATTATCTCCAAACATGATAGTTCTCAAACAGTCAATTGAATAACTGTGCTCTAATATTGGTTGCAGTGGTTTATAAAAAGTGTGTTTATGCATAACCTGGACGGTAAAAACCGGTTCATCCAGAACAAATATCCGTCATACACCTCTCCATAATTACCTCATAAAATATGCGGGGTCGGGATCTTCGCACCGTTCAAAGTTGTGCACTGGCTGGATGTTCCTGCAAAATGCATGGGGGATGCCGGGTAGTGCACACCGGTATTTTCTGTTACCCGGGATTATTGAATAACATCTCCAGAGACGCCCGGTTTAAAAGGGAGATATTCCATAATCTCTTTTGGCTATGACTGGCAACCTGATGGTATGACCCGGGACTATTATTCTCTGACCGCAGTCATTGTTGTGCTTACCCTCCTGCTGGCAGGTGCCGGCTGTACCAGCACATCATCGCCGGTGCCCGTTGCCTGAGGATCAGCAAAAGACCTATATCGTTGGAATTGATGGCCAGTACCAGCCATTCAGTTATGTAGATTCCAGCGGCACTCCAACCGGGTTCGATGTCGATGCCATGCGCTGGATTGCCCGGAAAAAAGGGATGAACATTACCTTCAAGCCCACTGCATGGGATGGGATCATCCCTGCACTCCAGGCAAATAAGATTGATCTCATCTATGCAGGTATGACCATTACGCCCGAACGTGCGGAACAGGTGAACTTTTCAACACCCTACTGGCAGGTGAACCAGGATGTTGTCACCAGAACCGGTACTGCAACAACGCTCAATGATGTGCTTGCCGGAAAAGCCATTATCGGAACCCAGAGCGGGTGCACTGCAGCAATGTGGATCGAAAAGAATCTGATTGAAACCGGCAAAATGCCGCAGGAAAACCTGAAACTCTATGATAACACTCCCCTTGCTGTCAATGATCTCGAAGCCGGGCGTGTTGATGCGGTGATGTTCGATGATCACGTGCTAAAAGAGATCATCCTGGGCAAAAACCTACAGACCGTGGGCAATGTTGAGACCCGGGAAGAATTTGGTATTGCTGTCCGCAAGTCCGATCCCGAACTCCTTGCCACGCTCAACGATGGTCTTGCCCAGCTCTAAAAGCGATCCCTACTGGCAGGAACTCATCGTTAAGTACAAGATGAAGTAACCGGGAAATCCTCATTTTTTTTTAAATTTTGGAACTGTTTTTAAAACCGGTTAATTTTGGATGTTCGATCAAAAATCCCCGTTTCGGATACCGTTGTGGATTTTGTAATTACCCTCAGAGAGTGATCATCAGCCAGTCCCCCGCCATATCCTTAACACCAATCACAACCCCATCCACTATTAATGAACGCGATCGAGGTCTCCCACCTCACTAAGCACTTCGGTAAGCTCGTTGCACTCAACGACATTACTTTCTCGGTAAAAGAAGGCGATACGTTCGGGTTCCTCGGCCCCAATGGTGCAGGAAAAACCACGACTATCCGTATCCTGACCGGTATCACCATCCCGACCGGGGGGGATGTGAAGATTTTTAACAAGGACATTGTGACAGAGACAATCGCGGCACGCAAAACCATGGGGATCGTTCATGAAACCTCGAACATCTATACCGATCTCACTGCGTGGCAGAACCTGATGTTCACCGCCCAGCTCTACGATGTCGGGAAGGCCGAGCGTGAGAAGCGGGGCCGGGACCTCCTCGAACTCTTCGGGCTGTGGGAGCGGAAGGACGATAAGACGAACGGTTTTTCCAAGGGCATGAAACGGCGGCTCACGCTCGCGATGGGGCTCATCAACGACCCCCGGCTCATCTTCCTCGATGAGCCCACCTCAGGTCTCGATGTCCAGAGTAACCTGATCATCCGGGACGTCATCCGGGACCTCAATGCCCGGGGGGTCACGGTCTTTCTCACGACCCACAACATCGAAGAGGCAAATCTCACCTGCGACCGGGTTGCGATCATCAACCGGGGCATTATCGCTGCTATTGACTCCCCCGAGAAACTCAAGAAGACCATCCAGAGTGTCCAGTCGGTTGAGGTCGCACTCGACCCGGTCCCCCCGCAGTGGGAAGAAGGCCTCCGCGGGATTGCGACCGTGAGCGGGGTGCAGAAGCTCGGTGACAAGTTCCGGCTCATAACAGAAGATCCCCCGGCCGTAATTGACGGGGTAATGGCATACGCAAAGGCGCAGGATGCCCGGGTGATCAGCGTCAATACGTTCGGCCCGAGCCTGGAAGACGTTTTTATCAAACTGACCGGTCTTGAAGTCCGCCACCGCGGGGTGAAGACCGTTGACTGACCGGGCCGAATGGCTACAGCAGCTCAGGGTTGAGTTTATCGCAGCGTGGGCGATTGCAAAGAAGGACATGCTCATCTACTATCTCAAGCCGAATATCATCGTATCCGGCATGCTCTTTCCCCTCTTCATGTTCCTCGCGTTCGCCGTCGGGAGGCCCGGTGCGCCCTCGGTCATGATCCCCGGCCTCATCGCGATCACGATCCTCTTCTCGGCATCATCCATCGAACCGGTCTCGATCCCCATAGAGCGGCGGATGAAGACCTTCGACCGGCTCATCTCCGCCCCGGTCTCCCTGCACGCCGTGGTCCTCGGTGAGAGCCTGAGCGGGTTCCTGTACAGCATCGGGATCGCGTTTGTCCCGTTCCTCGCGGGGATCATCATCTTCGGTACCCCGGTCCTGAACGCAGTCCCCCTCGTTATCGGTGTCCTGCTCACTTCGTTCTGTTTTGCCACCATGGGGACTCTCTTTGCCTCGTACCCTACCGAAAGCCCCGGAGATATCATGTCGATGCTCAACGTTGTCCGTCTCCCGCTCATCTTCATATCCGGCATCTTCATCCCCATTGCACAGATTCCTTCAATCGGGCAGTATCTGGCGTACTTTTCGCCCCTTACCTACGGCAATGATCTCATCCAGGCTGCGTATTCCGGGGCCACTCACTTCAACCCCCTCGTGGACATCGCAATGCTCGGTATCTTTATCCTGATCTTCCAGTTCGCTGCGAACCGCCTGTACAGGAAATTCAATGAGTAACTCCGGCAGGAGGAGAAAACTGAGGACGGCTCACCGGTTTTACCCTGTCCTCTAAAAACAATTAAAATCGCTGTATCCGGGAGTTTTCTTCCCTGGTGATCCGTACCTGTTCATTTTCTTTTACTGGCTCATACCCGGTATCGCGGTCTTCTTTCCCACCGCTGCACAATATACGACAAATTCCTTTTCACCATCAATCCCGAGCACATCTGCCATCTGCTGGTCGTCAAATGCACCGATGGCACAGGTACCGCACCCGATCTGCTCACCGGCGAGGTACAAATTCTGGCAGACATGGCCTGCATCGAGGTGGACAAGCCGGTACGCCCTTTCGCTGTACCGCCATGCCATCCGGTAAATCACCGCAGACCAGATGAACGTGACTGCCGATGAGCGCACGAACGCCTGCCCGAGACAGGCAGCCATCACGCGATCCCCGACACCCTTGGAGGTATCTACCGGAACAAGGCAGTGGGAGAACGCGAGATACCGGTACAGCCCGGGTTGTATCCCTTCGATACGGTTGATGAGCAGGTAAGTCTCAAGGGCATGGCGTCCCCCGGCAGAAGGGACGTTTCGCAGCGTGTAGTAGGGCGCTTTGATCTCCACGATTCCCTGTGTGCTCCAGCACAGGAATGCAAGTTCATCCATCGTGAGCGGATCGCGTGCATAGTACCGGATCGAGCGTCGCGACTCAATGGCAGTCCGGCAATCGAGAGGGGGAACGATAATAGTATCCGGTTTGGGAAGTGGGATGGTCGGGATATTTTCCGGTGCGGCTTTTTCCAGGGGCGGGGCCGGGAGTCCCTGTGTCTGGTCCGATACGGAGAGGTACTCGTAGCGGGTCTGTTCCATGAAGGTGCGACCGGTTGGCAGCATATGCCAGTGATTACCGCTTCATGACGATAAACCGAGCGGTAGCTTACTGGTTTGGCCGGAAAATTCCCGGGACTAAAAAACCCTGCATTTTATTATCCCGCCTCCCAAACCTTTTGCAGATGCGAACCAACCGTCACGAATATTTCCTTGACCTTGCCCTGCGCTGCGCCCACCAGGGTACCTGCCTCCGCCGGAATTTTGGCGCGATCATTGTGGATGAATACAATACGATCGTCTCAACCGGTTATACGGGAGCTCCCCGCAAGCAGATGGACTGCACGGAATTGAACCGCTGCTGGCGAAAGGATCACAATATCCCTTCCGGCTCCAACTACGAGCGGTGCCGGAGTGTGCATGCCGAGATGAATGCGCTGCTCCAGGCCGGAAAACTGGCCCGGGGATGCACGCTCTACCTTGCCGGGTTTGATGTGGAAACCGAAGAACTCACCCAGATCTGGCCCTGCTTCCTCTGCTCGAAGATGATCGTGAACACCGGGGTCAGCACGGTGATCATGCGGACCAGTGATACGGAACACCGCGAGATGGACCCGATGGTGCTCTACCAGATGCGGAGCCGGGAATCGCTGGGCGAGGACGGAAAATAAATTTTTTGACTGAATAATTAAAGAATCCGGTCTGACCCGCGAGAACAGTAGTGTTTCAGTAACGGATCTCCCGGACAAAAAGAGATCATCTTTGAGAAGTGATGAAAAAATGAGACTGGGGCGAGGTGTGTGTATACCCCTTTGTCCCGCTTTTTTTGTTGCTGGTGACTTTTTGGACGTGCCTGTAAGAGTCATTTGCCTGTCATGCGTAAATGACAGGTGCTGGTGACGAATCCTGTATTAGTACAGTTTCGCATTTTTTGGATCAGAAACATTAGCACACAACCGCTTGAGCGCACGTTCCTGTTGTTGAGCATTGCTGACTGGCTTGCAGTGTATATGCGCAATCCCAATGCTGTGCATTAGTGCACAAACACTAAGCACAATATCTATTATTAGCATAGCCTTTAATAAATCATTTGATCAATGATCGAAGTAGTGCTGTGAAACGGAATGAACGGGATAAAAAAGTTCTTTTCACGGTGAGAATATTTTTCAGGTGACTGGTCGTGGAAGCAGCAGATAATGAAATTACCCGAATCAAGGAGGTGCTCCGCGAGAATCCACGCGGGATGAACATCAAGGAGATCTCAGCTGCTGTTGCCATGAGCCGGAATTCCATTGCCAAATATCTCGATGTCCTGACGGCAGCCGGGCAGCTCGAAGTCCGGTATGTCGGGAATGCCAAACTCTTTTATCTTGCAAAACGCGTGCCTCTCGAATCGATGATGAGTATGAGCCCTGATATGATTGCCGTTGTGGACAAGGACCTGCGGATTGCACAGGCAAACTCCCCGTTTATTGATTTTATCGGTGCGCCCAAGGACCGGATCATCGGTGCCCGGCTCTTTGACCTTGCAGCGGCAATGCTGCCGGTCGAGCAGATGATGGGCTGGCTGCAACAGGAGAAGAATGGGGCAGATTCACATCACGAGATTCACATTAAAAAAGACGATAAAGTGATGTATTTCAACGCGCTCTGCATTCCCACTCTTTTTGAGGACGGGAATGCCGGTACGGCCCTGATGTTTGAGAACATCTCCAACCAGAAGCAGGCTGAATTTTCGCGTGAAGAGAGCCACCGCCTCTTTGAGTCTGTCCTGTATGCGTGTCCCCGTCCCGATGTACGTGATTGGCGCGGACCATCATATTCTTGCATGGAACCGGGCAATGGAGAAGTTCTCCGGGTTAAAAGCTGCTGGCATGATGGGGACCCGCCGGCAGTGGCAGGCATTTTACCCCTCTGAACGCCCGTGCCTTAGCGGATCTGGTCCTTGATGGTTTAACAGACCGGATACGGGAATGGTATCCTGACACCGGGACGCAACCGTCATCTCATGACGGCACGTACGTGGCAGAAGAGGTTCTGCCTGCACCCGGTGGGAGCCGGCGGAGACTCCGGTTCACGGTAACATCCGTAATGAACAATGAAGGAAAACTTATCGCAGCAGTTGATATGGTAGAAGAGATCTCCCGGATTTAATTTTTTTAGTATCCCGCAAAAACGGGGACCTGCGTTGCACGTTGTGCAACCTCATGGTCATACAGTAACCTGTATCCGGTCATTGAATTTTCGGCAACGGTCCCGGGACAGGAGTGAGATTCTGTCAATGCCAGAAAAATTGGGCATGTAAAAGTCATTTGAGGTATTTTCCTGTGTTTTTCTATTTTGGAGAGTGGCACAAAGAATATATTGTTAATTGCATGATCGCAGATCAATGACAATTGCCGGGTCCAGGATTATCAAATCCCTCGGACTGGTTTTTGGAGATATCGGCACCAGTCCCATCTATACACTCGGGGCTATCCTCCTCTTCATCCTTCCCACCATAAACAATGTACTCGGACTCCTCTCCCTGATCATCTGGTCACTTTTCTTTGTCATCACCGTTCAGTATGCATGGCTGGCAATGCACCTCGGTGTCAAAGGAGAAGGCGGGACTATCGTTTTAAAAGGCCTCCTCATCTCTTATGTAAAAAATAACAGCCGCATGGTCTCTCTGGTCTCCCTTCTCACCATCATTGGTGTCGCCCTCTTCATGGGTGATGGGGTCATTACCCCGGCGATCAGCATCCTTTCTGCAGTTGAGGGAATCCAGCTTATCCCGGGTTTTGAAGGGTTCGGGAGCGGATCGATTCTTCTGGTTGCCGTTGCGATAGCCTGCGGGCTTTTTATTATCCAGAAACGGGGGACCGAACGGATCGCGTGGGCATTTGGCCCCATTATGCTCGTATGGTTTATGGCCCTTACGATATCAGGAGTCCTGTCAATTCTTTCGGCACCGGAAGTCCTGTATGCGGTCAGTCCCCTGTACGCGGTCTCCTTTCTTTTGGAAAACGGTTTTACTTCATTTTTTGTGCTCTCTGCAGTTGTGCTCTGTGTGACCGGTGGTGAAGCACTCTATGCGGATATGGGCCACCTGGGCAAGGAGCCGATCATCAACGCATGGTATCTTGTATTTCCCGCGCTGGTCATAAGCTATCTCGGCCAGGGAGCATTTGTGCTCACGAACCCGGAGGTGCATTCCGTGCTCTTCAATATGATCAAACATGAATCCGCTGCCCTGTATGTTCCTTTTCTCATCCTGAGCATCGCGGCGACCGTCATCGCATCCCAGGCAATGATCAGCGGTATGTTCTCCATTGTCTACCAGGGTATGACGACACACATCCTGCCCAGTCTGCGGATTGATTTTACCTCCCCGGATCTCCGGTCCCAGATTTACATCGATACGGTGAACTGGCTGCTGCTCTTTGCTGTCCTTATCGTGATGGTGGATTTCGGTACTTCTGAGAACCTTGCTTCAGCATACGGGCTTGCGGTCACCGGTACCATGACCATCTCCGCCATCCTGATGACGCTCATTTTCCTCCTGAAAAAAGATCTGTTCAAAGCGGTCTTATCGCTTATCCTGATAGGAATTGACGGCGTGTTCCTGTTCTCGGCATTCCTGAAATTTCCTACCGGGGCATACTGGTCGGTTTTCATTGCAGCAATACCCCTGCTGATTATCCTGATCTTCATCAAAGGCCAGGAACGTCTCCATGCCGTATTGAAACCGGTCGATCTTGAGGCATTCCTCCCCCTGTTCCGGAAAAAATATGCAACAATCAGGAAAGTAGCAGGAACTGCGGTCTTTTTTACGCGGGATCCGCACCACCTGTCTCCATATATCTCCCGGACAATTATCCAGGATGAGATCATCTTCGAAGATACCATATTAGTCTCGATCAAAATAGCGGATTCGCCCTTTGGTGTCACAACCGAATTCGATGAGGATATCGTACCCGGCCTTCACTCGTTCAGGGTAACGACCGGGTACATGGAAGTTATTAATCTTGAAAAGATCCTGCGTGAGTACGAGATCGATGAAACGGTGATCTTCTACGGCATTGAAAATATCATCAGCCGACGGGCGATCTGGATACTGTACGGGGCGATTAAACGGCTCACACCCGATTTTGTCCAGTTCTATTCACTCCCTTCGGATAAGATTCATGGCGTGATCTCCCGGGTGGAGATGTGATCCGTGCAGGAACATTTTTGGTGGCAAGCCTGTCCCAGGATTCTCGTGTATTATCCTGCCGGAACAGTTTCGGGCTGTATTTTATGTCAAATACCGTGTAATACCCTTACACGGGAGATAAAAAGCCATGACCGTATATTTCGATAAAAAAGCCATTGTCTGGGACAAGGATCCCGGGCGGGTGGAGATGGCAAAGACGATTGCCGATGCGATGATCACTGCCCTGCAACCGGATGGGACAGAGCTGGTAATGGATTACGGTACCGGTACCGGCAATATTGCATTTCGGATCGCGCCGCATGTGAAAAAGATCATCGCGGTTGATTCAGCACCCGGGATGCTGGAGGTGCTTAACCAGAAACTTGAAACCGGGGGTATCAGCACCATTGAGCCGCGGGAATGGAGCATCGGGAAGGATATCGCTGATCTTCCGGTGTTTGACGCGATTGTGAGTTCGATGACCATGCACCATATCAGGGATACTGCCGCTGCGGCCCGGACATTTCATGAACTCCTTCAGCCCGGGGGGAGAATCGCGATTGCCGATCTCGATCCTGACAACGGGGAGTTCCACGAAGCACATGGCATTGCTGAGCATGACGGCATCGACAGGAAGGACCTGCAGCAGGCTTTTGAGAAGGCCGGGTTTGAATCAGTCAGGTTCAGTGATGCCGCAACGATCCATAAGATCTCGTCCCGCTCGGGTAACCCGCGGGAGTTCGCGATCTTCCTGATGAGTGCACAGCGGCGCTGAAAGAATTTTTTTAAATAACAGGCTCTGTTGAAACGTATATGAACGGGCGTTCACACCCAAACAATGAAAATCCATGATAGTGCGATGGTTCCCTGCCTCAGGGCCTCTCCGAGGCACGGCAGGGCAAGGAGGTTTCAGTAAATTTCCGTCATTGATCCGCCGCGGGGGCGCCCCTTCGGGGGCGGCGGGGTTTATCATAATGGTAAATGATGTTTTTTTCTTCAATATTGCCTGAACCAATCGGATTTAATATGGAAATGGAGATCCCGTTTCCATTCTGTGTGCCTGCGGCCGCAGGCATCGTGAGCGTTTCATGGGAATCCCTCTAAATGAGGGGGGGATCAAGCGGGTGCTCCCCTTGGGATGCCTCCTCCTATGGGGAAGAGTGGGAATCACCCTCATGTGTACCGAAGAGGACTGGCAAGTAACGGGAGAAAAAATTTCTACCGAACAAAAAAACAATGTAATCCGTTTTTAATCCCCGGAGCAGCATACCCATCTCATGGTCCGATTCCTGTTTTAACCTATAAAATCCTGTGTGCGCGACAGAATTGGTACCACGGTACCGGAACGTGCCGGCACGGTATTCGTAATCGTCCGAATTCCCGTGGAATCATAGGGATACCTGATGATCGAAAAGGTTGCAACCCTGAGTAATCCACGACGAAGGCAGGTGGAACAGCGAATTCAAAGATCTTCTTAAAAGATATGGTATCAGGTTCCTACAGGCCAGAGTGCATCATCTCCTTACGACCGGAACGTGAGAACGGTTTTCCGGGAGATGTAAGAGAATCACAGGTCAGTTTTTCGTTTATTCGAAGTTTTTACCTGCTGGTACAACGATACAGGGATATTTTAAGAAGGAAAAAGACTAACTTGAATCAGCCAAAGGAGTAGTGAAGTAACCGTATGCCAACAAGTAAGAAACAACTGGTGAAGCTGAACCAAGTGAAGAAGGCCAAGGCAGAAGAGCTCTCGAAGCAGGCGGCTGCGGGTAGCCAGGAAGCCAAGAAGAAGCTCAAGAAGCTCGAGAAAAAGCTCAAGTGAGCCGCCTGGAATCTGCATCGCTCATTTTTTACGGGTTTCCGCGGCTTTCGCCGGGTCTTTTGGCAGAGGGATCCTTACCCGAAATTATCTTTACCCGATATTTAAGCACCCCACACTAAAACCGGGGTTCCTTTATTCCTTCATAATCCGGGTAGAGGTACTCAAATTTTACTCCTGCTTTAACCCACGAGGTAGTATATTCGTATTTTTCGCTGTGTTAATTGGTCTTATTTTAAGTTTTGTGCTGCTTGTATCCGGGCCGGGTGCCGGTTGGCGCGTACCAGATGATTCATTTTGGGCTCCTTTATCATGGAATGTGGTGGGATTGACCCCGATTTCTGGAGTGAATGTTTACTTCTCCTGCGGGCGTGCCTGCGGCACGGTGGGTATGTTCCCGCCACTAAAAAAAAGCGTTTGTGCCGTCGTTATGAATGCACAAAAAAAGCACGTATCAGGGAGAAAAAATCGCTCATATCCTGACGATTTTTCAATTTGGAAGGAACTATTCTGTGAATTGAGGTAATCAGGCCAAATAATAGTATTAATATACCCCTTTTCTTCCACTGGAGCGGACGATATATATAACCCCAATTGCCCATAGGCCCATTTTTAGGTGATATTTATGCGCGCGTTTTTTCCATTATCCTGCACCTTTTACCTGGACCAGAAGCGATGCTATAACCATTGCGAAAATTGATTAACCAGCGGTCAGAAATACGCTTTAAATCAAAAATTATAGGAAAATATGCATTTTTCCATCAGAAATGGAGATTGAACGGTCATGTCGTCATGGTTTTGGCGGGCAAATAAGGCGCCATGATCCAAGCCGGCATCGTTTTGGATCGTTACTGTCAGACTGTTTCAGCAAAATTACCTGAAATGGGTCAGGGTTTTATGATGCTCTCTTTCTTTTTACTCCGTTAACTTTCTGCCGTGTGTCCACGTTTCTGCCAGCAGATTAATGGTGTTAAAAAGAATCTGCAATCTTCCCAAACACACGTAAGAAGTTTTTCTCCTCTTACCCAAGAGAATCTTAGCTTTCACTCGTATTCACTGCCGAGATGCGTGCAATCCGGAATTGTGCGCTGAGCGTGATATGAAGCCGGTAGGTTACAGTCCCCATCCTCACATCCCGGAATATTGAGCCGGTATCTGTCTCGTCCATGCGGGAAAGAATCGCTGGCAGGTCCAGCGGGAAGAATTCTTCAAGCGAACCACGGGTCCCGTGCTGGACCATTGCATTAATCGCGGCATCATTATAGTACGTGATCTTCCCGTTCTGGTTCACTTCGATCACCGGTGTCAGTTCAAGATGGGGAATACCGGCCGGGTTTTTCACATCCCGCACTGCTGCCACTTTACGGGATATATCTGACATGAGGATCATGTGGCCAAGGTGAAGGTTGCCTGCATCGAGTGGTGCGATATGGATCTCGGCATCGATCGCAAAACCATTCTTATGTTTGAATCGCGTGATGATGGTAGATTTCCCCTCCGCTTTAAGATCCTGCTGGATACGGCGGCCGATCTCATCATAGGTCTGGTAGTTCTCGTAGAGTTTTTCCAGGTGCATGCCTTTTAGTTCATCGCGCTGGTATCCCAGCATTGCCGCAAGAGAGTCATTAACCCACTGGAATGTGCGGCTCCTGACATAGGCAATGCCGATTGGTGAAGTAGAGAGGATAGCCTTGAGAACGGCGTGCTTTCGTTTCAGAGCCACGTCAGACCGTCTCTGTTCAACTGACCGCTTTACTTTATGTAAAAGTTCTGTGTACTGGGACTTGGGATCCCCACCTTTCTGCAGGTAATAGTCAGCGCCGCAGTTCAGTGCCTTGATCACTACATCTTCCCGCCCCTTGCCGGTGAAAAGGATGAATGGCAGGGTCCATGACCGACTGCGGACTTCCTGTAAGAATGCAATCCCGTCCATATCAGGCATCTGGTAATCAGAGACAATCGCATCGAACAGTGTCTTTTCCAGTTCCCCGAGGGCGGATGCTGCCGAATCTGCCGTTGTCACGGTGATACCGGGCGTGCGTTCAAGATATATCTGCCCAATTTCCAGCAGCGAGGGTTCGTCGTCAACGAGCAGGAGTGAAATGGTCATGGACTTTTGGTCCGGAACGTCCGGTGCTGTAAGAGTAGAACGGTTCATGGTATCGGTTCCCGCGATGCATTCGTCGATACCGGAGTATTGATCTTTTCTCCGGTTACTCCTGTGAACTTTTTGTGAATAGCAGTAGGTATCATAGATCTTTCCAGGGGGTACTGTCTTCAGCTAGTAAGGGATTTTCTCTGGGGGTGCGTGTTCATGGTGAGGGTTTATTGCTTGTTTTCCCGGGTCACTGCGCAGAGCTACGGAATTCCTGTTATCAATCGATGTAAATGTACATTGTTTTGCAGCTCTCACGCCGATAGAATATCAAGAATGTTTTTTTTTATAGTGCCCTGTGTAAAAATACATGCGAAATCAGATATACATTTTCGCCATAATCTATAGATTGTGGTATAGTATATAGAGAAAAAGGGTTAAGGGAGATCACCGGGGCATATCCGCTGTGGCGATGATCAGAGAACGGTGTCACTTCCCGGTTTTGGACTTATGGGGTCCCTCCTCCTTTTCCATGAGCAGGTTGATGACCGTCTCAGAAATATCCCCGGCATACTCCCCTGCCCTCCGGATACTCTCGGCAATATACCCGACATGGATTGCCACCAGTGTGTCCTGCTTGAGCACCATGTTGTTGATATCCCCGCAGATCGTTTCCAGCGCATGAATCGATTCGATATTCCGGTTCGCGTCCTTCATATCGGCATTAAAAAACGAGACAATGCTCCGGTCAAAGTTCTCCAGTGACAGGGAACTCGCCTTCTTGACCGCTGCAAGGATCTTTTTGTCAAGTTCCCCGTCAATAATCGGCGGGGTGTTCTCGGCAATCCTCACGGCATGGTCACCGATCCGCTCGATGATCCGGCTCAGCATGTAATAGTGCATTGCCATGCTTGTCGAGATCCCCATCTTCCGTGACAGTGATGCATTCTGCATGATCATATTGGTCTGCCGGGCGATCAGCCAGTTGAGCCGGTCCACATCGGCATCGCGGTTGATGACATCTTCAGACAGTGCCTTGTTCCGGGTTTCCAGCGCAGTGATTGCATCCTCGTGCATGGTCTTGACGATCACAAACATGCGTTTGATGGTATTGTCAAACGGCATCTCTGAAGGGTTGAGGAGATCTTTTATCGCAATCACCGACTCGGTCTCCTCCACCACTTCCTGGCCGATCGTCATCTGGGAAAAGTCCCGGACAACGGTGCGGACGAACGGGGGAAAGCGTTGTTTTGAGGTGAGCCGGATCATGGTGAACCCGGTGATATAGGTTCCGATAAGCAGGCGGAAGAGAAATGCCGGGTCGGCAATCGTGCTGCAATCGATCTCCTTGACCCGCTGGAGGGGGTCTTCGGTGATCTTGGTGGTGACCAGCAGCGTCCCGTCCGGTTGCACGATGAGCCCTACCGGATCATTCTTCTTAATGCGCTGTTCTCCTGCCCAGTCTTTGGGGAGTGTCACCACAAACGATGCACCCCCGGTTACCTGCACCCGCCGTATTTCCATGATTCACCTCGTAATTACTATAGTTAACTGATTTCACTATGTTACTCTATTCTCATCTTTATGATATATATTCCTGTATAGTTTATGGCGAAAAACAGTATATCAGCCCCGGGGAAATGGTGGATGGAATATCATGAAAGCAAACAGGAGTTCATTACTGATCACGCTCGGCCTTGCCATCCTGCTCATTGCAGCAATGGCAGTTGCAGGCTGTACTGATACTGCAAATAAGAACACCCCGGCACCCGTTGCACCGGTATCTACCCCGGCAGCGGCTGTGACTGCGCAGGGTTCAGCCCCGGCAGCGACCCCCAATGCACCTGCGATGACTGCAGCGCCCGTACCAACCGGCCAGAAACAAACCATAAAGATCAGTGGATCAACCACCGTTCTTCCGATCGTCCAGAAAGCAGCTGACCAGTACATGGAAACCCACCCGGACGCTGACATCCAGATCTCCGGTGGCGGATCCGGTGCAGGTATCCAGGCAATCGGAGCTAAGAACGTTGATATCGGCATGTCCTCGCGAGATGTCACATCTGCAGAAATGGCAAAGTATCCTGCCTTCGTGGTCACCCCGGTTGCACAGGATGGTATCGCTGTTGTTGTGAACCCGGCAAATGAGATCCAGTACATCACCCTTGACCAGATCAGGAATATCTACCTCGGCAAGATCACCAAGTGGTCTGAAATCACCGGTGCTGGTGTACCGGGAACCAACAACCAGATTGTTGTTATCGGGCGTGACAGTGCATCCGGCACCCGCTCTTACTTCGACGAGTCTTTACTTCTGAAAGCAACCCCGACTAACAGGATGCTCGAGAAGAACTCCAACGGCGCAGTCCTCCAGACCGTAGCCCAGACCCCCGGCTCGATCGGGTATGTATCGATCGGGTTCGTCAGCAAGGATGTCAAGGCACTTCCGATCTGGTATAACGCCCAGAAGATTGTCGCGCCTACTCTTGACAATGTGAAGACCAGAACCTACCCGGTCTCCCGTGATCTCTACATTATCACCAACGGTGCAGCAAGCGGTCTTACCAGTGACTTCATCACGTACATCCTCAGCGCAGACGGCCAGAAGATTGTTGCTGATGAAGGTTACGTAACGGTCAACTGAGCGGTGATTCGGGTTTTAAGAATATCAAAAATTTTTAAGGAGGCGAAAAAAACCATGAAATTTACCAAAAAATCCGGCGGTGCCGTTACCGCCTCCACCGGCACTGCCCGTTTTTCCCTTCTCAAGGAACAGTCAATTAAAACAATCTTCTTCTTCACAGCCTTCTTTGCCGTTATCGTTGTCACTTTCATCCTGCTCTTCTTGTTACGGGACGGTTACCCGATCTTCTCTCAGGTCGGAATACTTAACTTCCTCCTTGGTCCCGACTGGACGCCGACTGCGGCCTTACCCCTGTATGGTATCCTGCCGCTCATTGTCGGCACCCTGCTTGTAACCCTCGGGGCCATGGTCTTTGCCGTCCCGCTGTCCATCGGCTGTGCAATCTATCTTTCCGAGCTCGCATCCCCCCGTGCCAAGAAGTTCCTCAAACCGGCAGTCGAACTGCTGGCCGGTATCCCTTCTGTCGTATACGGGTTTTTCGGGCTCATTGTCCTGACAAATTTTATCCGGGTAAGCTTTGATATCCCTACCGGGGAGACCTGGCTTGCGGCGTCGCTGCTGCTTGGAATCATGGCCCTTCCCACGATCATCAGTGTCTCTGAAGATGCCATCAGTTCGGTACCCCACGAGTACAAGGAAGGATCGCTTGCGATCGGAGCAACCCGCTGGCAGACGATCAGCCGGGTACTGGTGCCGGCAGCCCTCTCGGGCATTGCAGCGGCAGTCATTCTTGGCATCGGCAGGGTAGTCGGTGAGACTATGGCAGTGCTGATGGTTGCCGGTAATGCAGCCATCATCCCGGACCCGATCTGGAACATCCTCTCACCGTTACGGACACTCACTGCAACGCTCGGGATCGAGATGGGCGAAGTATCAATCGGCAGTGAGCATTACAGTGCCCTGTTCGGAATTGCCGTTGTCCTGCTGGTAATCACGCTCATCATCAACCTTTCAGCCGTAGCCATCCTGCGCCATCTTAAGGAAGGAAGAGCACGTGGTTCCGTCCCGAAACGCCCTCGTTATCTGCTGCAACAAAAGAATCCCTTGCACGCTTTGCAAAAATCGCCGGCGTAGTCATCCTGCTGCTCTTCCTCCTCGCTGCTGCTCCATGGTGGCTGGCAGCCCTTGTCCTGCTTGCCGCGGGTGCGTGGTATTTCGGCAGGGACCGGCTTTCAGAGAATCAGATCCAGACGATCGCCTTTGGTCTTATCGGGCTTGCGACCGTCATCGTACTTGCCATTCTGGTCATCATCCTGCAGGACATTGTCATCAACGGTCTGCCGGCACTATCATGGGAGTTCCTGACCCAGCCCCCGAAAGATCTCGGTCGTGCCGGCGGGATCTTCCCGGCGATTATCGGCACGCTCTATCTCGTCATGGGTGCGATTGCGATTGCACTTCCGCTTGGAGTCGGAGCGGCCATTTATCTCGTGGAATATACGCGGGAGGGACGGATCACCCGGCTCATCCGGACCGGTGTTGACCTGCTCAACGGCACGCCTTCGATCGTCTTTGGCCTCTTCGGGTTTGCCTTTATTGTGCTGTATCTCAATGTCGGCGTCTCGCTGCTGGCCGGGCAGGTCACGCTTGCCCTGATGGTCCTGCCAACCGTCATCCGCACAACCGAAGAATCATTGAAAAACATCCCGCAGTCCCTGCGGGAAGGCAGTCTTGCACTGGGTGCTACCCGGTGGCAGACAATCAGCCGGGTGGTCCTGCCTCCTGCAGTACCGGGGATTGTGACCGGCGCAATTCTCTCTATCGGCAGGGCTGCCGGAGAGACTGCGCCTGTCATGTTCACCGCTGTGGTCTTCTCGTCGCGGTTCTTACCCGACTCGGTCTTCCAGCCGGTCATGGCGCTGCCGTACCACCTCTTCATACTGGCGACCAATGTGCCCGGGTCGTCCACCAACAAATACGGCACAGCGCTTGTCCTGCTCCTGCTCGTCATCGGGTTCTACTCGGTAGCGATCATCGTCCGAACACATTTCCAGAATAAGGCACGGGGATAAACAATGTCTGAATCTGCAATTATCACAACAAATAACGTAAACCTCTGGTATCACGAGAAGCATGCCCTCGAGTCGGTCTCGATAAGAGTCCCGAAGAACCGGGTAACGGCCCTGATCGGTCCCTCGGGCTGCGGGAAATCAACCCTGCTGCGGTGCTTCAACCGGTTGAACGATCTCATCGATCACGTGAAGATCACCGGTGAGATCACGCTCGATGATGAGAACATCCATGCCCCTTCGATCGATGTGGTGACACTCAGGAAAAAAGTCGGCATGGTCTTCCAGAAACCCAACCCGTTTCCCGAAATCCATCTACGAGAATGTAGCGTACGGCCCCCGCGTACATGGCATACGGGACAAAGCCGAACTCGACAGGATTGTTGAGGAAAGTCTCCGGCACGCAGCGATCTGGGATGAGGTAAAAGAGCGGCTGAATGATTCGGCCCTCGGGCTCTCCGGTGGCCAGCAGCAGCGGCTCTGTATTGCCCGGACGCTCGCGGTAGAACCCGAAGTGATCCTGATGGACGAGCCCTGTTCAGCGCTCGACCCGATTGCAACAGCCAAGATCGAGAACCTAATCGAGCGGCTCAAGGAAGATTACACGGTCATCATCGTCACCCACAACATGCAGCAGGCAGCCCGGGTGAGTGATTACACGGGCTTCATGTATCTCGGCAAACTGATCGAATGCGGAAAAACGGGGCAGATCTTCGAGCACCCGAAAGAAGAACTCACCGAGAATTATATCACCGGGAGGTTCGGGTAGGAGGAGGACATGGCAGAAAAATTTCACACGGAACTCAAAAACACTGAAAACCGATACGCTGGAGATGGCGCATCTCGGGCGGTCGATGCTGCGGACGGCAGTAGATGCGCTCATCCGGCAGGATACGGAACTTGCAGCATCAGTTGTTGCACAGAAAGAAGATATTCACCAGATGGAAGTCCGTCTCGAAGAGCACTGCTACCAACTGATTGCGCTCAACCAGCCGATGGCAAAGGACATGCGGTTCATTGCCTGCACGCTCAAAGTGATCACGGCATCGCTGCGCATCGGGCGGTACGGCAAGTCCATTGCAAATACCGTTACGGACCTGTCCACAAAACCCCACCTCGCCAACATGATGAGCATCCCGCACATGGCGGATCTCGTGCTCGACATGGTCGATGATGCGATCAAGGCGTACGAGACGGATAATCTCCGCCTTATTGATGATTTCTCGTCACGGGATGATACGATCGATGCGCTCCGGCACTCGATCTTCCGCGAAGGGATCACCTACATGATGGAAGATCCCAAGAACATCTCGCGCTGCACACACTACATCATGGTGGCCCGGTACCTCGAACGGTGTGCAGACCATGCCTGCAAGATCGCCGAGAATGTCCAGTACATGGAGACGGGCGAACGGGTAGAGATCCATTAAAAGGCGGGTCCGGCAGGACGGATCATACTCTCCTTACACCCATTTTAAAAACCCCCGTCGTAAAAAAAAGAACCTCATATTCGCATTCCTGCAGGGTTTCCGGGCCCAAATGGAGTAAAGCCGGTGGCAAAAATCACCTCAATTCAAAGGGCTTTGGCGGGCTTCAGGAGAGGTATATTTCAGCCGTATTTTTACAAAAAGGGCTATTTTTGGGCGTATTTTCCACAGGAACCGAAACGGATGGTTTTATGGGGTTTTCCGGAAAGGGATTGGGTTACCTGAGAGGGAAACGGGGCCTGAATCGGGCTTTTTTACTATCAGGGTTAAGGTCCTCATATTTCAGGTCACTCCTGCGATGTGAAAATGATAGTGGAGAGCTGATCATTTCAAACACTCGTCAACGTCCCAGCTAAAATTTGCCGGGTGGCAACGTATCAAAAATTTAGTCCCCGGCCCACGCTCTGGAAACCGTGTTACAAAACACTACGATATGATGCCTCACAAAAGATCATTTTGGGGGGCATTCCATCTCCGGTTCGTTCACTACCTCTGAGAGTATTTTAGATCCGGTGACTGCAAGTGCGATGAGCACCGGGCCAATAATGAAACCAACAAAGCCCATAAACGGGACCCCGGCCAGGATTCCGATCATCATCATGACCGGGGGAATTGCAACCCTTCTTCCCATCATCACCGGCCGGTAATAGAAATCAATCCATCCGCTCAGGAGTGGATACCCCACAAACAGGATAATGACTGCTTTCCCGATATCACCAAGGCTCATGAAATAGAGTGCAAAGAAGAGGATCATGATCTGGGCACCGAAAAGCGGGATAAGCGTGGCAAGACCGATCAGGGTGGCAAACAGAAATGGCCTATCCACCCCAATAATGAAAAAAAATGGCAGAGAAATAAGAAATGCGATAAGCGCTGCGGAAATCTGGACAATGATAAGGGAATAGATGGTGTTGGAGGAAACTTCCGCCAATTTTTCCACGGCTGAATAAAGTTTGGGGGAAAGCGTTCGTTCCACGGTGCTCCATATATCTTCCCCATAATACAGCAGCATCGAGAGCGAGAGGAAGAAGATAACGATCGATAAAAGTGACTGCATGACATTACTGGTCAACGACAGGAGCGATTGGAGGAGTAACTGGACCAGTGTATCGGGCATATCGGAAAACTGTGCTTCGGTAAATGTTGGCAGGAAGGCAGAGACGCTGGTATTGTTAAAACCATGTACCAGTGATGCGACCATGATCCCGATGTGATCGATGTTGACATACAATATGCTCGCCGAGACCGACAGCACGAGCAGGATTACGAGGAGGACCCAGACGGTAATGAAAGTGACCGATACTGCTGGTTTTACTATTCCTGAAAGATTTTTATGAAAAGATATAAGGGCTACTGCAATAGCAGCTGCCCAGACCAACATCGTCATGAGCGGCCAGAATGCCACGATGCAGAGAATATAAATCGCACCGATAAGGAAAACCAGTTGCTTGTTTTCACTTACCTGTAAACGATCCATAGAGACCAGATTTTTGCCGGGTACTGATGTTTTTTTTAGTTTTTGCCCGATAGTGTTCAGATGTGACTGGCAAAAAAATCGGGTGTATCCGGATATGCACTATTTTTGGCATGGTATCGCCCGACCTTTTTTTGTCTTCTTCAGGTTACGGCTACAATATGAACGTTATCATGGCAACTATAACAAAGATTATCACGAGCCATTTTGCGATTTCCATCGTGAAACCGGCTATCCCCTTCATGCCCATGATAAAAAACACAAGAGCCAGAATAAGGAAAATTACCGCGAGATAAATTAAATCAGCCATTTTCTCCTCCCCTTTACTTCTTCTTCAGTTTTGATCCGGCCTCGTGTGCCGCGATTTTTGCATCCGAAACGGCTTTGTGGGCACCGATTTTTACATCATCCGATGCTTTCTGTGCTCCTGCTCCCGCATCTTTGAGGGTGTTATGGGCAGCGACTTTCGCATCATCATATGCTGCATGTGCAGCCACGCGGGCGTCATCAATAGCTTTGCTGGCCTTTACTTTCAGGTTATCAGTCATGGGTATATTCAACTCCGTTCCCTGATATGCATCTGAATAAGATGATTTGGATTTATAATGAATTTTTTATATACATACCAGAGTCAGCCATCATAAAACCGTGAAGTCTATAAATCTTACCCGGTATTGCAAATTTTGAATCAATTGCACATTTTTGGCGGGAACCGGTAATTACCCTAAAAAAAAGTGTTATTCGCTCTTCCTGTGCAGGAGGAATGCTGCCCCGCAGATTCCAATGGCAGAGAGAATGCTGGCCACCCCGAATGGGGACCTGGTTGTTATAGGGGTAGGCTCTACGGGAGCTAATGCAGTTGGATATGGCGTTGGTTTGGGAGCGAGTGTTCCCGACACGTCAATACTGCTGAGAGCCGGGCACGTTGACCGATGATTGCCAGTCCAGGTAGCCGTTCATTTTCAGTATGACCGTATGGCTTCCCTCGGGGACATCCACAAGGGTAAGTGGCGTGAGGCCCCGGAATGCATTGTCAAGGTAGATGTTGGCGCCGGACGGGTTTGATCTGACTGTCATCAGGCCGTTTAGGTTGGGAGTCGGTCCGGGAGTGACCAATACCAGGTTTGCCTGGATATTCGATACCCTCCCCGCTGTAACAACCGCGGTCTCGGTATAGGGCTGGTAATTTGCCAGAGTGACGCGGACCGAATAGGATCCTGGATTGAGCTGGGTGACATAAAGTGCGTTAGAGGCAATCGTAGTGCCCTTATAGTTGCCGTCAACATAGACCGCTGCTCCTGCAGGGTTTGACCGTATCTGGAGATCCCCAAAGCCTGATGATGAAGCATACTGGATCATCGTCGGGGCCATGGAGGTTGTCTCACCTGCTGAGATCATGATTGATTCGGTGAAATCAAAGTAACCTGCTTTCTTGAGCGTCAGGGAATGGATGCCCTCAGAAAGACCGCCGACGTTTTGCGGAGTTGTGCCATAATACAGGTTGTCAAGCCAGATGGCAGCATCAGCCGGGTTGGAATCGAGACCAAGGGTGCCGGTCTGTGACGGGTTCGATGTAAGGGTTACCATTACATTTGTTGTTGAACCGGGATCGCTCGCATAGATCGTCTGGGTATATCCCTGGTAGCCATCCTGGTAGACCGTGATGGAATGATACGTGTTCGAGGGCGCAGAGTACGTTGTTGGCGTTTGCTGGCAATTATAGTGGTCAAAGCATGCCCAGGCGCCGGAAGGATTTGTGCTAACCTGGATATATGATATGCTTTCAGCCGCTGCCGGTACAATGCAGGCTATGATGCCCGTTAAAAGAATCGCGATAATAAACCACGATTGCATGTTCATGGGTTTTCGGGTCATGGGGCGGTATGTTTTTTATCAAAATAATAATATTTCCCAACGTTCTATTATTTGCAATTTGTATGAATATTCTCTGAATTACTATGAATGTTCAGGATGCTGGAGCTGCAATAAGAAATGCCATACGAATGCCCCAGCTCCTGGCGTTTCGATCTACTGTATCGTTATCCGGGCACTTTATACCTTCAGGCGATGTGATGGGGACGGGAACAATACCTCCCGGGATCCCGTGGGGGAACCCGGTAAGATTTTTCTCTTGATGAGCGGAGACGACACCCGGTATTGGCCGGAATGCCTTACCCGAAGTTAACCAACCGGTAAGTATTCAGCCCTCTTCAACCAGGATGCCGATTTTTTTACCCCTCGATGATCCGCTGTATGGTATTCCTGTCGTTGTGTCTGTAGTGTATGAGCATTGATCAGGCAACGGTCAGGAATTTATCAGGGTTCACCGGTTGTCGTTTTACCCTCGCTACAATATGAAGGACACAATGGCGAGAATGACGAATACTATTATGAGCAACTTTGCGATATCCATGGAAAAGCCCGCTATGCCCCCTGCACCCAGTACGAAGGCAACCAGCGCCAGTACGAGGAACAGCACTGCCAGTTCAATCAGCATTTTTCAGCACCTGCCTTTTTTTAAGTTTTGATCCTGCCTCCTGTGCCGCAATTTTTGCATCAGAAACGATTTTGTGGACACCGATTTTCACATCATCGGATGCTTTCTGTGCTCCGCCTCCCGCACCTTTGAGCGTGTTTTGGGCGGCGACTGTCGCATTATCATACGCGGCATGTGCAGCCACGCGGGCGTCATCGACGGCTTTGCTGGTCTTTACTTTCAGGTAATCAGTCATGGGTATGTTCCACTCCATTCCCTGATATGATTTTTAATGAGATTATCGCGATATATCATGACTTTTTATCGTCATACCAGAGTTAACCCCCATGTAACGGGGAAATCTATTAATCTTACCGGTTATTGCAAAATCTGAAACAATCCGGCATTTCTGGTGTTTTATGCCTTGATAACTGTCGGACATGGTTTTTTTTTAAGTTTTCTTCAGGAATATAGTGGAATCTCTCTCCCCTTTGCCTGTGGGCATCTGGTTTGTGGGTAAAAAACTGCTGATTATGCAAAAATTTTATGAGGATATTTGAAATTTTTCAATGAAAATGGGCTCTGTTGAAATCCTATTTTCCAGCGATTCGCTTCTTTTTCCCGACTACTTTGAGGGTGACCCCCTCTCTCCCCCAGAGGGGGACGCAACCCAAGGGGAGTATCCCCTTGACCCCCTTTTATTCAGAGGGTTTCAACAGAGCCTGAAAATGTAAAAATATGAACTGGCTGGATAGTATCCCCGGATCAGGACCCGCACGTCAGCAAACCCGCGGACTACGAGAACGAGCATAGTACCATAATGGATGTTTCAGGAATTGCAAAATCCCCAAATAGTAATAACCCGGGTTGGCAATACCCTCCGCTTGTGGAAATTATGACACGAAAGAATTTTGGTATGTACGCAGGGATAATTTTCCTGCTCCTTGTTCTGATGATTCCCGGGGCGAGTGCCCAAGACACTAAGATAGAGCCGGGCTATATCACCGTCGGGTTGGCACCGGTTGCCAGTTTTGATGCGCTCTATTCATACAACATGGTTCCTGCAGTAGTCACGTTCCGGGATCACTCAACCGGTACCACCCCTCTTACTTATGCATGGGAGTTTGGTGACGGGGCAACATCAACCGAACAAAATCCCAAACACACGTACATCCGGAAAGGACTCTACACCGTCAGACTCACCGTAACGAATTTTTACGGGACCAGCACTGAAACGAAACTCAATTATATCTCAATAGGGATGATCCCGAATGCAGCCTTTACCGGTGTACCGACTACCGGCAACGCCCCCCTTACCGTTGAATTCACGGATCGTACGAGTGGTTATCCTACATCATGGAACTGGAACTTTGGAGACGGCCAGGGATCCATACAGCAGAACCCGGTACACACGTACTGGGCAGGGGGAGATTATTCGGTAACCCTGACGGCATCCAATGAGTATGGCTCCTCCAGTGACACGAAGCAGTACTACATTCATGTAATGCCTCCGCTATCAGCAAAATTCATTGCAGATCCAAAAGCCGGAATAGCCCCGCTTGTGGTAAAATTCACCGACACGTCCACTGGCAGCCCAGAATCATGGGTCTGGGATTTCGGCGATGGCAGCACCTCCACCGGTAATCCGAATCCGGTTCATGCATTCATGACCCCGGGAGCATTCCGGGTTAAACTTACCGTAACCCGCGGGATGAATGAAGACAGTACTACCCAGACTATCATTGTCGGGGGAGTACCATCAGTGGATTTTGTTGCGGACAGTACCACCGTCCCTGTTAACACCGCAGTACACTTTACCGATAAAACAATCAATTCGCCTACCGCGTGGAGCTGGGATTTCGGTGACGGGGCAACGTCCACCGAGCAAAACCCGACGAGAATCTATTCAGCAAAAGGTGTGTACACCGTCACCCTTACTGCAACGAACATTAACGGCAGGGATACCGAGACGAAAGTGAATTATATCACGGTTGGTATCCCCCCGACGGCTGACTTTATGACGGTAGTTCCGTCTTACCAGGAAGGGAGCCGGACGCAGTACGTCAGGTTTATCGATACGTCGATCGGTAACCCCACATCCTGGTACTGGGACTTTGGCGATGGCACGAATTTTGAGGGCCAGGCTCCCCCGCTCCACCTCTACAACCGCGATGGGATGTATACGGTATCACTCACCGTGAAGAATCTGTTTGGGCAGGACACCGAGACAAAGACCAATCTTATCTCTGTAAGGGAAGGACCGAGGATAGACTTCAAGGCGGACAGGACACGAATAAGCGTGAACCAGTATGTTCACTTCACGGATCTTTCCACAAATGCACCCACGGACTGGACGTGGGATTTCGGTGACGGAGTCTCAGGTACCGGGCAGAACCCGGACCATCAATACCGCGAACCGGGCGTTTACACGGTGAGGCTGACCGCATCGGATGCCTACACTACGAACAGCCTGACCAAGAAAGATTACATCACGGTTGTAAATCTCCCCTATGCCGATTTTGTGGCTGACAAGACAAAAGGAATCACACCCTTTACCGTGCATTTCACTGACACATCAGCTGGTAATCCTACAGGATGGCAATGGTATTTCGGTGACGGGAGTTCCTCAACCCTGCAGAATCCAACACACGTGTATACCACCTCCGGTACCTCGATAACCAACAAATACACGGTTACCCTCACGGCGACAAATGTCAACGGCGAGGATAAGGAAGTGAAAGTGGATTATATCACGGTAACCCAGACACCCATCGCCGATTTCACCGTCGACGACCGGCAGGGCAAGGCACCCTTTATCGTGAGGTTCCATGACCTCAGTACAGGGAACCCGACCTCATGGGCCTGGGAATTCGGTGACGGGTCAACATCAACCGAGCAGCACCCGGTTCATGTGTATCCGTTTGAAGGATCCTATGATGTCCGGCTGACCGTCTGGAACGCGTATGGTTCAGACACCATCTTCAAGACCGGGACCACATCCCAGCGGGGAAACCTCGCACCCATTCCCCTCCCTGCCACCTTAAGGGAAATTCCTGTGCCGGTAACGACGGTACCCGGAATGCAGGCACCGGTTGAAACCCCGCAGGTAACCATGCCGACACCAGCAATGACCCAGCCATCTGCCATGCTGGCCCCCGTGGAGACGCCATCAAACCAGCCGGTAACCGGTTCGTCCATGATGTTAGTTGGCGGTATACTCGCATCGCTTGTATTAATTGGCATTGCAATGATGACATATATCCGGCGAAACAAGTGAAGGGATGAACACATCTCCTCACGCATCTTATTTTTTAAAAGTCACCCCTCACTCATACCGTTTTACGGGATTTTCTTAACGGGTATAGTGCTGGTTCAGCACCCGGTTTATTTTATTAAAATGTATGCCGGCTCTGTTGAAACTGGCATGAACGGGAGTTCTCACCCAAGGCATGAAAAGTGTATTTACGATGTTCCCCCGCCACAGGGCCTCTCCGGGGCACCGCGGGGCAATGAGGTTTCCAACATTTTTTGTCATTGATCCGCCGCAGAGGAAGCCCCGTCGGGGGCGGTGGAATTCATCCTGATTGAAGATTGAAAATAAAATTTTCCTGTCAGGACTCCTGGTAAGATTAATTTTCATGAGAAACCCCCTGAAAATAAGAAATTCAGGGGGGATGCCCTCCCGGGCTGCTATTCCATCCGAAGGAGAGAGGAAGTCACCCTCCAAACAGCCGATATGAAGAAGTGAATCATGGGGAAGAAAGGATTTCCCATGAAAACCGATTGGTTCAGATAATATTGAAAAACAAATATCATTTACTGTAATGATGAACACCGCCGCCCCCGATGGGACGCCCCCGCGGCGGTTCAGGAGCCTGCCCTCTTTAAATCATTTGCCCAGCGAGGCCCCGACGAGGCGGCCGAGCGACCCCCGAAGGGGGGGGTTGACTCTTAAAAACTATAAGAAGGGGGTATCCGATTTTCATGCTTTGGGTATGAACCCCCGTTCATGTGCGTTTCAACAAAGCCGCAAAATATTGAAAATATTCCAGGTCCTGATTCTTCGCAACTGTTTTTTTTATTACTGCACTCACCCTTTCGCACCGGCACCGAGGTGACGCTGGATCTGCTGGAGCCGGTGCTCCTGCTCCCGGATTTTCCGTTTCGTATTCTTTATGGCAAGGGGTATCTCGCTGTCGGGACCGTGTATCCCCGCTTCAAGGTTATAGGTACTGACCAGTTGATTCCATAATCGTTTATTGACATCAACAACCCGGGTGAGACGGGCACATTCACAGAGTTCATTCCGGTCGATCCCGGCTCCTTTTACAGCGGCAATTTTCTCTTTGATCATCTGCCTTCGTTCAAAGACGTGTGTGATGGCATCATTCAATTCCCGGAGTGTCGCCGGTTTTATGAGGTAATCTTCAATGCATATGCCGTAATTCTCGACATCCTGGGGCATGAGTTCATGTCCCGTGAGCATGATGACCGGGATGTCACGGGTCGCCGGGTTTTTCTTGATCTGCCTTAAGGTTTCCCAGCCATCCAGGGGTTGCATCCCTATATCGAGCAGGATAAGGTTGGGAATTGCAGACTCGAGCTCCTTTAAGCATTCTACTCCGCTGGCAGCACCCTGGGTAACATATCCCCCCACCTGGAGCATACTGGAGATCACGTCAACAACATCAGGGTTGTCATCAACAATGAGAACCGTTTTGGGCTTCACCTGCAGGTACCTGGCATACATAAACGCCCCGCCAAGGAGCAGGACAACACCGGCCCCTATGAGTAACAATCCCCATAATTGTCCGGATAAACCGGTATCCGGAACCGGTGTGCCGGTGATGGGAGCATTTGCTGTACCAGGAGCCTCCGATCCGGATAATGCAGGATTATCAGGATCTCCGGGGTTAGATGCAAAGAATGAGTCGATTACGGGTTGTAAGGCTACCGAAGAGAGGAGCGTTCCATCCGCAGAATTATACAACCGGAATTCAGTGACATCAGGTTCGAACGGGAAGGTAACAACAAAATCTGCGGAATTCTGGCGATCCAGGACACCCTGTACCTGTTGACCATTGCCATCATCAACGATAGCATCCCCGAACTGGATCCTTGGATCCCAGACCGTGAACGTTTTTACGATCGATCCATCGGCAGCGACAAGTTCCCCCCTGAAATCTCCCTGCATCGGGAAAAGGTGCGGAGCAGAACCGTAATAGAGTTCTGTGGATGTTGTTGTGATTTTCCCGTTATCGATATGCATAGAGATGCTTACGCTCTTGTCGTACTGGGCTGGTTCAGCAGCAACAACGCCTGTGAAACCGGACAGGATAAGGCAGATGCAGATAATCGCAAAACCTGATGAAAGTTTCATGCAGTCTTCCCCCATGCATTGAAGTTATTGAAGATGTAGGAAATTCGCTGTGTTGAGGCTTTCCCGAATGTGCCAGAATACCCTTCACGCATGATATCCGGATCCGGATCCCATCGCCAGAACTGCTTAATGCAGTCGACCGGAACCTTCTGCTCGATCTGCCGGCATGCAAGAGAGTCCCACGAATTATTTGTTGCATCCATCACGCAGCTTTCCCGGGACAACCATACATTCGGGAAAGGTTCATTCAACCGGTATTCCGTGCTGCCGCAGTAGGTGTCGACAAGCCCGAAGATCGCGTGACCGCATTCGTGCATGAAAAGGATTTCCCGGTCTGCCGCAATTTTCATCCAGCTCCTGCCCGCTCCGGGATTGACACAGCCGTTCGGCTCACAGGGTGGACCACTATTGCGTGTAGGATAGGTTGGGTACAGGATGATGACTACATCGGCGAAGGGAACCGTGTTCCAGAAATTCTCCGGAACGGTTCCGGCACACCCGTTAAAAGCGTCAGCGAACTGTGAGGAATCATAATAATAATAGATATTGAACCGGTCCCGGTAATCGGGAGGGATCGGTTCGGTTTTATCGGTAATCGTGTCAAGGGTAAAGATTGACTCACTGACGAGCCTGTTGACATCGGTAACGAATGCATTCCGGTCTGTTACATACAGGGTTGTATAGATTTTCTGTTGTTCGGCACAATTGTATGATGTCCCTGACGGGACAAACACAATATCGATCTTCGTATTATGGGAGCCGGGTTCCTGAACCGGGACGAACACCTGCCCCTGCAGTCCGATGTTAACCGGTGACGGGAACGGGGCGGTAATACTTCCGGTATAATCCTGGTACCCGGATTTCGTTACCCGCAGGGTGTGTTGCCCTTCAGAAACCGGGCTCAGGTTCCGGACCCCCAGTATCCCCTGCGCAGATGTGGAACCTTCATATCTGCCATCAAGATACACCGATACACTCCCCAGTGGCTTTCCGGTAGATACATCAACGGTTGACAGGTAAAGATCATCTCCGGAAATGTCCCTTAAGGTATTATCCCCCGAAGGCGGTAGTTCCAAAGGAGAGTTCCGGGTTTGTTCAGCGGGTGATTCCATTGTCCGTGCGCCGGGATTCATATATGTCACTGTTCCTGCGACTATCGCTACAATTCCGATTCCCAGCATTATACAAAGGATCAGGATCTGCATGCGACGATTCATAGCATTCATTCACCCGGTTCATGGGAATTTGTGCATCATGTGATTCCATACCGTTCGGATCCCGGATTCCCTGTCAAAGTACAATTCACACCGGGAATTCCTGTAGCAGGAATCGGGTAGTTTATCGCTACGGGAACCTCCGAAGAGAACTTTTTCCCTGCACCTCTGATAAGATCCTTCATGGTATACACCCCGATGGGCATCTTTTATCACGGACGGATAATATACTTCACGGATTGTTTCATGTATTGCAATAAGAAGACCTTTTCATGAAAATAAAAAAAATATGCCGCATTCTATCTTCTCCCTTCAGATTTTGCAACATCGGATACAGTTTTTATATTAACCCTGCTATATGTCAAAACGATCTGGTATGGTTAGTAAAACCAGATGTAATTACCGGATGACGGGAAGTAAACACTAAAAACCATCCGGGAAACAAAAAATTCCCTTTATGGGAATAATAAAAAAAATCAAGGGAAACAGTGGTGTTTTACATGGTTGATCTGACTTCACGCGATGATGAAAAAGAACTGGCACGGGAAAAAGGACGGATAGATGAACAGAAAAGTCAGCGGGAGCGTGATATCGCTACCGAAAAAGGACGAAAACTGGGACAGGCAGAGGAACGTGCACGGGAAAAACCCGAAGGTATGGGAATGGGGATAAAAGTCGTCATCTCCCTTGTTGTTCTTGCCATCCTTTTAGCGTTGATAGGCTTTCTGACGCTGTCTGTGTCTGTGATGAACGTATCTCCCGGTGGGGCGTTGCCCTTTACTACTAATTATGCTGTTACATTCCCTGAAGGTCAGACGGTAGCAATCGGGAACTCTCAAATAACGGTGCTCTCGTACCAGAATGAGTTAATATCAGATATTGACGGCGACCGGCAAAAACTTGTCGAAGGAGAGGACAGGATTATTACCGAACGTCGTGCAATAATCAAGACTTTCGGTGTTATCACGCTTATGGATACCAACTTCCAGATAAACCTTAAGTACAAAGGTAACCGGGATAACCTGGCATACTTCGATATGGCAATTCATACCTCGAAACAGGTACCGGATTACCTTCTTACACGCCTGCTTCCCCCGGAGATAAATTCACAACCTATGTGAATCATTAACGAATAATTTTTTTTAAGCGGGTAAAATTCCCTTCACCCGTTATGGCAAGTTAAAAAAAGATCATCGTATTGTGTTTAAAATCAAAAATGGCATTTTATCGATATAAAAAAGTATTTTCCGGCTCTGTTGAAACAGGCATGAACCGTTTGGGTTCACTCCAGAATTATGAAAATCAGGTTCTGTTGAAATCCTATTTTCCAGCGATTCGCTTCTTTTTCTCGACTACTTTGAGGGTGACCCCCTCTCTCCCCCAGAGGGGGAGGCAACCCAAGGGGAGTGTCCCCTTGACCCCCTCTTATTCAGAGGTTTTCAACAGAGCCGAAAATCATTAAAATTTCATATTTGGGAGGGTTCCCCGCCTCAGGGCCTCTCTTTAGGCACAGCGGGGCATGGAGGTTTTTTGTAAATTTCCGTCATTGATTCGCCGCACAGGAAGCCCCGCCGGGGGCGGCGGCACAATCTTATGGGGATTTGGGGCGAAGCTCCATTAACACACTGTATCAAAAAATAAGCATATTCAGATAGTATTTGAAAATATTTTTTTGTACAATTATGATGAACGCCGCCGCCCCTGATGGGACGCCCCCGCGGCGGTTCAGGAGCCTGCCCATTTTTAAACCATTTGCCCAGCGAGGACCAAAACGAGGCGGCCGAGCGACCCCCGCAGGGGATGGGTTGACTCTTAAAAATTATAAGAAGACGGTATCCAATTTTCATTGTTAGGGAGTGAACTCCCGTTCATGTGCGTTTCAAAAAAGTCTATTTTCCATAAAGATACTCGTTAATTGCGTTCTGATGACAGGATCCTTCCAAGATAGTTCCGGAGATACCCCGTAATATATGGAGCCGCCAGGGGCATAACCATCGGCAGTATTTGCTGCATAATGTCCATGTGACTCATACCGTTCTGGCGGGAATCCCGTTCTCTTCGCTGTTCCTTCTCACCCGATGTGCGTGATGTCATTATCCTGTAGATCCCGTACACTACGATACCAGCAACAATTGCTGCACCTGCCGTTGCATACGGGTGTTCCCGTACCGTCTGGCCTACGGAGCTGCACGCCCGGGATGGTGCCTGAATTACTGACTGTTTCAGCTTGCCATACGATTGTGCGATCAACGTTTCGGTGACGAGAAGATCTTCTTCAGTTACTCGCCTATGGTTTTCCATTTTTTATCATCTCCGTGGCAACCGGGGTTTTTAAGACAATTTTGTTCGATAAGAGCATGTACGCGATAATAACGCCCATTATGAAGATTATGGCTCCCGTGATAAGCAGTGCCGCCCAGAGGGGGACTACTGTGCCGATAACAAGAATCACCCCAATCACGAGGATGATCGTTCCTGCTGCAAGTAATGTGATAATTACCGACAGGAACATGATCTGCCTGAACAGGAAATCGACTGGTTCGAATACGTAGTGCTGCAGGAACAAATCCGTCTTCTGCCGGAGATAGAGATCTAAGTATTTAATCGTCCTGACGAACTCAGATTCTATCGTTTCTTCCCCGCTGTCGGCAGCCGTATCCATGTGATTCCCCGTCAGTCGCGTCCTTTGAAGAGGAGCATACCTATGAGGACACCTATCCCGGTCTGCGATGAGGACCGAGGGAATGGGGTGATCAATGATGACGTGTTCTACCGGTTCTACCCTCTTGTGGTAATCTGCTTCCATTCTATGGTATCCGGCGCCAACATCTGCCCTGAACTGGTTTACTCTTACTTCGACATCCTGCAGGATGTGCCTGATATCCTCACCCTTCGCTGACACGTCAGTTTCCCGCAGCCTGCGGGCCGCATCTTCCAACGCATCGGCTGTCTGGATTTTGAGGTGTTCAGCGCCGGGCGACTCCTTCCTTTACCATCCGGTTTGCGGTTTCATTTGCCATGGTTATGCACCTTCCCTGTGTGCATCTTTGATCGTTTCGTACATTTTTCCACTCCGTTCATCTCCTGGTATGAGGTTTTATGAGATATAGAAGAATTATCCTGAAATCGTGCTGATTAAAACCTTATACCAGAGCAACCATGAATATAATAAAATTCACTATATAAATCTTATCCGGTGTTGCAAAATCCAAATCGTTCCGGCATTTCCCGTGGTGATTACTGCACAAAAATGTAAGGCTTTGCTGGCTCCATTCGTAGTTTATCGTCCATAATCTCCTGTGTCTCCGTCACCCCTTTTCCTGCAGGTTTTTTTATAAGATTTCCCGTATTTCATCAAAAGATCGTAGGATTATCCAAATTTTGTAACATCCGATTAGTTTTTTATAATATTCACGCCACGTACCGGCGTATGATTCTCATACATCTGTTTCCCTGCGGGATACACGCATGATCCAGATGAGCGGAGGGATTTAAATGAAATTTATTTACACAATCGCAGTTTTTGGAGTATTGTTCTTTGTACTCCTCTTTTCGGGATGCACCAGTTCATCTTCGGCTGTCCAGGCACCCGTTTATGTTCCCACAACTGCTGTGGTAACATCATTGCCAACCCCAATGATAACAGCAACAGCAGTACCCTTTCCGAATGCCCTGGCCCTGAATCAGTATGCCCCCTTCGGGAGCGGGGATCAACAGGGTGAGGCAACCGTATACCGGTACGATATAAAACCCAATTACAACTGGACATCTCCATCATGGAACAGCCCCAGGGAGCAGGCAGCAGCATCACCACCCCTTGATCTCCAGCAGGGCTACAATATGGAGAAGCCTCAGGAGGGCAACACGTTCCTGTTCATTTATGTCCGTGTCATGAATACCGGTGACAAAGCCGTGTATGCCCCTTCAGGAAAACAGTTTGTGGTGTCCAGTGGCGGGAAGATGTACAATTTTTCATCCGTCCACAGTTCTGATGTGATTATCGACACCGTTACCGGGACACAATATGATTACCAGATCGGGCGGGGAGGCGTTGTCGGGTATGTCCAGCCCGGTGAAAGTAACAAGGCTGAAGGCTATCTCATCTATGAGGTGCCAGCCTCATTCTCACCCGGCAACACCTATGTGGTCAGCAACCTTGACTACAAGACCCGGGCTGTATGGAAACTTGGCTGAACGAGGGAAATTGTGTTCAAAAAATTTATTTTATGCGTAATCGCGGTTAAAAAAACCGTTGGTCATTTCGTTTCATTCCTCTGTTGCAGAACCAGTAATGCGGTGTGTGAATGCGATGGATAAAAAAACCCGGGACCAGATTCTCATTCTCATGTTCGGTGTTCTCATCGGTGCGAGCGGGTACCTTGCCAACTCACTTATTCTCTATAATACGTCTGTAAACAAGGACCGGAGTGATATCGCCGAAGGTCTCTATCTTGACGTATCCTCGCTTGAGGGTTATCTCGTCACCACTGATCGCGAATTCCTCACGAACCCCGATGAGAAGTATATCTTCGTACAGGCCACGCCGCTCTACCCGGATAACGGCCTGTACTTTGCCTACCAGCGGGACATCTCACGGATGGACCGGAAGATTGCACTGGATACGTTCACGTTTTATAATCACCTGCTTCTGGCAGAGCGGGACCGGAACCTGATTTTCGAGATCCAGAGAATGGGGGACCTGCGGGAATTAACCTCGGCAGAGAAGAGACGGCAGCAGCTCCTGACCCGGAATGTTGCCCGCGAAGTAAACCTGTCGGTAAGCCTTCTGCCTGCCCTTAAAGGGGAGCTGGATGCTGCAGCCTGATATGAATCGCTATCTCCTTTTTTGTTGAGGGGTTTTTACCCGGCCTCTTTTGCCGCCCCTGCGATACTTCCTGTGCGGGTGCATCTTTTTGTTCATCACCGGTTACGTGTGATATTCACCTGCATCAACCAGGGACAGCGATTATCAGATCGCCCGGTGTTCCTGTTTATCGTTCCGCTGGATCGATTTTCCAAAGGCCGGTTTTTTAAGGATACTATCTACTGGTGCAAAAAGGGTTGTTATGAGAAAAAGGGATTTTTATTCACTCTTTTTTGAATAGTATGGCTGCTGCACTGCAGATCCCAATCGCGGACAAGGTGATGATCAAAGCGGCCGGGGACTGTGTCGGTTCCGGGGGGGCTAATGCAACAGGATTTGACGTGGGGGTTAACGAAAGCGATACCACCATTTTTGTTGTTATACCAGGGTAAAGTCGTATGGACCGTCTGGTCAGATACCTGGTAACCCTCTTTGTATACGGAGAGGGCATGGTAACTGTTTGAATCGATAGCAAACGTAACCGGCGTTTCATTACATTTCATGTGATCGATGCATGCCCATGCACCGGAAGGTATTGAATCAATCTCGAGCCACGCGGTCTCGGCTGCTGCCGGTGCAATGCAGACAGTGAAGCCGAGGAGGAGGAATATGGTGAGAATCCACATTCTTCGGTTCATAACAATTGGTGACATGGGGGACCATGTATTTTTATCAAATTAATAATATTTCGCCATATTACATTTTTTGCTTTTTACGATGCATTTCATGGTGTATGCCAATAAAGCAAGGTTCAGAAGAAGCCGAATAATTTCTCCGCAGCCTCGAACGGGACAGGGGACCTTCATTATAGAAGTCCATCCCGGTACCGGCATGACTGTTCTTCCTGCTCAGGGGAGATGAATACCAACACGGGTATGACAAAGGTTTCTTCGTTACTATTTGCACAACCCTTTCTTTGCATCGTTGTGAACACGGGTCCTTTCGCGGAGGTATCTATCATTGCAAAGGGGATTGTTTAAAAAAAAGGGTTAGTCGTTCTTTCTGGATATGCCGAATAGTACCACTGCTGCACCGCAGATCCCGATGGCAAAGATTATACTGGCTAACCCGATTGGGGACTGGGTTGGCTCGGGAGGTGCTAATGCAGTCGGGGAGAGTGTAGTGGCAGCGGAGAGTGTTCCTGATACCTCAGTGATACCGCCTGCCTGCACGTTCACCGATGACTGCCAGTCCAGGTACCCGTTCATCTTCAGTATGATGGCATGGTTTCCCGGTATAATATCATTAATCGTGAGTGGTGTAAGGCCCCGGTATGCATTGTCAATGTATATGTTGGCGCCTGAAGGGCTTGACCTGACCGTCATCCCGCCGGTTGTGACAAGAGTTGTATCAGTGGTACCCGGCACCATGACCGCATGAATATCATAAATCATCCCTTCCCTGACATCCAGTGTCGTGATATAGTTCAGGTAGTTTGGCAGGGTGAGTTTAACGGTATATGAGCCCGGTGTCAGCTGATTGATGTCGAAGGATTCGCCTTGTGCCTTGGTAGCGCCCTGGTAGTTGTTATTCAGGTAAATCGCTGCGCCACCGGGAGCAGAATCAATCTGGAGGGAACCGTAGCCGGGGTTTCGCCGGGTAACTAACCAGATTCGGGTTAAATGCCATTGTTTGGCCGGCGGTGATGATGAGACCCTGGTTGAAGTCATAGTACCCTGCTTTCCGGAGTGTCAGGGTGTGGTCTCCCGCAGAAAGATCGCTGATGACCAGCGGGGTTTTGCCATAATACACCCGGTCAATCCAGATCCCTGCACCGTTCGGTGTGGACCTGATATCCGCACTGCCGAAATGCAGGGGGTTTGAAAAGAGTGATACCGTTATGGGTGTTGTTACACCGGGACTGGCGGATAAGATAGTCTGGGTAGACATCTGGTAGCCATCTTTGTAGACTGTGAGGGTATGGTAACTGTTCGGATCTACAGAAAATGTCACCGGTGTATTCTGGCAATTCCAGTGATCGATGCATGCCCATGATCCGGAAGGGTTTGATTGAATCTCCAGCCATGCGTTATCGACTGCTGATACCGGCACAATGCATGTAGTGATGCCAACGATGAGGATCACTAGTAAGAACCACGATCGTGTGTTCATGAAATTTCGGGACATATGCCCCCATGTGTTTTTATAAAAATAATAACATTTCCCCACATTCTATATTTTGTAGTTTCATCTTCCCCGTAATGGGCATCATCGGATGGTGCATGGATCGGCAAACCCCCTGCAACTCTCCCGGCAACGAAACCATCCGGTTCAGTCTTGAGCATCATGGTTTTATCCCGGTGTGTTACGGTCTGTTTTTCCTTTTGTTCACCCCTGCCCGTTATCGTGAACTCAATAATAATGCCTTTTTAATTTTTCCATTAATCAAAATACCGTGTATTAATCCCCGTGAAATCACAACACTTTGCCCGGTTTTTTTAATAAAGGGAAAAATACCGGGGTAATGATCAACATTCCAGATGTTTCAAAAACTGTAAACAGGGGAAATATTTTTAACGTAAATAAAAAGTTTTTATTATCCGATAATACTTTGTAGCAATAAAAACAGGTATTCATGGGGAACACCGGTAGATATATAAAATCCTTGGGATTGAGTCTGCAGAAATGCAATGGAGGGCCGGACTCCGGTAAAACCCGGTTTACGGTAAAATCGAGTGGTAAAACGGTTTCAACGGTGGACGAAGGTAATCATGGTGACAAAGGATATAGTGGCTGGCAGGTTTTTCTGAGATGATCGTATACCCGATAACCGGGAGGGAGCCTGATGGTAACAAAAAAGAATGAAGCGCCTGAAGAGAAGAACCCGGGTTCTCAGCCCGGCACCCGTTCATTGCATGATGCCGCAGAAAAAAAACTTGCACATTCCCCATCAGTCCGTAACGGTAAGAAAGGACAAACAGTCGAGGAACTGGTTCATGAACTTCAGGTGCACCAGATCGAGCTTGAGATGCAGGCTGAGGAACTCAGGAGGACACACCTCGAGCTTGCGGAGTCCCGGGACCAGTACCTTGACCTGTTCGAATTTGCCCCGCTTGGCTATCTCACGCTGACTGATACCGCCCTCATCTCGCGGGCGAACCTCACTGCTGCGACGCTCCTCGGCGTTGACCGGAGCAGGCTGATCAATGCACGGTTCAGGACATGGATCATGCCGGAAGATCATGGAACCTGGGACCGGTATTTCATGAATCTGCGGCAGTCTGAAACCATAACCTCGGTTACTCTCGAACTCAAACGGGGTGATGGTGCCACGTTCCCTGCCCGGCTGGAAAGTATCAGGCTATCCGGCAGCGGTGACGGACAATCGATCCGGGTGGCATTCAGCAATATTTCTGATATCAGCACAATCCAAAAAGCGTTGCAGAGGAGTGATGACCGGATCCGCATGCAGGCACGGATGCTGGATGCAGTCGGTGATGCAGTCATCGCAGTCGACACTGACCATAAAATCATATTCTGGAACGAGGCTGCGACCAGGACATACGGCTGGAAACCCGAAGAGGTCATCGGGCGTATCGCGATCGAAGTTATCGTTCCGGCATTGTCGAAGGATGATGCAAAGAAGATCTCGGCACTGCTTGATAAGGGAGGGTGCTGGTCCGGGGAATACCTGGTCCGTCACCGGGATGGCCATGAATTTCCCGTTCATGTAATTGATTCTCCTGTTTTCAATGATGAAGGAAAACTCATCGCAATCATCGGGGCGAGCCACGATATCACCGAACTGAAACGTGTCAATGATTCGATGCGGCAGAACGAGGAAAACCTTCTGCGGGCACAGGAACTGCTTGAAGCCGTAACAAAAGGAACGGAAGTGATAATCGCCGTGCAGGATGTGCATTTCTGCTACATTTTTTTTAACCAGACCTATAAAGAGGAGATCAAACGAATCACGGGTAAGGATCTTGCCATTGGCACCAATATGAAAGACCTGTTCGCGGACATACCGGAAGAGCAGAGAAAGTCCGTAAATGAGTGGAGCCGGGTACTGCATGGTGAGAATGTTAACCAGATGGTAGAATTCGGCAAACCCGGTGAACCCCGCAGGGTCTACCATGTGCTCCACACGCCCATCAGGGATACCCATGGCACTATTGTCGCTGCCGGGGAAGTTGCGTATGATGTAACAAAACAGGTACTGGCTGAGGAGACACTTCGTGAAACAAAGGAGTATCTTGACAACCTTATCACCTTTGCAAACGCTCCTATTATCGTCTGGGACCCTGAATTCCGGCTTACCCGGTTCAACCAGGCATTTGAACACCTTACGGGCAGGAAAGCTACCGGAAGTCATAGGAAAGCATGTTGATGTACTCCTGCCGGGTAATTACATGACCGCGGCGATGGATCTTATCAGGAAGACCACGGATGGTGAAAGATGGGACAGTGTGGAAATACCCATTCTCGATAAGAAGGGAGGAATCACGGACGGTACTCTGGAACTCTGCTGCTATTTTAGGACCTGACGGAAAGACCATTGTTTCGACTATTGCCCAGGGACAGGATATCACTGACCGGAAAAAGATCGAGTCTGAATACCGGCTGAAGGCTTCAGAATATGCAAAGATGAACGTGGCACTCGAAGAGGAGATCCGGCAGCGAAAGTCCTCCGATACAACGCTGAATACAACCCTGTCACTCCTCAACGCATCCCTTGAATCAACCGCTGACGGATTACTGGTAGTCGATCAGCAGGGAAAGATCACGAGTTATAACCAGAATTTTGCAAACATGTGGAATATCCCTTCGGTTCTGCTGGTATCAGGGATCCATGAACGTGTCCTGCATCATGTCCTGCCTCAACTTAAAAATCCCGAAGGATTTTTAGCCAGCATCAAGGAGCTCGAGAGCCACCCGGGACGCGAAAGCTTCGACATGATCGAATTTAACGACGGGAAATTCTTCGAACGCTATTCAAAACCCCAGAAAATCGGGGATAGTATTGTCGGCAGGGTCTGGAGTTTCCGGGACATTACCGATCGCAAACATGCCGAGGAAAAACTTGTCGCATCCTTACAGGAAAAAGAAGTGCTGCTTCGCGAGATCCACCACCGGGTCAAGAATAATCTCCAGCTGATATCCGGCCTGCTGGACATGACCCGGATGCGTTCTTCCGATGAATCAACGAACAGCACCCTGACCGATATGATGCTGAAAATCCAGACCATGGCACAGATCCATACCCGGCTCTATGAAAGCAAACAGTTTGGAAAAATCAGCATAACAGGCCAGTTCAGGGACCAGGTAACAGCATTATCAAATATTTACTCTCGTAAGGGACACGATATCAGCTGCGAGATTGACCCGGAGGAAATATTCCTCCCGGTAGACCAGGCCCTGCCCTGCTGCCTAGTGGTAAATGAAATCCTTTCAAACGCATACAAACATGCATTTAAAGGGAGAAAACGCGGCAAAATTGAGATTTCCGCATTGCGGGATAACGGCCGGATCAAAATCAGGGTCCGTGATGATGGCATTGGAATGCCCGATAATTTTGATATCAGCTGTTCCAATAGTCTTGGTCTCAAACTTATCAGGACCCTTGTGCAGCACCAGCTGAAGGGATCACTTATGTTAAAAAGCAACGATGGAACTGAAATCAGTATGGAATTTCCTGTTACGATTGGCGGGACATAATTATGTCGAAAATACTTGTAGTTGATGATGAAGCGATCATCACGATGCAACTGGAAGAACGCTTGAGTGCGATGGGATATACCGTTGCAGGTATGGTTGCTTCCGGTGAAGAAGCGGTCAGCAAGGCGCGGAGTACCCTTCCCGATCTTGTGCTGATGGATATCGTGATGCCCGGAAAGATGAATGGTATTGAAGCGGCAAAAATCATCACGCAGGAACTGGATATCCCGGTTGTTTTTGTTACATCCTATGCAGATGATACGATCATTGAAAAGGCAAAAAATGTCCGGCCTTATGGGTACATTGTAAAACCATTCAATGAACTGGAAATCAAGGCAGCCATTGAAGTGGCGCTGTTCCGGAAAGCAATGGAACAGGAAGAGCAGACATTAAAAAAACCTGCGCAGGAAAAAATATCAGGCGCCCCGGAGGGAGAATCCCCGGAACCGGACGGTCTCTCCTATCTCGATCTGCCGGAAATAAAAACCATATTGTTAAAGGATATCTTCACTGACATTGTTCTTTTCCTCTACACTGACCACGTGGTAAAAGACCCCATATTTAAATTTGCATTGGAAGAGGGGATAAAAAAGGGAGGACGCAATCTGTTTGCCTATTCCCAGTCAACTCTCCCGAAGTACTTTCCCAAAGAGATCCAAAAAAAGGAACTGTACACCTTCCGGATAAAAAGAAATGAAGTATTCCGCCTGCAGCCGGTCCTTGAAACGTGCATGGAATCCCTGCTCTATACAGGGAAATCCAATTCACTGCAAATCCTGTTCGACTTTTCAGAAACCGAAGAGTTCGATGATATTCTTGCAATCCGGAATCTGCTTGTCGCCAAAAAAGGAGAAAATGCCTTGGTTTCCGGCATTATTGCCCTGAATATCAGTAAAATTGATCATACCCTGATCACATCCTTAGCCGAGGGTATCCCGAAGATTATCGTATCAACCGGGAAAGAAACAACCCTTTCATTTGCCCATCATACTTTTCCTGCTGAATCCGTTTCCGTTGTTCCCCAGTCAACCATCGATGATGTCGTAAAAAAGTCACTGGAACCAGTTGTCCTCTCTCTTCTGGATAAACCGATTTCAGGATATGATATCGTTCATGAAATCCATAGCCGTTACAAGGTCCTTATTCCACAGGCACGAGTATACGCTCTCCTTCATGATCTGCTGGAAGACGGGTACCTTGAGATCAGGGTTTCAGGAAAATCAAAACTCTATTGCCCGACAGAAAAAGGAAAACGGCACATCAGCCAGAAACTCGATGACTTCAAACAGGTGTTCCAGCATATATTAGGCAATGGAAGTTTCATAAACGCGGATAATCATGCAAATAAATAGTGAGAACGATGGTAGTCAAACTCCCCGGTAACAAAACACTGGAGCCGGTCAGATCCTGCTAACCCGGCGTATCCCGTCTCCTCTTTTTTAACCAATCTGATTCTTATAAAAATACCTGGTGACCCGGGTCACGAGCAAAAAGCACTGTGAAAAAACAAATCAGGATTTGTAAAATCCAGTCAGTTTTATCTTCTTTCATTGACAGGTAATCAACGGGTAACATGTTACCCGCGGGAGGTGGAATGTCATATTTGAGAAAGAAGATTATCAAAAAAAGAGATCACACCATTTGACTGTATGGATGTCGTTAACCGAAATGACACAATGCCATGCATGTGGATGCACCAGAAAGGATCTCAGGGGAATTGGGGATTTCACATCCCTGCTTCCGCAGAAAATTGCCTCTAAAGTACATATTCATGGGACAGCCCCATAATCAGGTTCAAAAACCATGCCAGCACTGCAACAATTCGTTAACCTGTTTGTATGCCAGCTATAGACCGGTTATTTTTCCCATCCCGATCTTTTTTACAGGGAACGGGCGAAACCAATGACGTATGAATGAAAATAATTCGGAACGAAAACAGGTATCCAATAAAAAGTAACCGGAGTGCAGGAATATGATAACAGCGGATTCTGAAAATTCCCATCCGATAAAAACCATCGAACCAGTAACAACTCTTCTTGATGAGGGAAAATTTATCCGCATCCTGACACAACTACCAGGAATCGCCGAGGAAAAAATCAAAATCGACCTGGAAGACAATGCGACCATGGTTATTATCGTTGCATCTGGTGATGAGATTCACTATAAAAAAGTGATCACCATGCCCTTAGAAGTACGATTCAGCAAAAAGCGTTTTTCCGATGGAGTTCTTGAACTGACCCTGGAAAAAAATGGATACTTATAAGATCTGTTTACCTTCTATTGCCCGTTACCGGTTTCATTTATTTCGTTTCAAAATCTGTTTTCAAAATCTGTTTTGAAATGTTGTTGATATCCTGCAGAAAAATAAGCATTCGCTACCCGGGTCACTTTGCATGTTGTGCTTTTAAAAAAAATATCAACGATATTTTTACACAAATCCGGCTTTGTTGAAACAGGCATGGACCGTTCGGGTTCACCCCTGAAATATGAAAATCATTAAAATTTCATATTTGGGAGGGCTCCCCGCCTCAGGGCCTCTCTTCAGGCACAGCGGGGCATGGAGGTTTTTGTATTTACCGTCCCTGAAACCGCCGCGGGGCCGTCCCTTTTTGGTGCGGCGGCGTTCATCATAATTATACAAAAAATATTTTCAAATAGTATCTGAATATGTTGATTTTCATGTGAACCCCTCACAAAAAGGGGGTCAAGGGGATGCTCCCCTTGCATTGCTTCCCCCTCATAGCAGCCGTAAGAGGACCTGTAAAAACAACAGGAAGAGGGGTTCAACAGAGCCACAAATCCTGCAGACTTATTCCTTTCTTCCCGAAAACACGACAAAAAGCCGGTTCTTATACGCGACATCAATATCGTGAAACCCGCAGTCAGCCATCCATGCGAGCTGCACCGAGAGCTTTTCGTTTTTGTCAAAAGTGTCCCGCCGGTATAACATCTGCTTCTTGTCTTCGGGTGAAAGCGGGCATGGCACTAAAAATTCGTCCCAGTATGCCATGTAGCGCCGGTTGATGGCCTCAGTCTCGCCCAGTACCTGGTCAGCGTTGACGAACATGCCGCCGGGATTCAGGGCATCATGGATTTTTTTGTACAGCCGTTGCTTGTCTGCATAATCAAGATGATGGATGGAGAGTGCCGAACAGATCAGGTCATAATGTCCGACAAAGTCCAGCTGCTGTAATTCCCGGCAATGTACCGCACATCATTGCGCCCGGCGAACCGCTCTTGTGCTATGCTGAGCATCGATTCGGAAAGATCCACGAATGTGAGATGGGCGTCCGGGAATTTTTGGATCATGAGTGCCGAGAGGAGGCCGGTACCTGCGCCGATATCAAGGATAGCCGGACGCGGGTTTTTGCACTCCGCTGCCCAGACTGCTGCGCTGTAATAGTCTTCCATTTCGGGGATGATCCATTTCCGCTGGGCATCATACCGGGATGCGGTGGCATCAAAGGCTCGCTTGATCTGCTCCATGAAGAGGTCACTTCTGTATCCGGATTTGTAACCTATGAGTAATCAAACCCACCGGGTTATTCTGTTGTGATCAGACACGGAGGGGCCGGGATTAACCAGTTATTTCCTGTTTTTTAGGCTCTGTTGAAACAGGCATGAACCGTTTGGGTTCACACCAGAAGTATGAAAATCGGATACTCCCTTCTTATAGTTTTTAAGAATCAACCCACCCCTTTGGGGCCTCTCTGCCGCCTCGTCGGGGCCTCGCTGGGCAATTGGTTTAAAGATGGGGAGGCTCCTGAACCGCCGCGGGGGCGTCCCATCGGGGGCGGCGGCGTTCATCATAATTATACAAAAAACATTTTCTAATACTATCTGAATATGCTGATTTTCAGGGAAATCCTATTTTCCAGCGATTTGCTCCTTCTTATCGGTTGCCTGGATGGTGCCCCCCTCTTTTTTAGATCGTTTTAACAGAGCCGTTTTTTTTTTAAAAAACCGCAATCGGGATCGTTTGCTGCCCATCCCAAAAGAAACAGCATTCAGGGACTCGCTTGATATCCGGTAAAATACACCGCAAATCCACTTTGTTATTTCAGGATACGCTGTTATTTCCTGTACCGGGACTGGTTTACGGGCACGGAAATCTCAAACCGTGCACCCTTTGCCCGGCTCACCCGTTTCCCGGATGGTGATACCGGTAATATCGAGAATCTCCCGCGAAAGTGCCAGACCAAGTCCGGTGTTCTTTCCGAATCCCCGGTCGAAGATCCGTTCCTTATCATCCGCAGCAACACCGTTACCGTCATCTTCACAGACGATGATGTTATTCCCATTTCGTTTCTCTTCAAAGAACCGGATGGATGTAATCTTTCCTCCATACCGGGCGGCGTTATCCATCAGGTTGTAACAGACTTTGGCAATGAGTGGATCGGCAAATACTTCCATGCCTGCCGGAATATCGTTTTTTACCCCGATTTTGCCGAGCGGGGCAGCATTAGCTGCTGTATCTATGAGTGTGCGGCAATCCTGCCAGACCGGATCGGTGACACCGATCATCTCGTATTCCCTGGTGAACTCTATCATGGCAGAAATCCGGGAACCGGCTTCCATGATCCGGTTGAAATAGTGTTCATATGCAGGATCAGGGATCTTCATCTGGAGGATGTCGAGAAAACCATTCAATGCAAGGAGTCTGGTTTTTGATATCGTGCCGTGTGATGCCGGAGAGGAGGTTGAGTTTCTTGTTTGCCTGGCGGAGTGATACTTCGGCCCGGTTGCGCTCGGTTACGTCCCGGTCAATACCCCGGAACCCGAGGAGATTTCCTGTACTATCCAGAACCGGTTCACCGCTTGTTTCGAGTACGACGTAATGCCCGTCTTTGTGGAGGTTGGTGTTTTCCAGTCTCACCATTGGTCGCAAAGAGACAACGCAATCATTGAACTCTTTTCCAATGGTTTCCATTTCTGCAGGAACAATAAAATCAAACGGTTTCCTGCCAATAACTTCCTCCGGTGTATACCCAAGGAGGGTAACGACACTCGGGCTGACATAGGAATATGTTCCATTCTTGTCCACTTCCCATATCATATCACTTGAGGATTCGACCAGCTTACGGTATTTTTCCTCGCTTTCCAGCAGTTTCTCTTCTGCCTGTTTTCGCTTGCTGAGATTAACAAACGATTCGATCAGGACTTCCTTTCCTCCCAGTATCGTTTTGATAACACTCTTGTGGATGGAAATTTTCTCTCCCTGATGGGTGAGAAGCACACGTTCAGCGGATTCAACCTTCTGTCCCAGGTCCGTAACCGGGCATTTACCCGATTCTGCGGGACAGATAAACTTGTGGCATACTGAACCCAGAACAGATTCATGAGTACTCCCGATCATTTCGATCGCTTTCGGGTTTGCTTCAAGGATTCTATGGGTATGTGCATCAATGATCACGATTCCGGACTGCATGGAGTTGAGAATAGTGCGGAACCGTTTCTCGCTCTCCAGGAGATCCTGCATGGCGGTTCTCCGTTCGTCTTCAATGGCGATAGCCCGTGCAATGAACGAAAGTACCTCGAGGTCCTGCGGTGAGGGTGAATGGTTGTGCTGGTACACAATGCAGAGGGAACCGAGATAGTATCTCCCCGATTTTTACCGGGATGCCCACATAGGTCTGCAGCTGATAGCGCCTGACATTCGGGTCCGTTTCCGCATAGTGCGAATCCAGAAGATTGTTAATAATCGTTGGTGAACTGCCCCCCTTAAGGATAACATCATTGCAGATGTGTCCTTCCGGCTGATCGCAGGGAGCAAAATCCGGGGGGGTATTCCACATTCCCAGCGAACAGAGCAGTCCTTTTTCAAGCCGGTTATAGAGGGCACAGGTACCCTGCAGCATCCTTCCTGCAAGTCCGGTGAGGATATTGATATTGTTAAGCGGATCAGGACTGAACGATAAAAATGCATCATTCACTTCAGATAACCGATTTTCTGCCTGTTTTCGATCAGTAATGTCCCGTCCTACAACCTGGTACTCAGGAGGAGTGCCACCGGTGCTGAACAGGGCCCGGATCGACCATACCTGCCAGCGCTTTTCACTGTTCTTTCCTTCGAACACATACTCCATTTCACGGATTGGTGTATGTCGGGTGAGTGAACCGATGAATTTCTTCATCTCCGCACAATCAGAAACCTGCATGACATCCCGGATATTTTTCCCAATGACTTCCGGCAAATCAATCAATGGAGCAAAGTATGAACGATATGCCTCGTTGGCAAATGTTATGATCCCGTCAGGAGTAAACCGGGCAATCAGTTCTGTCTGGTCATTGACAACAGAGCGGTATCGCTCTTCGCTTTCTGCGAGCGCCTTCTCCCCCCGTTTACGGGCAACAGCCTGGTTGATTTTATGTGCAAGTTCTGTATACTGCGACTTCAGATCAACACCTTTCTGGAGGTAAAAGTCAGCGCCTTCGTTGAGTGCCAGTATGATGATCTCTTCGCGCCCTCTCCCGGTGAAGATGATAAACGGCGTCGTATCGCCACATGCACGAAGCGTTTTTAAAAAGTCTATCCCGTTCATCTCCGGCATCTGGTAATCGGAAATGATGGCATCATAACGTCGGGTTTTTATCCGTTCCAGTGCCTCAGTGGCGGATGTAAGTCCATCGACAGCAAACATGCCTTCCTTTTCGAGGAAGATTTTGCTGATATCCAGCAGTGTGGATTCGTCATCGACATACAGGACATTATACACATTTTCCATCCTGATGTCGTTTCGTTCCGGAGAATGAGCGTGTATAAAACTCACATGACACCTGGTATATTCTATGTTTCTTTTGTGGTTTTTAATAAATATAAGTCTATGTAATTATTCATCCGGCAGTCACTTTTTTTTACCAAAACCTTTGAAAGGGGATATTTATTGTTGTAAATATAATAGTTATAAATATAAACGATGACTTGAAAATGAAGATTTTTCTTGAAAACTGCCGGAAAAATGGAGATGATGTTTCTCTACCGGGGACAAATTCCCCCTCTATAGGATTCCATCAAAACGAGATATGGTAGTGTAATGGCCGGGATGAATACCCTGTTCCTCTGAAACCGGTTACCCTTGAAAACCGCTGATACGATCCGGAAAACCCATGGCACAGTTGCCAACAATGGCCGTGATTCCCCGGAAGCCCGCACCGTAAAAGCTGTATCCTTACCGTTCCGGACCCGCTGGATGGGATGGGTGCAGTACGGCTCAAAAAGCTATGCATGGCATAGCCATGATGGGCAGTTCTCCGACGGTATCTCCAGTGGAAACAAAGGGGTATAAGAAGATTGTGAATTTGTCCGTTTGGCTCCGCGAGCATAATATTTCAGCAAAATACGAAAACGGCTATCAAAACGGAAGAATATATCTCCAGGAATTGTGCCCCATTTCCAGAACTCATGATGATGGTGCGAATGCGATCTTTTGCAAGGGTCGGGCCTTTTTAGTAAAAATCCCTGCCTTGCCCCTTTCAGCCACTTTCCTTTCCATGACCCCTGCACACCAGACCGCAGCGAAACGTTGCAGGTAACTCTCTGATAGTTTCACAAGGTTCAGCGTTACTCCTCTCCCAATAACGAGCCGCCTGATCGTGTCATCCTGGTTTAGGGGAAAGAAAGAACCATTCGGCTTTATCTGGTTTTCCGTATAAATCTTCAGGGTATGAAGATCGCGTTTGCCATCCTTTTAGTCATCATTGCCGTACTTGCCTGCGGGTGCACGTCAACCGCCCCGGCTGAATCATCCTGCCCCGTCATTCCGGTGACAAACGTTACCGCCATTCCGGATCTCACCGGGAACTGGACCGGTCCCATGAAAGGCTACGATGAGGGAACGGGATTTACCGATTATCCCGACCTTACGATGAGGCTTACGGTGACTGAGCAGCACGACCGTATCTTCTCCGGCTATCTCGTATTTACCTATAAGAGCAGTGAGAAAGAGTCCGAGAGTGTTGCCGGTGTGATCAGCCGGGACGGAAGAACGCTGACGATGGTCGAGAAGGGCGGCGGGTATAATACGGGTATAATCCTGTCAAATGACGAGATCGAGCTGACCTACGTAAACGATGGCACACCGTACAGCATTGCAGTGGATTCGTTCAGAAGAGTATAGGAACAGCGGGTGTTTTGGATCCGGGGTTCCTTGTGATCCAATGCACCATCCGTGACGAAAAAAAATCGTCCCCTGTTTTCCTGAAACTTCATTTTTTTAAAAAACAGGGTTCTGCTGAAACGCACATGAACGGGAATTAACACCCGAAGTATGAAAATCCATGATAGTGCGATGGTTCCCTGCCTCAGGGCCTATCTTCAGGCACGGCAGGGCAAAGAAGTTTCAGTAAATTTTTGTTTTTTATTTTTCGCGGGGGCGCACCATCAGGGAAGGTGGCATTCATCACAAGGGTAAATGATGTTTGTTTTTACTATTACCTGGACCAATCTGATTTTCATGGGAAACCCTCTAAAAAAAGAGGGAGGTCACTCTCCAGGTAGCCAGGAAGAAGCGAATCGCTGGAAAAAAGGGTTTTAACACAACCAAAATCGGGGTAAATCCCCGCTTTCTTCAGGTTAGTCCTTCTCTCACATCTCCAGTTCGTCTATCTCCAGTACTTTGGCAATTACCGAACCCTTCGGTTTTCCTCTCCACCGTTCAGGAAACAATCCCCTGATCAGCATTGCACCGCAGTACACGATAATCGCACTAAAGGCGAGGAAATAAATGATTGCATTGAGGGGAACAATGTTCGGTTTCCAGGTGGAAATCCAGAGCAGCGTATAGCCGATCATGGCAAAGGATAAAACCATGGCAAAGAGGTAGGACAGCACCTCCCGGAATGGCGGGCAAGCGGTATCAGGCATAATCGTATCTTATTGCTGGGGGATGATTAGTGCTTTGGATCTTTTTTTAATTTGGCGGGGATGATCCAGACCGGAAGTAGCACGGGAATCTGTTCGCATTGTTTTTGCTCTATTGTTGTTTCAGAAATGGTACAATCAAAACAAGGAACCGGTTGCAGGCGCAGGGAACATTTCGCTCAAAACTTTCCGGATTACCCCCTTTTACGAAATGAAGGAGAACTTCACTATCTGCCCGACTTTCATTACGCAGTAAAATGAAAATACTAATATATATCTCAATTAAATTCCGGTTATCTTTACCATGAGAATACCTCATCGGTACAAGATCAGGAATCTGTGAAGGTGTAACCAATGGTTTCGTGGGATGATGTATTATTCGGGATTTTGACTGGTGGAGCCTATAATGCTGCAAAAGCTGCAGTGCAAGCCGGTGATGCAGTTGGGCAGATTGGTGATGATATCGGCAAATCCGTGGCAATAACCACGGAAAAAGTGCTGACCCTGCTCGATGAGATCACGGCATTTGTCACTGAGCTCGAACAATTAATGGTGATAAAACGGCTCACACCCCGCGATGAAAATGATCTCTGGGATGAGGATAAGGAACGACTGGCAGCGCTCAGGAACCTTGAAGCATCCTATGAAGCGATGTACCTGCATTACGGCGGCGCAGATACCAACCGCAGTACCCTTATCCAGAGTATTGTGGAAATGATGATGGGCAGGGGAGCGCCAGTACTGGGACAGCTCGCCATACAGATTATCGTTGTGCGCAACGCGATCAATGATATCTATTTCAACGAGCCGGGGGTCATGCCGGAAACAATTTACCAGGTAAAAGGTGTGATCGAACGTTTCCATACGCTCGAACAGCCCCGTATCGAAACCCTGATGGATGCCACTACGGACACTATTGAGGAAGGAAACGAGATCCTCATCGAGGTAAAAAAGCTCTTTGTTATCCGGAGGTACACGGTAAAACCGCTTGCGAGCCTCTCACCGGAAGATATGGCATTGCACGTACAGTTGATGGCCCGCAAAGCACGGTTTGATGACCTTGTTGCGAAAAACAGAACGCTGGCCGATTCCCTGCAAAAGAGACTTGCTGATATACGGGTTTCCGCTACAGTGCTTCCGGGGAGCGTTGTGAAGGCCGGAGTCCCGCCTGTTACACGCCCGGCGGGAGTCCATGTGGTTTCCGAACCGGTGCATGGCATAATCCCTTCGGCAGGGGTATCTGCATCGCCGGGTATGCCAGGCAATGTCAATGCAGAACTAAAAAATTCGCAGGTTGCTGCCCTGCTCGGGGCCGGCAATGTCCTACAGGGGCGTCTTTTGTTCTACGAGCGGGAACAGTTGAAAGTCGACAAATCACTCTTCCGGTTAACGCATGTACTTGAGGAAGTTCCGGGTGTGATCCCGAATACTCTTGATGAAGTCTATCTCTCGATCAAGCGTTTCAGGACCGAAGCACAGCCGAGAATCGAACGGATCATGGATTCTTCGAATGCGACACTTCTTGAAACAACCGTGGTGTTACACAGTGTCGACCAGGCAGTCATTGAATCAAAGACACTCCTCGAACAGGTGAACACAAGCCTGCAAAAGGTACAGGGCTGGTTTGATTTCCTTTCGGATTACCGGATCCCGCTCCTGATTGGCTGCGGGTGCGTGGCTGTGCTCTTCGTTGCAATCATGGTCATGGTGCTTGTCGTGCTGGTGAAGATAGCATTCTTTTAATTTTTTTTAACCGTGATACAACGGGTACGATAATTGATGGAGTGTTTTTTTTATCGGGAATGATGCAGTGAAGCACATGAAAAAGACCGGGACCGGATAATTGAAACTCACCCTGTGGTGTGACAGATCATGTTGACCAGCCATAAACTCCTGCAGCAGTACTGGCATGATGCCCGCTACGACATCGCAAAAGTCCGGGTCTGGTATATTGACCGGGGCGCACCCAATGACCGGTCCAGTGTCAGTGGTCCCGATATCACGCTGGAACCGTACTACATGGACATCCGGACGATTGATGGCCTGAAACCCATACCGTATCACCGGATCCTGCTCATCACCTACGACGGTGCGGTCGAATTCGAGAACCTGAAGATCGAGGGACAGGCAGAGATACTCATCGATGATAACCCGGTCCGGGAATAAGCGATCAATTCACCTCCCTCCTTCCATTGAATGCGTTCCGATTTGCACCCGGAAGAACAGATTTTAAGCAGCCCGGGATCATCTTTCCCCATTGAACATTTCTCTGTCAGCCTCTGGCAACGGTAAATGAGTACATGCCGGCGTTCATTGCAAACGCCAAAAAAAAAGATTTTCCTGTCTTACCTGACCCGTGGGATCTCCTCTCCCGGCATCTTGTCTGCCTGGTACCTGGTGAAATACGCAAACGATGCGACAACCTTCTCGAAATCCGTCTTCTCGTACGGGAGGGACTCATCAGCGGTATAGACCAGCACGCTGGAAAATCCGATATCATTGGCACTGGCTTTTTGGGCTACATACCCGACATGGATCTTCCCGTCCTTTATGGACTCGAAGCGGTCATAGGTGATGCCGTTAAAGGTGACCGTGGTCTCAACCGGGCCGGGTCCCATTTCCGGAAGGTATTGCGGTATGCCTGGTCATCGTTGAGGCTGATGGGATAGGTCCTGATGAAGAAGATGTCATTTTTGACGAGATCGGTCTGGTAGATAAGGCCCTGCGATCCCTCGGGCTGGCTCACCCGTAGTGTCGTTACGTTCCAGTTCTCTGGTGCCGCGAATGTTATATGGAGTTCTGAATCTTTCCACACTTTCGTTGGCACGATGTAATGGATCACGGTCACTACCACCTGCGGGACACTCGTTGTGACGGCAGCCACAGGAGTTACTGCCCGGAGGAGCGGTGGTCATGACCGCTGTTGCGAACCGGCTGGGGAACCGGGGCGGGTGACGACTGGGTGCACCCGGCTGACAATAAGAGAGCGATGAGGATGACAATGATTCCAATGCCGAAATGTTTCATAACCTGCATAATATACGGATAACTGATTATATCTTGTGGTGGGAATACCCTGTTTCTGCCGGATTGACCCCGGTACTCCCCGGTAATATGACCGGTGACCTGGTGCCGTCATCCTTAATGGCGGCAGTCATCACTGGATTGTGGCAGGGACTTCCTTATCCGGCTCTGTCCCGGAAAAGAGCATTCCGGACTCTTCCCGTGTGGGTTTTTACACCGGGCGGGAAACCGGGCAGAAATATTTTATACCGGTAATAAAAATACCCGGGAATGATAAAACGACTCCCTGAAAGTCCGGTAACGCTATTGGTTTCCTCGTACAGGGGAAGCTTGCCGATGAGGACTACAAGCAGGGATTCATCCCTTCAGTGGAAGAAGTGAACAAAACCCACCAGAAATTCCGCATCCTTTTACAGATGGAGGATTTCGGTGGCTGGACCGCCCATGGAGCCTGGGATGATTTCATCAACTGGCCGAAGTTCATGTCCTGCGAACGAATGGCTGTTGTTGTTGATGATAACTGGCATGAATTCATGAGCTGGCTTTTTGCGGCCTCTGCCAGAATCATGCATATCGAGATCAGGTTTTTCCCGACTGCAAAAATGGCAGATGCATGGGCATGGCTGCGGGCATAGTGAAGATCCGCACCCTGTCCTGAATTACCCCCGGACCACCATCCGGAACGATCCCCGGGCACCAGCCGCAAGGTCCCGGGAGATAGTATCATTCCCCTGCCTATACCGAAACCGTTGCCACAACTGCCGCGTGGTCCGAAGACTTCCGTCCACCGGTTCGTCACGGTCGGGTATTTTTTACCTTTCGCCGTATACACGCCCCGGCGCTCGATATGGACAGAGCTCCAGTTTCGCCTTCAATGCATCGGAGACGAGGATGTAGTCCAGCTGGTCCTTACCCGTCCGGTAAGTCCCGCGTTCAGCGACCGGCAGTTCCTCGTTCACATTATACATACCGGCTTTTGTGAGCAGCGGGGCAAGGGACGGGCTCGCAGCTCCGGCGTTGAAATCACCGGTCACGGCTACATACTCGTTTGTCATGTCGTGCTCATCGAGCAGTTCGGCCACCCGGGTTGTCTGCACGAGCCTCCGCTTGTTACCCTGTCGGATCACCGGCAGAACTGTAACCCATTGACTTGAAATGGTTCACGAGCAGGTGGAGGGGCTTTTCCGGCGTCAGTGCAAGGTTCACTTCAAGGCAGTCGCGGGAGAAGATTGGGTAGTTTTTCTCCGTCCGCTCATCAACATGGCTTTTCATCCAGTTGATCGGCACCCGTGACATTACCGCGATATTGATCCCACGGCCGTCGTTGCCCTGTATGGACATGATATACGGGTACGGCTCCTTTCCCGCAGGCTTGAGGAATTCCTTAGAGAGGATGTCGTTATGGAAGCCCCGGAGGGTGATCCGGTCCTCGACTTCAATCAGGCACATGATATCCGCGTCGGTGTCAGTTATCACCCGGGCGACATTTTCAACAGCTGCATCCTCTAACGTCGTCTTTTTCAGGTTCACATATCCCAGCCACTCTGCCGCTCCCTGTCGCTGAAGTGGCCTTGCCGCGGATATCGATGATGGTTGCAAACTTTGCCAGGCTTTTTGACAGCCGTTTGATTTCGTCATGGTCAAAGACCGGTTTTTTCAGTTCGGATTTGAGGAGGTCGACCTGGTACAGGAGATCCTTTGATTTTTCAGACGACTCTTCAAAAATGCCCGGACGGGTAAAAAGGTTCTCGCAGTTGAATGTGGCAATCGTGTATTCTTTCGACATAGAACAATCCCGGACCGTTCCCTGGTTATCCCGCAGGGTGCCGGTGATTTCCCACCGGTTTTTTATTTATTTAACCGGGTATATAGTATGTCTTATTCCTGTGGTAGCAAAAAAGAGTGGAACCGTTTGTACATTTGCATAAACGGGATAATTTCTCCCATCTCACAACGATGTCGATAGTGAGGCGCGTTACGCCGGTATCGTATGGTTACGGTACATACTTTATACCGGGATAGAGTGCACCACGGGAAGTATCATTGACAATATCGATACCGAACTTGTCTATTATCACATCGCGGAACTCTTTTTCGCGGATCAGTTTGGGAAACCTGTGTACCTGTCGCCGGAAGGTCCGGACCCATTCATTCCAGAGCAGCATGCACTGGACATTGCAGATCATGTTCGGTTGGATGTGATATTCCAGGTACTCGTTAAAGACCCTGAGTTCCTCGAACTCTTCAGCGCTGATATCGATTCCGGCTGACTGGAACTTTTCGCTGAACCGGTCCGCGATCCCTGAGTTCTCCTCCTCAAAGAACAAGGGGAGGTAGTTTCGGGGACTGACGGGTCTGCCCGCAGCCTGAGGGAATTGTTCCGGCTGGGTGGTTGTGCATGCGATACAGGTTCCCGGGCTCTGCGTTGTGGACATGGTAACTCACAAACGATCCATATGAACCGGGGGTTAATATGTGGTTACCTGAAAAGCAAAATTTGAAACATAATATAAAAATAATCCATGGGGCAATTTTCCGACGAAGATGTGGCATTCCGTCCCGGGTGTTGCCCGTGTAATAACACAACGGAGGTTCATGGATCCCTCGCGTCTCTCCGGACCGTTGGATATGATGCCGGTAAAAAAAGTATGGCAGGAACCGTTCGTTATTCCGGCACCTGTTGAGGTTATGATTCGATTTCACCCTGAATCGTGATCGTCTTCTCCGTCAACCGGGATCTTCTTCCCCGACTTTTCGAGTGCCTTGTCCACTACGTGCCGTACGCCCCCGCAGCAGGGCACTTCCATGCGGGCGACCGTGATGGACTTTATCGCGTGAAGGGTGAAGATCGCCGCCAGTTTTTCGATATACCCGTCAATGTCCGCATCCAGTTTCGGGCAGAAGATGACGAGGATTTTGTCCCGCAGGAGTTCGTTGTGAAACCCTGCGTAGGCAAACGGTACGCAGTCTGCCGAGATGAGCAGGTCTGCGTTATCGAAGTATGACGCATCGGCGTTGAGGAGCGTGAGCTGGACCGGCCACTGCCGGAGCTCGGATACGGCTCCTGCCACCGGCTGCCGGGTGCCGGCATGCGGACTTCGCGGGGAATGCTCCGGGCTGCCGTTCCCGGGCAGGACGCAAACGGGTGGTGACCTGCGTGTACCGGTGGACCTACATCCCGCGCGGGTTTCTTTGGGGCAGGAGCCGGGGCCGGCCTGCGTATGGCGGCAGTATTGTCGTGGTCGGGAATGGCGATCGTATGCTCGATCAGGTACTCGATCGCCTGGTTGTAGAGTTCCTGTCTGCCCGTGGCCGACGAGATGTTCGAGATGTGCCTTAATGACCGGAGCTCCCTGCTTTGCGATCGTTGCCATCACGGTCTTCTCATCATAGGGCACGGCTTCGCGCTCGATCACGCTAATCGCCCCTTCCGGGCAGGTGCCGATGCAGGCGCCAAGCCCGTCGCAGAAGAGGTCGCTGACAAGCCGGGCCTTCCCGTCAATGAGCTGGAGCGCTCCCTCCGGGCAGTCCGGGATGCACTGGCCGCACCCCGTGCATTTCTCCTCATCGATGCTGATGATCTTTCGTTTCATGCCGTCTCTCCTCCTGCCTGATCCCTCCGGATCATGGTACCATCGTTCTGGAGGTCTGTACTCTTAATACCATTTCCTTTGGGGAAGATGTTCCAGCGTTATGCCCGGAAGGGGAACCTGCTCGCAGAGTTGTGGCATCACCGTTTAAAACCGGAAACCGGTACAACTGGCAAGAATTAATCTGCACTGTTACCGATTTCCTGTCATGAAAAATACCATTCTCATCATCATTTCCCTCTTCCTTGTGTTCTGTGTACTTGCCGGCGGGTGTGTCCAGTCTTCATCTCCAGCCTCCGGCAACGCCTGCCCCCACGGTGGTTCCTGTCGCCACCATCCTGCCACCCCCCTCTGAACCCCGGCAGCAGACCTGTTCACTCGAACCCGGGCCAACGCAGGTTGTGCCGGATTATGAAACCGTACGTGTCAAGGTCAACCGGAATTCAATAACCGAAAACCCCACGATTGCCATTATATTCGATGGCGGACTGGGCCTGGGCATGGTTCAGCAGATGAATGTCAGGGTCATCCGTTCGGATTGTGTCACGGAGCAAGCTTCACGCGATGACCCGGTTATGGGCGAGACCGTGACCCTTATGGGAACAACCGGGACTGACCGGGTGATTGTTGCAGTAACCATGACTTCCGGGGATGGGTACACCATCATCGATCAGGTATACCCGTTCCCCCCGCAGATGGGATAACTCTCTCCGCATCTTTTTTTAAATCTGAACTGAAGTTTCTGCATTAAGGGCTCTGTTGAAACCCTCTAAAAAAGAGGGGGGTCAAGGGGATGCCCCCCTTGGACTGCCTCCCCCCTGGGGGAGAGAGGGGGTCACCCTCCAAACAGCCAAGAAGAAGAAGCGAATCGCTGGAAAATAGGATTTCAACAGAGCCGCATTAAAAGAAACTAACCCTCTTTATCTACCGGGTAATTCGTGATAATCAACTCGTTAATTTCCCCGCGGCCGGAACCATTGCAGTTTATTTTACGTTTTGCCGGAACCCGTTCGATATAATAGTCAGCAAAGAGATCGTCAAAAAAGGTATCATCAGGATTCTCATTACGGGGATCGGAATTGCTCAGCATGCATTTCGCTCCCTTCCCATCCAGTTCCCGGAAAAATTTCACGAGACGCAGCTGGTCTGTTTCAGAAAAACCGTTCTTTGAGTACGAGGTGAATGAAGATGTCTGGTTGAGCGGCCGGTGCAGGGGGATCAAAGTACACAAAGGTCTGGTCATCAACATACTTCCTGACCGATTCAAAATCTCCCTGAAGGATTGTTGTGGTTTTCAGCAACGTGGATACCCGTTTCAGGTTCTCTTCGTTGAGTATGTCCGGTTTTTTGTATCTCCCGAACGGCACATTGAATTCTCCTTTCCGGTTCACCCGGAAAAGACCATTGAAACAGGTGCGGTTGAGAAAGATGATCCGGGCTGCCCGTTCCACCCAGCCGGAACTACATGTAGTAAAATCAATGTGCGGCAGTTCCCGGTTAAATGCATCCCGGATCTCGTAGAACAATTTCTCTCTCCCCCGCTCATCCCGGGAGAAGTATTCAGATTCCATGTTCCCAAGAACTGCAATGAGATCTGCCGGGGATTTCCTGATGACCGAATACGACAGGACCAGTTCTTCATTGACATCGCAGATATAACGGTGTTTAAACGAGTGTCCCTGGCTGATCCAGAAGAAGACCGCACCCCCTCCGATGAATGGCTCTGCATACCGGGTGATGGTTCCGTTTTTCAATTCCCGTGGCAGGCGTTTTTCGAACTCGCAGAGTAACTGTGTTTTGCCACCCGCCCATTTGAGGAAGGGCCGGGCGTTTGTGACGGGTTTTGCTGCGTGTGCCATAGGACGGGGATGAGAGTTCTGGTTACCATGTTAGCGTTCAGGGATTATAGCATAGCGAATTGGATCCCATGACCTGCCAGCGTGGGATTCTCAAACCCTGCACTGCTTTTTCCTGCCGGATTGCTGCACACCCCTGCGATAATCATGGTCATCATGGCTTTCCTGCCGGTAACGCGGACACTGGTGTGACATTCGCTTTTACCTGCATAAAGCCGCTTTAAATAACCCATCACTCATATAAAGCAGAAAAAAATTTAATTTAAGACCAAAGAACGCTAAATGAAGATAGAGAGCCGATAGGTATACTACCGACATTTCACGGTGAAACAACATGAGTGACGATCTCAATACGATACTCCCCGACCAGCAGCCACTGGGTGCGGTGACCTTTGCAGAGAACCCTGAGCCGCGGTGCCCCTGCCTTTTATTGCTCGATACCTCCGGATCGATGGCGGGCCAGCCCATCACCGAACTGAATGCCGGGATCCGTGAATTTTATAACGAACTGCAGAACGATTCGCTTGCGATGAAACGGGTCGAGGTCGCTTTACTCTCGTTTGGCCCGGTCAGGCTCATCTCCGAATTCAATACCTCCGAATGTTTCTTCGATCCGCAGCTCGAGGCAGTCGGCGATACGCCCATGGGCGAAGCGATACGAAAAGGCATCGAGCTGATAAAGGACCGGAAGGAACAATACCGGGCAAACGGCATCTCGTTCTACCGGCCATGGATCTTCCTTATCACTGACGGTGCGCCGACCGATGAATGGCAGACGGCTGCCGCAATGGTCCGTGAAGGCGAGCTGGCAAAATCCTTTGCGTTCTTTGCCATCGGCGTCCACAAGGCGGATATGAAGATCCTCCGGCAGATCTCGGTACGGGAACCGGTGAAACTGCAGGGGCTCAGGTTCCGCGAATTCTTCCAGTGGCTCTCCAATTCGATGAAATCGGCGTCGCGGAGCAATCCCGGCGACCGTATCATGCTTGCTTCACCGGTTGGCTGGAGCGAGATATGAGATGGAAGTTCACTCACGCATCTGTTACCGGAAAGGCACATACTGATCGCGGTGAGAGCGGGCAGGATTCCTGCAGGGCAGGAACGATCCTCCAGTCAGATTCTGAAATTTTTATCGGTATTGCCGCTGATGGCGCTGGCAGCACAACCGATGGCGGGCGGGGAGCAGAGATTGCGTGCGGGACGCTCTACGAGCATATTTCCCGCGCAGTCCGGGATAACGGCGATCTCTCCAGCATCACCGATGAAGATGTCAGGAACTGGATCACCGCGTCGCGGGATAAGATTGTTGCAGAAGCGCAGGAACACGGGAAACGGGAGAGAGAGTATGCCTGTACGATCCTTGGTTCGGTAGCGGTACACGATCATGCGATTTTTTTCCAGATCGGCGATGGTGCGATCGTGACACGTTCCGGGGAGGAGTACGAGACTATCTTCTGGCCGGAACAGGGAGAGTACGCGAATACGACCTTTTTTATGACGGATGAGCAGTATCTCGACCACCTGCATATCCATCACGCGGAATCACCGGACGAGATCGCGTTGTTCACCGACGGCCTGCAGAACCTTGTCCTCTCGTTTTCCCAGAAGAAAGCCCATCCCGGTTTCTTTAAGCCGCTTTTTGACGCACTGCAAAAGAACCCGGAAGACGGTTTCTTTGATTTCTGCGCACAACTGGGCAGTTTTCTCGGCCGGGATGATATCTGCGCGAGAAGCGATGATGACAAGACGCTCGTCCTTGCCATGCGCACGACGGGCTGATACATGGCATCTGTCCCCCTCAGGCCGTTTCTGGATAGTTCCGGTGCAAGGATCCTGCTCGGAAAGAAGATCGGCAGCGGCGGCGAAGGGGATGTGCATGAGATCCTTCCCCCGCACGTAAACATCGTTGCCAAGATCTACAGAAAGCCGCTCGATGTCCACAAGCAGGAGAAATTACTCCTGATGGCGAGGGGGTGCAATGACGAGTTGAAGAGCATCTCGGCATGGCCGACGGATGTGCTCTATGCCCGCGAGGGCGGGCCGGTTGTCGGCTTCCTGATGCCGAAGATTGCTGATTATGAACCGGTGCACAAGGTGTACGGGCCAACACACCGGAAAGAGACGTTTCCCCACGCGGACTGGCGGTTTCTTGTGCGGACGGCAAAAAATCTCGCGGCTGCGTTTTTCGTAATCCATAAGTTCGGGTACGTGATCGGTGATGTCAACGAGGGCAATATCCTTGTCAACGGCCAGGCCTGCGTCCGGCTGATCGACTGCGACTCGTTCCAGGTCCGGACAAACGGCCGGCTCTACTGCTGTGAAGTCGGCGTGGCCCAGTTCACCCCGCCCGAGATCCAGGGGCCGGGAGATTTTAAGATGGAACGGACGGCAAACCACGACAATTTCGGGCTGTCGATCCTGTTCTTCCAGCTCCTCTTCTTCGGCAGGCATCCCTATTCGGGCGTGTACGCGGGAAAAGAGGATATGCCTCTTGAAAAGGCGATCGCTGAATTCCGGTTTGCGTACGGCAAAAACTCGGCGTTCAAATCGATCTCTCCGCCGCCGAACTCCGTGGGCCTCTCTGTTGTCCCGGCCCATGTTGCCGGGCTCTTCGAGAGCGCTTTTTCAGAGAGTGGTGCCCGGCCCGACGGCCGCCCCGGCGCCGGGGAATGGTGGGACGCGTTTGAGTCGCTTGAAAAGAAGATGAGGCGGTGCAGTGCGGATTCCGTGCACACCTACTATTCGGGGCTTGCGGCATGCCCGTGGTGCAGCCTCGAAGAGCATTCCGGTCTCCTGCTGTTCTTAAGCGCAGACCGGATCACGAAGATCGATCTCGGGCGCGAATGGCAGAAGGTGGATGCGATCCCCCCGCCGGGCCCGATCCCGCTCATCAACCCGAAAAATTTCCTCAGCCGCCCGACCCCCCTGCCCCCGGGTATGGAACGTTCGATTGACTACCGGAATGTCCGGCAGATCACGGGCATGGTAATTATTGCGATCTGCATTGTGCTGGCATCCGGTGAGATGATCCCTGACTATCTTTCCCTCCTGCCGGTTGCCATTGTTGTAGCCGCACTGTTCCTGTACCCGGGAACCGCAGCCAGTGAGAAGAAGCGGAGAAAGGCAAACCTCGACAGCGCCTGGTACATGTGGGACCTGTGGAACAAAAAGTGGACCGCCGAAGCTGGTGATGCAGCGTTTTATGCCCAGCTCAACCACCTGCGGAGCCTCAAAGGGAAATACGAGAGTATTGACCGGGAATACCGGGCAGGCCTCCTCGCGCTTGAACGCACGATGAAAGAGCGCCAGCAGAAAAAATTCCTTGAGCGCTGCAGCATTGACTCCTGCACCCTGCCCCGGATGAATGCCGGTCTGAAAAATATCCTGAAGCTTGTCGGTATCGGGGCTGCGGCTGATATTACGCGGAATTCGTTGCGGGGCATTCCCCAGCTCGATAACACGCTGACCAACGAGCTCCTTGCGTGGCGGGAGAAGATGGAGAAGAATTTCCTGTTCGATCCCTCCAGAGGGCTCGAGCAGTCCGATGTGCAGGCGCTCATCCATAAGTACCAGCCGATGATGAAACCCGTTGAGCGGGATCTTAAGGCGGGGACCCTGAAACTGCACCGGATACAGGCAGATATCGTCAGGAAACGGATCACGCTCCGGCCTGCTGTTGAAAAACGGGCACGGGAACTTGCACAGGCTGTGGCGGATTTCGAAATCTTCAGCCGTACCCCGGAAGAATTGATCCGGCAGGAGATAGACGGTTTCCTCCATCCCCGGAAGGGTTTCCGGTAATTAAACTGGTTTTTTTGTTCCTGAACGTTCGTTTATACCCTGTGTGTGGCAGCCATGTCGATGTGCGAAGCGATATCCGTCTCACGGTTCCCGACGGGCACATGAAAAAACCCATATCGGATAACAATCCAGATGTTTTCATCATGGAACCGGTGAAATGCCCTTTCTGCAACCCCTGTGCTGATGAGATCGTAGCGAAGAACAATCTCTGCTATGCCCGCTGGGACCGCTTCCCGGTCAGCAAGGGGCACCTGCTCATTATGCCGTACCGGCATACTCCCGATTTTTTCTCAATGACGGTGGAGGAGAAACAGGCGCTGCTGGCACTGGTTGATGACTGCAAAGCTGGTTATTGAAGAGAATTTCCGGCCTGCCGGGTATAACATCGGGTTCAATATCGGCGTTGTGGCCGGGCAGACGGTGATGCACTGCCATTGTCACATGATCCCGCGGTATGCCGGGGATGTCAAAGAGCCGAAAGGCGGGGTGCGGGGCGTTGTGCCGGGGAAGCAGGGGTATTAGGATTCGTTGACCCGGTGCACCGGTGCAATCGTTACGGGCCCGTGAAGCACCAGCAGCAGATACAGGACACGGTGGCATTCGTGTGATGCCGGCCGCCTGGAGAGACCCGGGAAGAATTTGATTTTTTATTGCCCCGGTGCAGGTGTGACCCGCATCGAAGGGCATTTCCATGTTTGTGGCTGTTGTTATCCAGCGCAAAAAAAAGGGATGTACCCGTTTACATAATGCATTCGAGTTTCTGTTCGAGGACGCCAAGCCCTCTCCTGATGTCTTCAAGGTTCTTGCCACCCGTGAGGATGATCTTTCCTGAAGAGAAGATGAGAACAACGATCTTGGGGTCTTTGATCCGGTAGACAAGCCCGGGGAACTGTTCGGGTTCGTACTCGATGTTTTCGAGGTTGAGCGTGACGACAATCTTGTTGAGATTGATGTATTTGCCGAGATCGTAGGAGCAGACCATGTTGGTGATCGCAACCTTGGGCTCTTTGAGCGTCTCGATGCCCGCATCATTCAGTGATTTGATGATGACTGCAAGTCCGTCAATGAGTGCCTGGTTGTTCCGGATACCGGTGAGCACTACTTTGCCTGACGAGAAGATCAGGGCACGCAATCTTGGGGTCCTGCGATGCGGTATACTGCGCCGGGAAACCGTTTCTTGTTGAGTTCGCAGTTCGGGACCTTGTCTGACAACTCTACAAGATCAATGGATTCTGCGATGACACCGGATGCAACGATGTTCTCAATTTTTAATGATTCGTAACTCTTTATCAGCCATTCTTCTATTCTATGATTTCCTTCAAACCATAATACTAATGGACAACCTTTATGATACGATCCGTTTTTCGGGTTCCGGCACTGCCGGATCTGCGTGTTTTCTTTAAATAAAAAAAGGGGTGATCGGGAGAGAGGAGTTGAAAAAGCAGGCTGCGATCCTTTAAATGAGCGCAGGGGGGGCGGGATGCCGCATTTTTTGGTGCCAGGTACCCGGGAGGTCCGGTTCGTTATCCTTTACCGGGATATCCGGAATTTTCCTGGAGATTTATAAGGTGATATCCAAGTTTTGATAAGATCCTGATGAGATCTTTTCCGCTAACAACCGGAAGCCCGGGCAACAGTCCTTACCTCGGTCTCAGATATCGAGAGGATACGGATATTCTCCCCTTTTTCCAGTTCTTCTTCGAAGTGAAGATCGATTGTTTCACGGTTCCCGGTTTGCCTGTATCCATGGAAAAATTTCTATGGAAAAAAGAATGGTTTATTCGGAACCGGAAACCGTTTTTGCCTGTTTCTGCATTTCAAGGATCTCATTGCATATTTCATCGAGATCGTTACTCAGCCACTGCCTGCGCTCTTTGGTATAATCTCCCTTTCCATGATCAAACATCTGGATGAAGCGGATCATGTCAACGGGACCAAGTGTCTTTATCAGGGCATCAATTCCTTCATCATGAATTTCATGCAGTGTCTTCACTTTCATTCCCGGTCACCTCCTCATACCATGCAGCAGGGTTCACGATTCGTATGGAAATTATATCGCTGTTGTGGCTCATAATGTTTTTCAATGCATCATCCGTCGTGATCAGGACCGTTGCACCCGCCCGTTCCGCACAGGCAATATGCAATGCATCAAGGGCTTTTACTCCCAGGTTCATGAGCACGGAAGCACGTTCCTTTATTGCCAGATCTACGAGAATATTTGTGGTTGTCTTTGCTGCGAAGGTGCTGACGTAGTGTTTTCTGTCGTGATCAACAATTTTGGCAACCTCATACGTGATTGCGGAACTCCAGATCAGTTCCCAGTCCCGTGAACACCGGTTCAGAATTGCAATGACCGCTTCGCTTTCATACCGGATTCGCGGAATGAGCTGGTTGTCAAACGGTCGGCACAGGCAGCACACATCGAGATAGACTTTCACTTGAGACCTCCTGATTCTCCGTTCTCTTCCTGAATCAATAAATGATTCTGTTAAGGTGGCTGAAGTAACGCCCTTGATGATGGCAGGGTACAACATCGGGTTCAATGCCGGTGTGATGGCCGGGCTGGCTGACGGGGCTCGCCATTGTTTTTATGATTCTCCGGAATGGTGGGGATATGGGGAGCGAAATGCCCGTTCACCGAGTCCCTTCGAGGATGAGATCGTTGCAAAGAACGGTCTCTGCTTTTGGCCGCTGGGATCGCTACCCGGTCAGCAAGGGGCACCTGTTCGTGATTCCGTTCCGGCATATGCTGAATTATTCTCGATGACTCCGGAAGAGAGAGTGGCTTTAATCTCTTTGATTGATTCATCTGCTACTTAAGCATCCGGATCAATTCATCTTTTGCCATTCCTTTCCAGATCGCAACTTTTGAAAGTATATCGTTCAATGTACCGGGTGCAATCTCATTATGCAGGGGGATAGTGATTGTATGCTCGCCGGCAGGTGTAATACATTTGAGTTGGGCATGGCTGCCCCTCTGACGGACAAGATGATATCCAAGTTTTGAAAAGATCCTGATGAGATCTTTTCCACTAACAACCGGAAGCCCGGGCAACAGTACCTACCTCGGTCTCAGATATCGAGAGGATACGGATATTCTCCCCTTTTTCCAGTTCTTCTTCAAAGTGGAGCTCGACGGCTTCACGGATATTTACCATCAGCTCATCGAGAGTTTTCCCCTGCGTGAAAATATCGACACCGATGCCCCGGCCGCACCAGTATTTTCCGTCAGAATAAATTTCAAATTTGACGAGCATGAAAGCACATCCGTGATATGGTATTGTACTGTGCTACACAAGGGGCGATAATTCTTTTGTTAGGGGAATTTATTCCGGTTCCCTGTATTTTATCCAGCACCCGGGGTATAACCATACGTTCGATGCCGGGGTGGCAGCCAGGCTGATGGGGGGGTTGCCATTGTCATGAAATTCCGGAATGGCAGGGATGTCCGGGATGCGAGAAGGAGGGTGCAGGAATTGTGCCTGGGAAGGGGGGTCTGAGACCTGGGGGGAAATACGCCCTTACAGGGCTCCGATTCCTGATCTGGTGTCCGGGCCACTGCATGAAAACCGCCG
>CAVSYT010000004.1:0-147688 GCA_963732285.1 uncultured Methanomicrobiales archaeon | reverse complement strand
CATTTAAATTATAACTATGGCAATATTATTAGATGCAATTTCAAGTGGTGGAGATTGGACTGGAGGAACAAATACATTTACTTGGGCGCATACTTGTACTGGTGCTAATCGTTTTTTGGTTGTAAGAGTGGGTGTCGCTGGAACTCAAACTTTATCAGCTACTTATGGTGGTGTAGCAATGACACAAGTGACTACGACATCGGCGGAAGGTAGAAGAAGCTCCGTATTTTATTTAGCAGATCCCGCAACTGGTTCAAATAATATCACAGTTACTGCTAGTGCAAATACTTATTGTAGGGGAAATGGTGTGTCTTATACTGGCGTTAATACCGCTTCTCCAGTTGACGATAGTGATACATCTGCTGGAACTGGAGTACAAACTATTACTAACCACTACTGTTAATAATTGTTGGTTAGTTGGCGGAGCTTATGGTCCAGACGGACAAGGTGGTACAAGTTTAACAATTAGGGGAACGGATTGGTATAATGACGGAGGTACTACCGCTGATTCTAATGGAGTAAAAGCTACCCCAGGAAATTATACATACGTGTTTACCTCTGCTGGTAGAGCAATAGCTATGTGTGCTATTGCTATTAAACCTAAGCTTGGTAGTTTTGTTTCAGGATTTATGCTGTAGCCTAATTAACATAATAGTTATATAATAATGGTATGGAAAAAGATTAAATGAAGCAGAAATCAAAATTATTCTTACTACAATATATACCTACCTGATTAATGGTTATCCTAAAAACTTTACTATTTTTAACTTCCAAACAATTAAACAAACCGTATATCACTATTAAAAATCACTTCGATAAATGGATTAAAGAAGCCTTAAGAAAATTCGTAGGCTGAGTTGCTGACGGGCCGATTACGGGCAGGCTCACCGTTAGCAATGAACTTATGATTTATAACTTTTGGTGTCTCGACTGTAACCAATCTTTTACTAAAGAAACTCTTAAAAAAGAGAATCAGATTTTACGGGAAAAAGATTTAAAATTTGAAGGTATTGTTTGTCCTATGTGTTTTGGAAAAGCTAAATTAATGGGACAACAATCTGAACTGTCAGTTATCTCATACCCGAATCACATTCGTACACGCAAGACTGGTATATGTCCCGATAGATTTTCCCGCAATAAGGAAAATTTTTACTACCCCCACAGTTGCTCATGAGATCCGACATATAAACGCTATAACAGGAGCAGTCATCCTCGTTGGTTGGTGCCTGCAGCAGTTCATTCTGCGCTGGAAGATCTACAACAACGTAGTGCACCCCGGCAACAAAACATCCGGCAATTGATAGGCAGATCATGAACAAGACCAGCCGGAAAAGTGGTGATTTATTGGATTCTGACATTACGAAACAACATCCTGACGAATCGGTCGAGTATGTGACGTTGGAATGAAGGATATAAAAACGCTGGGAATCTGGAACATAATCGGGGATAATGTTCCCAGTCACGTGGGTACATTTGTTTTTGAAAAGTACAAGAACACGGAACAGCCGTTTCAGCAGGATTTCTCCTGTCCCTTCGGTTTGCCCGGCCATTAGTTCCCCATGAATCCCGGTTCCATCCGGTGATCTCAATAGAGTGCCGTTTTTATTCCATCAAAATATATTTCACTCATGAGATAGAGTATCTTCAATCTGACGCGGTTTACTCTACGCGGGAAGACTAAAAAACCGGAGAAAGAATGGCAGAAGATTCGCAGATACACAAGGAACTGATGCAGGACCTGCTTGCCCGCCTGTCGGCTAAAGAGAAACAAGGCAGGGAAGCAGCAATTGAAGCACTGGCAGTGAGCACGGAAGACGATGACTGGAGGCCGAATGAACTGATACGGCAGGGTGGGGTTGAGATCATCAGGAACCTGCTTGGCGAAAAAAATCCGCACATTGTTCTGTCTGCCCTGGAAATTATTATTGCCATTGCAGCATCAGGAGAGGAAGAAGCGCTCATCAGTGACGGGGTAATCGCATGCCTTGATCCTATGCAGGACAACAAGAATCCCGCGATCCGGGAGAAGGTACGGGAGGCCCTTTCCCTCCTCCAGCCCGAAGTAGAAGACGTCGATTATGTCTAAACCTTCGGATAATTATTAGATTCCTTATACGGAAACGGTCAAGGGGATATCCTGCGTCACATTTTTCTGGACCGGTCTCATCCCGGGGGTTCCGGATCTTCTTCGCAGAATGTGCAAATATCCGGATTCGTTGAGGTGAGAACCAAAGCGTTTCTTTACATCCCCGCCCGGTAAAACAACAGCGAAAAATGTTTATGACTTCTATCTGATATTCTCCGTGTGGATCTCTGGCTCATCCTGCTCATCGCATTCGCGCCGGGCCTCTTCTGGCTCTGGTATTTTTATAAGCGGGATGAGTATGAACCCGAGCCGCTCCGCCTCATCGCACTGCTGTTTTTCCTGGGCCTTGTCGCAGCTCTCATTGCCGGGTACCTGGAGCTGGCCGCAGTCCAGGTGATGACCGGTATTCTCTTCTTCATCATCGCGGTACCGGTGATAGAAGAATCGGTAAAATTTCTTATCGTGCTTCTTTTCGCGTACCATAACCGGGAATTCGATGAGCCGATGGACGGGATTGTCTATGCCACGGTAACTGCCCTCGGGTTTGCCACGCTCGAAAACGCACAGTACCTCCTTGACCTCTCATCCCCGTCTTCAATCATGATGACCGGAGCCGTACGGGGAATCCTTACGGTGCCGGCCCATGCCCTTTTCGGTATCTTTTGGGGATATTCCCTCGGTATCGCAAAATTCAGGCCCCCCGGGAAGAGAGCCCCGCTTATCATCATCGGCCTGGTTCTCGGTATCGCCGTCCACGCACTCTTCAATTTCCTGATGGAACAGTCATACATTGGCTTTGCAGTTCTCCTGCTTGTCATCCTTCCCCTTGTCTGGTGGGGGACTGAAAAGAAGATCAGGGCCGCACTCCTTGCTGCGGATCATCCGTAAATCGGGAAATCTGTGTCCCTGAAAAGAGAATGTTATGGAACAGGATTCTTTTTTTTATTCCTAATCGCGCTCTTCAAAATTTTTTTAATTGAGTTTGAGAAGGTCGTTCTTGCTTATCTTCGCTCCCAACAACTGGTCAAAATTCACCAGGTCGACATTGAATGCAAACTTCGCGACCAGTACCATTGCAGCCGGTACAACGATGATGATAAGAATCCCGTAGATAACGTTCATGAACAGCGGACGCTTCACTTCGGTGATTCCCTCTCCGGTTTCTTTTCCCTGCATCTCCATCAGTAAATACCCACTCCGGATTTGGAAATCCTTGGCAAATAACCTTTGTATAATCCGACAACCATAATACCTGGTTGCTGGTTAAGGTGCCCCGGGATTCTTCAGATTCAAATCCCGCTGATTGTGTTCAGGTATTCTTGAACGTCAGCTTCCCGTCTTTCTCATCAACCACGATCTCCTTCTCTTTATTTACGGTTCCTTCCAGGATCATTTTTGACAATTCATTCAGCAGGTTCTTCTGGATCACCCGTTTGATCGGCCGTGCACCGAACTGCGGGTCAAAGCCCTGGGTGGCGATGAACTGGATGGCTTTCTTTGTTGCCCTGAGCCGGATATCGTTCTTCTCGAGCATCTTCTGGACATTCTCCAGCTGGAGTCCGACAACCGTCATGGATCTCATCCTTGGTGAGCGGCCGGAACATGATGATCTCATCGATCCGGTTGAGGAACTCGGGACGGATGGTCTTCTTGAGCAGTTCGAAGACCTGTTCCCGGGTGCGGTCGAATACCTCGTCCCGGTTTTTGTCGGTGACATGCTCCAGGTTTTCCTGGATGAGGTGTGACCCGATGTTCGAGGTCATGATGATGATGGTATTCTTGAAATCCACCGTGCGGCCCTTGTTGTCGGTCAGGCGGCCGTCGTCAAGAACCTGCAGCAGGATGTTGAACACATCCGGGTGGGCTTTCTCGATCTCGTCCAGCAGTACCACGGAATAGGGTTTTCTCCGGACCGCTTCGGTCAGCTGCCCGCTCTCTTCATAGCCCACATAGCCCGGGGGCGCCCCGACCAGCCGCGAGACGGTATGCCGTTCCTGGTATTCCGACATATCGATCCGCACCATGCTGTTCTCGTTGTTGAAGAGGAATTCCGCCAGGGCTTTTGCCAGTTCGGTCTTTCCGACACCGGTCGTCCCGAGGAAGATGAACGACCCGATCGGGCGTTTTGTGTCCTGCAGCCCGGCACGGCTCCGGCGGATTGCATCGGAAACTGCCCCGATGGCTTCATCCTGGCCGACCACGCGCTTGTGGAGTTCGGCTTCGAGGCTCAGCAGTTTCTGTTTCTCGCTCTGCAGCATCCGGGACACGGGAATGCCGGTCCAGCGCGAGACCACTTCGGCAATCTCCTCGGCATCCACCTCCTCGTTCACCATCGCGGAATCCTTCTGCAGCACGGTCAGTTTTCCTTTGAGTTCCTCGATGGTCTTTTCGGCCGTCCGGGATACGGCCATAGCGGATCTCTGCCACCTTCCCGAGATCACCTTTGCGTTCCGCACTTTCGGCCTCGAATTTCAGGTTCTCGATCTCGGTTTTACGCACCTGGATCTGGTCAACAAGATCTTTTTCCGACTGCCACTTTGCCTTCAGACGGTTTCGTTCCTCGGTCAGGTTCCCGATCTCTTCGTTCAGGCCTTTGAGTTTTCCCTGGTCTTTCTCCCGCTTGATGGCTTCCCGTTCAATCTCCAGCTGGCGGATCCTCCGTTCAATGATCTCCAGTTCTTCCGGTTTCGAGTTGATCTCGAGCCGGAGTTTTGATGCAGCCTCATCGATCAGGTCGATTGCCTTGTCGGGAAGGAACCGGTCGGAGATATAGCGCTGCGAAAGTTCAACAGCGGCAATGATCGCCTCGTCCTTGATCCGTACATGGTGATGGGTCTCGTATTTCTCCTTGATTCCCCGGAGGATGGAGATGGCATCCAGCGTATCCGGTTCATTGACCATCACCGGCTGGAACCGCCGTTCGAGCGCCTTGTCCTTCTCGAAATATTTCTGGTATTCCTTTAAGGTCGTTGCGCCGATGACATGCAGTTCTCCCCGGGAAAGTGCGGGCTTGAGGATATTGGCAGCGTCCATTGCACCCTCGCTGGCGCCGGCCCCGACCAGGGTATGGATCTCGTCGATGAACAGGATGATCTCCCCTTCAGCGCGAGATCACTTCCTTGACCACGCTTTTTAACCGTTCCTCGAATTCTCCCTTGAACTTGGCCCCGGCGATCAGGGCACCCATATCGAGGGAAAAGATCTGCTTGGTTTTCAGGTTCTCCGGTACATCCCCGTCAATGATCCGGTGGGCGAGACCTTCGGCAATGGCGGTCTTTCCCACGCCGGGTTCCCCGATGAGGATCGGGTTGTTCTTCGTTCTCCGTGAAAGGATCTGCAGTACCCTGCGGATCTCTTCGTCACGGCCGATCACCGGATCGAGTTTCCCGGTACGGGCAAGATCGTTTAGGTTCCGGGCATACTGTTTCAGGGAATTATAGGTCTCTTCCGCGTTCTGGCTGTTCACCGTCGAGCCTTTCCGCAACTGGCTGATGGCAGTTTTCAAGTCTTTTTCCGTAACCCCGTTCTCCTTCAGCAGCCGTGAGGTGCTGTCGTTCACCGAAAGAATTCCCAGGAGCAGATGCTCGAGGGAGACAAATTCATCCTTGGATTCCTGGGAAAGTGCGGTGGCTTTCTGCAGGGCTTTTGTGGCATCATTTGAGAGGAACTGATCCCCGCCGCTGACTTTGGGATACGAATCGATGATCCGGTCGAGTGCCAGGGTGAAAACATCAAGGTTCACATTCAGTTTTTTGAGGAGGTACGGGATGACATTCTCGTCAACCATCAGCATCCCTTTGAGTAGATGCGAAGTCTCGATGGCCTGGTTCTGTTTTGCCGTTGCAATTTCCGTTGCTTTCTGAACGGCTTCCTGCGATTTGATGGTGAAATTGTTGAAATTCATGATGCATGGTTCCTTCTTTTGTTGTTCGTAAATTCGCTGTCCGATATTCGTAATAGCGCTTCTTCCTATCAAATAGTTTGCCAATCTGACAATTGACCCGGATAAAAATTTTGAGCACAGGTATTGTCCCGTGCATGCGATGGATCCGGATTCCCTGCAGGAGAAAATGTCGTACACTCTGACACTGCAGAATCCTGGACACCTCTTCGGGGCCTCTTTGGGCAGGTTTCCGGCATTGGTTCTTTTTGGGTAATTGATCAGCGTCCGGGGGTCTTTCGGGGTCACGGTGTACCTCGCAGTTTGGAAATTCAGGTATGGCCCAACCGTTTTGTTAGCGTGAAAATCCCTATCCATTCACTCAACCAGAGGGGGTACCCTCTCACCTTTGGCCCCCTCTCTTCAACCCGGTTTATGACTGGCTGGCAGCTGCACGATTGCACATGGTTCAGACATGATGTATTATCCCTCCGTTTTGCAGATTTTTACTGCACATCACCAGAAAGTATTTCGTCGTGCGTACGCCATTTTCAGGAAAATAAGGAGGAGCACTATTCGGATAACCAGAAGCATCCCGGCGGGGGATACGCAGAAACAACTGGCATTGACGGCCAGTCCGTGGGTGAAACTGAAAGAACCCGGAAATTTTCTGACAGTCATCCTTGCATCAGTCCCCTTCATGGCACTTAATACGATGATCACCCTGTTGATAGCCGGTGTGTTCGTACCCATATCTTTCGAATATTTTGGAATTGCCGGAAACTCGTTTTCGTATCAGATTAATCTGCTCACCCTCGTGCCCGGCATAGTAGGAATACTGGTTGCCCATGAACTGATTCATTTACTGTGTATTCCGGATTTTATCCGTTCCGATACCACGTATATAGGAATAACCTATGGGGGTGGATTTGTTTATACTGAAGAACAATTGACCCGAACCCGCTATCTCCTCATCAGTTTTGCACCATTTATCGCAATTTCCATAATCCTGCCCGTAATCCTGGGTATGCTGAACCTTCTCTCTCCGGTGATAATTGGGGTTCTCCTATTGAATTCCATGGGATCTTCGGTGGATATACTGATGGCACTGAATGTGTTGATTCAGGTTCCCTCCCGGGCGGATCTGGTGGCAAACGGTACGGAAACATATTGGAAAAAACAATGAAGACGGGATCGTTCTCCGGGTTCTGTGTCGTCATATATCCCGGATAAATCGTGAAACCCGCCTTCTTATCATTGCCTCCTACCCCCCGGTTCCCTTTGGCTGTGCCTCCCAAAAGCATCTGTGAGCATTTTTTCAGGAACCCGCAAAATGCATATTTTTACGTGAAAACGGTGTATTGCACTTTTCTAAAAAAAACAGGAGAGCCTGAATTCGCAGATTTTTGCAGGAGATTACATGTTTCTTTCTTTTGAGTGGAGAGTGTCACGGTCGGAGAAATGCGGCGGGTGGAAGAACGGGTACGGATCCCGGCTTCCTGATAATCTGACTCCTGTTGGAAACTTACTCCTCACCTTATCATCTCAGGCACCATCAATAGTGCTTTGTATGTTCAGTCATAAATTAAAATCAAATCACCCGGGTATCGATCTATTCCCAGGAGAAACTGATTAAGAATATGGAAATTTTAGGAACTGCAGAATCGGAAGATCGTATATCAGCACTTGAAAAGAAGTTACCGGAGATGGAAGCGCTGGTCAAGGGATTATTGGAGGAGTTGCTCGACATCAAGGCGTTCATCCGGAAAATGTCCCGTGATAGTGAAGAAAGCAGTCGTCAGCAGTACCGGCGGGGTGCGATAGTGCAGGGCGCCACATCTCCCGAGCCTGCGACCCCGGACTCCCCTGTGTCCGCTGCAGTCCTCTCTGAAGGCAGCACCGTGATCCGGGTCAAAGGAATACCCCAGCCGGATATCCCGGTTGCACCGGCAGAGCCCAAAATGGTCCGGATCATGCAGTCTGACGGAACGATGAAACTTGAACCGCGGTACGGGGATAAGAGACAAATTGACTCCTCCGGTGGAAATGGGCGCAACCTGAAGGGGGTATCTGCCAACAGCAAACAAAATCGCCTGATTGAACCTGAAGAGCAAGACCCGTCAGACCCTGCAAAAAAGTAAGGGTTCTGTGTTGGTATGCCGGTCATCAATAGCAGGCAGGGAAAATTGATTCTCTAAAAAATTTATCCCGTGCATTTCCGGTCCCATTCATGGGTACCATCGGAAAAAAGTATAAAAAACAATGGGGTTATTTCTTCACTTTCCGGATAATGGTGAGATCCCCCAGTGTAGGGGTAAGACTGCCGGGAACTTTCTTCCCTGCTCTCGACTTCTGCCGGAGCATCGATAAGCCTGATTTCTAAGACAATCTCTAATTTTTTCCGTACAGCGTCTTCAGGAATAAGTTCTCCGTTCTCGATCTTCTTAATCAGGTGTTCTTTCTCCTTCATCTGCATGGCGAGATCTTTCTGGGAGAGTCCCTTCTCCATCCGGGCATGCCGGATCCGTATCGCGTAGTCATCGACAACCTCGCCTTCCATGAAATCAAACATATCCCGTTTGCGCCAGGTCTGGGCTGCTGCACCGAGTTGTCGGCGCAGGTTTTCCTGCCGATCCTCGTGCAGGACTTCGCAGATCTGTCCGTCGTACCTGCTGTACCTCGGTGCCGAACTTCTCGCACTTGGAGCAAACCTGAAGTTCGGCTCCTTCGACGCGGACCAGTTTTGGGGCACCGCGTATTGTTTCTCCGCACATTTCACACTGCATAATCTCACAAACACTTTATATCCAATTTCCCTATATACCTAATTGAGTATACGAGATGGGCGACATCCTCCATCAACCTACGGAACCCCAGACGCCAGAGGAGCTGTACCGGCTGTACCGGGCACTGTCCGAGCAGCTCCGCGAGCAGCTGGGCCAGATCGAGAACGACAAGCACGAGCTCGAAGTCCAGATGATGGAGCGGGTGGGAAACCTCGAATCCCGGAACCTCGAACTTCGCGAACAGCTGCGGCAGGTCGAGGCAGACAAACGCTACATCGAGACCCAGAAGATCCGGTACGAGCGGGAAGTGCGCAAACTCAAGAGCGAGAGCGAACAGCTCAGGAGTCCCCCGCTGATTATCGGCACGGTTACTGATGTCGTGGATGCTACACGGGTGATCGTGCGGAGCAGTGCCGGCCCCCGTTTCATGGTGCGGAGTTCCCCGTCAATCAATGCCGAAGATCTCAAGCCCGGTGTGCGATGCACGCTCAACCAGCAGTCGCTTGCGATCGTCGAACTGCTGCCCAACAGTTTCGATGCGCAGGTCTATGGCATGGAACTCGTGGATTCCCCGCAGGAGACCTATGCGGATATCGGTGGCCTGTTAGCCCAGATCAACGAGATCCGGGAAGCAGTCGAACTCCCGCTCAAACGCCCGGAACTCTTCCTGAAGATCGGTATTGACCCGCCCAAGGGCGTGTTGCTCCACGGTCCACCCGGTACGGGAAAAACCCTGCTGGCAAAAGCAGTTGCCCACGAGACCAATGCCCATTTCATGCGGGTCGTGGGCTCAGAACTGGTCCAGAAATATATCGGGGAAGGTGCCCGGCTGGTCCGGGAACTCTTCGACCTTGCCAAGAAAAAAGCCCCGACCATCATCTTCATCGATGAGATCGATGCAGTCGGTGCGTCCCGCACGGAAGCAAATACCTCCGGTGACCGCGAAGTGCAGCGGACGCTCATGCAGTTGTTGGCCGGAATGGACGGGTTCGAGAACCGTGGCGATGTGAAGATCATCGGGGCAACAAACCGTATCGATATCCTCGACAAGGCACTCCTGCCCAGCCATTTCGACCGGATCATCGAGATCCCGCTTCCGGATATCCAGGGCAGACTTTCCATCCTAAAGGTTCACTGCCGCTCCCTTTCCCTGGCAGATGATATCAATCTTACCGAGATTGCCCGGCTTACCGAGGGAAGAAACGGTGCAGACCTGTACGCAATCTGCATGGAAGCCGGTATGTTTGCCATCCGTAAAGAGCACTCAACTATTACACAGGAAAATTTCGATGCGGCTGTTGCAAAGGTAGGTCTTGATTTCAACCGAGGCCCGGCTGGTGTTGAAGGCGAGATGTTTGCTTAAACTCCAGCTTTTTTGTTTTCCCGGCTCTGTTGAAACGCACATGAACGGGCGTTCATTCCCTAACAATGAAAATCCATGATATTGCGATGGTTCCTTTGCCTCTGGGCCTCTCTTTAGGCACGGCAGGGCAAGGAGGTTTCGGTAATTTTCCGTCATTGATCCGCCGCTGGGGCGCCCTTCGGGGGCGGCGGGTTTATCATAATGGTAAATGATGTTTGTTTTTCAATATTACCTGAATCAATCGGATTTTCATGGGTAACCCTCTACACAAAGAGGGGAGTCACCCTCCAGGCAGCCGGAAAGTAGGAGTGAATCGTTGGAAATTAGTATTTCCCATGAAAATTGTGTCGCTCATCTATGATGATGGGGGTTGAGGCCCTCTTTCCCCTATATATGATAAACGTCGCCGCCCCCGAAGGGGCACCCCCGCGGCGATTTAGTGACTAAAAACCATCCTGCCCCACCGTGCCTCAGAGGGGTTCTGATGTGGGGTTTCATCGTTACACTGGATTATATTTACGATTTTCATCGGATGGGTGCGAACCTAATCAGTTCATGCCTGTTTCAACAGAGCCGTTTTCTCCTTCGTAAAACAATAATTTTTTCAAATGATATTATCTATCTCCGTTTTTTCTGAGGCATTCATTCTTATATTGGTTAACCTGCAGGTTCCATCCTTATTCTTTCGGGTTATGTCATAGCACTCCGGGTATTTTTGTATTATATACCCTGTTGCCGGCAACTTTTGTATATACCATGACGAATCTCGGCGATGTAATACGACAATTGGAAAAGACTTTGTGCGATCCAGAAAATCCGCCGACTCCAAAACAACGGGAGGCGTTAAATTTCATTCTTGTTTCGGTATACGCCGGTGCAGTAGAAGCCCGGGGAAGCCGTTGAACCTGCTGTTGCGGTTTATTCAACAGTAATGGAATCAAAATCTCTTTTTTATTAATACGTTCAGAACAATTAAAAACGGAAAATGCGGTTATTCTTTTTATCGATGCGATTTCGCCTTAAATCCAGTATATTCATGTGGCTGTCGCGATTCAGATGAGTAATAATCGGATCTGAATTTTTTATTTCATTTTGGGTTGATTATCTCTTCCGATGACGAAGTTATCGCTTCTTTACCATGGTCGTGGCGAAGCAATGACGGTATCCATCCCCCGCAAAAACATTGCATTGAGTAATCGTGCAGAATTTTCCGGTGCCTTGAAAAAGAATTTTTTTGCAGGAATTTCCTGAAATGTTTGTGATTATCCACACACCTGATGATCAACTGGTATCTTCGAGTGGAATGGGTTCACCGATATCTTCGACTTCATCTTCCGTGCACCAGATCTCGATGGCTTTATCGACACCGGCATATTCCTGGTGATATTCCTCTACCGTGGAACCCGGTGACATGATGACGGTGCTGATCAGTTTTCCTTCCCGGAAACCGTAGAGTCTCCGGTGCGGCCATGTAAGGCCAAGCACGGTCACGCGTTCATAGTAGATGTCCTGAGCCAGTTGCTGGGTGCAGTACACGCCCTTTGCCACTTCAAAAAGGGATTCCCTGGCATACCTCCGGATATACCAGCGCAGTTCTGCCACAAGGGACATGGCGCTTCCAAGCGAGGTTGTTGTTATCAAAACCCCGCAGGGTTTTTTCTTCGGGTGGTAAAAACGCAGCACCATCCGGCTGGTCTCGGATGTAAAAAGAGTATGGTGGAGATCGATGCCTGCCTTCTGGAGCACGAGGATGTTCATGCGATCTCCTGGAGGTTTTTCCTTGTCATGTTAATTGCAGGGCGCCTTTTTATTATGAAAATGGCCCTGCCACTCTGATGCGCCGGTATACTTTTTGACCTCGTTATCATGGGGTTTTTCAGGTATACATGCGGGTATCTGTATTCTTCTCGATCCTGACCTTTTTTACCGCAGAGATAAAGTCAGTCATGCCTACCGATATCCGCCTTCACGGCGCACAGCCATCATACCTGCCTCGCGGCAGATTGCCTGGAGTTCGGCACCGGTCGCCTTTTCGGTCATCGCTGATACGACTTCCATGCTCACATTGTCCAGGTGCATCTTCCGGGAATGGATCTTCAGGATCTGGAGCCGGGAGTCCTTGTCGGGCAGCGGGATCTCGATCAGACGGTCGAACCGGCCCGGCCGCAGGAGGGCCGGGTCGAGCATGTCCGCACGGTTCGTTGCAGCCATGATCCGCACGTCGCCGCGGTTGTCGAACCCGTCCATCTCGGCAAGGAGCTGCATGAGCGTCCGCTGGACCTCGGCGCTGCCGGAGGTCCCGTCATTGGTACGCATGCTGCCAACGGCATCGATCTCGTCGATGAAGACAATCGCCGGTGCCCGTTCGCGGGCAAGCTGGAAGAGTTCGCGGACAAGACCGGCACCTTCGCCGATGAACTTGTGGACGAGCTCGCTTCCGGACATGCGGATGAAGGTTGCCTTTGCTTCATGGGCAACCGCTTTTGCAATCAGGGTCTTTCCCGTGCCCGGTGCACCGTAGAGGAGGATTCCCTTTGGGGGTTCGACACCGATACGCGCGGAAGATCTCCGGCTTCGTCAGCGGGTATTCAACCGCTTCCCGCACTTCCTTGATCTCGTTCGAAAGGCCACCGATCTGGGCGTAACTGATATCCGGTGATTCCTCAAGTTCCATCACGCGGACGCGGGAATCATAGATGTTGCCGATCACCTTGACAATCGAAAGGGCATTGTTGACCGCAACTTTTGCACCTGGTTTCAGCTGCGGGCGAAGTTCATCCGGAGCCTGGGTAAGGTATTCCTGGTTGTTGCCCTGCTGGCGGAGATAGATCTCCCCGTTTTCAAGGATATCGACAACAACGGCAACAAAGAGCGGCATGCGCTTGAGCTGGTTGTTCTCGCGCTTGAGCTGGCCGTTCTCCTTCTGGAGATCGTCCACTTTCACCTTCATGTCGAGAAGGGTAGCCTCGAGCTCGTTGAGCTGTATCTGGTATTTCGAGCTCGGATGTTGAGGTGCAGAGGTATTGACGGCAGTCTCTTCCATATCTATCTTATATGTTCATCTTCAACCATTTATGTGGTGTGATTTTGCTAATCAGGGGAAGAGGAATCTTCAAGGGAAACGGCACGGGTCCGCTGCTTGTCAGCCCGGCTCCGATCTCATTTCTGTCCGGTGTGGATCCGGAATCCGGGATAATTGTTGAAAAAGGCCACCCGCTGCAGGGTGACATGTATCTCGGGAACAGTGCTCGCATTTCCCGTACGGCAAGGGTTCAACCGTCGGATCGTATGTGCTCTATGCGCTGAGCCGGAACGGTCATGCACCTGCGGCCATCGTCAACGCTGAGGCAGAAGCCGATCATCGCCACCGGTGCAATCATCAGCGAAATTCCCGATGATCGACCGGATTGACGTCCCGCTCTGCCCGTTTGAAAAACGGGACCCGGGTGACCGTGGACGGTGGACTCGGTGAGATGGAGTATGAAGGTGAACTGCCTGAGCGCGTGAACTGGATTGAGCACAACCATCATATAACCCGGACTCGTACGTTCTGCTATGCAGAATCGAATGATCCTCTTCGTGATTTTTCTTGTCTGTGCCACTCTTGTGACTGCCGGCTGTACAACCCCACAGGATGTACCGGGATCACCGCAGCACCTACCACAGGTTCAGAAACCGGTTCAACCAGCACTCCTGCTGCCTCCGGAACCCTTGTTGTCTCACCCACCGACGCAGTGCCGGATTTCAACATGGTATTGGTTGATGTCAGTGAGAAGGATTACCTGGGGAATATTCCGGTCATCTTCCAGGGCGGCATGGGCCAGATCCATGTAAAAAAGATCGATGTAACCCTGTACCGTTCTGACGGGCAGGTTAAATCAATGACCCTGGGTATAAAGAAAGGCGACCAGGTTGAACTCGAAGGGACGAAGCAGACGGATCGTGTAGTTGTCTATGTGTCCATGGACAACGGGGACCGCTACAAAATCAATGATGTCCTCAGCCCGTACCGTACCCGTAAATAATCAACCCTTCCTTTCTTTTCAGACATGACGTTAAGGACTATTTTTCTATCATGCAGGTAAACTGGCGACAGATCCACGCAGCACGGAATTCATATGCAGCACTGCAGGCAGCCTGCGAACCGGCCGGTTATTCCCTGCACCTGGTGGAATCACCTGATGCTGATGTAACCTGTTACAGTCTCAACTCGCTCAATGAACCATACTACCGCGATGAGATCGCGGGTGCAGACGGTATCACCATTGTTGGCGGACCCCATGCAACTGCCTGCCCGGATGCTGTTGCTGCCTATGCAGATTATGTTGTAGTCGGTGAAGGGGAGTATACGCTGCCCCGGCTGCTGGATGAGATCGAGCGAGGGGGAACAGGGAATATACCCGGGGTCGTGACCCGCGAATATTCCGGACCCGCGGATTCCTGCGTCAGGCTCGATGCGTACCCGGCATTTTCCGAGAAGCAGGGTTTTGTCGAGATCACCCGGGGCTGCCCGTTTGCCTGCGGGTACTGCCAGACGCCACAGATCTTTGGTCACTGCATGCGGCACCGCTCGATTGATGCCATTGCCGAATTCTCGAACCGGTACGAACATGCCCGGTTTGTCACGCCCAATGCATTTGCCTATGGCTCGGACGGGATTCATCCCCGCTGGGACAAGATTGAAGCACTCTTCAAACGGCTGTCGCACCAGATCTTCTTTGGTACCTTTCCTTCGCGAAGTCCGCCCTGAATTTATCTGCCGTGAATCGCTGTCACTGGTAAACCGGTATTGTACCAACACCAAACTCCATTTCGGTGCGCAGTCAGGAAGTGATGCGGTGCTGAAACGATTGCATCGCGGGCATACGGTTGATGATGTGCTCCATGCAGTTGAGCTCTGCACGGAGTCCGGTATTACACCCGTTGTGGATTTTATCGTCGGCTTCCCGTTTGAAAGTGATGATGACCAGATGGCTACCGTGAACCTGATACGACAGGTCGCACGGTCCGGAAAAGTCCATCTCCACCGGTTCATCCCGTTGCCCGGCACGCCTCTCGCCGGTACAACCGCGCGTCCACTCCTGAAGGAGACCGAAAAAGCCTGCGGAAAACTCGCTTTGGCGGGGAAAATCACGGGATCGTGGAGTGAACCTGAGATAAGGTTTTTTAGACCCCCTTCAAATGATATACCATGAAAGATGTGCTATTGATAGCAGATCTCCATGGTCAATTCGGTAAAATTGATTCATTTCTGGAATTGAATCCGGAAGCGGTATTTATTGCAGGAGATATCACGAATATGGGTCCAGTTGACACGGTCGACGACGTGCTTTCGCGCATCGACGTCCCGTGTTTTGCAGTTCCCGGAAACTGTGACCCGCGTGAGATCCTCGAGACACTTGAACACTCCGACGCCGTCAGCCTCCATGGTTCCAGTATCAACCTTGGAAAGATGACGATCGCAGGTTGTGGCGGATCCAACCCCACACCTTTCGGAACCCCGTTCGAGCTGACCGACAAGCAGATAGATGACGTGTTGAACAGCGCGATGAAAAAGATGGAAAAGTCTGTACACAACGTACTACTCTGCCATGCACCTCCATACGAAATTCTCGACATGCCCGGCAAAGAGCATATCGGGAGCCACAGTATCCGGAAACACATGAAATCATTCGATATCGTGTGCTGTGCCCATATTCATGAGGCACGGGGTATTATGGAAGTCGAAGGAGTAAAAATTGTAAATCCAGGCCCGGCAAGCGACGGGAACTGTGCACTGATACACTTCGGCAATGATGCCAGGGATATCAAGATTGAACTGCTGACCGTTTAGACAGCAGCAGTTCAAGGTACGAGGCGAGGATTGGCTCGCCGGATACACCAATCTCTTTTGCGATTCTTTCAATGTCGACAGCGGCATTGGAATTCTCATCTTCGGCCATAATCTCGATCTCGACAAAGGTGCCGAGCTCATCAACTTCGTCCAGTGAAATTGCAGCACCGGAGAACCGGTAGTTCTCGCGCCACTTGTTCACTTCGGTGGTTTTGGTGAACCCGAGGCGGACGAGCATTGTCTCAAAAACATCGCCGAATTCAACGGCGGTATTCAGTTCTTCGCGTGCCTTGAGGCCGAACTTCTTGATCTTTGCACCTTTGTAAGTGACTACCGCATGATCATTGGTGTACCGGACCCGGACGGCTTCATCGGTTACGCCGAAGTCGCGGTGAGGAGCGTTATAATAGATATCGTGTTCATGTATCCTTCCTGAACATTCCGCTCCTTTTTCCAGCAGTTGTTTGCGGACGGGTTCAAGCGAGGGAATCCTGACTTTCAATTCAACTTCGAGCATAGGTGTGCCACACTTTTATCTGTCATCGTTGCGATTTAATATAGTCAGGTGAAGTATGGCAATTAACGAAGGAGATTTTATTAAACTGAGTTATACGGGCAGTGTGAATGGGAATGTTTTTGATACCACGTTTGAAGACGAGGCAAAAACCGCGAACATCCACAATGCAAATGCGATCTACGGCCCGGTAACGATCTGTGTCGGCCAGAAGCATGTGATTCTCGGTCTTGACGAGGTACTTGTGGGTAAGGAAGCCGGAGCTGAGGGCGATGTAACCGTTGTTCCCGAAAAAGCATTCGGTGAACGCGATCCCAAGCGTATCCAGTCCTATCCCAAGAACAAGTTCACCCAGAAGCCCGTCCGCGGTATGCCGGTAAAGATGGAAGAGCTCGGTGAAGGTACCGTTGTTGACGTAATCGGCAACCGTGTAATCGTTGATTTCAACGCACCTCTTGCCGGCCAGACGCTTTCTTACCACTACAAGATTGAAGAAGTAGTTACCGACCCGCTCGAGGAGTTAAAAGGTATTATCCGCCTGTATGCAGGAAGGGAGATGGAAGCAACTCTCGTAGATGGCAAGGCAACCGTTATCCTCCCGGCAGGAATCAACTATGACCGCCGCTGGATGCTCTGGCGCGGACGCATCATCCACGAGGGTTTTGAGCAGATCCAGGGAATCTCCGAGATCGTTCTCGTAGAGACCTACAAGAAACCTGAGAAGAAAGAAGAATAATTTTTTTTTCGATTGTAATTATTCCGGGACGTATTTTTGCAGATTTCCCTTTTAATCGGGTGACGCATTTATCAGATGGGTTACAAAGATGGGGGCTGATGCCCCCATACCCCAAAAAAAACGGATTGTGCCGCCGCCCCCGACAGGGCGCCCCCGCGGCGGATCATTCGGTTATGATTAGCGAGCGATGTAGTTATTTCATCATCTTTTTTCACATCGAATGAATAAAAATGCACGTTGGTAAACTGACCTGCCCGGCCAGTTCCTTATGATGCGGCCGAGGGACTCCGAAAGGGGTTGGAATCATCTCAATCAAAATTTATTTTGTTTTTTCAACCCGGATGAAATAATGAAATAATGGCTCTGTTGAAACCCTCTAAAAAAGAGGGGGTCAAGGGGATACTCCCCTTGGGTTGCCTCCCCCTCTGGGGGAGAGAGGGGGTCACCCTCCAAGCAGTCAGGAAGAAGAAGCGAATCGCTGGAAAGTGGGATTTCAACAGAGCCGAAATAATTCAAAATCTCTTATTTCGATAGCACCGAGTGCATCAGGGTCATTATCCCGGCTTTTTCAGCTCGTTTCGGGCGTAATCCGAACGGTGAGATGAGGGTAATATCCATATCATCAGACCCGAACATCTCCTCGTTGACACGGTCATTTAACTCATCAAAGATCCGTTTGTAGGCAACGCAATGGGGATCAACGCCCTGTATCTCCCCATCAGTCGGGACAATTGCGTTGTAGGGACATCCGCCGCGACAGTATTTGATATGAGAGCATTCCTTGCACGCAGTATCAACAAATTCCCTGAACTGCTGCATCCGTTTTCCTGCCAGTGAGTTTGCGAGTGTTTCCTGCGATGGACAATCCCGCACATTACCCATCACCCATTCATCCATACCAACAAAACGGTAGCACGGATAGATGCTGCCATCAGGACCAATGGCAAAGGTGTTGCCCATGCAGTCGGCAAACGTACAGACTGAACCCCGGCGGGTGGAGACGCACCGGCACAGGTCATTGATGTTCATGATCTCGATCCTGCCCATATTTTCAAGGTATTTGTCGAGAAGGAAGACGAGCAGTTCCCCGTATGCTTCCGGTTCAAGTGCCCATTGTTTCGGGTTATCGCTGCGAAGGGACGGAAGGGCTGGGTGAAGTTTCATGATAAATCCGTGGTCAAGGAAATATTGGAAAATCTCCTCTTTCTGTTTTACGGATTCACCGGTGAATGTGCAGATGAATCTAACCTGAAGTCCATGCGCTTTTGCCAGTTCGTAGCCCTGCATGGTTTTCTTGTAATATCCTTTACCCCGTTGGGAATCATTGAGTTCTTCAGGTCCATCGATACTTGTACCGATCGGAATGTTGTATTTGGCGAGAAGGTCTGCAAGGTCCGGTGTAAGAAGCCATAGGTTGCTCTGCATGGCAAAGGTGGGTTTGAGATGTTGTAATCCTTCAGAGATCAGGGGAAGGGCCTGCTGGTAAAAATCAATACCCCCAAGGAGTGGTTCACCTCCGTGGAAGGTGATAGTCACCTGATCCTTACGAAAATCCCTGAGCCATGCCACAACTTCTTTTACGGTATTGATGCTCATCTTTGGAGATCCGGCTTCTGAACTCCAGCAGTAACTGCAGTGGGCAGGACACCCCAGCGTGGGGATGAGCATGATATGAAACGGGCTTTTCATGAGAAATTTCCTTAATTGTTCTTCTCTTTTTAAAATGTATAATCGTTATTCTTTTACCGTCGATTTAAAAAATGAAAATATTTTTTGGTCTGGAGTTGTTGAGGTTTAGTCTCTGTTGAAACGCACATGAACGGGGTTTCACTCCAGAACAATGAAAAACCATAATATTGCGAGGATTCCCTGACTCAGGGCTTCTCTGAGACGGCAGGGCAAGGAAGGTTCATTACATTTCCGTTATTGATCCGCCGCGGGAGCGCCCCGTCGGGAGCGGTGGCACAATCCTAGGGGGGGTTTGAGGCAAAGCCCATTAACTCACGGTATCAAAAAATCGGATTTTCATGGGAAATCAAGTTTTCCAGCTCTTCGCTTCTTCTTTTCGGTTGCTATGAGGGTGCCCCCCTCTTTTTTTGAAGGTTTCAACATAGCGGGTTTTTCAATAATCCCGGTTTACCGTTCCCTTTTTAGAGAATTTTCCCGCAAGGTTGATATTTTCGATCGCGGTATAGTCAATCAATAGTGACTGGTTTGCATGCCATGACTCTATTGAGATTACCGGAATTGTCAGTTCCTGATATCGAGCGGTTAAAACAGAGAAAAGACATTCCGGGAATTATCCGATTGCTTCGGCATAAGGATCCCACTACCCAAAGGCATGCAGCAGAAGCACTTGGGACTTTTGGGAGCAAAGCAACGCCTCTGCTCATCGAAGCACTGCTATCTTCCGATGGAGCAACCCGGCTCGGGGCGGTTGAGGCACTGGGAATCATCAGGGATGTCCGGGCTGTCGGACCCCTGACCCGGGTTCTGCACGACGATAATAACACTGAAGTGCGTTGGGCTGCTGTCCTTGCCTTGGGAGAAACCGGATCTTCAGACGCGATCCCGCCTCTTGTAAGGTTACTCAGGGATGATAACCGTTATATCCGGTACGGTGCTGCCACAGCGCTCGTAACACTGAACTGGCAACCGGATGATGATTCTGATCGAATCTATCATTTCATCGCCTTCCAGGACTGGAATTCAGTACGGGCCTTTGGAACTGCAGCAACCATTCCTCTCGAAGATATTTTCCGGGATAAAAACCCGGATACCCGTTCAGCGATAGTATCGCTCCTGGGGGAAATCGGGGGCATTCATTCCCAAACCACGTGTCCGAAAGCACTGACCGATCGTAATTCCTATGTCCGGTGGAAAGCGGTACTGGCTTCCATGAATTGCGGGGTTCCTTCCAACCAGCTTCCCCTTATGCTTGCGGAACGGGAACGCACAGGCCCCGATCCTCTGGCCGCAGCGCTCCTGAATTTTCTGTTTCTCGGTCTGGGTTACAATTATATCGGCAAATGGTGGGGATTTCCGGTTTTTATGTCCTACATGTCAGTTATAGTCCTTGCCCAGCTCGCTATCGGGCCGTTCCTTCCCTACCTTATCGCTTACCCGGTTACCGCAGTATTTGCAGTCATGACCTATTATCAGGCCCAACGGATCCCTGAATCAGTGTGAAGGTGCCTATGATGTTTTTTGATCGGATCTTCCAGAAAAAATACGATGCCGATCGTATGATCCAAAAAAAAGATATCAACGGTCTTATCCGTGTACTCCATTCGCGGAACCCGGAGATCCAGGCTGCGGCTGTGCATGCACTGGGAAGCATTGGATCGGAGGCAACCGAACCGCTTATTATTGCGCTTAAGAAAAAGGACCGTATTCTCCGGTTGGGTGTCATAGGTGCCCTGGCAGAGATTAAGGATTCCCGGGCAGTCTCCTCTCTTATCGCCATGACCCGGCATCGCAGCAGCGAAATCCGCTGGCAGGCGGTAATTGCACTGGGTGAAATTGGTGACCCTGCCGCGATCCCGGTGATTCTTGAAGCACTCAGGGATGCCGATAAATATGTCCGTTACGGGTCAGCGCTCTCTCTGATAAAATTGGGTCACAAACCCGCAGATGACATGGAATGGGCCTGGTACTTTGCGGGAATGCAGGAATGGGAAAAAATAACGGTGATTGGCAAGCCGGCTTTAGATCCCCTGATAAATCTCATGAGGGATGCCGACAGTGAGGTACGGATAAAAGCGGTAAGGACGCTCGGGGATATTGGCGACCGGCACGCTGGACCTGCACTCATCCGTTGTCTTGGGGATGAAAACCGGCAGGTGCGCTGGGAAGCGGTGCTTGCTTCCCGGAAATGTGGTGTTCCTTCCATGTACCTGCCCCGGGGATTATGCCAACGTCCGCGCCTGAAAAAAAATCCTTTGATTGCAGGATTTCTCAATTTCCTCCTGCCGGGTCTTGGGTATGGATACATCGGTAAATGGTGGGGGATTATGATCTTCCAGATTGATATCACCATTACCGTATGGCTTTTTAAAATCACCGGGGAAGCCAATACCTATAGTGTGCTTTTTCCTCTGTATTTCCTGCTGGGGGTTCATGCATGGTATATTACGAAAATCATGCCGGAGGAAGCGCCGTGATCAACCTCTTTCCCGATGTAATCAAAATCGATTTTTCCTTCCAATGTATAATGACAAAACGTTCATGGATATGCTAATTCCCTGTATGTCATTTGGATTTGCCGCCCGGTTCTCACGCTTAAAGCGCCTGCTCCGGGGATCTTTTCCACGGAGAATGATACTAATCTCTCTTTGGCAAGAGTGGTGATTTTGGTGATAATTAGGCTCTGTTGAAACCCTCTAAAAAAAGGGGGGGTCAAGGGGATGCCCCCCTTGGGCAGCCTCCCCCTCTGGGGGAGAGAGGGGGTCACCCTCCAAGCACGCGAGAAGAAGAAGCGAAGAACCGGAAAATGGGATTTCAACAGAGCCGATAATTAATAAAAAAATAACTGTTATTCTGCAAAATAAATTTTTTACTTCCACTATTTTCTTTCTCTAATCGTTATGAGAAATTAAAAATATTGGCCAAATTATATTTATATGCATTAATAATATAATGACTTGGAACTGGCTTTACCGGATGTATTATTATGGTAACTGTTGTTATGAGGAAAAAAACTCAGATAACCGATTCTGACCGTATTGCTTTTGGAATGAAAACAGTAAAAACCCCTGTAATGGCCATGAGAATACAGGGTGGATTCCGGTAATGATCTATGCCTGTTATCAGCTGATAAGCCCTGTCCAGGTACGGTAAATCTGCTGACCGCCCATTACACCAACCCCCTCCAGGGGCAACTCGTAAACTGTCCATTTATGTCAGCTCTTTCTTTCTATCACCTGGGTAAACAAAACTTTTATTGCAAAATACAACTCCGGACCCGATGCAAAAAATTACTACACATTTACTTTTTGGGATTATCCCGGTCGACAAATTTCATTGATCCCTGGAAGCAGCATAAATCCGGTTAATGCCGATGGCACCCGTATTGATCCTGTCGCGGTTCCGGTATCCGTGAAAGCGAACACCCGTCTTCTCGATCAATATAACAATCCACAGGATGCAAACGGCTACTATGGTGCCGGTTGTAATGTTCCAGATCAATTATGGCCGGTATTATACGAAAAAGCATACGCAAAATTTTGTCTCTACAAAATGGGTTCTTTATCCGTCGCTGGCCTGAATGACGGGAATATCGATCCCACTGAAATTTCTTCCCTCACCAAGGAGCAATGGGGCGGAAATTCTGCTGTTACAATGATGTATATGACGGGGCTTTCTGCCTATTATTACCCGACAAACCTGAATGCGTACAATGCCATTGGCGGTGCAACCGAGTCCGGCAGGGGATCTTTTTCACTACCTTCGGTATGGTTTCTGCTCTGAAGTTATGCAGACGTTCGGGGTTAATAAAACGAAATTCCCGATGGCGGCTTGGACATATCCCGAGGATAATCCCGCCACCCATACCCTCTTTGGCCAGAAGGATATTTCTCCCGATCATTGTTACTCAATTCTGGGAATTTATGCATGTCAAAACGGCAAGAATTATGTGATCCTGCGTGATACCAACGGGCTTCATGATCCTGCCATAAATGTTAATATTTGCACTGTCCCGGATGCATATAAATTCTGGAGATATTCTGATGTTTTGTTCAAAGTCGGACCATTGACCGCATTTACATTAAACCCGGCACATATTCTAAAACAGTTCGATCTTTCAGTTAATTCAGATGCAGTATTTGGTCTTGAGATCGGAGATTTTAAAAAATATTTCTCTCATTTCGGCTGGGTAAAGGGATACTAGATTTGAAGTGTCTGATTTGCTATGAACAAATGGTTGCACAAGATCTTAGAGATTAAAACCGGCCCTGTTGTTTTAGTTTTCCTTTTCCTGTTCTTCTTGTTATTTCTCCCGGTATCCGCTGCCGGTACTGAGACGCTCATCACCACTCATGAAAACGGGTTCAGTCATCAGGTTCCAAAGGTATCCGGTAATCTTATCGTATGGCAGGATTCACTCATACCCGCTTACGACAGCATTCATCTTTACAATTTATCATCCGGCATTGAAACGCGGATATCGGATAATTTATCGTATGTGCGCAGACCCGTAATATCGGGCGAGCTGGTTGCATGGATTGATTGTGCAGACGATTTCTGGTGTATGGCCTCAACAGTCTATCTTTATAATATTACCTCCGGGGTAACAATACCGGTTTCTGGCGCGACGAGTCCAAATCCTGATATGCCTGCGATATATGGTAACAGGATTGTCTGGCATGATTGTAGTGGAGCAAATTGCTATATTTTTATTAATGGGACATCGCCGGGCCTGGAATCCAGAATTACCCCCAATGAATCTTCCCAGTTATTCCCCTCCATTTATGGCAATGTTATCGCATGGTCTGATGATCGGAATAATCGGGCAACTCGTATGATATTTATCGTTATGATCTCGCCACGTTAGTGGAAACACGGATCACTACAGATACGGCTAACCAGATATATCCGGCAGTGTCTGATAACCGGATAGTCTGGCAGGATTTCCGGAACGCAAATTCGGAGATTTACATTAATGGAACAGAACCCGGACTCAGATACCATCTTTCACCGGATTCCCCGTGCCTTCGGAAAATCCTGCAATCTTTGGAAACATTGTAGTCTGGCAGCAGGCCGGTAGTGGCAGTAATACTGATATTTTTTTGAATGATACCGTTACGGGGGTGCAAATGCCTGTAGCGGTAGTACCTCAAAGCAGCAAGATTTTTCCCGCAGTTTCTCTCAATAAAATCGTCTGGCAGGATGACCGGAAAGGTAATTCTGATATTTACCTTTACACAAATGGGGCAAGTATCACTTGTCCCGATGCAGATTTTGCGCATGATTTCATTGGTGGTGCTGCCCCGGCAACAGTACATTTTGTCGATCAGTCAACATCGGGTGCATCGCACTGGTTCTGGGATTTTGGTGATGGATTAAACTCAATTCTGCAGAACCCCACTCATACGTATCTCCAGAATTTACCCTATGATGTCAGCCTTACGGTCGGAAACCCGGCTTACCGAATACCATAAACAAAATCAATAACGTCATTGTGGGCAGTCCCGTTGCTGATTTCACAGCGTCAACTACTTCAGATATCGTCCCGGTATTAATTACCTTCAAAGATCAATCATCCGGCTTTCCGACAACGTGGTCCTGGGATTTCGGCGACGGGGCAACATCAGGTGTTCAGAATCCGTCACACGAGTATACTGCTGCCGGAACCTATTCTGTCAGTCTTACTGCTGCCAATGCCTATGGATCATCGGTTAAATCAAGGAATAATTATATCACCATTCTAAACGGTGCCAATGAAGCAGCGAACACAACTATTCATGGCCTTTCGGTTGCGAATTGTACCGGTGCACAGTCAATTACCATTGATACCTCCGTGCTTCCCGCTGCACTCATCCCCAACAATTCCGTTCTGGAGATCCAGCCTCCGCAAGATCGTGGATTTAACAATATTACCATTTTTGCTCTTGATGGCTTGGGATTTTCACAGGCGACTATAATAACCGGCAATGTCACGGGAGTCCATCTGGAAACCCGGGATATCCACCCAACCGGATTCTCACCCGACATTGGATCTCCTGTTTCCGTTTACTATTCTGTTGATTTGTCATCGTATCCCTGTGATGCAGGACTCTCTACAAGAATCTGGGAATCTGCGATAGCCGAAGATCGTGATGCTTTCCAGAAAATTGCTATGGGTAGTCATTTTTCAGCGTATCATCACACGGCATATACAACGAAAATTACCCGGACAAATTTCCCCGCAATTGGGATGGTTAAGTTACATATGAGCGTGAATTCAACATGGGTTTCATCGATCGCTGATGGACGTAACCAGACATTTATTGAACGTATTTCAGATAATCGGGTAACGGGTGAAGTACTCTCAACGCATTACCAGTATTATGATCCCGTAAATAACCTCGATTATTTTGAAGCGGATATTCCGGATTATTTCACAACATTTGGAATTGCCCCACTTTCCGGTTCCGGCAATCCCTTACAGCTCATCACCCTTTCCGTTGCAAGTCACATCAGTCCCTCAACGGACAATACTGTTTCAGATGACAACAGTGTCCCTGGAGGTGGAGTAGTTATGGCAAAGCAACAGACCCGGCAACGGTTCAGGCAGTGAATCCACCGGCGGCTCTCGCACCCATAGAACCGGGAAAAACAGAAAAAATATACTCCAACGCTCAGGGCGTTATCACCCAGGCAACCGTGCTCAAATCAACGGATCAACGTGCCCAGGTTACTATCGGTCTCGGTGTAGTGGCAAAAGACCTGAAGGGTGGACCTCTTACCTCAATAACCCTTACAGAACTTCCCGCAGATCGTATAACTCCCGATTCTGCAATTTCAAGGTATTCTTTTGCGGGTATGGCATACAACCTTGGACCCGATGGTGCAACGTTTTCCCCGGCAATTTCACTATCATTCTCCATTCCCCCGGAGGCCCCATTGGGTCAGGAGTATAGTGTAAAAAGTTTAGATCCCCTGACCGGTACCTGGAATGATCTGCCCACTACCGTTGATTCCAGTACCGGTAAAATAACTGCACAGATCTCTCATTTCTGTTGTTTTGCCTTGTTTGCAAAACCGCTGGCTTCAGCCAATCCCTCTTTTAAAGCACCCGTACCCCTGCAAACGCAGGTTCCAAAAACGACTACGGCACCGCCACCGGCTACGGCAATAAGTATCTTTATCGGCATGATGACCTGGATTACCGAACTGGTAATAAATAATGTTTACCTTCTGGTTATAGTGGTAATCCTGGGAATTGCCTATGGGGTTAAAAAACGAAAATATCCCGGTTCAGGCCGGTAATTAATCAGGGGCGGTATTCATCTCATTTTTTTGTGGAAGAAAAACAGACCGGTTTTTTTAATAGTATCCGGGCGAAATAATGCATCATGAACAGGATATCAGGTTTAGTCATTGCCATTCTGGTCCTTCTTGTTCCCGGTGTACTCATTGCCGGCTGCACGGATTCTGCACCCGCAGATACAACGGCAGCACAACCGTCCGCAACAGCGACAACCTCTTCAGATGCCGCTCTTTACACTGCAGGAGATATTGTCAGGAGTCCCCAGGCCAGCGCAGAAACAGGGTATCTCATTATCAGGTACGATGCCGGATCTGATTCCTATGAACGGGCATTTATCAACCGGAACAATGACGGGAGCTGGGGATACCGTATTGATTCATCGACCGTGACCCTTCCCCGCGCCGGATTTGAGAAAGTCTACTCGGTTAAAATTACTCATGTAGACCTGTCCCAGGTTTCTTTAGGAAAACCAATGGTCACTGCAACGACAAACCCTGGCGCGGTAACAACAACTTCGACACCCGTCACAACGACCCCAATTGCCATGCAACCCCGGGTCAAAGACATTGTACCGGACAATGGTCAGGTTGGAACATCCGTAACCGTTACGGATCTTCAGGGCGAGGGGTTCCAGAGCGGTGCCTCGGTCCAACTTGCACGGTTCGGCAGTGAGAATATCTCTGCGACAAATATCAATGTCCTGTCTGATGCGCATATTTCCTGTACCCTATCGCTACCCTCAGATGCCACCGTGGGAATCTGGGATATTATTGTCACGAATCCGGATGGGCAGTCAACCCGGTACAGTAACGTCTTTACCGTTCGCGTGAATACAGCAGCAACTGCAACTACCACCACATCCACAACGGGAGGTATCACCATTAATTCCATAGATCCCACCTCCGCTTTTTCCGGGGATTACAAACAGGTAATCATCTATGGCGCCAATTTCAAGGATGGCATTACCGGCAAGCTGACCCGGAACGGATATGCTGATATTCCTGCATCGACCGTTTCGCGCTCCAGTGAGACGACGATGCAATGTTTCTTCTCGATTCCCACGGGATCGTTCGGAGCATGGAACCTTGTTCTTACAAACACTGATGGTACCACCGGCACATTGACCAATGGTTTTTCAATAAATAGTTAAAACCCATTTATTTTAGTAAATTTGGTGCTATTGAAACCCTCTTCCTATCAATTTTACAGGTTCTCTTGCGGCTGCTATGAGGGTGACCACCTCTCTCCCCAGAGGGGGAAGCAATACAAGGGGAGTATCCTCCTGACCCCCAAGTTTTCATCATATGAGAGTTATCGCAATAGTGGGGAATGCCCGGACGGCGGGAACAAAAAGCACGATGTGCTGGAGAGCCTGAGGGCGACTCCTTGTTTTTTCTGCAGGGTTTCCCATGAAAATCAGATTATTTGATACAGTGAGTTAATGGGGCTTCACCCCAAACCCCCTTAGGATTGAGCCGCCGCCCCCGAAGGGGCGCCCCCGCGGCGGATCAATGACGAAAATTTACTGAAACTTCCTTGCCCTGCCGTGCATCGGAGATGCCCTGAGGCAGGGGACCCTCGCAATATTATGGATTTTCATTGTTTTGGAGTGAACCCCTGTTCATGCCTGTTTCAACCCGGCCGGAAATGTAAAATCCGGATTACGCCATCTTATACCGGAGCAGTGCCGCAATCCCGCCCAGCGCTACCAGTCGCTCCCCGGGTTCAAAACTGGAGGAGAGCACAACAACCGTTGCCCGCATTGCCTCAGCCTTCTCGATGAGCGCCATGATTTCAGGATCCCGCAGCAGCGTATCGGCTACCAGCACCTGCTCGGCAGCTCCGTACCCGATTGCATCCTGGACTTCCTGCCGCCCATACTCAACAGCCCCGTCCTGGGCAATCCGGCAGAGCACCTCATCCATGAACTTCACTTCGCGCGAAAGCTGGAGATCATCGATCAGTTTTTCAAGCGCACCTTTGCCAATCACATCCTGGACAGCGCCCCGCCCGATGCGTCGTGTCTCGACACTGATTGCTTTCTCTGCCACCGGGCTGCCCCGGTTTTTGGCATGTTTGATAAAATCGTCCTTGATAAACCCGGGGCCCGCGATAATCAACGGTCCGTCAATGGCGGTGAGTGGGGCAAGCACCTGTTCAAAAAATGCCGGGCGGTTGTCCGATTCTCCCCCTTTCCCGCTCCCGGCTGAAAAGGTCACTACGCTCTCCGGGCCGTATTGCCGGAGACGGAAGAGTTCGGCTTCTCCCTCTTCGATTGTAAGGATATGGATCAGGCTGAAAGCCGATGACTTTACTGCCCGGTCGATCCGCTCCAGCTCATGGGGACGCCACTGCTTGATGACCGAGATCTCAAAACCCGTCTCGACATTGATCGTATGATATGCTCCGATGTCAATCCCGTGTTCAATCACCCCGCTGAGCCGGAGGCGGATACCATGTTCCGAAAACTCCACCCGCTCAATCCGGACGCCGAGTCTGACCGGACGTTTCTCTACTTTTTCCGGGCGGATTTTGTCACTTGCGGTATCCACACTCCGGAAGGTAGTAGCAAATACGAGATCTCCGGGTGCCACCAGGTGCTGGAGGTGCCAGAGATCGTCAACACTTTCCGGAAACAACCGGATCTCGCCATTGTTGTTCTTCAGGTCCTCACAATCAGCCTTCATGCTGACCTACAATATCTGAACCGCCGGGAGGGACGAATGCTGCAACCGTATCGGTATTCAGGATACCTTTTAACACCTTTTCCTCTTCTTCAGAGATCTTTCCTTTCAGGAGCCGGAGCACCTTCTTTGCAATATCATTCGGTTCGAACTGGCCGGGCTGAGCTCGCTAAATGCCTTGCATTTTGGCCGGATAACGGAAGGCGGACCCCCGATTACGGCCGTATTCGGTTCAAGCATGAGGCCGATACCTACCGAGAGCGGTACATTCCGGTACCAGGTGCGCTCACCTCTCACGATGAATGAACCTCGTGAGACAAATTCCCCGGATTCAGGAGTCTTACTAACCTGCGGGGGAAGGACACTGAAGACATCCGCGGAGAAATGACCGCTCCGCCATGCACCGGAATACGAGGCCGCAAACTGGGCAACCTCGTCCATATGCTCTGTTTTGCCCTTGACAATGACGACACTTGCGCCATGGACATCAGCATGCACGAACAGATCGCCACCGGCCATGTATTTCTTGACCAGTTCCTCGTTCTGCGAGGCATCGCGCCCGCCGAGAACGACAATGCCATCGCTGGTGATAAACCAGCGGAAGCGGTGATACCAGAGTTTCTTTAAGGGGATGAAATCGCGTCGCTGCTCTTTCTTTTTGACGACAACGTTCTTCATAGCCGCGAGTGCGCCGGTCTTTTTCTTCCTGAATTTTTTTATGACATCATAATAGCGGCCGGCATTCTGTTCGATACCCTCGTGAACATAGATTTTTACCCGTTTGCCGATATCTACCTCAACTGCCGCTTCATCAGGATAAAATGCCGTGATCTTTTTGGCATCAGGGGAGGATGCACCTTTCAGGTGTCGTTCGATCTCCTGCCACGAGAGTTGTTTACTGGCTGCATCGAGGGATGTGATCAGTTGTGAAATAAACTGGTAATTTTCATAAATTGCAGCAACAACCTCTTCGGTTTTTGCAACTTTTTCATCGAATTTTTTTATTGCCGATTCCTGGTATTTCCTGATCCGCTCTTCTTTGGAAAATCTGGGTTTTGCCGCTTTTGTTGCCTTCTCTTTCTTGGTTAATGGATAGAATGCTTCCAGTGCCTCAGAAAAACTCAAAAATGTCTTCTGGTCAGTATCGCCCCGGATGTCAACTGATTCACAATGTTTTGCTGATATAACCGGTGTACGTGCGTGCAGCACCTGGTCAAAAAATTCCTGTATCGCAGTAAAAAGGAGATTCGGATCCGCAGATGCTGCAGGCATCGTCTTTTCCAGCCCGGCTTTCTGGCAGATATACTCGGCATAAGCACCGCCCAGCATGCATCCCATTGCAAGGGCACGCACAAGATCCCGCTCTTCGCTCTTAAGCACCGCAGTAAGGTTCTCTAATGATGCCGTGGGATCAATGGCTGTCAGCTCGTACACAGCATTGGGAACAATTTCACGTTCCTTGAACCGGTGATGCCGGAGCGGTTTTACAATTTTGTATTCTTCATTGGTCAGTATCACGTTTCCTTCATCAAAGAGTTCAATGATAAGCCGGTATACCGTGGTACCTTTGCCGATATCGAAGATCAGGATGCGCTCCAGCCCGTGCTGGTGGATCGCAAGCACCTTTCCACCGGACAAATACTTGCGCAGGAGCATTGCATACTGGGGCGGATTTTTTGGGGGCGCGGGAAATTCTTTCACCAGGTGGGTTCTCCTGCCGGACTCGATGAGCAGCAGGTTCCGGGCCTTGTTCTCCCCGTTGAGCCGGATGCCCAGTGTACCGGGAGTCGAACTGGTAGACCTTGTCGATCCAGAGCGGCAGCTTTCACATAATTCAGACGTCATTGCCTTAACGTCGATTCCGCTCATACCCTGTTCGGACGCCATGTGTTTATACCAAATTACATATGGCTTGCGCACTAAAAAATAAGACTACTGGTGTGACGGGATGAGCGAAGAGATTATAGAAGAAAAACCAGTCCAGACCAAAAAGCAGAAGACCAAGGCGGATAAACAGGCCGAACATATCGAACGCATCAAGCGGACGGTGGTTGCCTGTCTTATTGGTATCTTTGTTGGCGGACTATCATACTATATCAGCATATCCTACAGCACCGATTCCGGGCTCCTTGCATTCATGCTAATGCTTGCAGGAATCGTTGTCCAGAAACACATCTTCATGCTGATGGGTATGGATACCGGAAAACTCGGAGGCAAAAGACTGGTTCTACCAGGGATTCATGACCTTTGCCTTCTGGTTCATGTCCTGGACACATCCTGCTGACTGCAATGCCGAAATAACCCCCATCGTTTTTGATTCCCATGAGAATTGCGATTGTCCATAAAGACCGATGCCACGCAAAAAAGTGCGGTACCGAGTGCATCATCTATTGTCCCCGTGTACGGACAGGCGACGAAACCGTTATCATCGGTGAAGAAGGCAAGGCAGTCATATCAGAAGAACTCTGTGTCGGATGCGGCATCTGCATAAAGAAATGCCCGTTTGATGCGATCGATATCGTCAGCCTTCCCGAAGAACTTGAGCACCCGACCCACCGGTACGGGAAGAACGGGTTTGCGCTCTATGGTCTCCCGACTCCTGTTGAAGGAAAAGTCACCGGTATCCTTGGTGCAAACGGTATCGGGAAAAGTACCGCAGTCAAGATTCTTTCCGGTCAGCTCCGCCCGAACCTCGGCAATTTCGACACCGAAGTTGCATGGGAGGAGATCCTGAAACGGTACACCGGTACCGAACTCTTCGATTATCTCCAGACCGTCTCAAAAAAGAGCTTAAAGATTGCGTCAAAACCCCAGTATATCGATTATATCCCGAAAGTGTTCTCCGGCACGGTTCGTGCGCTTCTCCAGAAAACCGATGAACGCGGTAAGTTGGCCGAGATGCTCCCGGTACTTAAACTCGATGCAATCCTCGACCATGAGATCAGCACGCTGAGTGGCGGAGAACTCCAGCGGGTGGCAATCGCTGCCTGCCTTGCCCGGGAAGCCGATCTCTATTTCCTCGATGAGATCACCCCGTTTCTGGATATCTACCAGCGGATTGCGGCTGCAAAACTGATCCGGGAACTGGCGGCACGAGCGCCCGGTCGTTGTCGTTGAGCACGATCTGGCAATCCTCGACATGCTTGCCGATACCGTTCATGTCGGGTACGGCAAACCGGCAGTCTTTGGTATCATCACCCGTCCCAAAGGAGTCCGGGTAGGTATCAACCAGTACCTTGAAGGATTCTTAACCGAAGAGAATGTCCGGTTCCGCAACACCCAGGTAGTCTTTGAGAAGCGGGCGCATGACAAAGGATCCAACCGGGAGGATCTCTTCGTAATCCCGGCAATGACCAAGGAATACGAATCCTTCCATCTGACGGTCTCCGGCGGCACGATCAAGAGCGGGGAAGTGCTGGGGGTTGTCGGTGCAAACGGTATGGGGAAGAGCACGTTTGCAAAACTCCTTGCCGGTGTGGAAACCCCGACAACGGGCAAGATGGAAACAACCCTCCGTATCTCCTATAAACCCCAGTACATCAAGGCAGACACTTCAGACAGTGTGGAAATGTACCTGCGGGGGTGCACAACAAAATTCGACACTTCCTACTACCAGCACGAGATCCTTGAACCGCTCTCGCTTGAGCCCATCCTCCAGTCCCCGGTCGATTCGCCTCAGTGGCGGAGAACTCCAGCGGGTCGCGATTGCCGGCTGCCTCTCGCGGGATGCGGATCTCTATATCCTCGATGAACCCAGTGCACACCTCGATGTCGAACAGCGGGTCAAGGTCACCCGGATGATCAAGCACCATGCCGAAGGAAAAGAGGTCGGTATCATGGTGATCGACCACGACATCTACCTAATCGATATGATCAGCGAGCGGATCCTAGTCTTTGAAGGAGAACCGGGTATCTCCGGCACGGCAGCAGGGCCTTTTAAGATGCGGGACGGCATGAACCGGTTCCTCGATGAGCTGGATGTCACGTTCCGGAGAGACCAGAGCGGAAGGCCCCGGATCAACAAACCCGATTCCTTTCTTGACCGGGAACAGAAAACATCCGGTGAATTTTATTATTATACCGCAGATGAAGAGTAACTTCGTCTGATATACCTTTTAATACCGGGACATGCAACTTTTCCCCATATGCGGGGAGAACAGCTTACCGATGCGATTGTCTATGACAAGCTGAACCTGCTGAAAAAAGATTTTTCCGGTTATATTGAACGTCATACGGCAAAAGTAGATGAAAATCTCCCGGTCTTTTTCGGGCAGATGATCTCGGCCCTGGAAAAATCGTTTCCCGATATTTCCGATGAGTCCTATGATGATTTTGTCGACAGTATCACCTTTAAAGTGCTTGATGCAAGTTCAAATGCCAATGATTTTGAATATATCCGAAAAGTCATTCTCAATGCCGTTCGCTTAAAGAAGATGAAAAATGCCGATCAGGGCGTTAACCTCGTTGTCGGCCTGAAACTCCTGAAAAACGGGGACTATGGTCATGCCCTGGATTTCCTGAAAAAATACGAGGAACTTGATGCAAAGGTTGGAATGGCTGTTGCCCATTGCCATTACGCGCTCTCGTTACGGGAATTTAAAAAAGATGAGGAGATGCAGAGAAATCTGCGTCCCGGTGAGATGGAACTTTTTGCACGTGAAACCCTGCTTAACCTTGCCCGGGTAATGCCTCCGGTAAATTCATTAAAACAGCTGGATATTGATGACCCGGCATTTCTGGAAAAAATTTTCTGGCAGATGGTATTTCTGGGACTCGAGTGGTTCCCGAGCGAAAAATGGTTCATAGAAGTGGGATTGAAAAACGCCACTGATACGGATAACATCGAGATGAAAAAACGCCTGCTGGAGATCGGTTCTGAGCGATTCTATTCCGACATGGTCTTTTTACGGGAGATGTATTACTTCAAGCTCGAAAACCGTGATGCTGCAGGTGCAGCCGGTGTTGTGAACCAGTTAATCAAACAGTATCCCCAGGATCTTGAACCCATCTATCTCGGTTTGAAGTTATCGCTTCTCCTGACAAAGAAGATCACCTACCTGAATTTCAGAAAACTGGCCACAACAAAAGGTATGCCCGCTTCCATTGTCGAACTGTTTGATTTAACTTTTGACCTGCTGAACCTGGACAAAAAAGCGGCTATGAGTAAGATAACGGAGTTTGAACGCGAATTCCCGCATTATAAGTATTATGTCACAGCAATCCGGTATATTGCAGCAGATTTCTTTTCTGATAATGAAACACGGGTGAAACACGCCAAAAAAGCTCTTATCGATTCTATAGACCTGTATTGTACTGAAGAATTAAGTAAAAAAATTTAGGGTAACGTGATAATACAGCCCCTGATTTTTTTATTCATCTAACGATTTTTTTTAAATTTTTCATAACAAAAATTGAAATGAAAAAGCTCCTATGGTCCTCCTGCCAACACATCTTTTTTCGTCCTGTAAAAACCGTGTGCGTATCTATCGCTCTATGGGGATTGTAACAGCGGCAGAGGTGGCGGCGTTGCCAAATCCTCATGAGGCGTCAAAATAATTGATTAACGTGGTATTATCGGAAGATTTTATGCCGGGTCGGCTCTGTTGAAATCCTTTTTTTCCAGCGATTCGCTTCTTCTTTTCGGCTGCTTAGAGGGTGACCCCCTCTTTTTTTTAGAGGGTTTCCCATAAAAATCAGATTGGTTCAGGAAATATTGAAAAACAAACATCATTTACCATTATGATAAACCCCGCCGCCCCCGACGGGGCGCCCCCGCGGCGGATCAATGACGGAAATTTACTGAAACCTCCATGCCCTGCCGTGCCTCGGAGAGGCCCTGAGGCAGGGAACCATCGCAATATCATGGATTTTCATTGTCAGGGAGCGAACTCCCGTTCATGTGCGTTTCAACAGAGCCCCGTGGTCAGGAAAAGATATTCACTCCAAATTTTTGTGTAATGGCACTGATGGCACGTGCGATTGGATCGGTGATTCGCGAAAATATGTTCATAATGGATGAATAATCTAAGAACGGGCTGATTTCCGTATCGTTCAATGGTTCGGCCGGGGTGGCCGTGACATTAACGGTTATCACAGGAATCAGTGATGGAGTCGGGGTAACCAGTTCAATCTGCAGGTGTTTTTCAGGATTTGTATTGTCAATGTAATAACCAACATATCCCTGTGTTGCAAACCAGACCCTGTTTTTTCCATCTACATTTATTGTTCTGACAATATCGGATGTGCCAATCCCTTCAAAGCGGTTCAGGTTGCGGTATACCCTGCCATCACGCCAGATATAGATCCCGTCATCGGTTGCTATGTTGAGATTGCCATCGGATCCTGCAGCAATATCATTAATGGTAATTTGTTCCTGCGTCAGATCACCGGTCGTCAGGATGTCCTTAAAGCCTGTTACCGTATCATAGTGAATGATCTTTTCAGGATTGAAGAAATAGACCCCTCCCAGCGGGTCTCGTTGCACATGCTGCATCTGCCCGGCAGGGTCATCGTTACCTGCCAGCATCTCAAACCGGATGGGATCTTCCTGCGCACGTATAATCCACAGACCTTCATTTTCTGTTGCAATCAACAGTGAATTGCTTACGGTATCAAGGGCCATGCTGTCAATCTCATAAAAACCCGGCCCGGTCTTTGTCATTGGCTGGAACCATGTCCATTCACCATTATGGAAGCGGTGAACGCCGGCATTTCCGGTTGCAACCCACATATCATCGTTCCATCGCTGGAGATCACGTACCTGGGTAGACTTGAGCAGTTGCTGATCACGGATTACCTGGTAATAGGCACCGTTATAGATCTGGATGCCCCCGGAATACCCGATCCATAAATTTCCCTTGTTGTCGAGCTCAATTGCTGTGACATAATCATCCATTAATCCCTGGGAAATATTGTCACGATTGATATGACGGGTACTCCATGTCCCGTTGAACATGGATAACCCGAATGAAGTTGCAATAAGGATATCGCCGTTTGGGACATTTATCTGGTCCTTGATCTGGTCAGAGTGGACCTGGTTTACTGTAGGAATGAACAGCGTGATGGTATAAGGGGGTGTCTGCGAACCGGTTGCTACCGGTTCACCGGATAATGAAATTTCATCCGGAGGGAGTGCACTCACCGGGAAAAAAATGAGAAAAATGATCAGAATTAGTGCGATTTCATATCTCGCTCGTAACGCCATCAGCTCTCCGGATAGAGACTTTTCCGCCATTTGCGGGAAAGAAGGTGACCGATCGTCCAACCTTTCCACCAACATCCTCACCAGATAACTTAATACCCTGATCTTTTAATAGTGTCCGAACTTTCTCCGTATTTCGTTCGCCGATATTGAGATTGGTGCCGAAATACTCAAACATACATGCACCACCGGCAATTTTTGCAATGAGGGAGCGTTTGCTGCTCCCGACCTTATCGAGTTCGTTTAAGAGCAGGGGAATTGCAGTATCAGCATATTTTCCCGGGCGATCTGTCCTGCCGCCACTCTCAGGCAGCATGATATGGACCATGGCACCTGTTTTGTTCTGGGTATCATACAGGGTCAGCCCGATACAGGAGCCCAGTCCGATAGTCATCATGGGAAAGGAGCCGACACGGTATTCCCCGATGCCAATCATCGCTGTCTGCAGGGTACTGGGTTCGGGCATAGCAATTCACAGGTTTTTTTAAGTGGCCTGCATCATCTGTTCAAGAAGATCGAGTAATTCGTTTTAATGTACTAACCTCAGGCAGCATGATAATATCACTGTCAACCTTATGCTCTTCACAGATAAGCTCTGTTGAGAAGAGTAAAACCTCATCCACTTCCTCGCCTAACTGGGCAATAAGCGACTCCATAGCAGCATGGGCCATATCAATACTGAGTGCGGGAGGAGAGGGGAGCATGATAAAACCCAGAAGTTCTGCCGTGGCATCAAGGAAAGCAGAGACCATGATGTTACCTACCTCGAGAAGAGCACTCTGGTCCATCTCAGTAAATTCACGATCCATCTCAGTCATTCCCAGCATGGTGTTTGTCAATCGTATTGCCGACTCTTTGGTGATATAAAAAATAATATACCCGCCATGCGGGATTTCTCCCTGGAGTTCGAATACAACCATTGCGGCTGATTCATCGCCAATATGGTTTCCAAGATCGGCAAGATCTATGGTTTTGATTGCCGGGACGCTCATCGATATCGGACTCGAGAGCATCTGGGATAACGTTGTTGCTGCATGGGCAGCACCAATATTTCCCAGTTCCTGAATTGCATCTGCCTGCACTGCTGATAATTTCATTTCATTCACCTACACCATGGTATTTACATCAAGCACTGGTACTACTTCACCATCACCAAGAATGGTAATCCCGCTGATTCCCCGGGTATTGCCGATTATGCTGCTCAAAGGTTTTACTACAACTTCCTGCTTTCCTTCGACAAGGTCAACGGCAATACAACACTTTCGTTTAAGGTACTGCACAACAATAAGAATTTCCCGCTCATCCGATTTTCCCATCATATCGTCAAGCAAGAATATCTCAAGTACTTCGTCCCGCAGGAGGATTGCATTACTTTCGCCAATCCGGTGCGTTAAACAATTCTTGAAATTCGCGACTTCTACGATACTGCTGATGGGAATCGCAAGTCTCCTCTTGTTGATCCGTACTATCATGACATCGACAATGGCCATTGTGGGCGGGAGCAGTAATTCAAACCGGCTCCCTTTACCTGGCGTTGTTTCGACACGGATGGATCCTTTTAATGCTTCAATGGATCGTTTTACAACGTCAAGTCCCACTCCCCGTCCGCTGATGTCTGAGATCTTATCCGCTGTAGAGAATCCCGGCTGGAACAGGAGATCGACAGCCTGTTCGGTGGTCAGGGTCTCAGCAATGTCCTGAGTGATCAGGCCTTTCTCAACAGCCTTGGATTTGACCTTCTCAACATTGATTCCGCCACCATCATCGGTAAGTTCGATGATTACATTATCCCGGTCACGGTGAGCGGAGAGTCTGACAGAACCTTTGCGGGGTTTTCCGGATTTTTCCCGGGTATCGGGTGCTTCAATCCCGTGATTTACCGCATTCCTGATTAAGTGGAGGAGTGGATCATTGAGCCCGTCCATGACGCTCCGGTCAAGTTCGGTCTCACCTCCTTCGATGATAAAATCCACTTCTTTCCCATCATACTGGGCAACATCCCGGACTACCCTTGGAAGGCGATTGAAGATCTGGTTTAAGGGAATCATGCGGATGTTCATCATCAGGTTCTGGAGATCGGATACGGACCGTTCTACCGTGCCGATTGCTTCATCCAGTTCCTTGATCTTGTTCTGTTCAGCGATCTGTTTGAGCCTGCCGCGATTGATGACCAGATCTTCAACAAGATTCATGATATGATCGAGCTGGGCGATATCGACCCTGAGGTGTTTTACCTCCCGGTTTTTGTCCGGGCCTGCAGGTTGTTGTTTCTTATCGGATTCCACAGGTTTTATGCCCGGGGGTGCAACAGGTGATAAAACCGGTTCTGCCCTTTGTTGTGCAGGTGCAATATCGACAGAGGCGATATCAGTACCTGTTGCTGCGGTTTTCAGGGCATCCTCGCCAACGTCGCTTGCGATCTCCAATACCAGTGATCCATCGAATTTTCCTTCATCAATATCTTCGCGGGACGGGCTTATTGACAGGATTGTGCCAAGGGACTCAAGATTTCCAATTGCAAGCAGTGCACGGATATCTTTCATCATACAGTCATCGGCAACCCTGATTTTTATTTCATACCGGGGTCGACCGGTTTCATCAACCATTTCCGTGAATTTTTCTGCAGGTTCCTGAGATGGTTTGTCGGCAGGCCGGGTGCCCTCATCTTTTAGTTTGACGGGACCCCGGGTAAGCCATTGTTTTAAGGCTTTTACCTGTTCGTCAGGATTGACAGATGAAGAATCTCCCCCTCCTTCAACATCGTCAAGCATGAGTTCGATACTATCTGAACTCGCAAGGAGGATGTTGCCCAGATCTTCACTGATTACTGCGCCCCCGCTGCGTATGAGCTGAAAGACATCTTCCATGGTATGGCAGAGTCGCTCCATTTCTGAAAATCCCATGGATGCAGAGGCTCCTTTGAGCGTATGGATGGAACGGAATATCTCATCAATAGCCGTCTGGCTGCCGCCTTTTTCCAGGATTAACAGGTTTTTAACCAGATTCTCGTGATTTTCCCGGGATTCTGCAACGAACAGGCCCCGGTATGCTTCAAATTCAGACATCGATGCCCTCCATTTCACGCACTGCTTTTTCAATTTCTTTGGCAAGTTTTCTTAATGGCAGAACCTGGTTGACGGCATTATATTTTATTACGGATCGTGGCATGCCATAGACCAGGCAGTCTTTCTCCGCACAGATGAAGTTTTTTCCACCCGCTTCTTTTATTGCCAAAGCTCCTGCACCGGCATCATTTCCCATGCCGCTTAATGTTACGGAAATAATGTTTTTTCCGTACACGGTAACTGCAGATTCAAATGTTTTGTCAACTGCTGGTCTGACCCCATGAAGCGGGGGAGAGTTTGTGTGGATGATGCGCCCGGTTTTTTTATTGTTTTCTGATAATTCACCGCTCACAACCGTATGCACACCCGCTTTTGAGAGAAGAATCCTTCCGGTCTGTATGGAATCCCCGGTTTCGGTTTCCTTGACCGGGATAGGAGAGATACGGTTGAACCGTTCTGCAAGGGGTGCAGTAAAGCCCGGGGGCATATGCTGGGTCACGATCACACCGGCCGGAAGATCTGCAGGAAGCTCGGCAAGGAGGGTATCGAGCATTGGAGGGCCACCGGCAGATGAACCAATGAGGACTACCCGATCAGCAGGGCCGGTTGTTGCAGATTTTTTTCTGACAACTGCTTTTGAAGGCAGGGTCATGAGATGTTTGACTTTATCGATCAGTTCCTGCCCAATCTCCCGCACATGGGGAATATCCTTTGGTTTGAGCATAAAATCATCAGCGCCAAGCCGTATTGCCTGATGAGTCAAATCCGCATCCTTTGAAGTCAGGGTGCTCAGCATCAGTATTTTTGGGCGCTTTAATCGTTTTTCGAGTTCTTTTAAAACTTCAATCCCATTCATTGTGGGCATTTCGATATCCAGCGTAATAAGATCCGGTGAGAGACTCTGGATCTTCTCTAACGCTTCGACACCATTGGTTGCCGTCCCCACAATTTCTATAGATGTATCTTTTGTCAGCATATCCCGGATGATAGTCCGCATAAACACGGAATCATCGATGATAAGTACTTTGACCATAATCAGGACGCCAGAACGTTTTTGATTTCCTCAAGAACCTTGGGTGCCTGGAAAGGTTTGATGATGTACCCTTTGGCACCACTTTTTATTGCGAGTTTGACCATCTGTTCCTGACCGACAGCCGTACACATGATGACCTTTGCTGCGGGATCAATTGCTTTTATGCCCTTTAATGCTTCAATCCCGTTCATTTTAGGCATCACGACATCCATGGTGACGAGATCCGGTTTCAATTCCTTGTATTTTGCTATCGCTTCTTCGCCATCCCCGGCTTCACCGGCGATCGTATGCCCGCCGGTAAATAAAATATTTTTAATAAGGGTTCGCATGAAGAGCGTATCATCCACGATCAAAATTTTTCCCATTGACGATCGAATTATTGTTAGTGAGATCATTGCATAAAGAGGTATTGGTAAAAAAAAAGGGAAAATATTAATTTGTTTGGGATTTGGTGGCATCTGAAATATATCGTACGCCTTTTGTTGTAAGCTGGATCTCTCTCCGGATAACGACCACTTCTGCAATTCCCAGTGATAATATCTTATCATAAATCTGGTCGAGTTGTTTGTGGGGTATGTTGAGCATATTCTCTATGGCATGGGAGTCCATTCCGGAGTACACAAGCATGGCAACCTGCTGGTCAATGCCATCCAGTTCAGTTCCTTTCATATCCATGCCTTTTGTGGTATCTTTAAGGAAATTGTAAAGGACCTGCAGGGTAGAAAGAGGGCAGAGCACGAGACTTGAAACCACTTCTCCGGATTCCAGATGATCGATTTTTACAACATCGGTAGGTTTTCCCTGAATATCCCGTTTGGTGAGCTCAATGGCTGCAACGTCATTGATGGGCACACAGATCTGTTTTGCAGCGCCGACGAACCAGATGCCGCTCTTGACAACAACAACACTCCCCTTCTCCCACTGGGCTTCCTGCACCATCACCCCTCCCCGGATAGCAGGTGACATGAAGATACGCCATGAGCCGGTAGGCATTGCAGGAAGCGAGAATAAGTTTCTTTAAAATCTGGAGCACTTTTTCAACGGACAGTATTTTATAAACTGTTTCAGTATCCGTTTTTATGGTAATAATGAGAACATTTTTCTTTTCAGATACATCAGCTATGGACTTATAGAGGATCTCCTTATTGATCGGCGCCGGGAGTATCATGCGATCTTCGCCAACACCCAGTTTGGCGACAATCCATTCTTTATTGAACTCAATTTTTACCGGTAACTTCTTTCATGGGACATCGGATAATCTATGGTAATAGGGGGTATGGAATAATCTGTTTTATCTGTGTGCAATACTAGGGTTTATTTTATTCCTTCTTGAGTGAAGGTTCTTTTTTCGGCGTACCCGTGATCACATTCATCCGGGTGTATATTTCATTGAGTTCGTTTTCAATATCCGCAGCAGGGGCTTTGAAATCTTTTAAATCGCGCAAAAGACTGATATCTTTTTCTTTTTTGACATGCTTTACGTCAGCCGCAAGTGAACTTAAGAGATCTGCATCACCATCGCTGCCCCCGGCAAATGAAGCCATTTCAGATTGGGTTGATGCCTGGTCTTCGGGTTGACTGGTATCTTTGGGAGCATCTGATTTGATCCATGCAGATTTCCCATCGCTTTTAGGAGGTTCCGGTGATGCAACATCAGGAATCGGTGCAGGTTCTGATGGAGTTGAGGGTGATTGTGGGAGGTTTTCTTCTGCATCGAGTTCCAGATCAACATCATCCAGACTCAGGTTTTCGAGATCCCCAAAGTCCGTATCAAATGCGTCACCACCCTCAAGTCCGCTGAATTCTTCAAGTCCCTGGGCATTATCCTTAAGAATATTCCCGGCTTCCCCGTCAAGATCCAGTGAGGGTAAGGGGATGTCCGGCTCATTGATATCGAGTGGGTTCTTGTCGGGAAGCGAAGGTGAAGAACTACCTGAAGTTCCCGGTGTTGATGCCATGGAAGCAGCATCATCAAGCGAATCGAGGAGTCCCAAATCAAATTCATCCTCGGAAAGGGACAGGAAAGGATCCTGATCTTTTGTCGTACTGTATGCCGGAGTCCCTGAGCCACCGGATGATGAGGTCATTGAAGTCTCTGCGACATTTCCGGCGCTTGCAAGGGCCGAACTTTTCTCAACTTTTTCATGGATTGTTCTGTCAAGCTGCTTATTGATATCTTCAACATTCTGCCCGCGCTTATTGCGTTCTTTGATCAATGTCCCGAGTGATTTGATGGAAGATACAAACGAAGTGAGGTGCAGGCCAATACCCTTCTTCTTATCTTCCCCTTTTACGGGTTGTTTCGCCCCGGCTTTAACCGGTTGTATTTTATCCTTCGTGACAGGAGTGGATTTTTCAAAAAATTTCATCTCATCGAGTTTTTTGATTATACCGATCTTTTTTAAGTTAGCCGGTTTCAGGTTCAGAAGGGCATTTTTAATCTCTGCGATGGTGATTGCACCGAGAATGAGGAGGATGAGGAAACCCACAATCAGGATTATGGGGATCATAATGATGAGGGGGATATCGAAAAGGATCAGGACAGATCCTGTGATAACAATAACTGCAAAGAGGATGGGCCTGCGGAGACTATCTTTCATAGTGGATCTTTTATCCTCCCATTCCCTGTCCCATGTTCGTAAGTGCCTCCGGGCTGAAGAACATACCTACGCCGATGGGTGCAAGGAGTAAGACGAGTCCGGTGCATGTACAGAATATTGCTGTGTAGAAATAATACATATACCGATCACCTCCTCCGACAATCCGTGCAGCGAAGATATTGGATACGGTAATGATGGTAAGAATTATGACAACAAAAGTCATCATCTCCCCTTCCGGGAAGTTAGAAAGCATGGTCATTCCGCCAAGCGCTGAACCCGATGAGACGCCACCGGCGCTTGAACCGCTTGCGGCAGCTGTTGATGCCTCGAACTGCGCCATCATTGTTGCAACGGATCCTGTCAGAACTACCATGATCTGGTAGAGTGCAACAAAAATTCCTACCATTGCGATATGCATGGGAATAAGGAGCACGAAAAAACTTTTCGCGTGCATATCTTTCTTTTCTCTCAGGAGTGTCTGTTCAAGTACCGAAGATCCCACGACGGTGCCGATAGGTTCCGGAGGGCCACCCAGCGTGACGGTATCAAGATAGATATTTAAGTACTTGTAGATGAGATTGCTTCCCGATTCCCCGATGAACCTGCTCCATACCTGTTTGTCATCCAGACCAAGGTTCATTTTAGAATATACGGAGTTGATCAAAGGCTCAAGTGCGGGTAGTGATTTCCGATCGATGGTACCCAGCGCATATACTGCTGTCGTTCCCTGTCCACCCATGACAGACCCGAGACTCCGGATAAATGTCGAAAAATCTGCATCGAGCAGGGTAATATTGGTATCATCAATAAAACCGATGATGCCAAGGGGTGCCATGAGGATTCCTACCAGAAGAAAAATCAATCCGGCATGAATTCCGAGCAGTACCAGTACGATGACGGCAACAATGGTGAGAGGAACGATGATCCTTTCCATGGCATGAATAGTCTCCTGTTCTTTCGATGCCCGTGTTGTAAGACCATGGGATTTTGGATCATCCGGCACCGATGAGTACATGAGGATATTTCCGCTGACAGAAATGGCCAGAATGATTCCATAGGCAATATTCAAAGTACCCTGGATTCCGGCCGGGGCATAGATGGCGATGGAGATCATCATGACGACGGCAATGACCGTTCCCGAAAGGAGCATGGCGATATAGGCATCTCCCCATTTCTTGAGCATCTCGAGTCCCTGTTCGATCTGGCTCCGGTACACGGTTCGTACCGTTGAGAGCTCGTTTTTTAAGAAATCGTCATCAGGAACACCGGATTCAATCGCATTTGAATACCGGTTGAGCATACTTTTGAGAATGATGTTATTCACTCGTTCGGCTACAATGCTTAACGATTCGGAATAACTAAATCCCCATTTTTTCGCGAGCGTATCCACTTTTCCGATATATTTTGCTGAGATATATTCTGTACGGTTGGCCGAATAGGAAAAAATTTCAGGGCGGGTGGCACTGGCAAGACCCAGGGATGCCATGTACGTGATCATAAAGAGCAGATCCGCACCCATTTTTTTGGCTTCAGTAACCTGGGCAACTTTAATTTTGAGATTTTCTATAGTTGATGCAAAAGGGATCTCTCTTTTTGCCGGCGCATCTTTCTGGTCTTGCTGAACATCAGCCATTTCAGGAACCAATCTTCAGGAGTCCCTGTTTCTTAATCTTGGTCATCATGTGGAAAAGATCCCAGAACTTGGTGTACCCGGCTTTATGCAGGCGCTCGAGAATTTTTGCACGTTTTTCTACCTCAAGGTAGATCTCTGCCTTTTTATTTTCAGGCATTCCCAGCATGGTGGCAATCTTGTTTTCCAGCAGGTACGAGCTGCCTTTCCCGCTCCAGACAAATGTATCGGAAACCGGTTCCCAGCTGAACATTTCAACGAAAGTAAATCCTTGCGTTTCTGCGTTGAATCCCACCAGTTCATTACAGCTGATCATCCTTCGCACGAGAGAACCGTCCGGGCGCTTGACGGCACTCTGGATGATAACGAGGTTTAAGTTATCCACATACGTGCGGGGGATATTGATCGGATCCCCACAGAGACGCTGGATGAGTTTTTCCACCGATGCCGCGTGGAATGTGCTCATAACCGGGTGACCGGTCTGCATGGCACCAAATGCCACCGCTCCCTCTTCACCACGGATCTCACCAACGAGAATCTGGTTGGGGCGCTGACGAAGGGCAGCCTTGAGCAGATCGAACATGGTCACTTCGCCACCGGTTCCTCCACCGGATCCTTTACCTTTTGCGAGTGCAACTTCCCGTATCCAGTTACGGTGGGGAACATTCAGTTCCGGGGTATCTTCGATGGTAACGATCTTGTTTTCCGGAGGTATGAACCCGGTAATTGCATTCAAAAGGGTTGTTTTTCCGCTCGCAGTCTCTCCGCTGACGAAGAGTGACATCCCGTACTCCGCACATATCCAGATATAGGCAGCTGCAAGATAGTCAAGACCATTACTCTCAATGATGTTGAGGATGGAGAGCGGGACATCGTTTACTTTACGGATAGAGAAGTTGCTCCCGTGCCTGCTGATCGCGGTTCCGTACACGATATTGATACGGGAACCATCCGGGAGTGTGGCGTCAACAATCGGACTCCGGTAGGTGATCGGGCGCTTGATCTTTTCTGCCATCTTGACCACAAACTCGTCAAGTTCGCTTGATACGGTGAACTCAATGACTGATTTGAGACCTTTGAAAATCTTGTGCTCAATAAAAATTGGTCCGATACCATCACAGGAGATATCTTCAATATATGAGTCAGAAAGAAAGGGTTTGAGTACCCCCATATCGATTTTGTCCCGGATAAGCAGGTATTCTATTGCCCGGTATTCCTCGTTAGTCAGGATCACTTTTCCTTCAGGAGTCAGCGGCACCTGGTGCTTGGCTTTGACATTTTTCATTTTGTCCTTTGCTGTGAAGTCAGTTTTTAAAAATGTCGTGATTTTGGATCTCATGTCCTGCTGCTGAAGATTGCCCCCGGAGAACTGCGAAAGGTCCATTCCCTTCGGTCTAATGACTGTAACAAGGGCTAGCATCTTTTTTATGACTTCTGCCCGTTCCTTGTCGCTGATCGGATCCTCCTCAAGACCGTCAATCATGTCGATAAGTTTGGTTTCGATAACCGGCATCATCTGGTTCACGTTATGGAGGAATGACGGTTCAATGGGAATGTAATAATTTCTTACATCGTCAGGATCGGGAAGAATGTGGATAAAAGTGGTCTCATTGACCGGGTAAATGATATTCGGGGCCTCCATTTTGCGGAGATCTTTTTTCAACTCCGATAAAAAGAGCGGGATGCCATAGGTGTTTACGGGAAAGGTATGGAGGTATTCGAGCAGGTGCGGGCTTGCCTTTACGTATTCTTTGGCATTTGCCGGGAGCATTTTGTAGAGCGGGCTTGATTCTATGTCATTATAAAAATCAACATCGGAATCAACCTTTTCGGGTTTGTACGGAAGATTAACGGCAACCGACAGGGTTCCCATATCAGACCCTCGCAAAACTCATGGGGATAACTTTCATGCCATAGCCGGGATGGACTTCAAAACTGACAAGGTTTCCGGTGGTCTTCCTCGCACCACGTACCTTGTTCACTTCCATAACCATGACATACTTGTCCCCCACAAGGGCTTTTTTCATGTTCAGGTGTGCGTCGGAGATGGAACGTATCCGCACAAGGGTATCTTCTTCGAAAGCATAGGTATGGAGTGTCACCAGTATTGTCTTTGCCTTGATCGACAAGGGATTTGCAGCTGGTAAAGAAGGTGAGGATAGCGTCCGTTGCTGCATATTCAGTAAATAGCGTAAGCGAATCGATGATGATAACCTGTGCTTTACTCTGCTGGATGTGCGTGATGAGATGTGCAAGGATACCGACCATGTCTTCTTTTTTCCATTCAAATCCGACAACGTGAAGGGGGAAGACTTTGATATAGCCCCAGGCAAAATAATCGGATATATCGAGACTCATCGACTCCATCTGTTTGATGAAACTTTTTGTGGTACTTTCCGTAGTGAAAAGATCGACAGAAAATCCCTGTTTCATTGCGCCCCAGATAATCTGCTGGGTTAATACACTCTTTCCGGTATCATTTTCTCCTTCAATCAGGGTGAGTGATTCGAGAGGAAGGCCGTCTGCAATTTTTTTGTCAAGCTCGCTGTTACCTGTGGAGAGTATATGCCGATCTTCGCCGCCCATCAGATCAGAAATGTTTGCCATCAGGTTCTCCTTCGGATATCAGAGTATTGTTGTCTGAGCATTAACGCCATTGCTTGTTGACACCAGGTACCAGAGTGGATTCCCACTGGAAAAAGTTGCCCAAACCCACATTGTCTCACCAGGATCAAGCTGGTTGGGATGGATGGTATCAGGGACAATCACTATTTTGCACCATGTCATATCGGTGCCGCAGGATGTACTATAGGTATAGCGTTGGTACTCCGGTTCAGATCCATCCCACGTATAGATGTCCATATGATTAAAATCAGATATTATCTCATTGCCGGTATTTGTCACGCTGAAATTGAGTCCATTGCCTGCAATCCCGGCTTCGGATTTATTTACCGAGATACTGGTTCCCAGTCGCACTTCACTGGTTATGGTAAGATCTTTCTGGGCGGTTGAGACCACTTCAGCAGTTGTTAGTACACTTCCGACAAGCATGTATGCCACTACCACAAGTAACATCACCCCAATCGCTGCTCCAATGATCTCCGCGACAGCCATGGTGCATCAGCTCACGGTAAATTCATTCGAACGCCATATGCCGTTTGGCAGGATAAACTGGAAATAAACCAGGTTCCCGCTTGAAGGCATGTTGGAGGGTTTTGCTGTTATCTGAAGGGTCTCGCCGGGATCCCAGTCGTTATTCGAATTCAGATCGAAGATGGTATATGTCCAATCCGATATCCGTCCAAAATTTCCAACCGGGCCGGAAAAAACATCGGAACGGAGGATATCGGTATTGGGAATTCTTTGTGTCCCGACATTTTTCATCCACACATTGACGTGTGTATTGTTTGCAAAGGAAGTGACGATCTTGAAATCCGTACGGAGTCTCATGTCGGATTCATGCGTGGCAGACTGGAATGTACCTGCCATGGTATAAACAACCGGAAAAACAGCATTGATCAATACGCCAGCCGCAATTACTGCGGTAATCAAAAACATGGCGGTGGTGAATGTCTCGGCAGACATTGATTATATCCTGTCGGGAAGATTCATCCAGTCTTCATTATTTTCTTTGCTCTTTGATGGGGAGGAGCGCTCCCTCATGGTGATGGCTGAAATATCCATTCGTTCATCACTGGCCCGTTCTTTTGCCGGCATATCCTGCTGGCGCTGTTCCATCATCACTTCAATCATATCCCGGTCAAGGGATGTATCTGTCGGGGCAAGGATGCGGTTCAATGCATAGAGCTCGGCTACGAATTCATCCGGTCCCACTTCGTGCTCCTCGCCAAGATTTGCCGGCATGAGGCGGGAGATCTCCCGGATTTCCTCACAGGATTCTTTGGTGATATACCCCATTGCCTGGTAGGATCCCAGTATAATCTCGAGGCGGTCATGCCCGTATTTCTTTACGGACTGGTTGGTCCATTTGAAGAGTTTATACACCTTCTGGAGCCGGAGTTTTTCATTTACCGGGGTAACCGGAAGAATTCCGGATTTTACAGAATGATTGATATGAGCGGGAGCGATATTCTGGTTCCGTAATGCAGCGAGCATCTGCTCGTCCAGCATTTTTCGTTCCGTATCATATTGGGTTACGGGTAAAGGCACTTTTTCAGATTCTTTTGATGCATCTGCCTTAATCTTATCTGCTTCATTTTTTGATTTGCTTGCATCCATCTGGGATTCCCGTGCATCAAGAGCGGCTTCCCGGGCCTCAAGAGCAGAGCGTTTTGCTTCTCCTGCATCGGCATCAGCAGATGAGTGGTCTGGCCCGGAATACCGCCCGCGACTGCAGTAAGCGTGAAGGGATTTTCCAGTTCGTTCATCCGTTCACGGATGTCCATAAGAAGACGTTTGATGGAGGTTTTGATCAGATCGACTTCCCGTTCGAGGTTCTGGAGCTTGACCTCGGGGTCATCTTCTGATGCGGCAGTGATGATATGATCTACCTGCGACTGGTTTACCGCCATGGTATATGAATATAGTACAATGACGGTTAATATATTTTGTTATAAGGGCACGGGGCAAGGATGTGTTCTTTTGTCACTAATTGAGAAACGATTACGGGTTAATTTTTGAAAAAAAAAGAGATAGATTAGTAGAGGCCTGAACCATGTTAAGTCCACCGGGTATAGTTCTTGTGATCGGAAGAACTGCTCCAACCGCGGGCTGGAAATTAATCGATAATCTTTTGATTGATGCATGCTGTGGTAGGCATTCCTACCGTGATGATCATCTGAGCATTGGGTTCAAGATAGGTCACTGGTTGTCTGATTATTGATTTTTTGTGAAATGCACCACTGTGGCATCTCCCCCTGCCAGTGACTTCGGTAGCAAGAACAGTCCGTCTGTAGGCGACCATGTAGGCTATACATTGCATTGTAACCTTTGTTAGTATCACTATAGGATACCACCATCTGGGACAAGTCCATGGCAGTCCCACCTGCCGTAAGGGCGACGGTAGCATTGACATAATTAATGTTGCTTGTCACCAGTTGCTCCCGCAATTCCATAGACATTCCCTACCAGTTCCATACTTGAACTTGCCTGCTGCACGCCCGTGTGAACGGTTGCCTGAGCAGTCTGCGATGTGAAGAAGCCGGCACCGAGCACCACATACGAGAATACTGCTGCAACGACAACGAATGCGATCAGCACAATGGCAGCTTCAAGGCCGGTGAATGCATCCTCTGAATAAAGATTTTTCATTTCTTTCACCCTCCTTAAAATACCTCATATACTTGATCGGCGACCATGCCGCCAGGAACGGTTCTTCCAATCGGGAGTGCTGCACCGATCGGGGGCTTCACTTCAACAATAAACTTGTCATTGAGTGTCATATTCCGCTGCTGAAAACCGGGAGTAATCGTTACCAGGACCATCTCGCGGGATTGCAGCAATCCACAGTTGGTAGCAGCAATTGCCATCTCCCGCAGGTGTAATGCCACTCCAGCAGTTACCTCTTTAACCCAATTATATAATGTCAGCTGTATTCGTGAATGTCTTAACCTTTTAGGAGTAGACACCGTATACGTCATTTTACTCATGTCCACACCGAGAACCGCCAGCAGCGAGCTGCAGGTAGAATGAAATTGTACTGACCGTGGTACCAGTCTGTAGCTTTTATATTAACCGGTCCCGATGGTTCGACTGCCGAAGTTGTCTGCTGTACACCCGTGTGCACGGTCTCCTGTGCCTTCTGGGTTGTGAAGAACCCGGCACCAAGGACCACGTATGAGAACACCGCCGCGACAACGACAAATGCGATAAGCACAATCGCTGCCTCAAGGCCGGTGAACCCTTCATCATTATGTTTGGAAGAATTCATGTTTTCACCTTTTTGGATGGTAGACACTGGTTGTACCAGCACCTATAATTCATAGAATGATCTCATTGTATTTATATTTTAACTAAAACGGTTAATCAACAAAAACACGTGTATTCATTAAATTTCTAAAAATTGAAATAAGATTGCCAGAATCGGTTTCACTCTCCGCCGTCAATGACGAGAATTTTGTTCAATTCTGTTCCGGGAAACCCTGTTACATTGAACGAATATTTATCTGGTAAAAATCAATAGCTAACTGTTGACTGATGGATAAAAAAGATATCATGTATATGGTGGGCGCACTAGCTATAATTCTCATTATAGCATTGGTGATCAAACCCGTCATGACCGGTCAACCGGTCAATACGGGTATTACATTACCTACGTCACAACCCACTGTCACTCCTGTGACACTTGCTAATACGGGTATTTCTCAGCAGGTTGTTACAATCGTGACAACAAAACCAATTCCCACTTTTACTCCAACACCGGTTCCAACATGGGATAAAAAAGTATCTTCGGTTTTATTTGTTGATCCTTCAACGTATGGCATGTCCTTTAACCAATCCCTGCCCGGGGGTACCCGAATTGACACGATACCCCAGAATAAAAGTATGACAACCATTGCAAAAATATCCGGGCAATATACCGGGACAACGCAGATAATGAATGTACCTTTCCCTTACTGGGAAATGTGGTATACGGTTGACCCATTTGCCGACATGGGGGGAAAAGAACAATCCCTCAGTTCTACAACGGTAACCGGGCCAAAACAAAGCGGTAAAAGCATTGGAAGTGCCCAGGTAATTCAGGGATCGTTTTCTGTACTAAACCCTACGTTCTCCATCCAGGTTATGGATGCGCATGACCCAAACCGGATTGTCCGGACCATCACCCCTCCCGGTGGACTTGATAAAGCCCTTTGGACGGGGGTAACTGTGGAGGGTGATTATTCCGGTTCAACTGCGATTCCTGATCCCCGTCCATGGAAAGAAAAATTTTTTGAAGGTAACCGGAATTATTATTTTATAATCAATACGCATGCAATCAATTCATACGATATTGAGATCCGAGTTCCATCAGAATATATCAAATAACTGATTTTTTCTTTAGGGGATTTTTCTGGTATTTGCCCTCCCAGAATAAACAGGTCATTTTGACCATCGGATGAAGAAAAATATTTAACAGATTTCCAGAATTCGGTTCGTTGTATTTTCCTGCTCTGCATTGTAACAAATTAATCCTCTGATGCAAAAACTCCGGATTTTTTTTGAACTAAAATTACTGTTGCGAATTGTGGGAAAATTCATCTGTCTGAGGTTCATGTAAAATATATTTTTAGATGAATCAGATTCCCGAATATTTGACTGATTAATGGCTCTGTTTAAAACCTATTTTCCAGCGATTCTCTCCTTCTTCTCTGCTGCTTGGAGGGTGACCCCCTTTTTTAGAGGGTTTCCCATGAAAATTTGATGGTTCAGGTAATAGTGAAAAACAAACATCATTTACCCTTGTGATGAATGCCGCCGCCCCCGACGGGGCGCCCCCGCGGCGGATCAATGACGGAAATGTTATGAAACTCCTTGCCCTGCCGTGCCTCGGAGAGACCCTGAGGGCAGGGAACCATCACAATATTATGGATTTTCATTGTTCAGGAGTGAACGCCCGTTCATGTGCGTTTCAACAGAGCCTAAAAACCCTCAAAGGAAAATAAACGGGTAATAATCAAAGATATATCGTAAATTTTCATTAATTACAAGACAGAGTCAATGCCAAAAAAAGAAACTACTAAAAAATGTTGATTCAATCGAATTTTCTCTTTCCCATGGATTCGATATACATATACTCTTTTCCGACTTCGATGGTCCCTTTTTTGTCGTCAGGAATCGGAATTTCAAAGTTGGTGAAGTCTTTCATATCCATCAGTTGTGCTGTGGTTCCGGTAATGGATAGGATCTGTCCGCTCTTCCGCTCGACAACCGGGACATAGGTCTTTTGTGATACCGGTGAAACGATAGAACGTTTAACGCCGTCAAAAAGGCCCATTGCATCGATACGGGCTTTTGCTGCACCATGTTTGCCGGGTTTGGATGTTGCAATACTCAGCACCCTGCAGGGTTCTTCTTCAATAACAATATAACGTCCTTCCTTAATCTTTCCGATTTCAGTCTGTTCTTTCATAGTATTCACATCCCATTTTTTCTATTCTCTAATCGCGGTATTAATTTATCTCCATAGCATTACATAAATACAGCGTAGAAAAACGGGAAATGTGGTCATGGAATTCCTGTCAGCATGCAACCGGATGGCAGATGAGGTAGAACTGAGTATCCGTGATCTCGTGGGAAATCCTGATGGGGGAAAGACCATCAGGATGGGTGCTGATCTCACTCCTACAAAAGTAATCGATCAGGTTGCAGAAGACTGTATCCTGAACTTTTTACAGGAAAACCCCTTGTGCAGACTTCTCATCAGTGAAGAGGCAGGAAAAGTCGAATTTAAAGGGGAACGAGGGACAATTTTTCTCGATCCTGTCGATGGTACATTCAACGCTGTTGCCGGTATCCCTTTTTATGCGCTCTCCATCGCTTATGCTGAAGAAGGGGAAGTGCAGCAGGCATTCGTACGCAACCTTGCAAGTGGTGAAACCTTTACGGCAATACGGGGAAAATTTGCACGGTGCAATAATAAGCCGATACGCGTATCGACCGTACGGAATCTCGATGAATGCGCGATGAGTGTCTATGGACGCAAATTTGATCCAGCGCGCGTGATGCAACTGGGTCAAAAAATCCGCCGCTGGCGTCTTTTGGGAGCATCTGCTCTTGAACTCTGTTATATCGGGTGCGGGAGAATTGATGGCTTTATTGACCTGCGTGATACCCTCCGTGTCACTGATGCTGCGGCGGGCATGCTGGTCTGTACCGAAGCCGGGGGCACAGTCTCGGATCTTAACGGGGATCCGATACAGTTTCCTGATGAAGTGACCATTGGGCGATGCATTGTTGCAACCAACGGTGTAATACACCACAAAGTAATCGAATATCTGCGGTGATGGTAAAGATGCGTCTGTTACTTGTTTCACGTATCGATAATCCGGATGCTATTGCCTATACCCGGAAAATCAGGGACGCTCTCAAACAGGATGGAGTGGAGGTTTTTTTCGATAATGATACTGCGGCAATTCTTGGGGAAACCGGATTATCCATAGCCGGCACAACTGCTGATGTTGTAGCAGTTATCGGGGGGGATGGTACCATTCTTCGCACAATACAACAGATGAAGCATCAGGTTCCGGTTATTGGCATTAACTGGGGCGAGGTCGGGTTTTTGGCAGACCTCGATCCCTCTGATGCAATCAATTTTGTAAGGAGCCTGTCCCGTGGTTTTTCTGTTGAAGAACGGATGCGGATTACCCTCTTAAAAGATGGCATACCATTGGGAACCGCTCTCAACGAAGCATTGATCGTAACCACGCGACCTGCAAAGATGCTGCGGTTTTCGATCATAGTCGATGGAATTACTACCGAGCAGTTCCGTGCGGACGGACTCCTCATCAGTACCCCGACAGGATCCACGGCATATGCCATGAGCGCCGGTGGACCTATTGTAGATCCGAGGATTCAGGGTTTTATCCTCGTCCCGCTCGCACCCTATCTCCTCTCGTCCCGCCCCCACATCATCAGCAGCAACCGGCGTCTTGAAGTAAGACTCGAGAGCACAAAACCGGCAAATCTTGTCATGGATGGCCAGCAGACCATTGAACTGGGCACCTCTTTGACCATTGAGGTAAAACCTGCTGCGTTTCCAGCAAAATTTGTTGATATCGGGCGTAATTTCTTTGAAAAAGTGGATAGCAAATTACGTAAACTCTGATCTTTTTGCCCGGTCATCAGCCTTACCTGAAATCTATCATATATTCATTAAAGCATATTTTTCATGGCAATAAACAAAATAAAAGACTTATCTGAATAGCCGTGCTACTACTGGTCAGGTGGTTTTGTGCAGGTCTCCATGAAACTTGAGATGAAGGATTCGCCGGGCCAGCTGGTCGCGGCCTTAAAACCCATATCCGATGTCGGTGGAAATATCATCGCGGTGATTCACCAGCATGAACCCGATTTGGATAATGATACTCTTGATGTCCAGATCGTGCTTGAACTACCTGAAGGTCGGCTTGAAAAACTCATAGTCCTTCTCAAGGAACAGGGTGTCCATATACAACGCATCGGTGAACAACGCCTGCTTTACAAGCGGACCGTCATCCTGATAGGGCATCTCATGCATACTGATCTTTCTGATACGATCGACCAGATAGATTCCACCGGGTTTGCTGAAGTTAGTGAGCTTGTCATGAGTATGCCTGCAGTAAAAGACCGGTCATCATCACGTCTTACCATCAGGTCGGTTAGCAAAGAGGATATGGAAGCAGCGCTTGCCATCCTGCGCCGGGTGTCCCTCCAGAAGTCCCTGCTCCTGATAGAACCTTTAGAGGGAATAGCATGAAGATTGCATTGATAGGTCTTGGTTCAGTGGGACGCGGCGTCGCAGAAATGATCACAAAAAAAGATCTGGGACTCACCATTACCGGCCTTGCTGATTCAAAGAGCGGGGCAATGGATGCGGGGGGTCTTGATGTCCCCACACTTCTTGCACATAAAAAACAGCACGGACACTGTGGCGATCCAAAACTCACGGCATTCGATATTATAAATAAAGCCGATTATGATGCACTGGTTGAAGTCACGCCGACTAACGCATTATCGGGCGAACCTGCGATTGGCTACATAAAGGCTGCCTTTACCCGGAAAAAGCATGTTGTTACTTCCAATAAAGGTCCCGTCGCACTTGCACACAAGGAGCTCCTGGCGATGGCACACAAAAACGGTGTGACGCTCCGGTATGAAGCAACGGTTGCCGGGGCGATTCCGATAATGCATACCCTTGAACAGGGACTTGCCGGGAATGAGATCCTCGCAGTGTATGGCGTGCTCAACGGGACCTGCAATTATATCCTCACCCGTATGGCCGATGAAGGTCTTACGTATGAGCAGGCCCTGATGGAGGCCCGAGAGATGGGCTATGCTGAAGCGGATCCAACCTATGATGTCAAGGGTATCGATGCTGCCATCAAACTGGTAATTCTTTCCAATACAATCTGGGGTAACGGAATGCACCTGAACGATGTTGACTGCACGGGTATCGATCTGATTACGGCAGATGCGCTTCGCCTTGCGGAAAGTGAAGGATGCACAATCCGTCTTATAGCAGAAGCAATCCCCAGAAAGCATATCCTTCGTGTTTCTCCCCGCATTATTAAGAAGAATCACCCATTGGTTGTTGATGGAACGTTGAATGCCCTGACGCTCGAAACCGATATGGCAAAAGAGATCACGCTCATTGGCCGGGGTGCAGGATCGATTGAGACGGCCAGTGCGATTATCGGGGACCTCCTGTTCATTAAAGACCTCTATGACCGGCGTACTTGAACACCGACGCGAGTACCTGCGCCTGATGCGACAGATTACTCTTGATAAGGGTTTTTTTACCGTTACTGATATCCATACGGCTGCAAAAATACCCCGCAGCACTGCACAGGACTGGGTGAGCCGTCTCCTTCGTGAGGGGTGTGTATTTCTTCGGGAAGAAAAGAGGGGAAGAAGTGCGGCACGCTATGCAGCGATTAGCGCAATACCTTCCAGCACCTGTCGTCGTATCTTCACCACTGTTGATGGGAATGATGTTGAGATTTATCATGACTGTATGAGCGGTGCATGCGCCGCGTTCTGTGGATATCATCATGCGCTTGCCGGGGGTATGCTATCCAACATTGAACGGGACGGAACACTGTTACGTGAATCGGCAAAACTTGGATCCTCCGATATATCTGTAGGTCTTTCCCCGAAATCTGCAGTCGGGGTATATGGCGTTGAACGAAAAGACGATGTTATTATTCAGCACATCCGCTGCATAGGCGGACCTGCATATTCGCTGTCTGACATGATGTCGCGGGCAGAAGGTGTTGTCCGCGTGGAATCCCGGCACCAGGACCACCTTGTTGAAGGAAACGTCTGGACGAAAGCCCTGATGCAGGTGACGATCGGCATTGATGATACGGATTCCCGTGAAGGGGGTGCAACCTTTGCCCTTGCCCTGGCTCTTCTCAACCATGTGAGCCATATAAAAGGAGTCATCCCTATCAGCCATCACGTGGCCATGCTGAACCCTGATGTTTTTGCAAAGACCGCAGGAAACTCAGCAAGTTACATCGATGTTGCAGTAGTGCCGGAAGTCTTTGCGGTGCTGGTGGAAAAAACGCTCATGTTCATAGCAGATGAATCACTGTCGGGTGAATGGGGAATTGCAATACGGAAAGGTCTCTGCATCCCGGAAGGTCTTCGGAAATACGGTAAGATGGTCCGTGAACAGATCATTTCCCGGGCAGTGGCTGAGGCGACTGCGGAGCGGTTCGGAATCGCACTCTATGGGGGTAATGGCGTAATCGGCGCGCTCGGGGCTGTGGCGCTGACGAATCTTCCTCATGAAGTCTTACTGGATCCAACCCGTAATGATTTTGAATAGGTCTTTTCCTGAATTCTATAATCATCCGGTTGTTCGGATTATCGTATGCTATCTACAGCGATAGTAATCTTTTATCGTCAGATTATGTGATCAAAAGAGTGTATGAAAAAAATATTGATTTGATCTACTCTCTTTTCAGCACGAGTGCCGCCCCACCGATAACGATAAGGGCACCAAGTGCAGTCAGAGGGGAAACCGGTGAATACGTTGTTTTCTTCTGGATTGGTGTTGTTGTTACCGCAGTAATTTCTGATTTGATTTCAGCGGTTACTACCGGAACAGGGGTAGTAATTTCTGTCTGCATCGGCACCGGGGTTGCTGTGGTGTAAAACGTGCCAATCCGGCTTATCGTAACGGTTGGGGTAATGGTACCAATGATTTGTACTACCTGTAACTGTCCGGAAACACTTTCCTTGTTTTTCTGTGCATCGGCAAAATCAGGATCTATCCCGAGAGCTTTTTGAAACACTCAGATGCATCAAGGGGTTTTCCCAGTTGGATGTAGGCAAGTCCCTTGTTGTTCCAGATCGTTGCGTTTGTGATGGTAACACCGGTGGCCCTGTCAAAGGAAGTGAGTGCCTTGTCGTACTTCATACTGCCCATGTAAGCCATACCCTGATAGTTCCACGACATGAAATTGAGGGGATCAAACGCAGTGCAGCGATCATAGGAGATAACCGCTGCATCGTATTTCTCCAGCTGGAGGTACGCATATCCCTGGTTGCAGTAGGCATCCACGCGGTTGGCCTGGTACTCGAAGAATTTGTCATACGCTGCAACGGATTCTTCATATCTGCCGAGTTTGAAAAGGCCGTATGCCCGTGCATTCAGTGCATCCGGGTTAGATGATTTGATGGCGAGCGCCTGTTCGGACAGGTTGACCGCATCCGCGTATTTTCCCAGACCATTTAAGGCGACTGCCTTACCGGCCATGGCCGCTGCATAATTCTTGTCAAGAGCGAGTGCATTATTGTAATAGGTGATGGCATCGGCATAGTTTCCCGCGGTTACAGCGTTCTGCCCTTTGGTATACCATTCAAGAGAATCTTCTGCATATACAGCAGGAATTGCGAGCATGGCAAAGATAAGAACCAGGATAATTGTTTTTGATCTCATAATTCCATGACGAAATATTCCTTAATCGCAGATGAATCTATTCATTTTAACGGATTTATGGTGATACCGGCTTCCGGCATGTGCATTGATCGATGGTGAGAGCAACGGTGACTGCGCAAAATGCTGTTGCACAAAAGGTTATAAAAAAACCGGAAGTATCTGCAATCAACCCGGCAATGAACGGAAGCACCGCCATACCCAGGTAACTTGTGGTCGAGAAAAGTCCCATGGCGACACCCTGATGCCCCTTAATTCCCGCAAGAAAAGCCATCTGGGCAATCATCACAATACCGGCAAGAGCCCCGATTACCATAAAACCCAGGGGGGTATAAAACGTGATCAGGACCCCAAATACCATCAGGACTGCTGACCAGCGGATGGCAGGAACCGGTTGCAATGAAATACGGGAAACTGCAAGAACCGCAATTATGGTGGAGATACTCATGAGTGCAATCCAGAATCCCGCACTATCTGAGGAAAGGTCAGAATATTCAGGGTATAATGATATCATTACGCCGGTAATTCCGACAAGGATAACGGAGGAATACCAGAGATAACGGTATTCACTGACCAGTGGCAGAAGGGCGTGATTATCATATTGGGGTGTGGCTAACGGAGAATCCCGTATAAAAAAACCGGCAAACGCGGGAACTATGGCACATGCTGAAAAAAAGATGATGCCAATTTCAGGTTGTTGGAATAATGCGTCCAGCCAGACCGGCTGCGATAAGGCCGAAAACAAGTCCGGCATTGAGCAGTGCCATGAAATACCCGCTCATCTTTTCATGCTCCGGTACTGAATTCACAAACGACATGGCCGCAGCAACAAAACATCCCGCCCCGATGCCTTCAAGAAAACGAATGCCCAGCACGGGGAATGGAGATGAAATACATGAGAGCAGAATGCCACTGATTACGGTGATGATGAGACCAAGCCGGATAAGCGGCACGCGTCCGATGCGATCAGACAGGATTCCTGCCGGAAGTGTGCTGATAAAAGCACCCAGGAAATAGGCGGCATAAATTGCTCCCTGCAGCGAAGAACTGTCGGCATATGAAGGAAGTACCGGGACGATGGCGTTGGAGAGTGCCATCACGGCAAAAACACCTAAAAAAATAGTGAGCCGGGTTTTCATGGTTACGCGTGGATCATACCATGCGATATGTTTCGAGATTCATAGGCGAGTGCGTCTCGATATGATACCGCTTGTAGATAGAACTTGCCAGATCGATGGTGTTATTCTCATCCCCATGGATGCAGAAGATTTTCTCGGGGCGGGGCTGGATCTGACCGATATAATTCATCAGCTGCCGGCGATCCGAGTGACCCGAGAATCCATCTACCGTGACAATCTCCAGGTTGATGGTAATGGTTCCTTTGCGCCCCATCGGCACCTCGCGCCATCCTTTCTGGATGCGCCGCCCGTATGTTCCATCAGCCTGGTACCCGACAAAGATGAGGGCATTCTTCTCATCCTGTGCAAGGTTCAGGAGGTATTCCATTACCGGGCCGCCGTTGAGCATACCGCTTGTTGTGATGATAACACAGGGATCCCCGTTGATAACTTTTTCGCGGAGATCCTGCGAGTCCACCTGCTGGAAGCATTCGGCAAGGAACGGGTTCATACCCTCGCGGAAGATCAGGTTCCGCAGCTCAGTGTTGAGATACTCAGGATAGCAGGTATGAATCGCCGTTGCTTCACGGATCATACCATCGAGGTAGATCTTCACCTTCGGGATCTTTTCAAGGCGCATACCTTCTTCAAGCGCAAGCATTACTTCCTGTGAACGTCCTACGGAAAAGGCCGGAATGATAACCTTGCCACCGCGTGAAATAACGGTGTTGATTGTTTCATAGAGCCGGGCCTCAGCATCTGTTCGTGGCTGCTGGAAATCGTTGCTGCCGCCATAGGTACTTTCCATGAAGAGTGCTTCAAGACGGGGGAACTGGTTGACTGCCGGGTTAAAGAGCCTGCTCTTGGCGTAATTGAAATCCCCGGTGAAAGCAATGTTGTACATGCCGTCACCGATATGGAAATGTGCGATGGCAGAACCGAGGATATGACCCGCGTTGTGGAAGGTGAGTTTGATATCCGGTGCAATATCGGTTACACTCCCATAGTTGAGGGTGATTGAGTGACGGATATAGGTCTTGACTTCGTTGGATGAATAGGGAATCTTCCGGTCTTCCTTATGGATTACATCAAGATAATCCAGCTGGAGCATGGCCGAGAGATCACGTGTCGGGGGTGTAGAATAGACCGGGCCTTCGTACCCGTATTTGTAGAGAAGAGGTACCAGGGCACAGTGATCAAGGTGAGCATGGGTAAGCACGACCGCGTCTAACTGGGCCAGCGGGTGAATCTCCGGCACGTAGAGATAAGGCGTACCCCCCTGGTTGTCCGGCTTTTCACCACAATCTATCAGTACCCTGCTGTTGGGGGTGGTGAGCAGGAATGCAGCCCTGCCGACTTCACGGCAGCAACCAAGTGTGGTTACCCGTGCCCATTGATCCCGTTTGACTGCATCTTTGCTGGTATCGTCTTTACCGGGAATATCCCGGTGAATGCGCCGCCCGATAGTACGGAGGAACGCTTTTCGTTCTTCGTTTGTAGAGCGGAGATACTGGCGGATCTGTTTTACCGTTGAACTTTCAATGGGGGGAGTCCGTACTACCTTTGGAGTCCAGCCGATATGGCGGGTGATATCCCGGAGGGTGGTTCCATTCTTACCGATTACAACCCCGGGCTTTTCCGCTTCAATCAGGACTTCACCGGTATCGGGATCAAAAAAGATATCGGTTATACCCGCAGTCTCCGGAACAACAGACTTTTATTTCATTATACGCTTTCTCGGGATCTTCTAAAATGGTCGGGCGGACAACAATCCGCTTGCGTAAATCCCGTGCAAGGATCTTGATTAAGTCTGCTTCATCAGCAAACCGTTTTGGATCATCGGTATAGATGACGAGCTCGGGGCCTTCGAATTCAACCTGCGTCACCGTGATGCCGTGAGGCACCTTATCGTTGATCTTGTCTTTAAGCTCTTTGAGCCGTTCTTCAATTAACATAATGATTGACGTCCTAAAAAAAGTTTTTTTATGCAGGAGATTTCACAAGATATTTTTGAAGTGCATCTTCTCCCATTTCCAGATATTTGTCTTTTGTAATTACGACAACCTGGATGCCTTCTCCGCTGCCGGCATCACGTTTCATCGCAGATTTCAGCGCACGCACTGCAATATCAATCGCTTCATCTTCGTTCATATCTTTATGGAACCGGTCTTCAAGAACACCGTATGCCATGGGGGAGCCGGAGCCGGTGGCAACAATCTCCTCTTCTTTTGTTGCACCACCCATTGCATCCACCGAGTAGACGCTTGGTCCGTTCTCGTCAATACCCCCGACCAGAAGCTGGACGTAATACGGGAAGTACCGGTTCTGGTTTAAATAATTCGAGAGCATTGTGGCTGAGGCCCCGACAGTAATTGAACGCGTTCTGCGAATCTGGTAGAGATTACACTCAACAGTGAGGATGCGGGCAATCTGCTGTGCATCCCCAACACCACCGGCAGTGGTCATACCTATCCTGTCTGCTACCTTGTACACTTTTTTTGCTTTCTTGCTTGCGATCATGTAGCCCATGGTCGCACGCTTCTCGGTTGCAAGGATCACACCATCTTTAAAAACGATACCGATGGTTGTTGTTCCCTTCATGGACTCCTGTAACTGTTCAGGCATAGTAACACCCTAAAAACAAATTAACGCCAAAAATCTTTAAAAGCGCTGTAAGGTATAAGATGATATTCAGAAATTTAAAGGTTTTTATTCAGACCCGTCTTTACAGAGGGCCCGGATAAGTTCGCGATCGAAGAGCATGGCCACGAGGTGCTTGTCACCGTTTATGACCGGCAACTGGTCCACCCGTGCCCTGCGCATCTTCAGTGCACATTCGCTGACTTCTGCGTTATGGGGGACGGCAACCACATTTTTGACCATTGCCAGTTTGACGGGACGATTGGGTAACTGGACTTTTGATATGCCGAAACTAATCGAGTGGTTATCCCGGATACTTTCCCATGTCCACTCATCGTCATCGGTCCCGTTTGAGAAATCGCTGACACCAACGGAATCTTCAATACTGGAATTTCTTATGAGATCGCGCTCTGATATGATTCCCTGGAGGACATTTTCTGAATCAAGGATGGGGATTGCATCTACACCGGAGATTTCCATTACCCTGCCGACAACCGGAAGGGGTGTTTCTTCCCAAAGGGCAAATGTCTTGCTTGTATAGACAGACTTTATCTCATCCTTGATCTTCATCTGCGCAATGGCGTGAACCAGATCAGATACTGAAATAAGACCGAGCAGGTGGCCATCCTCTACAACCGGCAGTCTCCGGATATGGTGATTGACAAGGAGACGTGCTGCCTGCCGGATATCTGCATCAGGTTCGATACTGATGGGCTTTGATGTCATGAGAAGTCCCAGCTGGGTCTCCTCGGGCTTTCGCAATAGATCTTTTCTGGTTATGATACCGACAATTTTCTTATTTTTGATAACCGGTACACCGGAAATGCCGGTGCGCTTTAAAATTTTTAATACATCATCGCGGTTGCCGGGAATCTCCACCTGTACAACGTCAGAAGTCATGTAGTCTTTGACAAGCATATCGGTTATAATCTCACCACCAGGGTTGCTGTTTTGCTATGGGAGACGACAAACGAGCTGACACTCCCGATGAGTAACTTATCGGCATTGCTCTTGCCGTGGGAACCAACAACGATAAGGTCGCAATTTTCCCGTTCGGAAAGGGCAATAATTTCACTACCAGCATGACCCTGTTTCATATGTGTGGTTAGGCTGAGTCCCTGTGTTGCAGCAAATGCCTTGGCCTCTGCAAGTTTGTCCTGTCCCTCTTTTTCAAGGACACGGTACATAATCTCGACTGTGTTATCGGTGGGAAGGGAAGAAAAAAGCCCGGTTTCCACGACATAGACTGCATGAACTTTCGCATTCCAGATCCGTGCTTCATCAACCGCCCTGGCCAATGCCTGTTCGCTCACGTTGGAGCCATCTATTGCTACGAGAATATTAGTAAACACTGGAATCACCTAAAAGAAACATTCCCTTTTTATTTGAGTTTACAAATTTAAAACATTATGTAAAATATGGCAACCGGGGGCTCTTTTTGTGATAGATGCAACCGGATCGCGGCTGAAATGTAGCGCCGAGTTTTTTGGGTTAATGAGCAGGAAATTTGCCTGCCCCCCTTTGCGGATAAAAAAAGATGAGCCTGCAAGTGCTGAACCCTGTATTGCTGCACGAAGCAGGTTTTTTGGTTCCATGCCGTATATGGTCGAGACAAACGCCATTTCCGAGAACATATCCGGAGGGACGAACATGACATTGTCCGTACCAAGGAGCAGGGTGCAGCCGAGTTCCTGCATAAGCCGTAAGGGAGGTTTCTGTGCGGATGCAGTCACTCCCAGTATCCAGTTGGATCGCGGGCAGACTGCGATGGGGATATCTTTGTCAGCACAATAACGAAGCTGTTTCTTTGTCGCATGTGTTGCATGGATAATCAGGTCAGGATCAAATGCAAGCGCGGCATCGACATCGCCAGAATCACGCTCACCGGCATGAAAGGCAATCTTTTTTCCCTGCAGTCTGGCCTCTTTTACCTGGCGTTCCGGGTCTTTGACATCACGGGCACTGCTGATCCCCAAACCCTCGGCATTGTTCTCTCCGCCATCACGCCCAAAGATTACCGGAGAGAATGATAGTCCGCGTGCCGCTTCTTTGAGTGCGTTAACCCCTTCCATCCCGCCTTCCCGGAAATCGGCACATCCCGCAACACCCACGCTCATCATTCCCTGTATGCTCGCCCGCATGCCATTGACAAGATCGTTCCGGGAGGCTGCTGCCAGCAGGGTGTGCTTCAGCCCATGCGGGGGTGTGACAAGAGCGGTAAGATCACCGGTTACGCCACAATCCATGGCAATGGTATCTCCCAGGTGGGTATGCGCATTGAATAATGCCGGACAGATCCAGCACTCCGGTGCCTGGGGGTTATCCTCAATTGCCGTGATATGACCGTTTTCTATGAAGATATCAACCGGTGCGAGGGTAAGTTCGTTGCCAAGCAGCGCTTGTCCGGAGATCTGCTGCAGGTTTTTTTTCATACGCCGTAACTCTCCTTTATATATCCAAAAATGAAATATATTTGCATGGCAAAGAAGCAAGGTGGCAGATTACTCTCATCAGCAGGTCTCGTTAATTATTATGAGAGCGAAGACCGACGGGCAATTCATATCGATCCCCTTATCGTTATGGGTGTCGCAGCCGTCATTGGTATCGTTATCATGATTATGAACTATATCTACTGAGTATATTCCTTTTTCAACATTTTTTTGGTGATATCCTCATCATTCCTGAAATACAGGTTATCATGACCTGTCCATTTCGGGCAGTTGCGGAACACGACAGCCGGAACACCATTGTTGCTCTCGCCCATGACAAAGTTGGCAAAACCTGCAATCTCATCAGCGACCGCCTCTTCTGTGATTTTAAGCACATGGCCGAACAGGTCAGTATCTCCACGGTAATCCCGGATTGCGGTAAAACCGCTCCACCCTATGGCATTGCCCGTCTGACCGCGGCGGAAGGATCGTCCGCAGGTATCGGTAATGATTATTCCGACATCCTTTCCGCAGATTGCCTGGATCTCATCGTGGGTTTCCTCAGACGCTTTCATTGGGTCGGGTGGCAGAAAAATAACCATGCCATCTTCAATATTGCTCTGGTCAACACCTGCACGGACACCGATATGACCGAATGCAAGTTCGGAAAGGATGAACGGGTGTTCCAAGATGATATCGGCGGATGCATCCAGCACGGCCTGCACAAACCGGGGGTCTTCACCATTCAGTTTTCCCAATCGTTCAGCCCTCTCCGAAGGCGTAATCGATGATAGTTTCTGGGTGTATCCTTTTGCCTTGGAATAGATTGTTGACGCAATGCACAGGATGTCCCCGTCCTGAAGGGCCATGCGTTCACAGATCATTGCAGCAATGTCGTCGCCCGCATGGATGAGGGGGAGACCCTGCACACCCATGACCTGAATATTTTCCATAGTAACAGCTCTACGATCTGACGATATAGGAGTTTCGTTTCGATTCCGGGTTTCTGGAATAAGGAGTTCAATAATCCATCAGAATATCTGATTTTTCGTAATGGATTATCATTTTTTAATGGTATTTACCGTTAACCTGTTTGTATAGTTCTCAACATCGTAAATGATGAGGGACTTTCTGTTTTGGCTGGTTTGAATTTCCTGCTTTACTACCACAGAATGATTGTTGATGGCAGATCATCTCCGGTCAACCAGAATTAAAAAAACTGTCGATATATATTTAAATGGATAACGCACATGACGCATTTACCATGTACCTAATTATCCGGTGCCCATCCTGCAGGACTTTTACGTACGTGGACCATTTCCAGAAATGGAAACTATGTCCCCAGTGTGGGCATGCGCAGGAAGTGGTAAAAGCACCCGCATATCTTGAGGTACAGGATTTTCACGAGGCCGAACATATTGTAAAACAGATGGAAAAACACCTCCACACCACAAAGAAAAAAGATTTCTCTCCTGAAGAAACCGCTGAGCTCCGCCACTATTATACTGATGCGCTGCGCAAGCGGGTCAAAAACCATTCTGTGCACTAACTTAACTGTCCTTTTTTAGATTTTGCCAGCAGGAACCGGTTTGGCAGCAACAATCAGCGCGATATCAGGAATGGTGAATTGTTCCCCGCACATACGAGGTCGCGACTCCTATAATGCACAACCCGGTGAAAACCAGAAATGAGACTGTCACACTGGTCATAAGTGCAGGAAAGACTTCCGGTGTGATCGCAGCGGTTCCGATAAATACTGAGAAACTGAACATGGCGATCGCCATCGACAGCACCTGTCCGAGCGAGCGCATGGTTGCATTCATGCCGGATGCAATGCCAAGATACTGCTTCTCAACCGAGCTCATGATCGCATTCGTGTTGGGCGAGGAGAAAAGTGCATACCCGAACCCGAGTATCATCAGGGCAGTCACTACCATATAGAGTGGAGTTACCGGGGTTAAGAAAATGAAAAAAGAGAGCCCGATAGTGGTAATCGCCATGCCTGTTGTTGCAACGATGCGGGGTTCGATGCGATCAGACATTTTTCCGGCAACGGGCGAGAGAAGTGTCTGGATTATCGGCTGGGCAACAAGAATAAACCCTGCCGTTTCGGCAGAGAACCCCCTGATATACTGGAGGTATAATGACAGGAGAACTGCAACGGCAAAGGTTGCTCCATAGTTAATCATGGCTGCGATATTGGAGAATACAAAGGTCCGGTTATTGAAAAATATCCTTAAATTAAAGAGAGGACTTGTGCACCGGTGTTCCCACCAGACAAAGATTCCTGCAGTGCATATGGCAACAAACAGCCATGACAGGGCTCCCGGGTCCGGCAGCAGGAGCATTCCGAAAATTCCGCTGAAGAGCATGATCCCATAAACAAGTGCACCGGGGAGATCAAACCGTTCACCCGCTGCTTCCGCCCATTCGTGCTTCACGCCCTGCAGGGTTAAGGCAATGGTGATTAACCCGAGGGGTACGTTGATGAGGAAAATTGCGGGCCAGCCGAAGTTATCCGTAAGGATTCCCCCGAGAAACGGGCCGATGGAAAGACCTGCATAGACCGTTGCTATGGTAATGCCAAGTGCCCAGCCACGCTCGCCCGGACCATAAACCTGCGTCACGATAGCAAGCGATGTGGCAAAGAGCATGGCTCCGCCGATTCCCTGTATGAACCGTGCGATAATCAGGATCGCTGCCGTCGGTGCCAGCGCTGATGCCAGTGATGCTATCGAGAAGATCAGGATACCGGTTAAAAAGATTTTTTTGCGACCGTAAATGTCTGCGAGCCGGCCAAACGGGACGATGAAAAGTGCAGCAGATACAATATAGGCTGAAGTAATCCACCCGAGGGTTACGGCATCCGCAGTGAACTGGGCTGCCATCGCCGGGAGTGCAACAGTTATTGAGGATCCGGTATAGGGAACAAGAAATGAGGCAAGGGATGCGACAAGAAGAATAATCCTCTTTTCCCGTTCTTCAACCATGGGTACCTGATTTTTGTGCTAAAAGAGATTAAGGATAGTACCTGCCAGAAATGGATTGAATGGAGATGAAATTTTTCCGGTTTCAGGGCCTGCAATACTTCAATTTGTACGCAGGTGGCACTACTATGGAGGATGAGTGTGATGGAGCAATTTGATAGTATCGTAATTGGTGCAGGACCCGCCGGGCTCTTCTGTGCAATTCACGCAGCAGCTCCCGGCAGCAGGGTTCTTCTTCTGGAAAAGATGGATGAACCGGGGAAAAAACTTCTGCTCGCGGGGACTGGACAATGCAATATTACCCATGCCGGTGAGATGCGGGATTTTACCTCTCATTACGGCGACCATGGGAAATGGATAAAACCTGCACTCTTTGCGTTTACGAATAAAGCACTTCTCGCATTTTTTGAAGAGCGGGGACTTCCCATGAAGACTGAAGAGAATGGCAAGGTCTTCCCGGAAACCCGGCAATCCGCGGATGTGCTGACAGTCCTTCTTAAGGAATGTAAATCGAAAGGAGTGGAAATACGCTGTGGAGAACCGGTTACGGAAATCACACGCAAGACCGGAAGGGTTTGAAGTAACAACTCCCCGTGCAGCATACCGCTCTACAACAATCGTGATAACAACCGGTGGTGCTTCCTATCCAAAGACGGGTTCAACCGGAGACGGGTACCGGTTGAGCCAATCGCTGGGACAACCGGTCACGGAAACTGCACCGGCTCTCACTCCCCTCCTGATCCGGAATTTCCCGTTTGCCGCCCTTGCCGGTATCTCGTTTGAACAGATGCCGTTTACGGTCTGGCGGGCCGGAAAAAAGATTGCGGATCATAAAGGCGATGTCCTTTTCACTCATCTTGGAATCTCCGGCCCGGGTATTCTCGATGCATCACGGAACATCCAGCCTGATGATGTGATTAAACTCTCGTTTGTGGGAGCAATGAAGCGCGAGGAGTTCACCGCAGATCTCGCACGGCGTGTACAGGAAAACCGGACCTGGCAGGTGAGTACGATACTTGCCGGTTACCCGATTCCGGAACGCCTCAACCGGAAACTCCTGAAGATATCAGACATCCCCGATGATCTCAAGTGCAATCATTTCTCCGCAGAACAGCGAACGCGGCTGGTCACTAATTGCACAGAATTTCCCATGACCGTTACTGCACCGGGCGGATATGCAGTTGCGATGGTAACACGCGGCGGTGTAGCACTCGATGGCGTGAACCTGAAAACCATGGAATCGAAAATTATTCCCAACCTGTATTTTGCCGGGGAAGTGCTGGACATCGATGGCGACACCGGGGGCTATAATCTGCAGGCTGCATTTTCGACCGGTATACTGGCAGCGCAAAGTATCAGGAAACGGAGAGAGGAGAAGATCCCGTAACCGGGTGAATAATCCTGACCCCTAAACGGGGGTTCTTTTCGTTTGCAGGGTCTGTAGTATGACCAGAAAACCGGGAGCGATTTAAACGCTGCTAAATTGGCCGGTTTTTTTCTTTTATTTTCATCTCTTTTCGGAAAATACGGCATTAAAATGGTATTTTTTTCGGGCGTTGGCACCATTTCCCCTGGAGGTGGAAAACGAGATCCCCGGATTGGCAAAAGGAGGCTTAAACGGGCTTTGAATAATACTGGTCTTCTGGGGATACGGAGGATTGGTTGGTATTCCGGATTTGGGAATATGGACAATGCGATCCCTGTCCGGGACCAAAGTAAACGTGCAATCCACCCAATTGGTTTTGCGGTCGGAGAAACGCTTCTGAAAATGTGGTTACATGTCCCATTTTATGCAATTTATGAGAAATTCCGGCAGATAAAAAAAATAGTGATAATGATCTGATAAAAAATTATTCCTGTTTCTGTTTATCTGTATGACTCAATAAACCCGCTTTTTTAATCAGGTAGTAACCCGCACCAAGACCAACGACAATTACACCAATTCCTATCAGCTCAAACCCAAACGCAAAGGGGTCCGCTGATGCAGGATCCAGCAGGATTACTTTCCTTGCCATGGCAATAATGGCTAGCAGAAGAACAATTTCTACGTGGATGGCATTGTCAATGAAGTATGCTTTTATGGTATCCAGTAACTCGACACCGATGAGCACCAGCAGGAACGCTCCCAGCACCGCGATAAGTTCATGGGATTTTAAGAGACCGGGTGTGTTCACCCAGAGTGAATCATACATAATCCAGATAAGTTCGAGAAGAGATCCCAGAAGCACGACAATCAACATGCCCATGAGCACCGCATAAATAAATTTTTCGAATTTATTGACAATTTCAATCATAGGTGACTACTCCACAGGTATAAGATCCGGGTTATCCGGATTATAAAGTTTCACCACATCCCCAATGACTATCACCGCGGGGGGTTTTACCCCGGTTGACCGGGCCACATCTGCAATGGTTGCCAGCGTGCCGGTCGTCACCCTCCGGTCTTTCCGCAGTCCGCGTTCGATGATAGCAACCGGGGTACTTGAGGCCTTGCCGTTTTGTATGAGCACACCGGCAATCTTGCCGATATTTGCAACCCCCATCAGGATTACAATTGTGCCCCGGCTTTGTGCAAGGAGTTTCCAGTCAAGGGAAGGCTCGGGTTTAGTCGGGTCTTCGTTGCCGGTCAGGATTGTAACCTGTGAGGCATATTTACGGTGGGTGAGCGGAATTCCCACAGATGCGGGAACCGCAAGAGCACTCGAAATTCCCGGGACCATCTCAACATCGATTCCGGCATTGCGGACGGTCTCGAGTTCCTCGCCGCCACGACCAAACATGAACGGGTCGCCGCCTTTGAGACGGACAACGGTCTTTCCCTGCTCTGCCCGGTCAACAACAAGAGCTTCAATCTCATCCTGTTCGAGCGTGTGCTTTCCGCCATACTTCCCGCAATCGATCTTCTCGGCACGGGCGGGAAGGGATGCAAGTATCTCTTCTCCCGGGAGCTGGTCAAACAGCACAACATCCGCAGCATCGATCACATTCCGGGCCCGCTGCGTGAGCAGACCTTCCCCACCGGGGCCTGAACCTACAAGATACACTTTACCTTTCATTGCTGATCCCCAGTTGTTTGCAGGCATCTTCAATCAAATCCTGTGCCCGGTCTTTCAGCAGTCTGCCCTGCTCCCGTGCCTGTTCGATAGTTGTTACATCCGTTTCTATGCGTTCAGTACGTGTCCCGTCGAGCGAGAGCACTTCAGCGATCAGGTGACCCGCCCGGCAATAGATTCCAAGCGGCGTATAACATCCCCCGCCCAGTTTTTCCATCACCGCACGTTCGATAAGTACATCCGTACGGGTCTGCGGGTGATCGAGTGCTGAAAGCACTTCCATGAGTGAAGGATCCGCCCGGCTCACAACCGCGATAGTGCCCTGGTTAGGGGATGGGACAAATTTTTCGGGAGGGAAACGCTCACCGGCGATCCGTATTCCCAGCCGCGTAAGCCCTGCTTCTGCGAGGATGATAGCATCATATTCCCCCTCATTCAGTTTGCGGAGACGCGTATCGACATTGCCCCGGAGATCTTTTATGGTAAGGTCCGGGTCATGCCGGAGCAATTGTGCCCGCCTGCGGGTGCTCGATGTACCGATAACCCGAACTTTTCCGAGCGGGCAGGAATGAGCTATATAATCCGCAGGGGAATCGCGTTTGAGGACAGCAGCCGTGAAAAGCCCGTGGGGACGGTAAGCGGGAATATCTTTCATGCTGTGTACAGCACAATCGATCTCTCCGGCAAGGATTGCATCATCCAGTGCCCGGACAAAAACACCCTGTCCGCCAATTGCATGAAGCGGAACCTGAGTGGTGGTATCCCCCTGCGTGTTGATGATGATCTTCTCACACGGAATACCGAGTGCAGACAATTTTTTCATGACCGTTTCGGTCTGTACCAGTGCCAGTTTACTGCCACGGGTTCCAATCTTTATCGACATTGTATGTACGCCTGTGAAAGAGTGGTGAGATCTGATCGCTGTGCGCTGTTGAGATAAAGTTGGTCTCAAACTGGGAAGGGGGAAGGAAGATACCGGTTTCAAGCATCCGTTTCCAGAACCTGCCAAAATTATCCGTATTGCATTCCTTGACCTCGCGGTAATTCTTCGGGGGAGTGCAGCGGAAGAAATATTTGAACATCGAGCCGAGCCGGACAAATGAACCCTTGTCATGACTCTTCAGCGATTCTTCGAGGGCACGTGTCTTTGCATCCAGCTCCTCGTAGAGCAGTCTGATTGTCATGGAGGTACCGGAGCGTTGCGATACCTGCAGAGAGCGAGAGCGGGTTTCCGGAAAACGTTCCGGCCTGGTACACCGGGCCCTGCGGGGCAACCAGCTCCATGATCTCTCTCCGTCCGCCAAACGCACCGATGGGAAGTCCGCCACCAATAATCTTGCCCAGTGTCGTGAGATCCGGCTGAACGCCATACATTACCTGGGCCCCGCCAATGCCGAGACGGTAGCCGGTGATGACTTCGTCAAAGATCAGGAGCACATCGTGGGCCTTTGTGATCTCCCGGACCTCTTTGAGATAGTTGTTTTCCGGAAGGATCGGCCCGATATTGCCTTGCACGGGTTCGATGATGAGAGCTGCGACATCGGTATGGGCAGTGAGCAGGGCTTCGAGTGCTTCGGGATCATTGTAGGGCACCTGCCGGGTGTGCTTAACGAGATCAGCAAGAACCCCGGCTGAATCCGGAACTCCCATCGTAGTTGCTCCGGAACCTGCCTTGACGAGCACTGCATCATGGGCGCCGTGGAACCCGCCTTCGATCTTCACGATATCCTTTTTGCCGGTGAACCCGCGGGCGAGCCGGATCGCGGCCATCGTTGCTTCAGAACCGCTCGATACAAACCGGACCATGTCCATGCCCGGGTGATCGCCGGTAATCAGTCTTCGCAAACTCGGGTTCGAGTGGCGAGGGTGTACCGTACAGCCACCCATAATCCAGCTGGGCTTCAACTGCCTGCCGGATCTGCGGGTGCTGCATGCCCGAGAATGAGCGGGCCATATGCCATGCAGCAGTCGAGTAAGGTATCCCCGTCAACCGTTGTCAGGTGCGAACCGCTTGCATGGGCAGTATAAAACGGGTATGGCTTGATTGCCCGCACCGGGCTGCTGACACCACCGGGCATCAGGGTTTTTGCATGTTCGAACAATTCACTGCTGTTACTGTTTTTCATCGAGCCACCCGGCAACATCTGCTGCAAAATAAGTAATGATGAGATCTGCTCCTGCACGCTTGATGCAGGTCAGGCTCTCAAGCACGGTCTCTTTTTCGTTCAGCCATCCGCGTTCCGCTGCGCATTTTATCATGGAATATTCACCGCTGACCTGGTATGCTGCGACTGGCAGACCGAGTTCAGCAACACCGGCAAGGATGTCGAGATAGAACCCGGCTGGTTTTACCATGAGGATATCGGCCCCTTCATCCGCATCCATCTGGGATTCAAGGATTGCTTCCCGGCTGTTGCCGGAATGGATCTGGTAGGTGGTGCGGTCGCCAAACGAAAACCCGGAGTCGGCTGCTTCCCGGAACGGCCCGTAGAGTGCAGAGGCAAACTTGGTTGAATAGGACATGATGAGTACCTCTTCAAACCCTGCATCGTCAAGTGCTGCACGCAGTGGAGCCTACCACCCCGTCAAGCATGCAGGACGGAGCAACGATATCTGCCCCGCTCTCTGCATGGCTGCATGCGATCCGGTTCATCAGTTCAAGCGACGGATCGTTCAGGAGGTCAGGGCCAGATCGGCTCTCCCCCACAATTCCGCAATGTCCATGATCGGTATATTCGCAGGCACAGACATCGGTAATGACCACCATACCCGGAATTTCTGCTTTGATCCTGCGAACTGCCTGCTGGACCACTCCTTTTGCATCATGAGCCGAACACGCAACCGGATCTTTCTCTTTGGGAATGCCAAAGAGCAGCACAGCGCGTATCCCGCGTTTCCAGAGGTCAGCTGCCACGGGTGCAATACCGTTCACGGGATAGCGGAACTGGCCCGGCATGGCCTCTATCGGGCGGGGTGAACTGATCGTCTCGTCCACAAAAAGGGGAGCAATAAGATCATTTTTTGTTAAACTGATCTCGCGCAGGAGCGGCTGGATATGCCGAATTCGTGCTCTTCTCATCCGTCTCTGGGGAAACATTGTGTACCGGTACCTCCTGCTTCTTTAGTCAGGTTACAGTTTGAAAACCAATGGTATTTATGGTTATATTATTCGCCGTTATGTGCCGCCAGTCTCTTCTGCGGTATGACTCTTGAGAGCGCAGGCAAGCCGGAGGGCACTGTTGACCATATTCTGCAGGTCTTCTTTGGTGTACTTGTTGTTCTCAATCAATTCCCAGTCCTTTGTCGTATCTTCATCATTCTCACCCACCCATGAAGCGATGGCTACTTCAGGAGTGTGAAATCCAAGCCATGAAACGAAATTCAGGAGATTGCCGGCAACGTGCTGGATGCCGTCAACATGCCCGATGATGATGAGTGCCGCAACCTTATTCGTGATCATCCGGTTGCCAAACCACGAGTACTGGTTCTCGATACAGTTCATACGTTCCACAAATTTCTGGACAAGGGCGGAATGATTATTCCACCGGATGGGGGTTGCAAGTATCAGTATATCACAGGCAAGAACCGCATCATACACGTCCTGCATCTGGTCATCGTCATACTTCATCGAGCTCTGGCAGGGATACGTGCAGTAATCCGGGTTCTCGGAATAATTACCCTCACAATCATGGATGACAAGATCTTTGAGTCGCAGAAACTGTGTCTCGCACCCGTAATTTTTATAGTGGTTGAGCGCCCGCAGAAGGAGACGTTCTGATTTGCTCATTCCCGGTTCCTGCCGGCTGGAACCCGACAATCCAAGCACCTTGATCTGCTGGCAGGTGTTCCTGTCCGGGACAGGAATGATATTGACACCGAATTTCCTTCCGACAAGTGGCGCAGGCATGAATTAATAATCCTTTGTCATGATTATCTATTTATTGGTCTGTTTCCCCGGATAATTACCTGCGGAAACCTGATGATCAATAAACAGGGGGTTGTGCAATGACTGAGGATTTGAAATCGATTATTGAAAAAAATAAAAAATTGTGTATCTGCGAACCCTGCCCATCCTACACCGAGTGTATGCGGGCAGGAAATGAACTGCTGTACTGTGTGACGGGAAAAAGCGCTGACTGTATCTTTGAGAAGAAAGGATGCATTTGCCCGGGTTGCCCGGTAAAAAATATCCTTGGTTTAAAGAAAGCGTATTATTGCATAAAAGGTTCTGAAACGGAACAGATATGAGCGTCAGCACAATTAAAAAATAGTATTTTTAAGGAGACACGAGAAAAAACCATATTTTTTATTCCATCCGGTGAGAATCATTACAATGCAGATATCACGCATAATTTTTATTTTACTTCTTACCGGTACCTTCTTTTTTTGTGCAGGATGTATACAGGACTTTTCTTCACCGGGAACTGTCTCTCCTGATTACGGAAGTGCAGTGATTATTGATCCTGCCCGGCTTGTTCTTACACCATCCGATGTACCTCAGGGATTTACCCTGGCAGAAAGCAGGACTAAAAACCCGTCCGATATGAGCAGACTTGCCTTGGATCTTGGCTGGCAGGGTGGCCATGTTGTCCGGTACATCAGGCCGGCACAGGTTGGTACAGGAGCATTTGAGATCATCCATACTATTGCGATCTACCCGGTTCAAACCATGCCGGATGTGATTGAATATTCAGTCCAGCAAAGTCGTTTGGATAGTGACTTTTCATATTCGGATATAGCGGTGCAGGGACTGGGAGAAAATGCCCGGGCTTTTTCCGGAAAAGCCGGCACACAAATGGCGGTCAAATCCACAGGTAACAATCCGCTGAACAACGGTCTGGAGAACCCGGCAGCGGGAACCGGTGTAAAGACAGACTTTTCAATCGTCATCTTCTCAAAAGGGAACTCGTTTGAAGTTGTAAAAATAATGGGTACAGCACCCGATTCGGGATTACTGCTTAACCTGAGTAAAACGGCATATGCAAAAATATCCTGATGTGTTGAAAAACATCACGGATTTTTTTAAAAGTCCCATCATTTTTTCTATCGGAACATCCAACAGGAGTTCATCAGAATCTCTTACAGACGGGAGAATGCCATGGAATTCAAAGATATTGTCATGCAGAGATATGCAGTAAAAGAGTTTGACGGGCGAATGATCGAGGACTCCATGCTCTATGCGCTGCTGGACCTGATCCGGTATGCACCGTCAGCATTCAATCTCCAGCCCTGGAAGATAAAGATTGTTTCAGCAAGCCGGATAAAAAAGAATCTGCGTCCCCATTCCAATGACCAGCCCCAGGTTACGACATGTTCCCATCTGCTCGTGTTCTGTGCAAACACCGAACTTGAACATCTGGTGGAACGGGCGAGCGAAGGTCTTAAAGGCTCAGGAATGCCGGCAGAATCTCTCGCCCAGTACACGGAAATGATGAAAGGCTATATCCGTTCCATGAGCCCTGAACAGAGACTTGCCTTTGCCCGGGAACAGGTCTATATAGCACTGGGGAATGCAGTAAACGGTGCTAAAGCACTGGGTATCGATTCATGCCCGATGGGTGGCTTTGATCCAGCCGGCTATGCAGAAGTCCTGTTTCTCCCGGAAGAATACATCCCGGTTGTTCTTTGTGCAGTTGGTTATGCCGCTGATAAGCCCCTGCCCAAATGGCGACTCCCGCGTGAAGAAGTGTTCTTTTAATTCCGGGTCATCCTTTTTTTCCTGAGTTACGTTACGAGAATGGATGTGTTCACGTTCTTCTTCATTCACCGGATGAAGCAAGTCGGGATCCTGCCGGAACGGGTAGTTTTCCGGGTGCGGGGGGAATAGGGCAGAAATAAATGATGGTTGGGATGTCGGTAAAACTATGGTTACAGAAAACTGGGCTCTGTTGAAACACTCTAAAAAAGGGGGTCAAGGGGATACTCCCCTTGGGCTGCTTCCCCCTCTGGGGGAGTGAGGGGGTCACTCTCCAAACGATCGACAAGAAGGAGCGAATTGCTGGAAAATAGGATTTTAAGAGAGTTGAAAACAGTTGAAATTAGTAAAACAGGTGGACGCTTCAAAAATTATTACGGATTCTGATGATCTTCCGGAGATTTCGTTCCGTTTTCGATTCTTTTTCCTTTTGTTATCGCGTTGATGAGGGCATCTACGGTTTCAAGATCCCCGCTTTCTGCACTGGCACGGATGGAAAAAGTCAGATCCGTGATGAGTTTTTTCGCCAGTACCCGGGTTAAATCGTCCACTATACCTTCGGTTTTGTTATCAATTGGGGCTAAACGGGCAATTGCACGGTCACGTTCACGTATGCGCATAGACTCTGCCCATGTGTGAAGGGAAGCAAGAGCCTCATCGGCAGATTTCCGGTTCAGGTATCGCAGGAATATCTCAAGTTCTGCATTTACAAAATGATGTGCACGGTCGGCTTCTGCTTTCCGTGTGCTCATTGTCTGTTCATTGATGCTGCGGAGATTGTCAATGGTAAAGAGACGAACGCCGTCGACTGTTTCAGCACCCTCTTCAACATCCCGTGGCTGGGCGATATCGATCAGGATTAACGGGCGGGGGTGTCCCTCCACCGGCCAGCACCGGTCTTTCATGGCGTGGGCAAGATCCTTACGGTGAATAACCGGGTGCGGGGCAGAGGTGCAGGATATCACCACATCGGATAAGGTGATATAGTGGTAAAGTTCGGAGAGTTTGACCGCTTTACCCCCGATCTTGTTTGCGAGGATTACCGCCCGGCCATATGTCCGGTTTGCTACGTACATTGCTGTAAGGTGCTTTGCCGCAAGTGCCTGTGCGACAAGCAGGCCCATCTCGCCACTGCCGATTACGAGAATGTGTTTACCCGCAAGGCTGCCGATCTCTGCTTCGGCAAGCAGCACAGCTGCTGAACCGACAGATACGGCACCCCGGTTGATCAGTGTGCGTTGACGGACTTCAACACCAACATGCACGGCTTTATTGATGCAGGTTTCAAGCAGGCTGCTTGAGGTCCCTGCTTCCTGTGCATCCGAAAGTGCTTTTTTTAACTGGCCAATAATCTGGTCTTCACCCACGATCATTGAGTCGATTCCGGAGGCAAGGGCAAGCAGGTGTTGTAACGCACCTTTACCTTCGTGGACAAAGAAATCTTTTCGTCCCTGCCGGGAAAGAAACTCCCGAAGATCATCTGTGGTGCCTTCCACAATTACTTCAACCCGGTTACAGGTCTGGAGCAGGAGCACACCTTTGAATTGTGCAGAAGCCATTGCAAGGAATTCAGCTTCAACAGGAAAACGGAAGGCTTCGAGTGCGGTTACGTTTGCCGTATGATGACTGACACCCGCAATTGCTACCGGAGAACAGTCCTGTTCAGTCATGCAGGTACCTCTTCTTTACGATATCCCATGCATCGTTTATGTCGGCAGAAAGGGTGTTCCAGATGTCTTTATCGTTGAGCACGTCCCGGATGATCGCATCCCGTTTCACCTGATCCGGTTCAGTCTGCTTTAATTCCGCACGCAGGCGCTTCTGCAGGGAGATCATCGGGTCCATTGCCGGATAAGTCTGCTCGATGTGTTCCCGGATAAACCGGGAAATGGCCGGGCTGCTTCCATGGGTGCTGATGGCGAGCGTATACTGTGTACCGCCCGTTACTGAGGGGATGATTACATCGCCCGGTTCCCCATCGGCATTATTGAACAGGATTTCGTGTTTCCTGCAGATTTGTCCGATCCGGTTGTTCTGGGATTCATCAGAGAGTGCAGCTATGACAAGAAATGCCCCTTCAATCAGGGATTCGAGCATTTCATCTGAGTCGGGTACTGACATCACATTCTCTAAGGAAAACCGGAAGATCCAGTATCTTTTGCTTAAATGACCGGCTTATGACCGTTACCTCTGCCTTCCCGGTAAAACGGGCAGCTTTTCGTGCTGCCACTTCTCCCCCTCCGAATATGACAATACGCCGACGGGAGCAATCCACAAAGAGAGGGATCATCTGCTATTAGATAGAGTGATTATATTCAAAAACCCTGTCGTTATGTTTTTTAAAAATTTTTCAGAACGCTTTGTGCCGTTATTTTATTGAAAATGATCTTAGTAACCTGATTCTGGTTCCCCAATACTTTAAGGATCAACACGCCAAAGAAATTTAGATTCGGGGAGATGATGACAGGTGTACGGTTCTGCATCCCGCTATCTGGTGCGAAAAATTATGCGGGCTGTGTTGTGTGGATGCGGGACGATTTTTCCGTTCACGTCGTTGAGTGAGAAAACCGGGGCCCTACGCTTCGATATACTTAAATCGTTTGAATTCCCACATTGTAGAGCACACTGCGCCGATAGTGTAGTGGTTATCACTAGGCGTTGCCAACGCCTAAACCCGGGTTCGAGTCCCGGTCGGCGCACTTCTTTTGTTTTCTTTCTCTGACTGTAACTACGCTAACCATTTTCCCGGTGTCATTTTTTTAAAGCGATAGCAAAATCCTGATTATTGGTTTTTTTTAAGATGAGAGTATTCTGAATGGTTTTCATGTCCGTGCGACAAAAACAGACATAAATTTTTTCCAAAAAATTAAAAAAAATATGGTTCATCCTTTTTAAGTCTATACCTTAAAAAAAACCAGAATACCTGTTCGATTCCATCTTTGTCATTGACGGTGAAACATCCTGTGAAACCACACATGTTCCCCGGGAATCAGGTTTTCTTATCGGTATCGATACGTTCATAAGCTAACCTTTATCGCCGATTACATACCCGGTAACAGTATGAAAAAGCCGTTTGTTATAGGATTGGCTGGCGCAGTTTTCGGTCTGGTAACTGCACTTTTCGTTATTTTTACGGCCACATCCACAGATATGACATTTTCGGGAGTGCAGGCTGCATTATTTTCGAGTCTCGGTATGGGCGGTGCGGCAATTTCAAATAAAGAGACCCGGTTTGCAGGATGGATGCTGCTCTCATCAGCAGTCTGGATTACCTTGTCTGTCCCCATTGCCGGAACATTAAGTCTTCTCTTCCTGTATTCACCCGCGATACTGCTTTTGGGAATTGCAGCCCTGCTCAGCTTCGGTGAACCTGAAGAGGATACGTCCGGGGACCTTTAAAAGCACTGCACTGTTGAGGGAAAACAGGAACCGTTCTTTTTTAATGATCAGTCAATGAAAGAAATCCCTGAATTTGTTATAAGGTAATAAAAAAATTACCTCCCTGTGATTATCGGATGAAGAACAATAAAGAAAAAATTATTTTTTATTTGCGCCTTTGTTATTTTTTTTCGGGATTGGGTTTATCACAGGGGGCTGTGATTTTTCCACAATTATCCTTGATATAACGTAGTTTCCCAGAGCGACTATCCCAACCAGTATGAGCGTATGCAGGATAAGGGTAAAGTAAAGATCCCCGCCGAAATTCTGGAGTGCATACATTCCGTAGATGATGGCAGTTAGTCCGACAGAACATATTCCGATCAGGGTTGCCCTGATTGAGGTATACATACGGCTGCGGGTATCCGGAAAAAGCAGGAGCCCGATCAAACCGATAAAGCCGAATCCTGCTCCAATAATGAGCAGTATCCAGATGAGGATATCAATCATCAGCGAACTCATTGCGCTTCACTTCCGCAGAATTTGGCATATCCAATTGTTGCAGCAAAAATCAGCAGGGTGATAATGATCGTAGCATCAAGGATGATGAGATTTCCTTGTGCAATACTCAATACGAGTGCTGCCGCTGCTGCAAGGGTGATTGCCGCAGTAAAGGATACAGAGCCGGTCATTCCGTTCAGGGCCAGGAATCACTCTCAGGAGAGCACAGAGTGCAAGAAGACTTAAACATAGTGCAGCAAAAAGCCAGGTGTCTATCATTTCTGTGAGTAATGTGGGAAAGCGGGGTATTTATCAATACTGCCATCTCCCTCCCATTTTTATTTCTGCAGAACGAACATATAGCCAGATGCCACCGTCATATCTTGGAAAAATTCTCCTGCATTGGTGCGATCACTGTCACGTGCCGGTTTTAGCGGAACGGTGTGCCTGTGGGGCAGAAACACGAAGTGTTCCGGTAACTCCCTCCCGGTGATGCCCGTCCTGCATTTCCGGCAGATGTTGCACTCATTAACAGGATTTATATCGATCATTTTGGTTCGCCACTCATCCCTGAAGGTCATATCGCGCTTCTGAACAAAGTCCCGGATCATGACCGTATGGAAGAGATTATAGTGGGCGGGGGCATAGCCGGGATTATCCGGTATTTCCCGGACCAGCGGCGCTGGGAACCGGTACCCGTCCGGAAGCCTGCATCATCTTCACGCCCAAAAAGCGTTTTGTTGTGGTAGATGACGGGGCAATTCCGTTCATCCGCGACCAGGGTATGAGCGTCCTTGCTCCCGGACTTGTATCCATTGACGATGATGTCCATACCGGCGATGAGGTTTTTATTCTTACTAAAGATGGTACCTGCATAGGTGTCGGGCGGGCAAAAGTCGACGCCTCAACTGCCCGTGGATTAACAAGAGGTCAGATAGTCAGGACACGCAGGAATATTGCATCAACCATCGTACCCGGTGCATCCTGTTGGGCAGATGCAGTGCAGGCAAATGCAGATGTCCTACGGAAGACTGAAGCATCGGCCATCCTGTTTGTCCAGGAAGTTGCCGGGCGCAATAAGGATCTGGTGGCAAATGTCTCGTACTCCGGTGGAAAAGACAGTCTTGCCACTCTTTTGGTTGTAACCAAAGCGATAGGTAAAGTCCCCATGCTCTTTGCGGATACCGGACTTGAGTTCCCGGAAACCTATGCCAATATCGATGATGCAGCCCGACAGTACGGATTGGAGGTCGTCCGTTCTGATGGTACCACAACATTCTGGGAGACCTTTGCGCGGCAGGGTCCTCCCGCAGTCAATGCCCGTTGGTGTTGCAAAGTCTGCAAACTGACCCCTGTCGGTAACCTGATTGAAGAAAACTGGGGCCAGTGCCTCTCGTTCATTGGCCAGCGCAGGTACGAGTCAGCGGCCCGTGCCCAGAGCGAGCGGGTCTGGCGAAACAAGAATGTAAGAGCGCAGCTTTCTGCGGCCCCGATCCATAACTGGACTGCTCTCCATGTCTGGCTGTATCTCATGCAGGAGAAGGCACCGCACAATGTGCTGTATGAACGCCACCTGGACCGGATCGGATGTTTCATGTGCCCATCGAGCGACATGGCATTAATCCACATTATTGAAGAGGAATATCCTGAACTCTGGAAAGGCTGGCTTGCGAAACTCGAAGATTACCGCAAATCCCGGGGTTTGCCCATTGAGTGGATCACGGAAGGGAAATGGAGACTTGTGGAAGGTTGTGCTGATGACGAAGATAGCCATTATTGATTACGGTTTGGGAAATCTCCGCAGTGTAATCCGCGGGCTGGAAAAAGCCGGGGCACAGGCAATTATTACCTGCGATGCAGATGAAATCGCATCTGCCGATGGTCTTGTGCTGCCGGGTGTCGGGGCATTTCATGAAGGTATGGAACAGTTGGGGAGCCTTAAACAAACGGTCCTGAATTCAACCCGTGAGGTTCCCCTGCTGGGAATCTGTCTTGGCATGCAGATGCTCATGGAAACCAGTGAAGAGCACGGGATTCATCAGGGTCTCGGTCTTATTCCGGGAAGTGTCCGGCGGTTTCCCCGGGTTCATGGCCAGAAAGTACCTCATATGGGATGGAATTCGTTAACCCTTTCCAACCCCGATCATCCATTGTTTGCCGGATTTGGCAGTGATGAGTACGTATATTTCGTCCACTCGTATTATGCCGATACCACCCCGGAAAATACCCTCACCTCAACGCACTATATCTGCCCCTTTGCATCTTCCGTGGGTAATGATACTACCTTCGGGGTTCAGTTCCACCCGGAAAAGAGCGGTGCCATTGGTCTGCGCCTGCTGAATAATTTCATTGGCATGTGCTGATCTTTAAGTTTCCCTGCCGGGTCATTTCATGATCCGGAAGAGACCGGTTTTTAGGGAACCATTTTATTATAGGCCATTCGATTCTGTTACCATGAAACGGATCATTCTCCTAGCATTATGCCTGATGTGTATTGCAGGAACGGCTTCTGCATACCAGTGTATCTTACCTGTCCGGCCGACAAGTCCGGGACTGGTCAAATAAGTGAACTTCAGGCGGGTCTTCCACTGAAATGTTCTATTGACAGCAATCTTCCCCCCGGGACAACATTTAATGTTGTCTTTTACCAGTCCGGATATACGGCAACTGAAGTAAGTCACCAGACGGTCACCATCCAGGATGACCAGAAAACCCAGTACAAGTTTCTCGAAACAACAGGATTGCCCGGCGGTCAGTATAAAATAGAAATCCAGTTCATTGGTCCGGATTCTGGCAGGTTATCCTCAGATTCACATATAACCGAACTGGTCAAACTGATCGACCGCTCCGGTGATATTACCATTACTTCTCCCATGACCCAGAGTCGGGATGATGCGCTTCTCATCGCAGGATCCATTTACAAAGTTGGTAATAACGGTGTCAAACTTGAGGTAAGGGGACCGGATGGTGTAGTATTTGATAACTGGATAGGCACAACAGAAAATATCCAATCCGGAGCCGGGGTTTTTACCAAACAGGTGACCGTCCTTGGAGCCGGGAATTATAATGTCCTGTTTACTGATGCGAAAGGATACATCGGCACTATCACGTTCCATGTGGCAGCTCCGTCAACTCCTGTTATCACGGCAGTACCCACAACAATTGCACCTGTTCTGACAACAAAAGTCCCGACTACGATGCCAACACCATGGCCAACCGCAACGCAATCCCCGCTTTCACCGGTAACAGCGTTTCTTGGTATTGCAGGTGCCGGGCTTGCAGCAGTTTTTGTGATGAAACGTAACTGAACTATCCCGTTTACTTTTTTTTTTGAGTTTATCGTTTTAGTTGAAGTACTGCAGAAAAAACAGTCGTTCCTTGAGGGCTCCAGCACATCGCATCTCCCTCCCCATCGCCGGGGTATCCCCCAATATCGCGATAGCCTATAGAGGGATGATGAAAACGGGGGTCACGGGAATACAACTGTCGGATTTTCTCCCCCCCTGGAAGAGACAGTAGGTCAGCGTTCTGGAAGCTATAAGTGAAAAAGCAAAGAACGGAAAAAGAGGATTTCGAAAGAGCCCGTTTATCGCTGAGTTATCTCCGGTTCGTCGAGAATATCTAGTGGAAACCCTCTGTCATAGCATTTTTCTGGAACTGCAGATCCTCCAACAGAACCCGCATTTGGTGATTGGTTTTTGTGAATTTTTTTATTTCTCTTCTGCGTAAGGAGTTGTTATCATAGGGGTTTTTCATAACCATTTATTGTTTGCCGAGCTCTGTTGAAACAGGCATGAACGGGCGTTCACTCCCTAACAATGAAAATCCATGATATTGCGATGGTTCCCTGCCTCAGGGCCTCTCCGAGGCACGGCAGGGCAAGGAGATTTCAGTAAATTTCCGTCATTGATCCGCCGCGGGGGTGCCCCGTCGGGGGCGGCGGGGTTTATCATAATGATAAATGATGTTTGTTTTTCAATATTACCTGAACCAATTGGATTTTCATGGGAAATCCTCTTTTTCCGGCGATTCGATTCTTCTTATTGGTTGCTTGAAGGGTGACCCCCTCTCTCCCCCAGAGGGTTTCAACAGAGCCGTTTGCCGTTATTCTGAACAAAAATAGTGTGTGGGTTAAGAGTTTTAATTGCACTACTACATCACCACAAGTCCATGCGGTTTTTTTTGAACGGAAATTTTTTAGATCGCTAATAAAAAAAATTAAAGGATGGCAACTACCGCCGTTTCCAGAGATATGCTTCGTAACACAGCAGGACAAAAATAACCATCGCACCCCCGAGGAAGAATGCAAGGGCCGTATCCGGTATAAGGGGAAACGCAGATGTTGCAGCATCGGGAGGGATTTGAGCAAAAGGAGATATCGCTTCCGGAGGGGGCGTGAAATTTGCGACAGCGGCTTCTGAAAGTCCTCTTGTCCCCTCCATCATAACGTCAGGAGCGCTCGTGACATTTACTGCATAACCATCAGCAACTGCTTTGGCATAGGGACCCCCGTACTCCTGCCCCAGAGCCATACTGGGATCTGCATTCAGGCTGCCAGGCATCGTAATCCCCATCTCAAAAAGAGGAGACATTATTGCGATGACAAGGGAACCAAATGCAACAATGCCGAATAACGAGGCATATTTCAACAGCAGTGAGCGTACATTCGACTGCCGTGGCGCAACAATGAGCAGCTGGTTTGTGAGTGAATAGAGTTTCACTTCACGGCCTTTAACACTGTATTTTGTTTCCGCAACCGAGATAAGTCCGGCATCGAGCAGGTTCTCCACATGGTATTTTGCCGTGGTCATGGGGATGGCGAGCTTTTCAGTGATGTCAGTCAGGCTCTTCTGACCCCCCGACAGGATCTGGAGTATATCGCTTGCGGTCTGGCTGCCCATGGCTTTTGCTATCTTCTGTGCCCGTTCGTCACCCGGTTCCAAAACACAACATCCTCTGCCATGGACACTGTACTATCAACCCTGCAGCGCTGCGATAATCCGTTCACGCCCGACATTTAAGGCAAGGTCTACCTGGTTTGCGTCCGGACCGCCGCCCTGTGCCATTGAGGGTTTGCCGCCGCCTTTCCCTCCAAGCAGACTGCAGACCTGGCCGATAATATCACCGGCATTCACCCGGGGTTCCCCGGAAGCGAGTACAACTCGCACGGTATCCCCGACACCGGCGAGGAGGGCAATGCCGCCTTTTTCAGAGACCGAAGTTGCCAGTTGTGCGAGTTCCTTCTGGGGGAGATCGATGCGTTTGATAACAACCGGAATACCTTCTATTGATTCGGCAACAAGCGATTGCATCTCCAGCTCGACCACTTTTGAGCTCATGCGTTCGATCTCTTTCTTCTGATCTTTCCATTCCGTGAAGAACCGGGTGACCGTTGCCGGGAGGTTATCCGGCTGCACGGACAGGACCTCTGCTGAAGAAGTGACGATCTGCTCGAGATGCTGCATGTAATAGATTGCCGCAACTCCCGCAGTAAATTCGATCCGCTCGATACCGTCCTGGATATGCTCGACCCGGATAATCTTGATCACACCGACTTCCCCGGTGGTCTGGCAGTGGGTGCCGGCACAGGCTTCGATATCACCGGCCACCTTTGACGATCCGGATATCCCTGCCGGGGGAACACCGCCCTGGTACAGCGAGAACCCGTATTTCTGTTCCGCTTTTGTCCGGTCTTCTGTCGAGATTTCAACCGGCTGGCTTGCCATGATCATACGGTTTGCCGCAGTCTCGATCCGGCGCAGTTCATCGGGAGTGATATGCTTGAAATGACGGATATCCATGCGGGAACTCTCGCTGCCTTTCTGTGCGCCCGCCTGGTGGATATGGGCTCCGAGCACTTCCTTTGCTGCATGGAGTAGGACGTGGGTAGCGGTGTGATGGCGCATGAGCGACCAGCGCCGTTCCTCGTCAACCATTCCTTTGACCCGGTCGCCGCGTTGCAGGACGCCGCCACTGATATGGTGGAGGATCACATCACCGACTTTTATGACATCATCAACCCTGACCATGCTGTCAGAACTGACCATGGTTCCGGTATCAGCGGGCTGACCGCCGCCTTCCGGGTAGAAGAGCGTCTGGTCGGTGACCGCATACCCGTCAAAGAAATCCAGCACCACTGCTTCGAACTCGATGTCCGATGACTGGTCGTAGTAGAGTTTCTTTGTGGGGGGCAGTCCCAACACGCGCTCGTCATACTTTGCTGTGGTGTCAACTTCTGCTTCCTTTTTCGATTCGGAATGCATGTCGGCAACCATGGAGTAGAAGTTGTCCGGCAGGTCAACGACTGCGCCTTCTTTTGAGGCAATATCCTTGATCATCTCGGGCTGGATCCCATGGGAATCGTACAGGGTAATAATCTCGCTTAACGGGACCCGCTGGCTCTTGGCCTTGTAGGTCTTTGCGATCTTCTGGACAATACGGGTCCCGCGTTCGAGCGTTGAGGCATATTTCTCGGTTTCGCGTTCGACAATCTCCCGAACAACCGCGATATCCTGCTCGAACTTTTTCATTCCGATGATCCGGGTCTGCTCTTCGATCAGATCTGCAAGAGGCTCTTCGATCTTGAGATCGGTCATCATCCGCAGCGTGCGGCGGATCACGAGCCGCGCAAGGTATCCTTCCCGCACATTGGAGGGTACAATGCAGTCGCCGAGCATATAGGCAAGACAGCGGGTGTGGTCGACGATTGCGTACACTTTTTCCATCGGCGTGATCATCCGGTCCAGTTTTTCCGGTGAGATATCGATCGCAGCCGCCACTTTCTTTCGCAGGTGGAAGAGGTTGGTGCCCGAAATGTCCATGAGACCGGCGAATTTTGCATTGAGCGAGAGGATCTTTGTGTAATCCTTATTATCGAGCATGTGGGAGAGACCGGCAGCACTCATCACCCGGCTCACCATCTCCGGGAAGACCGCATCGTAGATGGTGGGCGAACCCTTTGATGCCCAGACCAGTCGTTCGAGCCCATAGCCGGTATCGACAATCCGGAGTTTCATCGGGTAGTACATCTCGCCCTTCAGATCGTACCCCGGCTGATCGGTCTTCTTTCTGCCCAGGCTCATGAAGACGAGCGTTGCAACCTCGAGACCTCCAATCAGCACTTCGACGCTCGGCCCGGCATTGCCGCCACCGATCCACGGGTTCTCCTTATACGTGACCTTATTGAGGTCACCCGCCGATGGATGCGAGGAACTGGTCGCAGAGTTCGACCGTGCGATCCTTCCAGTAGATCTCCTCGATGGCGTGTTGAAGGCATGGTGGGCCATCATCTCGAAGGTGGTGAGGTGCCTTCCGGATCTGCCGACAGAATCGAGATCATTGAGCCGGATGCAGGGCTGGGAGATGGTAAGCGGGTTTGCCGGTGGCGGGACGATGCCGCTGGTTACAAACGGCTGGAAATCTGCAATCGATGCAATAGTAAGGTAAATATCATCTCTCCAGCGGGCAACTACCGGGTAGCGCTCGATGCGCGTGTGGCCATGTTTTTCAAAAAATGAGAGATATGCCTCACGCATGGTATCGAGGTTATGGGTCTTAAAAACCGGTTCCCCGATAAAATTATAGGGTTCGCAGGGTGCATCTCCGCAGATTTCACGCGCACTGTCACGTGTCCAGAAGGCGGATCCGCAACTCTTACAGATTTTGCGAATCATCCCCTGTTCTTTAAAATAATCTAACTGGTATTCCTCTTCGAGCATGAATGATCACGTATCGTCAGTACAGTTGACTATGAACGCTAATTAGTGTATTGTCTCATGATTTTCCTGAGCCGGGTTCCCCGCCGTTTATATTCCACCGGTCCTGGTACCACCCGTCAACCTGTTCTGCAAGACCGGCACTTATTGCGATCCTTACCGCAAGCAGGTGCCAGCAGTTCCTGCCACGATAGAGGAAATCCCGGCAGGTACAGAACTCCTCATCCACCACATATTCAGCCGTTCTGCCTTCAACGACAAAAAAATCCAGGTACTTTTTTACCTTACCTGCATCAATGGCAGCAAGCGCCTTTTTACCCCGTGTCCCAAAGTCTTCCTCAATCTCTTCCCGCAAGGCTGGGTCCAGGGCACCCTTGTCCTTAATCCGGAGCCAGATATCGCTCATATGATGGAACGAACCCTTGGTGGATCATCGAAGTACTGCCAGCCTTTGCGGGCAGCAAGGCGGCGCATCGCAGGGGCTTCGAGTGCGTAATGGGTTGCTTCAATGCACGGCAGGGGAGCGGAACGGGCAACGGAATGTTTGAGTTCTGCTGAAAGGAAAGCATCCGCCCCGGCTTCTTTTGCCCCGGCCAGAAATGCGGGATCAAAACCGCTGCCGGCAACCATTGCCAGCCGCGACACAGATGTCAGTTCGCCCCATATGCGGATATTGCCTCCCAGTCTCCGGGCAATTTCATCGACAGGAATTGTGCAGGTCCCGATGAGACCCGGGAAGAGGGGAACTGTGTTTTCCAATGAGAGAAGTTCTGCCAGTGCATCGTTCACTCCTTCAGGTGAATGATCATAATTGGTGTGCATCACATACAGGTTCATATTCGCAGCCAGCAACTGGCGCATCAGGGACGCGGTAGGCCCGGTAAGTGCTGTAACCGGCGTCCATAGCGGCGTATGGTGGACCACGAGCATATCCGCTCCTGCTTCCACCGCCCTTTTTACAACTGAGGCTGTTGCATCCAAAGCACAACATACCGTACAAATATCCGGCCTGCCTTCGACAATCAGACCGATCCTCCCGTGATCGAACTCCTCCGCGAGATCGGGTGGGGCGAGCCGTTCCATCTCCCCGATAAAGGCACGCACATGCATACAGGTATTCTGATCCCGGGGGTTAAAAATTATATATTACTATCAGTAATTACGATTGTATTAAATATACATAAAAGCATATTTCTGACTATGCACAAGTCCATCAGCCAGATCAATGAGAAGATCCGGGACGGCAGTGCGCGGGTGGTCACCGCAGAAGAGATGCCCGCGATCGTTGCCGAACTCGGCGAACAGGGAGCATTAAAAGAAGTGGATGTCGTCACGACCGGGACTTTCGGCGCTATGTGCTCGTCCGGAGCGTTTTTTAATTTCGGTCATGCGGAACCACCGATCCGTATGGAGCGGATCTGGCTGAACAATGTGGAAGCATATGGCGGACTTGCGGCGGTTGACACGTATCTCGGTGCAACGCAGCAGTCCGACACACGGGAAGATGAGTATGGCGGTGCGCATGTGCTTGAAGATCTTGTGGCAGGAAAATCCGTAGAACTCCGTGCAAGTTCCCGCGGCACCGACTGCTACCCGCGCCGCACGATCACCACCGAACTGCTGCTGGAAAATCTAAACCAGGCAACCATGTGCAACCCGCGCAATGCGTACCAGCGCTATAATGCGGCTACCAATACTACTGACCGGACTCTTCACACCTACATGGGAACGCTGTTGCCCGGTTGCGGGAATGTTTCCTATTCCGGCGCAGGGCTCCTCAACCCGATATCGAATGATCCGCAATTCCGGTTGATCGGAAGTGGAGTTCCTATCTTTTTGTGCGGGGCACAGGGTATGGTTGTGGGCGAAGGGACCCAGCATTCACCCGCCGGGGGGTTCGGAACGCTGATGGTTACCGGCGACATGAAGCAGATGTCGCAGGACTACCTGCGGGCTGCGACCATGACCGGTTACGGTGTTACGCTGTATGTGGGTCTCGGCATTCCCCTGCCGGTGCTCGATCTTGATGTTGTGCGGGCAACGGCCGTGCGTGATGAGGATATCAGTGTTGACATTCTGGATTATGCGGTCCCGAGCCGGAGCCGTCCCGTCATCCGCAAAGTAAATTATGCCGAGCTGCGCAGCGGTTCGATTGAACTTAATGGTGAAGAGGTAAAAACATCGTCCCTGTCCAGTTTCCGCAGGGCCCGGCAAGTTGCTGAGGAACTGAAAGGCTGGGTTGAACAGGGAAAGATGCAGCTTGCTCTTCCCACACGTCCGATTGATGCCAAAAAAGCATCAAGGCCCATGCACCAGACCACGCAGGGTCCGCGTGTCCTCGATATTATGGATCGGCATGTTGTGAGCATTCGGCGAAAATGAAGAGATCAAAACCGCGGCAAAAAAACTGCTCAAAGGCGAGACAAATCACCTGCCGGTGATTAATGCAGCGGGTATCCTTGTCGGGATCGTAACCACCTTTGATATCTCCAAAGCGGTTGCAAATCCCGGGAAAAGCGCATCTTGTCAAGGATATTATGAAGACCAAGGTTATCACGGCAAAATCGGATGAGGCTGTCGATATGGCTGTACAGAAACTCGAGCAGTATAATATCAGTGCGCTGCCGGTTGTTGATGCAGAGTTTCGTGTGCTGGGCATCCTGACTGCGATGAATCTCGGGAAACTCTTTGGCGGGAGGTGGCTGAAATGAAACTGCTGGTAAATTTCTCGCGCGGAAAAGGGCGGAAGCCAATCATTGCACAGGTAGTCCGTGATACCGGTGTGCTTATCAATGTCGAACGAGCCGTCATTGACTCATCAGAAGGGGAGGCGCTGATCGATGTCCCGGATGACCAGTGCCAGCTCGTGCGCGATACCATGACCAGTCTTGGAGCAACAGTCCATCTGCTCGAACACGGCATCAGCATGGATGAGAGCGAATGTGTGGACTGCGGGGCGTGTATCAGTATCTGCCCCCGGGAAGTCTTCTCATTTGATCCAGACTGGAAACTAACCCTTGATGAGAAACGGTGTGTGCTCTGCGGCAAGTGTATAGGCGCCTGCCCGTCGCATGCCCTCACGCTTCCGGTATGATCCGCGAGCGATTCTCGTACCGGGAGACTATTGCATCAATTCTTGCAGATACACCGGAACATATTGAAAGCGGCAAAGTCGGGGATGCTGGCAGCGCGACAGGTGCTGGAAGCATACATAGCCCGTGATCCTTTTTTCGCCACTACATTCGATCCCTATGTGCCGGATTCGGATGAGCTGATTATCACCCGGATGGCTGACGCTGCAAGGACTGCGGGTGTCGGGCCGATGGCAGCAGTTGCCGGTGCGATTGCATGGGCTGGTATCGAAGCGATGCAGGATGCTGGTGCCGTATTCGGGGTAATAGATAATGGTGGTGACATCGCTTTGATCGGTGACCGGAATGTGCGGGTAGGCGTCCATGCCGGTGAAGCAGCGCTCTCCAACCAGATTGCATTTGTCGTCCCCCCGCAGGATTCGGTGCTTGGCATCTGTACATCGTCGGCTACAGTAGGTCCCTCGATCTCCTTTGGCATGGCTGATGCAGTCACGGTTTTTTCCGGTAATGTTGCCCTTGCTGATGCGTGGGCGACTTCTGCCTGCAACCAGTTACGTCCGGATAATCTTTCTGTGTTCGACAAGTGTAACCCGAATGATGTGCAGGGAATCTTTGCGATCATGGGAGAGCAGCACGTTACCTGGGGAATGCTACCGTCCATTGTTCGTGCTGATGTTGATGAGCGGTTGATCAGTGCGGGGGACCGTTAAAGGCTGAATTGAATATACAGGGGTATTTTTATCCGACCTGTTGATGCAACCATCCCCCTCCAAAAAGAGTAAGAATTCCTGTTCACTGCCGGGGATTTTTGATGGAGTTCCGGGAGCACGTCCATTATACCGGATGTGATTCAGGTCCCTGAATCTGCCCATCATGGCTTTGCATCAGTTTTGTCTATGAGTTGCACAGGTCCATTTGTTTCATCCTGGGCAAACCAGACCGTGCGCTGAGGGAACGGGAACCCGATTCCCGCTTGTTCAAGCGCCAGTTTGATCTTCCAGAGCAATTCGGTTTTCACAGCCCACCATTCCCGGGAGGGAGACCAGATCCGTACCATGATGATGACGCCGTTATCCCCCAACTCTTCCACATAGATGGAAGGCGGGGGATTGATCAGGACAAATGGTTCTGCCGAGAGGAGTTCCTTTATCGTCCTGATTGCCAGTGCGGCATCATCGCTGTACCGAATGGCAATCCGGTACTCAAACCTCCGTGCTACATTGGCAACGTAATTGGTGATCTCGGAACTGAAGACCGTCTCGTTCGGGATACGGATGTATATTCCTTCATAGGTTTTGACGGTCGTAGAGAGGATCCTGATATCCTCAATATTTCCTGCAGTCTCACCGATCTTGACCGTATCGCCAATTTTTACCGGGCGTTCAAAGATGAGTAATATACCGGATCCAATATTGGTGACGAGTCGCTGGCTGGCAAAACCGATGACAATACCGGCAGTCCCTCCGATGAGTAAGAGTTCTCCAATATCGATATTAAAACTGGGAAGACTGATAAAAATTCCAAAAAGTATAATGAGGGCCTGGGTAACTTTGATGATCTTTGTCATCTCGTCATGTCGTATACGGTCAGAGAGAGCCTTCTTGATATACACCCCGACAATATTTGCAATTATCACGGATGCAGCGACGATTAATGCGAAAATGATGAGATCGAGAACCGTGACACTGCCAATTACCGGTGTTGAAAGAAATTCCATCCGGTTTCACCCCACCCCGTGTTCCATTAAATATCCTTTTCTTTCAACATCCACATGGAGGAGTTTGCGTGCCTTGATTGCCGGTATCGCCAGTTCCATACCTTCCCTGAACGGTCGTTCATGAATCCTGGTTTCAGCGATCATTTTTGAAAAGATCACCATCTCGCCGGACATTGCAACCATTTCATCGAAATAGATAGGCATAAAATACGATTCAAAAACTGCACGCGATACTTCTATCCACCCCCTGCTTGTGTTCCTGATATCCAGTTTCAGCAATCCCTCGCAGTCAGGGTTCGGTTTTTCGTAACTTTCGGAGAGAGCACTCTCATGGTACCGGGTTATCACGCCATCGTCAGGTTCACCATAAAGGGAATATTTCGGCAGGCATTTTGTGAATATATCAACGAGTTGGTAATCATCCTTTGCTGTTACAAATACGCCAATTTCAAGGGGAAATGTAAGGAAAATGGTTTTTGTCGATTCCGGCTCGATGATTACGGTTGGAAAGACAATCTCAAGATACCGGGTCACTTCTTTTGGAAGGTTAACCGGTTCTACCGGGTGGATAAAAATCGCCGGACCTGCAGAAGCGATAATCTTTTCCACTTTTTCGTGCCGGCATTCCCTCCGGTACCTGAAAAAATTTCCATCCTGTTCGATACTGAACGAGTACACTTCCCCCGTATGTTGACATGGATAATTGAAACGGCCAAACATTTTTTAGTTACCGCTCATCAAGAGATTTTTCATCGTTTACCCGGAATCCGGTAGATTCACTTCATCATCGGCGCTTTGTTGATCTTTATGGTCTCAATCATCTTCTACTTTTCAGATCAATCGGATGTTTTCCTGTAATTTAGTCTTTTTTAATTCGTTCATTGATAAAAAATCATCAGTTTATAGCAGATTGGCTTTTTCCGGTAAATACATGTCAGTTGGATTTCATGTATCCCGTGCGGAATCCGGGAAAGCCATTGTTGAATATGATGTGAAAATACCCTTTTAAAAAAATCGTTCATGAGGTTCGGTAAGGTAACCGGAAACTGGTGTAATCCGGTTACTGGTATTCCGGGTTCTTTAAAAATTCCCGGGCCTGCCCGTACGCAGATTTACCCGAAAACGTGGCAACTACCCTATCGCCATCGCTGATCGCAATGACGGCCTTGTTTTCACGGACTGCAAAAACCATCTCAAGAAGATCAGTTTCTTCAATTTTAAGGCCACCAATCAGCGCAGATGCCGGTTCAAGATCGAGCAGTTCCTGGACCAGCATATCGGGTTCGGTGCGGAAAAAATAATAAAAAACCTGGTATGCGTTTAACTGATCGGATACCAGCAGTTCGTCCCGTACAGGCTGTTCGAGAGCGTCGATATCCCGGACAAGGCGTACCAGATCGTCATCAGCATCTTCCAGCAGCTTATCCGCTATTGCTACGAGCCGGGAATAGGGGATACCTGTCTCTTTCTCACTCATGAACAGTCATTGGATGCATGTACATAAAGCATTCCGTATAGGGTATCAGACATTAAGCGAGCGGGCACAACCCTTATTCTCCATTATAGGGAATGAATAAAGGTGAAAGAAGAGGACTGCGACTGGATGATCTACCATATCATTGCCCGTGAATCTGGAGCTACAACCGAAAAACTTGCCACCGTAAGCGGACTTGATGCAACTGCGGTAGAGTCCTCACTTGCCCGACTCCAGCAGGCACTGCTGATTGAACGGACTGGTGATGCGGTGCGGGCACTCAGCTTTGGAGAGTCGCTCATCCGGACCCAGGTAAAATATTCTGATGATCTCCCGTTTATTATGGAAAACGGCGTGATCAAGGAGAAGAAAAGATAATATGACAACACACGAAGTGGCCATCCTCCGCATAGGTCACCGCCCGGAGCGTGACCAGCGGGTGACTACCCACGTTGGTCTCACGGCACGGGCACTGGGTGCCAGAGGCATGTACCTGGCCGCTGCCGACAAAGGGGTAGTAGAGAGCATAGGGGATGTGGTGGAACGCTGGGGCGGCGAGTTCTTCTGCGAAGATAATGTGAAATGGCGCACCTGTATCAAGGAATGGAAGGCACAGGGTGGCGTTGTCGTTCACCTCACGATGTACGGTCTTAACCTGCCCGATGTGATTGGAGAAATCCGGCCCCACAACAAGATCCTTGTCATTGTTGGTGCCGAGAAAGTGCCCGGAGATATTTATGGGCTTGCGGATTTCAATGTGGGAGTCACGGGCCAGCCCCATTCCGAAATATCGAGTCTTGCCCTCTTTCTCGATAATCTGTTTCAGGGCAAAGAGTTTGCCTGCGAATTTCCCGGGGCCCAGATCCGGATCATCCCGACACGCGTCGGGAAACAGACGGTGGAACGGTGAAAGGCCGGGTCCTGATCGCCGGATTTGCCACACGACATGTGGCGCAATCCGCATTCAATGCAGGATATGAAGTCTGCGCGGTGGACCATTTCTGCGATCAGGATCTTGCCTGGTACACGAAAGACCGGATTAAATTTGAAGATTTAGCCGATCTTCCGGATGCGATGGAACAGATGTGCCAGCGGCATGCATTCGACCTGCTGGTGGTTACCTCCGGCGCTGAGGAACTGCCCTGTTCTGTTCCGCTTTGCGGTACGTCAAGAGAACACGTGGCCCGCTTTCTGGATAAACTGGATATCCAGCATTTCTTTGAAGCAAATAAGGTAGTAGTTCCCCGACTTCTTAATGACAGAGAATATCCGGCTATGATTAAACCCCGACGCGGCGCCGGAGGTTGGCGGAATGCTGTTATCCGGACCGCTGCTGAACAAAGAGCATGGGAACTGCTCTACCCGGATGTGGAATATATCCGGCAGGAGATGATTGACGGGATTCCGGCAAGCGTCTGTTGTGTTGCGGATGGTAAACGGGCACGTGCGATCGCGGCAAACGAGCAGGTGCTCCGTGGGGAAGGTGAATCTTCGTTCGGGTTCTGTGGGTCCATCACACCGTTTGATCACCCGCTTGCAGGACAAATGATGAAAATGGCAGAGCAGATTGCTGCCGCGAGCGGGTGTACCGGAACAATGGGGATAGATTTTGTTCTCGGAGATAAAATCCCCTATGCGATAGAGATAAATCCCCGTTTCCAGGGAACGGTTGATACGGTTGAACGGGCGCTCGGGTGCAATATCTTCCAGTTCCATGTTGATGCTTGTTCAGGCATTCTTCCCCCATCACCTCCTGTGAAAAAACAGGTAGCCGTACGCAGTATCCTGTTCGCTGAACGGGATACTACCATAAAAGCCGATCTCAAACACCTGAAATCCTTTATAGCAGATATTCCTCATCCCGATTCATTTTTTGAAGCCGGACAGGCGCTCGTCAGCGTGTATGGGTGGGGTGACACCCGCGACGCAGCATGTGCCTTGCTGGATAAACATATTAGCACCGTTAAACAATACATACGGTGATGGTTCCTGCAAACGACGTGCTTGATGATCCTGCAGTACGGGCATATCTTCACCGGCTGGTAAAGGATGAAGGGCTCAATCTTCTTGAACGCTTTCCCAAAGAAGGTGAATACAGTGATGAAGATCTCGCTGCAAAAACGGGTATCAATCTGAATACTGTACGGCATACGCTTTACACCCTGTATGAAAAACGGCTGGCTGAATATCACCGTATCAAAAATAATGAGACCGGCTGGCTTACCTACCTCTGGCAGCTGCGCCGGGATCATATCTATGATGCGATTCGTGAGGATATGGCCCTCGTTCTGGAAAAACTCTCACGGCGCGAGAAATATGAAGAAGAGAACGATTTTTTCATCTGCAAGGACTGCCACCTCATATTTACCTTTCCCCTTGCAATGAACAGCGATTTCAGGTGCCCCGCGTGTGAACAGCCGATGGGACATTTTGACAATGAGATGCTGTTAAAATCCTTAAAGCACCGCATCGGCTCAATGAAAAAGTCGCTCGGCCATGCCTGATAGGATTATTGAAAAAAACGAATATCTGCTGCGCGATGCCGGTTGCAGCGAAAAAGTAATAGCTCACTGCAGGGCAGTGATGGAGTGTGCGTGCGAATATGCACAAGCAAACTCCTCTGTTGATTTTTTTCTTGTCCAGGAAGGAGCACTCCTGCATGATATCGGGCGGGGAATCACCCACTCGATTGCACATGCACAAGCGGGTGCCGATCTCCTGCGTTCCAAAGGTTTTTCCGAAAAGATTGCCCGCATTGTCGAGTGTCATACCGGTGCGGGACTGACCGCGGACGAGTGTTCCCTCCTTGGATTAATACCACGGGATTGTATTCCCACAACAATCGAAGAGAAGATCGTCTGTCATGCCGATAATCTGGTCAGCCGGGACGAAACGGATAAGCATTGAACAAAGTATCGATTCAATATCCCACCTGCCGCAGAAATTCAGGACAAGGATGTATATGCTTGCAAATGAAGTCGAACTGCTTTGTAAACCGTGACCCTATTCCCGGATACACCCTCTTATTGTGCCGACAGGATCATGTCAGGGCATTTTTGATCTCTCTCTTCCGGGATTTGTGCAGAATCGCAGTTTTATTTTCTCATGTCCAATCATTCATTGCTGGCATGACTACACGTTTCCCCACCATTCTCCGCTTGCCATGATGGTTTTCAGCGACTTTACCAGACAATGTCGCCACGGGTGGGAAAAAAATAAACGCTATTGAAGACGGTTTTTGATGGACGGGAAAATTCTGATAATACTATCTCATGAAAGACCGAACATTCCATGTAACCGATAAACAATATTTTCCCGACAATGACTACCATTGGGTCTGATTTATCCGGTGGCAGACCTCAAATTTTAATACTGTGTATTGAGATTTAGCCGGATCCCGGTTAATCCGGGGTATTGGGGGAACAATTCCTTCGCAAAAATCGTACAGGCGCCAGAGTAATTTCAAAATTAATGAAACGCAGGCTCTGTTGAAATCCTATTTTCCCGTTCTTCGCTTCTTTACTACGGTTGCTTGGAGGGTGACCCCTTCTCTCCCCCAGATGGGGAAGCTGCTCAAGGGGAGCATCCCCTTGACCCCTCTCTTTTTTAGAGGATTTCCCATGAAAACAGACGTGATGCCAAAGGGCCACAAGCAGACAAAATGAAAATGACGGTGCCATTTTCATATTAAATCCGATAGGTTCAGGTAATTTTGAAAAAATGAACCTCATTTACCATTATGATGAACGCTGCCGCCCCCGATGGGACGCCCCCGCGGCGGTTCAGGAGCCTGCCCCTCTCTAAACCATTTGCCCAGCGAGGACCAAAACGAGGCGGCCGAGCGACCCCCGAAGGGGGTGGGTTGACTCCTCAAAAATTCTAAAAAGAGGTTATCCGATTTTCATTGTCAGGGAGTGAACGCCCATTCGTATTCGTTTCAACAGAGCCGAAACACAAAAAAAATCAGGATTTTTTCAATGAAACCTTTTGCTTATATGATGACCTGTTTAACCTGCGGGAGTGCGCGTATCTTTTCAATAACGCCAACAGGCAGGGGTTCTTCTATGATAATGACGAGCTTTGGCTCTTCGGAAAATTGTGGATCGGTTACAAAGATCTGCCGGATGGAAAGAAGGTGATCGGAGAGGACACGGACTGCTGCACCGACAATTCCGCGCTCATTGGCATTCTTGGGAAGGACGGTTATCACTGTGAACCCGAGAGATTCGGCGACCCTGCTCAGGTCGGGAGTTGCGCGCATATTCAGAAAAATATCCTTAAGGTAAGGCTTTTCAAGAATGCGCCGTGCGGTGGAATCGACAACGCGCCGATCGGATCCAATGGCTTTTGCAACTGCGGTTGCTGGCATCTCAATACCATTACAGCTGATTCTTCCGTCTTCTGTCACCCCGAAACCATTTTCAAAGAGGAATCTTACCACACGACTTTGTGACGGTGAATCAGCAAATTCATGGATGATATCAGACCACATACACATCACTGGGCAAAACGCATATAAATATACATCTATGTAGATCAGGAAGCATCAGGGTACAAGAAAATTCTGATCGGGATCATTTATGCGTGGGAATGGAAACCATAATAGATCCCAATTTTATTCGTTTCCGACGGCAATCTAACTTAACGAGACGCATTCAGAACAGAACATTCTTTTAGATGGACAACCTCTTTGTTATAGCACAAATGCGAGGGTAGCCAAGCCCGGTCAAAGGCGCTAGGTTGAGGGCCTAGTCTCGTAGGAGTTCTTGGGTTCGAATCCCATCCCTCGCATGCTGTTTTAGGATTTTTTTACCTAACTAATTGTTACGTTTCACACGTTTTTTCCTTTCTGTTACTCATTTTAAAAATTATGATTACCCGTTTCGCTACTTTTCAGGAATTTTCACGATAGTAATTCATATCAAAATGGTTTTTTTGAGTTTTCGCAGTCACAACTCTTAGTCTGGGTACCTATTGAATACAGGATTACTCCAGTCGGTGCGGAACCAAGGGGAATTTTTTTTAATGGTGACTAATAAAAAAATAAGACATGCGCCCAGAGGGATTTTCCATTCTTGTCGTTGTTTTCTGCCTGCTCAGTATACTCATTGTCCCTGCCGGCGCAGTCACGAATCAGCAATATGATCCGAACCGGACAGAGGAGATGATACAGAGCGGCCTGCTTGAACCTGTCAGCAGGGAACAATACGAGCGCGTTAACACAGATTTTAACGAAAGCCTCAACATGACACTGGGTTGTGATGATTTCCCCCGGTGCGATCCAACCCCTGTACCTGCGCCATTATCTTTTATAACCGGTATTTCCGGTCTTTGTTTGATGGTCGTTATCCAACAAATCATGGGGCGGGTGTAACTTATGGCAATAATTGCGGTGAGGAATAATCCTCAAAAGATTGATCCGGATTCCGTATGTGGAATAACTCACACACGATCCCCTTTCATAAATTCACATCGGGGTAAAGAGTAATGAACCCGGAACAGCCCCGGAAAATATGTCCTGCATGCAGGACTGTTAACCGGCCTGATTGCCGGTTCTGCACTGGTTGTGGGATAGCGTTTCCCCAAGAGCGCATATGCACCCACTGTAACGCTCCTTTGTCCGGTTCAGAAAAATTCTGCCAGACTTGCGGGGTTCCGTCCGATGAAGCAGTATCCCGAAATTCCCATAGGGATCAGAAAAAGTTCTGTCACCAGTGCCGGGCTCTTATCAACCACGATGCAAAGTTCTGCAATATGTGCGGTACGGTAATCTCCCAGCTTCCGGTCTGCCCCCGTTGTGGCGATCCAATCGGGCCAGATGAAAAATTCTGCGGGGTATGTGGCCTTCCATTCGGGACTACCACACCCGTCCGGGAGGAACCCGCAAAAACCGTGCAGCCGGCCCCTCCACAATCTCATTATCAGCCGGAGATACCTCCTGCATCGGCAAAAAAGGGTGGAATACCGTTCGGGAAGATCGTTATAGGGGTTATTATCCTGCTTGTAGTTCTTGCAGGAATCATCATGATACTGCCTGATTCCCCGCCTCCGCCGCCACCCGCGGGCGGGGGAACCGTAACTGCTGGAATTCAGGTCCGGACAGGCGAGGATCCGGCAGCAACACAGGTTGCCGTTGACGCCAGCAATGCCGTAGTAAAGGGAGTTGCTGAAGTCTCTTGCCGCTGGCGATTCGGCCGGCTTTGCAAGTCATCTCGTAGCAGAAGACCGGGGAGTGCTTGAAGGGGCTGATTTTGACCCGGCCAGAGGTGCCGGCCTTGCCGGAGCATTCCGTGACGCAAAAATTGTGGCTGCATACCCGGGAATTGTCCATTATGAGATGAGCGTGGGTTCCACGCTGTACACGTTTTACACCATTAATGAGGAAGGAACATGGAAGATCGCAGGCCTGTAATTCTCTATCTGATCATCATTGCCTGTGTGGCGATGGTTACCGTTCCGGTATCCGGTTACGACAATGTCGCAGCACACCCGATGGTCAACAAGTATGCTGTTGAGTACTTTGCCGGCCAGATCATGCCGGTCGACCCTTACCTTGCAACGGCATCACTTAATGGTGCTCCTGCACGCGGGCTTGACTGGAACCTCTCTGATGGCAGGCGGGACTTCCTCAGTGATGGCATTGTCAGTATTCCCAAGTACAAATCCCCTTCGCTCTGGATAGTTGATGGCGGTTTCTCGCAGGATGAACCCGAGTGGTGGCAGGCACTCCGCCATTTTTACGATCCCACGAATCCCGAAGAACCATGGCTTACTGACTTCGTATTCTGGCGTTCTGCAGCTCGGATTTACGCCGGGGAACAGATGAACAACCCGCAGATCGACGCCGTGAAGCTGGGCATTTGATGCATCGAAAGGCAATGAGTACAGTTACCCCAAGGCAAAGGAATATTTCAAAGATGCTCTTGTATCCGATGACCGGAACAACCTGTATTACGGCCAGGCCTGGAGGGCGGTGGGCGAGACTATGCACATGGTCTCGGACATGACTATTCCCGATCACGTGAGAAATGATGGCCACGCGATCCAGCTCTGGAATAAAATCTTTATCGACATCTCACCCTATGAGGAGACGACCCTTGGGAAGACCATTGCGGAAATTGCTCCGAATCCCGGCTTGTATCCTCCCGCAAACCTGAACTACAAGGCAGCGCCCCGTCTGGTGATGATCGATGTTGCAAAGTTCACCAACCGGAACTTCATCTCGCAGGACTCCAATCCTTCCTATTCCGAACCAGACCTGTGGCAGTCAGGGTCCGACAATGGGTATATCATGGGGACGATTGACGGGAACTCATACCGGGTGGCAAAGAAAGTTTCATTCATCCGGGAGCTCGCCTATACTCGCGAACTTACCAATATATTCACGGACAACCCGAAACTCGATTATTATGTGCTGACCGACCAGCAAAAGATCTTAGTCCCGACAGCGGTTCGGGCCAGTGCTGCGGTGCTCGATCGCTTCCTGCCGCGGTTCAAGGTCAATGGCGAGATCAAGACTTCGCAGGAGATCCAGGACGGCGCGCCGGTAACCCTGTACTTCCTTGACGGGCAGATTATCTTTATTGGTAACAAAGAAGAGTGGCCGCAGAAACTGACCATCCGGAATGGTGCAAGCATCGTGAATGCCGCCACCGGCGAACGGATTACTATCCCGGTTGATATGACTACCGGTGACAACCTCAATGAATTCCGGTACCTGTTCATCCCGGCGGAAGTCGGTGCGAAAGCCGGGGATAAAATATATCTTGAATATGATCTCGGCGGGTATGTCGTAAGGTCAGGCGATATTGAGATTCCTGAGGAATACCCGACTCCCACTCCTACACCATCGTCAACCGGAACCGCCCGGTTTACCCCTGAACCAGCACCGGAACCGGCACATGCCCGGACGTGTGGCGCAGGTCAATAGAGTATAACGATGATCTGGTATACCCCTGTGAAAAAATAATGATGACCTATGCCGGCACCCTTAACAGCGGTGGTGCAGACGCAACCCGGAATGCCCTGCCCTATCTCCAGGCGTTCCAGTCGTGTGGCTGCTGCCAGTTATCCCGCTCTGATTTCAGCACTATTGTAATGGAGCAACCGGGTCAGAAAAGTCTCTACGATCAATATTCCGGTACAATCTGTCGCGGAGAAACCCCTTCAATTACTACCCGGCCAACGACCCGGATTCCAGCAACGACAATTCCAACCCCAAAACCGACGCAGTGTATGAATAATGGTGTCAATAACCGGGACTGCAGTTGTCTTTGCAGCTGTTACACAAACCCGACGGAGCATGAGCGTTGTATAAATGACTGTTCCAGCGGTTATTCATTTTATGCGTGTACAAACTGAAATCTATTTTTTTTTAATTTAAACCCCGCAACAAAATATGCGTCATTTAATGGAATCATAGTGTTTGGAGCGGTAAAAGCAGGGGGGATTCTCTAAGGATTTGTATTAATGGTTCGGGGGGTATGAATCATACCGCATAATTTCCTTAACAATGATTGAGCAGGTAAAAATGTGATATACCAAAATATCCTGTCATGGTTTCATTTGATTTTTCTTTCAATCTAATTCATTTCAGGTCGTGTAAAAAAATATTAGCTGGAGACCAGTGGGTGTCCATATCATCACCCGGTTTCTGCCAAGATTCATAGTTTTTCCCATACCATAGTGAATATGGATAAATCCGTAATCGCGGTAATGGGCATTCTCGTTATCACTGCAATGCTTTTCTCTGGCTGTACATCATCCCCAACGCAATCCCCCGCATCCTCAACAACCGGTTCTGAATTTGATCACCTGATGCTATCTTCCGAAGATCTGCCAGACGGACTTGTCCGGGCAGTCGATGGACCCATGGAAGAAGCTTACTGTCACGGATATTATGAGGAAACACGGGTGGCAGAAAGGTTACCGTGCATTGTATGCCGACAGCGCCCTGCTCACAGACAAATCCATGGTGATTGTGCAGGACATAATGATCTTTAATGGTGCAAATGCCACTGCAATGCTGGATGACCACAAAAGGTCATTTGAAGGTTTTAAGAGTGATGATATTATCGTTCTGCCCCTTCCGGACCCGGATCTTGGTGAGAAAAGTTATGCCCTGAAAATTACCCGCTCGAGTACTACGGGTGCCGATGTCAATATTTATGTAATGGGTTTTGTCCGGTCCGGTACGTATGAAGTATTCACTATGGAGGGTACTCCTGCAACATTCCCGATATTTTTACAACTTGCGGAGCAGGCAGCAGGTAAGTTGCGATAAAAACTCATGGTGATTTGGCATAATGCCACTTTTTTACTTGTATTATTGATGCCATGGACCGGATAACACCTTCATGAAACCCGGTAATGCCCTTCGGGCACGAAGATTTCGAACCGGGCTCCTTTACCGGAAACACCGGTTTCATGAATAGCCATGCCGGTAATCTCAAGTATCTCTTTTGCGAGGAATAAACCAAGTCCGGTGTGTTTACCCACTCCCCGCTCGAAAATGCGCTGCTTGCTTTCAGCAGGCACCCCAATGCCATCATCCTCATAAAAAACCGTAATCCCCCCCAGAATGTTTTCGTACCAGAAACGGATTTTAGTAACTTTCTCCCCATGTTGCAGGGAGTTATCCATCAGGTTGTAAAAAACCCGCTCGAGCAGCGGATCCGAATATATTTCGATATCCTTCTCAAGTAACCCACAATCAACAGAATATGATGCAAATGCTGGTTTAAGATCAAAAATTATACGGTTGAGGCTCATCCATTGGGGTAAATTGATACCCAGGTTTTCATAATCCCGGGCAAATTCAATCTGTTCGCGGATATTTTCTGCAGACCTTTCCTGTTTTTCCAGCCATTTGCGCACTTCAGGATCCTTTACGGCATCCTTTGCACTATCCGTAAAAAGCAGGATTGCAGTGACCTGGTTGAGGATGTCATGTCGTGTGATACTGGAGAGCAGATTTAATTTCTTCCGGGCAAGCGAGAGCGCCAGTTCGGCTTGTTTCTGGCTGGAAATATCACGGATCATAATCAGTCGGCCGCTAAGTTCGTTATTATGGGAAAACAGGGGGATACAGCGTATCTCAAAATACTGGATTTTTCCTTCAATTGTGCGTTCCATTTCATGGTGCTGCTCAATTGGGGAAAGTCCCGGGGATTGCTGATCATTATGGTGCCCGGTACATGGAATCAATGAGGAAACCGTTTTTCCAACAGCATTTTTTTGTTGTATGCCAATAAACCGTTCTGCCGTTTTATTGAGGCTTATGATCCTCTCCTGTGTATCCACAACCATAATCCCATCAATTATTTTCTCAATAATCTGTTCAGTTGCAACAGGTGTAATATCGAGGAGCTGGTAGCGCATCATTCCGATGATGACTGCAATACCGGATATGATGAATGCAAAGGGTGTAGGATCGATCAGGGTAAATGTTCCAAGTCGCAGCACATAAGCAAGATTCACAAAAAACGGTGTGAGGGCAGCCACCAGAATTGCCATCATCTGGCCGCGATACAGGGTGGATGTGATAACAAATCTCTGGACTATCACCATTACCGACACATACACCAGCAGGTACGAAAAAACCACATGCAGCCAGAAGAACGGACCATAGGATAATGTATGATACGTCAAACCGCCGGCCGTGACCAGCGATACAGCCGTATAATAAAGATGATGCAGGTTATTGGTAGAGACCATGAAAACCGTGACTGCAGGAATGAAAAATAACAGGACAAGCGTGCGGGATGTTAGCCAGTGCCTGCGCCCGGTATATTCTAGAGCAAACATCAGCCAGGCCACCGGGACGATGACAATCCCAAAATACCCAAACGCTAATGCAAGCATCTGGGTGGAAAGATCTGCACTTGCAACCTCAAATGCAGTTCCAAATGCCCAGATAGTAACTGCCAGCATGAGCAGGGCAAAGGGTTGTGCAGCAACATACGAGCGGTTCCTCCAGCCGGTTACCGCGAGGATTGCAGTGATACACCCACAGGCAATAAACGGTATAAAAAAAGGGGAATACTGCCAGATCATTTTTCATTCACCATCATCATTCGATAACCTGCCTGAATCGTCGGGAGTTGTCCTGCATGCGGGCATCCAGTCTCTCTTTAAAAAACAGGAGGGATAATTCTCACCCAGTTTTTGTATTGCTTACCAATAAACCCTGCAGGTATATCAGAATGTTTTTTTAATATTACCTGATTGAGAAAAATTATCGTTCAATGAGCCGTATGTGCTCATCGGTTTTTTTCGCCAGATCTCCTTGTCCCTGCAACCGGGCAACATCTGACATCGCCTCAAGCACATGGACTGATTCTTCCAGAAATGACAGAATATCTGCGGGAAAAACTTCGATCCCATATTCGTCCAGAAGGAATACTGCAATCTGCCGGTGATCAAGTCCGTTCTCGCGGAGTTCAATCACTTTTTTTGAAAATTTCTTTTCCGGGCATCCGCAAAGGGGGGAATCCTTACAGTTGCAGCGAAGAAAATCGTTAAAAAAAGAAAGTATCTGATCTCTTACGCCATAGTCAAGTGAATCATAATCCAGGCGTGAACAGAGAGCTTCGAGCATGGTGCCGGAAAATGCAGCTCAGGTAGGCGATAGCCGGTGAGCCGCTCAATTTTTTTTGCATTCCGGAACCGTGCACGATCAGCGATCAATCCTCGTCTCCGGTAGATTCATCGAAGTTCTTTAACGAAGTCATGGCTTCGCCCATTCGTTCGCATTCGATCAGCCATTCATCAAAGAGAGTGGTCTGTTCGACATCGTCTTTGACATATTTGCTGCAGCAGGTTGCCCCATCAATCACCGCGGCACCAATGTTTGATACCGTCTCAAGCGCAGTTTCCATGTCCTTTTCGATATCTGTTTTGCCTTTTTTGACAAGCGCCTTGATGTCCTTTTCAAAACCTCCGGCAAGGTAGAGCCGGCAGGATGCAAAGAGAGCCAGTTTGGGGAGCTGAAGAATCTCAACGAGTTCGCCAAGTTCGCCCTCAGGAGCGGGGGACATCACAATTGCTTCAACCTGCGAGATCTTGTCAACTGCGTCTTCAAAGGTATACCGCTTGTTCTGGTAGAGTTTGACGATCTTTAAGACCGAAACGGTAATGTCGACCGAGAATCCGTCAAGTATCCGGAACCCTTCGGGTAACTCATCGCTCTTGGGGTCAGCTTCAAAGCTTGCTTCCTTGAGAGACTTTAACCAGTTGTCCCAGCGTTCCTGGTTGTAAAAAATATAGAACAACTTCAGCGGTTCAGCCTCGATTTTCTTAGTCGCCTTTTTCGCCATTTCAGTACACTATTCATTCTCCTCATTAAAGGATTTCGTTGTAAATACCCTTTTCCCGGTAAAAATCTGGCAAACCTTGTATGACAAAATGGAAAAAAGAATGAAAAAAATGGATAATCTCCGCCAATGGTTATCTCTTTTGACTATCAATAGTGTTACGAATATGCAAACCGGCGGGGAAAACGGCAATTCAAAACGGCTGGTGATGGTAAGATACGGTGAGCTGTTTTTAAAAAGTGAACCGGTAAAACACCATTTTATCGGGCTACTCCTGCGAAATATCGGAAAAGCACTTAACGCCTCGGGTTTACGTGGTCATTACGAAACACCCCGCGGGCGCATCCTTATTTTCGGGGATGAACCCGAAAAAATTGCCGATATCGTTTCACGAATTTTTGGTCTTGTCGATGTCAGCATCTGTACAAAGACCAGTGACGATATTGATGCACTCTGCGCAGCTGCAATCCCGCTCGCAAAATCCCACCTGTCAGCGGGAATGAGTTTTGCAGTACGCGCAAAACGCCAGCAGAAGACGGGGCTTGACAGCCAGGAGCTGGGTGCGCGGATCGGTTCTGCAATCTACGAAGAGATCCCCGGTCTTCGGGTAGACCTTGATAATCCCGATTATGAGGTTTTTGTCGAAGTCAGGGATTTTGGCGGGCTGGTGTATGATTCCCGGATACCGGCACCCGGAGGATTACCCTGGGGAACACAGGGGCGGGCGCTTTCCCTTCTCTCATCAGGGATTGATTCACCGGTAGCATCGTGGCTTGCGATGAAACGCGGGTGCGAGATCACCCACCTGCATCTTGATGGCGGGCGCTGGGCAGGAAGTGATGTGAAGACTGCGGCAATCGAAAACCATCGCCGGCTTTCGCGCTGGTGTGCCGGTAACCCGCTCATGATGGTGATCGCAAACAGCGAGCCCCTGTATGATCGGATGCAGGAACTCCGCATACCCCCGAGATACCGGTGCGTGATCTGCAAGCGGTTCATGCTCAAGGTTTCTTCCCGCTTAATGCAGCACGAAGGTGCGCTTGCTATCATTACCGGTGAAAACCTCGGGCAGGTTGCCTCCCAGACGCTGGCAAACCTTTCCGTTATTTCTGATGGCGTAGCCGTCCCTGTCCTTCGCCCCCTCATCACGCATGACAAGGAAGAGATTGTTACCCTTGCCCGTCGCATCGGCACTTTTGACACGCACCCGGGGGATCTTGCCTGTCGTGCAGTACCAAAGATGCCGGCAACTGCTGCCGTTCTGGAAGCTGTACTGGAATGCGAAGAGAAGATGGGTATTGCCGCCATCATCGAACATGCATGTTCGGAACTGGAGTATGTTACTGCGCTGAACAGTGAGATCGTTTCAGGAACCTGAAAAATTCCATCCTCGCCCGGATCAAAGAGTATCCTTTGGTGGTTCCATTCTTTCGGGAAGAATGCCGATGCAGGAAAAAAATTGTGCGGGATATGTTTCACTCCATGAGTCGGGAGAACTGGATGAACGCATTAGTCGAGCTTATGAGATCCTGACCTCCTGCACCGTCTGCCCGCGCGAGTGCCGGGTTAACCGGATTTGCAATGAAAAAGGTTTTTGCAGGACCGGGCTTCTTCCCGTTATTGCCAGTTACGGCCCGCATTTTGGTGAAGAGCCCCCGCTTGTCGGGATTAACGGCTCTGGTACGATTTTTGTTACCCATTGCAATCTTGCCTGTGGTTTCTGCCAGAATTATGATATCAGCCAGTGTGGGAAGGGAGTCGAGGTGTCTTGTGAAACGCTGGCGGGAATGATGATTCAGCTCCAGAACAGGGGGTGCCACAACATCAACATTGTCACACCCACGCATATCATCCCCCAACTGCTCAGGAGTGTCGGTATCGCAGTTGAGAAGGGACTGATGATTCCCCTGGTCTATAACAGCGGGGGATACGATTCTGCAGGTACGCTCAGGCTCCTTGACGGAGTTATTGATATCTATATGCCGGATGCCAAATATGGCAGCAACGAAGTGGCCTTGTCTCTTTCTGGTGCACCACAGTATGTTGATTTCATGAAAGCCGCAATACGGGAGATGCACCGGCAGGTCGGTGATCTCGTGATTGAAGAAGGGATCGCCATAAGGGGTCTCATAATCCGGCACCTGGTATTGCCGGACAACCTCGCAGGCAGCGACAAAATCCTGCCATGGATCGCAGAAGAGATCTCGCGTGAATCGTACGTTAATATCATGGACCAGTATTTTCCTTCATGGCATGCATCTGATCCGGATATGAAACCATTGCCGGCTTCACTGAAACGAAGGATTACGGGAGATGAATACCGGTTTGCCCTCCGTTGCGCACAGCAATGCGGGCTTTGCCGTGGATTTAAAACATGGTCAGAGTAGTTTTTCGATATTCTTAATTATCATTTTAAGTGATTTTACCCGGGCATACCATTTATCATCAGACTCGATGACTTCCCATGGGGCATACGGGGTATTGGTTCGTGCCAGCATCTCTTCAACTGCACTATCGTACTGGTCCCATTTCTCACGGTTCCTCCAGTCATCTTCCGTGATCTTGTATTGCTTGAGCGGGTCTTCTTCCCGCTGTTTGAACCGTTTGAGCTGCTCGTCTTTGTTTATCTCAAGCCAGAACTTGACCATTCCGCCGCCACTGCTCTCGACATAGTCCTGCTCCATTTCATTGATTTCCTGGTATGCCCGCTGCCATTCATTATCAGAACACAACCCTTCCACTCGTTCAACCAGGACTCTCCCGTACCAGCTGCGATCATAAATTGCAACATGACCGGCTTTGGGAAAATGTTTGATGAATCTCCGGAGATAATGGTGTTGGTATTCATTAGGGGTAGGTGCAGTTACGGGAATTACCGTATATCCTAAAGGATTCATGAACCGGGAAAGTCTCATGATATTGCCACCTTTTCCCGCTGCATCCCAACCTTCATACGCAATGATGAACGGGATCTTCCGTTTGAACAGAAGGTAATGGAGTTCCAGCATTTCGATCTGGAGATTGTTGAGCAGTTCCTGGCATTCTTCCTTGGAATGAGACGATTCGGAGGATGATCTCCTCCGGACTGTTGTTTTTGGGGGTTTGGATATATTTTTGGTTTTGCCTTTCTTTGATTCCCCTTCTTCTGCATCGGCTATCCTTTTTTCAAGGGTTTTTACCAGAGTCGTATATATTTTTAGGACGGTATACCTGCGATCAGTTGCTCCGATCACATGCCACGGGGCATGTCCGGTATCAGTTTTCTCAATGAATTCATCGATTATCGGGAGATAGGTATCATACTGGTGATGGAATTTCCAGATGCGGGGGGTTACAAGCCACGCAGTCAATGGGGTTCGTTCCCGTACCCGCAGACGCATTTTCTGTTCTTCTTTACTGATGTGCAAAAAAAATTTAATAATCACCGTTCCATTGTCTGCGAGTTGTCGTTCAAAATTATTAATCGAATTGATTTTTTCTTTCATTGATTTTTTCCCGCTTATGCTGGATAGTTTTTCAGCAAGGGCCCGGCTATACCAGCTTCGGGCAAAAATGGAGATCCTGCCGTTTGAGGGAGTCTGCAACCAGAATCTCCACATAAATGGCCGGGCTCGTTCTTCATCACTGGGATTATCGATCGCATGAAGATTAAACCCGCGGGGGTCCAGTGACTGGATGATTTCATGAGTACACATCGTGATACCCGCTGCATTCCACCCTTCTAAAACAATAATAACCGGTATATTGAGATCGCGAAGTGTACGCTGGAGAATACTCAGTCGCTCTTTTAAGGAGCTGATTGGTTTTTCAAACTCTTCAACATCAATTGTTTTTGTTAAATCCAGTTTTTCAAACATGTATTTTTCACCCCCTTTTTTTTATTTCATTATCAGTTGCATTAACTATCGAATCGTAGGGTATGCCGGTTAATAAAACCCACGATGAATCAATGACATTTTTTTAACAAGAACAAATGCATCTTAAAATAAAAAACCCGCATGTAGTCAAAAACTTCGCACCAAAGCAATGAAATTTTTTACTCTCTAAATTCAATTTTCATTGTCTGCTCTGTCGTCAGAAGTTTTTAAAAAATTTTCATGACAAAATCTTTTCCCCATTCAAGGCAATCGATCATTCTTTCATCATCAGGAAATCAAATTTTTGTAATGGTGTATTGAAATGTCCCGGCATGGATTTTCATTCAGCTCTCTAAAATTCTAAACCGATAATAACGGTTTTACGGACCGAAAAATCGTAATGATTTCATGGGTAATAGTATCGCGTTAAAATAAAAAAAGGAGATTTCCGGCTGGATTATATATTGACGGGAAGCCCGTTCTCCCGTGCAATTTCTACAAACACATCTGCGAGATACAAAGCCTGCTTCCTTGTCATGCCATACGTGTTGAATTTCCAGACTTTCGTTGCACCGGGAATCACTCCTGTCACGCCTTTTTCCTCCAGTGCACCCGAGAAGTAGTAACCCCGTTTCTTGTGTGTTTCTGCCAATGTGTCAAATGAACCGATCGTATCTACCCGGGTCAATGTGTGTTTTCGTGGCATCTCTGACAGGATCTTTGTTCCTTCAACCGCAAGAAGGCTGTCAATAACGATACGATGATTTTCCAGTTCGTGATCAAAGTGTTTTACCCGTTCTTTTACATGGGGGAATGATGCCATCATGCCGATAAGCGTGACACCCATCAGTGTACACCCCATCATTTCCGGCTCTTTTATGCCGAACTTTCGGTGGGTAACATCACCAATAATGGCAGTTGTGCGGAAGACTTCTGCTGACCGTTCAGCAGTTGTCGCAAGTATGCCGGACGGTGCCGGTGCTGCCATGCTTTTATGCCCGGAACCGATCACAAAGTCCACGCCAAGATCCTTGCCATCCACAGGAAGGATGCCAACGGTATAGGCGCCATTGTACAGTACCGGAATATCATACTGGTGGCAGATCTTTGCGATTGCTTTCACGTCATGGATGTTGCCATACTGGTAATCCACATGATCGATGAAGGCAAGGACGGGCACCCTGCCGAACTGTTTTTTTATCTCCTCTATCTTTGCTGCAGTTGCATCCGGTGTGACAATATGGTGGTCATTTGCAGGGATTTCACAAGCGATACCCCCAGACCCTTCGACTGCAAGGAACTCAGTGTAGTGTGAGAGCGAAGTGAGGAGAACCGGATCTCCTTTCTGGATATACGTGTGGGCGACTGCCTGGAAACCCCGCCGTGCACCGGGCACGGTTCGAACGGCATCCATGTTCAGCCATGCTGCAACATTTTTGTGAAACTCTGCGATAGGGGGTTTGCTGATGAAGTCGAGCCGGTTGGGTTTGCGACAGTTATCGCAGACCGATACCCGTCACCGTACGCGATAACGGCTTTCATTGCATCGCCGGTAAGTCTTCCGCCAACCTGAATAGGATCGATATTAATCGCGAGTTCATCAACCTGACGCGCTTCGATACCATTTGCGCATCTCATTTCAGCATCTCCTGTTTCAATGATCCGATCTGCCGTTCGAGATTTTCTAAAAGACGCTCTGCCTGTACCTTTTGTTTGTCATCCAGTTCGTGCCGGGGTGCGGTTTCACGAAGGATTACCCGGAGATCGGTCAGGGTATAAAGTGCCTGAAATGTCATGTCGACTGCCCGTTTTGACAAAAGAAATCACCTTACTAGTATTGAACTGGCATGAAATAAGTAACCGTTTTTTTGGTGATAAAACGTTGTTTATATCGTTTCCCGGATGGTAATAAATTATGAAGGTCTGAACATTGGCGTTTACCTGTCAGCAGTGCGGGGAGTGCTGCAGCTCCATGGGCGAAATCATTGAAATACTCGAAGATTTGGGCACAGGTTCATTACGGATCGGATTTACGGTTACCGGTGAAGAGCGGATCGTTTCAATTGATCCCGAAAAACAGGAATTGTTCCATACACAGAAGATACAAACACTACGACCTATGGCCTGTCCGTTCCTTCGGGTATCAGGCAATAAAAAACTTGTATGCTCCGTTCATGCATCACGCCCTGAACTCTGCCGCCAGTATTCCTGTTATCGTATACTCGTACTGGATTTGCAGGGCCGGCCTGTCGGCAAGGTGGCTGATGCTTCCCGTAATCTTACTACAACGCATGATAATCTTCGCATACTCTGGAATCAGGAGATCGCTGATGTTGCAATCCCGGATGAAGACGACTGGGAAATGGGTGTGGGGCAGATTCTTACCCTTCGGGGATATCGGGTTATGCATTGAGATTTGACCGGATGCACTTACATTTTCTTTTTTTTTAAATTTCCAGCATCACATTAATACTGAATCTGAATAAATCAGATCGAAATTGGATTTTCTCAACAATTATTATGTATTATGATCAAACGTTATGAGAAAAAACCGGTTCAAATAAGATGAGCCGGGGGGTCGGATTGGAGTTTAAAAGTAAGGTTTTAATCATCGGATATGGGGCTGTGTCCAAGTGTACGTTGCCCATTTTACTCCGGCATGTAAACATACCGCTTGAACATATCACAATCATTGATTTAAAAAATAAAGCGCAGGATCTCAAGGCGTGGACGACCGGGGGTCTTCGGTTTTTTAAAAGAAAGGTCACAAAGGAAAACTTTGACCAGATCCTCTCTGAATATCTTGCCGAGGGGGGTCTCTTAATTGACCTTGCATGGAATATCGACTGCTGCGAGTTGGTACAATGGTGTCATGATCACAATGTCATGTACGTGAATACATCGGTAGAAGCCTGGGATCCCGATGCCGAGAAGTTCACTGCAAGCCCCTATGAAAAGACCCTGTATTTCCGGCAGATGAAACTCCACGAACTCACAAAAGACTGGCATGACGGTCCAACGTGTGTTGTGGATCATGGTGCGAATCCCGGTCTCATTTCACATTTTGCCCGGCAGGGACTCTGCGATATTGCGCGCAGGATGATAACCGATGACATCGCTCCAGATCCAAAGAAGATGGAGAACCTGATCCGGGAGCAGAATTTTGCTGAACTTGCCATGGAAACCGGGATAAAAGTCATTCACTGTTCTGAAAGGGATACACAGATTTCCCGATCCCCCAAGATCGTAGATGAATTTGTCGGTACCTGGTGTATTGAAGGACTTCGGGAAGAGGGAACAGCCCCGGCAGAGATCGGGTGGGGGACTCATGAGAAGGAACTACCGGATAAAGCCTATATCCCGACCGTAGGACCAAAGAATGAGATATTTTTGACCAAGATGGGGGTCAATACCTGGGTGCGCTCATGGCTGCCGAACGATGAGATTGTAGGGATGGTCATACGTCACGGTGAGGCATTTGGCATATCTGATCGCTGGACGGTCTGGAAAGATGGTGTTGCAATCTACCGGCCAACGGTGCATTACGCATACCTGCCCTGCGATGCTACCGTAGCATCGCTGCATGAACTGCGGGGGAGGAATTATGAGCTGCAGCCCAAGTTGAGGATCTTAAACGACTGGGAGATCATCAGTGGGTCGGATACATTGGGCGCGCTCCTCATGGGCCATCCATATACTTCATGGTGGACGGGGAGTATCCTCTCGATCGAGGAAGCTAAGGATCTGGCGCCCGGCCAGAATGCAACGACGGTTCAGGTCGGTCTTGGCATTGTCACCGCGGTCATGTGGATGATCGCAAACCCGAAGCGTGGCTTCTGTCTTCCGGATGATCTCCCCCATGAATTTGTACTGGATATCGCAAGGCCATATCTTGGCGAATTTTACTCTGGCGCTTCAGACTGGACTCCGTTAAAAAACCGGGAGGTCTATTTCAAGGAGAATCCGGATAATGATTACGATCGCGAAGATGTCTGGCAATTCAAAAACTTCTTATTTGTGCAATGAATGAATCATGTAATGACAAAAATTGCAGTCGATGCAAAGAAGAAAAGAAAGAAGAAAGTGACTGACGATGGTGTGTATCATATCAGCGATGACCGCAAGGAATTGTTGCAGGATCTCGCCCGTCAGCACGGTACCCCGATTTTTGTTATCGATCACGAAAAACTCCGGGAATAATTACCGGGAATTCCGGGAAAATCTTCCGAACGTTCAGGTCTATTTTGCGGTAAAGGCGAATTCCAACCCGGAAATTGTCAGGACCCTGTATGAAATGGGCAGCAGTTTCGATGTTGCATCCATGCCGGAGTTTATGATCGTCTATGAAAATATCCGGAAAATGCCTAAAAAGGAACGACAGGACTGGATCTGGGACAAGATAATCTATGCCAATACTATCAAGCCGATAGAAACGTTAGAAGCGCTTGACAGATACAATCCGCTCGTTACCTTCGATAATATTGAAGAACTCAAAAAATTACGCCAGCATGCGCCACACGCGGGTCTTGTGCTCAGGATACTGGTGCCCAATACCGGTTCCATGGTCGAGCTCTCATCAAAATTTGGCGCTCACCCGGGTGAAGCAGTGGATCTTATCGTTGCTGCTTTTGACATGGGACTCGTTGTTGAAGGAATCAGTTTCCATGTCGGCAGCCAGTGCACCAATTTCGAAAATTATGTTCAGGCACTGGAACTATCCGCAAATATCATAGAGGAAGTAGAGACCCGGACCGGCCACAAATTACGGATCCTCGATATCGGGGGTGGTTTTCCGGTGAAGTATCACCCTGAAGTTAAATCCTTTAAGATTCTTGCAAAACAACTGAATGCCGAGATAAAACGGTTATTTCCCAAAGATATGCAGATCCTTGCAGAACCGGGCCGGTTCCTGGTTGCCAATGCATGTGAAGTTGTTGCAAAGGTTGTTGGCAAGGCGTACCGTGACGGGAAGCCCTGCTATTACATCAATGATGGGGTCTACCACACCTATTCAGGCCAGGTTTTTGACCACAATAATTACCCGGTCCTGTCCTTTAAGGAAGGAGAAACTCATATTTCTGCAGTCTTCGGGCCGACATGCGATGCCTTTGATACGATCACGCTTTCCGCAGAATTACCGGACCTTGAGATTGGGGATCTGGTCTATTCAGAAAATATCGGGGCATATTCCCATGCTTCATCCACATACTTCAACGGTTTTCCGCCGGCCAAGGTTGTGCATATCAATAAATAATTTTTTTCATCGACTCTGTTGAAACGCACATGAACGGGCGTTAACTCCTGAATTATGAAAATCATTAAAATTTCATATTTGGGAGGGCTCCCCGCATCAGGGCCTCTTCGAGGCACGGCGGGGCATGGAGGTTTTTTTTTATTTACTGTCCCTAAAACCGCCGCGGGGGCGTCCCATTGGCGGCGGCGTTCATCATAATTATACAAAAAACATTTTCAGATTATCTTTGAATATGCTGATTTTCATGGACACCCTCTATAAAAAAAAGGAGGGTCAAGGGTATGCACCCCCACGGCTGCCTCCCCCTCAGAGAGAGAGGGGGTCACTCTCCATGCAGCCGGGAAGAATGAGCGAAGAACGGGAAAACAGGATACTAAAAGAGCATTTCCTTCTTAAAAATCCAAAAAATTTCCCGGGAAAACTTTTAAAAAAAATCAAATGTTCGAGAGGGTTTTTATTTTTTCGATCAGAGATTATTCCAAATAAGATAACCCGGGAAAATGTGTTGTTCATTATCGCAAAACACAGGGTAATCAGGTATGGGTGGGACTCGCTCTCTCACCCTTTTAAAAAAAAATTAATTATCTCTACAATTTGGGTTTTTAACCGGATTGAGATTTTTTCAATTGAAAACCAGGGTTTTCCCGGGAAATTATATCTCTCACTTTATGGCGCAGCATTCCGGCAGGCCGGGCAGTCGAGAGCATAATCCCGGATTCCCTCATTCCATGGAGTGAAGCCGATACAGACTGCAGGTTTGGTTGTATGTATTTTACAGTAGACCTTCCCGTCCTCTGCTTTTCGATAGAACGGGCAGTATGTTAATGTCCGGTTATTCGTATCTACCCAGTAATCGATACGAATAATCCGGGGGAGATCCTCCTGGGATAAACCTCTTCCTGTACAGCACTTTCCATCCTTAAACCTGATAGAAATATGCTCCAGAATATCCTGGCGGTTTGCGTGAATCCATGGAATAAGATCTTCGATTATTCCTTTCTGACCCCACCCCCACTTCTCGCAGCATTTTCCGCATTGTATACAATCCTGAACCTCGTTCATGAAAAATTCCTATGGACGTTGGATGAAACCGTGATCAGCCATTTCCTAAAAACTAACCCAATCATTGTATTCCCGTTCCGGTATTTCCCTTCTTAAAGAAAAACCCGCTGTTACAATCCCGTATTTTTTCCTGACTCGGGTTTATGAACATTGCCTGCTGGATAAAGGAGGCGCATGATGTAATTCTACAGGATTTTCCGCAGCAAATATCAGAGCAGCACCTCCGGCACGCAGTATCAAATGTCGATTGTGAACGAGTCCCCGGAAAGATTTACCCTTCGGTAGAGGATTATATGAAGGAACAGGAAAACCAAACCGTGCAAAAAAGGAATGGGGATGAATACTCTTTTTTTAATAATATTCAATTTCAGAAAGTGGCTATGAGGATATATTTTCTTTAATCAGAATCTCGCTTAAAAAAACCTGTAATCCTGTGTATTTCTCGGACCAAAGTAATAACAATGGTTCTTATTTTTCCTGTCGCTTAAAGAGCCCGATGATTGTTGAAATAATTCTTGATATAAAATTTTCCTGCAAAGGAGTTGCACCTTTTTCCGGGACGTTCTTTTCTTTACCGGAACTTTCATTATGGCCATAGGATCTACCGATATTGTACCAGCTGTTTCGGAAGGATATGTCGGTTCCGGAACCAAAAGCCGGGGAAAGGGGCGTATCAGGTTCAAGAGGCTTGTTATCAAGGGTTCTTGTAATCGTGGGACGGGTTTGATGCGGGGTTAGCTGCTTTTGTTCAACAACGGGGGCTCTCTTATCAGATGATGTATTATTCTCTTCGGCAGCGGAATTTCCGGTCGTTGATTCAGGGGGGAATGAGCGGGTTGCGGAAGGGATTTCGGGGATTTCTGTCCGTTCTGAAATCCCGTAGGAGACAGGATTCTGTTCAGGTTCAGTAATCAGGGATTCAGCCGGCATCTTCTTTTCCGGTTCGTTCTCACGGGCATCACCCTCAAAAAATGATTCTGATCGGGAAGAATCAGGAATTGTGGAGGACTCTGGGGGTGTATCTTCACAAGGAACATCTACTACCGGAACAAAAACTTCCGCTTCGGACGGATTCTTTTTCCCTTCATTAATGTCATCCAATCCCATGAGTTCCGGTTGAGCCGTTGCATCAGCATTTTCATGGACTGGAAGGACCGTTTCCTCCCTGATGGCCATTACATGAGCTGTCCCGGCTCGTTCTTTTTCTTCAGCATCTTTTGCAATGGATTCCTGCATCTCCCGGGAGAGTTTTTCTCCGTCCCGGTGTTCTTCCTCGATTCTGTCTTCGATGGCGGAGATTACGGCTTCAAGGTGTGTGCGGGTCTTATCATCATCATCACGAAGAAGGGAGTGCTGAACCTTCATATTCTGAAGGAGGCTCATATCAACTTCCTGGCTTGTTGTCAGCGAGGTATATTCATCGATCCTGTCCTGTCCGATTCCTGCAGACCGCCAGGACTCTACACTTGCCCGGTTTGCTTTTTGACGCTGAAGCACTTTTTCTATTGCTTCGATAAGTTTTTTCGGGGTTACCGGCTTAGAGACAAAATCATCGATGCTGATCCGGTGTTCTTCTGCTTCCTCAGTACTGATCTTTTTTGCAGAGAACATCAGGACCGGAATATGTCGTGTAGCCGGATTGTCTTTGATTCTCGCCAGTGTCTCCCACCCGTCCATGGGTTCCATCATGATATCGAGAATAATAATTGACGGAATCTCTGTTTTGAGAATTTCGAGGCATTGTTGCCCACCATATACTGCAAGAGGGCGGTAACTTTTTTTTAATATTGACACAAGTCCATCAACAATAAACGAACTGTCATCTACGATAAGGATAGTATCTGTCAATGACATCTGACATCCTTACTCATAGTTTGCGGGAAATTTTTCATAGGTTATTCAGGTATGTATTATTTGCATTCCCATGTACACAAGGATTTGTTTAAATTCAGAATATGTATCCTTTTTCCATGCCCGGGCAATTTTTTAGAGATAGTAATAATAGAATAATGTCGAATCGATATTTTTCCTGCACGGGATACCTCATTTAATCAGCGATCCTTGCGGGGCACTTCCACAGGGAAATTTTCAGGATTAAACCAATCAGGATTGACCCTGAAAAGGAAAAAATATAGCCATTTCTGCGTTACCTGTTATTTTATGAATAGCTCATTACTGATAATTACTGGTAAAAAACCCGTGAATCGCACATTACATGCTGAAACAGGAGGAAAGGTATCCACCGGATCTGATTCATGTGCAAAACTTTACTAGTAATAAAGAATGATTCCTCCTTGCTAATAAAAAGGTTAAAGCAGGCAATGTTAGGAGTGGGTGAATAACCATGTCAAATGTAACTGCAGATACTATGGTAACCGAAGGTGTTGCCAGTACGGACCGCATTAAGATTCAGACAGCAGACGCATTAGAGGAAGCTGCCCGCAAACTGCGGAATGCGGATATGTCAGTAAAAGGCGATGATTTCAGGAATATCCTTCATGATGTAGAATCCCGGGTAAACCGAGCTTAAAACAGAAGTCAGCGCCGGTTATGAAAGAGTTGAGGCAGATTACCATAAAAAAGTCAAGCCTGTTGAGCACATCATCATCGATCATCCCATCCCTGCCGTCCTGATCGCAGCCGGGGTCGGTGTCCTGCTCGGTATGTTGATCTTCAAATCCCGTGACTAAATGAGGAATCACATGGATTCCGCTGAAGGCATCGAAGATCCTTCGATAGAATCAGAGTTGGCCATAACATACAAGTATATCGATCTCTACATCCAGCAAAAAACAGACCTGTTCCTGCAGCATTATGTGTTCGAACCGTTTGATAATCTGTTCAAACGGATCATGTTCCTGTCGGTAATAGTCACCTTGCTTGGAGCGGGAACACTTGCCCTCTTACTGGGCGTGATTCTCCTGATATCCACATTTGTCCCCCTCTGGGCAGCATTGCTGATCACAGGCGCAATAATCTTTATATCCGGTGGAATTATCGCGTACATTATTCTATCAGATAAAATCATCTTAAAAACCCCGACTGTGGAGTCGATTACTCATGGAAAACCGTAAACGTGTAACGGAAGAAGACCTTCTAGTCACCGAAGCATTGATCGCGGAATCCTGCGGACGGCTGAAAAAGACTGTTATCCAGGCACCGGGCAAGGCGCTCGTGCCTGTAAGTCAGATGATCAGTAAGCATCCGTTAGAAGCAGCAGCAACCGCTGTCGGGGGTGGGATCGCAGCATACGGGATTGCAAGAATGATCACTCCTCATGGCGGTGGAAAGGAACATAAAAAAAATCATGGCAAAAAGAAGAAGTCAAAGCGTCGTCACGACCCCATGATGGATATTCTTTCGGCAATTATCCCGCTGGCCATTCCTTATTTAACCGGGTACATTGAGAAATACCTGCCCCGCAACCCTATGGCGAATCAGGATCACCCTGTACAGCAGGACTGATTTCCCCGTACAGGACCAAACCATTTTTTATGGTATATGGGGCTTTTCTGAACATATAAGAAAACAGAAGTTTGCTTCCTCATTATTGAAATTTTTTTTATTGCGCTAATTAATGTCTGTTCCGGTGCAGCTGGCAGCGGATGAATATTTTTAACTGGAAGATCCAGTAATGCTTATGCTTCCCGTCGACATGTCACGGATTGAACGTGCATTACTTGCCATTGCTCTTATTTTTATCATTGTCGTCGCGATCAAGATGACTTCTTTCATTGTTACCCTCTTTGCGATGTCGCTCATTCTCACATTTCTTGCATTGCCTGCCATGATGTGGCTGAAAGGCAAGGGTATGTCGGATTTTCATGCTGTCCTGATGATTACTGTAATTTCCGGACTTGTCATTCTTTCAGGAATTGTGCTGACTGCTCTTTCATTCCAGAATCTGATTTCGAATCTCCCCCAATACCAGTCAGATCTTAATATCCGATTAAGGGACCTGACAGATCTACTCACCCCCCTGGGCATCCCGACTGGTGCGAGCGGCATTCCTACCGTCAATCTCGGGGATTTCCTGTCCATAGGTTTTGTTGGGGCCATGGGTCTGATCGATGCGATAATGTTCCTGTTCTTTGTCGGTGTGACAACATTTTTCATGCTTCTTGAAGCGCCGCATGTGGCCACCCGTATTGAAAAAAAATTTGGGAAAAATTCCGAGATGGTACAACAGCTCAACCGCATGACCGGTTATTTTATTGATTTCATTGTTGTCAGAACAGAAACGAACTTTATCCATGGCCTGATTTTTGGGGGGTTTTTGGGGATTATCGGTGTTCAGGGTGCACTGCTGTGGGGGGTCTTAACATTCCTGCTGGGGTATATCCCGTTTTTTGGCCTGATTATCGCAGCCGTACCGGCAATCTTTTTTGCCTGGCTCCAGTTTGGTATGCCGGGTGCAGTCGCGGTCATTGCAGTTGTCTGCATACTTAACCTGATTGTGGAAAATCCGCTCTATTCCTATCTTGCGGCACGGAGATTCGAGATGCCCGCCCTTATTGTGATCGCTTCGGTTATCTTCTGGGGATGGCTGTTGGGCCTTGTGGGCATGCTCTTTGCGATTCCTATCACCCTTCTGGTTATGCTGGTTTTCCAGTTATGCGATGAACTTCGCTGGATCAATACCGTAATCGGTGCCAATCATCTTTTTGAAGATACAAAAGGCGGGAAGACTGGTCAGACACCTGTGGTTCAGAAAGAGTGAGAACGCTTTTATTATTTCACTCTCATTTCAGGATTATCCCAACCCATCATACTTTACGCAATGAGCGCCAATATATAGACATAATAATTGGTTTTGGCAAACAATGAGCACATACCGGCTTAAGGATGTGTTCGCTCACCTTTCCCTGCAAAACCTTTTTTATTGGCATGTATTGAACATGAGATCAAGGTGTATTTCATCCTCATGGAACGCCTGTGAGAAATCCTTAAAACTATGATAAAAAACTCCGTAAAACCTGAAATTCCCGGAACCCGAAGCGGGTATGTTATCCGGTTCACCTGCCCCGAGTGCTCTACAGAAAACTCCATTGTCAACAAATCACCCCGGGATCATTATAAAGAGACACGGGATGCAGCGTGCAAGAACTGTAAGAAGCGTTCCCGGATCGTTACACCCGGTATGCACAACACGGCATATACTTCCGTGTAATCGTTTTTAAAAATGCACTTTTGTGCACACTTCCCGGAATCCTGTTAAAAAATCCAATGTCAGATGACGCAGTATTGGTATTTTTGGCTCTGTTGAAACCCTCTGAATAAGGGGGTCAAGGGGACACTCCCCTTGGGTTGCCTCCCCCTCTGGGGGAGAGAGGGGGTCACCCTCAAAGTAGTCGAGAAAAAGAAGCGAATCGCTGGAAAATAGGATTTCAACAGAACCGTATTTTTTTTAAAATAGTGCGTTAAAATATTGTTTTATGATGGTACTTTCTTCAGATGAAGATCCAGTATACCGTTTTTCAGGGTTGAACGTGCTCCGTTCTTTGTTACCGGCACCGGTAGCGGGATGACGTGGTGGACGGAAAAAGATCTCTGTTCACGCAGGGAATGCCCGGTATTTTCCTTTGATTCTTCTTCTACCCGGTTACAGGAAATTTTCAGGGTATCCGGCTCGACAAGGTCTACAGAGATAATCGTTGTATCCAGTCCGGGGATTATATCCAATGTCACTGTCACGATATCGTCAAGTTCAGTTACTTCGGCATTAATGTTGTGCAGGTATCCGCATGCAATTTTGTCAGTTTCCTCTTCCGGCAACAGCGATGTATCAGCGGGTTCAAGAGCAAGCTGGAACAGGTAGTCCATGGATGCTTTGAGTTCGTCGATTTCATCATAAATTGATCGGTGATTACGTCGTACCATATTTCTACCTCCTCTTTTTTTGTTGCACAGGTGCTGATACACCTGAATACATGGACGGAGGTTTTTCCGGATAATATAGGTATCGTCTTGATTTTCCGGTATACCCCTGCCTGCAGGTAAGATCGATATTAGTATCTGAGAACAAGTACGTGACAACAGAGTTGCATCAAAAATTTTCAGGCTCAAAATCATGAAGCATATTTTATGGCGTATCTGTCAGATATGCCATAAGAAAAGGAAGATGCGATTAAAGTATCCTGAAAAAATTGATTTGCCCGGAAAAATCCCGGGTCTCCTCCTTTAATTTTCCCTCAACTAATAATCAAGGACATCCGGTTGCTGGCTTAACATGAGGATATCTGAAGTGTTTTCCAGCAGACCGGATAAGTATTTCCCAGCCCATTCTTCTGTTTCATATTCGATAAAAGGACGAAACGAACCCTGGATTTCAGCTTTTTCTTTTTCAAAACGCAGTAAACCGATAGGAGATCCACCACGTTGTACCAGGGTATTCAAATTTTTTATCGGGGATTGTGCTGAACTGAATACAAATTTCGTTTCAGTCGGAAAACCTACCGCAATTGCAACCAGAAACGTTGTTTTTGCTTCTGTAAGCATTTCATTGACCAGATCAGAAGTTTTTCTCATTGTTCTCGTATTAGTGGGTGGCTACTCATCACATAAATAATTCGCGAAATTTAGGGCATTTCACCATTATATTGGGCGCTGAAAATTACCGTATTAAACGGATCTATTGTAAAAAAATACGGAATTATGGCTCTGTTGAAATCCTTTTTCCCGTGATTCGCTCCTTCTTCTCGGCTGCCTGGAGGGTGTCCCCCTCTTTTTCCCTGAGGGGAAGGCAGCCCATGGGGGGCATCGCCTTGACCCCCCTCTATTTTTTAGAGGGTTTCAACAAAGCCCAACATTCTTTAAATTTATTACCTGCAGTTTTCAATAGAGCGACCCGATTATCCTGAGAGAATTGTAACATCGCCTCCCCTTTTCTCCGGGTGTTTAAAAAAATATCTTCATTCATTAATTTCAGTCATCAGGAAACATTCCGGTAATCCCCCAAATCCTATCACCTGTCCCGATGATAGATGGAGAGAAGATTTGGACAGGTCCTGTCTGAAAGTCATAATGTTAATCTCACTGAGTAAAGAATAGTAATCACGAGGAGTAGAGATGGGGGTTTTTAGGTACCAGAACCGGTATGCAGCACCGACAAAGGAGCAGCGCGAGCGGTATATGACAGGAGAACGTGAAGAGCATGCCTTTGGTCCGGAGGGAAAAATTCTGCTTATTGCGTATGACGAGGCAGTGTACATTAAGGACGATATCGATGAAGTCCGCATTCTGTTTACCGGAATCAAGGATAAGCAGAAGGCATATGATGAAGTGCGAAGACTCCTTGAGCACCACGCGCAAAAGAACGATGAAGAATCACCGTTTACTACCGCAAAAGAATACTGAGTCCGGCTTTAGGATATACCGGGGATACCTAAGCCCGGGCAATCCGGGAAAATAATTTCCGATTATTTGAGATAATGCAGGCTCTGTTGAAACGCACATGAACGGGCGTTCACACCCTAACAATGAAAATCCGTGATATTGTGATAGTTCCCTGCCTCAGGGCCTCTCTTTAGGCACGGCAGGGCAAGGAGGTTTTGAGTAAATTTCCGTCATTGATCCGCCGCACAGGAAGCCCCGTCGGGGGCGGCGGGTTTTATCATAATGGTAAATGATGTTTGTTTTTCAATATTACCTGAACCAATCGTATTTTCATGGGAAATCCTCTATTCCAGCGATTCGTTCCTTCTTCCCGGCTGCTTGGAGGGGGACCCACCCCTCTGTTCTGTGGGTTTCAACCGAACCATTATGCAAGGAATTTTCAGGAAAATTTCAGAATCTATTTCCCATTTTCTGTCACAGGATATCCTGCGGGAGAGCGGATGCATGGCTGAACCTTATGAAAAAATCCGGAAGTATGTGAGAAACGTGCTCGGGGATGCAGGTTCCCATGGCATGGATCACACGGAACGCGTCACCAGGATGTGCCGGATTATCGGAAAATGCGAGCACGCGGATATGGATATCCTGATTCCTGCTGCTCTGCTCCACGATATAGCCCGCCCTCTTGAAAAAGAGACGGGGTTGCCTCATGAGGTTGAAGGTGCCCGGATGGCTGGAGTCTATCTCAATTTTATAGGTTATAACCCGGAGCTCATCCAGACTATCTGCGCTGCGATCCAGACTCACCGGTTCCGGTCCGATAAAAAACCAGAAACCCCTGAAGCGAAGATCCTTTCTGATGCAGACAAGCTGGATGCGATGGGAGCGGTTGGTATCGCCCGGACATTCATGCGGGCAGCTGAACATAATGGTGATATCAGTGATGCGGTTTTTCATTTCCACGACAAACTGCTGAAATTACACGATCAGATGTATACAAAAACCGGTCGTGAGATGGCAGAAAAACGGCATGTGTTTCTCGAAACATTCTTAAAAAACCTTGAACAGGAAATGGATAATCCTGAATCGGAGTTCCCGTATACTTACTAGTGTTTCAACCTGATTTTGTTTCTCTTTTTGTCAGCCATTAAAAAGATGGAGTGAATGATTTAAAAAAACGGGCTCTGTTGAAACCCTCTGAAAAATAGGGGGTCAAGGGGATGCTCCCCTTGGGATGCTTCCTCCTCTGGGGGAGAGAGGGGGTCACCCTCCAAGCATACGAGAAGAAGCGAAGAACGGGAAAACAGGATTTCAACAGAGCCAAAAAAACGTGAAAATCATGGGGGTGAAGAATAATTCCCGTTCCATAGCCTCAAAGAGGAACGGATTGATTCGATGAACCTAAACAATGCTGCTCAACAGGCAATCACCGGTACATCATCAATCCTGTCGAATCCCGCCCTTGGCAAATACGCAAGTAAATAAATTCCCTATCATATATTTCCGGTACACTGGTCACAAACGGAAAACAAAGAAAATATGAAATGGACTTCCCGTTTTGTTCATTGGTCCCCTCTTATGGACAATACGATCAGACAGAATAATGCCGGTGAATTCTTTCTACCGGTTTATTCTACGCATCATAATCGCACTTCCAACCGCAAGACACAAAATAGCAATGCCAAATCCGGGTACAGGGAGTAATCCTGAGGATGCTGTTGTTGGTTGTGCATTCTGCTGGAGGAAGACAAAGACATTGGTTGTCCTGCCATCTACAACCGTTATGTTCTTTGTAACGGGTTGAAACCCGTCTTTCTGGAACTGGATTGTATGCGTTCCTGAAAGGATGTCGGAAAATATCTGTGGTGAATCCCCTGTATAGGTGCCGTCAATAGACACCTGAACGATTTCCGGTGAAGCGGTAATATTGATACTGCCCTTGTTATCCGGAATTATAGTTCCGGACTGTCCTGAAGGGTTAATGACGATGTGAGTGAGGGACGGAAGTACAGCAGTATCGGCAAATTCCCGGGTATATTTATCGGGGAAGGTGACGGTAATCTTAGCCGGTGAGAAATCAGCACTTACAACGTTGCTGATAGCTGAATCTTTTAAGGCAATTTCTGCTTTCTGGAAATCCATGGAAGCGGTACTGTATTCCGTACCTTGTTCCACATCCCGGGTTACTGCGAATTTTTTCAGGAGCATCGTTGTTCCGGTTTTGTTCATCGAGATGAGTTCCGGAGGTTCTGAACTGGTGGTAAGACCTTTTTTGAGTTCTTCTTCAAGCATGGATTCGGGGATGGCATTTTCCAAAAAACCTTCCAGCGTGAATTTAAAAATGGCAACAGCATCACCGCTGTTATCAATGGTAATATCCAGTGAATCCGCGGTAAACGCATGAGCCGGTGTAATGAAAAGGACGGCAATACATGCAAGAGAGATAATGCGGAGCAGACTTGCAGAAAGGGTTTTGGACATTGTTACATCGTTCCATAGATAGCAGTCATATTGGGAATGAATGTATTTTGGTGCTTAATTACGATATATATTGTTAGGATGGCACTTGTCAGATGGTTTTTTTATTATCCGTCCCCTTTTTAAAAACTGAAACATTCCCATGAAAAACGGAAACTCACCTTAATATAGAGAATGAACCCATAAATTTTCACGTTACATGCTCGATTCCGTGATCAATATTTTTCTCCATCTTGACCAGAATATGGTCTCTGTTGTCCAGGAATACGGTATGTGGACATATCTTATTATTTTCTGCATTATTTTTTTTGAGACCGGATTTGTAATAATGCCCTTCCTTCCCGGCGATTCCCTGCTTTTTGTTGCAGGTGCGGCTGCGGCAAGTGGTATCATGGATCTCCAGTGGCTTTTTATTGCAATCATTCTTGGTGCAGTTCTGGGGGACACCGTAAATTACTGGATTGGAAATTATATCGGCCTGCGTGTGTTTCTTGAGCGGTTCCCGACACTCGTGAAAAAAGAGTACATCGATCGTACCTATTTGTTTTATGAAAAATACGGCGGTGCAACCATTTTTGTGGCACGGTTTGTACCTGTCGTGAGGACATTTGCACCATTCCTCGCGGGTGTGGGATCTATGCATTATTCCCGTTTCCTGTTTTATAACCTGCTTGGGGGTGTGGTATGGGCTGTGGTTGTAATTATGGCCGGATATTATTTCGGTTCATTTGCCATCGTCAAGGAAAATATGAGCCTGTTAATTATCGCAGTTATTGCAATGAGTGTCATTACTATCCTGTTCATACTTTCTGGCATGATTTCCAATTATTTTAAGAAGAAAAAAGCAGTCAGCTCCCCTGAATAAAGATTAACCGGGCTTTTTATATCTCCCTGTTCTGACAGATATCGCAGGTTATTGTGAGGGCATTAAGAACGGGGTCACAATACCGGAAAACCCTGGAGCACGCATTTTTCCTGCTTCGCATATTTCATGTGCGGCGCATACCGGGCTGATAAAAAAAAGTTATTTTTCATGAACAATGGTCATGCCCTTGTTATCGACTTTTGTCGAGATAGTGACACTCAGGCCAATGGGTTTGAGCAGTTTCTCCATAGATTTCCTGTCAAGTGCGGTGACGACGGCAATGGAAGGTCCGACCGAACTCATACCGACAAATTCGAGTTTTTTCTCCCGCAACTGGCTCATATAATGATAAATCCCGTAACTGTGGTGCTCCACTTCTGCACGTTTTGAGCCCCTGAACTCGATCTCCCAGATCACATCGCCTGCTTTTTTTATGTCATCTTTTTCAAGTGCGGGTACGAGGTCCATTAAGAACATGTAGGCCTTGAGTTCGCGATCCCGGTAATCAAGTGTCCGTGCCTTGTTCATCAGGAGATCGAACTCCTGTGTTCCTGCCGATGATATGTCGGTCGGGGGGATGATGATATGCACATTTTTTCCTTCGGCAAACGGGTGATGGTAAACAAGCGAGAGTTCGTCGCCCATAATAGCCATTCCGCCATGGGTGCTCACCGCTGGTCCGACGCCCGTCTCAAAGCCGAAGACGACATTGCCGTCAGCAGTCTCCTCCACATAGTTGTGACCGATTAAATGCCGGATCTGGGTATTGGTGAGCGGTGAACCCAGTGCAAAATTCATTGCAGTGGCAACCGCAATCATGACCGTACTTGTTGATCCAAGTCCGACATGCTTTTGCTCGTGATCCGTGGCAGTGATGGAAAATCCACCGGTATATCCGACTGCTTTTTTAAACACGGCCACAAAGTTGTCGATAATGGGGGCTCGCCCATAGTTGATCGAAATCTCTTTTTTTGTGCATTCTACTGAAGCGGTGCAGTAACACTGGATTGCAAATCCAATCCCCCCGCCGCCCGGGTGATCCGGAGCAAACCGGTTCATATCGAGCACGGTTAAGTGAATGCGTGCAGGAGCCTTCACCGTAACTTTGCCTTTAACCGGTGTGAGTTTGAACTTCTTCTTCTCAAGACCAAGTGTTTTTAAGATGGTTTTAGGAGCAAATGATTTGAACTCGTATTCCACGAGATCCAGATCCCCACCACGGATTTTCATAATCGGCATGTGTATCAGTTCCCATTAGGAGCAATCGATGAAAAATGCATCGATAACTTTCGATTTTGCAGACCGGGATATAATAATGGCAATGAAGAAATGAAGGAAAAATTGTTGAGAAAAAGTGAACAGAAAATATAAGGTGCAGGAGAATTGCCCGTACCTTAGTTCCAATGAATTTTCAAGCACAGTAAAAAAAAAATCCTTTAAAATGGATGGAAAAAAAGCGGATGTTCTGTCCCGTCATTCGTTGTACGTTGGTTGCGCACTGTATAAGGCAAAACTATGAAAAATTGCTCCTCAACCTATCAATTCAGACCTTTTCATGTGCCAAACAACAGTGATAGTAGTATCAGATCCATTTCTTTTTCCTGAAGTAGGTGAGCATACCGATCACCATTATGACCATTATGATAAGTACTGAATAATAGCCAAACTCCCACTCAATTTCAGGCATATTCTTAAAATTCATACCATAGAGACCGACAACGAAGGTGAGCGGGATAAAGATGGTCGCAATAAGCGTGAGCACCTTCATGATCTCGTTCATTTTGTAACTCAGACCCGACAGGTAGATGTCGATCATCCCGGACACCATGTCCCGGAAGGTCTCTAACGAATCGATCACCTGGATTGTGTGATCATAAACATCACGCAGATAGATCCTGGTCGATTCTTTAATGAGTGCTGACTCGGATCGTTCAAGGTTACTGATCATCTCGCGAAGTGGCCAGACTGATTTCCTGAGGAATATCATCTCCTTTTTGAGCCGGTTGATCTTCGGGAGGGAATCCTGTGTCGGGTTGGTAACCAGTTCCTCCTCCAGGTCCTCGACTTGTTCCTCAAGTTTTTCCATTACGGTAAAATAATTGTCAACAATGCCGTCAATGAGTGCATAGGCCAGATAATCCGGGCCGAATTTCCGAATCTTTCCATCTTTGCGGATTCTTTCGCGCACAGGATCAAATACATCCCCGGAATCTTCCTGAAACGAAATAAGGACATTTGAACCAATGAGCATACTGATGTGCTCGATCCGGATGGTATTTTCCGTATTGAGGTAAGTGAGCATTTTTAAATTTAAGTAGAGATACTGGTCCAGATCTTCCATCTTCGGACGCTGCCCGGTATTGAAGATATCTTCAATAATGAGTGGGTGAATGTTGAAGCATTTCCCAAGATCTTCGATTATTTTTACATTTCGCAAGCTCTCAACATTGATCCAGGTGACCGTTTCTGTGTCCCGGAATGAGCAACATTCGCTGACCAGCCTGACTTCTTTCTCAAGGAAGTGGGTGGCATCATAGTCTATGACGGTAATCCGGGCCGGGACGTCAGATGGTTCGCCACCTGCATGAATGTCTCCGGGCGGTTTGCCTGCCTGTGTCAGGATTGTATGTCGGTGGCGTGACATGGTGGTCGGTTCAGTATAGTGTGATAGGATGAAGATTTGGATAAGATTTCCGTAAATAAAAATTATTTTGCCCTTTCACGATCGAAGAAAATGTTTTTCCCTGTTGCAGAGAGCGGAATGGCGTATGCAACCGAACAATCCCCTCCCATAAGCCCGAGATCAATGGCTGCAACACCCCCGGAATACATGATCCGGTTATCGACATTATGTATCTGGGCAGTCTTTACCGCAGAACCAAGGGCAATGCCGAGATCCGCCATGCGTATTGCGCAGTTGGGACCGGCAAAAAACGTAGTCTTCTTCATCCGTGATGCACATTCATCCAACATCTCAGAACAGGTCGTAAATCCGCATGCGCCACAGTTTATCCCGGCAATGGTGTCTCCTCTCCCGCCAATCAGGACACAGGCATCACTCTGAACAATGTTCTTTGCATCGCGTAAAAAGAAACCAATGCCGTGTTTTTCGCCCAGTTCGGACAGGCGGGTTGCAAGTGCAGAAACGTCCTTTCCGGTAAGCACCCTGATGATGAGGGTGTCCACCCCTTTTCCTTTCGGTGCCGTGCGTGCAGCAAGTGCCATAAGACCGGCAACTGTTGTCACAGCAGTCTTCTCAAAAGTCATAGTGAACTATTGTGACAGGCCCTGTGAAAAAGGTGAGTATACAATATTGTGTATAGTGTAAAAATGAAAAAAATGGTTTTGTTGAAACCCTGCAGAAATAAGTCGCTCGTGAGGTCTCCGGTACATCGTGCTTCCATCAACGCTCCCCGGATATCACCCAATAGTGCGCTAGTTCTCATAAGGATGATGAATAACCGGGGGTCATGGGTATGCTCCCCTTACACAGCCTCCCCCTCCATGGAAGAGAGGGGCTCACACTCATAGCAGTTGTAAGAGACCCGTGAAGAACGATATGAAGAGGGTTTCCCCTGAAAATCAGATCAATTCAGGTAATATTGAAAAACATACATCATTTACCCTTGTGATGAATGCCGCCGCCCCCGAAGGGGCGCCCCCACGGCGGATCACAGGCGGAAATTTACTCAAAACCTCCTTGCCCTGCCGTGCCTAAAGAGAGGCCCTGAGGCAGGGAACTATCGCAATATCACGGATTTTCATTGTTAGGGTGTGAACGCCCGTTCATGTGCGTTTCAACAGAGCCAAAAAAAATTGTCTTTCCCGGAATTATGGTTTTTTACCATATAGATTTGGAATTCCCGGTTCAGATGAATAAATGTTTCTGGTCTGTCAGCACACACCATCTATGCGGAAGAATATGAAAATAATCCGCAGGATGGCACAGAAAATTTTTCTCCGATGATTGGCTGCACTGGTATCTGCATGCCCGGCATAGCGTTCATAAAACATTCACCTGCACAAAGACGAGAAATACACCGGTCCGGAGAAATTACTGAAGTTACCGGTGTGGTAATTCGCGGTATTCTCTATCGTTCTGTTTTTACAATGTCTTTTCCATTCACAGGATATTTGGCGATCGGCAAAATTGATCGAAAACCCTAAAACCCCCCTTCACTTACGGAGATGGGTTTACCTGGAGAGCAACACCATCAAATTCAGCAATAATCCGCTCACCTTCATAGACTATCACACGGAATGTGGAGTACCTGCCATTATCAGCAACACGGTTTGCGATAGCAACAAGGCTACCTGTTGCGGGTGCAATATACAGGATGTGCACGGAGACGGCAACCCGGTCAACATTCCCACAGTTTGCGGCCATGCCAAATGCCTGATCAGCAAGAGCAAAGATCGCCCCTCCATGCGCCACATCATGAGGATTTAAGGTCTGGCAGCAATCCATCACGACCCGGGCATAACCGTCATGAGCTTCGGTGATGGTCATGCCCAGTAATTGTGCAAAAGAGCTCTGGTTGAATGCAGCAATCCGGGTTTCTTCGCATTCTTTTTTTGGATCTGGTTGATCTGCTTTTTGCATGATGTGACCCTGCCGGTAAAAAGCGGGATACCGGTTGATTATTTGTATTTTTTCTGGGAATAGGAATATTTTTCAGATTCCCCGCCTTTCGAGACAATATACACCCATTCGTAGAGTGACTGCAGGGTGCCGAATTTCTGGTATCTCCGCATGGAAAATCCTACCTTGAGCCGGTTATCAAAGTATATCGTACCCTCGTCTTTCATCCGCATCGCGATCTCAAGATCATCACCGGCATCGATGCACCGGTACATGCCGGCTTTGATAAATGCCTCTTTACGAAATGCGGTATTGCACCCGAGGGTATAGAAAAACGTCTTGCTGTAGTAGCCGATGCGGGCAAAGGTGTTGGCAAGCAGCAGTGAGAACTGGTTGCTGATTCCTTCTTCTATGGGGTACACCGGGCCATATACCTGCACAACTGCGGGATCCTTAAAATCTTCTGCAAGTGTTTTGATCCAGTGCGGCGGAAGAATGCAGTCTGCATCCGTTGTTGCGACAATATCTCCTTTTGCCACTTTGACACCGTCATTGCGTGCCCCCCCTACTTTTTTACTGGTCTGGGTGAACACCACATCGGCATACTTCTTTGCGATCTCGCAGGTGGCATCCTTTGAACCGCCATCAACAACAATGATCTCGTAATCGGTCCGCGGAATATTCTGGTGCGACAACGATACGAGGCACTGGGCGATATTCTCCTCTTCGTTAAATGTGGGAATGATGACAGATATCATTGAAGGGAAAAACTCCTGTATCATTTTTGCGTTTACGAAATAATAAGCGTGTGCTAAAAAAAGTGAGTCTTTAGGAATTCTGGTGCCGGGCAACAAAATCCATTACACTGCGGAGGCAGCCGTCCATGTTAAGATATTCAAATTGGGAGAACCTGCCGACAAGCGGAATGCCCGTGGATGTGCAATAGTCCTTTACGATGGCGATATTTTTCTGGTACTCCAGATCATACACCACATAGGCATACGGCTGGCGTTCTACCGATGAATACACAATCTGTTCTTTTGCCAGGATGTGCATTGCCTCCAACGTTGTTATTACCTGTTCAACCAGTTCTGCATCATTCATGCGGGAGACTTCATCACCCGGCTGGTGGGTGATCTCGGCAAGAACCGACCCACACCCCTCGGGTGCTGCATGGGCACTGTAATTAGATGGAAATGAGATACGGTTGGTCATGCCCAGTGCGATCTCCGGGATATAGAGCCATGAAATATCCGGTACCGCACCCCGGATCCCGATATTTACACAGGCAAGTGCATTGTACCTGAGGGCTGCACATGCTTCTTTTACCGTAACGGGCACGTCATCGAGAGCGGCAATAAGATGCTGTACCGGTATGGTTGAGATGCATTGATCTGCCACAATCACCTCGCTGCCATTACTAATCTCAAAATGCCCGTCTTTTTTCCGCACCGATGTCACGCGAAAACCGGACCGGATTCGATCCTGTATGGGTTTGGCGATCGCATTGACCAGTGCTTCAATACCCCCATCAAGCGGATAGGAAAATACGGACTGGTGGGTATATCCTTCCGTTGAAATACCAATGGCAGATTTGATCACATCTTCAACCGGGGACGGGGGATACGCCCGTCTACCCAGTGCAGGGACATCTGGTCTGTCGGAAACTTCCAGATCTTCTCATTGTACGGGATCATGTAGCATTCGGCAATACCTTTTCCGAACGTATAGTAAATCCATTCCCGGAAATTACGGGGAGGCGGTAATTCACCTTTTTCTATCGCAACATAGTTCCTGATAAACTCGTTGATACACAAAAAACGATCCTGCTCAGGAAGACCGGAAAGCCCGTTCTCGAACGGGTATTTCACCAACTGGCCCTTATAAAAAATTTTGGTGTTGCGGTCATTGCGCTGTTCATTACCTTCAATCATCTGCCGCATGAACGCGAGCACGTCTGTGTCCCGCGAGAAGATGATATGTGAACCGCCAATATCAAACGTGAATCCCTGTTCATTTTTTGAGCGGCAGAGCCCGCCATATGCCTTTTCCGCTTCAAGGACAACGACATCATTGCCTTTATCATGCAGCATGCGGGCCAGTGCGAGTCCTGAAAGTCCGCCGCCAAGAATTGCGATTGTCACTGCTCATATGTTGGTAGCCGGAATTAATATTATTGGGGGTAAAGGTGGAAGGTTTTCCATTCGGTTCATGTCATAAAAAAGGTTGCTGAAAAATTATTTTGAGAAATACCACCCGGTCTGGGTCTCGTTCGAGTACTTTTTCCGAGGTCTTTTTTGTCAGCAGGCTCACGATTATCATTACAAGGATTGCAATTACGAATGCATAGAACGAGAAGTGCATCGGTATCTTTGCAAATTCAATGCCCAGTGCAACGGTTTTGAAATAGTTAAGGAACCCGATAGCGAGCGATGAGATGAGACCTAAAGACATTGCTGCAAGCGCTCCTTCCCGGGTTGCCCCCCGCCAGTAAAGGCCGGCAAGCAGCGGGACTGCAAATGTTGCGAGCATGACACCGATACCCATCCAGATGAGACTGGCAAGCATCTCCGGGGGGTTGATGGCGATGAGCATCGAGATAATTGCGGATACTACAACGACAACCTGCGACAGCCTGAGCACGGTCTTGTCATCTGCATCAGGTTTGAGTACTCTTTTGTAGATGTCCCATGAGAACATTGCACCAATGGTAAGCATAAGGCGGTCTGTTGAGGACATGACTGCTGCAAGAACAATGACGGCAAAGATTGCCGAGAATGCGAGTGACGGCAGCGCGGACTCGAGGCCATGCAGGATGACAAAATCACCGGCATTCGGCACATTCGGGAGGGTAATTATTCCATCTTTTACGAGAGCAATTCCGGCAAACCCGGTGAATTTTAAGAGAACCATGGCGACAAGGTAAATCAGGAATGCGGCGATGGGTGCCCACTTGAAGTACTTGACATCTTTTATTGCCAGCACATTATTGATCACATGCGGGGCACAGGCAAGTCCGACCATGAGAAGTATGGCAAACGAGAAGATATACGGGATGGCAAATGCACCGGTCGGCATCCATGGCATGACAAGGTTCGGGTTGACTGTTGCAATGTATTCATTGACGTAAGTAAACCCGCCGGCATGGAAGATTATGATCGGCGTCATAATGAGCACACCGCCAATGAGGATGATGGACTGGATGAGCGTGGTCCACGCAACTGCGTAGAGGCCGCCAATTGCAGTATAGACCATGGTGACTACCATTGCAATGAAGAGGGCAAGCCAGAGTGGTATCTGGAACAGCCACATGAGCACAATGGCAATTGCCGTGTACTGGCCGACAAGGTAGATCAACGAGACAATGATTCCTGAAACTGCGGCAAGAGATCTCAGGGCAGTCGGGCTTTCGTACCGGTGGGCAAGATAATCCTGCACCGTAATATAGCCGGATGTTTTTGCTACATTATGCAGTTTCACCCCAAAGAAGATGATACAGAATGCAATTGAGAGCGGGACAAAGATCTGTTCCCACATGGTCGGCCAGCCCAGTTTGTAGCCGAGCCCGGATACTCCCAGAAGCGACATGCCGGAACAGACAGTGCCTATCATCAGCAGTACGAACATCCAGAATCCGAGTGATCGCCCGGCAACAAGGTAGTCCTCAGTATTCCTGATCTTCTTTGAAGCCCAGATTCCTATCCCGAGCATGGCCAGGAAATAAAGGCTGACGATAATTATGGTAAGAATATCTGCCATGTCAGTCATGCCCCTTAAACGTAATTCCCCACAAAACGAGAGCGGCGATGGCGATGATGGTCACAACGCCAAACACCATGATTGTGATATCCGGTAACCCAAACATAGTACCATGCTACATTGTAGCATGCTAACATATAACATAATCGAAATCATCTCAAAAAATCCGCATGAAGTCAAAGACTTCGCACCAAAGCAATGAAAATTTTGCTCTCCTGATTCAATTTTTTCATTTGTCTTATCTATTGTTGGAAGTTTTCAAAATTTTCATAGCAAAATGCAGGAAAAAATTGTATCTCGTCTGGATTTTTTTCAGATTGATTTATGCGGTTTTTACAGGAATATTGAAATCATTCAGAGTTCTGGAGAACCCGGATTATTGAAATTAACAATTCTCCCTTTTTTGTTTCGCTAAAATATAATCATGTGATTTCATGGATATTTTACAACGGTTGTCCTTCTGTGTTGCTGATGGAACGATCGGATTGGCCGATTTAAAGTAAAAAAATGGTATTTTCCCCATTTTACGCTCCGTTAATACACAACAATTAACGGAAGTTTTCCTGTTATCATAAAAAAAATATGAATTATGGCTCTGTTGAAACGCCCATGAACGGGGGTTCACTCCCGAAGTATGAAAATCCATGATATTGTGATAGCCCCCTGCCTCAGGGCCTCTCTGAGGCACGGCAGGGCAAGGAGGTTTCAGTAAATTTCCGTCATTGATCCGCCGCGGGGGCGTCCCTTCGGGGGCGGCGGCATTCATCCTAATTTTACAAATTTTTTTTTCAGATATTATCAGAATATGCTGATTTTCATGTGAAACTCTCTGAATAAGAGGGGGTCAAGGAGATACTCCCCTTGAGTTGCCTCCCCCTCTGGGGGAGAGACGGGGTCACTCTCAAAGCAGTCGGGAAGATGGAGCAAATCGCTGGAAAACAGGATTTCATCAGAGCCTGAATTATTTCAAATATGCAGGTAAAAGATGGAAAATTTTCCTGAAAGAAAAATTATTTCTTCAGGATTTTTATTCCTATGGTTGTAAGCGTAATTGCACTGAAAATAATGGTTACTGGCAGCGGCGATTTCTGTGTGGTTGGCACTGGTGTTGGTGTTGTGGGTGAGATTAGTGGTAATGTTGGTCTGGTTGTGACAAGTAGAGGTGTTGAAGGAACGGTGGGTTGTACCGCAACAATATTGAACAGGGTGGATCCGGTCACATCTATGGTCGTTCCGGAGACTTTGACGATGTACTCATCCGGTTTGAATGACGATGCATCGACCGGAAATGACCACAGGTTCAATATTCCGCTACCCGGCTCTATCGTGATTGTACCGGTGGTCCCGGAGAATTCAGCATTCTGGGATTTCTGGGTGGGCTTGAATGACGATGAGGTGATCTCGATCATCAGGTTGTCCCCGACAGCAAGGTTCGTTGAACCGGTGATGGTGAACTGTTCCCCAACTCCATGATCCCCTACAGGGTTGATGAATGCCGTGGGGGGATTGACAATAAAGGATGTGGCGGCAAATGTATCATCGAGATTCTGGCTGTTGATGGCCTGCATTAATGCATTTGCTCCCGACGGGGTCTGAAGACTGCCCGTGCCGGTGAGCTGGAAGATGGAGGTGCCGGTGCCAAGCTGACGGTTAATAACCGACCCGGTTGCGGAATCATAGGATATATCAAATTCTCCATTCATCATCGGATGTTGAATCATGACGAAGTACTGTCCGGGAGCGAGACTGCGGGTATCGGCAGGTTTGAGTTCATACTCATAAGAATTATCCGCATTGGTGGTTACGGAAGTAATTTTTACATAATTGTTCCCGAACAACCAGACCTGCAAGCCGTTGCGCGGGTGACCGGTTGCAATACCCTGAATATAGACCGGGTCGCCATTTGCTATCGTTGGCGCTCCGGAAAATGAGTTTCCGGGGGACAGGGAGATGGCCGTGACCGGGGGAAGGACAAGCAGGACACAGAGTAGCAGGATCACGAGCGATAAGAAATCAGGATTTTGTTTCATGATGCTCAACCGTTATTACCCTGAAGAGTGATGAAGGTGTGGTTTAAAAAAAATGTATGGGCGTTGCTTCCCCCGGACCAGCGGTATATCTAAATAGGTATATAACGACCAATCCTCATGGATCAAAAACCTCAGACAATACGTGTGAAGCATGATAAACCGATCTGTGCCAAGTGCCAGGATACCAATCTTAAAGTCAGACCTGATGGCAGTTATACCTGCAAACGATGTGGTTACGACAGCTCGAAATAATATAACAGATACCCCTGCGGGACTTTCCCGGATTGAATCCGGGGAATGCACCACGCTGATGGGGTTTCCCGCAATTTTTTACCATCCTTACTTTTCTTCCGTGCCATTATTTCGGCAATCTTTAGGGAAATGAAAATAAGCGTATGTTAAGGAACGTTCATGAAAATCCCTCTGATGAACGGGAGCCCTGATAATTGCGACAGCGTACCTGTGTACTATGTCCTTCTCTTATAACGGGTATTACCGGGATATTCGTTCATTGCCGATGATGCGTGATCGCATATTGCAATGACAGGGAAACCGGATAATGAAAAAAATTCGTGTAATCCGGTTTACCGGAAATAATCTACCGTATTCCGGAACAGGTGCATGTTCAGGGATTCGGTTGGCACGGTTACACCTTTGCGCCGCATCTCTTCTTTCCGCAGTGGCCAGTCATACAGGTTGACAAACTCCATTGCCCGTTCAGGATGCGGCATTAAGCCCAACACTTTTCCGTCAGCGGAAGTTATGCCGGCAATATCCTCTACCGAACCATTAGGGTTCCACGGATATTCGCCATAGGCAGGAGTGAGATCTTCACGACAATACGTGAACGCTATCATTTTCTGTCGTTTCAGGCGCAGCAGAGTATCCGGTGAGCAGGACAGATTGCCTTCCCCATGGGCTACCGGGCAGTACAACCGTTCGATCCCACGCGTCCAGAGATTGTCGGCTGCCGGTTTTAATGATACAAACCGGCATTCCAGCCTGCCGCTCCGGTTGGGCATCAGGGCGATATCGCGGGTATAGTGCTTGTCAAACGCAGGCACCAGTCCAAGGTTTGCGAGAATCTGGAAACCGTTACAGATACCCAGGACAAGGTTATCGCCGTCCAGGAACTCCAGCAGGTCATCCCAGAGATTGTTTCTTACCCGGTTGGCATACGCATTGCCGGCACCGGTATCATCCCCATAAGAAAAACCCCCGGGGAAAACCAGTAACCGGTATTCAGACAGGCGCGTGCGACCGGCGATAAGGTCATTGATATGGACAATGTCTGCGTCCATGCCGGCCCGGGCGAGCACTTCCTTTGTCTCCATCTCGGAATTTATCCCAAAGCCGCTCATGATGAGCGCTTTCTCATCGATCATGGTCTGCGCCGGTTTTTTGGTTGTGCCGGTCACGCGAGGGAAGTTTCGTTGTGCTGCAATGGTCATGATCAGTACCCCGGAATGGTGTTTTATAAGCGGTTGTCATGTCGGCAACCGAAAGATCCATCAGGAGTTTACCGGATGTGATTCGCAGGTTCTTACCGCCAACGCGACCAAGGAGTTGGGCATCCGGGCCACAGATGCGTTCGAATTCCCGCTTGTGGTCCGGGGCTACCGTGACGACAAACCTTCCGAGCGACTCGGAGAAGAGATAATAGTCCGGGCGCATGGCAGACGGAATGGTGATATCCATGCCCAGTTGCCCGGCAATGGCAACTTTTGCCAGCGCTGTCCCAAGACCCCCGTGACTGACCGGGAATGCCGAAGCCACCAGTTCATGAGTGAGGGCATTCGTCAGGCGTTCGTACCGGGCTTTTACAACAGCCGCATCCAGTTCCGGTACAGCGTTACCAATCCCTCCAAGCATGGCGAAATACTCTGATCCACCCATTTCTTCCGAGGTATCGCCAATCACGTACACCAGATCGCCATCGATCTTCGCATCCATGGAAACGGATTTTGTCACATCCGCATGGATCCCGATCGAGGAGATGAGCAGGGTAGGGGGCACCGAAATTTTGACCGGGTGGTCATCTGCATCAAACCCGGAGAAATCGTTATACATGCTGTCCTTTCCCGAAATGAACGGGGTGCCAAATGCTACCGCATAATCATAACATCCCTGTGCTGCCAGTTTCAACTGGCCGAGACGTTCGGGTTCATCGGATGAGCACCAGCAGAAGTTATCGAGAATTGCAATGGTATCGAGAGGGACTCCGATTGCAATGAGGCCGCGGATTGCCGTATCGATTGCGGCTCCGGCCATGAGATACGGGTCAATCTCGGAGTAGGAGGGAAAGAGTCCCTGCGAAAGACCGACACCTTTCTTTGATCCGGGGACCACTTTGGTGAGCGTTGCTGCTGCCTGTACCCGGCCGGTGCCCTGCACCGGCCCGAGCACATGACCGCCCTGCACCGTATGGTCGTACTGGATGGAGATGAACTCTTTTGAACAGAGATTTTTCCGGCCGAGCATCGAGAGCATCGTTGCATCGAGGCGTTCGGGGCAGGGAAAATCCGGTTCCGGATATACCTTTCTGGTATAGGTTGTCTTCAGGAGTTTTTTTGGCAGGCCGTCATGCAGGAAATCAAGGCCGATATCCATCACGACATTGCCATGCCATTCAACAACGCACTTGCCGGAGTCCGTGAACGTCCCGATTACGGTTGCCTCCACCTCCCGGCGCTGCATCAGGTCCATGAGTGCGTCGAGTTTTTCCGGGGGCACGGCTAAGGTCATCCGTTCCTGTGATTCCGAGATCCAGATCTCCCATGGCGCCATGCCATGATATTTCAGGGGCACTTTATCGAGGTACACATGGCAGCCATTGCACTCCTTTGCCATCTCCGCAACAGAACATGAAATCCCGCCTGCCCCGTTGTCCGTGATGCTGCGGTACAGTTCCTCATCCCGGGCTTCCTTGACGATCACATCGGAGAGCTTCTTCTGGGTGATCGGATCGCCAATCTGGACTGCCGTTACCGGGCTTGCCGGGTCAAGGGCTTCTGAGGAGAAGGTGGCGCCGTGAATGCCGTCTTTGCCCACGCGTCCTCCGGCAACCACAATGAAATCGCCGGGTGCTGCCTTTTTCTCATAGAGTTTGCGACCCGCGTGTTCCCGGGGCATAACCCCGACGGTCCCGGCAAATACGAGCGGTTTTCCGACATACCGGTTATCGAACCAGCACCATCCCTGCGGTGTGGGAATACCGGAACAGTTTCCGCCTACGCCTACACCCCGGACTACCCCGTCAAGGATCTGGCGTGGTGAGAGGATGGGCGTTGAACGGTTCTTCCCGCGGAAAAGAGCGGGATCCATGTCCGGGTCGCCAACACAGTACCCGTAGAAGTTGATGCAGGGTTTTGCCCCAAGGCCAAAGCCGATCGTATCGCGGTTGACCCCGACAATCCCGGTCAGGGCACCTCCGAACGGGTCGAGCGCGGACGGGGAGTTGTGGGTCTCGACCTTATGGGTGACAAGATACTCATCATCGAAAATGATCGAGCCCGAGTTGTCCGTAAAGACCGTAATACAGATGTCTTTATCCCCTTTTTGGGCACGGATTTTATTGGTGGCATCCTGTATGTATGTCTTGTAAAGTCCGCGGGGAACGTCGTCGTCCATTGCCGAAGCAAAGATTGTGTGCTTACAGTGTTCGCTCCATGTCTGGGCGAGGGACTCGAGTTCGATATCGGTCGGCCACCGCATTTCTGCATCAAAATAGTCGCGTATGGCATGCAGTTGGGTAATATCAAGCGCGAGCGGTCCCCTCCGCAGTCCCGGTTGAAGAATCGATAATTCCTTCTTTACCGATCCGTGCCAGTTCTTTGTCATCGAGATCAAGATCAACAATATCAGCCGAAGTCAGTTCATTTAAGTGAACAACGGGAACAACCGGATCCATCCCCTTGTCACCGTACTCCGCCCGGGTTTTGATATGCACCCGGTTCACGAGCGGGTTTGCAAGGGTTGCAGCAAGTTTCTGCAGTTCGGCAGGGGACAATGTGCCGCGGATGAGGAAGAGCTGGGAGGTATAAACCGCTTCTCCTTCAACAAATTTCCGGGAGAAAAAGTCCTCGATTGTCTGTCGTGCCGTAGTGCCGACATTGTCGGTTACGCCCGGGAGAAATCCGACTTCAATCGCATAATCAAAGGGTATCCGTGTCGGTGTGTCTACCAGGAATTTCTGGACAACCGGATTGATCAGCTGTGTAGCCGATTCCAGGTAAGTTCTTTTCCGGAAAAATCGCGTGTGCTGGTTGCGATGGTATAGACATCAATGAGATGCAGTTCATCTATGGGAAACCCTAAGGAATCGAATCCTGCTGGTCCGGGTTTTTAACCGTGGATCGGTTATATAGTGAACTTCTATCCGGTGGACACAACTCTCCATAGCGTATTATATGGAACTGCAATTACAAAATAGATGCCGTAGAGGATGCCGGACAATGCTGAGGTAAACGAGAGTTCCGGGGAACGCATTGTAACAATAATAATCCCGATAAATACCGTTTCACGGGAAATTTACCTTTTCTGTGTCAGGAAAATTATTAACGATGTACCTGATATTCTGACAGGGTTGCCCGGATACCTCTACCGGATTCCTGCGCAACAGGGATATTTCCCCATTCATTTCAGATTATTGAGATCGTGGAAGAAATAGCGTGTCGACAGAATTATGTCACTATTTACTGCAACGGTATCCTGTTGATGAGCGCCATCGGGAGCAGCAATATTCGTCATATGTGGGAGACTGGAAGATGAACACCCGACAATCGAAACAAATTTCCATTCATTACTTTCCCGATAATCAGAATGCTGTCCACATCATCCCGACTGCAAACGCTGTCCGGTACTGCTCTTCAGAGAGCCCGGGGCATTTCTTTTCAAGGAGGGCCAGTGCCTTTGCCAGCGCCTCATCCCCGCTCCCGTATTCCCCGTCACGGAACGCACCACAGACTTCATACACATCGTGTGAAAGCCGCTGGATGCGGATAAGGGCATCCCGGCACATGGCCGGCGATTCATTCTGCACCTTATCCCGTATCCGGTTGAGGAGATCATTGTCATCCGGAGTCGGGCAGGAGGGAGGTGACCGGCCCTTGCGGAAGATCAGGTCAAACGCGATGCTCATGACTTCCGGCCCGGGTTTTGGTGGTGCAGTGTGCATGAATATACTCCTTCATCCGGATGGAACCGGGGTATTTGCGGTCCCGTTAATCCAGTCAGCCGGTATTGTCCAGTCTGCATCCGGCGTTTTTGCAAAATAGACTTTCGCGAGTCCTTTCTGTTCCATCAACCGGAGTTGTGGCAGTTCGTACGTATAAAAGATACGGTTTGCCCTTGCTCCCTGTACAAAACACCAGGCATTCACCGGTTTTCCTGTTGCGAGTGCAATTGGTTCGATCATATCGGTGTACCGGGCTGAATACTGCCCCCAGATCTCGTCAGCGTCTGCAAACGTGACCGGATAGGGATCGGTGTATGACTTTCCAAAGATCAGGACAGACCCGTTGAGCCCTGAAGCCCGCTCGTACCAGTGTTCATCAAGGAGTTGCGTATAGGACGGGTAATTGTAGTAAGCGGAAGTCCCCTCATCCCAGATTGCACGGTTGGGAGGGTTTGCAGATGCTGCCGGGCCCTCATTGACCGCATCCAGCAGCCGGAGCATGCTGCCATGGTTTCCTTTGCCGGACCAGAACCCCATATGCACCTGTGTGCCGGGTGTGGCAAGCAATGGTTCGGTGGCAATTGCTTCAGTGTAAAGTTGATCCGGTAAAAGCCGGGTCTTTGAAGAAGGCAATCTTGTCGGAGGGTGCGGTAAATACCGGCACCATCTTCGGACCCGGGGACAATCCGTGCTGCAAACCGTAACAGGGTCAGTCGCTGTCGGGGGGATTCCGAAAACCGACAGGAGGACAATAACGGCAAGTATTGCGAGCAGCACGATCCCGATCGTCTTTTTGTTTATGTACGGTGTCAGGAACGTGGGCTGCATGATAAGACTTCCGGGTATTTCAATAATCATTCATTGGATGTTTCCCTATTTGGATTTTTTAGAACAGACAGGGAAAAACGGGCGATAATCCTCACAATTTGTACATTTTTTTAAAAACCGCAGATTATATACACAATCCCATGTTACGCTAAGCAGTTGCATGGCAAAAAAATGTGAACGATGTGGCACTCCGGCGGTAAATGACCTGTCAGAGTTCTGCAACCGGTGCGGTGCTTTTGTTAAAGAAGAACCTGTAGTGAATGTACCTGTCTGTAGCAGGTGCGGTACTCCGGCTCCCAATGCTGAAGTGCTTTTCTGTAACCGGTGCGGTACGGAATACCTGACCGTTGTCCCGGCGATCAATTACCCGCTCTGCCCGCGCTGTGGGAATACCATCCAGGATGAACTTTCAGAATTCTGCAACCGTTGCGGTACATCTGTGAAGCAGGAGCCCTTACCAGAATTACCTCTCTGCAGCGAATGCGGTACCCCTGCCCCGGATACTGAGGCGCTTTTCTGTAACCGGTGTGGTACGGGATATACAAAAGAACCGGAGAACCAGAATCCTGTATGCCCGCGATGTGGACATACGATTTCGGATGATGAGTCGCTGTTCTGCAACCGGTGTGGTGCACCCGTTGCTGCAGCACCTATAAACAAAAAACCGGTCTGTGCGAAATGCGGTGCACCGGCTCTGGATGATGAGACCCTCTTTTGCAACCGGTGCGGAACCCCTTATAACCATCCGGTTTCACCGGCAAAACCCGTCTTTTCATCTGCACACACACGGGCGCAACCGGTATCGGTCAGGATATCCAAAAAAAGACCGGTTCCTGCGGTCGTTGTTCCGGAGGATCTGTGGGATTCAGTCCCGAACGAGGAATTTCCGGAACCGTATTATCCCCCCCCGAAGCATCACCGGTATCACACTCGCAGAAAAAATATGCCCATCTCCCGCTTGTGGCCGATGAATTTGCCGGTGGAAAAACCCGGGATGAGAGTATTGTAATTCCGGGGAATACAAAAAAATACGCCCACCTGCCATTAATTGCCGATGAACTCAAAGAGAAGCAATCCCCGCGTCTTGAGATTGAGACTCCTTATTTCCCCGGACCCCCGAAAGAGAAGAAATCAGGAAAGCCGAAAAAAAGTTTTTTTGATCTGTTGAAGAAATGAGCCGGGAAGAATCTCTGATATTTTTTTAGGGCTCGGAAAAATTTACCGGAGATATTTTTTGAGATTGTGCGGTACCGGAATGGGCGGAACTGGTTCCGGAACCGGAAGGGGGCATTACCCATCCCTGCTGTCAGCCGGTTGCTCAGTTCAAGGTGGTTTTCATGCGTAACTGAGTTTTATCGTCAGACACGACCTGTCCCGGATACCTCAAACCGGCACCCCTAATCCGGGCCCGCTATGGCTCCGGATTGCCCATCCGGGAGGGTCATTTCCGGAATTATTGCAAAAAATGGTACATTTTTACCCATATTTTTTAAATACTCATTTTACGGGGGATTTGCGGCTAACGGGGCGTTTTAAGCGGACATAAAAAACGCCAACAGACGCTTTTGGGAGGCAAAACCCGAAGGGGTGGGGGGGTAGCACGGTCAAATCGAAAAGAACCCCTGTTTTGCGGAACCCGTCAGACAAATGTCATACCCTGGAAATACCTTCCCGGAGTTGATCAACGGGCCCGGAACATGAACTCATCACACCCCCATTCTCCGACGGAGACACCCCTCCTGGGTAATGCCGATCCCTGGCATTACTTGCAAAAACAGCGAATTCCGGCACATTGTTTCAGCAAACCGCCGATTTGGTATGATTTGAGGCAAACGGGGCCTATCTGCGTGGCCCTATAAAAACGCTAATGGACGCTTTTGGGAGGCAAATCTCAAGGGGGCTGGATAGGTAGCACGGTCAAGATGAAAATAATCCCCTTTTTGCGGCCCGTCAGACAACTGTCATACCCTGGAAATACCTTCCCGGGTTGATCAACGGGCCCGGAACATGCACTCATCATACCATCATTCTCCGACGGAGACACCCCTCCCGGGTAATGCTGATCCCTGGCATTACCTGCAAAAAACAGCGAATTCCGGCACAACGTTCAGGAAAACGCTGATTTGGTATGATTTGAGGCAAACGGGGCATATTGCGTGGCGCTATAAAAACGCTAATGGATGCTAATGGGAGGCAAAACTCAAGGGGGCTGGGGGGGTAGCACGGTCACATCGAAAAGAACCCCTGTTTTGGGGCTTGTACCGGAGATCATTATCGTCAGTCACTAACGTTAAATTCGAGCATTTTTCCGGACCACTTCTTCATACAATTCTTCCCGGGGTTTTCTAATCGGACAAGGAGTGATTCTTCACCTAAACAGAGCTTGCTTTGGGCTTTGTCCGGGTATTTTGCAGGGACGGGGGCTGATGCGTGCCCGGACAGGAGGGGTTGCAAAGTGCCTGCTGAAGGAGGTTTTGGGGGTTTGTTTTCCTGGAGGCGAGCGGGGATTTTTGTTAAGAGGGGATCGTGTGAATTTTTTTATTCTGTGTCTGACCTGATTTTTTTTCAATAAAATCTGCTGCAAACAGTTTCAATAACGGTCTGCTTAAAAAAAATTCAATCGGGGTTTGCTGGTTCCGGATTTTTTCCGATCAGGATTATGATAATGTTGAAAAATCATTGAACCGGACACCGGTGTAGTTGAGATGAAGACGTCTAAGGACTGGTTGGACAAGAGTAGTTTTATGGTAGAACGAAATTGAAAATCAATTGGCGTGCCTTAAAGAAACTATTGGCTTATCGGGTAGAATTTTTTTTATGTTTTCATTCTGCATTCTCAAAGTCAATGGCGAGATCGCGATTGAAAATGGAATTCATCATGTAGTTAATCGGTAAAATATTTTCAAACACGATCCCGATAGCGATGGAAATTTTTTCGCGCACGGGTAACCGGTTCAATGATTTTTATCTATCAAAATCGGCAGAACTATTTTTCAGGCGAGTCAACAAATAAAAATTAAGTTATCAAAATAATCCGGAAAAATCCGCATCCGACATTTACGGATACTGATGCATTGAGGAAAATACCGTAAATCAGGTTTCATGGAGATATACGGATGCCAGAATTCCGATTTATAATCCCGATTTTTAGTGGATTTTTTGAATAAAAAGTCTCATCCCGTGCCAGACCCGGAAGGGGAAATCAAGTGTAATCCAGCCATCCAACTTTGCGATTAAACCCGAATTTATGATTTTTTTCAATGACTGGGCTCTGTTTACTATGAATTCAAGAAACAAATGTATATATAGTGGCATTGAGTATAACATGATTATACATTGTCATGTCCAGCAATGGACATTTGAAAGGTGTTTGAAATTATGGCGTTTACCAAGAAAAATGAAGAAGCAGTATCACCGGTCATTGGTGTGATCTTAATGGTCGCAATCACGGTGATCCTCGCAGCAGTTATCGCTGCATTCGTGTTCGGCATGGCAGGAAACATCAGCAAGACCAAGGTCGTTGCAGCAACCGTGCAGCAGCCGGATGCAAACTCATATCGTTGTTACCTATCAGGGTGGACAGGATGCACAGTCATTGGTTCTGCGTGTAATGTAACTGTTACTCCCGACTGCATGGCGTATGGAACTGCAATCCTCTGATTACTTATCCTCACTCACTGACGGTGAACTGGATGGCTTACGGTCCCTCTGTTGGTACTTCGTATGCAATAGCCACCACAACCGGTGCGATTTGCCGGTAAAGATCACGTTGTTGTTGTTGGTGATTCAGTGACGGATCAGAACAGGTTATCCTTGATAACTTCGTCTAATCTTTTTTTATCTCTGAAATAGATACAATTTACATTTGAGCCTAAATCCTTGATCATTATATTCTCGGACAACTGTATGAATAAGCAAGTATCAAGGGTGACTATTAATGCTAGCAAAAATTCTGAAACTGCAGTATCTCCTGTTATCGGTACCGTTCTCATGGTCGCCATTACCGTTATCCTTGCTGCAATCATCGCAACGTTCGTTCTTGGCATGACAACCAATATTCCGGTCACCCGCACCCTGGCAGTGACGGCTGACGCATCCAGATCCCGATCACATTGTCCTTGTCTATAAAGGCGGACCGGATGCCGCTTCCTTATCGTATGCTACGGTTAATGTTACTGCATCCGTAGGGAGTGCTCCTTCATATCACAACGACACGCATCCGCTCTTGAGTAGTAATATTCTGGGAAGCAATGTTGGATCAATGGTCACCGCCACTGCCACAACTGCACGGGGATTCTCCAATAAAGATCATGTGATAGTCATAGGACATTTCAAAGACGGGACGGCGCAGGTTATTCTTGAAACGTTTAGCAAATGACGTG
>CAVSYT010000003.1:0-260181 GCA_963732285.1 uncultured Methanomicrobiales archaeon | reverse complement strand
CACATGGATGGGACATCTCATCTGATGCACATCTCTCTTTTTAAGACTATCCGGGAAATGATGGCGAAAGGTATCCCTATTTTTTATGACACTCAAGAATGACCTGTTCCTCAGGACAGTGTTAAAGAATCGGCATGTTAGACAGAGCGGGATAAAATTACTAAAAACAGGCTCTGGTGAAATCGGGAAGTGGGCCACAGGCATTCATCGTTGAATCCCCTCGACGGCTCATATTTACCGAATGTGATAAGCGTCACTTCCGACCAGGGGTTTCCATGCACTGCGATAGAGAGAATGAACTGCTAAAATCCATAATAACCCGCAGTTCCCTGAAAAGATCCAGAAGCGGGGAAGATGATCCCCTCTTTGGTAATACAGGCGACCTCCTGAAAACTGCAAAAATAAAAAAAATCAGATCCTGACGGCAGTCCTGACCCTGAAACCAAGCGTTGCCCGGCGTTGGGATAAACAACAACCCACAACATCATATGCCATCGCAGAATGCCGGCATGGGCATACGTCAGGAAAAAAATGAATCCTCCAATCCATTTTAGATTCTTTTTACTAGGTATTAAACGGGTGATTTCCCGTAATCCGGTACATATTTTCGTCATCCTTTGTGCAGCTGGGCAATCTCGCAGTCAATCCAGTCCTGGATGATCAGTTTCATCTCGTTTTTACTCATGCCAGCCTGGCAGCGGACACGGATCTCCACTTCCAGCAGGTCAAGGATTGGCTGGACGATGGTAAAATAGGCCTGAGGGTAGAGGGAACCGCCGCCCTCCTTATCGAGACTCAGGATGAATCAGCTCGTTGAGGTGGTCCATCTCGCCGGTCAGGTCAAGGATATTTTCAAGCGTCATATTGACCGGGATGTCGGTGGTGAAACTCTGAAGATCGGATGGTGCAGAACGGTTGTATCCGGAAGCAGTCATTATCAGGACAGGATCGGTTTCGGCAATGATCACCAGGGTATGTGGTGTTGTACACCTCTCCGAGAAGAATAAACTACAAGGCTCTTCCTTTCTCGGATTTATAATTTGGTTCCCGCCAGGCGCCTGAATAAGATTTATCGACGGACGAATCCCATAAGGATAGACAAAACCGCGTGAACCATGTCAAGTACCGCACTTCTTGTTATCGAAGGGCTCTGGTGGACACCCGAGCAGAACCCCAAACGCCCGTCCGTTCTCTCATTTCTTGAAGGTCTTGAGAGTTACCACGGGGACTTCAATATCTATTATGCGAATTTTTACGAGAAAGATCGGGTTCCGCAGGGCACTTGAAGACGACCTGACCAATACCCGCGAAGACCGGCTTTTCCTCTATGTTGCTGCCCACGGGACCGGGCAAGCGCATCGGGGGGCTGAAAGCACGGACCGGCATGAAACTCCCGGCCATGTTCAAGGCAGTGAAAGATGCCGGGAACTATTCGAATATCGAAGGGGTGCTCATCGGTTCCTGCAGTGTCGGCAACAATATCGACGATTTTATATCGACAACGAAGAATTCCTCCATTGCATGGATCTTCGGGTACACCTGCGAGATCGGGTGGATGGTGAGCACGCTTATCGATGTCTCGATCTTCGAGCACCTGATGAAGCTCAAAAAGTCCGATCTCAAGGACCGGAAGAAGATCGTGAATGCGTTTGCAAAAGCCCTCAGCAGGTTCAACGGGGATTATCCGCTCTGCAAGGGGAAAGGAACAAGAGCATTCTGTTAAAAGATGCGATTACCCTCGTTGTCCAGCCCCGGAGCCCGAAAGAGAAAGCCAGGACGAGACCGCAACCCTGCTTGCAAAACTTGGATGGGCTGGCAAAAAAGGAAAATAAATTTACTTTCCTTTTTCGTTCCGGGCACGAGGAAGGAAGGGGATGATCGTTGCAGCAATCTTTGCAAGGTCCATGGACTGGAGGACAACCTTTCCCGGGCCGGTAAGCGTCGTGACAAAGAGCCCTTCGCCGCCAAAGAGCGCGGTCGTGATCCCACCGGCGAGTGCGATATCGTAGCTCACGGTTTCTCTCGAATCCCACAACAAGACCGGTCTGCACCTTGACGACTTCGCCTTCTTTTAATCCGATCTCAATGATATCCCCGCAGCAGTGCAGGAACGCGGTCCCGGTCCCGGTCATCCGCTGGAGGATGAACCCCTCGCCCCCAAAGAAGCCGGCCCGGAGTTTCTTCGTGAACGCGATATCAAGGTTGACGGTCTCCTCACAGCAGAGAAACGAGCTCTTCTGGGCAATAAAATCATTTCCGGGCGAGATGACTGACGGGAAAGATCTTGCCGGTCATCGTGCCGGCAAAGGATACGAATCCCGCACCATTCCCGGGAAGTAAACCGGGTGAGGAAGAGGCTCTCACCGGTAACGGCCCGTTTCAGCCCGGCAATGATCCCTCCTTTGAGCTGGGCTCTCCATCGCCATGTTCCCGCTCATGTTCACCATCGATCCGGCTTCGGCAAAGATTCCCTCGTCCGGCTGCAGGTCGATCTTTACCATCTGCTGGTTGTCGCCAATGATCTCGTACTTCATGATTCTCCCGTAACGGTTTTTGACAGGAGAGGAGAAATGTGTTGCGGGAATCGTATGGTGAAAAGCGGGGAGTTGAAATGAATAATCTTGATTAATCCGGTTTTTCTCTCTTGGTACTGGTAATTGATATCACTCCATTTTTATCGTCGATAAAACAAGCATTAATACCTTAACACAACAAAAATTGTGCAGATGACGGAACAAAGCTTGCCGGTGGTCCGACCCAGGACGAGATCATGGCAGTCTCCCTCTTCAAACTCGGGCTCTGCTCCGACCGATACGGTCCTTGAGATCGGCTGCGGAACCGGGAAGGTCTCGGTTGCCATGGCGAAGCTGGCAAAAAAAGTATACGCACTGGACAGGCGACCGGAGGCAATTTCGGTTGCCACAGAAACCGCCCGGCAGGCGGGAGTCTCCACGATCGAATTTTCCTGCATGGATGCAGTGGATTTCCTAAAAAACGATCAGGTGTTCGACTGTGCATTCCTTGGCGGTACGAAAAACCTTGCTGCGATCCTTCCCGCTGCTGGCAAAGAAGGTGAAGCGGACGATCGTCATCAACGCGGTGATGGTGAGCACGCTTGAATGTGCGGTGGCGACCTTAAAAGACCTCGGGCTCTTTACCGAGGTTGTCCAGGTGCAGGTCTCGCGATCCTACGACATTGCCGGCAGTATCATGTTCCGGCCCATTGATCCCGTCTTCATCATCGTTGCCCGGGGTGCAGCATGCTCGTAGGCCTTGGCCTCGGGCCGGGCAACCCGGAACTCCTGACGCTCCGCGCAGTCCGGCTCCTGAAGGAAGCGGATGCGGTCTTTGTCCCGGGCCGGATCGCCCGCGACCTTGTTGCCCCGTACCGGGAACCCGTCATGCTCGATTTCCCGATGACGGACGATGAGGCACGGATACAGCAGTGCCTTGAAGAGAATGCAAAAAAGATCGCACCGGTTGCAGAGAAAGGGCTTGCCGTTTTCGGTATCCTTGGCGACCCGAACTTCTTCTCGACATTCTCCCGGCTCTGTGCGGTCATTGCAGACAACGCATCCCGGGCATCGAATGCCGGACAGAACCCGGGATCAGTTCCATCACCGCGTTTGCTGCAGCTGCCGGAGTTCCGGTCAATGAAGGGTTTACCGTCTCGGACGGCACCCTGTCGGATACGAAGATCCTCTTAAAAGTCCGCAGGCCACAGGAGCGGGCTGACCAGCTCCGGGCCGAGGGCTACCGGGAATTCGTGCTGGTCGAACGGATGTTCTTTTCCGATATGAAGGTGTACCGGAACAACGATCTTCCCGAAAAAAGCGATTACATGAGCGTGATGTATGCCCGGAAATAATGATGGGAAGGTTATCTGGTTTGTCGGGGCCGGCCCCGGTGATCCTGAGCTGATCACGGTAAAAGGAAGGGCCCTGCTCGACCGGGCAGATGTCCTGCTCTACGCGGGCTCGCTCGTCAATCCCGCCCTTGTTGCTTCAAGTCCTGCACCGGAGAAAGTGGACAGCTGGGGCATGCACCTCGATGACATGGTCAGTCTCATGGCCGACCGGGTGAAGCAGGGAAAGACCGTTGTCCGGCTCCACTCCGGTGACCCGGCGCTCTTCGGCTCGATCGTTGAACAGATCGCGGAACTGAAGAAACACGATATCACCGTCCGCATCGTCCCGGGCGTCTCGTCGGTCTTTGCTGCTGCTGCAGCCCTTGCCACCGAGTTTACGCCCCGGGGTGTTTCCGAGACCCTGATCATCACCCGCCCGGCAGGAAAAACGCTTGAGAAGGATTACATCGCCGAACTCTCGCAGTACCCGGCAACGATGGCCTTCTTCCTGGGGAGCGAACATTTTGCCGATATCACCGGAAAACTTGCCTGCCCCAGGGACACCCCGGCTGCAGTGATCTTCCACGCGTCCTGGCCCGACCAGCAGGTCATCACCGGCACGGTTGCCGATATCGCAGGAAAGGCAAAGGATGCCGGTATCACCCGGTCAGCCCTGCTCATTGTCGGGCAAGGCTGTCCAGGGCATTGATTCCGGTTACCAGCGATCGCACCTCTACTCATGACCGACACTGTTGTTATTGCCCTCCCGTATTTCCTGCCGGATGCAGAACGGATAGCTGCATTTCTCGGTGCCGATGTCATGACATATACTCCGGAAATTTTTACCTGGACATTTTTCCAAAGGAAACGGATCGTTGCCCTGATGTCGATGGGAATTGTTGTCCGGAAGATCGCCCCGCTGCTTCGCGACAAGTGGACGGACCCTGCGGTTGTGGTCGTCAGCCCGGATCTTCCGGTATGCAATCCCGCTGCTGGGCGGCCACCATGGTGCAAATGATCTGGCAAAGGAACTTGCCGGGCTTGGTCTTGTAGCCGGTCATCACGACTGCCACGGAATCGCGGGGCAGGGATTCTGTAGAATCCATTGCAGAACGGACCGGCATGCGATATTGTCAACCGGGACTCCACCCGGGCAGGTGAATGCCGCGCTGCTGGAAGAGGACCTGCCGGTCCATGCAGTCAGAGGCCCGGCGATCGTGCTTGCCGGTCCCGATGTCTCCCTGCTGGTCAGAAAAGGGGAGTATTCGGTTGGGATCGGGTGCCGGAAAGGAGTCGGGCAGGAAGAGGTTACCGAAGCCGTCCGTGCAGCGCTCTTGCAGAAAACGGTATTGCGACAGACCGATGTATTCATCTACGCAACCACCGTCAAAAAGATGCAGGAACCCGGACTGGTTGCAGCGGTCGGTGCCCTCTCTGGCAATTTAATATTCCTTGACGATGATACCATAAACGCACAGACAGGGACCGGCCCCTCGCGGGCATCGAAGATCGGGCTCCTCGGCGTTGCCGGACCCTGTGCCCTTGCAGCATCAAAACGAAAAGAACTCATCATGGAAAAGAAAGTGTACGGGAGAGTCACCGTTGCCATCGCACGCTGAAAAGAAGCAGGGAAGTCTTGCGATTGTCGGGCTTGGCCCGGGAAGACGGGAATACATGACAGCCCGGGCCCTCAAGGCAATTGCCCGGCGCAGACTATGTCCTTGGCCATGCCTCGTATCTCGAACCGCTGGAACCGCTGCTCGCGGGCAAGAACGTGATCTCCAGTTCCATGGGAAAAGAGGTTGACCGGGCAAAGCAGGCAATTGATCTGGCCCGCAGCCATGCCGTTGCCATTGTTTCCGGCGGCGATGCGGGGGTCTATGGCATGGCAAGTATCGTTCTTGAAGTGCTCGAACACTCAGCGGAAGAGATCGATGTCGAAGTTATCCCCGGGGTCACTGCCGCCAATGCCGCAGCGTCACGGGCTGGCTCCCCGCTCTCCGGGGACTTTGCCGTGATCAGCCTCTCGGACCTCCTCACCCCGCTTGAGGTGATCGAGAAACGGCTGGATGCGTTCTTCTCGGTCGGGATCCCGGTTGTCCTCTACAATCCCAAGAGCCGGGGCCGGCCGCATAACTTTGCGCTTGCAATCGAACATGCCCGGAAATACCTGTCGCCGGACAACGCCGGTAGCGATTGGGAAAGAATGCCCTGCGGGATGACGTGAAGAGACAATCATCACCACGCTTGGGGAGATTGAAGCAGGTAAGAGACGCGTTGATATGCACACGACCGTTATCATTGGCGGCAGCGAGAGCAGGATCTGGAGGATGGGAAATAATGTCAAAGGAATCATCACACCACGGGGATACCACCGCAAGTACGTATATTGATCCCGGCGCGGACACCAAGGAAGGCTATGCGATCTCGAAAAAATCCCGCACGCTTGCCCGTTCGGATGGTCGGAAATGCAACATATGAAGACCGGATCCGGCAGCGGTGCTCGGTTGCTGTTGGCGATTTTTCCATGGCAGACCTCCTCCGGTTCAGTCAACGATCCGGTCGCTGCAGCACTCAAAGCCCTCGATGCCGATGCCCCGATCATCACCGATATCCGGATGGTGCAGGTCGGCATCCAGAAGAAAGGGCATGCAAGCGAAGTTATCTGTGCACTTGATTATGGGGCAGATATCGTCAAAGGAACGGGGCATTACCCGAAGTTCTGCAGGGTTCCTTGCGCTTAAAAGACCGACTTCCCGGTTCGATTGTGGTCATCGGCAATGCACCGTCAGCCCTCATCTCGCTCTGCGACTTTGATAAAAGAGGGCATCTGCCCGGCAGTCATTATCGGAGCTCCGGTGGGTTTTGTCAATGCAGCAGAATCCAAGGAACTCCTGCGCACCATTGATATCCCGTCGATCTCCAACGAAGGGACCCGCGGCGGCACACCGGTTGCTGTTGCGGCCATCAACGAATGCATCACGATCTTTATCGAAGGCTCAAAAAAATGAGGGATCCGGTCACCGGTTTTGAATATCCGGACGACTGGGTGGAACGATGTGCATCACCGGAACAGCTTCTGCTTGCAGAGCAGGGACTGGCAATTCTCACCTCTTCGGGCACGGTGCTCCGTCGCGGATATACGACCGGTACCACTGCTGCTGCCGCAGTGAAGTCTGCAATACTCTCACTTTCCGGTAACACCCTCTCATCGGTTTCTATCCATATTCCCTGCGGACTTACGGTAAAAGTACCGGTGGATGCACTGCGAGGAAAATCCTCGTGTAAAAAATATCCCGGTGATTATCCCTCGGACCTGACAGCGGGTCTGGCATTTGTTGCTGAAGCAATCCCCGTTCCGGAAGGAATTTCATTTCAGCCGGGTGATGGTATCGGCAGGTTTTCCCGCGACACACCCCGATACCAGAAAGGAGATCCTGCCATAAGTCCGGCCTCTCTCCAGTGCATAATGATCATCAATTGAGGAGGCAGTAGAAGAGACGGGGCTTTCCGGAATACAGGTGACCCTGCATGTTCCGCTCGGGGCAGAGATTGGCAGAAAACCTTAAACCCCCGGGTTGGGGTTGAAGGCGGCATTTCAATTCTCGGTACCACGGGACTTGTTGAACCATGGGACGATCACCTTGAGGAATCAGTCTGTGGGCAGGTATCCGCCGCACGTAACCCGGTGATTACGACCGGGCGGATCGGGCTCCGGTATGCCCGGTTGCTCTTTCCCGATCGTGAGGTCATTCTTGTCGGGAGTAAGATTGGTGCTGCTCTCGATGCTGCGCAGGGCAGTATTATCCTCTGCGGGTTACCGGCATTGATCCTCCGTCACATAAACCCGCAGATACTGGAAGGCACCGGGTTTTCCACGGTCGAAGAGTATGCAGCCCGACCCGAATTTTTGCCGGTAATGCTTAAAACCCTCGCTGCGTTCAAAGAGAAGCGACCCGTAGTTCATGTTGTGCTGGTCGACCGTAATGGTATCAGTTATCGGGGAGACTCCATGAAAATTGTTGGCGTTGGATGTGGGCCGGGCATGCTCACGGAAGAGGCGATTCTCCGGATCGCTGAAGCAAAGACGATCTATGGTTCTGACCGGGCAATTGAGATTGCACGGCCTCATATCAGGAAAGAGTGTGTGGTAAGGACCATCGACGATTTCAAGTCGCTTCATACCCTACCTCAGGATGTAGTTGTTCTTTCCACGGGAGATCCTATGCTTGCCGGTCTCGGGTACCTTTCCGGGGAGGTTACTCCGGGTGTGTCATCACTTCAGGTGGCCGCAGCCCGGTTGCACCTCCCCTTGTCCCGCATTTCGATCATTGTTGCGCATGGCAGGGGTCATGAAAAAGGCATGCAGGAAACACTTGAAGAAGTCCAGCGGGGAAAAATTGTCTACCTGCTAGCCGATCCAAAATTCGATGTAACGGAACTCTACCGGCAGTTGGGAGCACTCCCCGGTCCGATACGGATTGCGGTCTGCGAGAACCTTGGCTATCCTGAAGAGCGGATTGCAACCGGAGATATATCTTTACCCCCTGTGCCAGGAACAGCACTTTATTCACTGGTTATTGGACATTTTTAATCAATATTTTTTGCGAAAAAAAATTCCCTGTAAAATATCTCATTTTCCTGCAATAAAGGCTCTTTTAATTTCCATTCGTCACTACAGGTTGGCTCGAACGGGATTTTTTAAGGTATGAAGAATATTACAGATTGGTACTATTGACATTGTGAATTTTTTTTCAGGATTGTTTGGAAATTTTTATGTGAAATTCGGCTCTGTTAAAATCCTATTTTCGGGTTCTTCGCTTCTTCTTCTCGCGTGCTTGGAGGGTGACCCCCTCTCTCCCCTGAGGGGGAGGCAGCCCAAGGGGAGCATCCCCTTGACCCCGCCCTTTTTTTTAGAGGGTTTCAACAGTGCCTGAAATTCCTAAAAACACACGACCGATTTTTATTTGCCCTTCATTAAAAAAATTCTACAACAACAAAGCTTTTTTCCTGCTGGATTCGATAATCTGGTAAGAAGGGTGTATCATGGATAAAGCAACAAAAACACAATTCAGCATCGGATTCTTTGTTCTCGGGTTTGCGATGATTGCGGTTCAGGATTTAAAACGACTCGATTCGATCAATCTCGGGTTTTCATGGCCTTTTGCCATTATGTTCTACCTTGGATTGATCTTCATGGCAATCGGATATTATCTCAAGTAAGCCTCCCGGGAATTCTTCGGTACAGGAATACAAAGGAATATTGGTTATTTTTTATTTTTTATTGTCAGGATTTTGTTTTACTTCAGGACTGATTTTTATCTCGCACTGGCGATCGCCGGTGCACATCGATCGGACATATCGTGCCGAGTAATCTTTTTTCAGGGATGGTATTGTCGTAAGCGTAAGTGCCATGCATTTTGGGAATGTATGCTCTCCCATTACACCGGTTTCATGCGCAACGGAAAGAAGCGGGCAGCGTTTTACAATGATGACTGAACCGTCTTCAGATACGTCAATGGTCTCACTCCGGAATTCCGGGCCAAAAAGAATCGTCATGACGATATGCATACTCTCTGCGAGATCATGCGCCCCTTTCAATGGCAGCGAGAGATCCTGCGCAATATCATATGCCCGGCGCGATAATTCTATCCAGATTTCCCGCTCGATATCATCGAATTTTTCCCCCAATACCCTGCGGAAAGCAACATCATATAGTGCAGGAAGCCGGGCAGCGAAGTCAGCAGCCAGCCGCCACTTGATATCATCAGGAATTTTCCGTAGGTCCGGCATAAAATTTTCCTCCTTTTGTGCTATTGGAAATCAAATCATATCAATATTTTCGGATCGTAAAATGGATGACTGCAAATCCCAGATTAACCTTTATCAAAAATATTTGCAGTAACCTTCCTTCAACAAATTTTCTGCTTAAAAGATTTATCCTAGAACTATTATATTAATGTAGGTACATATGATTCTCGATTCCGAGAAACTTTCCCGTATCAAAAATGCGCTCATGTTCAAATCAAAAGGTATGAATATTACCGAGATTTCCCATCAGCTCAAATTAAACCGCAATTCTGTAGCAAAATATCTTGAAATATTAATCATGTCCGGCGAAGTGGAATCTCACCCGTATGGCACATCAAAAATTTTCACGATATCCCAGCACGTCCCGGTTTCTGCAATGCTCCAGTTTTCATCAGATATGATCCTGATGATTGCCAGAGATGGCCGTATCATACAGGTAAATGATCAATTCCTGAAATATGGAAATACAACCCGTGAATCAGTTATCGGAAAACACTACTCACAAACAGGGATCAGTTTTTTTTCTGATATCCCCATCAAGAATTTTTAGCAGATGAATCCGGTAAAAAAACTGAAATTTTTGAAAAAACGGTAAAAAATAATGGCAAAGAACTATTTATCCGGATTAAATTAGTCAGGACAATCTTTGAAGGAGGTATCGACGGTCTTACTATCATTATAGATGATATTTCAGAACGGGTTTTGGCCGAACTGGCCCTGGTAGAACGGGAAAACCTGTATCATAGTGTGATAAAAAATATTGAGGATGTTTTCTATCGCAGTGACATTAATGGTAACCTGATTCTGGCAAGTCCGAACTGGGCAACAATTCTGGGCTATGATTCACTTGACGAATGTATTGGCAAAAATATTGCTGATGTATTTTACATCGAACCGGAAGAACGTAAAAAATTTGTTGAAGATGTTTTCAAAAAAGGTTCTGTTCATGATTATGATGTGGTCCTGAGAAAAAAGGATGGTTCTCCGCTGCACGTGGGAACAAACAGTCATTTGTATTATGATGCTGCTGGCAGGATACTTGGGATCGAAGGTGTTTTCCGCGATATCTCCGAGCGTCACCAGGCAGCAGAAAAGATCCGGCAATATGTATCATATATCGAATTCCTCTCAGAAAAACTCCGTGAGTTTATCGAACTTCCCGAAAATGATGATATCTTTGAAAAAATCGGAAATGATTTATGTGGTTTAATTCCGGATGCACTTATCGTTGTTAATTCATACAACAGCCAAACCTCAACGATAACAGTGAGATCGATAACACCTGTAAAGGATCGAATTCTATGCGAACAGGTTTTAGGTCGGGAAATCCGCGGATCTGAATTTCCCGTTAACCAACCTGCACTTAATACGTTCCGTAGCGGGGTTTTACATAATATCAATATAACCCTGCATGATGCTGCATTTCAGGCATTACCGCGTGATAAATGCGAAGATATTGAACATGTTTTAAATCTGGGGACTAATTATGCGATTGGTTTTTCCGACAAAGGTAACATTTTTGGTAACATCGTTATTTTCCTCCATAAAGGGGCAATAATTTCCGATGTTCATCTTGTTGAGGCATATGTACGAGAGGCGGCTATTGCATTGCAAAGAAGGATTGCTGAAGATGCGGTAAGGAAAAGCGAAGAATTGTTTTATGAAGTGGCAGAACAGTCACCATTTCCACTGGCAATTATTGATACATCGGGCAACTTTCGATTTATCAATAAAATGTTTACTAACATTTTCGGTTATGATCTTACCGATTTCCATACCGGACGTGAATGGTTTATGCTGGTATTTCCCGATGCAGACTACCGGAAACAGTCAATTGATATCTGGAAATCTGATGTTGCATCATATCCCCTGCAAGGTACGGTCCCCAGGGAATTTTCTATCCAATGCAAAGACGGGACAAAAAAAGAAGTATTGTTCCGTATGATGTACCTTTCTACAAAAGAGAAATGCATTATCTGCCAGGATCTGACCGAAATCCGTAAGGCAGAACAGGTACAAAAATTTCTTTCATCCATTGTTGAATCATCGAATGATGCTATTATTGGAAAAGATCCACATGGGTTGGTACTAAGCTGGAATCACGCTGCTGAACGTATGTATGGCTATACGGCTGATGAAATAATCGGTCAACCAATTACTAAAATCATCCCTCACTATAAACTAGCAGAGTTCAATGGCATATTTAAAAAAGTTCTTTCAGGTCAATGGGTTACCAATTTTGAAACACAGCGGATTTGCAAGGATGGAACACGTATTGATGTATCCATTACCATTTCACCGATATTCAAAGATGATGGTTCAGTAAGCGGGATTTCAACAATTTCCCGGGATATTAGCATGAAAATGGCAGAAGAACGCCTGAGTGAAAATGAAGAAAAATATCGTGTTCTTGTAGAAAACATGAATATCGGGGTTTACCGGAGCACAGGGGATCCAAAAGGAAAATTCGTATGGGGAAATCCATCGCTGGTTGAAATTCTCGGGTATCCCTCTTTTGATCACCTGCAAAAAATTAATATTGCAGATATTTTTGTTGAAGACGACGGGCGAATGAAACATCTGGTCGAGTTGAAACATTCAGGTTTTGTGAAAAACCGGGAAATTTGCCTGAAACGTGCCGATGGCAGTGTTTTATGGGTATCCATAACAGCACTTGCACAGTTTGATACCGATGGAAAAATTGAATATATCACTGGGATTGTTGAGGATATCACGCAACAGAAAGAAATGAGTCGTGAGATTGAGGCACTACGGACAGAATTTTTTGAAGTAATTGATTTTTTCCCGGATGCATTGTTTATTGTGGATTCCCAAAAGAACGTGATTGCATGGAATCGCGTGATGGAAAAACTTACGGGTGTCAGTCGGGAAAATATCGTTGGTGGATCTGGATATGCACGTGCATTACAGCATGTTGATTCTGTGCACCCGGTCCTGATAGATCTCATTGATGAATCAGATGAAAAAATACTTCACCACTACCCGGAAATAAAACATGAAGACGGGTCCCTTGAAGCAGTATTTTTTGCGCCTTTAATGAACAACGGTGTAGGCGCATATCTCAGGGCTAAAGCTGCCCCGTTTATGGATGGCAAAGGGAAACCGTCTTGGATCAGTAGAAATTATCCGGGATATCACAGAACAAAAAAAAATAGAAGCATGCCTGGAATTCAGCATGCTTCCCATTGCAGGAACGGGGGCAGAAGCAACGGGTATTACCCATCAGGGTATTGTTGCGGCTCCTGCATCATCTGCCGTTCCCTCGCTGATACATTCACTTTATCTTTATCAGGCATTGAAAAACAATCCGGATTATGTCGCGATTCTTGATCCCGCTGGAAAATGCCTGTGGGTAAACGATGCCATGCACTCATTAATTCCTGATATTGGTGAAAACTCCCTTATTGGAAATAATATTGCACAATATATTGCCCCGGAATTCAGGAAAATTACCCTGTCCAGCCTTACAGATGCTAAAAAAGAGGGGTACAAACGTATCCCGATTATGTTTTTCACGCATACCGGGCGGATACCGGTAGATGTCACCATTTCTTTGATTCATGACATTAAGAACGATATTATGGGATTTATGGCAATTGCACGACGGCAAAATTAATAAAAAAGGGCTCTGTTGAAACGCACATGAACGAGAGTTTACTCCCGAAGCATGAAAATCCATAATAGTGCGATGGTTCCCTGCCTCAGGGCCTCTCCGAGGCACGGTAGGGCAAGGAGATTTCAGTACATTTCCGTCATTGATCCGCCGCGGGGGCGCCCCTTCGGGGGCGGCGGGGTTTATCATAATGGTAAATGATGTTTTTCTTCAATAACACCTGAACCAATCGGATTTTCATGGGAAATCCTACTTTCCCGTTCTTCACTTCTTCTTCTTGACTGCTTGGAGGGTGACCCCCTCTCTCCCCCAGAGGGGGAGGCAACCCAAGGGGAGTATCCCCCTTGACCCCCCTCTTTTTTAGAGAGTTTCAACAGAGCCTAAAAAAGATAATTTCAGGTACCCGGTCATTATCATTGTAACGATTAACTCCGGAAAAATCAAAAAAAAATATTAAGGTCAATCGTATTTTTTTCAAAAATTAATTTTTTTATGAAAAAAAGGTATCCTGAACCCGTTAAAATCGCAAAGAAACAGGTGAAGTTATTAAAATTCTGAATGAGGATCAGGTATTTTCAAGGGCTAATTGCTTGACAGACGTTGAAATCCATTGAGCAATATCTGAGGAATCAAGACCTGTTTCACGAGCAATTTTTAGAGATAAACAAGATAAAAAATCAGGGTTGCCGGATATCACCCTGACATCAATATCTTCACCGGTTATTTCAAAGACCGCTTTTTTTAAGAATATATCCAGTTTGGAAATGGGTTTTACAGATTGGACTGGCGAATAACTCATAATAATTATAATTTTTTTTGAATATATAAGGGTAAACACCATGACAATGATCTATATGCTTTTGAGGAATTTTTAAAAACAGATTTTAACTCACTACTGTACCAGAAAGATCGTTAATGGCGTTATGTATGCACATATATTGGATAGGTTGTCAGGTGTCGCGCATATCGGCAATGCCGCTTTGTCATGGTGGGATAAGGTTTAAACAACATATTGTGCCTGAAACATCCTGCTTGAGGAATCATTTCGTACATGGACCAGAGAATTCAGACAAACGATATTCTATTTGCCGCAATGATGACCTTTTACCACGCTGGTTTATGGTATCGCGGGGGATGTGGTTATCGTGAAAAAATCCGGAAATATCTTAAGTGGAGATTTAGATTTTGCCAATAAATTTCTCTGTTGAACCCCCCCTAACAAAAGGGGGGGTCAGGGGATGCACCCCTTGCACTGCCTCCCCCTCCGGGGAAAAGAAGGGGTCACCCTCAGCAGCGGAAAAATGAGCGAAGAACGGGAAAATAGGATTTCCCATGAAAATCATTCTTACCAGGAGGTCTGACAGGGAAATTTTATTTCAAATTTTCAATTATGATGAACCCCGCCGCCCCCGACGGGGTGCCCCCCCGCGGCGGATCAATGACTAAAAGAAAAAATGATGAAAACCTCATTGTCCCGCCGTGCTTACAGAGAGAGACCCTGATGCGGGGGAACATCGTAAATACGATTTTCATGCTTAGGGTGCGAACCTGATCAGTTCATGCCTGTTTCAACAGAGCCCAATAAATCTGAAATGTGGACTGACATATTACAAAAAAAGAACAAACCTGATTACCCTGTCATCGTAATACGGTCATTATCGAAAGATGTAAACAGATTTTTTAAAATCACCTTTTTTCCACAGGGAAATATTATTGATTTAATGATATTTTTAGTGGTTATCGCCCGAGTGCAAGATCAATTGCCTTGTCCATGCAGATCTTTGCATCCTCGAATTTGCCGCATTTTTTCAGGCTGATGCCTTTGTTGTACCAAGTGTCTGAATCATGCGGATCGATCTGAAGTGCACGATCATAGGCTTCACATGCCTCTTTGGGTTTTCCGAGATCATCGTAACAATTTCCTTTGTAGTGCCATGCTTGTGAGAACTCCGGATCAATGCGAAGGACCTTGTCGTAAATGTCTATTGCAGCCGCATATTGCCCGTGGTGCATTAGTTCATTTCCATTTTTGTACCATATCTCCGCTTCTTTGGGAATTCCGATCACGATACCCTGTTGCAGTGTTGCGATTTTCATTTTACTCTACCTCCTTTACCCCAGTGAGGGCAAACCTATCTTGAAAGGGTGTGAATATCAAAATTTGCCAGACGTTTTTGCACGGCATATTGGATTTTTTTAAAGACTCTATACCCCAGTCGGACCCCTCTCGGTTATTTTTATAATGCAATAAATATAAAACTTAATTAACCGTAAAGGGTGGCGTTTGAACGGGAACTTAAACATCAGTCATTATGATAGTGTGGTTAAATGAATCACGTATTCTTTCCCTTATATCTTATAAATTAAAATGTTTATTATTTCTCTGAAATTCATTGAAATTGGTAAATCTGACGTGAAAAAAATAAATGATTTTCCTGAAATTTTATCCAAGATTTGTTATCGAACCAGGGAATACCGGTCATTGTTAAAAGAAATAAATCCTTCAGTAATAAGTTGTTCAACTATCCGGTGCATACGGTCAGCATCCCCCCCGATAATATCCTGAAGTTCTGTATCTGATACATTACGGGAAAGAAGATTTTTCAGGATTAATCCCCGAATCTTCCGGTCAGATCCCTCAAAAGGCGATTGCTTTGTATAATGTGAACTTCGCCGGTTTGGATTCGATACCTCTTTTTTGAGCGCTGTTCCCAAATCCATCAATGCCCAGTACCATACCCGGGGATTTTTCAGATAGACCGATTGTTCAACGATCGGTAAAATATCAGAATCCGGGATAATTTCTTGCCCGGGAAAAAAGAAGTGGATATAGACTCTCCGGATATTGGTTTCGATAAAAATAACGGGCATATTAAAGGCAAATGCACAGATTGATGAAGCGGTTGCCCTGCCGATACCGGGGAATGTCGAAAGTGTGTCGACATCTGCCGGAAGCACTCCGCCAAACTCATCCATCACCCGCTGTGCACATTTCTGCAGGGATATCGCCCGCCGGTTATACCCCATTCCCTGCCATACGGGCAGAATATCTGCAAGCGGGGCTTTTGCCAGTGTGGCAAAATCCGGAAATGCAGCAAGAAACTCCGGATACTTTAGCGAGACCCTCTCCACCTGTGTCTGCTGGAGCATGATCTCAGACACGAGGATTTTGTAAGGATCGGTGGTATTGCGCCATGCCATTGGACGGCCATGGTGATGGTAGAAGTCAAGAACCATCTGTTGAAATGCCGGAATACCGTTATGCGGATCAAATTTCCGGGAAAATATCCCATCATCATCTTCCAGAGTTGACTGACGTGTATTTTTTATGGATTTCATCGGAGAAACCTGTGAAAATGTTGTGTCCAACAATAGACCATTGGAAGATAATAACCATTCAGGTGGTGACAAAATCTTTTTTTTCCAATAATCCCCGGAGTTTCAAAACAAATGTCTGTCCTTCAAAGGGATTCATCCGATCTATGTGCGTTTGAACATCGCATCGAGATCGGCCCTGCTGAACCGGATGATCGTAGGTCTCCCATGCGGACACGTGAATGGGTTCTGCGTTAACCTGAGCTGGTTAATGATGCGCTGGCATTGTTCAGGGGAACAGACCGTTCCTGCTTTAATTGCTCCACGGCATGCAATTATCCTTGTAAGTTTTTCCCGGTTATTAACAGACGGTGACGATTTGTTGCTGACCAGATCACTGATGATCTCATCAATAACCGTTGTGTCTTCCATCCTTCCGAGGACTACCGGTACAGCCCGGACAAGGTAGGATGTTTTGCCGAATCCTTCAAGCACAAAACCCTCCTTTGACAGTGCCGGAAGAAGGTCCTGCAATAGTGCGGCCTCTTTTTGTGTGCGGTGGATGATAATGGGGGAAATTAATTCCTGGGTGACCGGACTTCCCTTTGAACGCGCTATCACCTGTTCGTAAAGGATTCGTTCATGGGCGGCATGCTGGTCAATGAGCATCAGTTCATCGGTTACCGTGCGGGCAAGAATGTAAATCCCGCCAAACTCACCAATCACTTCCATTTCCGGGAGAAGAGATGGAGACGGTGTGAGCCCGGTTACCAGCTCTGTCTGGCGGAGACGCTGATCGGAATCAATGAAGCCCGCATGAGTGGATTCGCAGACTCCGGAAGGTTCTGCATCGGGATTCAGATAGTGTTGTGGGGGGTTATGTTCCGGGGTCTCGGGCAGGCATAACGTTACCGGAGCGGATGCTTCAGCAGCAGGGATCAGGTCATGGCTGAGCAATGCATCCGATACAGTGTTCCGGATAACTTCGGCAATCTCTTTTTCCTGGGAAATCCGCACCAGTTTTTTTGTCGGGTGAACATTCACATCGACAAGGCTGGTGTCAATCTGCAATGAGATGAATGCAACCGGGAACCGGTCTTTGGCAAGCAGGGTGCCATACCCGGCCCGGACTGCTCCATTGATGAGCGATGAGGATATGAAGCGCCCGTTAATCGTCACAAGCATTCGTGCAGCATCTTTTCGGGAAAGTGCCGGGCGTGAAATATACCCGGCAATTGTTAATATCGGGACAGACGCTTCAACCGGAATGAGATGTTGAACCGTATCAGCACCAAAAAGGCGGGCAATAGTGTCGATTGTCCGTACTGATCGATCGGTTACCATCTGCTCATGATTATTGTAAAAAAGGCGGAATGAGATCTCCGGGTGGGAAAAACAGATCCCTTCCATAATCGTGTGGATATGCGCCAGTTCGGTATTGATACTTTTTAAAAATTTTTTCCGGGCCGGAGTATTAAAAAAGAGATCTTCTACCAGAATGCTGGTACCTTCCGGTGCACCAATACCGCCCGTTTCCTGTACTGTTCCCCCGACCACTACCATTTTTGTACCCGCCACAATATCCCGACCCCTGGGTTTCGTGATCAGGGTTACACGGGAAACTGCGGCAATACTGGCAAGCGCCTCACCACGGAAACCGAGTGTCTGGATGGTATCGAGATCTTTAATGCCGGAAATCTTACTGGTGGCATGCGGTACAAACGCAAGCTGTGCATCCTGCGCTGACATACCGCACCCGTCATCGATTATCCGGATGCCGGTAATCTTCCCGGCCGATGAAGACAGGTCAATGCGGATAGAGCGGGCACCGGCATCAATGGCATTTTCAACAAGTTCCTTGACCACGGATGCCGGGCGTTCCACTACTTCACCCGCTGCAATCTTGTTGACCGTTATCGGGTCAAGGACATGGATAACCGGTATGGTCTCAATGCTTTTCATGGTGTGCTGGTCCGGTCCAGGGTCTTTTTCAGTTCAGCAATCTTTGCGAGTGCCTGCATGGGTGTCATCTCGTCAGGATTGATCCGGGCAAGGGCCCGGAGCGTGGGATGTTCAGCAGGAATAGCGGGTTCTGCCTGATCATCGACAAGAAGGATCTGAGTATAACGCTGGGGGCGTGTACCGGCAGGGACTGCCCGGTTCATACTCTCTGACAGGAGTACTTCTGCCCGTTCGGTTACTTTTTTCGGAATTCCTGCAAGACGGGCAACATGGATACCATAGCTCTTGTCGGTTGCGCCCGGGAATAAGTTTTCGTAAAAAGACCACTTCCTCTTTGGTCTCTTTTACCGCGAAATGATAATTTTTCACCCGTTTGAGCTGTTCTTCCATGGCAATCAGCTCGTGGAAGTGCGTGGCAAAGAGTGTCTTTGGCCCGGCAGTTGTTTTCCCGTGCAGGAATTCAAGAACCGCTTTTGCAATCGAGCACCCGTCTGCTGTGCTCGTCCCCCTGCCAATCTCGTCAAGGATGACGAGACTCTTTGAGGTCACATTGTTGAGAATATTTGCCAGTTCGAGCATCTCGACAAAAAAGGTACTCTGCCCGCTTGCCAGATCATCAAATGCCCCGACACGCGTGAAGACCCGGTCAATGATACCGATGCTGGCATGTCGGGCCGGAACAAAACTTCCGGCCTGTGCCATGATGCAGCAGAGTGCAACCGTACGCATGTACGTGGATTTACCTGCCATATTCGCCCCGGTGATGATCATGATCTGCGTCTGGCTTCCGGAAAGTTCCGTATCGTTGGGGACAAAACCCCCGGCCACGCCCTGTTCCACTACCGGGTGACGCCCGTCCCGGATCGTAATGACATCGCCATCGTTAAGCTGCGGACGAACATAATCCCGGGTCTGTGCCACTTCGGCAAGGGCTGCAGATACATCAAGTATTGCAATACCTGCGGCAATTGCCTGTAACGCATTGATCTGTTTTTGGAGTGTTTCGATGAGTGAACTGTATAATTCACGTTCGAGTGCGAGCACCCTTTCATCTGCATTGGTGATGAGCGTTTCTTTCTCCCGGAGTGATGGAAGCGTATAACGCTCTCCGGTTGCGGTTGTCTGCTTACGCTCATAATGAGCGGGGACAAGATGCAGGTTGGGTTTTGTTACATCGATGTAATAGCCGAAGATCCGGTTATACCCGATCTTTAACGATTTGATACCCGTTTGTTCCCGTTCCTTTGCCTGCAGTTCCACAATCCAGTCCTTACCGGAATGCAGTACTCCGGTGATCTCGTCAAGTGCAGGGGAATAACCGCGACGGATAACCCCCCCGTTGCGGGCTATCGCCGGGGGCTCATCCACGATGGCACTCCGGATAAGACAGATGGTTTCGGGAAGATCCTTAATCTGTCCGAGCGCTTCGCCCAGTAATTCCGGAAGGTTTTTGATGCCGGTATCCCTTAATGGCTTTTTGAGTTCCGGCAGTGTCTCAAGCGAATCTGCCAGGGCAAGGAGATCCCGTGGTCCTGCACTGCCATAGGCAATACGGGCGGCAATACGTTCGATATCGGCGACGCGGGTGAGATGTGTGTGCAGGGAGAGACGTTCTGCAGTGTGCCCTGCAAGGAACTCAACTGCATCCAGCCGTTTGTTGATCCCATCAATACTGGTGAGCGGACGGGACAGGTAACGGCTTAACAAGCGACTTCCCATGGGTGTTTTTGTGAGATTTAAACAGGAGAAGAGTGTCGCGCCTCTGGCACCCCCGCGTATGCTCTCTGTTACTTCGAGATTTCGCAGGGTAATCGCATCGAGCATCATACTCTGGGCTGATGTTCGCCGGGAAATGCCGGAGATATGAGGGAGAGATGAGTATTGTGTTTCCTGTGCATAGGCAAGGGCAGCCCCGGCTGCACCCGTTACGGTTGGTTCATCTTCGCAACCATATCCTGCCAGTGATGCAACATGGAACTGGGACATCAGGAGTTGACCGGCCCTTTCCTTGTCAAACCACATGTCCTCAACCCGGGTGACCAGAATTCCCCGTTCCCGTATGCGTTCTGCCAGATCTTCAGTTCCTGTTGCTGGCAGAATGCATTCAGCAGGGCGGTAACGTGCAATCTCAGAAAAGAGATTCTGGTGATGACTGTCCGGTTCAATTGTTGTAACAACAAACTCTCCCGTAGAGATATCGAGCAGCGCAATACCCCACGTGCTGCCTTTTTTATCGGGGCAGACTGCCATCAGGTACGTGGCTGCAGAGGAGGAGAGCATGGATGAATCGATAACCGTACCGGGGGTGATGACCCGCACGATCTCCCGCTTTACTATCCCTTTTGCCGTTTTTGGATCTTCAACCTGATCACAGATGGCAACCTTGTATCCTTTGCCGATAAGTTTTGCAATATAACCATCGATTGCATGGTACGGGACACCGGCAAGCGGTATCGGATTATCGCCAATTTTTGACCGGGACGTGAGTACGATCTCCAGTTCCCGTGAAATGATCTTTGCATCTTCTTCAAAAGTTTCGTAGAAATCCCCGATACGAAATAAAAGAACGGTATCCGCATATTTCTCCTTAAGCTCGCGGTATTGTCGCATAACCGGAGTGAGACGGGGTCCGGCCAGTTCAGCATCAGGATCATCGGGTGGAGATTGTCGTACCATGGATGAAGAAATGTAGCCTTCCAGATCAATTAATACCGATCTTCCTGTACCTTTGCCCGGTCACGCAGTATGGCGATAAAAATAGACAATAATAAGGGGGGAGGATACGACAAGTGCGATCAGTCCAAAAACTGAGACCCAGAGTAAATCCTATTCCCATCATACGCATAATCCATGCCAGAATAGCAACAGCCCATGGGATCCCGCTCCAGAAAATAAGTATACCGGCGAAAGCAAGGATGCAACACCCGATTGCAGCATTTTTAATATCCTGTATACTCGGTGCAACAGAAAGGATGAGACTGACCGTCAGGTACAGGTAAAGCAGGAACCATCCATTGAACTGCTGCACAAGGTTGTGGGAAAATGTCCCAAGAATCGCCGATTACGAGTGCAATAACTGCATCTGCTGTCTCCAGTGTCTGCGGATATTGGGAAAACGAGCAGCCGAGATACGTGGAAAATACCCATGTAACAGCAACAAGAACAAGCGGGATGCACAGGAGCGGTGCAGTACTTATCACAACATTACCGATTACCGGAATTACCGGGGGGTTATAGGTAACAGATCCACCTTCTTTGGAAAAGAGAACTACGTGACGGATTTTTGCGCCGGTGAGGAGGCAGCCAAGAATATGGGCACATTCATGGACTACAACACCGGGAGCGCGCAGGAAATAGTAGAAAAATCTGACCGGTATCGCATGTGCCCAGAGAAAATCCAGCGCAATTGATATAAAAATAACAATAATCCCGGTTGCTATGACAAGGAAAAAACCTGCTGTTTCCATAAATTTCACTGATTTCTTTAATGTAGGGATGCTGTTCTCATAAGATGAGCGATTCCGGATCAGGTTCATCTGAAAAGCTCATCATCTTATAATTCCCATGGGGCAGTATGCCTCAGGAAGATCCCTATTACACCCAGTCACCCGGCTCCTGCTGTCAGGGAAAACCGGCTTCGCTTTGAAAAGAGCCCGTATCTTTTACAGCATGCAAAAAATCCCGTTGACTGGTACCCATGGGGGACTGAAGCATTCTCCCGTGCAGCAGAAGAAAGCAAACCGGTTTTCCTGTCTATCGGGTATGCCACCTGCCACTGGTGCCATGTGATGGCACATGAATCATTTGATGATCATGAAGTAGCCGCATTGCTCAACCGGGATTTTATCTGCATCAAGGTGGATCGTGAGGAGCGTCCGGATATCGACAGTGTGTATATGGCCATATGCCAGCAGATGACAGGACAGGGGGGATGGCCACTGACCATCATCATGACCCCGGATAAAAAACCATTCTTTGCTGCTACCTACATTCCAAAAGAGACTCGGTTCTCCATGATGGGCCTTCTTACGCTGCTTCCACGCATTTCTTCCCTCGTGGAAAGAGCAACGGGCGAAGCTTGTGCAGTCTGCTGACCGCGTAATTGCTGCCATTTCTCCCACGAATCCCCCTTTAATCAATAATAAGCCCGGTGAAGAGCTGCTTGATGAAGGATACCATTCACTGCTCATCTCGTTTGATCCGGTCAATGGGGGATTCGGCACATATCCAAAATTCCCAACACCACACACGCTTCTTTTCCTGCTCAGGTACGCAAACAAAAATCCGGATTCCAAGGCCATGGGCATGGTGGAAAAAACTCTTGATTCCATCCGTAATGGTGGGATATACGATCATCTGGGCGGGGGAGTTCACCGGTACTCTACCGATGCACAATGGCATGGTCCCGCATTTTGAGAAGATGCTCTATGACCAGGCATTGCTGCTTATGGCCTGTTCTGAGATGTTTCAGGTTACAAAGAATAAAAAATACGAGAAAACTGCTGAAGAAATTATTGGATATGTAATGCAGAACCTGCGGTCAAAAGAAGGAGCATTTTACTCGGCAGAGGATGCGGATAGTCCTGAGGGCGAGGGAGCATTTTATGTCTGGACACTCGAGGAATTCAAAACAATTCTCGGGAGAGAGGATGCGTCTCTTGCTGCAATGACGTACGGGGTGATTTCCGGGGGGAATTATTCGGACCCGGAGCGCGGCGGGGGATATAATATCCTTTCGCGCAGACTACGAACAGCAGATATCGCCGCATCTTTTACGATTACCGAACCGGAACTTTCTGCCCGTCTTGACTCAATTAATTCCCGTCTCATTGCTTCCCGCCAGCAACGCAACCGTCCCGCTCTCGATGATAAAATACTGGCAGACTGGAACGGATTGTTTATTGCTGCGCTTGCACAAGCCGCACGGATTTTTCAAAATAAGACATGGTGTGAAGCAGCTGAGATGGCAATGCAGTTTATCCTTACACGGATGAGAAGTAAAGAAGATGGTCTGATGCACCGTTACCGTGATGGCGATGCAGCAATCAATGGATTTGCTGATGATTATGCATTCATTATCCACGCACTGATTGAACTTTATAACCTGACCTTTGATGTAAAGTACCTGTCCGATGCACTTTTGTTAAACACGTTTTTTATCGCACATTTCTGGGATGGAAAAAATGGCGGGTTTTTCACGGTTGGAGATAATGCTGAAGCACTGGTTATCCGTAAAAAGGAGATCTATGACGGGGCAATTCCTTCTGCAAATTCAATGGCATTCATGAATCTCATTCACCTGTTCCGGTTGACCGGTGATACCTCACATGCAGAGAGAGCATTATCCATTTCCCGCTGCTTTGGCAACACTGTCGTTCAATCCCCATCTGCATATACATGGTTCCTGTGCGGACTCTGCCTGGAAACAGGTCTTCCGCAGGATGTCGTTATTATCGGTGAACGGGAGAATCCGGATACGCGGGCACTGCTTTCAGCATTGCGAGCTCAATTTTTGCCATTGTTAACTATTCAGTATATTTCGCCCGGTTTACATGCAGAATCATTGGCAGATATCGCCCCATTCACGCGAAACCTGTCAATGATTGATGGGAAAGCAACTGCTTATGTGTGTTCCGGGCATGCGTGTTCGAAACCGGTCACCGAACCCGAAGAAATGCTTTCACTGCTTGGTTTGGCTAAAAAACCTTAACAAAAAAAGGTCAGAGATTTTTCAGTGCAACGAGATCCTTGACACCTACCAGTTTCCAGACCAGGGACCGTTCTTCCTGCCCGATTGCAGCAGGGGGATCCAGAGGTGAATGCCCGAGAGCGGCAAGGATATTGCACGACAGATTGCGGTCAACAATAAGATCTACAAATTTTTCCCGGATAATCTTCTTCTCGATTGAGTCATGCACTTCTTCAAGATAACCCTGAAGAGTCACAAACGTGTACGATGAGAGGTCTTTGGTATATTTCTCAATCTCCACCGAAGCATACGGACTTTTCCGGAAATATTCTATCTTCTTTCCATATTTTGTTGATAAGAAATACAAAAAAGAACCGTCGAATACGTACAGGAACGGTGCAATATAGGGGTATTTCTCACCCTGGAATGCGATGCGGCAGATATAGCCTTCCTCAATCAGACGATCGTACTCCTGTTTTTCCATTCTCGGGATCTTTAGTATTTCCATACACTCACAGCAATCTGGATTTCCATACAAAGAAGATAAATCTTGTTAATTCAGGTCAGAATAATAAAAAAGGATTATATTATTTTTCAATACTGAATCCTGCACGTTTCCATGCAGTCATTCCTCCCAGCACATTGGTCAGGTTCGCGTAGTTGTGCCGGAGCAGGATACTTGCTGCAAGACTACCTTTGTAACCTGCATCGCAACAGATAACAACAGGCTCATTTTTTGGGATTTTATCGATATTCCGGGAAAGTTCACCGACATACCAGTGATGTGCTTTTCTTATATGACCAACAGAATTCCAGTTTTTATTGTCCCGTACATCAAGAATATATGGTGATTCGGTTTCAAGACGTGCATTAAGTTGCTGTACGGAACATGTTGGGAGGGTAGCAATCTCCTGTGCGCTTTTTGTCCATGCCGGAAATCCTCCCGATAAGTAACCTGCACTATTGTCATAGCCAAGACGTATAAGATGGCTGTTCACCGTCTCAAGGGAGAGATTAAAATCATCGATTATAATGACAGGTTGTTCATAATCCAGAATCCACCCCATGAACGCAGCGAGTCCCTCGCGCCAGATTGAGATACTTCCGGGGATATGCCCTGCGCTAAAACTGGTGGGTGCCCGGATATCAAGAATCTGGCAACCGGCAGTTCTGAATTTGTTGATATCTGCTATTGAGAGGGGTTTAAGATGGAGGTCCCTCTTCAGGAGCGGTGCACCTTCCTTGTTATACTGCTCCATTTTCCTGAAATAGGGGGGAACATAGGGGGAATCCCGGATCCTTGCCGAAACAAAACCCTCTTTGTCCAGCAAAAGCCACCTGTTGGTTAATTTTTCATAGCCGATGGTTGTGAACGGGTGATCAGCGATCTCTCCACCACAGACAGATCCCGCACCATGAGCAGGGCAGATGATTACGCCATCTCCAAGAGGCAGGAGTTGGGTGGTGATGCTGCTATAGATCTTTGCTGCCATCTCCGCGTCCCGATCCTTACCATAGAAATCCGTTCGGGCGATGTCACCAGAGAACAGGGTATCTCCACAAAAAACCATGTATGGTAGTGGAGATACCTCCTTATCATAAAGAACAAACGAGATGCTTTCTTCAGTATGCCCGGGTGTCTCACGTACAACCAGATCAAGGGAACCAAACGTGAATATATCTCCTTCCCGGACAGGTTTCCCATAGGAGAAAGGCATCGCGGCACCATGGTAGATCCCGGCTCCACACCGGGATGCAAGTTCAATTGATCCAATCACATAATCCTCGTTACGGTGCGTTTCAAAAATATGGGTGATTACCAGATTATTTTTCCCGGCGATCTCAAGATAAATCTCACAATCCCTGCGGGGGTCAATGACCGCGGCTTTTCCACCAGAACCGATAAGATATGAGATATGAGAAATCCCTTCAGATATAATCCGTTCAAACAGCATCGCAGGTTCACCAGTACTCTGGAACTATACCTCCTGTCGGTAAAAAGGTTATGAAAATTATATCTCCATTCTTATTTTTAGCAATCTATTCAGTATAGGGGTATTTCAAAAGAATCGGGGTGGTATTCCCGCTGGTTAAACGGGATTGTATGATGCTGCATATCTCGGATAAGCCAATCGGAACATACCCGATTACTTCTGCACTTACATTAATACGACGTTGTTCAAAATTGATGAACGGATAATGACGGAGATCGTTGTTATGATGATGTCCATGAACCACCCACCCTTTGAATGCCGTGGGTGCATCTTCGGGATCATGGACCAGCAGAAATGAGAATCCATTGAACTCGATCATTGCTGATGGAATGGTTCCCAGTTCCAGTTCATCATGATTTCCTTTAATAAACGTGACATTCCCCTGCAGTTTTTTACGGTATATATCAGCACCCAGTGCATGCGCTCCATACCGGAAATCACCAAGGAAATATGCTGTATTCGTTTCAGATACTACATAATTCCAATTATCCAGAAGGACACGATCCATTTCATCCACATCAGAGAAGAGAAACGGCCGGGAACAATAACGAATAATATTGGCATGACCCAGGTGCAGATCTGAAATGAGGAATATATCTTCAGGAAACGATTGTTTTTTAGCAGTAAGTTCAAATCCCGATTGGCGACGATATAGCAGGAGTGTTTTTTGCCACGAACGGGATGAATGACTATTCTCGCCAAAAACCCAGCATTTTAAAAGGAAATCATATTCTCCAAGGATCTGTTCGCCATGCATGACGCTGATACGGAGTCCGGTTTCATCGAGAGTAACCGGCCAGATAATTAATCTGTTCGTTAAATGCATATGCCGTTTAAGCCATTTTAAAAAACCAGAAATGATATTTTTTTGAGACCGGTCTATGCGGGGAAGGACATCTGAAGAGTTAAGAATTACCGAAAAAATCTTTTCTGCATTTTTACCATCAATCCGGTTGGCAATGGTTACATGAAACCATTTTTTTTCCGGATAAGCATCCCAACTGTTATGACTGTGAGAAACCGGATTGAGATTTTCTGCAATAGATGCAGTGAGATTTTTTAACGCCTCTGAAGATTTAACCGAAAATGCGATTACCGTCCCATGCATGCCTTCTCGTTTTTCCCAGCCGTCAATCATAAACGGGATAGGGCCGAACCGTGATGCAACCTGGCCGATTGTATCCAGAAGGTGCTCCGGGCTTATCCCTTCGTTGAGGGTTAATGGCCCGAACAGCGTTACATGGGGATGCCTTTCAATTAACCGTTCTATCCGGAAATATCTGGCAATAGCAAAAATTGTCTCTTTTACCCGCCATTTGGTTTTTCCAAGACGGATCTCAATGAGATATATATCTTCCATGGGGAGAATACCGTTCTATTTTATTAGTGGTCTTTTTTATGTTAAGACTTTAATCTGAAAAACACCCTGATTAAAATTCTGCTGATGATAGCAATACAGCCTGAAAAGTGATGAAATGTCAAAAAATGAGAAGGGCAATGGAGAAATGACTTTTCTTTTCGACTGGCAGAAATTCAGGCAACCGCCTCCTGCTCATGAACTGAATGTGCCCCACCAAATTCAAAATCCACTCGTTTTCTGAAAACAAAATATCAAAAAAGGGCTCTGTTGAAACCCTCTAAAAAAGGGGGGGTCAAGGGGATGCTCCCCTTGGGCTGCCTCCCCCTCTGGGGGAGAGAGGGGGTCACCCTCCAAGCAGGCAAGAAGAAGCGAATCGCTGGAAAATAGGGTTTCAACAGAGCCCAAAAAAGATAAAAGAATGGCATCTATAACCAATAGCTATGACGCTCACTGAAGCTCAGAAAGCAGAAGTTTTAGAAACGCTGCACAATTACGGCATGGCATACCAGAACAAGGACATAAAAGCGTTATTAGCGTTATTCTCCCCGGAGATCAGCGGGTTTGGCAGCGGACCTGATGAAATTGTCTTGGATCGGGAAGACTTTACCCGTCAAATCAAGCGTGATTTAAGCCAGGCGACCTCAATTTTGGTTGAATTCACGAACGTGAAAATTTTTGGGGAAAGTCGGATCGCGTGGGTAACTTCAAGGAATAATATTACTTTCACCGTTGCAGGCTCCAGGAAGCAGACAATGAGCGGCAGGTCAACGATGGTAATGCGGAACACCGGGTGCCGATGGGTAATCGAGCAGGTTCACTTCTCCATGCCCTATAGTGGACAGTCTGCGGGCCAATCGTTTCCGGGCGCCTGAAACTCCCGTACAAGACTGGAACTTAAAAAGCGCGATAACGTTATCTTCTCATTTCCTTTTTTCCTCAGACAAATTTTTAACCCTGAGTGAATGCCGATACCCATAAACTCATAGATTAAAAAGCATAAAAACTGTGCAAGAATGATAAAAAAGATTGATCAAAAACCTGTCAAAGTAGTTTTATTCGATATGGATAACACCCTCTTCGATCTTGTCGGTGCACAGATCGCATCGTGCCATGCGGTCACACGATTCCTTGGAAATAATGATGGTGACGCTCTCTTTGATTATTTCCTGCGCCCGGCACGGGGATTTGAGTCCCATGAAAATATCCATGATTTTATGGATGACCGTTCACTCTCCCGTGATGGAATGTTCAGGGAGGCTTGCCGTATTTATGAGTCTGAGAAACTTCGTCATATTACACCATACCCGGGAGTAATGGAAACGCTTGAAGTACTCAAAGAATGTGGATATACTATGGGTATCGTGACAGACGCTCATTCAAGAGATGCCACTCGTCGTCTTGAAAAGATTGGACTTCTTCCGTTTTTTTGTGGGATGGTAACTTATGATATGGTGGGAGTAAAGAAACCGGCTCCCGATCCTTTCCTCGTTGCTCTTGACATGATGAAAGCCCAAACTCACGAAGTGCTTTTGGTTGGAGACAGCCCCCGGCGGGATATAGAACCATGCAGGTTACTGGGAATACGATCAGTCTATGCCAGGTATGGAGATCGTTTTTCCGATTATCGAAGTGAGTTTGAAGCAGATTTTACCATAGATGCTATGGATGAATTACCTGATATTTTAGCCGGGCTTTCGGTCAGGTAACAACCGGAAATCCTGCAAAGAAAAACGATTTAAACAAGATAATCCCGTATAGGGCGCGTCCGGTTTTTTTATGCGAAATACACTTTATTTTTTTGTTTTTATCATTAAAACGAGCAAAACTTAAAAAGGATTCAGATATTATTTAAAAAATATGTTTGTTCCGACCAGGATATTTTTCACCAAGGGGGTGGGCGTCCATAAAGATCGTCTTGCATCATTTGAGCTTGCATTACGAAGGGCCGGGATAGAAAAGTGCAATCTGGTTTATGTCTCAAGCATCTTCCCGCCAAACTGTAAGCAGTGCTCGAAAGCGGAAGGACTTGCCCAACTGCTCCCGGGCGGGATTACTTTTTGTGTTATGGCACGGAATGACACAAATGAGCCCAATCGCCTGGTATCAACAGCCATTGGTCTTGCACTACCCAAGGGAGCTGAAGAGTACGGGTATCTCTCAGAACACCATGCATACGGTGAAACACAGGAACGAACCGGGGAATATGCTGAAGATCTTGCAGCTACCATGCTTGCAACCACGCTTGGTATCAAGTTCGATGCAAATCTTGCCTGGCAGGAACGCGAGCAGATATACAAGGCAAGTGGAAAAATTATTAAAACAAAACACGTATGCCAGTCCGCTGAAGGCAATAAAGACGGTCTCTGGACAACGACCATTGCTGTTGCTGTTTTTCTCTGATATCCTTTTTTTTGTTATTTTTGGGTAATAGGGGCTCTGTTGAAACCCTCCAAATAAGAGGGGGTCACCCTCAAAGCTGTTGAGAAGAAGAAGCGAAGAATGGGAAAATAGGATTTCCCATGAAAACAGGCATGATGCTGAAGGGCAACAAGCATACAAGATGAAAATTCCAGGGGCATTTCCATATTAAATCAGCATATTCTGATAGTATTTGAAAATGTTTTTTGCATAATTATGATGAACGCCGCCGCCGATGGGACGTCCCTGCGGCGGATCATTGACAGAAATTTACTGAAACCTCCTTGCCCTGCCGTGCCTGAAGAGAGGCCCTGAGGCAGGGAACCATCGCAATATTATAGATTTTCATTCTTATGGTGTGTACGCCCGTTCATGTGCGTTTCAACAGAGCCGTAATAGGGTAAAATCCCTGAATTGGATAAAGACAGACGATTTTCAAATATTTTTTTCTGCCAGCAATCGAATCTTTTCCGCAAGTCCCTTCACAGCAATACGGGCAGGACTATCATAAGGTATCTGTGACACAGGTGTTGCGGCAAGATCCGCTGCTTCTACTTCAGGATCATCAGGAAGCAATGCAATGGGCGTTTCCTTACCGATATCAACCGGGGCTGTGCCGGTTTTATATTTATTAAATACAACATGGATTTTTTCCGGATCAAGGCCGAGCTGGGTGGCAATCTCCCGGATCCGTGAGATAGTACGCAGTCCCCGTGCACCGGGGTCACTGACAATCAACAGCATATCGGGTTTTCCTATTGTTCCTCTGCTGATATGCTCCATACCCGCTTCAGTATCTATTACAATAAAATGATATTCCCGTTCCAGTTCGGTCATACATTCAGACAGGAGATCGTTTGCAAAACAATAGCAACCGCTGCCCTCCGGTCTCCCCATGGCAACCAGATCGAAACCTTCCGATTCAACCAGTACCTGCCGGAACCTGAAACGGACATAATTATGCCGGTTCATACCCGGGGGGATCTTCCGGGTGAATGCCTCCTCGCGCATACAGCCGAGGGTCTCCTGGATGGATACGCCCAGGGCTTCATGGAGATTGGCATTGGGGTCGGCATCTACAGCAAGGACCGGTTTTTCTCCCAGTTCGATGAACGAACGGATAAGCAGGGAACTCAGGGTTGTCTTTCCGGTTCCGCCTTTTCCGGAAATAACGATGGTGAAAGGATGGGGGGACATGGGAAAAATCCTATTGTGATGAATTAACTATTTTTCTTCTGGATACGATGCGAAATTTCTGCTGCTGCCTGCATGATGGAACACGCAGAACTACGATCGGCAAAACGTATGCCACAACTCGGGGTGATGAGCGACTGTGCATCGAAGAGATGTTCGGGCATGCGTGTGGAGAGTTGCGCTCGGATATCGAGATATTTCTGGTACAGGGATTCAATTGTTTCTGTTTCAAAAATCCGTGAATCTGCAGGAACAATACCCCATGCAATAACTCCCCCCCGTTCCATGTAACGGGTAATTGCATCGGCATACAGCAAAAACTCATTTGCGGTTGCATAGGCATCGATAGATACGACTGAAGGGTTGAGCCCGAGAACAAATTCCCAGTCCGTATTTGAACAGCAATGAATACCCAGTCCCCCTTCAACCAGCGATGCGATATCATCCCAACCGGACTTCACCGTTTCCTTATCCACGGGAACAACGGATGAGCCAAGTGAAGCAAGATAGGGTTCGTTAAGGACGATTAAGGTCTCCTGTACACCGGTCTTCTTCTGCATTTCGACTTCACACCAGCGGGCTTTTAATGCAAGCATCTTTGCCAGGACATCAGCGAGCTGGGTATCGTAATAAATCGGACGTTTATCTGCATCCACTACCTGCATACCAAACGTGACTGGTCCGGTGACCTGATATTTCAGGATGCCAAAATGGGTCAGATCGTGCGACATCATTTCGATAAAGGCCGAAGCATACTTGTCGGTAAGGGCATACGGTGCGAAATTTTGTTCTACATAATCCATATATACCTTTTCCATTGCAGCAGTCTGGTCCTTGGTGCTGTCATAGAGAAGGCGGTCATCCCGGATGAACCGCCCGGGTAATTGTTCCGAATCATTAAAGACAATGCTCTCCAGTTGTCCCCGGTCAGGTAGTGTCGGAATGTAAGGAAATGACGGGAAAATATCCAGAACATCCTTACATGCCTCGCGAGGATCTTTGTGGGGAAGTGCACCAACTCCCGTTGCCTGTGAATGAGGAGAAGAGATCATCTTAGCCATGATTCTCCTCCTTTGCAACCCGACAGGAATCCAGCAGTTTCTGCACCATGGGAAAAAGGGTCAGATCAGTGTGTGGCAGGAATGTGCTGGAGGTGTACTCATCCATGAATGATGACTCTGCATTCAGCTCGATATAAGCAATGCGATAGGCAATATCATCAAGGATTTTTCGTTTTCTCCGGTTAAGAAGCGCGATATTTGCACCGGTCACTGCACCGTTTCCGATATTGATAATCCGGTCGATACCAATTTCAGGAATAAGCCCGATGATGGTAGCGTTTTTCTTGTTTATGTAATTACCAAATGCTCCGGCGAAATAAATGGTGGTAATTTCACGACGGGTAATTCCCGCCTGGTTCATCAGGGTCAGACATGCTGCATGAACCGATGCCTTACTCATGATCAGGTTTTTGATATCGTTTTCCGTAATGACAATATCTTTACCCAGATCAGATTCATTTGCCCATGCAATAACGAATTCCGGGTGGTGACCATTTGTCCGTATTCGCGGATTGGTAATACCGGTATTGATGCGCCCGGTACGGTCGATGACACAGGTGCAGAGAAGTTCTGCCAGGAGATCGATAAGTCCGGACCCGCAGATACCCCGGGGTTTTATGCCATTAATCGTGGAATACACCGGGTTAAGCGTGCCCGGCTCGAGGGTGATCTTCTCAATGGCACCCGGGTTTGCCCGCATACCGAAGAGTACCTCGCCACCTTCGAGTGCAGGACCGGCAGCACCTGCACACGAAAACATCCACTCGTTATTCCCGAGTACGACTTCAAAATTGGTACCGATATCGATCATGAGTGAAATCTCATCTTTTTCGCTCATGCCACAAGAAAGAATATCGGCTATAATGTCACCGCCGATAAAATCACTGACTGCGGGGAAGGCAAAGAGTCCGCCATTTTTATTACAGGCAATACCGATCCTGCCTGTTGCAACAGAAAGTGCCCTGCGCACTACCGGAACATACGGTTCTGCGATCATATAGGCCGGGTCAATGCCGAGGAGCATATGGGTCATTATGGTATTACCTGCCACCACAACTTCGTAAATATCCTCACGGTCGATTCCGGCAGTATTCGATGCCGAAGTAATTGCAGCATTGATGCTTTCAGTAGCGAGTGCCTGTAGTTTGGCAAGTCCGTTTTTGCGGGCAAAATTCACGCGGGCAAGAATATCCTCACCACAACTGATCTGCCGGTTGTAATTCGATGCAATACCGGCAATTTTGCCGGTAACAAGATCCCAGAGGTACACGACTATTGTTGTGGAACCCAGATCGACAGCTGCACCATAGAGTCTTTTTGAAGTATCGTTTTCCTGGAGATCTACAAGCCTGTATCCCCCGGGGACAAGCGAGATCGTCCCGGTCGATTTCCATTCAGAATGGCGCAGGATTGCCGGGATTTCCCTGAGCACTTCTAAAGGAACATATATCTTTTCCGCAGCAGGACCCCCATTTTTCTGGATGCCCCAGAGCAGCCGCGACAGATCAGGAGATGGATCGGAAAGGGTGGGTGGCTGGAGTTCAACATAATATTTCCGGACAGACGGGTGAAATTCAATGGATGATTCCAGACCATCGATGAGTATCTTCTGTTCCTGGATTAACGTGCTTTCCGGAATAAACACCTGCACATCGCCATCTATTATTGTTTCACACGCAAGACAGGCACCCCGTGCAAGCTCATCATCAGTAAAAAAGCGGGCAAATTTTTGCCGGTCAAAAGTTGTTTTTCCCGACTGGATATACACAATGCATTTCCCGCATTTTCCCTGACCCCCGCAGACTACGTTGATGTTCAGTCCGGCCCTCTGGGCGGCATCCAGGATGGTACTGCCCCGGGCGATCTCAATCTTTCGATAACCCGGGAGGAATGTAACCGTTCGCATCTAATGCTTCCACTCCTCGTGTAAAAACTCCCCAATATCTGCGGCATCCCGGGGTCCGACCATGACTTTCCATCCGGTTGCCTCTTCAATTCTACCTGACAGCGGGGATGCGTACCCCGGAATGATGAGTTTCCGGTGAGATACCTCCTCTTCAACTGCGAATTTTTTTATGGAATCCTTCACCAGCATCTCACTGAGTTTTCCCGCCGCAACTGCCGTCAGCACGGAAAGTCCTTCGGTATCTACAATGAGCATGAAGCAGGGCATTTGTGTTGATTCAAGATATCCCTGGAGAGTAAAGAACGTGAGCGAGAAGTTCACGGTCATCAGGACGGGTGCATCCTTGCCGGGATTGCCCACACGATACAACCCCGGGTTCATCTGGATCGGTTTCTGGGGATCAGTGTAAATATTCTGGCGCAGGGTCAGTGATGATTTTGCCGTTGCAGGAGAGAGCGGGGCTGTAACGATAACGGATGCATATTTTGTTATACCCAGTACCATTGCTGCGTCCGGCTGTTCCATTACGGAAGCATCGAGAAACACCGGGTACCAAGATCCGGTGCAACACGGGTGATGGCAAGCTGGCGTATGGAGGTTGACCGGATAATAAATGCCTGTAGTGATTCAGGTGAAAGATCCAGTATCAGATCCTGCATTCCTTCAGTTGTGCAGTCCCTGGCTAGTTGAGCGATTGCATCAATATTCTTATCTTTGATAACCAGAGGGCAGCCATGCTGTTTTGCAAGTGCACAGAATTCCTTATAATTTTCTGGTGTAGCTGCATGGATAAGTGGCCGGTAGGTTCCGCAATGCGTAAGAGCAGCGGATAGTGCCAAAGGATCCGAAGTCATCAGTACCAGCGGTAAATCTGCAGTATTTTCAACCAATTCAACAGCCCGGGCAAAGGTATCTGCAGAACCGCTGGCATGTTCTATTGCAATGCCGTTAAATTGGAGATCCATCCCTACACGGGTAAAAGACTCATCCCGGACCCGCGTTGTTATTGCCTGAATATCATCCGGGGGTAGAGTGTCAGTAATTTTAAACAGGATTCCCGGTGAGTGATAAAAGGTTTTTTCGTGACGATAGAGTACAAACTCTTCTCCTACTGCAAAGGATCGTTCACCAATACCAAGCTTCACAAGCCTGATTGGTGGGCGCGTTGTAGCTCCCAGTATCGATTTGGCTGCATCATCCAGGTACGGACAGAGTTCAACATCAGCCTTGCCACCGGCGAGTTTCATGGCAAAGGTCAGGCAGGTGGGATCACCGCATTCCTTGCAGTTTTTCTTAGGCAAAAGTTTGTAGATGTCAAGTGCTTTGAGTGCCATGTTACTACCCCTCTGCACTATTTTTTCCGGATTTAAGACTCGCAAATGCCTTTTTGAGCAGGGGAATTGTCTTTGGGTGCCGTACACAGACGATCTCTGCACCCGCTACTGCGGCTGCAAGACCGGTGGTAAATTCCCACTGGACTGCAATTTCGTCCTGAATGGATGGTTCTGCCTCCCGGACTTCTTTTACCGTTAATGTATCTATGGCAGAACAGATGATCGGCATGCCAAGATCGTTATCGCCTTTTAGTGCAGCAAACCGGATACGTTCCATAGCCGAATAGGAATACTCAAAACCATAGCCGAGCGAGCCGGTGTAGGGATCGATAATGATGTGATCCCGGGTTACACCGATCTCCTTGAGCAGGATATTGAGTTGTTTTGCCAGATTCACATCAATAGGGGACTGGGCAATCACTGCATGATCGTATGCCATTGCAGCGGCAGCGATACTGCGATACCTGCCCGCTTCTGCAGTACCCAGGAGAAGGCGTTCACCCTGCCCGGTTTCCCCGCATTTCTAAGAATACGTCGCTGTCAATTTTTGGATCATTACTCCCTTCAATGATGAGCGGGAGGCTTGTGCCTGAGAGGACAGATTCCACCGTTTTTCCCACAGATGCAATATCTGAAAAATTCCGCTGTCGGGTACTGGTCAGGTACAGGCGGACCATATCCGCTCCATACACGACATCTGCTGTTTTTGCCCATTCACCGCAGTCATTTACCAGATCCCCGCAATAAGCACGGATAATCGGGGACCAGTTCTGTGGATTATCGCAGATCTCGAAAGCAATGAGTGGGGCAGAAGAACCTGGCGTCATTTCAAGGAATGGAAGGGTTTTTCCTCCGCCAATCCGGTAAGAGATCCTGCGCGTTCCCCCGTCGTCCTTTGTTGCACCGAGCTTTACTTCGGTTATCGTTCCGCTCCAGTCAAAATTTACATCAAACCCCATGATTGCATCACACCAGGGGTTTCATGGTCAGGGCCGGATGTTTTACACGGTCAAGGTACACCATAAGGTCTTCAATTGTGGCTGCATTTGTTTCGTCGGCGATTTTGTCAAACAGGTCGGGTTTTCCCTGTTCGGTGAGTTTTTTTACCAGACGCATTTTAAGTTCTTCCTTGAGTTGTGCGGGCATCCAGACAAGTCGTTCTATTCCACCCTCGCCCTGTAAAAACCGGTCGGAAAGAATATACCCTTTTGAAATTCCCGCAAACCCCGGGGTCTGTGCACCGCCACCGATCGTGCCGGCAAGAGTCGAAAACGACATTCCCGAAGGAGTCAGCCCTTTAAACTCACGGTTCACCACCATTATCCCGTTTACTTCAGGAAGCATCAGGGCAATGCATTCAAAACACCCGCAACAGGTCATCGGGTATTCCATGACACTGTAGAGCGAGCACCGGTCAATTTCTCCATGACTTGCTTTTTTGACGAACCGGTTGACCCCCTCAAATTCACCGTTACGGGCATCAATTTCATGACCTTTTTCGATAGGCTGGTTTGCACCGGATGGTGACATCTCGAACGCGATCTTTCCATCCAGCCAACTGATGGCACCGCAAAGTGCCGGGCGTTCGGGAGTAATCACGCAGACATGGTTAGGCGCAAATGTCTGGCAGAGCGTGCAGGAATAATAAGTGTTCACATCACTGTCGCGCATTCCCTTGATACGGGCATCCCGTTCATCATACACCCGTTCAGCTTCCTTCTTTGCCATGAGTAATTTTTCCGGGTCGGTGATGAGTGTGACCGACACTGCATCCAGCAACTGGGGGAAATCCATGCGGAACTTGCTTGCAAGCAGTTTACCGATATGTTCGATCTTCACCCCTTTTGCAACTGCCTCTTTCGATAACCGGACCCAGATGAGGTCCCGCTGGGCTACATGCCATGATCCTTCCCCATAATTGACAAAATTATGAATCCGTCTTTCAAGTACCGGTTCATAATCTTTTTTCATGGTTTTGCCGGCAACATCAATGATGATACCCAGCGGGTTTGCAGATCCCTCTTTCATGGAATCGATCTCAGGACCGATGACCGTTACCTGCCCGTCCTTGATCTCACCGGGGTTTTTCATCCGAAGCAGTTCAAAAGCCGGTGATCTGCCGCCGCCGAACTCCACATACATCTCCTCTTTCCGGATACTTTTTCCTTCAAAAGCAGGAGAACATCCCATAGGAATCGGAATTGCAGTCACATTGACACGAATGCCTTTTAACTCCATTCCTTTCTGAACAATATCATCTGAAGATGCCGAAGTCCATGCTCCACCAGAATAATCTCCCAATGACAGGATGGGAAATCCAAGTACCCGCATGCCATCGACAAGAGCAATTTCTTCATCAGAAAGACCGGGAAGAACAATAACAATGGCTTTTGCCCGTTCCGCTGCATATGCTAAAAGGCGGTGGATGTCCCCGGGAGTAACTCCCCCGAACATCATGGCTACGCGTGCAATGATATCAACAAAATGCACGCCATATAACGATGTTGAACCGAGCGGGATAAGACGATATTCAAGACCCAGTTTTACACCAGCGGCAGATAATGAAGGTATGACCGGGCCTGCGAGGAAGGTGAGCATATATTTTTCCTGGAGTTCGCGGCAGATGGCTGCTGCGGGCCCGGCACTTCCGGGTGACCCGACAATAAGAGCAAGACCCAGAATACTACCATCTACAAGAGAATACCCAAGCTTCCGGATGATTGTATCGCCAATAAAACCCGTATATGGGGTTTCTTCTCTGCCCTCATCAGCAGTTTTCTTTGCAAGGACACATTCTGAGGCAACCAGTGTGTTTTCTTTTGTACGGGAAAAAACATCCAGCGAGGTATCCCGATCATGCACGGGGATGCCGGTAAGTGCATAGGAGATGGGGAGGTGATAGGCAGTATCCTCATAGGAAAAGGATCCCTGAATCATCGTTAATGCTGTTTTTAATTGGCTTTCTCCATTTTTTATTGCCAATTCAACGTCTGTCATCGTCAAATTCCCTCGGATACATCGTTTCCCTGTAATATAGATATAGTTTCGTTATTGAGTAAAAACCAAGATTTGTCCTCATTTTGCAGAGATTCTTAACAGGAGATAACAAAAATATATATCCCTTTTAAATGATATTCTCTTTAACGAGAGGCTAGAGAATGAGTATCAGGCGAATTAACCAGATTTTTTCGGTTCTTGTGCTGCTTATCGCAGCAATTTGTATTATCCAGCCGGTGCTGGGCGCAAACGGGACAGTCACGATAGCCTATCGTGGATCCGGCGGGAGTTACATTGGGGACACCGTGATTTTTGATGGGAAAAACACCGTCGGCAATATCACCTTCCTCCGGATCACCGGCCCGGGCTCCCTTCGGAGGGTGTTCCCGTTTATGATCTCAATGGAAATCCGGGATCGGGAAATCCCGTTGAAGTGAACCCTGACGGGACCTGGAAATTTGCATGGTATACATCGACAATCAGAGGAATTGAAAAATTGCAGACTGCACGCTATTATATCATTGCTGCAGATCTGGCCTATCCTGATTCATCATCAACCACCTCATTGGTGATAAAAAAACCCGAATTTTATGCTACCCTGACACCTAACCCTGCAAACACTGGCGAGTATGTATCATTAACGGGCTCTTCAGAAAAGGGTGTTTCGTACGTCAGTGTTGAGATAACAGACATTTCCGGTAAGACTCTTCGCACCTATACATCACCGGTCAGTGCGTCGGGATATTTCAATTACGGTTTCCATGTTGACATGCAGCCGGGACAATATACTATCAGGGTGAGCAACCCTTCGATAAAAAGTCCACTCCTGAAAGTTCTCACGGTCATCCAACCACAAAAACCCACATTGGCAGAGACAACAGTGTCAGTTAATCAGGGAGATTCAACACTCATACCGGGTCCTATACCCACAGCATTGACAACAACGCAGATTACTCCGGGGACATCTCCGGGTACCGGGACACTCTCTATTGCCTCAACCCCGGCAGGAGCTTCCGTATATCTCGATTCAGTAATGATGGGAAAAACACCGGTTAATCTCGGTAATCTGAATTATGGCAGCCATCTGGTCGAGATAAAATCACCCGGATACCTGCCCTATTCCGTCCAGGTAACCGTTCAGGAAAACGCCCCGGTTACCTTATCTCCGATCCTGCTTAAAAGCCCGTCTTCAATCCCGCTGTCTCCGTTCACGGCACTTATCGGACTTATCCTCACCGGCGCAATTGCTCTTGTATGGCGAAGAACGTAATATCAACAATCAATATTTCCCCCTTTTTGATCCTGAAAACCATTTTTTCTACCATAACGTATTTCGATATTAACGCTAACGCATACTGACATAACCGGTGAATATCCGTGAAAAAATTTTCTTTTATTGCTCACATGCCCGATACTCCGGGATCGCTGCACCGGGCTGCAGAAATTATCAAAGAATATAACGGCAATATCAACCGTATACAATTTGATCGCCGCATTGATCCCGGAACGGTCTTTTACGAGGTGACCGCTTCAAAAGAATCCTACCAGATGATCACGCAGGATCTCGAGAAGATCGGGTATCTCCAGAGTTCGATTAAACTCTTGAGTTTCTTAAAATTCTGCGTATACCTGCCCCATCGCCCGGGTGCACTGTACGAATTCCTGAGCCTGACAACATCGGCCGGTGCAAATATTTCGTTTCTGGATTTCGATGATAAGGGCCGGCACCCGGATCGTCTTACGGTAAGCCTGAATCTTGAACAGGGCGCAGTGGTTGACAATCTGTTAAACCAGTTAAAATCCCTCTACCGCATAGAGATTATCGAATATGATACCACAGGAAAACAACTGGACGATACCGTTTTTTATGTGAGGTACGCCCAGTCGATTCGTGAACTTATTGGCGAATCTGAAGATGCGTTCCTGCTCTCGTTTCTTGCTGGTACAAACCATATGGCACAGGAATTAATGGATCTGGGCTGCGATCCCAAACAAGTTTTTGAAAGTGTGCTTGCTTCTGGTCGGACGATGAATGCTACTTCCGGTAAAAATTTTTATGCGGATGTCCAGAAATTTGCGGTAAATGATCATACAACTCTGTTCTGTTTCCAGGTACCCTGTGGAGGAAATATCTTTCTTTTAAAGTGTAAGGAAGACCTCCTGATGATTGATACCGGGTATGGCATTTACCATGCTGATGTAATGGCCATGCTTTCGCGGTATGGTATGGGTGATCCCAAGAAGATCCCCAGTATTATCGTCACGCATGCAGATGCAGATCACTGCGGTGCAGCCGGTTTTTTTGATGCAACGGTACGCATGCATAAGAGCACGCTTGAGATCATCCGGACAAATAACCGGGCTTACGGTTCACGAAGCGATCACTCTTCTCTGGATGAATTCTACACCAAGATGATCAACCTGTTCTCACGGTTTAACACCCCAGAAAAGATTGAGTGTTTTTCAGAACCTGATGGTATGACAAGGGGCATTTTCCCGATAATCGGCAAGGTCTCTATTGGAGATATTGAGCTGGAAGTTCTTGATGGCTTGAGCGGTCATACTGCCGGACAAGTATTCCTGTATTCCCGGACAAACGGATTGCTGTTTGCTGCCGACAGCCTGATAAATTTTGGAAGCCTGTCGAAAGAACGTGCGGATTATAGTTCGCTTGCTGCATTTCTCGTAACTTCAGTGAATGTGGACAGCGAGAGCGCAAAGAAAGAGCGAAAAGGTCTGCTTGAACTGGCACTGGAAACTGACAACGAGCGGGCAATCTCTGGTAAACACTGCCTTATCTGCGGGGGTCATGGGGCGGTGTCGTTGCTTGAGAAGGGAAAACTTGTAGCCTGTGGCGAGATAGAACGATACGTACCGTAAATCTCATTCTTTTTTTTATCCGATTCTGCTAACCGTTTTTACTGATAATCCCGGTTTCCAGTTATGGATAAATCCAAATATCCAAAAATTGAGAACAAAGAGATTCCTGATTCCACCCCTTGATAGAAAATACGGCTCATTGTCATTTCGTACGAGTAAGATATTACTAACATTTTTGTGAGGAACCCCCTCCACAGGATCACTACGATAACCGAAGGCGCATGACGGTTTTTCCATTTGAATCATTTAAACCACCGTGAAATGCCCGCTGTTGATGGCGGAGTCCGCCTGAATTCGGGATAGGGAGCATCATATCCATCTTCAACCTAATACGTGTATTATCCATTCGAGCCATCAAAAAAGCCAATACTGCTGAAATGCATAAATTGGAATCTTCTGCGAAATTCTCATCTACTATGCAATTACATTTTGTGTGGGAGAAGTATGGAGAGCCACAGGGTACAGGAAATGATGCGATTGATGGCATCAAAGATCCGTTCAATTGCCAATACCATATCGGATGAAGATGTCGGAAAGTTCATTACTGAACTTTTAAACGCAAAGCGTATTTATGTAATTGGAGCAGGACGATCCGGGCTTGTGGCGAAAGCATTTGCCATGCGCCTTATGCATCTTGGGCTTCAGGCATATGTGGTAGGGGAAACGATTACTCCCGCTTTGAACAAGGGTGATCTGATGGTTATCTTTTCCGGCTCTGGCAAGACAAAGACGGTCGCAGATCTCGCGGAAACGGCAAAGGAAATTGGAGGAAGGATCTGCCTTATTTCATCGAATGCTGACTCCCGTATCGGAAAGATCTCTGACTGTATTGTAATTATTGAACATCACAGGGATTCTGTAACGGATGATGCGGCTGAATTTGAAATCCGGCAGATGATGGGTGAGCACAAATCGTTTGCTCCTTTAGGAACACTCTTTGAAACCGTTTCCATGATCTTCGCTGACGCGGTGGTCTCAAGGCTTATGGAAATCACCCAGACGGATGAAAGTGCACTTAAAGGTCGTCATACTAATATCGAATAGTGAAGGTGTTTCCATTTATGGGGCTGAAATTTGCAGAAAGGGTAAAAGATATAGAGATCTCTGGAATTCGACGGTTGTTTGAAGCGGCAGGTCCGGACTCCATCAACCTTGGACTTGGACAACCTGACTTTGACACTCCTCAGCATATCAAGGATGCAGCAATCAAAGCAATCCAGGAAGGAAAAACCGGATATACCGGTAATAATGGCATTCCTGAACTCCGCAACGCAATAAGTGCAAAATTTAAAACCGAAAACCAGCTTTCCTACACACCGGAACAGGTTATTGTCACGGCCGGTGCCAGTGAAGCGCTCCATATCGTGATGCAGGCTATGGCCGGTGAAGGTGATCGGGTGCTCTGCCCGGATCCGGGATTTGTTTCCTATGCATCTCTCGCCATCCTCGCAGGTGCAACACCGGTCAGTGTACCCCTCACCGAAGATTTGCATATCGATGTTGAGAAGGCAAAGGAGCTGATGGACAGTGCAAAACTCTTTGTCATAAATTCCCCCGGAAATCCGACAGGAGCTGTCGAGAGTAAAGAATCTGTCAAAGCACTGGTTGAATATGCTGATGATGCCGGTGTAACCATTGTTTCGGATGAAGTATACGAGCATTTCATCTACGGAAAAAAGCATTGGAGTGCCGGACAATTTGGCGATAATGTGGTCACCATCAATGCGACCAGTAAGACCTACGCGATGACCGGCTGGCGCCTTGGTTATCTCGCTGCATCTCCCGATATAATCGGTCAGTGCATTAAAGTGCACCAGTATTGTCAGGCTTGTGCCACGTCCATCTCCCAGTATGCAGCAGTTGCGGCATACAATGGTGACCAGCACCCCGTTTCTGTCATGCGGGATGAATACCGGGCACGACGCGATCTCTTCTGTAAGGGATTATCTGCGCTGGGGCTGGACTTCCCGCTTCCTGAAGGTGCATTCTATGCATTTGTTCCGATGAAACCTGCACTAACCCAGAAAATAATAGATTCCGGGGTAGTAATCGTTCCCGGCTCAGCATTTGGGGTCAATGCTCCAGAGTATGCCCGCATGAGTTATGCAACCTCACGGGTAAACCTGGGGCGTGCCCTTGATAGGATCAAAAAGGTAATTGGTGAATAACATGGTCAAAGAACTTTTACGTAAATTATCCAATGCCCACGGTGTTTCGGGCAGTGAAGGCAACGTCTATACGCTCATCAAAAAAGAGCTCAAAGGGCACGTTGATGAGATCCGCGAAGATTCAATGGGAAACCTGATTGCCATCAAGCACGGCAATAAATTCAAGGTGATGCTGGCTGCCCACATGGACGAGATCGGACTCATGGTGAAGTATATTGAAGAGAAAGGCTTCATCCGGTTCGTTGCTCTTGGCGGCTGGTATGGTCCGACACTCTACAACCAGCGTGTAGTTCTCCATGGGGCAAACGGCCCGGTCATTGGGGTCATTGGTGGCAAACCCCCGCACATGATGGACGACGAAGAACGCAAAAAAGGTGTCAAAGTCGATGATCTCTTCATTGATATTGGTGCAACCAATCCCGATGAAGTCGATTATCTCGGCATTGAAGTCGGTACTCCGGTGACGATCGACCGGGAATTCTGTGAGCTGGCCAATTCCCGGGTTACCGGAAAAGCCTTTGACAACCGGGCCGGAGTTGCGATGCTGATAAAAACCTTAAAAGAGACTGACTCCCCGCTCACCATCTTTGGCGTGTTCACCGTTCAGGAAGAAGTTGGTCTGAAAGGTGCACGTACCAGTGCGTATGCACTCGATCCCGATTGTGCAATAGCAACTGATGTTACAATCCCCGGGGATCACCCGGGCATTGAGATGAAGGATGCTCCTGTCCTGATGGGCAAGGGCCCGGTCATCACCATTGTTGACAGCAGTGGCAGAGGTTTGATCGCCAACCGCAAAGTAGTCAAATGGCTCAAGGAGGCAGCGGATTCCAATTCAATTCCTGTACAGATGGAAGTCGGCAGCGGTGGAACAACAGATGCAACTGCAATTCACCTGACCAAGGGAGGCATCCCAAGTACAACAATGAGCATCCCCTCACGGTACATTCATTCACCGGTCGAAGTAGTGGATTGTGCAGACATTGAAGCAGGTGTAAAATTACTGGTAGCTGCGCTGAAGAAAAAGCCGGTATTATAATAAAAACAAGTATCTTTTTTTATCCCTTACCGCCCATAAACAGGCTGAGTGCAAGACCCGTGACCAATGCAACGAGTGCATCACTCTGGAAAAAAGCCGGAGATATGAGCTGGTCGAAAGGGATATCGGCCCAGAAATGGCCAAGAATGATGGCAATAGTCCCCCCAACAAGGATTGCCATGAACAGGTGGCGGATACCGGTTTTGTAATTATTATACGTAAAGTGGATAAAAAAGAGCCCGGCAATGATAAAAATGGCGAAAAATGCGACTCCTACCTGAAATGACGGAGCGGGGATTGTTTTTGAGGAGAAGACACCGAACTGGGCAATGACAAGGTAGGCGAGCACGGCTCCCAGACTACGGTCATTTTTAAGATTGCTGGCAGAGAGGGACTCTTTCATGGCAGAGAATGTTCCACTACCTCCCTGTTCCGGAACGGTTATCCCTTGAGAAGGGGCAGATTCTGAAAAATGTTTCCCGGAATATTCTTGTGTCGATAGAAGAATTCTCTGATTCTTGGAAAACGCAGTCGCATGTTCCTCTTGTGCATCAGTCAATGAGCGAAATGCCACATATAATGCGATACTGATTGCCGTAAAACCGATAATAAAACCAGCTGCACCAAAAATAATGGTGTTTGAAGTAAGCCCTTCTGCAGAAAGCCGGGCAAATAACAGTGTGATGAACTGCCAGAACGCAAGAATCACGATGATAAAAAGGATAATCTTTTTTAAAACAATGATGAGAAGACCGGTCAACTGGTTGATAATGACGACTGCTATAAAAAATGCAATCAGGGTGATGGTCAGTGCAAAAATATCACCCCGTGCAATTTCATTTGGCATTGACTGGATATATCCGGTTATATAGGGAATAATTCCTTCAGATGACAAAACCACGGGAGGTTCACCGTACACAGATCGTGTGATTGATTTATCATTAATATATTGTAATCCCAGAATGCTAAAACTTGGTACTGCAAGATGATTTTTAAGAATAAACCGGATCCGATTAAAACAAAAACGCCTCGGCCGGGACTTGAACCCGGGTCAAAAGCTCCGGAGGCTTCTAGGATGTCCGCTACCCTACCGAGGCAATAATTTACCTTACTTAATCTCACCGCCACCCATATAAATGCAAGGATGGTTCAGTGCAATCAGGCTTTTTTGGCATGATACATGTGCCATATCTTGCAGGCGCCTTCATGACTTACCATGCAGGGACCAACCGGGTTTCTCGGCGTGCAGACTTTTCCGTAGAGTTTACAGTCTGAGGGCGAAGCAATTCCACGCAGCACTTTGTCGCAGATACAGGCAGAATGCTTGCTGATATGCTTAAAAACAATCCCGAATTTTTTCTGGGCATCGTATTGTTCAAACTCTTTCTTTAACCGGAGTCCGGAACCCGGAAATTACCGGAAAGCCCCGCCATTCAACATCGGAAATTTCAAAGACATCATACATGAGTTTCTTTGCTTTAAGGTTCCCCTCGCGGGTTACTACTCTGGGATAGGCGTTGTCAACCCGGTGCGTTCCCTCTTTGACCTGTTTTACCAGCATCAGCAGTCCGAGAAGGATATCTTCCGGTTCAAACCCTGCAACAACCTGTGGCACCGGGAACTGCTCGTACTCGTCATATCCCATAATGGCACACACATGACCGGGAAGCATAAACCCGTGAAGTTTGGCTTCACCCTGTTCCAGCAGCCATTTCATGGCCGGGGGAACGATGCGGTGACAGGAAAGGATGGAGAAATTTTCCGGGGGGGTCGTGAGAAGTGTGGCAGCAACGGTAGGTGCAGTTGTTTCAAACCCTACAGAAATGAATACCACTTCTTTATCGGTTTTTTGTGCGATCTCCACTGCTTTATGGATGCCTTGCACAACCCTTACATCCCCCCCACATGACTCTAATGAACCTTTCGACCCGGGAACACGGAGAAGATCTCCATAGGTAGCGATAATACAATCTTTATCAACAAGATCCAGTGCGGCATCTATCTCTCCCTGAGGGGTGATGCAGACGGGACATCCAGGACCCATAACAATCTTTAATTGTTCGGGCAGAATACTGCGAAGGCCGGAACGTGCAATGGATGCTTCGTGTGTGCCGCAGATATGCATAAAGGTCATATCACGATCTACTAATTCTGCAAGTGTTTTGGCTATATCAGTCCCCGTCGCCATGTAATCTCAAAAGTATTAATCGGCAGATAACATAAGAGTACGGGTATGGATATGAATTACCTGTATGCCGGAGTTACAATACTTTTCGGCATTATCCTTGCTCTTGTTGCACGAAAAATCGTATCATGGCTGAAAGTAAAAGCAGAACAGACCGATACATACCTTGACGATATTGTCATGAAGGCTATCGGGACTCCGGTGCAGATTACCATTATCGCCTTCTTTGTCTATCAGGCAATCGTCATGTTTGGGGTTTTACCGGTTAAATATTCATGGATTCTCGATCCGCGCTATATCACCTGTTTCTGGATTATTATCGGGTCCTGGATATTATCTTCATTCCTTCACGATATCATCAGTTTCTATGGACGTGCACTGGCTGAAAGTTCTGAAGGGGACTGGGATGACCGGGTTGTAGAACTGCTCGAGTTAATTATTAAATATTTTATCTGGTTCCTGGCACTGGTGTTAATACTCTCTACCTTTGAGATAGATATCACTCCCCTCCTTGCAGGCGCCGGGATCGCAGGACTCGCTATTGCGCTGGCAGCCCAGGATATTGTGTCCAATTTCTTTAGCGGAGCGCTCATTACGATGGACAAGCCCTTTAAAATAGGTGACAGGGTTAAAATCGATAATAATCTGGGAGATGTAATCGCAGTTGGTCCGCGAAGTACACGAATCAGGACACTTGAATACCAGATTGTCACAATTCCCAATAATAAAATCACTACCAATGTGATCATCAATTATTCCATGCCGGATCCCAAACTGAAGATGACCATCCCCATCTCGGTTGCCTATGGTTCCGATATCGACAAGGTTACCCGTATCCTGTATGAGATTGTCAATGATGCAGTTGCCAATACTGAATATCTGCTTCCCGAGCCGGAGCCAAAAGTATTTTTTATCGAGTTCGGTGCATCCGATCTCAAATTCATCATCCAGGTATGGTCAAAAGCATTCAACACGCCCAATGAAGTAAAAGACAGTATAAATCGTCGTGTTAATGCCCGGTTTAGTGAGGAGGGAATTGAGATACCGTTCCAGCAGATAGATATTCATATGCGGAAATAAAAAAAATCCGCTTTTTTCAGAGTGAAACCTTTGTAACTTTTCTTTACAATTCACCATCTAATATCCGATAATTAAATTTTCGTTCTTTGCGATCTCCAGATTATTTTTCTGCTACAAAAAATTTTTTGAAATATTTGAGAAGGGTTCACTTTCTGGAACCGACAGTGAACCACACGCACATGGATGATTTATCTTCGTCACCCTGCATGATAACCGAAGAAAGAAAATTTCAATGATACTATCAGAACAGGCATTATTTATTTACGGGAAGTGGTGACAGCGGCAAATCTGACTGTAATTGTCCCCAGTATTGTAAAAAATATACGATGAAATAATGCCGGGTTTTGGACACCTTCATGCGCTCTGAACCCTGAATTGCATAGATGTGGCCCATGAAACAATGAAAATTTATACTGATTTTCTCTATTCTTTCCGCAATGTTTTATAGGAATGACTTACAACGTTGTTAGGCAATTCGCTTCAGTAACCTGATGACAAAATACGTCATGAAAAAGTGTGATTGCGTAATTGACCATACATACAACAAATGTGCCTATGTGACACAGCCCGGCAGTGTGCCTCCTTGGTAAGGAGGAAGTCCCGAGTTCAAATCTCGGCATAGGCTCTTATTTTCTTTTTCTTTTTCTCATTGATGGTAACGAAGTTATTGTTATTATCGCAATATCATAATGAGATCCCCTTCGCTGCTGATTGTGTAACGTTTTGACAGCACATCGTCATTCATAGAAGTTTCCTGCCCGAATACTTCCTTTATTTTCTCACGTATCATGCAGAGTTTCTGAACATTGTAGTGTTCCTGTGGTTTTGCCAGACTTGACATAATGTAAGGTGGCTGAATGCGGTATAAGAAAACTAACCGCGTGGAATGTGAAAGTGATCCAGCGATCGGCAATAACTAAAAACGTATTCGTTTGCTATTATGGAAAATTCTAAAAAACCGCCGGTCACAATTTCAGACAAATGATATTTTAAAAACCGGGACATCCCACTATTTCATAACGAATATTCTGTTACCAGGCGATGTATGAAATTCCCTCTTGCACCAAATACCGGCACTTCAAAAAAGCAATACAAATTTGCACCGAGAATGGCAAAAACTCCCAAATCCTTCATCCGGGAGATACTCAAGGTTACTGAAAATCCTGACATCATCTCATTTGCCGGAGGACTCCCGAACCCCGAACTCATTGATGTCGAAGGAATTGCCCGTGCCGCTGCACGGGTCCTTGCCAATGATGGCAGATCAGTCCTGCAATATTCCACAACAGAAGGATACCTGCCACTTCGCCAGTTCATTGCAGACCGGTATAAAAAACGGCTGGGGTTGTCGATATCCCCTGAAGAGATCCTGATAACAAACGGCTCGCAGCAATGCCTTGATCTTATCGGTAAGATCTTAATTAATTCCGGGGATCATATCGCCATCGAACGGCCCGGATATCTTGGCGCAATCCAGGCATTCTCCCTGTATGAACCCGTCTTCCATCCTGTAAACCTTCACAAAGAGGGTCCTGATCCATCCATGCTTCTTGATGCCTGCCTGAACAACAACATCCGGTTGTTCTACGGGGTTCCAAATTCCCAGAACCCGTCGGGAATCACCTACTCAGAGGAACGCCGGAAAGAAATTGCAGGTATTCTTAAAAAAACCGATACCCTGTATATTGAAGACGATGCCTATGGCGAACTGAATTTTTCCGGCAAATCTCTTCCATCCCTGCGGCAATATTTACCGGACCAGACCCTCATTACCGGTTCATTCTCCAAAATCCTTGCTCCGGGCATGCGGCTGGGATGGGTTGTGGCACCACAGGATATCATGGAACAGATTGTCATTGCAAAACAGGCTTCAGATCTGCATTCCAATTACCTCTCACAAAGAATTGCGTTTGAATACCTGCAGCGATGGAAATATCGGAACGCACATCACCCGAATCCAGGAAGCTTATAAAAAACAGTGTGAATGCATGCTCAGGGTAATGGCAGAGACATTTCCGGAATCTGTTACCTATACGCGGCCACATGGAGGCATGTTTGTGTGGATAACCCTGCCGGAGGGTTGTTCATCACAGGATGTCTTTGAGGCTGCATTAAAAGAGCATGTAGCAGTATTGCCGGGCACACCATTTTATGTAGATGGTGGCGGGACGAATACCATGCGGCTTAATTTCTCCAACTCCTACCGATCAAAAGATAATTACGGGAATCGGACGACTTGCACAGGTAATCAAGAACTTGTGCGGGAACTAATCTTTTTCCCGGTTATCCCCTGCGATTTTTTCCGGTATAAAAACAGGATTCATAAATCCCAGATGTACATATGTAGTACCAGAAAGGGTATATGCCGCCTTTATAAAACGTATAATCCTTAAGTACTGACGCGTGAAAATCCAAAAAAATATCAGATAACTGAGGGTGCGAGGTAAAAAAATACATGAATAAGAGTGATGCTGAAGCATTGTTGCGTCAGGGCATCGAACTCTATGACCTTGGCAGGTACCAGGAAGCCATCGTCATGTTTGATCGGGGTCTTGCGCTGTTTCCCAAACTTGCAAAAGCCCATTACTTTAAAGGAATTGCCCTTGTACGATCTCGGGAAATTCGAAGAGGCCATCACAGCGTATGATCTTGCCCTGTCGATCGAACCCGGAGATCCCAATTCATGGTATAACAAAGCGGCAACACTAGCGCAGATCGGCAGGAACGAAGAAGCTCTTGATGCCTGTGAACAACTGCTCTCAATCCGTTATGACAATGCCGAAGCCTGGATCTTAAAAGGCATTGCATTATATGAACTGGGACGGTTCAAAGAGGCGATCAGTGCATACGATCATGCGCTCACCATCGATCCAAACCATGCAAAAGTATACTACAATAAAGGAATTGCCCTTGGAGATATCGGCAGGCATCATGAAGCGATCATTGCTTACGACAAAGCAATCGAGATAGTTCCCAGATTATGCCCGGGCATTTTATAACCGCGGGATATCTCTTTACGAAATAGGAAAATACGATGAAGCACTGGCAGCATTTGAAAAGGCCAATGAACTTGACCCCGACAGATATATGGGTCTGGTATTACCGCAGTTTTATATTAGCAAAACAGGAACGGTATGAAGAAGCGGCACAATCGGCAGCAAAATTCCTTGAACATGAGCCAGATCACGCTGATATCTGGACGATAAAAGGTATTTCACTTCTTAAAATCGGAAGATACAATGATGCCATCTCGGCACTGGATCAGGCATTATCGCAAAATCCCAACAGTGCAGATGCATGGTATCACAAAGGACTTGCTCATAACCAGCTCCAGCAATACAATGATGCAATCAGCGCTTTTGATAAAGCAGCAGAACTCAGCCCGGCTCATCCCCAAACCTACTATAACCGGGGAATTGCGTATGCATATCTGAATGACTATAATGAAGCAATTCAGGATTTTGACCGTACCCTGTCATTTGATCAATCAAATGCAGATGTTTTTTATTTAAAAGGGGTATCCTGCATCAATGTCAGCCGGTATGATGAGGCCCTGGATGCGTTCAATAACGCAATAAACAAAAAAGAAGATCATGCTGCATCATACTATTACCGCGGCGTTGCCCTCACCCGCCTTGGCAGGTACAAAGATGCACTGGAATCCTTTGATGATGCGCAGGTTCTTGATCCTGCGTGTGCACCTGCAGTGTACCAGAAGGGTTTGTCCTATGCACATCTCGGTCGTTATGCTGAGGCGATAACTGCCTATGATCTGGCACTGCAAATCCGCCCGGGTTATGCTGATGCATTGTACCATAAGGGATTCGCACTTTCAAGACTTGGGCGAAATACTGAAGCGATACTTGAATTTGAAAGAACCAGCGCAGAACAACCCGACAACCCCCTGGCATATCACCAGAAAGGACTTCTGCTTGCAAAACTGGGGAAATTTGAAGAGGCTATTGAAGCATACCTGCGGAGTATTGAACTAAAACCGGCGTATTCACAGGCATTCTATGACATGGGTCTTGCCTATGCAAGGCTTGAAAAATCAAAAGAGGCAATTGAAGCATTTGAAAATGCTATTGCAATTAACCCCAATTATGTAAATGCGCATTATAACCAGGGCCTTGCCCTTGCCAACCTTACCCGGTACAGTGAAGCGTTCGATGCATTTGACCGGGCTTCAGAGATCGATCCTTCACACACGCTGACGCTCTACCAGAAAGGCATCATGCTCATGCACCTGATGCGTTATGGCGATGCCATAGATGCATTTGACTGCGTCCTTGTCCTGTCCCCGCAGAATGCCGGTGCATTGTTTGAAAAAGCAATGGCACTCGTGCATCTTGACCGGCTTGAAGAGGCAATTCCGGTATTTGATGATGCACTTGAACAAAATCCAGCCCTCATCGATGCATGGTTCCATAAGGGGAAAACCCTTGCAACGCTCGGCATGCAGGATGATGCCATCATTGCATTTGACAAGGTAATTATCTTAAACCCAAAACATCCCGAAGCAGCTGTCCGCAAGGGAATTGCGCTGGTGAACCTTGACCGGTTTGGCGAAGCAATCGTTGTTTTTAATCGTTCCCTTGAAGATAATCCGCGTGATGTCTGGGCATGGTGTTATAAGGGGGTTGCCCTTCTTTCCCTGAACCGGTTCGATGAGGCAATACGGGCATTCGATAAGGCACTGGAGATCAACAACCGTTTTTCCCATGCTCACTTTGAGCGGGGGAATGCACTACTCCATACAAACCGGTTGCAGGAAGCAATAGTATCCTATAATCTGGCACTGGAAATAGATCCTGACAATACTGATATACTATTCCGAAAAGGGAATGCACTCGTAAAAAATGAACAATTTGAGGACGCGGTTAAGACATTTGACCTCATTATTGAACACGATCCTCACAATATCGATGCTCTCTACGAAAAAGCACAGGCGCTATTCAGTATTGGGGAATTTGACGATGCTGTGATGGCATTCGAAAATATTACAGACATTGATCCATCGCATATCAATGCCCATTATTTTTGGGGAAAATCTCTCCTGAAGATAAATCATTATGAAGATGCCATTGCTGCATTTGACCAGGTACTTGCGCTATCCCCTCATAATGCAGATGCGGCCTATGAGAAAGGCGCTGCACTTATGCACCTCCGGCGATTCGAAGAGGCAAATATCTCATTCAATAATGCACTTGAACTAAATCCTGCCCTTGTTGATGCATGGCTCAAAAAAGGAGTAACACTCTCTCATCTGGGCTTGGAAGATAAATCAGTTGAGGCATTCGACAGGGCAATTGCCCTTAACCCGCAACTCACAGAAGCGACCGTAAATAAAGGGATAGCACTCGTCAACCTCTCCCGGTTTTCAGATGCTGTCACGATCCTTAACCTCGGACTGGAAGATGATAGCGAAAATGTTCTGGCATGGTATTATCTGGGTCTCGCCCTTGCAGCGCTCGAACAAACGGGAAATGCGGTAAAAGCATTTGACCGGGTGCTGGAAATTAACCGGCAATGCGCACCGGCCTGGTATGAGCGGGGAACTGCACTTGCCCGCCAGGGTAAACACCTTGAAGCGGTCCTGTCCTATGATCAGGCGCTGGAAATTACACCGGATGATCCTCAGGCACTCTTTCACAAAGGACTCTCTCTTGCCCAGCGTGAACGCTATGATGATGCGATAAGAACATTTGAACGTGCAATAACTTTCCAGCCCGAAAATGGTCCTGCATACTATTACCTGGGAATATCACTGGCGGGACGGGAACGCTACGAAGAGGCTATCAGGGCATTTGATCAGGCACTCGCCATCGATCCCACGAATGCACCGGCCTATCATTTCAGGGGAATAGCACTCATCCAGTCTGAAAGATATGATGAAGCGGTAAATACCTTTGAACAGGCTGTTGAGCGGGATTCTGCAAATCCACAGTCGTACTATTACCTTGGTATTGCCTACCTCCAGTCGAAGCAATACAAAAAGGCATTAGGAGCGCTTAATTCAGCAACGAGCATGGATCCATCACTTTCTGATGGTTACATGTACCAGGGTATTGCACTTGCGCACCTCTCCCACCACGAAGAAGCGGTGGCAAGCCTTGATAAGACTCTTGCAGTCAACCCCTCACAGATGGAGGCACTTATCTGCCGGGCAGGCTCCCTGATTAAGCTCAAACGGTATGCAGATGCCATTGAAACAGATGACCGTATTCTTTCACTCAACCCAACTCTTGTCGAGATCTGGATGCAGAAAGGAGATGCAAATGACCGTCTGGGCAAAAAATCAGACTCGCTAGCTGCATTTACCAAAGCCCTCGAAATCGATCCGAACCTGTCAGAAGGCTGGGTTAAAAAAGGCCATATTCTTTACGAAATGGGAAAAACCCAGGATGCGATTAGTTCCTATACCCGGGGATTGGAGATCAATCCTTCATTACGGGAGATCTGGATCTGCAAAGGTGATGCTTTAAATGAACTCGGAAAAACCCAGGATGCCATTGTTGCATATACGAAAGCAGTAAAAATCGATCCCGGACTTCTTGACGGGTGGGTAAAAAGTGGCAGGGCATATTATGATCTGGGAAGTACCAGGATGCAATCGATGCATTTGATAATGCGATTGCATTAAACCAGCGTAATGTTGAGGCATTTCATTACAAAGGTCTGTCACTGGAAAAGATCAACCGTGTCGAAGAGTCAATCCATGTGTTTGAAGTGCTTCTTGAGATTGATCCTACCAACAGTGATGCCCTGTATCACAAGGGACTTGCCCTCTCAAAACTCGGCGATCATCACGACGCAATTGTTGCTTTTGACAGGACCATTGCACTCCAGCCATCAGCCCCGGTCTGGTATAATAAAGGCCGTTCATTAACAGAGATTGGCAGGTATCAGGATGCGGTTGATGCTTTTACCCGTGCACTGGAGATCGAATCTGCGTATACTGAAGCATATTATTATCTTGGATACTCTTACCTGAAACTGGGGAGATATGCCGAGGCAATCGAATCCCTTGACCGTAATCTTGAGAATGATTCGAGTAATGCACAGGGGCACTTTAACCGGGGTATCGCACTCCAGAAACTTGACCGGAATAAGGAGGCCCTTGAGGCATTTGATAAAGCCCTTATTTACGACCCGGAAAATGCGCTCGCATTTTATCACAAGGGACAGTCTTATGCAAACCTGGAGATGTTCAGTGAGGCTGTATTTTCCTTTGATAAAACGCTTCATCTCAAACCAAAATACACCGATGCACGACTGAAGAAAGGACTGGCCCTTTACCGTCTGGGCAAACTGCGTGAATCCATTAAGGATTTTGATCGGACAATTCATGAGAATCCTCATAATACCAAGGCATATTATCATAAAGCTCGTGCCTTGTCCGATCTCGGAAAATTTCCTGAAGCCAATGAAGCTTACGACAAGGCACTGGAACTAAACCCGGCTTATTGTGAGGCGAATTTTCATAAAGGCCTCATTCTCCTGAAATTATCACGGTTCAGTGATGCGGTTTCTTCGTTCGATCTGGCACTCGAAAGTGATCCCGATCTCGAACAGGCTCATTATAACCGGGGATATGCACTTGCAAAAACCGGCATGCATACTGATGCGATTACTGCATTTGACCGGGCCCTCGCACTGCTTCCCACCGACGTGTCTGCAGTCTACCAGAAAGGATTATCTCTTTACACCCTTGGCCTTTACCGGGATGCTCTAGACTCATTTGACCGCACAATGGAACTCAAACCCCAATTCGCTGACGCATCTTTTTACAAAGCACTCGCGTTGCATGATCTGGGACGTAATGAGGATTCCCTTGCAGCCGCAGAACGGGCAATAGAGATCAATCCGGAGTTTTCCAGGGCATGGTACCTGAAAGGTGTTGCCCTTTCGGATCTGGAACAATACGACAAAGCTGTTATTGCATTTGACCGGACAATCGAACTGGACAAGACCAATGCACAGGCATATTTCGATAAAGGACTTGCCCTCATCCATCAGAAAAATCCAGGGCAGGCGATAGAATCCTTCGATCATGTACTCGATCTGATTCCCGGATATGCCCCGGCATTCTATCATAAAGGGATCGCTCTCTGTTCGATCGGCATGTTCGAAGAAGCCGTGCTCTCATTCAATATCGCTCTTGAAATCACCCCCAATAACGCTGAAGCACTCTATCAGAAAGGACGGGCACTTTCCCATCTTGAGAATTATCACGATGCAATTGCCGTCTTCGAAGCTGCCCACGAACTTGAACCTAAGAAAGCAGATATCATTTATGAAAAAGGGCTGTCTCACGCATTATTGGGTCAGCATGAAAAGGCAGTAACATCCTTTACCCGGGCACTTGAACTTGATCCGGGATACACCGATGCCCTGTACCACGAAGGACTCTCACTTGCTGAACTGGGGAAATTTTCCGATGCCATAGATGCATTATCCAAGACGCTTGAGACCCGCCCGAAGATAGCCAATGCATGGTTGATCAAGGGATTCTGCCTTTTTGCTGAAGAACGCTACCAGGAAGCAATTCTGTCATATAATAACGCACTTGAAATCGAGCCGGATAATGCCCATTCATGGTTTTACAAAGGAAGGGCGCAACTCAGTCTTGGCGAACATTCCGATGCGGTAAACTCTTTCGATCAGGCTCTGACGCACCAACCTGCATTCGGGGAAGCCTTCTATTACAAAGGTATTACTTTGTACGGCCAGGGTAATTATTCGGATGCGGTAGCTGCCTTAGAACAGGCAAACAACCTGATGCCTGATTTTGAACCGGGATATCTCCAGAAAGGCCGGGCACTTTTCGCTCTGGAACGCTATCAGGAGGCCGCAGATGCATTCGGCAGGGTCGTTTCCACAGATCCTAAAGAGGTTCCTGCGCTTTACGGACAGGCACGGGCATTTGATAAACTTGGCTTTTATGATAATGCAATCCTTTCCTATGGACGGGTCAACCGCCTTGATCCGGCCTGTGAACGGGCATTTTTGTATAAAGGCATGGCACAGGTAAAGCAGCATTACGATGAAGATGCTGTGGAATCTTTTAACCATGTCCTTGAGATCAATCCGGTAAACGCTGAAGCCTTAATCGGCAAAGGAAGATCATTTGTCACACTTCAGAGTTTTGAAAACGCTGTAGAAGCCTTTGATGCACTTCTTGCAATCAAACCTGAATGTGTTGATATTCTTTATGAAAAAGGACTGGCCTTAACCCGGATGAAAAAGGCTGATTCTGCTCTTGAAGTGTTCAACCAATGCATTACGCAGGGACTTGATACATCAAGGGTTCATGCAGAAAAAGGATTTATTCTTTATGAACAGGGAAATTACCCTGAAGCAATCCTCTCATTTGACCGTGCTCTTTCAATTGACAGCAATGATGCCCCTTCATTCCTTGCAAAAGGTCTGGGGCTTGCACAGGTTGGACAACATGAAGACGCTATTTCCGCGTTTGACGCAGCGTTGCTAATCGATCCTGAAAACGGACAGACTCACCGGGCAAGAGGTGTAGCCCTTGTTAAACTCAGGCGATATGAAGATGCGGTTATCTCTCTGGATCATGCACTCGATCTTGACAAGGCCAATCCTGAAATTCTCACGTGCAAGGGATATTCACTGTATCGTTTGAACCGGTTCAAGGAAGCAGTAGAGGCACTGGGAAAATCCCTCAAACTGAGGTCCCAGGATCTCAAAACCCTGTTCTTCCGGGCAAAATCCTACATGCACCTTAAACGGTGGGAAGATGCAATCACCCTCTTTGAAAAAGTATTGGCTATTGACTCTCATCATACTGCGGCATGGTATTACAAAGGACTTGGGTATACCCGGATGGACCTGTTTGAGGATGCCTTACTCGCCTTTGATAATGCACTGGTAAACGATAATTCATGCACCGTTGCATGGTTCGAAAAAGCAGAGACGCTTCAAAAACTTGAGCGTTTTGAAGAAAGTCTTCAGGCTTACGATCGTACTCTCGAACTCGACTCACACCATCAGAATGCTATATATCATAAAGGACAGGCACTTTTTATCCTTGGCCGGAATGATGAGGCGATTAACGCTTTCGATCACGCTCTTTCTCTGGGAGATCAGAATGCCCGGATCACGTTCAGCCGGGGACATGCCCTTCTGGTTGCAGGACAGTTCCAGGAAGCATTACGTTCACTGGATCTTTCAATTGGACTTGAACCCGAAGATGCTGCCACGTGGTATGACAAGGGTAAGGTACTGGCATTGCTTGAAGATTTCAGCGGGGCTGTAAGTGCATTTGAAAAAACACTGGAACTGAATCCAAAGGATGCTCATGCTTCATTCGGGAAAGCTCAGGCATTATATGCATTGGGACAGGATGATGGTTCAATCACTGCCTATGATCTTACATTAACACTGGATTCCGGATTCGCTGAAGCAGCATATGGAAAAGGACTTGCACTTGTTCGTCTGGGAAATTATCCAGATGCAATCAAATCATTCGATTATACTCTCGAATATATTCCTGAACATGCCAAAGCACATTACCAGAAAGGACTGGCACTGAACGCAACTGGAAAATATGAAAAGGCAATTCAGGAATTCAAGACAGCATTAACGTATGATTCTTCATTACAGGATGCAATTTTCCAGTCAGGATTGGCATATGCACAACTTGGCAGGTATGAGCATGCACTGCGTGCTTTTGATCGAATACTCAAACTTACGCCGACAGATGCAACAGTACCTGTACCAAAGGGCGCTCACTTTAACAAAACTTAACCGGTTGGAAGAAGCCCTTTCCGCATTCGATATCACCCTCGAATTCAATCCACATCTTTCAGATGCACCTTATCAGAAAGGTCTCGTGCTTGCGACCATTGAACGATATGATGAAGCAATTGTTGCTTTCGATCATGCAATTGAACTCGGCCAGAATGACGCAAAGATCCTGTTTAACCGGGCGCATGCACTCCTTGTAACTGGCAGATACCCGGAGGCATTAACATCCCTGAACCATTCGATCGAACTCGCACCCGACGAGGCAGCTTCATGGTTTGAGAAAGGACAGTTACTGACACTGCTGGAAGATTTCAACGGTGCTGTTGAAGCATTTAACCGTACACTCGAACTGGATCCAATGGATGCCTACGCCTCGTTTGGAAAAGGTCAGGCATTGTTTACCTTAAAGCAGGATGAAGATGCGATCACTGCTTATGACCTGACTTTATCCCTGGATTCAACATTTGCTGATGCTGCATATGGAAAAGGACTTGCCCTTGCCCGCCTTGGGAATTATCCTGACGCAATCAAATCATTTGATTATACTATCGGGTATGTTCCTGACCATGAAGGTGCACATTACCAGAAAGGACGGGCACTGAATGCAACAGGTAATTATCAAAAGGCAATTGAAGAATTCAAGACGGCACTAATTCATAATTCTCAAAATTCCGCAGCATGGTATTACAAAGGTCAGGGTTATTCACAGTTGAACCTGTTAGAGGATGCCTTGAACGCGTTTGAAAATGCAATAGCAAATGACAGTTCATGCACTGCAGCATGGTTCGAAAAGGCAGAGACACTCCAAAGACTTGAACGATTCGAAGAAAGCCTTCCCGCATACGATCGTTCCCTTGAACTCAACCCACAGTTTCAGAATGCCGCCTATCATAAAGGACTGGCACTTTTTATCCTTAACCGGAATGATGAGGCGATTGGCGCTTTCAATCACGCGCTTACCATTGGTGGAGAAAACGCTAAGATCCTGTTCAGCAGGGGACATGCGCTTCTGGTTTCGGGTCAATACCCAGACGCATTGCACTCCCTGAACCGCTCGATCGAACTCGCACCTGATGATGCAGCTACATGGTTTGAGAAAGGACAGGTACTGACACTGCTGGAAGATTTCAACGGTGCTGTTGATGCATTTAACCGTACACTCGAACTGAATCCAAAGGATGCTCATGCAGCATTTGGAAAAGGTCAGGCATTGTTTACCCTAAAGCAGGATGAAGATGCGATCACTGCTTATGACCTGACTTTATCCCTGGATTCAACATTTGCTGATGCTGCGTATGGAAAAGGACTTGCCCTTGCCCGCCTTGGGAATTATCCTGACGCAATCAAATCATTTGATTATACTATCGGGTATGTTCCTGACCATGAAGGTGCACATTACCAGAAAGGACGGGCACTGAATGCAACAGGTAATTATCAAAAGGCAATTGAAGAATTCAAGACGGCACTAATTCATAATTCTCAAAATTCCGCAGCATGGTATTACAAAGGTCAGGGTTATTCACAGTTGAACCTGTTAGAGGATGCCTTGAACGCGTTTGAAAATGCAATAGCAAATGACAGTTCATGCACTGCAGCATGGTTCGAAAAGGCAGAGACACTCCAAAGACTTGAACGATTCGAAGAAAGCCTTCCCGCATACGATCGTTCCCTTGAACTCAACCCACAGTTTCAGAATGCCGCCTATCATAAAGGACTGGCACTTTTTATCCTTAGCCGGAATGATGAGGCGATTAGCGCTTTCAATCACGCGCTTACCATTGGTGGAGAAAACGCTAAGATCCTGTTCAGCAGGGGACATGCGCTTCTGGTTTCGGGTCAATACCCAGACGCATTGCACTCCCTGAACCGCTCGATCGAACTCGCACCTGATGATGCAGCTGACATGGTTTGAGAAAGGACAGGTACTGACACTGCTGGAAGATTTCAACGGTGCTGTTGATGCATTTAACCGTACACTCGAACTGAATCCAAAGGATGCTCATGCAGCATTTGGAAAAGGCCAGGCACTGTTTGCGCTTGGACAGGATGATGAAGCAATCACTGCCTATGACCTGACATTGTCACAGGATTCGGCATTCGCTGACGCAGCATATGGAAAAGGACTTGCACTTATACGCCTTGGAAATTATCCTGATGCAATCAAATCATTTGATTATACTCTCAAATATATTCCGGAACATGCCAGAGCACATTACCAGAAAGGTCTGATACTCAATACAACAGGAAAATACGAGAAAGCAATACGGGAATTCAAAACAGCATTGACACATGATGCATCAATTTCTGATGCAATTTATCAGTCCGGGTTAGCATATGCACATCTTGACAGGTACGAAAAAGCCCTTCGTGCATTTGATCAGATACTTGAGGTATCCCCCATCGACGTAAAGGTTCTGTTCCAAAGGGCGCTTGCATTAACAAAACTAAACCGGTTCGAAGAAGCCCTTTCCGCATTCGATATCACTCTTGAATTCAATCCTCAGCTTACAGATGCCGCTTATCAGAAAGGACTCGTACTTGCTACACTCGAACGGTATGAAGAAGCGGTTGTTGTTTTTGATCAGGCGATTATGCTCGGCCAGGATGACGCACAAATCCTGTTTAACCGGGCGCATGCACTCCTTGTAACCGGCCGATACACGGAGGCATTAACATCCCTTAACCGTTCAATCGATCTTGCACCTGATGATGCGGCTACCTGGTTTGAGAAAGGACAGGTACTGACATTGCTGGAAGATTTCCAAGGTGTTGTTGATGCATTTAACCGGACACTGGAACTCGATCCAAAAGATGCTCATGCATCGTTTGGAAAAGGTCAGGCACTTAATGCACTCGGACAGTATGAAGATGCCATCAGTGCCTATGACCTGACGTTATCCCTGGATTCGGCATTCGCTGACGCAGCGTATGGAAAAGGACTGGCACTTATACACCTTGAGAATTATCCTGACGCAATCAAATCATTCAATTATACTCTGGAATATGTACCTGAACATGCCGGAGCACATTACCAGAAAGGACTGGCACTGAATGCAACAGGAAAATATGAAAAGGCAATCCGGGAATTCAAGACAGCACTGACACACGACTCTTCAATACATGATGCAATATTCCATTCCGGCTTAGCCTATGCACATCTTGGCAAACATGAAAACGCCCTTCAGGAATTTGATCAGATGCTGGAGCATACTCCTGAAGATGCGACCGTTATGTACCAGCGTGCGCTTGCCCTGACAAAACTCCAACGGTTTAATGATGCCCTTATTCCTATCGAATCTTCACTGGAACGTGAAAATAACAGGATCGAGGTATGGATCCTTAAAGGCATTGCACTCTATGCATGTGAACGATATGCAGAATCACTGGAAGCATTTGACCGGGCTCTTGCATTACAACCGGAGAACACTACTGCATGGTTCAGGAAAGGCAAATCATATATTGAACTGGGAAAACGTCCTGATGCAATACAGTGCTTTGAGCGAGTGCTTTCTGCTGATCCGGCATGTGCCCCTGCATGGTTCAGGAAAGGAAGCGCACATCTGTCGATTGGAGAGTTCGAACCCGCTGTTGATGCATTAACCCGTGCTCTTGAATTCAGGCCCGGATCAGCAAACGGATGGTATGATCGTGGAATAGCCCTCTTTGAACTTGGCAGATTTGAAGAAGCGGTAGCATCGTATGATCACGCCCTTGCAATTAACCCGAAATATGCCAATGCCTGTTATGACAAGGGAATTGCCCTTACACGGTTGGACCGGGATACTGATGCAATCATTACATTTGAACGTGCAACTGCAATCGATCCGTTTTTTGCTACCGCATTTTTTGACATGGGTCGCGCTAATCTCCGTATTTCCTGTTACAAGGAGGCCATTACAGCCTTTGAAAAAGGACTCTCAGTTAATGCATCATATGCCCCTGCTCATTATTACAAGGGCATAGCACTCACCCACATAAAAAAATTCAAAGCTGCGATAGGGGAATTTGATGCGGCAATCAGTCTCGATGAAAGTAACTATGATGCATGGTATAACAAAGGTCTGGCCCTCATGGAAACCAGCCAGTTCGACAAAGCTGCGGACGCTTTTGAAAAGGCAGTCTGATCTCAATCCCCGGATATATGATCCCAGTTTCGAGAAAGGCTGTGCGCTTTTCCGGTTATCACGATTTGAAGATGCCGCTGTTGCATTTTTACGGGCACTGTCTCTTGATGAGAATAAGAGGGATGGACACTTTGCGTTAGGTCGCACGTATGTGATATTAGGTAAATATGAAGATGCGGTACAATCATTCGACAGGGCGATTAACTGTGATCCGGCTTTTGCCAAGGCTTATCTGGCCAAAGGACTTGCACTCGAAGAACTCGGTCAATATGATGACGAAATAACCGTATTGTCAGGAATGCTTTCGTACGATCCGGAACATGCCATAGCATGGTACCACACCGGATTTGCCTATGAACGTCTTGGAAAGGATAACGATGCTGTTGCAGCCTTAGAAAGAGCGAGGGGCGGTGATCCCTATAATATCCCTCACCTCCTGTTCGAGGGGAAGATATTAAGGCGACTTAAAAAATATGAAGACGCTATCCATATACTTGATATCGCTCTGGGACGTGAACCGGATAATGGAGAGGTTCTTTTTGAAAAAGGACGTGCGCTAACTTCTCTTAAAAGGTATGATGAATCCACAGAAATTCTTGCAGAAGCGGCAGCAAATCTCCCCCTGAACTATGAACCTTCCTATGAACAGGGACTTTCCCTTGTAATCCTTGGCAGGTATGATGAGGCGGGGGTTGCTTTTGACGCAGCACTTACCCTTAATGAAACGAATCCTGACGTCTGGGTTGAGAAAGGTTCAGTACTCCTGCATCTCAAGCGTTACGAAGATGCAATTGATGCATTCACCAAAGCGATTACATATAATCCTGAATCTTACCGGGCATTCCTTGAACAGGGTATGAGCTATGCCCGTCTTGGAAAGATGGAAAATGCCATCACTGCATTTGATCACGCCATTCAACTCAAACCCGGTGATGCAGGTGCATTGTATGAAAAAGGTCTTGCCCAGTTTAATCTTAAAAAGTTTGCAGAGGCTGTCAAGGCGCTGGATGAGTCTCTTGCAGCAGCACCGGATAATACATCTGCACTCTACTATCGGTCGGCCGCTTTAGCTGAAACGGGAGATTTTTCCCAATCTGCAGATTCCTACGAGCAACTGCTCACCCTTACTCCCGATAATCCGACTGCATGGCTGGAACTGGGGCTTATCCTTGCAAAGATCAACCGGCATGATGAAGCCCTAAATGCATTCAATCAATGCCTGATATTCCAACCGGATAATTTTGCCGCCGTATACAACAAAGCACGCTCTCTGGATCTTCTCAACAGGACAAAAGAGGCAATTGCCGTATATAACAAGGCTCTCTCGCTTGATCCTGCACATGCAAAAACGCATCACTTCAAGGGAATGGCACTCTACCGTCTCGGCAGATTTGAAGAGGCCGCAAAAGAGCACGACCTGGCACTGGAAATTGATCCTGCATTTGGTGAAGCACTTTATGACAAGGGCAGATCACTGGCCTCTCTCGGCATGTACCGGGAGGCTGTAAAAACATTTGATAAAGCGCTAACAATTGAGAAAAATTATGCTGCAGTGTATTTCGATAAAGGGCTTGCACTTGCGCGTCTGGGACGGTACGAAGATGCCATAATCGCATTTAATAAAAACATCGATCTTGATGCAGGCAATGATCTGGCATATTACAACAAAGGATTATCCCTTTCTGCTACCGGGCGGCAGACCGATGCAATTGAGGCATTCGACCACATGCTCCGGATCAACCCACAATCAATCGACGGATGGTTGTATCGCGGGCGGGCTCTGGCCGAACTCGCACGATACAATGATGCAATCGAAGCCTATGTGAAGACACTGGAGATCGATCCATCCAATGCTGATGCATGGTACCTGAAAGGAAGTGCACTCTTCGCACTCGGGGGATATGAAGATGCAATTGAAGCATTTGCCCGGGCGCTGGAGATACGTCCCGATTATACGCTGGCCTTTTTCAATAAAGGGCGTTCCCTTTTCCAACTGGAAATGTATACTGAGGCAATATTATCTTTCGATAATGCCCTTTCAATTGAACCAAAAAATATTGATATCCTGTACCAGAAAGGACAGACGCTGATACGACTCGGGCGGTATGAAGATGCAATTGCCGCATTCGATCCTGCTCTGCGTATCCGGCCGACTGCAGCCATGATCTGGACCGCAAAGGGAATCGCACTTTCTGCATTATCAAAAGATCAGGAAGCAATCAGCTCCTATCACAAGGCACTGGGTATCGATAGCAGGGATGCTCGTGCACATTACAATCTCGGGGTCTCAAATGTTCGACTGGGCAGGTACCAGGAAGCGATCAGGAACCTTGACGCAGCCCTGTCTTTCCGGCCAAAATGCGCTGAAGCCTATTTCCAGAAAGGCCAGGCATTGTCTGGTCTTTCAATGTATCATGAAGCCATTAGCGCTTTTGACAAGGCACTCACATACAATGGGACTTTTGCGGATTCGTGGCTCTATCGGGGTATTGCAGAGACCCATCTGGACAATTATGATTCGGCACTGGATTGCTTTGATCGTGCTGTTGCAATTGACGCCACGTACGCAGTTCCTTACTTATACCGCGGGATTACCCTGATCCAGCTCAAACGATATACTGAAGCGATTGATGCTTTTGATCTCGCGCTCGAATACCGGCCAGACTATCCCGAGGCGTATTATCATAAAGGTGTTGCACTGGTTCACCGGGAACAATATGAAGATGCGATCTCGTTATTCGAAAAAGCACTGACCTTAAATTCCCGGTACTGCGAGGCATTCCAGTACAAGGGAATTGCCCTTGCACGTATTCAACAGTATGAAGATGCAATTGCGGCTTTTGATGCTGCACTTGCAATTAAACCTGATTCTGAAGAAGCACTCTATGAAAAAGGTCTTGCCCTGATACGCAACGGGAATCCTGAAGATGCAATTACCGCATTCGATCGTTTGCTGGCATTAAATCCCGGATTTGCCAATGCGCTTTATGAAAAAGGCAGAGTCTTATTCACACTGGGCAATTATGACGAGGCCATTTCCGCATTAGAGCATGCAATCGAGATCACTCCAACCTGTGCACCCGCATTCTTCTGGATGGGGAGGGCATATGTGGAGCTGGGTAATGTTGATGCTGCTATCACCGCGTACAACCATGCGCTGGAAAATAAACCCCGTTCAGCCGAAATATATGCATACCGGGGTATTGCTTATGCAGCACTCGAACAATACCGGGAAGCTATCCAGTCCTATGATCGGGCACTTGAAATTGATCACGCCGCGACCACATTCACTCACAAAGGTATTGCCCTTGCTGAACTGGGTATGACTCGTGATGCCATCGATTCCTTTGACAGGGCAATTGAACAGGATAAAACGCTGGCCGAAGCATGGTTGGGTAAAGGCAACGCATTTTACGATCTGGGGAAGTTTAAAGAAGCGGAATCTGCATACGAACATGGCCTTGCACTCGATCCCGAAAATGTCGTAGGCTGGACTCGTCATGGAATGTCACTGGCAGGTCAGAATAAAGACGAAGCTGCACTGGACTCATACGATCAGGCCATCACAATCGATCCTACATTTTCCATAGCCTCACTTCACCAAGGGCAGTGCCCTTGATGCACTGGGACGATATACTGAGGCGGTAGGGGCATACAACGATATGATTACCCTCCAGCCTGAATTTGTGGATGCATGGATTCACAAGGGACAGTCTTTAAAGGAACTGGGAAAATATCCGGATGCCCTGACTGCATTCAAGCGTGCACTGGAACTGGATGCAACGCGCAAAGAGGTCTGGAAGGATATTGGCAGTATACTGGATACAATCGGCAAGCATGAAGATGCACAGATCTGTTACGATAAATCCCGATAGTCCGGTTCTGGTCCTGCATCCATGTCTCAATTTTTTAAGGGAATGGGAAAAAACCAGTTATCAAAAAAGAGTTAGTATTTTTTCCTTACGGAAATAACCCATGCTATTGCCCCAATGGTAAAAAAGGCTATAATTCCTAAGGTAAAAGCATTTTTAACATACCACGGTGAAGCTGCATCGCGACTCTGTTCTGCGATACGCCGGTTGGCGGCAAGATTTGGATAGTCAGGATCGAGGGTGCGGACTTTATCAAAGACGGTGATGGCTTCATCATACCGTTTCATCCCTGCAAGGGAATAGCCTTTATTGAACCATGCATCAGGGCTTGAAGGATCAATGGATATGGCTTTTTCATAGGCTTTTAATTCGTCATCATACCTGCCAAGATTGTAAAGAATGTAACCCCGGTTAATCCATCCCTGCACATATTCAGGATTCAAAGACAGCACGGTATCCGATGCAGCGAGTGCCTCACTGAACTGTTGTGCCCGGTTTAAGGCATCGGCTTTGCCATTCCATGCCTCATAATAATCGGGTGCAAGAGTAATCGCCTCATCATAAGCTCCAATTGCCTGAGTGTAATTTTTATTTTTCATCAGTGAGTTTCCCTGTTCGTACCATGTCGGCAGCTTCAGGAGAATATGCCAGGACCGGCAGGGTACAAAGAAGGAGAAAGATGATGATGAAAAATCCTGTGGACATTATTTTTTTTGCGTACATAACAGCCGGATCATATCTGGCGTGAATGCACCTTAAATAATTCTTTAAAAAACGGGTCGGTTAGTGTTCAAGAACAAGAACGCGCCGTGTAAGACTCTTATGCACGCGCTGTTCGTGCTGCTGAAGAATGGTCATATGCTGTCGGGCTATGCCGGAAATATCCCGGTGGGTAACAATAACTGCCCGACGCCCTTTTTTAAGGACCCTCGCGACTTCATCCAGTGCACCAGCATAGAGATTATCCATGGTATCGGTTTTTTTTATGCAGACTGACTGACCATAGGGCAAATCGGTGACAACTGAATCAATCGAATGATCCTGAAAAGGTAACTGTGTGGCATCAGCAAGCAGGACCGAAGAATGGGAAATGTTCTGCCGGCTTCCCTGTACCATCAATGGATCGAAATCACTACCAACAGCCACTGCCCCCAACAATGCAATCTCAATAAGAATTCCCCCGGTTCCGCAGAAAGGATCGAGAACCTGGTCTCCAGCCTGAACCCCAGCGATATTTGCCAGCGTCCTCGCCATCCTTGGCATCATAACACCCGGATGAAAGAAATCGCGTTTACCAGGATTTCTTGTATCATACCCGGAACGGTTGATGGAAAAGAGGACTTTCCCAAAATAACATTTGTCTTCAGAGAGGATAACACGATATTCGATCTCTGGGTTGTTCAAAGATACCGGACCAGAAATCATATCCCCAATTAATCGTTCGTACTGCCGTTGTGAGGAGGGATTATGGTTGTTGCAGTGACTATGAATTTTTTTTGCCCGTCCGGCAAAGGTATTTGTTGTACTTATGGCAAGTTCTTTGAGTAATGCGGTGAAGGCGGGAATAGTTGGATCACATTCACCGAGATACTGGAGCACCACATGGGTCATAGCAAGCCGGTGTGCATCTTCCGGAACAGGGCACTCTGCAACAGCAACCTGCAGGCGCTGATCGAGAATTGTACCAACACATGCCAGTTCTGCGAATGGTAATGTGGGGTTTTCCCCGGATAGCTCAAAGAGCAGTCTCATCCTTATCCAATTACCTTTCTGAAACTAAAAACTGGTGTATTAAAAATACGTAAAAAAAAGAATTGAGTTTTACTTTTTTCCCTTTTTCTTTCCCATAAAGCCTGAGAAAAATCCCCCGCCACCGGTAGAATTTCCTTCGATATCAGCAAGTTTCTGGTAAAGTTCTTTTTGTTCATTGCTCAGGGATTTCGGGGTAACAATTTTTACCCGGACAAGGAGATCTCCGGGATGCCCGCGGCGCTTTACCCCTTCGCCACCGATTTTTAATGCTGTATTATACTGTATTCCTGCAGGCACTTTGAGATCGAGATGACGTTTGTCAATGGTCTCGATTTCCATGGAGGTTCCAAGCGCAGCCTGTGCAGGACTGATTTCAATAGTGGTCTCAAGATTATCACCGCTCCTTACAAAGCGGTCATGTGACTGGACATACACTTCAATAAACAAATCGCCGTTTGCAGCGCCATAATCCCCGGCTTCGCCATAACCTTCCATCCGTAGTCGCATGCCATTATCGATACCGGCCGGAATATGAACAGATACTTTTCGCTTGACACGGGAATGGCCGGAACCACGGCAGTCTTTGCATACCTTTTCAGGAATTTTCCCTTTCCCGCCACACTGGTTGCAGGGCATCATCCGGACAAACTGGCCAAATGAAGACTGTGCAGTCTGTCGCATCTGCCCGGTACCGCCACAACGTGGACAGGTATTGAGACGTTTCGTCTCGCTACCGGATCCGCTGCATTTAGTACATGGTTCAGTATGCATCACTTCGATCTCGCGATCCAAGCCTGAAACTGCATCCTCGAGCCGGATCTGGATCCGCATGAGAAGATCGGCGCCCGGCTGGGGGCCCGAACGTCGCTGGCCACCACCAAAGAAATCAAAAATATCCCCAAAACCGGAGAAATCGGCAGAGAATCCTCCGCCACCATGACCTCCCCCGGAATAGGAGCCTTTTGAGGCATTAGTATAGGTTTCGTGACCCATATTGTCATACTGGCCTTTCTTCTGTTCATCGGAAAGGACGCTGTAAGCCTCATTTATCTGCTTGAACTTATCTTCGGCACCGGGCTCTTTGCAGACATCCGGATGATATTTACGGGCGAGGTTGCGGTATGCTTTCTTTACTTCCTTGTCATCGGCATTCCGTGGTATGCCAAGTATGTCGTAATAATCTCCTGCGCCCATGTTTTAATTCACTCTTCTTTTACCTTGTAATCTGCATTGACGACATTGTCATCATCCTTGGCATCCGGATTTGGCTGACTCCGGCCCCGGATGCCTGCTGCTGTTGTGCAGCTTGTTCTGCCTGAACCTTCTGATAGATCTTGGTGGTCACAGCATATACGGCTTCGGTGAGTGCTTCCATGGACTTTTTAATCTCATCCAGGTTGTCATCAGCGAGAGCTTTTTTCACTGCCTCAACACTGTCTTCAACTTTCTGTTTATCTTCCGCTTCGAGTTTGTCACCACTCTCTTTGAGCATCTTTTCAGCGGTGAAGACAGCGGTGTCAGCCTGGTTGTGCAGTTCAATTTCATCCCGCTTCTGTTTATCCTCGTCTTCAAACATCTTGGCGGCATCCATCATCTTCTTGATATCTTCATCAGAAAGTTTCTTGTCACCTTTGATGGAGATGGCCTGCTGGTTGCCGGTGCCCAGATCTTTAGCGGATACATGGATGATACCGTTCGAATCGATATCAAACGTGACTTCAACCTGAGGAATGCCACGGGGAGCCGGGGGAATGCCGGTCAACTGGAATTTGCCCAGGGTGAAGTTGTCTTTTGCCAATGCCCGTTCTCCCTGGACTACATGGATCTCGACACTGGTCTGGCCATCGGCAGCCGTAGAGAAGATCTGGCTTTTCCGGGTGGGTATTGTCGTATTGCGCTCGATAAGTTTGGTTGCAATGCCACCAAGTGTTTCAATACCGAGAGTGAGCGGCGTGACATCCAGCAGGACAATATCTTTTGTTTCACCGGTGAGAACCGCTCCCTGGATTCCAGCACCGAGTGCCACGCATTCATCAGGGTTAAGTCCCTTATCCGGCTCTTTTCCAAGGAGCTTCTTTACGGTGTCCTGAACGAGCGGGACACGGGTTGAACCCCCAACGAGAAGGACGTGATCGATATCCTTTGCTTCCAGCTTGGCATCACTGAGTGCCTGCTTTACCGGTCCGACCGTTGATTCCACCAGATCACCAATCAGTTGTTCGAGTTTTGCCTTGGTGAGATCGATGTTTAAGAATTTCGGACCGCTCTTGTCCTGGGTGATGTAAGGCAGGTTGATGTTGGTGCTCTGGCGCTGTGAAAGCTCAATCTTGGCATTTTCTGAGGCATCCCGCAACCGCTGCATCGCATAGGGATCCGAGCGCAGGTCGATACCTTCTTTCCTCTTGAATTCTTCGACAAGGAAATCGGTAACCCGCTGGTCGAAATCATCGCCGCCAAGATGGTTATTGCCGGCAGTTGATTTAACTTCAAATACTCCATCGCCCAGGGTTAAGATCGAGACATCGAATGTTCCACCGCCAAGATCATAGACAAGGACCGTTGCATCCTGTTCCTTGTCAATACCATAAGCGAGAGCACTTGCAGTAGGCTCGTTGATGATACGAAGCACATCCAGTCCCGCAATCTTGCCGGCATCCTTGGTTGCCTGGCGCTGTGCATCATTGAAATATGCCGGAACGGTGATGACCGCTTTTGAGATCTTCTCCCCGAGATAGGCTTCAGCATCAATTTTCAATTTCTGCAGGACCATCGACGAGATTTCCTGCGGCGTGTAATTCTTGTCATCAATTTTGATCTTTTCGCTGCTTCCCATCTTGCGCTTAATGGACTGGATTGTCCGCAGCGGGTTGGTCACGGCCTGCCGCTTTGCCAGACTGCCGACTAACCGCTCGCCATCTTTTGTAAAAGCAACTATTGATGCGGTTGTTCGTCCACCTTCGGAATTCGGGATAACGATTGGTTTTCCCGCCTCCATGATAGACATACAGGAATACGTTGTTCCCAGATCGATACCAAGTACTTTATCATTTGCCATATTTTTACCTCCTGATCATTGGTTTCCTTTGGATACTGCAACTTTTGCGTACCGGATTACCTTGTCATGCATACGATACCCTCGTGCCACTTCATCAACAACGATTCCTTCCGGTTCATCGGAAGGCACATGTGCAATTGCCTCATGCTCTGCGGGATTGAATGATTTTTTGAGAGCATCCAATGGTGTAATACCATGACGCTGCAACTGTGAATAGAGCAGTTGTTCTATCTGCACAATACCTTCGCGAAGGTGAGAGTCATCTGCTTTTATCGCCCGTTCAAAGTTATCGAGAACTTCAATAATATCGATTGCAAATCGTTCATTCGCAAGATTCGTAATCGTTTCCCGGTCACGTGCTGTGCGTTTTTTGAAATTTTCAAAATCCGCAGCAAGACGCAAGTACCGATCATTGAGTTCGGCTAAGGCTTTCTTCTGTTCATCCAGAGGGGGTGAATCCGTCTGGCTGCCTGAAGAGGCGGTATCCGAAATACCGGTATATTCTTCGCCGGTCTGTTCTTCACTACGTTCTGCATCATTCATAGTGCAACCTTTACGTTTTTCTAATATCTGTTGTATTGTAGTTCTATATAAATATTCACATAATCCATAAACTGCATTCGCAGAAATGGAACTCATTTGACAATCGGGAGGCAAAATCAACTCCATAATAATTATACCCTTGAATTTACATCCAGATATCCAATCGAACCTTGAATTTTAGATATCTGGATTTGTTTTAGCAGGTTTTTTGAAAAAAATAACATGCAAAAAATCTGAAAAATCCGGTGAACAATTGTAATCATTCGTGGAATCTGCATACCTTTTTCTTTCCTGTACTGCATACAATACACCATGAAGTGGGCACTACTGTCTGTCTGGGATAAGACAGGGATTCTTGATCTCGCGCGAGAATTGATCAAACAAAAGTATAATATTATGAGTTCAGGAGGAACGGGAAAGGCACTTGCGGAAGCCGGAATTGCTTTTACTGAGGTTTCGAGTTACACCGGTTTTCCTGAAATGATGGATGGACGAGTCAAAACCCTCCATCCCAAAGTTCACGGGGGACTGCTGGGACGGCGACAGATTGACGATGCGGTTATGTTAAAACATGGTATCAACCGCATTGATCTGCTGGTTGTTAACCTGTACCCGTTTGAAAAAATGGCACAACAACGAATGGGACTCGAAGCCCTGATAGAATATATCGATGTCGGGGGACCCGCTATGATACGAGCTGCAGCAAAAAATTACCGTGATGTTGCAGTTATTGTTGATCCTTCAGATTACCAGGATTTCGTGAATGCAATCCAGAACAATGAAATAACGGTTGAAATGCGACTGAATTTGGCGAGGAAAGCATTCGCCCGGACTGCTGCTTATGATGCAGCGATTAGCAATTATCTTTACCGGCTCGAAGATCCATTCCCCGTTACATTCTCCCTTCAGTTCACAGGAGGCCGCACTCTGAGATATGGAGAAAATCCCCACCAGCAGGCTGCCGTTTATGGGACCAGCGGTATTGCCGGCACTGAGCCCATTCAGGGCAAGCAGATGTCTTATAATAACTATCTTGATGTGAATGCAGGAACGGGTCTTTTAAGAGAGTTTGAAGAACCAGCTGCAGTAATTGTCAAACACAATAATCCGTGTGGTGTGGCTGTCGGAGCAAATCTGATGGATGCATATATTTCAGCACGGGATGTTGACCCGGTTTCTTCATACGGATCCGTCATTTCATTAAACCGTGAAGTTGACCGGGTTTTAGCCGAAGAGATCTGCAAAACATTTGTCGAGGTGGTTGTGGCACCATCATTCTCATCGGAATCGCTCTCTGTCATGAGCAAAAAAGAAACAATGAGGGTGCTCGTTCTTCCTCTTCCATCTCCTGCTGATGAAATTCGTACTATTGATGGAGGAGTGCTTGTCCAGCGGACTCCCGAATACAAAGAGCACTGGGAAGTAATTACAGACAGGGATCCAACTCCAGATGAGATGAAATCTCTCCAACTGGCATGGAAAGTCTGCAAACACACAAAAAGTAACACCATTATTTTTGCAAACCAGAACCGTACACTGGGAATCGGGGCCGGTCAGATGAGCAGGGTCGATTCAGCGAAGATTGCAATTGAGAAAGCATGTTCTTCTCTCAAAGGTTCAGCGGTAGCATCAGATGCTTTCCTGCCATTCCCTGATACCCTTGAAGTTGCAGCACAAGCCGGGGCAACTGCTCTTGTCCAGCCGGGGGGTTCAATCCGTGACAAAGAAGTCATAGAAGCTGCGAACCGGCTGCAGATGGCAATGGTTTTTACGGGAATACGGTATTTCAAACATTGAAATTTTTTTTGGGTAATGGGGTAAAAAAACCCCTGATTTTTTTCACCCATATGAAGATTTTTTGATTTTTTTGTAACAATAATTAAAAAAAATAACTATAACACTGTCGACGTGCCTTTTTCGTGTTGTAAACCCATGTGCGAATCTATCGCACTATGGGGTTCACCACAGTTGCAGGGGCGGAGACATTGCCAAAGATCTTTTGGGAGTGTCAGAACAAATGATCCAAATCGTATTACCCGAAAATTTATTTAAAAAAAATGGAGGGTAAAAACAACACTTTACCCCAATTTGCATTGAATGAAAAAATTAAATAATCTGTTTTTCTGCCATTTCACCGGCAACGGGGACCAAAAATTTCTCACCCTGGAAAGTTTTGATGATCAGGACAATCCAGAGGATAAGCATGGCCAGCCAGAGCAGCAGTGAGATAATCCCAAGGAAGGGAATCATACCAATGATTACAATGATAATCGTTAAGGGAAGAAAGGTAAGAATTGACTGCATTGCATGGAATCTTACCGTTTTATTATCCTTCTCCATGAGGAGGAAGATGATTCCCGTTAACCATGTTAGTACATAACACGCAGCTGATGCCACGTTCTCATCAAGACCAAAAGTTGCTTTAACCATAATTTTCACCAAAATTTAGATCTACATGTCGTTCCCATTTACACTTAAACCATTTGAAACAAAAGGGAGAATGTAAAAGTTCAGAGAATTTTGGTTTTATCGGTGAATGAGGTTCCCATTATCTATTTTTTTAAATTTTCTGGCACAATACGCGATAAATATATATTCTGCGAAGTTGCCATAGCTTATTTAAATCGTTTGTGGCTGATGAATCCATGGATGATTGAAAAATCACCATTATAGAGGTTTACTGATATGGATTATGGAAGCATGGTTGGAGAATCCTTTGAATATGCAAAGGAAGCGGTTGTTGGCAAGTGGAACAAGTGGGTAATGCTGATTATAGCAACAATCCTTCTTGGACTTCCCCTTGCAGGCTATTCGATGAAAATTCTCAGAGGGGAAAAACCCGCTCCTGAAGTCGAAGACTGGGGCACCCTCTTCATAGATGGTATCAAGTATGTCATCGTTGCCCTCATTTATGCAATACCACTCATCATTGTATGGATTGTTGTTATTGGTGCATCCGCAGCTGCGATAATGTCCGGTGATTCAACAGCAATGATGGCAGCATTTGGCGCAATGGCAATAGGACTTCTTGTCATGCTTGTCCTTGGTGTCATCATCGGAGTCTTTGAGATTATTGGTATTGTCCGGTTTGCGAGAACAGGAAGTATTGGTGAAGCATTTAATTTCAATGCAATCCTTGCAACTATCGGCAAGCTCGGCTGGGTTCCCTACATCATCGCAATTGTAGTTCTTGTAATTGTAGCAATTATCTTTGGCATCATTGTCTCAATTATTCAGATGATCCCAATCCTTGGCTTTATTGTCTATCTCTGTCTCATCGCCCCGTGGACCATTTTCATATCCCGGTATGTCTGCCAGCTCTACGATGCGGCAGGTACTGCATAATCATTCAATAATTTTTTTAGATTTTTTTCTTAAAATGTATTTTTTTTTCAGTGTCCCTTAGAAAATCTGAAAATTTTTCATGCAGAATTATCTTTCTGCCCTCATTGTAATCCGGAAAATCTGAACGATTTTTTGTATAATATCTAAAGGTTTTTAATGCTCTTCATCATCCGCGATGGTATTGCCAAGATTGTTTTTTATATAATCTGAAAAAACGTTTCATTTTTTCCGTTCAGTATTGTGTATTGTAGTAATCTGCAGTTGAAAAAAATGCGCACTTGAATCATTAATGTAATGCGGGCTCTGTTGAAACCCTCTAAAAAAGGGGGGGTCACCCTCCAAGCAGGCAAGAAGAAGAAGTGAATCGCTGGAAAATAGGATTTCAACAGAGCCGTAATGCGTAAAAATACTCATACAACAATTAAAAAAAATTACCGGGTTATATCCGTCCAGTTATCGCTGTACAGCACCAAAGTTTGCCTGTTCAACAGTTTTTGCATACCGTGAAAGCACACCCGTGAGTTTCTTTGTATGAGGTTTGAGGATCTTACGGCGCTGTTCAAGGGTTGTCGGATCAATGAGGAGGTCAATCCTTTTTGCAAAGAGATCTATAGCAATCCGATCGCCTTCATGAACCAGGGCAATCGGCCCGCCAACCGCAGCTTCCGGTGCCACATGTCCAATACAGGGTCCCCGCGTACCACCGGAGAACCGTCCATCCGTGATCAGGACCACCTTTGTGTATCCCAGTCCCATGAGCGCAGAGGTAGGAGAAAGCATCTCTGGCATACCCGGTGCTCCCCGGGGACCTTCATACCGTATAATTATTACATCTCCTTCCCGTATTTCCCGGGCAAGAATCGCCTTCATGGCCATCTGTTCACTGTCAAAAACCCGTGCCGGCCCGTTATGCTTCCACATTGCCTGCGGAACTGCGGCACATTTTACTACAGAACCATCCGGAGCCAGCGAACCTGACAGGATCTTAAGACCCCCTGCCGGGCTTACCGGATTCTTCAGCAGTCCTGATAACAGTGCCATTTTTTATGATAGCGGATTGTGCGATTTCAATGATATCCCTGCCGGAAACGCTGGGAGAGTGTTCAAGGTATTTTTCAAGGCGTTGTAAAACTGCCGGGACACCACCGGAACGGTACAGCGTCTGCATCGAGTGCGGTCCTGAGGGTTGCATATGACAGATATGGGGGACAGACTCCGCCAGTAAGTTAAAATCTTCAAGCGTAAGGGGTACTTCGGCCTCAGTGGCAATCGCCATAAGATGAAGAACCGTATTTGTTGAGCCGCCCAATGCCATATCTACACGAATCGCATTCCTGAGGCTCTTTGTCGTAATGATATCACGGGGTTTAAGATCGTTTTTTACCAGGGTGAGTATGGCCTCTCCGCTTTCCCGGGCCAAACGCAGTTTTCCTGCATCGACCGCCGGGGTTGCTGCACATCCGGGTAGTGACATACCCATTGCCTCGGTCATACAGGCCATGGTATTTGCCGTGTAAAGGCCCTGGCAACTGCCACATCCGGGCATGGCACATTTTTCCAGCTCGCAGAGTGATGCTTCACTCATGGTCCCGGCGGCAACTTTTCCAACACCCTCAAACACATCGATGAGAGAGAGATCTTTTCCATCCTGGAATCCCGAGAGCATCGGACCACCCGTAAGAACAATCGTGGGTATATTTGTTCGTGCAGCTGCCATCAGCATACCCGGTACAATCTTATCACAGGTCCCCACGCAGACGATCCCGTCAAACTTGTGCGCCTCGGCCATCAGTTCTATGGAATCTGCAATATTTTCTCTCGATGGCAGCGAATAGCGCATACCATCATGACCCATCGCTATACCATCACATATTCCAATAACCCCAAACTCAAACGGAACGCCACCGGCAGCAGCAATACCTTCCCGGACTTTCTCCGAAAGCTGCCTGAGATGGATATGCCCCGGGACAATTGTATTATAGGCATTTGCAATTCCTATGAATGGCAGTCCCATCTCCCGTTCAGTGACCCCAAGGGATCGCAGGAGCGAACGGTTGGGAGCCCGCTGGTATCCGGTTTTAACTTCGTCGCTGCGCATGTATTTTCACCAGTATTTTGGTGATGATAGTTTCGCGGTATGACAATTATATCCCTTGTGGAGAAAATGGACGGTTCACATTTTTTCTATGGACAGTCAGCCCGGGGTTTGGTTAATAAACCTCAATATTTTTCATTGTTTGAACCTTTGAACAACGGTATTATAAAAATTAAAATGATGATAATTTTTTTACACTAAAAAAAATTCCCGCTTTTTTCCGGAAACAAACCCTTTATTTCTCTCAGGTGCTGCTTCGGAAAAAATCTGATTATTGCCGCGAAAACTGTAAAGACGCATCAATCAGGGATTCTGCAAATTTCATGGTGAAATATGCATGGGTATAACAACCGAGAACATTCTTTACAATCAAACCGTCTTTCCCGCCATCTATACCTTTCCCGCGGGATAACCGGAGTGCATACCGGGCATCAGCAGAGGGGTCTAACCGTGAATAATGAAACTCATGGCCCGTTATTTTTTGGCCGGATGGAAGGAAAGAAGGACCGGACATACTCTCCCCCTTAACATAACCCAGCGCCTGAATCCGTTTGGTCATCTCTGCACTCGCTGGAAGGATATCGCACATCCGGTAAGTTTTATCCGATCGAATCTCCTTGGTCAGATACATCAGCCCGCCACATTCCCCATATACCGGCATACCAGAGTCAGCCGCCTGTTTCAGTTCCTGCCTGCACCGGGACGACTCGAGGGCAGCGAGATGGAGTTCCGGGTAACCCCCACCAAGATACACAGCATCAACATCGGGAAGATTTCCCGTCATTGGGCTGAAAAAAACTAGTTCTGCTCCTGCCATCTGAAGACGATCAAGATTATCCTGGTAATAAAAACAAAACGCTTCATCAAATGCTACACCGATCGTTGTATGAATTTCCTGTTTATCTTTACCGGGGTTGATCGTTTTTTTCAGGGGTGGTGCCTGATGTGCAGCACCTAACAGTGCATCCAGATTACAGGTTTCTTCGATAATCTTTCCGAACTCTCCCATACTTGTCGATTCATGTGCCATCCTGAGACCAAGATGCCGGCTTTCCACTGCAAGATCTTCCTTTCGGGGAATATAGCCGAAAGCGGGGATGGATAAGGAAGGTTCAATCATCGAGCGGTGCCGTGGGCTGCCAATACGGTTGAGAATCACCCCGGAAAAAGAGATAGTTGGATCATATCGCCGGTAACCGTCAATAAGTGCATGAACACTCCGGGACATGCCTTTGGCATCCACAACAAGAATAACCGGGGCCTTCAGGATTCGTGCAACATGAGCAGTGCTCGCCATATCAGAACCATCCACACCGTCATACAAGCCCATGACACCTTCAATAACTGCGATATCTGCACCTTCAGTTGCCCGGGTAAATGTGTCAATGCAACCCTCTTCACCCATCATAAAAGGATCAAGATTCCGCGAAATGCGTTTGCAGATCCGGGTGTGATGTGATGGATCGATAAAATCCGGCCCAACTTTGAAAGGCTGGACTTTTAATCCCCGTTGAGTTAGTGCAGCCATGATGCCGCTTGCTATCGTTGTCTTTCCACATCCGCTGTGTGTACCGGCTGATAACGATGCGGGGTATCGGATTCATGGTGCATCTCCGCTTTTTTCATTAAGTCCTTTCAATTCAGGGGTAAGTTGCTGAACGGGAATGAAGACTCCACTCTCCAGACCATAGGCATCCACTCGCTGGTAAACGCGTTTGACCATGCTCTCTGTAGTCATAATCAGGGAATCTTCTCCCAACAGGGCTTTGAGAATACATTTATCGATGACACCATAGGTAAAATCCAGGTGAATTCGGGAATTTTCTGCACACTGTTTCGCCCGGGTACCCATAGCCCCGGTACACATTCCCTTGTGCATTGACAGCCATTCTGACAGATATTCATTGGTGTCCAGATCGACATTGTATACAGAAATCATTCCGTGCCTGCTGGTTTTACTGGAATTTTCGAATAACGTCTCAATGCAATGCATCATATCCAGAACAGTTCGGGGTTTTTTGCCGGGTAACAAAAATCCCCGTTTCTGCAGTTCCATATGCAGTTCAAGAAGAGTCGGAATGGACAGGTGAGCTGAACGAACGGATTTAAGGTTGCCAAAAGCCACTTCAGGAATATCCTCATGGAGGATTTTCCCCTCAAGCATCAGGATGGCGCGATCAGCCCACGGGTATGCGAGTTCAACATCATGGGTAGAGATGATGATAGTTTTGCCTTCATTGTTCAGTTCATCGAGAAGTTCCATAATATCTTCAGATCCCGATGGATCGAGACCACTGGTAGGTTCATCAAACACCAGCACATCCGGATCCATTGCCAGTACGCCGGCAATTGCCACCCGTTTCTTCTCTCCCCCGGAAAGCTGGTGAGGAGGACGTCGTTCAAATCCTTCAAGCCCGACATGCCGGAGAGCCCGGGTAACGGCTTCTTTTACTTCCGCATCACAATATCCAAGATTGGTTGGCCCGAATGCCACATCCTGGTACACGGTAGGAGCGATGATTTGGCGGTCCGGGTTCTGGAGGACAAAACCCACACGTTTGCGAAGCATCCGCAGCGATGCAGTATCATAACGTATTGGTTGATTATCAAAAAGTAAGATGCCAGAATCCGGCCGGATCATACCATTGAACATAGTCAGGAGCGTGGATTTACCTGCGCCGTTGGGACCAACGAGAGCAATCTTCTCTTTTTTACGTATATGGAAACTGATCCCGCAGATTGCTTCCATTCCCCGGGGGTAACGGTAACGGACATCACGGGCTTCAAGTATTATGCTGCTCATGTTCTGCTCCCTAAATTATCGTAATAGTCCCGGATACAATCACAACCGCTGTCGATAATGCAAGAAATACGACAACTGCTAAACCAGGTATCCGTTCCACAGGCCGGCTTTCACCCAACAGGGCAAATTTCCCATCATAACAGCGTGCATCCATTGCCCGGATAAGGTCATCACCAGCATCCCAGCTGGCAATAAATGCAGCTCCGCAAAGATAGGCAAAGGAGTAAATGGATTCTTTCCAGGTTGAATAACCAAGACGCATTACCTGCGCATGGTAAATCTGTATCACCTGGTCCATGAGAATGAAAATGGTCCGGTAAATGATCATCATGAGATCAACTACTATTTCCGGAACCCTGCACCGGCGAATGACGATGAAGATATCCGTCATGGGAGTTGTCAGGGCAATAAAACACATCGCAGACATCCCACCAATAACCCTGCAGAAAACAAATACCCCCTGGTTTATACTCTCGCGGGTGATGGACAGCGAGAATGAGGTCAGTATATCCCAATGCCAGAAAATATCATGTCCTCCGGATATGAGGATAATACCGGCTACACTCATAATTGCAAACCAGAAAGGTACAATGAAGAGCTCGGCATAGGTTCTGGCATCCACCCGGGCAAGGATAAGAATGGTGCCGGTCAGAATAATTGCGATAAAAAGCGGGGCAATAAAACTCGTTGAGATGAGACAGAGAAGGATTGCCCCGAGACCGGCAGCCAGTTTGAGATAGGCATTTACTTCCCGGAGTCCGTTCTTCTGGGCTATATCTTCCAGAAGTTCCTCAAACATAATAGTACACTTCTCTCTTTTTACCGATTATGCTTTCTTCTTCTGCCCTATCCAATATCCAAACACACCGCCAACAAGAATCCCGCCCACAGCAGCCTGAAGCGCAAAGAGGCAGGCCTCAATTTCCCCGCTTGGAGGCTGCCACTGGGGGATCAACGGTTCAAAACTTTCAACGGGGTTACCGGAAAGTTTTGCGATAAGTCCGGAACCGACATTATCAGACCCGGCAAATTCCGCGTCACTCATCGTTGCGCTCGTGTACAGGAACAATGCGCAGAATGATATAATGGCAATACCCGTCAGGAGTTCAAGCGTATACCGGTATACCATCAAATCTCACTCCGTGCCGCATTGATCTTTTCTTCTGAGAATATTTTTAACCGGATCAGGATATCGGGTTTAAGAGCCACGATATACTTGAACACGAGGGCAAGGATCACACCTTCGAGAATCGCAAGGGGAACCTGGGTAACGGCAAAAATACCCATGAACAGCATGAATGAACTGACAAACCCCCCGGTCTCTGCCGGGTAGGCAAGGGCCAGTTCAAGCGAGGTGGTCACGTACGTAAACATATCCGCAAGAGCCGTTACCAGAAAGACCGTGATGTAGATATTTACCGAAGTGTCCCGGAGTAACCGGTATACACCATATCCCACCAGCGGTCCGACAATACCCATGGAGACAATATTTGCTCCAAGCACTGAAAGCCCCCCGTGGGCAAGGAACAGGCTCTGGAACAGGAGAACAATCGCACAGACAACGGCGGTGATCCAGGGACCGAAGGATATGGTTGAGAGCCCGGTTCCCGTTGGATGGGAACAACTGCCCGTGACTGACGGGAGTTTTAAGGAGGACAGGATGAAAATAAATCCACCCGTCACCCCGAGCAGGGGGAGTGCTTCGCGATCAGTTTCCAGTACTTTTTTTAACTGGTATATTCCGAGCATGAGACAGGGCAGGGCGACAATCCACCAGACCAGGCACCACTGCCACGGTAAGAATCCTTCCATGATATGCATAGTATCACCCTTTGAGATCTGAATTATGATATCGAACAAATTAAGTTGATTTAAGTAAATTAAATTTGTATTCAATCATTGTATCGAACCGTATTTAATATTTTTTGACGTCTGATGTAGTATATAAGAAAAGTGATGCCCGGATTAATTGTCTATAATTAAAAAGGACTGGAATTCAGAAAAATTCATTACGAAAATCTCATTATGTTAAAAAAAATTATTTTTTCTTCCGGAAATGGTAAATCAGGTAAACGACTCCAATGATTCCGGCAGCGATAATGGAAAGATAAATCGGGTTAGACAAGATAGCGGTAACACCCGCAGGGGCAGTCACATTTACCTTTACTTTCATAGTATCGGAGATATAGGTATTATCGAGTTCATCCCGGTACCGGATTTCCGAGTCGAGTCCATATTCCTTGAGGGTTGCTGAACGATCAACGCTCATGACATAGGATACTGTTCGGGATTCGCCGGGTTTCAGATCCCCGATATAGGCGATATCATCATTGCTGGTAAAAGGATCAACAGCACTTATTCGTGCCTGTGCACTACGGACCGTAGTATCACCGGTATTTTTAAATTCAACGGTAATGACATTCTTATTTCCCGGATTCATCTCAGCGGGAGGAGAGATAACGGTAAAATCTGTTTTGCCCCCGACCGATACCCCGAACGTATCACTTCGGGATGTAATAAAGTCCCCTTCATTATTCTGGTAAACTACAACCACATCGATAGGATAGGTTTGTTTTTGTGCATCACTGGAAACGGATACTTTATACCGGCACTCCACAATACTTCCGGCCGGGAAGTCCCCGATATATACGCTGCTGTCAGTAGGGATGACGGGGCTGTTTCCATTTCTGATAATTTTTACAATCGATTTTGAACCGCTGTCAGATCCGATATTTTTTATTTTCATGTTGATGTAGCCTTCAGTTCCCACATTCAGATGTTCCGGAACCGCTGAAATGACATCGATCGATATATCCGGTTTAATTTTTATAGGGAGGATAATTGACTGGTTTACCGTTTTGTAAGAGTACTGGATCGTATCAACGCCATATTGTTCTGCTGTATAGAGATATGTATAACTGAGATCCAGGGGCAGGTTATAGGTCCCGGCCGGTGCATCAGCATTGATCTTGGTTGTGAAAACAGCATTTGCATTGGCAGCACCTTTCAGATCGCCCAGCATCTGGGGATCGGATTTGATAACAAGGGGCGCATCGCCAGGTTGTAACTTCACGGTCAGGAATTTTGCAGTGTTCGGGAGATCATCGCGATCAACAAGACCACTTTGTATAAATTTGAATTCATTGAGCCCGGTGTTTTCAATAACAATAGTAATATGAGTACTATCTCCCGGGCTGAACTCATTGGTTCCTGAAATATATGCTGACAACTCCGGACTGCCGGCCATATATTTTGTTCCGGCCATTACCGGTGCAATCAGAAATGCACAAAGAATGACTAATATGCAGGATATTTTTACATAATTCCCCATTAAAAGATCCTCCTTTTTGATTATTGTTCCATGCTACGGTTTTTGTGTTCACTATTGATGTTGCAGCGTTATGGAATTTTTCTCAGTATAGTGTTGATGTGGTAATAATAAATGTATGATTGATATTTATCTATCGCGTTTACGTTGTATTATTATGGCAGATATCACGAGTGGAAGCATGTAAGGTATGCACTTGGAAACCCGTTGGGATTTTTATAACATATGATCGATACACTCCCCACACCGTTATTCTCTATGGATATCAATGAGAGGTTCCTGGGGTGTGACCGGTCATATCCTTATCTTATTGGTAAGAAATTTTTCAAAATTGCCGGGAAAAAATGCGTGAGATTCTTGACCCGGAATCTGCTCTAGTTCTTGTTTCCCATAATCATGATTTGTTAAGAAATTCGGAGATGATCACTTACAATGGCGATATCACCATCCAGGGGAGTTCCAAATGGACAATCACAATCCAGAAATCCACATTTTTAAGAAATAAGGGGTCACAGCAAGTATAGTGAGACTTATTCTACCCGGTATGAAAAATTGAATAATTCCTGACAGATTCTTAAAAATGCTTAATTACGATGAAATACTCAACTATTGATTGATGAAAGAATCGATTGGCTATCTTTTTATTGGGATTACATTAATTCTTTCAATATGTCTATCCGGATGTGTTGCACCCCCTGCTGAACAACAGGTTACACCGGTAGATAATTACGATCCCAATCAGTTTGCCTCCATGGAGACTACAAACCCTTCGGGTTCTGAATATGTTACCGAAGTGACTCCATTTATTACACCTTACACCCGTTTCATCATCAGGTACACCTATCACTCTCGCATACCGGACTTCCCCCGCTTAACCCACGGTTCAAGAGGATTATGTTGTCATATATTCGCTAAAAGACAACCATTTGCTTATAATGAAACTGCAATATCATTCAATCTAAAAAATGCCCCTATGTGATAGATTTTCAAGTTTTCGCAGCAAATGTTACCGAAAGAGATCCGTCACCAGCAAATACGGTGACAATGCCGGGAAGATGTCCTCGGTCAACCGATTATCTCGATCCAAGTGCATGGTTTGAAGTCATTATCAGGGAAAAGAATTCTGGAGTGGTTGTCCTTCAGGATGGTTTTGGCCAGACAAAACAATATGGTTCGGAACGCTCCCGTCATTTAAAATTACTCACTACGGGAAATTATCTTATCGAATTTGGGGGAAATTAGACTTACAGCAAATTAAATCTGTCCGTAAAACGAGAAGGGATATCAATTAAAGAATTATTTGATTAATACCTTTTTTTATAATCTCGTAACAATTCGTTTTTTTCACGGTGAATTATTTAAGCGATGACAGCGTTTAAAGTAAGGCAGACAGTAATCCTGTCCCGGTAGGGTAGTGGACATCCTAGAAGATTGCGGATCTTTTGACCCGGGTTCAAGTCCCGGCCGGGGCGTACAACTTTTCTCACTTAATTTTCTCTTAAGGTCATTTCTGTTTTGTGCAACAGTTAGTCTTAATTTCTCCGCATTAAATGGTCAATATTTTAAATTCTGTTTCTGTAACCATCGCTAAATTGCCCTTATTTTCTAGGTTAAAAATATTGGAAATAACTTTTATCTCTTTTGATAAAGAAAAATCAGATTTCTCAAAGTAATTCAATATAATGTTTCAAAAAGGCAGAATGATTATAATTTTTTTCAAAAAATATATTGTTTTTCCAATTGTGAAAATCACAGAATCTGTTGCACAATTAAGATCGTATATCCACATCCCGCTGCAATGAGAACCACCATAGTACCATAATCTCTTGTCTGGAATGCAAACTCCCTGATCCGTGTCCGCATACCGGTGCGATACCCCCGGATATCGATCGTAAGCCCCAGCACCGTAGCCCGGGCAAGAGCATTAGACACAAGCGGAATCACAATCGGCGCAACACTTCGGACTTTTCCAAGTATACCCGATCCCGGGTTATATCCTCTTGCCAGTTGTGCTTCATGAATCCGCTTACCCTCAATCTGAAGGGTGGGGATGAATCGAAGGGCGATAAGGAACATCAGCGTATAATCAATGGGAATTTTCATACGCTCCATGGTATGGACAATATCCCGGGGTTGTGTGGAGATCACAAAGAGCTGGAAGACGCAGATAAGTACCATGAAACGCATGGTGAGCACAAGCCCGAAATCTATGGCTCCGGTTGTTATGGGGAAATTACCTCCGATGACCGGGACTGCTGATGGTATAATATGACCAATCGTTTCACCACTGGGCATCGTGATAATGGTGAGTCCAATTAGAATGACACTCATGACGGCTATCAGCTTAAACTGTTGCATCACTTCAGTACTGAGGCTTGCACCATAGGCAATGATGAGGACGGCGATGACCATGAGGAAGAGGAACAGTAAATTTGTTGATAGAATGGACATCAGTCCGAACAGGAGTATGAATGCGATCTTGGTAAATGGATGGAGCCGGTGGAAGAACCCGTCCTTGTGGATATAAGCAAGGATCTCGGCCATTTATGCACCTCCTGTAAGGATAGTATCAGAAACAATCTTACCATTCTCCATAGTCACAATACGGTCCGCACAGGTAGTGGCTATTTCCTTGTTATGGGTGATGATAATTATCGTATGTCCCTTCTGCTGGAGGGATTTTAATATTTCAAGGACCAGACGCGCCTCATTTCCATCCAGACCGGTGGTTGGTTCATCCAGCACCATGATTGACGGTTGCATTGCGATTACACAGGCAATTGCAAGCCGTTGTCGTTCACCCCGGGATAGCCATCGGGGGTAGAGTGCTTTTGTGTGTTCAAGCCCGACTTCTGAAAGCGCAGCATCAATGATGGCATCCCCATCAGAAATTCCAAGATTCTTTAATCCAAATTCCACTTCCTCTCTCACAGTATCTGCAAAAAACATGTGGTCAGGGTTCTGGAAGACGAGACCTACGTACCGGGCGAGATCGGTAATTGAACAATCACGGGTATTTTTACCATTGATAATTACATCCCCGCGGGAGGGGGAAAGCAGACCGTTGAAATGTTTGACCAGCGTGGTTTTCCCGGATCCATTTTCACCGACAAGAGCGACAAATTCTCCGGACCGGATAGTGAGGCTGATCGAATCAAGAGCTGAAATATCGCCATATGCGTAAGACAGATCCTGAACCTGAATGACGGGATTGAAAGATCCCCGGGGTAATGCAACATCATGGATAACCTGAGTGGGTGTCCTGATGCCGGAAAAGTCAGCAATCACAATACTCCTGATATGATCATCGGCAAGCACGTCTTCGGGTTTACCGATTGCACTGATGGTTCCATTCTCCATCACCACAAGAGTATCTATCAGGTCCTGAAAATGCGAATATTTGTGTTCAATGAGAAGAATGGTTTTTCCCTGTTTTTTCAAATCGGCAAGTATTGCAACAATCCGCTTTGTTGCATGTTCATCAAGTTCGGATGTAGGTTCATCGAGAATAAGGATATCATTGCCCAGTGCCAGGGTTGCGGCGAGTGCGACCCGCTGCTTCTGTCCCCCGGAGAGATTGTGCGGCGAGCGGTTCCGTAACTCATCAAGATATGTCGTAGCAATGATAGATGCAAGGCGTTCTTCCGTTGCCGCAGCACTCAGTCCCCGATGCTCAATTGCAGAAAGAATCTCTTCTTCGACAGTTGTGAAGATCATCTGGGCTTCAGGATCATCAAAAACAATACCGATCTTCTGTGCCAGTGCCGAAAGATCGGCATACTCCCGTACATCAACTGCATCAACAGTAACCAAACCCTCTTTTTTCCCCCCATATTCATGATGGAGGATACCGGATGCCGCAAGACAGAGCGTGGTTTTTCCGGCACCTGATGGGCCGGTTACCATTACGCAGCTTCCCTTTTTTAATAAAAAAGAGAGATCGTTCAGGGCTTTCTGCACCGTATGGGGATAGGTATAACTGATATTTTCGAGCTTGATCATTCCTGTCCTCGTGACAATACCCGGTTGGAAGGTATATAGAGGATTTGGACGATAACTGCATTAAATACCGCAGTTATGACTACGATCGGGACAAACACGATGATAAAACCCTCCAGTGTGGCGTACTTCACAAGAATCTTTGGGGCAACGGCAATGAGTGCGAGTGCAGCAAAGGAAAACCCGCTTGCAAGGGTTGCAAGGAATGTAACAGCAATGGGTGCGAATTGTGACCGGTTTTTTATGAGTGCATATATGCCGAAACAAACCAGTGCACCGATAGGTTCGCTGATAAGATTGGCGGGAGGGAATATAGAACCCGATATCAGCATCGAGAGAATACCGGCAACAAGCCCGATTCCTAATGCTTCGAATACTTTCGGGCGGATGAGGATGATCGCAAGACAGTAAAATGCGATGATCATATTCGGTGTAAGCGGGGTGTGGAGCATCGCAAGGAAATAGCGAAGGATTGCACCGATTGCAAGCAGGATTCCGACAATGGCAATATCTTTTGACTTCATGGGTTTCACATCATTTTTTTATAAAATCCGTTAGGCAGATATGAGAATGCGTAAAACTTCAACAACCTTCCTTGGTGACTTAGTTATACGATGATGTATATTTTTGTTCATTCGTGTATTAAAATGTAACTTCCTAGGTATTGAAACAAATTCGGATTTGGATGACCAGATGAGAATTTTCGCTTAGTATAAGGAAGTTTCAGAGATATTTCATCATTAACAATAACTATTGCATGCCAATCACTGTTTTTCATAAAATTCAGTTCATGAAAAGGGTAAAATTCATTGCCTTCCCACACACTTCTTCGTATATGGTAAGGTGATGATGCTGTTTACTCCGGGAAGTGATGAGATCTATAAAGAAGCGCTTGCCCTGCACGCTGAACACAAGGGCAAACTTGAAATCCGGTCAAAGGTCCCGTTAAAAAACAAGCATGACCTTTCCTGCGCTTATACTCCGGGAGTGGCAGAAGTTTGCCGTGAGATAGCAAAAGACCGGAATCTCGCGTATAAATACACATTAAAAGCGAATACGATTGCCATAGTTACGGATGGATCTGCAGTACTGGGTCTGGGAAATATCGGTGGATATGCTGCAATTCCGGTAATGGAAGGAAAAGCAATTCTTTTCAAAGAATTTGCCGGTATTGATGCATTTCCCATCTGTTTTGAAAATTATGAAACGAATTTTGTCGATCAGATAAAAAATATCGCACCGGTATTTGGTGGAATCAATCTCGAGGATATTGCAGCACCAAAATGCTTTGAAGTCGAAGATGCTCTTCAGGATATTGGTATTCCGGTAATGCACGATGACCAGCACGGGACGGCAATTGTTGTGCTTGCCGCACTGCTCAATGCCTGCAAAGTAACAGGGAAGAAATTTGAGGATTTGAAAATCGTAGTCTGCGGTGCGGGAGCGGCTGGTTTTGCCATCACCCGCCTGTTGAAATGCATCGGGTATAATCCCAATGTATGTTCCATGGTGCACGAGATCATTGTCTGTGATACCCAAGGTACAATCTTTCGTGGGAGAGAAGGACTCTACAAAAACAAATACAAGTTCATCATCGCTGAAGAGACAAACCATCAGTCGCTTGCAGGCAAACTTGAAGATGCGATGATTGGTGCGGATGTTTTCATTGGCGTTTCGGCACCCAATATTGTAACTGAAGAGATGGTGAGATCGATGAACAAGGATGCCATAGTCTTTGCAATGGCAAATCCGGTTCCGGAAATATGGCCGACTGCAGCTGAAAAACGCAGGAGCTGCAGTTGTAGGGACCGGCCGCAGTGATTTTCCCAACCAGATCAACAACGTGCTTGCATTCCCCGGTATTTTCCGGGGTGCGCTCGATGCACGTGCCACCCGGATAACTGATGAGATGAAGATCGCTGCGGCACACGCTATTGCCAATTACATAAAAAAACCACAGCGCGAACGGATTATGCCTAATATTCTTGATAAAGAGGTGACCAGAGTCGTTGCAAAAGCGGTGGCCGATGCTGCTGAACAATGCGGATGCAGCCGGCACCTCTAGACGGTGAACAGGTCAGTGTACTTCGTGTTCATAGCGCTGTGCAGCTTCGCTTCCCTTTAAGCAGAAATCATGATACATCAGGCCAATTTCGGGAGAGACAGAACAATTCCTGCAGGTGCATCCAAAATCTTCAGATATACAGATTGGGCTTTTACCGGTAATGCAATAAACCAGTTCCTTACTTTCATCAGCACAGTTGTTATAGGAAGGGCATTTTGGACAGGCGCAGGCTGTCTTTTTGTCCGTCATACTCACCTTACGATCCCGGGCATTCATCAGCCAGAAATTATTCAGCCACTGCTCAAAGGTATCCATTCAGATCCCTACCCGTACCCGGTTATCTCGTAATCAATAGCGGTTGAATTTTTTGCACATTCCTTGCCATGGATGAGAACATCTTCTACCATCTTTTTGAGGAGCGCCGGGTATACCGCCCCTACCATCTCCTGCACAGCTTTTCCATCGCAGAAAAATTTGAATGTCGGAGTGCTCCTTACACTATAGCGTTCGGCAGTCCACTGATTGGTCACAATATTTATTTTTGCAAAGAGGATGGAGTTTTTGAATTCTTCTGCATATGTTTTGAAATAAGGCTCCATCTGGTGACAGAATGCACATGCCGGGCTATAGAACATGACGGCGACAGGTTTTGTCTCTTTCTCCACGGTTTTTTCCCAGATGAGATCATTGACTTCAATCAGCAGTTCTTCGGTCATATGCGTCCCCTCTCAGCCAGACATTAGAGAATGCTGCTCATATAGTTTGTCCCGCAGTCAGCTGATAATCAGAAAATCCCTCGGGAACTACAGCACCCTTACTCCCGCAGATGATAGATCCGGAAAAATTTTATGATTCATCAGGAAAAACACCATTTCCACGTATTGAATATTCATCCTGATACACTGTGCGAAATATTAGCCATTCCTGACCACTTCCTTTTTTGCACAGGCAACGCATATTCCGATAAGGTACGAAAGGAGGGGTACTTGAATGCAGATGCGGATTGGTGGGAATGATACTGACGGACTTGACGGGCGCTGGATTGATGTAAAAAATCCGGCAACCGGTGCAATAATTGACCAGGTACCATCCGGGACTTCAGACGATGTCAACCATGCTGTGGATGCGGCGGATGCAGCGTCTGCGGATTGGAAGAAGAAACAGATGAAAGACCGGGGAATGATATTGTTCCATGCTGCCGGAAGGGTAAGGGAGCAGCACAAAGATATCGCGAAACTCCTGACCATGGAACAGGGTAAACCGCTCACGGAAGCAATTGATGAGGTCCGGGGTTTTGCCAGTATTTTAGAGTGACTATGCCGGGATTTCCGCCCATTCGTCCGGAGAAGCGATTCGGCTGGGCCCTGCCGGTGACTGTATGGTCGTGCATGAGCCCATAGGGATCTGTGGTGCCATCATACCCTGGAATATGCCCATAATTATTATGGGCTGGAAACTGGGTCCAGCGCTCCTTGCCGGAAATACTGTCGTTCTCAAACCAGCATCAACAACACCTCTCTCCAGCCTGAAGATTGCAGCGATTCTTGACAGGTCCGGTCTTCCTCCCGGTGTCCTCAACGTAGTGACGGGAAGCGGTGAATCTGTTGGCGCAGCGATTGTCCGGCACCCCCTTATCCGCAAAGTCTCATTTACCGGCGATAGCATAACCGGTCAAAAAATCCGCCAGCTGGCATCGGGGCAGTCAAAAGATCTGACGCTGGAACTCGGGGGCTCAGACCCGATGATCGTTATGGATGATGCAAATATTGATAAGGCTGTAGAAGGTGCGCTCCGCGGCCGGTTCTATAATGCCGGCCAGATCTGCACTGCGGTTAAACGCCTGTACGTGCACGAGAAGATTGCCGATTCCTTTATTAAGAAACTGCAGGTGCGGGTGGAGGCCTTAAAAGCGGGGAACGGTCTTGATCCCGGTATCCATATGGGACCTATGAACAGCGCGGAACAAAGGGAGAGGATATCTGCCATGGTTAAAGAAGTGACAGACAAGGGAGAAGGAAAGATCCTTACCGGTGGATGTCCCCTGACCGGACCTTCGTATGACTCCGGGCATTTCTATGCACCCACACTGGTTTCTGAGGTCAGTCCGAACGCCCGGCTCCTGACTGATGAATGCTTCGGGCCGGTATTACCAATAATAAGTATTCCCGATCTTGATACAGCGATTTTAGAGGCGAACAGGTCCCGTTATGGTCTTGGTGCATCAGTGTGGACAACCAATCTTGCAACAACCAAACGTGTATTTAATGAGGTAAATGCCGGTATCATCTGGGTGAACCGACACCTCACCGTGCCTCCAGAGATACCATTTGGCGGCATGAATGAGAGTGGTATCGGAAGGGAAAACGGTTCGCATGCACTGGAAAATTACAGCCGGACAAAAACGCTGTTCTTAGGCTGGTAACTTTTTTTATGGGTAAAAATTATCGCATCAAAATGTTTATTCGATATTAAATGGCGCTAATTACAGGGCAACCTTTCGTGACGTATATCTAAAAAACGAACGATTTTATTTGCAGGTTATTCTTGAAGTTACGATCAAATTATTTTTGAAGGGATGAAAAAATATGAAAAACGGTTCTTCAATTAAAAAGTAAATGATTATTTCCCACCCGATACCGTTTTTGACCCGCGCAGGATACCGATAGTCCCCGTCCGGACAAACTCCTTGACCCCATACTGGCGCAGGAGTTTTTCCATGGCATCGATCTTGTCGGTCTTGCCAATGACCTGAAGGACAAGGGACTTCGGACTGACATCGACTATTGATGCACGGAAGATAGTAGCAATCTGCATGATCTCCGCTCGCGAATTCCCCTGTTCTGCGGTGACCTTGATAAGCGCAAGTTCCCTCTCCACCCGCTCATTCTCGGTCAGGTCAGAGACCTTGATGATATCGATTAACTTGTTGAGCTGCTTCATTACCTGCTCAACCTTGGCATCGTCCCCGATCACGACAATCGTAATCCGGCTCATGCCCGGTTCCTCGCAGGGTCCGACTGCCAGGCTCTCGATATTGAATCCCCTCCGTGAGAAGAGCCCGGTGACCCGTGATAAGACACCGGCCCTGTTCTCTACAAGGATCGATAGCGTGTGCGGTTTCATTGCGGGTGCCCCCCGATCATCTCATTGATTGCCGCACCGGCCGGGACCATAGGGAATACATTCTCTTCCCGCTCTATCCGGAAGTCCATCACAAACGGACCTTCGCAATCGAGCGATGCCTGGAACGCGGGAAGGACATCTTCAGGAGTCTCGACTCGCATGCCTTCGATACCATAAGCCTCTCCAATCTTCACGAAATCAACAGGTGGCAGCTCAGTAAAAGAATACCGGTGGTCGAAGAAGAGCTCCTGCCACTGCCGGACCATGCCGAGATACATGTTGTTTAAGATGGCGATCTTCACCGGGATCTTGTTTGCCGCAACCGTACCCATCTCCTGGATGTTCATCTGGATACTGCCATCACCGGCGATCACAAATGTCGGCACATCCGGCCGGGCGAAATGTGCACCAATGGCCGCCGGGAATCCAAAACCCATGGTACCCAATCCGCCTGAGGTGATCCATGTTCTCGGGTTGTGGAAGCAGAAGTGCTGCGCGGTCCACATCTGGTTCTGGCCGACTTCTGAAACGATCACTGCTTTCTCTTGCACAAGATCGCTTAATGTCCTGATAACAAACTGTGGGTGCAGTCCCCCGGTTGACGGGCACTTGAGCGGGTGGAACTGCTTCCAGTGCTTGATCTTCTTTAACCAGATATCATGGGCATCCTGCTTCTTCATCATTGCAATTATATCTTTTAAGACCGCTTTGATGTCACCGACTATCGGCACATCAACCCGCTTGTTCTTACCAATCTCAGCCGGGTCAATATCGATATGGATGATCTTTGCACGGGCAGCAAATGTATCGATTTTGCCGGTTACCCGGTCATCGAACCGGGCCCCGATTGCGATCATGAGATCGCATTCAGTGACTGCAAAATTTGCATATTCCGTGCCGTGCATACCCAGCATACCAAGGTTGAGCGGGTGGTGGCAGGGGATGCACCCGATGCCCATCAGGGTCGTTGTGACCGGAATCGACGCCAGTGTTGCAAACTCCATGAGTTCGGGTGAAGCATTCGATGAGATGATACCACCGCCGGCATAGATGAGCGGGCGTTCAGCATGACCGAGCAGTTCAAGGGCCTTTTCCATCTGGCGCTTGTGCCCTTTGTAAGTGGGATTATACCCGCGAAGGGTGACTTTCTCGGGTAACTTCACGTCATTTGCCAGACCCGTGCTCACATCCTTGGGGATGTCAATCAGGACCGGTCCCGGCCTTCCGGTACCCGCAATATAGAATGCTTCCTGCACCACCCGGCTGACGTCACTGGCATTTTTTACAAGGTAATTGTGCTTGGTGATAGGCATCGTGATGCCGGTGATATCGGATTCCTGGAACGCATCATTTCCCAGAAGATTCGTTGGAACCTGCCCGGTAATGGCAACAACGGGTGTTGAGTCCATATACGACGTGGCGATGCCAGTGACAAGGTTACATGCACCGGGACCGGAGGTAGCGAGGCATACCCCTACACGACCGCTTGCCCGTGCATACCCGTCTGCGGCATGCGCTGCTGCCTGTTCGTGCCGTACAAGGAGGTGCCGCAATGGTGAATCATAGAGTTCATCATAGATCGGCAATACCACTCCCCCCGGGTACCCGAAGATAATTTCGGTACCTTCACGCAGGAGTGATTCAACGAGAATCTTTGCCCCGGTCTTCATGTGTTTCCCTCAATAGTCTGTTCATTCCGGCGATCATCGCCTCGACACTCGCCATGATGATGTCCGTGCGTGCGCCACGGGAAGTAATTATCTTCCCGTCCTTACTTAATCTTACGGTCACTTCGACCAGTGCATCCGTACCGCCGCTGATCGCATCGACATGATATTCTTCGAGCCGGATATCAGCCAGTTCGGCAACGGACTTTCTGAGCACCTGCATTGCTGCATCCACCGGCCCGTCACCGGTAGCGGCACCGGTGATCTCCTCGCCATTGACGATGAGAGTGACTGAAGCGGTCGGGATCATATTGCTTCCCGCAATCGCGGTGAATTGCTTCATCCGGATTACCGGTTTGCATTCGAGAGCCATGACCGCATCAGCAACCGCCATCAGGTCAGTATCGGCAACGCGTTTCCCCTTATCGCCGAGTTGCTTGATCCGCTTTAAGATCTCTTTGAGCTGGGGTTCATCCGGCCTGTACTTCATCTCGTTGAGCGCTGCCTCAACCGAAGCAGACCCGGAATGCTTGCCCAGTACGATCCGCCGGGTGCGTCCGATCTGTTCGGGTTTGATCGATTCATAGGTCGATGGCTCTTTCATAACCCCATGAGCATGGATGCCGCTCTCGTGGGTGAATGCCATCTCCCCGACAATTGCCTTGTTGACAGGCAATGGTACACCCGTCAAGCGCGAGACCATCGTCGAGAGATGGTAGATCTCTTCCTTTTTGATCCGGGTCTGGTACCCGTACAGCACTTCAAGCGCCATGACGAGTTCTTCGAGCGGCGTATTGCCGGCCCGTTCCCCAAGTCCGTTAACGGTCACATGTGCACACCCGGCTCCCGCTTTTAAGGCAGATACCGTATTTGCAAGGGCAAACCCGAGGTCATCGTGACAGTGGATGGACAGAGGCGCAATACGGCTGAGCGATGGAATGATATCCGCAATCTTCTCCGGAGTCAGGAGCCCGACCGTATCGCAGAAGCAGAGACGGTCTGCACCCCTCTTTACCCCTTCAGAAAATACATGATGCAGGAACACCTGGTCCGCCCGGGATGCATCCTCACCGGAAAGTTCCACAATGAGCCCTCGCCCTTTGGCATACTCAACCGCATCCCATGCCATCTGCGACACCTGCTCGCGGGTCTTGCGCATCTTCTTTTCGATGTGCAGGTCGCTCACCGGAATGACGAGATGAACAGAGTCCGCTCCGAAATCAGCAGCTGCATCGATGTCGAGCTGCAGGGCCCGGACAAATGTGCAGATCTCAGCAGAAAGACCGGCATCTGAGATCATCTTCATTGCATCCCGTTCGCCAACAGAAGCGGCAGCTGAGCCGACTTCAACAACATCCACGCCAATATCCGATAAGGCAGTGGCAATCTCAAATTTCTGTTGGGGGGTTAACGATACGCCGGGCGTCTGTTCCCCGTCACGTAAGGTAGTATCAAAAAAACGCAGCATTTGGCCCAATAAAACACTCACTCATGGTAATTCACCATAGATACACGTAGGGAAGAAGAATATAAATACATTCGCTGTTTGGCAAGGGAGTCGGTGGAAATATATGCCGGCAATTGCTACATTCGATAGAGGCAGGGCAGCAATTCCGGCTTTGGCATAAGAGAATTACGATGATTTTGCAGAATTTTAACAACCCTTCAGCAATACCTGAACAGATCCGTGCGGATTTAACCCGGCTCAGGTCCGCCCGGAACCGGGGTACACTTGGCAGCATAATTGCATCAATCGTCCTCCTGTATTCTCCTAAAGATATCGAGCAGATGCGCCGCAATTTCAAAGAGAAGATTCGTAATGTAACACCGGAGTACCGCGACCGGCTCGAAGCAAAGATCACCGAACACCTGCTCGGTACATGGCAGACCCTGCGCCTTATGCAGCAGCAGGGAGCATTTTCACCAATGAACGAACCCGTACCAGCGGAAGCAAATGCCTACTGGGACATGGTTGCAGTCCAGTGCAAAGGTGACGGAAGCGAGGAAGTCCGTCTCCGATTCTTAAAGTTCCTGATTGCCGGTTTTACGATGTTCGTCCAGCATGAACCGGGGCATCCTGTCGGCACCCCGTTTCCCGGTGGGGACATGGTCCAGTTACTCGACGGGGTGTATTATTGCCCGGTACGGGAAAAAGCAAATGATGTCGATGCAGCACTCTGCCCGTTCTGCCCGTGCGCTCCAGAGCCCGGAGATAGGATACTTAAAACCGCCGGTGGGGGGAAGCGAGCACCGGAAACAGGAGTTTATCCGGAATTGTCACGATTTCCATAATTTTAACGGGTGAGTTAATTTCCCGATAAAACCGCAATTTTTTCTGATAAGGATTGTTTTTAAATTTACAGGAATTGACTAAAATTTGAATTTTTTTTGTAGTGAGGAGTGAATACAAGATGGGGGCTGGTGCCCCCATACCCCTATTAACGATAAAACCGCCACCCCTGACGGAGCGCCCCCGCGGCGGCCCGAATATATTTTTAGAACGCGGTAAAAAAAACTACCTTGCCCAGTGAGGCGGACGAACTATCTCCGAAAAGTTACGTTGAATCCTGGATTATTTACAGGAGAAACAACGATTACTCCCATTCGCAAATAAACCGATGAAATCATGCATTGAGGTACAGAATCTATTTCTTTTCGGATACCGTGAAAATTCTCTGTTTTTATTTCTGTTCCTTTAAGTATCCGGATTTTAAAAAAAACCAGTACATACTGTTATATTTCACCGGTACACATTCTACCATTAACGTTACATCGAATATGCCATCTGCCAGGTGCAGCTTTATGGATTCCACCCCAATATTACCTCTCGAAGATCCCGCATTGTATATCAACCGTGAACTCGCGTGGATCCGGTTCAACCACCATGTTCTTGATGAAGCCATGGATATATCTCATCCTCTTCTCGAACGGGTAAAATTTCTGGCAATTTTTTCCAATAATCTTGATGAATTTTTCATGGTCAGGGTATCCGGGCTCCAGCGCCAGTACACAAAAGGTGTCCGGAAATTTCCTGCCGATGGTATGACTCCTTCACAGCAACTGAATGGAATCCAGGAGATGCTGTTACCGGAACTCGAAAAAGAATATCATTGCTGGCATGATGATATCCTGCCAAAACTTGCCCTGACGGGAATCCATATCCATACATACAGTGATCTTGATGAGCGCCAGAAAGCACTGATGCACCGCTTCTTTGTCGATGAGATCTTTCCGGTCCTTACACCGCTCGCCTTTGACAGTGCACACCCGTTCCCCTTCATCTCCAACCTCTCTTTAAATCTTGCAATTATTGTCAGGGACTCGAGCAGGAAAGAATTCTTTGCCCGGGTAAAAGTCCCGACCAATCTTTTTTCCCGGCTTATCCGCGTCCCGGATTCTGACGGGAATTGCCGCAATGACAGGAATGCCCATTTCGTGTATCTCGAAGAGATCATTGCAGCACATCTCGACAAGCTCTTTCCGGGACTTGAGATGGTGGCATCATTTCCCTTCCGGATCACCCGGGATGCAGACCCCGAGATCGAACTCGATGATGCATCGGACCTCTTAACAACCGTAGAAGAGATCATGGAGCAGCGGGCACATGGCAACCCGGTGCGGATTGAAGTGGAATGCTCCATGCATGACAGCATCTGCCATATGCTTGAAAAGAAACTGGTAGTCACCTCCGCGATGATCCACCGGGTCGGACACCCGGTTGGCATGGCTGATCTCATGCAACTCCTCTCGCTGGATCGCCCGGATCTCAAGGATGCACCTTTTACTCCTTCATCGCCGGGCGATCTTGCAGAAGACCGGGATATTTTTTCTGCAATCCGCCGACAGGACATTCTCCTGTACCAGCCCTATGACAGTTTTACTCCGGTAGTCAATTTTATCCGTCAGGCAGCAAAAGACCCGGATGTTCTCGCGATAAAAATTACACTCTACCGGGTCGGCTCCAATTCCCCTATCGTAAAAGCGCTCATGGAGGCGCGGGAGAATGGCAAGGCTGTCGCAGCGCTCATCGAACTTAAGGCCCGGTTTGATGAAGAGAATAATATCGGATGGGCCCGGGCGCTGGAAGGGGAGGGTGTACACGTGGTCTATGGAGTGGTGGGGCTCAAGGTGCATGCCAAACTCTGCATGGTCGTGCGGCGGGAGAAAGACGGCATCCGGCGCTACATGCATCTCGGAACCGGTAATTACAATGCCACAACAAGCCGCATCTACACAGACTTTGGATTTCTTACCTGCGACAAACAAATCGGCGAAGATGTCGCAAACCTGTTCAATTTCCTGACCGGGTATGCCCGGATCGAGAGTTACCAGAAACTCCTTGTGGCACCGGTATCCCTGCGAAAGGGCATGTTATCAATGATTGACCGCGAGATCGCCAGTCACCTGGAGCATGGGGGGGGCCATCTCATCTTTAAGATGAATGCACTTGTTGATCCGATCTGTATCGCAGCACTCTACCGTGCCTCCCAGGCGGGCGTGAAAATCGACCTCCAGGTACGGGGCATCTGCTGCCTCCGGCCACAAATCCCCGGGATCAGCGAAAATATTGAAGTGACAACAATAGTTGGCAGGTTCCTGGAGCATGCCCGGATTTATTATTTCCATAATGGTGGTAATGAGGAAGTGTACCTCAGGAAGTGCCGATCTCATGCCCCGTAACCTGGACCGGCGCGTCGAAGTACTCTACCCGGTCCAGAACGCAGAATTGCGACAGGCGATTGTTGAAAAAATTCTTCCGGTTCAATTAAAGGACAACCTTAAACTGAGACTGCTGAAAAGTGACGGGACATATGAACGCCGCTCAATCCCGGATGGTGAAAAACCACTCAATGCACAGGCATGGTTTTTGAAGCACAGCGGTTGCTGGTACCATGGCATCTTGTAAACCTCCCGCAAATGGCGAAAAAACACCGTTGGCACCAGTGACTGCAACCTGTCTTTTTGGAAAAAAACGACTGCTTCCCCAGCTCGAAGCCTTTGCAAAAGAGATTGATGGCGTAAAGGCCGCAGAGGATATCGAATATATCCACCGGATGCGGGTTGCATCGCGCCGTCTTCGGGCAGCGCTTCCCCTGTTTAGTTCCTGTTTTGCCAGGAAACCCTATACAAAATGGTCAGAGGAACTCCGTGCAATTACCCGGGCATTGGGTAATGCACGGGACTGCGATGTCCAGATGGCATACCTGCAAAAATACCAGAAACGTGCGGACAAAACATGGAAATCCAAAAAACCGGCAAATGGTGAAGAATCTCCAACCAGCCCTGCCGTCCGGTACCTTCTTTCCAACCTACAGAAACGCCGGGATCTTTTACAAAAAGACGTGTTGAGTGCCCTTAAGAATCTTGAAAAAAGTCATGCGATTGACGAAATGCGGATTGCCTTTACCGGACCAGTTCTCCCGGTAAGGAGCGGCATGAAACGGGCCTTTTCCTATGGCATTGCTCCCGTTGCTGCCATCCGGATTGAACAACGATTATCAAACCTCCTGGCATTCGAACCCTGGGTCTCCCACCCGGAAGCAGTTGCCGAACACCACGCTACCCGGATTGCGGCTAAAAAACTCCGGTACACACTCGAAGTCTATGCTCCGGTGTACCGGCTCAATTTACAAAAACCGATCTCGCGGGTCAAGACCGTGCAGGAAATATTAGGCGATATCCATGACTGCGATGTCTGGATTGACAGCGTCACCCGCCTCCTGCTCAAGGAACGTTCACATCTTCGTTCCGACAATGAAGAGAAACGCCCGGATACCTGCACATTGTCGAGCCTGAAACTCTTTTTAGCCGAGCGGGAGAAGGAACGCATGGCGCTGTACCGGCATTTTGTACGCTACTGGGCGTCACTCAAACGAGCGGGTATCTGGAATGCCCTCCGTATAACCCTGGATTCCGGCAGGAAAACACGGTTCAGGCCCCGTGAGCAGGTACCCGAACCGGAACTCCGTGCAATCGTTGAACTGATATCCGCAGAATATCCCGAAGGCCGGAAACACTGCATTCTGGTGACAGAACTTGCCCTCATGCTGTTTGACTGCCTTAAGCCAATCCACAACCTCACTTCACAGGACCGCATCTTACTGGAATGTGCGGGCATGCTGCATGATATCGGGTGGAAATACGGGCAGAAGAATCACAACAAACGCAGTGCCTCGATGATCTTTGCCGATGAACGCCTGCCCCTTGACATCACGGATCGTGGGATTGTAGCTCTTGCAGCCCTTGCCCATTGGGGGCAGGTGACTGTAGAAACCCACACGTTCTTTTCCTTCATCAGCCAAAAAGACCAGGAAAAGATCCTCATGCTCTCCGGCATCCTCCGTATCGCAGATGGCCTTGATTATCTGCACCTGGGAACAGCACAGGAAATTCACTGTGTTATAGGCAAAGAAATCCTTTGCGATGTCATCGGGTCTGCCGATCTGTCCGTTGAAAAAGATCGTGCCCGGGCAAAGGCAGATCTCTTCCAGCGGGTCTTTGGCAGGACACTGGTGATCCGGTGAAAACAAAAAAACCGGGCCAGAATGGTCGCGTTGTTGCATTTGTGGATATCGGCACCAATTCCATCCGCCTGTTAGTAGTCCGGCTCAACCCGAATCATTCGTATACTATCCTGACCCGCCAGAAGCAGCAGGTGCGCTTGGGAGAGGGTGAATTTGAAGACGATGAGATTCTCCCTGAAGCCATTGAACGGGCAGTTGTAGTCTGTAAGAAATTCACTGATCTGGCCCGCACGTTCGATGCCGAAGAATTTGTTGCGGTAGCCACATCTGCGATGCGGGAAGCATCCAACCAGCAGGAAATACTGCACCGCCTGCGGCAGGAAGCCCAGCTCGATATCCGGGTGATCTCAGGACAGGAAGAAGCACGGTTAATCTACTTAGGGGTTGCAAGTGGCATGCACCTGGAAGGAAAAACGACTTTTTTTATTGATATCGGTGGGGGAAGCACAGAAATCGCAGTCGGTGATGAACGCAATTACCAATATCTCGACAGCTTCAAACTCGGGGCAATCCGGCTGGCTAACAAGTATGTCCCAACAACGGATGCAGGTCCGATTACGCCGGAGCACTATAAAAAGATCCAGCGGCACATAAAAAATATTATTATACGATCAAAAAAGAGGATCCATAAACTGGAACCGGTCTGTGCCGTTGCAAGTTCAGGAACTGCGATTAACCTGGGCGAGATTGCGGCAAAAGTCCTGCACCAGAACCGAAGTTCCGAATACGTAATCACGCACCATGAATTAAAAAAAGTCATTGGCATAATCTGTTCCCTGCCACTTGAACAGCGCAGGAAAATTCCCGGGATTAACCCGGAACGGGCAGATATTATCGTTCCGGGCGCTGCCATCCTTGACACGTTCATGCAGGAACTTTCCTTGCATACTATTACCATAAGCAACCGGGGCCTGCAGGATGGACTTTTGGTAGATTACCTCTCCCGTATGGATGAGTTTCCCCTCTTCGGCGAACTATCCCCACGCCAGCGCAGCGTATTACAGCTGGGACGCTCCTGTGGGATCAATGAGGTACATGCCCGGACGGTTACGGCACTTGTCCTTGCGATGTTTGACAGTGCAAAGGAACAGCACCTTCATACTTTCGGGGATGCTGAACGCGAACTTCTGGAATATGCCACGTTTCTTCATGACATCGGTTCGTTTATTTCGTATACTAACCACCATGCGCATTCCTATTATATGATAAAAAATTCCGAACTTTTGGGCTTCGACCAAAAAGAAGTGACATTCATGGCCAACCTTGCCAAATATCACCGTAAAAAGAGCCCGCGTAAAAAGGATCCGGATATAGGAGAACTCGATCTGCACGAGAGGGAAGCCCTGCGGGTGCTGGCAACCTTCATAAGGTTCGGAGAAAGCCTTGACCGGACTCATGCAGCCTTAATCCAGCATGTCCGTTTCACGGAATCCGGCGATGATACAGTCCATCTTGAAATACTGGCACGTGGTGATTGCCAGCTCGAGATATGGGGTATCGAGAGCGAGAAAAAGGCATTTGAAAAAGTATTTGGCAAAAAAATTTTCTTTGATATTTCAGGAGATCCCGGTTCGTCCTGAAAATTCCTATCTTTTGATATTTTTTGATACATGGAACATTACATCGATGAACGGATCGCACTTTTCAGACCATCCCTGATTGCCAGGGAGAAATTCAGCCCGTCAGGCAGCGCAGGAAGAAAACTGGTTATGGCTTTCTTTCTTCCGGAGTTTCAATAAAACCTTTGGGCATCGTAATTCCATCGGGATATGAAAGGTACTTCTTTGCAGCTTCCTGTCCTTCGGGAGTTGCAAGATATCCGGCAACTGCCCCGCCCATACCCCCAAGACTTCCAAAATTCATCAGTTTCACACTTCCATCATTTGACTCATACATGTTCTTTTGAAATCCAGTTAGAAATGGAAATGAAATAGATAACTGGCTAAAAAAGATAGTATCCTTAAAAAAATTATGGGATGCCAATCAGCATCTGGACATCAGCCTCGACATCGTTTCCTGACATCTCAATGATGTAATTTCCGGACTTCCGCACCATAAAACTCTGTTTTGTGATATCACTGTACTCTTTTCCAAAACCCTGCTGGTCAATTACCGCACCAGATTCTGCATCGAGCACATTCACCTCAAACCATGCGTAAGGACTGGTCTCCGTTGTATTCTCATAGTGTTCATTGTTAGTCCCGATAGAAACCAACCGGTGACGGGTAATCAGTGTCGGGGTCAGGTTAAACCGTATATACAGGGGAGGACGCGTGAGATCGTGAGCGAAATTTACCTTCTGCCCAAAGGCAAACTTCTGGTCAAGGGAATATATCGGCTCGTATTCCTCTTCCAGACGTGCATCCCGCACCTGTATGGGTGTTACAGTCGTTTCCGGAATTTCCGGGGTAATCTCCGGAGTCGGCATTGTAGTCTGCATTGGGGTGTACATGACAGTGGGTATCGGGGTTTGCGTAACCTCAACCGGAGATTTCGTTCCTGCAATGAACAGCGGCATTCCCACAAAATACACTGCTGCAATAACAACAAGAATCACCACAATTCCCCCGATAATCATCGAAGTGGCTGGTTTTTTTGGGGGGCCCGGAGTTATTCCGGCAGGAGTCGGTTTGCTTGCGATAATTTCCGGTACAGGCGGTGATTACCGGAACCCCTTGAGCAACAGTTATAGGGTTCCAGAGGGGCTCCGCACTGCACACAGAATTTTTTATCAGCGGCAACCTCGACTCCGCAGGATTTACAAATCGGCATATGATCAGCAATAATTGCGAAGGATTGATACTTTTACTTTTTGGTTTTTGATAAGAAACACGCAGAAGCGGACTATAAGCCGGGGCAATTATATTTTTATTTTAAGGCGAATGAACCGGAAATGCATTCGTGTAATTGGGATGTTGTGAGGGATGTGTTTCGAAGAAAGATGATAACATCCCCGATATCGTAATGGTTATACTATGTTGGTCCAGGCACTATCGTTGTTATACAAACAAACGATGCGGATTAAAAAAAAGCCACGAGCATTTCTTTAAAATTTTATTTATTCAAAAGAATCATTAAAAATGAGATTTACTATTCTTCCCGCAGCATTTTATCAATCGCATGCGCTGCATCCTTTGCCGCACCCATTGCGAGAATAACCGTTGCAGCACCCGTGGCCACATCACCCCCGGCAAAGACTTTGCTCATGGATGTGCGGAAATTGCTGTCGACAACCACGTTGCCGCGTTTACCGCGTTTGAGTTCTGCAATCTCACTAATCAGGAGTGGGTTGGGACCCTGTCCAATTGCAGCGATAAAGACATCAGCATCGATGGTGAAATGGCTCCCCTCAACAGGGGATGGTTCCGGCCTGCCTGACTGGTCGAGAGCACACATCTCCATACGTACACATTCAACACCGGTTATTACCTGATCGCCAAGAATTTTTACAGGGTTTGCACACATTACAAAGTCGATGCCTTCTTCCTTCGCCCGCAGTGTCTCGGCGTCACGGGCAGGGAGATCCTCTTCGCGCCGGCGGTACACGAGCGTGACTTTTCCCCCAAGCCTTCGTGCAACCCGGGCTGCGTCCATAGCTACATTGCCCCCACCGGCGACAACAACGCGGCTGCCTTTCCTGACGGGAGTGTCATAGACCGGGAACTGGTCAGCATGCATCAGGTTGACCCGGGTTAAAAACTCATTTGCCGAGTAAACTCCCGGGAGATTTTCACCGGGCAGGCCCATGAAATAGGGGAGACCGGCACCGGTTCCAAGAAATACTGCATCGTAACTGAGCAGTTCTTTTACGGTGACGCTGCGGCCAACGAGATGATTGAGTTTCAGCTCGACACCCAGTGAGAGAACTGCATCGATCTCTGCCTTGACAATCTCTTTGGGCAGGCGGAATGCGGGAATGCCGTACATGAGTACACCGCCCGCTGCATGGAGCGATTCGAACAGGGTAACCTGGTAACCCATACGGGCGAGCTCGGCTGATGCGGTCAGCCCTGCCGGGCCTGCACCGACAACTGCCACTCTTTTTCCTGTTGACGCCTTCTTCCGGGGAAGCACCATCCCATGCGCTCTTTCGGTATCAGCGACAAACCGTTCCAGTTCACCAATCGATATGGGTTTTTCCTTGATCCCGAGAATACACTGTCCTTCGCACTGCACTTCCTGTGGGCATACCCGGCCGCATATAGCCGGCAGCATATTCTGTTCCTTGATAATCACCGCTGCTTTTTTGAAGTCTCCGGTTGCCACTTCGCGAATGAACGCAGGAATATCGATGTTGACCGGGCAGCCTTTCACACACAGGGGTTTCTTACACTGGAGGCAGCGTTCAGCTTCGGCTCTCGCCTCTTCGGCTGTCAGACCGTTATTCACTTCATTAAAATCGTGAATACGCTGTTCAACGGCCCGGTCAAGCATGGTGATCTCCTCCCTTGCAGGCACAGGTGTGTGCATTATAGCGTTCAAGGGACTCTTTTTCTTCGGGCTGGTACGTGCGGAGCCTGCCCATCAGCATAGTGAAATCGACCTGGTGGGCATCGAACTCCGGGCCATCCACGCAGGCAAATTTTGTCTCGCCACCGACAATGACCCGGCATGAACCACACATTCCCGTCCCATCTACCATCACGGGATTCAGGCTGACAAAGGTTTTGATTCCGGCAGGGCGGGTCGCTTCGCAGGTTACTTTCATCATCATCGCAGGACCGATGATCCAGACTGCATCGACCATTTCCCGGGCCATCACCTGCTTGAGCAGGTCAGCTGCAAAACCGTGGAAACCTTTGGTACCGTCATCAGTTGATATAAGAAGTTCATCGCATGCCTTTGACATCTCGTCTTCCAAAATGAGCAGGTTTGCATTGCGTGCGCCAACAATCCCGACTACACGGTTACCTGCCGATTTCAGGGCTCGGGCAATGATCGGGAGGCTTGCTGTGCCGACACCGCCGCCGACAAGGACACAGGTCCCGAATTTTCTGATATCGCTGGGTTTGCCGAGTGGTCCGGCCACATCCTGGATATGATCACCGGCTTTGAGTGATGCCAGATGGGTGGTCGTTTTTCCGATGGTCATGAAGATGACCCGGAAGGAATCACCATCGACTGCGGAGATCGTAAGGGGGATACGCTCGCCTTTCTCATCGATTCGGAATATTACAAACTGTCCGGCCTGTGCATGATGGGCAACATGCGGCGCCCGAACCCACATCTGGTACACTTTATCGGCAAGCTGTTCTGCTTTTTCAATAGAATACAACCCTGTCACTCCTGATAAAAATTTTATTAATCCGGATAAATCCGGAATACCTGATTAAAATTTTCCTTTACAATCGCTTAATCTTACGCACCCGGACAGCGACCCCGCGCTTTGAGCGTAGCATTTCGTCCGACGGCATCGCTGCGCGTCCGGTAGCCAGGGCACGCGCACCCACGACCAGTACTTCATCGCCATCCCGGATTTCGGGATCGGCTTTCATTACGCCGGGTGTCAGCACATCGCCTTCGGGAATGAAATCATCGATATGCACCCGGTAACCTTCGGGCACCAGGTTCCAGCCATCAATGGTTGGGCGGAGCATGCCGGTTGTGGTATCTATCGAGAAGAGCTGGAGTTTATTCCGCATGTAGAAGACTTCCGGGAGGCGCCCCCGCAGGGTCGTGCCCTTGGTATCGAGATCGATATTGAACTGGTACGAGGCCATGCCATGCAGGCGGTCATCCTTGATCCGCCGTTCCCCGGCAAGGGCACAGTCAAGTGCATTGAGCGCAGTATCGCTGGTCGGGTGCTCCTCACAGGTACATTCGAGAGTGATTCCCGCAGCCTCAGCGGCCTGCCGGGCAACTTTGAGTGCACCCCCTTCAAGGTGGGCGATGATGCGGCGATAGTGATGTTTCCTGAAATACCGGGTAAGAATACTGCTGATGAAGGCACATTCTTCCGCATCCCAGTAACCGGTGACTGGTACATCATAATGTCCTGCCGGGTAAATTGTCTCAAGTTCCCGGGGCACAAGACCTAATGGGGAGGTGACAATGAGTTCATGTGCCCGTCCACCGATGGCCATCTGGAAACGCTTGTGGCTCTGGGAGAGCGAATAGGGTTTGCGTGCTGAACAGGGGAGCAGAACGGCCACATCGGTTTTTGGCGGGATATACCGGGTGAGCACGCGTTCTGCAAACCTGCGGACCTCCACCCGCTGCATGGAGTCGCCGGAGTTTGCCCGCATCACGCCACTGCGTGCAATCGGCTGGACTGCATCCATGAACGGATACTGGTTGTCGAGATGGCGCATGATTGCCACCTGGTTTGCCGACATCCGGCAGCGGGACTCAATGAGATCCCGGAGTTGTCCCTGCTCGATGAAGCGGGCAACGAGTGCGAGTTCCTGCCGGAGGGCGTTCCGGTTATGTTCTTTGAGATCCTTTGCCACGCAACCGGCACAGGTGCAGATACCCGTCTCCATCGCATCAGCGGTAAACTCGCCGTCAGCGGTGCAGAAGATACCCTGCGCCGATTTGAGGTCAACGCCAATGAAATCGAACAGGTCAAATCCGGAATAACAGAGAATGGCGGCTGTTGAGGGGATGGCAGCTCGCCGGTGCATACCACGCGGTATCTGCCGGTGTTTTATTTTTCAGTCCCACCAGCCAGTCCACATAATTCCGTGGATTGGTAAACGCGGTGTGCCAGTTGGCCACCATCACGCAATCGCCGCTGATGGCAGTATTATCGATCTGGGGGTGGATGGTGACCGGCATCACACCCGTTGCCGGGGGAAATTCCCGGGCAGTTGCTGCGGGAGCACAGATTGGCATATTGGCGTTCTGCATCATTCCAAGTGCCGGGAATAGTGTGATTGTATCAGTAGCAGCCGGAAGTCTCAGTTCAGTCCCTTCGTGTCTGAAGAGACCAGTCCGTGCCAAGACCGTCCCTTTTACGAATATTAAACTGGCTCAATGCGCACCTCACACCCGTTCACTTCCTGTCGCAGGATCGTTTCCCATCGCGTGCTGCAGGACACTACAACATGAGTATCCGGGTGACTTTCAACAAGAGCACGTATGCCCCGGCATCCCTGCCGCACCATGGCATCATCCCATTCAGGGATCTCGCTCTGCCCGATCGGGAAGGTTTCTTTGAGTTCTTTGGGGTAAGGGCCGAAGGGGGGCTTGAACAGCAGTGTATCTTCAAATTCATCCCGTGCACCCCCATCAAATGCCACCAGTACTTCGTTGCCCAGCCGGAGCCGTGCAAGATGTTGCTGGTAACGGAGCACTTCGGTTCTCCGGCAGCTCTCATCGCCCCGGTAAAAGAAGCGGCGCTTTGAGGTCCGGTCGGTCTTTTCAAGTTCCGCATTGTGGAGGAGGAGCGCCCTATAGCCGGCGAGCAGCTGCGGGTGGCCCCTGCAGCGTTCATCGACCAGTTCCCAGAGTGAGCCGTCTGTAATTGCCTGCCGGATTCTGGCAATCTCTGCCAGGGTCACGTACAGGTTGTGGAGTGCGAGCAGGCGGTCGCGCTGGGGAGACGTGCGGAGTTCTTCAACACTATGGGTGCGGCAGATATTGCACGCGCAGGGGAGATCGGCAAGCTCATCGATCTTGTAACTGCCGTGCACGGTCATGTACCGGCCTTCCTTGGCATAGAGGGCATAGGCTGCGGAATCGAAGAGATCGCAGCCCATTGCAGTCGCAAGCGCGAACATGGCAGGGTGACCTGCTCCAAACAGATGGACACAGGCTGAGGGGGAGATCGTTCGCTTTGCCGCCATCACGACACTGACGAGGTCACGGTAGCGGTACTGCTCCATGATAGGGACAACGGCACCAATCGGGCAGAAGGTAAAGCCGAGGTCAGTGACTTCCTTGCCAGCCCGCTCCCGCAGGTCTTCAAAGATACCGCCCTGGACCGGACCGGCGATCGGGGCATCGTTGCCAAAGACCTGCTTTGCTTCGGCAAGGCGCTGCATGGTGATTGCAAGTTCACCTTCTGCGGTCTGCCGGTCGGATGCGGGGGAGGTGGGGATGTCGAGCGGGACCCAGATATCACTTTTTATATCGCGCTGGAACGAGAGAGTCTGGGTATTTGTGATAGAAACTTCGCCATATACAGACAACTGGAACGAACCGGAGTCGGTCATGATGACGCCATCGTAATCAAGTACTTTGTGCAGACCCTCAGACAGGGCGCGTTCCCGGTACTGCTTGCTCTGGGAAAAGATGTACGCGTTGGTGATGATCGCTTCAACGCCCATTTTCCTGAGTTCTTTTGGGGTGACGAGCTGGAGATGAGGATTAATAACGGGGAGCAGCGCGGGAGTCTTTACAATCTTTTTACCAACGGTCAGTTTCCCGCAACGGCCGGCGATATCGCTGTACAAACTCTCGAATGAAATTCCCATATGACACCCTGATGTGCCTTTATATGTGCGCTCAGGAGGTTAAACGGTTCCCTTCCTCTCGGAAAAGATCTGGCCTTCAAAGGTCATCAGTTCAACATTTTTCGAAGTCCAGCATTTCCCGGGAAGCCCGGCTTTTGTGCAGGTATGGTCAAGGAATGTGGTGCTGTCCCATCCATATTCGGTTGCTACCTGGGGGAGCAGGAGACCGCTCATGCCCATACTCCGGACAATCAGCCCGTGTTTTCCCACTGTGATATTGGCAGGACGCTCTGACGGTTCACACAACAGCGGTACCGGCACGGTGAGGATAGTGACTTCCAGATCGATTTTGGCAAGTTCGTCTTTTGATACCGGAGGAAACCGGGGGTCTTCAAGTGCTGCCGCTTTTGCAGCATGTTCAATGGCCTCACCAAGCGGCATCACCGGGTAAGGCAGTCCGATGCATCCCCGCAGTTCCCCATCACGGGTGAGGGTAACAAAGACGCCCCGTTTTGCGGAAAAAACCGTCGTGAGTTTGAGTTCGGGAGTTGGTTTTTTCCCAACCGCGTTTTCAAGTGCGCCGCGTGCAAGCCGGATTGCCAGTGCTCCTTCTTCTTTTGTCAGCATACTTTTTCTCTCCCTCCGTTCTGTGACTGTGCTTAGTTCAGGTTGAATAACAATGTATCGAATATTGGTAATTCAATTGTTCATCTTCAATTTTTTCCACATTTCTTTAATGGGGGCTGATGCTCCCCAACCTTCGTAAGCGATGGAACCCGCCACCCTCAAAGGGACTTACTGTGCGGCAGCTTCAGTGATTTAGTGAATTCGATTATTGGGCTATGTTATGATCATCCGCTCAATTTTCCAGGATTGGCATTGCAGAAGGATTGACCCTCTTGCCCGGCAATGATCCGACGAGGCGTCATCGTGACCCACCTGGGAAGGGGATAATCTCAAATAATTTACATTCTGGAATAATCTGTTTATATATTTTTTAGAAGGAGTCACATATTTATCCTGTTCCTGAATGCTTTTTCTTTACTGTCACTGGCGCTGCGCTTATCTGCCAGTCCGGCAAATATATTAAAGTGAGAGGGAGAGAGCGGCTGACGGTGACTTAAGTGTCGCTGAGGAAAGTCCTCCCACCCACCGGTCACGCAGCCGTACACAGAGTACGGGTGGCGAGAGTCACGGCTATGGCACAGAAACGACACGGCCTGTTTTTAGCGATGATGCGATCGAGCCGTAAGGCAAGAAGCACGGGCAACCGTGCGAGTAACTCGCTGAGCGTCTGAGGAACAGGATACGTTGGAACGACGAATCCCTGCGGGTGCAAGCCAGAACAGGGCCAATGGATAGTCCGGTATCCGCCCGGGTATGGCGCAGAGCTGAATGCCGCTAGAACAAAAGGAGGCTTACTCCTCCCACTCATTCTTTTCATTTCGGGTTTTAATTCGAACAATTTGCATTTCTGAATTCGTTTGAATTCTCGATTTTTCTATGGTAATTCATGCGCTCACTGTTTTGAACAGCTGACATTGGTATTGAAAATGAACAAAATATCAGGTCAGATACGTATGAAATTCAAAATACTATGAACATCGCTATTTCTAAAAGGATGCAACTGAAGGAACATGAATGCAGGTTTAAAAACCGTGTTTCGATAAATGATCCTTTACCGATTAGGCCCCGTAAAATAATCCGGTGACGCCATTAAAGGGAAACCTCATAACCGAAATTTAAAGATATTTTCGCACGTGAAAACGCGAAGAACCCGAACAATTTCAAGACAAAAAAATAAGTTGAAGGATTTGTTTTTTACAACATCATATTACCCATACTTCTGCATCACCGACTGGTAAACACGTGCTGCCTTTTCAAGGGAATCGATACGTACCCGTTCATTGACTGCATGGAGCAGGGGCAGTTCACCGGGTCCGTATTCGATAACACTGAACCCGCATTTACGGAGGTGACGTGCATCGCTGGCCGCCCACTGCACAATCGGAAAAACGGATCCTCCATAAATGTCCTTTATTGATTCGCACGTCCGTGAGACAAGCGGACATTCCGGATTGGTTATTGATGGTTCATGAGATTCCTGAGTCACAATCCTGCCATTTCCCGCATGAACTGAAATATCGGCCACAAGATCCTTAATCGAGCAACCCCACGGGACCCGGAATTCAAGCTCCAGATCGCAATGCTGTGCGACAACATTGGATTTTTCGCCACCGGTTATTATTCCCGGGTTAAACGTGAGCTTCCTTAAGATATCACTGACTTCATGAATATGAAATTCCTGAGAAAGCACTGAAGAGGACTGGCTGATGATCTCCTTAAGGTGTTCATCAACCGGGTAATCCCGGGAATGCAGATGCCTGACATATTCAAGAAAATCCATTACTTCCATAATTGCACTAATCCCGACTGCAGGATAGAGCGAACCATGGCCGGGTTTACCGGTAAACTGCATGTCGAGGCGTATGAGACCTTTCTGGCCAATTGACGGGTGGCGGGCGGGGGTAGGTTCTGCGATAATGCAGTCGCAGGGGGCAATAGCCCTGTCGGCAAGGAGACGGCGGATTCCCGCTTCACCGCCGGTCTCTTCATCGCAGACAAAGGCAAGGGTTGCCGGAATCTCCTGATCCTGGTTCACCATCGTTTCGCAGGCTGCAAGAATGGAAGCACAACCCCCTTTCATATCCGTGGCACCGCGCCCGTACACAAATGTATCATCAATGATTCCGGAAAACGGGGAACAATCCCACCCGGAGTCAAGAGCGGGGACTACATCAACATGACCACATAAGAGGAGTTGTTGGGATGTTTTTCCTCCTGTTGTGAGCAGGTTGCACATCCCCTCCGCATTTCCCGATATTACTGAACTGATTCCAATTCCCCTGAGAAATGACTGAATATATTCAATGATTTCATCCGTACGCCCGGGAGGGTTTTCGCTATGGATTTGAACCAGATCGGAACAGATACGACTGACATCTCTCATGAGGGCACCTGAAGGATTAACATTGGGTGGAATAGGTTACGAATAATGTCGCAAGCGAATTATCATTGTACAGGCTCTTTAAGAAGTCCGTATCAAAAAATTCGTCAGTGACTGCATAGAAGAAATCCGCAGGAAGTGGTGTTTTACTGTTGGGATCCGTCACAATACGGAAACTCCGGTAACTTGCCGGATTTTCAGTATCATAAATCATCTGCCATAATGAAGGCAGGGCGGCAAATTTTTGGGGGTGTTCCTCACGAAGCCAGTTAATAAAACCTTTAAATTTCACCCGGTCTCCCTTCTTCTCTTCATCAATGCGCCAGCGGAGATACTCGCCGCCCATGATAACTTTGGGGGATTCATAATGAAAGGCATAGATACTTGCCGTATAGTCTATATGGGCCAACGCATCGACAAAGAAAAAATACAGCGTCTTATTGAAACTTCCCGGATCGTGAAGCATGAGGGATTTCCCATACAGGTGGTTGAGAGCCGCCAGGTATTCGTTATCATCTTGCATATCCATGGATTCGTTACGACATTGTAAATATATTGCCTTAAAGGAGATTATCCGTTTTTTTTTAAGACCGAAAACACGGGAAAAATGGTGATGCTAAACGAATATGATGGTTCCCCGCCTCAGCAGCTCGCTGAGGCATGGTAAGGCATATTACATTTTTTTGGTAATTGATCCACCACGGGGCGCCCCCATGGGTGGCGGCATTGCTCTAAAAAAATTCCGGGAAATTCATGTCACGATGTCTTTAATAAAAACCCGACTAACTCCCTACCCCACCTGACTTCCATTACCCCCAATTAATCACCTGTTTTCTCCCATTATAACGTTCCAATCGACAAAACAACTCCAAATTGAAGCGCATAAAATGCGTTCTGATGCACCTTATTGCGCTTTGGCGGCACTTTTTTCCCGATCCGCTACCTTCACATCCTTTGAAAAACCGGAATGAAATTTAACCCAGATCCTGAAAACGCCAGATAAAACCCCTTTTGTGATTTTATCCCCAATATTTCCCCCGAATGTATCCGGACCCAATTTGGGCTTTTCCGGAAATGCTCCGTTTGGCTAACCGGGCATTTTGCAGGGTTTTCGAGAGATCAGCCCACCCTTTTTCAGGACCCCAGGGATTACTCGGCAGATAGGGATTTTGGTGATTAAAAAGGGGTTGAACAGCAGGTATAGGTTGGAGAAACGCAGAAATTTTAAAACCGAAACCGGCCCGGCAGGTTTTCTTGGTACCCCTGGATCCCCGGTTTCCTTAAAAAGCCGGAAGAAGCGATCATGGTGCCGGTCGGATTCCTGGTGAAATGACCGTGCGACCCAGTCCATAAGGACAAAACTTCAACAAAAATTATCCTGTATTCGTAAAAAAAAACCGGATTGACAAAACGAAAAAATTATTTGTAAAATGGTTCGCGCAGGGAAACCGCTTTTTCAAACAGTGCTTCGAGTTCCTTTCCGCTTTTGCCACGGATATCAACATGATTATCCGTCCGCAGCAGGCAGGGCTTGAGTTTCCCGTCAGAGGTGACCCGGAGGCGGTTGCAGAACGCACAGAACTCGGTGTTGTGGAGCGGGCGGACAACTTCCACTTCGGCCCCGTCAAGGCAATACTTTTTCCGGTGATGCATGCGGCGGGTGATGATCTGTTTTGAACGGGATGCAAGAGAAGTCTTCAAGACCGTATTAAGATCACCGTGATCGGTCGCATTCATTGAAATCCATCAGCTCGATAAGCTGGAGCACAAGGTTCCGGTTTCCCCGGACAAACGCAAGGAAATCATCGATCTCATGGTCGTTGATCCCGGCAAGCACCACCATGTTCAGCTTGACCGGGGTCAGCCCGGCCTCAATGGCCGCATTGATTCCCTGCCAGCACATCATCGAGCAGGTCAGTGCCGGTGATTTTTTTATAGGTTTCAGGATCGAGGCTGTCGATACTCACATTCACCCTGCGTAAGACCGGCCTGTTTGAGATCGGCAGCAAGCCCGGCAAGGAGCGTCCCGTTGGTGGTGATCGATGATTCCATACCTGCAGGTACAGATCTGATAATCTCAATGAGATCCGGCCGGAGCATCGGTTCCCCACCGGTAAATTTGACGCTGCGGATACCAAAGCTGTGCTGCAACTCGGAGAATTTCCGCAATCTCCGCAGCTGAAAGTGGTTCTTTTGGTGATTTTTCCCCTTCCCGGTGGCAGTAGATGCAGGACAGGTTGCATTTCGGCGTCAGGCTGATCCGCAGGTTGCTGACCGGGCGATTGTAAGGAGTCCTTAAGCGTCATGTAACTGGTTCAGCCGATGAAAGTTCTTCGCAACGATATACAGTTCCGTACTGCCTTTCCGGGTGGACTTGTGTCATACAGGTTTTTACGGAATAAAAATGTTTCTTGCATATCTGCATAGAATTCGGGAAAGTCCGTTCCCTGGAAGGATTTGACTCGCAAAATTGCCGCCCGGCTTTAAGACTTTGCAGGCAAATGCAAGTGCCTGTTCGTTCAGCTCGATGATCCGGGCCTGGTCATAACTTTTATGCCCGGAGAGTTTTGGGGCTGCATCGCACAGGACGACGTTGACAACACCGAAGCTTTGCTTTTACCTGTTCGACGACTACAGGATCGTTGATATCCCCTTCGATGGTCTCCACGCCCTCGAGTTCGGCAATCGGATTGAGATCGATCCCGAGAACCCGGGCATCCGTGAGTGTCCGTTCAACCTGGAGCCAGCTCCCGGGCGCCGCCCCGAGATCGACGATATTGTCATCAGGTCGGATGATAGCAAATTTTTTCTGGATCTCCATAAGTTTGTATGCTGCACGCGAGCGATATCCCTCATGCTTTGCCCGCATGTATGTCTTATCATATCCCCATTGTGAACCCATTGTCTTGATCGTTCTCCTGAATAGTCTGGGTTAAACCCAAAACACTATAATTAAAGTATGACGATATACTGTATAAGACAGTTTGTTAAGGGGTAAGCGATGTTAAAAGCAACAATAGACGCAGACATGTTCAGGGAAGCAATCGATGCGATCTCGGCTCTCATCCCTGAGTGCCGGCTGCATACGGACGAGACGGGCATTTCCACACGTGCAGTTGACACGGCAAACGTCGCGATGATCGCACTCACCCTCAAGAAAGAAGCGTTCGATTCGTTCAAGGCAACCAACAGCCAGCTCGGCATTGACATGATGAAGATGAAGAATATCTTCGGCATGGCCGGAAAAGGCGATCTTATCAGTCATCGAGATGGCGGACAATGCCCAGAAGATGTCGGTCTCCGTGCATGGATACCATTACTCCATCACGCTCCTTGACACGAACACGATACAGAAAAGATCCCAATCCCGCCGACCATCAGTCTCCCGGGCAAGATCGTGATCAAGGGTGATGACCTGAACAATGCGATGAAGGCTGCCGCGGTAATCTCGGATAAGATCGCGCTTGGGATCAACCCGAAGGACCAGACATTTTATCTCGTTGCGGAAGGCGATACGGATCATATCCGGCGCGAGTTCTCCAAAGACGAACTGGTATCGCTCACCCCGGTGGAGGCGCGCTCGCTCTTCTCCCTTGATTACTTAAAAGATATGGGCAAAGTCATGAGCAAGGCAGCAGAAGTTGAGATCTTCCTCGGTGTCGATCACCCGGTCCGGTTCTCGTTCGACATTGCCGGTGGTAACGGGCATGTCGAATACCTCCTTGCACCCCGGATTGAGGCCGACTGATGGATTTCTCCATCAGCAAAGGAACTTTCCCATTTTCCCTTTTTAAAAAAATCCCAGGACCATATCAAGAGTCGTTTTTCATCACTCGATTTTCTGTTTGCCGATAAAAAAGGGGCTGCACTGATTGAACGCGCACTCGGGCGCATCCAGGACGCAATCACGGTAAAAAAAACATTTGTTCCTGAAGTTACTGGTTCTGCAGATGATGAAATTGCTGCCTATGCACTTGCCCGGATCATTGTTTCCTGTGTCAATGACAAAACGCTCATTGACAGGCTCACACGATACGAAGCAGAACGGGCATATTATTTTCTTGTCGATGAAGTTGAATGGAACCAGAATTTCCGGGAGGGGGATGGCGAGTACTCTCCGTTTATGTATTGCCATTGCTCATGAACTGGGAATCCAGATAACCAAAGATCGCATTCCTCTCGGGGATTATGTCGAGCTGGTAGCGCCCCTGCACCAGGACCGGTTTAACCTGGTAAACCGGAGACTTGAACACGGTTTTGTGGATATTAAAAAAGAAGAACGATATGAATTGCTCAGGGAGCGCATCCGTGTTCTCCTGCGAAGGGACCTTCCCCACAAAGTCCCCCCCTCACTCTGCGAAAAACTTGCACCCGGAGTTGCACAGCTCAAAAAAGCGTACCAGGAAAAAATGCTCCAGCAGTTCGGTTCTATTGAGGAGAGTTCATTTCCTCCCTGTATGCAGGCCCTTATCACTGCGCTTACATCCGGTACAAACCTTACTCATGCCGGCAGGTTTGCTCTCACTACATTTCTCCACACGATAGGTATGGATGCCAATGCAATCGGCCAGCTTTATGCCAGATCACCGGATTTCGATCTTGAAAAAACAATGTACCAGGTTGAACATATTACCGGCAGGGGAGGCTCCGGGACTGAATATACCGCTCCTGCCTGTGCAGCCATGCGCACAACCGGGCTCTGTATCCACAGCGATACCTTGTGTGAATCGGTCAATCACCCGCTCAGTTATTACAAGGCAAAAAAGAGAGATCGTTCAAGGGATTCTTCGAAAAAAAACAGGGAGCAACCTGCAACTCTCCCTACGCAATCTTATCGTTGACAAGGTAACCTGCGCCGGACAGAACAAGGATAAAAACAATTATTGCTGCAAGATAGGCGATACCTGCGGTCATGACCATAGGCAAAACGGCAAGCAATGCAATCAGGATCAAAAAGGCAATTACACCGATGATCACATCAAGAAGTCGGGCATCCATCAGGATACTTTTTCGTTGCAGGAGAATATAGGTTTAACCGATTTTTTCCATTAGGATATTATTCTTTTGGCTCTGTTGAAACCCTCTAAAAAAGGGGGGGTCAAAGGGATACTCCCCTTGGGCTGCCTCCCCCTCTGGGGGAGAGAGGGGGTCACCCTCCAAGCAGGCAAGAAGAAGCGAATCGCTGGAAAATAGGATTTCAACAGAGCCATTCTTTTTTTAAAAGACATCCTTATCGTTTATCCCGACCTTTTTTATGCAGCAATGAATGATCCGGCACGGCAACGAAATGAGGTTCTTTCCAGGCTCGAACTGGCAGTAACCCACCTGGAAAACTCCATGAGTATTCACCTCATCCCCGATCGTGGAGCTTCTGTTGCTTATGCGATACGCGGTGCCCGGGATATTGATGGAGTTGCAGCAGTTCCGGGCGGAATTAAAATAATTGAAGGTAAAATATCGGCCCACCGACAATGCGCGTTTGGGGCGGATGCATTATGCGCACAACTCATTCTTACAGCAATGAAGTATGATCCGCGCATACGAAGTGCCGCAACAATCCGTTTTTCAGAAAAAGTGCTTGACACGTTCGAAGCGATGCTCCTTGAATGCATTCCTCTTGACCACACCCGGACCGCCCCGGGAATCAGCACTATGGACTGGGGGGTCGCATCCTGCTGCCACGACGGGGTACCTGATATTATTTATGATAATGGCGGGAATAAAAACCATAGAATTATCCATATTTTTGGCGAGGATCCTGTCGTCGTTACAAACAATATCATTATCTGTTCAAACCGCATTTAATGTATAGAAAATTGAGGAATTGTACATGGGAATCAAGCCGTCATACATCAAAAATCTCGGTAACGCACTTCTGGTCAAACAGCGGGACTATTTCACGAACAACTTCGATGAGAACAAGGTGCAGCTCGGTGCATCTGCAATCATCTCAAGCAAGCGTGTCCGGAACCGCGTCGCCGGGTACATCACAAGAAAAATAAATACCAAGAGACGCTCATAACCCTATTCATGTTTGAAGGTGTCCTACCAGCAATTATTACCCCTTTTAAACGGAACACCGCGATGGGCCTTGATGTTCAGGGTCTTGAACGTAACATAGATTTTCTTCTGTCCTGTGGCATCCACGGGATTGTTCCGTGTGGATCGACCGGTGAATCTGCAACCCTGACATTTGAGGAGCACGAGAAGGTTGTCCAGATTACTGTCGATAAGGTTAAGGGCAGGATTCCTGTAATTGCCGGCACCGGATCCAACAATACTGCTGAAGCGGTAAAGCTGACAAAGGCTGCAAAGGACATTGGTGCGGATGGCGTTCTTGTCATCAGCCCGTACTATAACAAGCCGAACCGTTCCGGTCTCATCAAACATTTTACAAAACTGGCAGATATTGATATTCCGGTCATTATGTATAATGTCCCGGGAAGGACCGGGCAGAATCTGGAACCCGATCTCATTGCTGAACTTGCCCGGCATCCGAATATTGTTGCGGTCAAGGAAGCCAGTGGGAATATCAGCCAGATCTCAAGGATCATCGAAGAAACGCAGGATGATGAATTTTCGGTCATCTCCGGAGATGATAATATCACACTCCCGATCATGGCCCTTGGGGGCTCCGGCGTTATTTCAGTTGCAGCGAATGTCGATCCCCGACGAATGGTTGCCATGTATGAAGCAATGAAACAGGGCGATTACCAGAAGGCCCTTGTCATGCATTTCGCCTTGTCCCCGCTGTTCCGTTCAATGTTTATCGACACAAATCCTATTCCAGTGAAAAAAGCCGTGGAACTTATGGGGATGTCAGGAGGACCTGTCCGGCTTCCTCTAGATGAACTGGACGCAAAAAAGACTGAACAACTCAAAAAGGTGCTGGCTACCATCCCTGCACAATCCCGGGCAAAAAAAACAGTAACCGCAAAGACAACGGCAAAACCAATAACCAGCACAAAAAAACCTGTGGTGGCAAAACGGATGAGGTAATCTGAATCATGATAAAAGTAGTAGTATGTGGGGCCTCAGGACGGATGGGGCAGACGATCGGCAGGATGGTCAATGAGTCTTCCGATCTGGAACTGGTTGGGGGAATTGATCTCAAACCCGGTTCATTCTTTGGTGCTGATATTGTTGAAGCGAACAATGCAGAAAACCTCCTGAAATCGAACAAAGGCTGATGTCATGATCGATTTTACCATCGCAGCTGCCGCAGTCGAGAACGTGAAGATGGCTGCGCGGAACAATGTGGCGCTGGTTGTCGGCACAACGGGATTTACTGCCGAACAGCGTGCAGTTATGGAAAAGGCAATCCACGACAACGTGCCTGCTGTGATATCCAGCAACTTCTCAGTTGGTGTCAATATCTTCTGGCAGCTCGTGAGGGAATCCGGCAAGCTCTTAAAAGACTACGATATCGAGGTTTTTGAAGCCCATCACCGGAACAAGAAGGATGCACCGAGCGGCACGGCAAAGACAATCCTGCAGATCCTTGAAGAAGAAGTTGGCCCCCGCCAGAAGATGTACGGGCGTGAAGGCATGACTGAACGGAAAAACGAGATTGGCGTCCATGTCATCCGGGGCGGAGATATTGTCGGTGACCACAAGGTCATGTTCTCAAAGAATTTTGAGACGATTGAAATCTCTCACCGTGCGTACGATCGCTCTGTCTTTGCAAGCGGGGCTCTTCATGCAGCCCGGTGGGTTGTTGGTAAAAAGCCCGGGATCTACGGCATGAGCGATGTGCTCGATCTGAAAAAATAACCCGTTTTTTCAGGAATTTTTCGAAACGTTACAATCGAAACCTATTTTTTGTCTTTTGTAAAACATATACGATGGAGTGAACGAGTTGGTAGCAGTCGTTGACCTCAATAAATGTACCGGATGTGAAACCTGCGTGAGCGAATGCCCTGCATCGGCAATCGCCATGGAAAATGAAAAGGCAAAAGTGGACAAGGATATGTGCGTTGACTGCCAGACCTGTGTTGATGTCTGTCCGTCAGAAGCCATTCACATGGAATAAGCCCGGAAATTTTTTCCGGTCCTTTTTCATTCACTGGCGTCAGCTTCTCAACTGACCCGGATTTTTTGTCTGGTTCTCATAAACCAGATCGTTCCTGATGATGTGGATATTCTGGGGTTTAACGATTAACCAGAGATTTTTTTAAAGAATTTTTTTACCATATTGTGGGCAATAATGCCCGATGTATAAAAAATAAATTTTTTTAGATTGTCCGTATAAAATATTAAAAAACAACGTTTTTATCATCACAGGTGAAATGGGATTTTACAACCCGCCACAATAAAACGGGGAAAACAAACACACAGGACCTGACTACCTATGATCAATGTTGGAGTGCTCGGAGCAACGGGTGCGGTAGGTCAGCGATTTGTTGAACAGCTTGCGGATCATCCCTGGTTCAATCTGTCGACACTCGCCGCATCCGATCGCAGTGCGGGAAAACCCTATGGAAAGATCGTGAAATGGCGTCTTGACACGCCATTTCCGGAAAAAATCGGAAAAATCAAGGTTGTTCCCACGTCGCCAAAAGCGATGAAGGATGTTGACCTGGTCTTCTCAGCCCTTCCAGCAGAGATTGCCACCGATATCGAGAACGAATTTGCCGATGCCGGTATTGCGGTCTGCAGTAACGCAAGTTCTCACCGGATGGAACCAAATATCCCCCTTGTTGTTCCGGAAGTGAACCCGGAACATCTCGGTCTTATCGATGTCCAGAAGGATGCCGGCAGGGACGGGTTCATCGTTACCAACCCGAACTGTTCCACCATTATGATGGTGACTGCACTTGCACCCTTAAAACCAGTTCAAATTTACCGATGTCCGGGTTGCAACCATGCAGGCAATATCCGGAGCCGGATTTGCCGGTGTTGCTGCCATGGCCATCTATGACAATGTAATCCCGTATATCGGTAAAGAAGAAGAGAAGATGGAGACCGAAACTCTCAAGATCATGGGGACCCTCAAAGGAAAAAAAATATCCAATGCCCCATTCAAAGTAAGCGCCAGCTGTCACCGGGTGCCGGTCATTGATGGTCATACCATGGCAGTCTGGGTTGACATCAAAGAGCCGGTTGATACGATCAAAAAGGCATACCGCGATTATAAACCCCCCATCAAAGGCCTGCCCACCCAACCCGCAGAATCCATTCATTTCTTTGAAGAGACGAACCCGATCGCCCACAGCCACGCCTTGACCGGATGCGGGGGAAGGGAATGACCGTTTCTGTAGGGCGCTGAGAGAGGGTGTACGTTTCATTGCCATGGGACATAACACAATACGTGGTGCTGCCGGTGCAAGTGTACTGAATGCAGAACTGATTGTAAAAAAGAAGTATCTCTAAAACGGGTGAAACCTATGCAGCAGCTCAAAGAGAACACAGTATTCGTCGGGAATAAACCGGTAATGAACTACGTGCTTGCCGTAGTTACACAGTTCAACAATGGTGCAGAGCAGGTGGCGATCAAAGCAAGGGGCAAGGCAATCTCCCGTGCGGTTGATACCGCAGAGATCTCCTTAAACCGGTTTTTAGAGGGAGTTTCCAAGAAAGAGATCGTGACTTCAACGGAAGTCATTGATACCGATTCGGGCAAGACCAATGTCTCAAGTATAGAGATTATCCTGATCCATAATAAACAATAAAATATTTTTTTTCATGCAATAAAAATGATGAGTTTTGTGGGAACACCCAAAACAATTTATGCGGTATTCACAAATTTGTATTGCTATGCGAGCCTATGCTATCGTGCTGCTGTTTATTATTTCATTATGCATTGTCACCCCTGCATTAGCCGCAAATGAAGACCGCTACGGGTACATCAAGGTTGAGGATGTGACCGTACAACTTGATAACGGAACTGCAGTAATCCATGTGAATTATGCTGTCGATGAGGGAACGCGATTCATCTTTTTTTTACTGGGAAAACAGGATCTCAAGAAAAAACTGTTGAAGATTCTCAATTATGATGATGCACAGATCACCCGCATTGATCTTTCAAGTGCCGATTTTATTGTTGATGATGCCGCATTCTCCTACGGAAATGGGATATACTGGTATCCTTCCCATGAATTTAATGTGGCAATACCGAACCTGACAATCCAGACACCCCAGGTAACGCGTAACTTCACTATGGCAAAACAGTTCCCTGCCGGGATGGGTTTTTTCGCAACAGATACTGCAGAAATACCTTCTGAAACACCTGAACCATTCTTTTCAGGAATCCGATCCCGTTAACCGATTATTCTTATCAGGTATGTTTCATTTTTACCTGCTGATTTTTGACACGTAACGGAATAGTTAGCAGGATATCAGGAGTATATTATATCCGTATGCACGATTTGTATTTTCTCTGTTCCAGGGTAAAAATACTGACGGTCCCTCAGGGTTTTGATATGGAAAATGGAGTTTCTCTGATGTATTTATACCCAAATTAACAACAGGGTATTTCCATAATTGCATGATCAAATATTCTCCCAATTTTTAATTCAAACACTATGAGTTTTCAGATCATAATAATAAGAAAATACCCGGTTTACCATTTTTTTAATTAGTGGCTTTGTTGAAACACTGCAGAAATAACAAGAAGTCGCTCGTGGGACCTCCAGTACAACGTGCTTCCACCCCCACCGCTCAGGCACCCCCAATAGTGCGATAGCCTTTAAAGGGTTGATGAAAAACCAGGGGTCATGGGGATGCTCCCCTATCACTGCCTCCCCCTCCGAAGAAGAGAGGGGGTCACCCCCATAGCAACCATAAGAGAACCAGTAAAAACGACAAGAATGGGTTTCCCATGAAAATCAGCATATTCAGATACGATTTGAAAATGATTTTTGTATAATTATGATGAACACCGCCACCCCCGATGGGACGCCCCCGCGGCGGATCAATGACTGAAATGTACTGAAATCTCCTATCCCTGCCGTGCATCGGAGAGGCCCTGAGGCAGGGAACATTCGCAATATCAGGGATTTTCATTGTTCGGGAGTGAGCGCCCATTCATGGGTGTTTCAACAGAGCCTAATTTGTAACGAATCAGGTACGATACATCACGATTTTCGTTATTTTAAAAAAAAAAGTATTTGGATTTTGTTCAGATTAAACGATTTTTTAAAAGTATACCCGTTATATGACTTCAATAATCTCCTGCTTACGGATTTCTGCTATTTTTTTATTTACGAAATACTGGATTACCACTCCCAGAACCGCAGAGACTATGCCTAATATGGCTGAGTAAAAGATAGCACTTTGCGCAGCGGCTGAATCCAGCGGGAAATCAGGAACACCGCTGACAATAATGATGTACACGCTGGCTCCGTAGAGAATGAGACCAAGGGCTGTGACAAAGAATGGAAAGACGATAACTTTTCCCAGTACTTCCCGCTCATTGGCATATACATCAATAATTACACCAATGGAGGTCACAAGTCCTGCAACAATCAGCCATTCGATAGAACCATTAATAAATGTCATCAGATACAGCAGAATACCAAGGCTCGAATCAGATGAATAATACTTCAGGATATTGATAAAACCCGTAGTAAATCCGATAATAACAAGAAGGATTGTCGTTGAGTAGGTAATAAAAGAGAACCTTCCCCGGGAAACTGATATTCGTAGTGCATCAAGAATACCGTGAACAATCTCATCGAACCCGAAACCTTTGTAGAGCAGGTAACAACCAATAACCCCGACCACAATGATAGTCGCCGTGTCCGGATACCCCAACAGATACGCTGAAGCATAGAGGAGCATCGCTAGACCGAGCGGTATAAAGATCATTCGGGATATTTTCGGGTCATCAAGCAGTTTTTTCAGAATATAGTAGGTGCCTTCGAGATTGGGCATCTGCTTGACAATAACCCGTGGTATACTGGATACAGGAATTCTTGACTGGATGATGGGAATGACATATTCATCTTCAGCACCATCAGTAACAAGGATGCAGTTTGTTGCCTGCGTTTCCTGACAACCTGCTCCAAGGCGGTTGCAATACGACGATCCCCTTCGATCATATGGAGATGATTTCCCGCAATAACGGCGATTGCGGTATCCTCACCCTTGGCGGTAAGTTCATCATAGATTTTGACGGCAATGAAAATTGCATTGACATCGGAATCTTCAGGATCAGCAAGGGCTAGCGTGTTTGCTGCTTTCAGGCGCTGCCCGGCCAATCACCGGACTCTCGATTTTTGCTTTCCAGCCAATATCATCGTCCCGATCGACACTCAGGACCAATGTTCGCCCCTGCGTCATTACTAGTATAAAATTGCAGTAAATCTATTAAACTATTACTGACGGAGAAAAAAATAAGATAAAAAAAATTAGATGAGTTTTGAGCGCTGGAGGAGTAAGATATCGTCGGTAGTGAGTTTTTCTCCGGCCCGGAAATTCTTAAACAGGCTCTCAGCTTCCTTTCTGACCGCTTTCTGCTCTTTTGTAACCTTGACTTTCTTGGTCTTCTTGCGCAGACCGGAAATGACCTTATCGTAATCCCGGAGTTCTTTCTGACAGGCAATGAAGAACTTGTGCTCGGCATCTGCGGATTCCTGTGCTTCAACAAAACTCTTGTGTGCTGCATCGGCAGCCTCGCGTGATTTGTCAGCCTTGCGGTAGGAATCGACCATAAGGTCATGGTGCTTCTGGGCGAGTTCTGCTACCTCAGTCACTTTTGCATGCAGATCGGATGCCTCCTTCCGAAATTCGCGAGCTTCAGTGATCTTGGTGCGCATCTCCTTATTCTGCTCGAACTCGGCTTCCTGTTCCCGCACCTGACTCTTCATCTGCTTGATCTTGTCGATAAGTTCGCGTTCCTTATCAGTAGTGAAGACCTCGGTCTGCTGGCGGTATTCCATGAATTCGATCTGCTTCTGGAGTTCTTTGATGCCGCGGCTTTTGGAAGTGCCGTGCTCTTTTTTAAACGATTCAATATCTTCAAAAAGGACGTTTGCCTTGTCGTTGAAATCGTTGCGCTGGGCTTTGACATCAAGGACTGACTGGTTATATTTGTCCCGGAGATCCTTGTTCTTCTGCGCCTCTTCCACGAATTCCCGGGTCTGGTTATTGAGTGTATTTCTTTCACGAGCGAACTTGCTTGCAGATGCATTAAGTTCATTGCGGCGGTTTTTGTGTTCTTCAGACTCGGCAAGGGTCTTCTTTCTTTTTTCCATCAGGTCATTCAACATGCGTTACAGCTCCTCATCAGATTCTCCTGTCCGGGAAGTACATGAAGGGTTAGAAATGAATTTTTTAAAAAGAGTATTAAATGTGACTCTTTTTTGATTAATCAAATACCAACTCTGCATGCAGGATGCAGGATGAAAAACATCAGAAAAGGCTGATTAGCGTAGAATTAGTGAAGACTTCAAAGGGAAGTCTTTGTTCAACACTCTGTTCATGATGTTCAACTCCCGATACCGGGGTGTCATCTTATGGAAGGATGCAACCCATATCCTCCCGGCGAAGGATTGGTCGAATGTACTATATTTTAAAGGAGTGAAGAATTATTAAGTGTTTCGCCAGTTCCCCTTGAAAGATACTGACAGGAAAAACAGTCAATTGATTCGTGTTTTTAAGAATAGTTACAAAAAGGATAGTTGGTGGTTGGAATTAACCAACCGTTCCTAAATTTCTTAGGAGGTTTTTGTGTTGTGTTACAAGGTGTGTATTAACCGACCCATTCAAGGACGCCGCCGCCACTGGGCTGGTCCCTGCCGCTGCTTCTGCTCTGCGGGCATCTCAACTGCCTTGGGGTTTGAGCGCTTGTTCTCGATGTCGTTGATCATGGTCTTGTAGGACTGGCGGGTGCCGAGGATCTGTGCGCTCTTGACACCGGTCATGATGGCGAGGACCCGGATCTTGCCTTCCATGTCGTCCACGGACACGGGCGCCCCAGATGACATCTGCATGGGGGTCGAGTTCGTACGTGAGCGAGGTTGCAACCTCTTCTGCATCCTGCAGGGTAAGGTCAGTGCCACCCGGTGATGTGGATCAGGCTGCCGGTTGCGCCGCGGTAGTCGATGTCGAGCATCGGGTTGCACAGGCATTCGCGGACAACGCTCTCTGCCTTGTTCTGCTGCTTGCTCTCACCGACGAGCATGACTGCGACGCCGCCCTTGGACATGATGGCCCGGACATCTGCGTAGTCGATGTTGATGAGTGACGGTTCGGTGATGGTTTCGGAAATCCCCTTGACGGTCTCACCGATCAGCTGGTCCATGACGGAGAATGCCTGGCCGAGCGGGAGGTTCGGGACGAAGTTCTTCAACCGGTTGTTATCGAGAACAATAACGGAGTCTGCTGCGGAGGCGAGTGCCTCAAGACCTTCTTCTGCACGGATCAGGCGGGCCTTCTCAACCTGGAACGGGTAGCTGACCATGCCGACGACAATTGCGCCCTGCTCCTTTGCAATCTGTGCAACAACGGGTGCTGAACCGGTACCGGTACCTCCTCCCATACCTGCTGTGATAAAGACGAGGTCTGCTGATTCAAGAATTGCTTCAAGGGTCGGGCGGGCCATTTCGGCTGCACGTTTACCGACATCGGGGTAACCGCCGGCACCGAGACCTTTGGTCAGGGATTTTCCGATAAGGATACGCTTGTCGGCCTGGATCATGTCCAGGTGCTGCTTGTCCGTGTTGATCGCAATCGTTTCTGCACCGGATACACCCATGTGGTGGATACGGTTTACCGTGTTGTTACCTGCACCTCCGCAACCGATGATGACGATACGTGGCTGGCCCACAAAGTCATCGTCCGTTGCATTGGCGCTGCCGGGCTTGTTGATCTCTTTTTCAAGATCGGCGTTTTTTAATGCGTCGTTAATAATGCTCTGCATGTTCTACCCTCTCAAACCTTGAATGAAACCTGGTCGCTTTCCTTCAGGACACGGCTTGCACGTTTTTCAACAAGTTCACGCACCGCTGCCCGTACAGCCTCTGAAACATTGGGATATTCCCCTGAATCAACCATCTGCTGGAGCAGGTTGATCTGCTGTTCGGGTAACCGGAGCGTGATTCTTTGCATCATTGTACCTCACATTTCTGACATATGTCTGGCTTTTGTCATTCATATGTCAGACAAAGAGAACTCTTGTGTCTGACTTAACCAGATGAATCTAGAATAACACAGTGAGTATAAAAACTTTCTTCTTTGCGGATTCCGGACGGTCTCAAAATGCATTTATGACATCTAAACCAAGTATTCTAGAAAAAGAGCGGATTTTAGTGGCTGTTGACTTTCCAAAACGGGTGATTCATGGGGGAACCGGAAAGCGACAGCGGGAAAAAACCAAAAAAAAAGTGCTGGATTTCAGCGCGAGTGTCAATCCCATTCCCCCCCAAGTTGACTGGCACTGTGATCCGGCAGACCTTTCATCATATCCTGATGATTCCTATCAGTGAGCTCAAGGAACGGATTGGGGCCATATTTCACCGCGATCCCGAGGAGATCTGTGTCGGTAATGGATCCATAGAGATCATCCGGGTATTCTGTTCGGTTACGCTTGCGCTGAAGGAACAAGCATTTTTTTATTCGAATCGCCAACATTTGGTGAGTATGAATTCTCTGCCCGGCTTGCCGGTGCAGCACCGGCCAGCAATCAGGAGACCGCCGATGTCCAGTTTATCTGCAATCCCAACAACCCGACCGGGACGCTACTAATAGACAGGAATGCTGGAGATACTCTCATGTCGGTGAAGCACACGACGGAATCCTCTTCTGCGATGAGGCATTTATCGAGCTTGCAGATCCAACAGAGAGCCTTGCCGATATCCGAGATCCCAACCTCTTTGTCCTTCAATCCCTCACCAAAGTCTTTCGCGTTCCCGGGTCTCCGGTATCGGATTTGGATTTGGATCACCGGATCTGGTGGAGAAGATTGAGACTGCCCGTTCCCCCTGGTGTGTAAATGCCTATGCCGAAGCATTTGCCATGGAGGCACTCCTGCATCATCGATGAACTGGCTGATTCGCGCAGGGCATGCATCAGGAACGAGCGCGACTGGCTCATTCATGCAATCACGCAGTCTGGATCTGGAGCTGTTATCCTTCATCAGTGAATTATCTCCTTGTCGAATGTCATCGGCGATGTTTCCCCCCTTTGCGATATGCTCGCTGACCGGAAGAATATCCTTGTCCGGAACTGTACCTCATTCGGCCTCCCGACCTGTATCCGGATTGCAGTCAGGACACCTGATGAAAATACTCCGACTTATTGAGGCGCTGGGTTCATGCGTGCCCTGATCATGGCTGGGGGTGCGGGCAGCCGTCTTGCGCTGGGAGAAAAACCCCTTACCCAATCTGCGGCAGCCCCTTGATATCCTACGTGATCGATGCATTCCGATCGAGCCGGGTGTGAACCGTTGTTGCCGTATCGCCAAAGACCCCCATGACCGCAAACTGGTGTCGGGCACAGGGTATCGCAGTTGTGCAGAACGGAAGGAGTCGGGTATATTGAGGATATGATAAGTGCAGTCAGGATCCTCGATGAAGAAAAACCCCTGATCATCAGCGTATCCGATATTCCCTGCATAACTCCGGCAATAATTACAACAATTCTCCGATTCCTATTATCCAGATGCGGAAAAGATGCCCTGTCCACATGGGTGCCTGCAACATTGGTCAAATCCTGTCGCGGGGGTATGCCCTACCGTGAACAGATCGGGGGCGTCTGATGCCTGCCCTGCGGGTGTAAATATCCTCCGGGGTGACGGTATCGGTCCGGAACAGGATGAATTTGCACTCCTGCTGGATGAACCGCGGCTGGCCCTGAATGTCAATACCCGGGAAGACCTTGCCCGGACTGAAGCATTTCTTACGGCGAATGCCCTGCACGCTGATACCCGTAAGCATCCAGGGACAATACTCCCATTTTACGTGACAATAGTCTGAAAATACGGGTAAATTCAGCCGTATTTCTCGGAAATGCATATTAAGGTTGCATCACCAAGATCATTGTATTATGGGAGAATCGCAGGAGATTGAGCTGCAGGGTCATATCATTGACTCAGGGATCATGACCCAGCTCTTCGACCGGGTTATGGATATGGGGGGCAACTTCGAGATCCTTGTCTTTGATATCGGCAAGAAGAAGACCGACCCGAGCTATGCCCGGGTGCGGATTGATGCATCAACCAGGGAAAAACTGCATTCCATCCTTTCAGAAGTCCACCGTCTCGGTGCCCGCCCTGTTGAGGTCAAAGGATGTCCACCTTGTTGCAGCGGAGGCAGATCGTGTTGTCCCCAAAGGATTCTACACAACCTCCAACCACCCGACACAGGTCAAAGTCGGCGGTGAATGGATAGACGTTGACTGCAATTGAGATGGATTTCCTGATTGTTGTCGATCCGGTCAAAAAAACCGCAACGGTGCACGGCACTTGGAAAAATCCGAAAAGGGGACCTGGTTGTTGTCGGCGAACAGGGTGTGAGCGTCATCTATCCCGAACGGCCCCGGGAACAGAGCACATTTGAGTTCATGCACGGGACGGTATCTTCCGAACGCCCCAGCGAGACCCTGATCGCCAAGATTGCCAAAGAGATCCTCGAAATCCGCAAGAAATGGGGGCAAAATTGCGGTTGTCGGGGGACCGGCAATTATCCATACCGGTGCCGACAAGGCACTTGCCGGAATGATCCGCAACGGGTACATCGATGTCCTCTTTGCCGGCAATGCTCTTGCAACCCATGATATCGAATATAACCTCTACGGCACATCGCTCGGCATGGATATCTCCACCGGCAACCCGGTGATGGGCGGGCACAAGCACCACATCTATGCCATCAGCGAGATCATGCGGGCAGGATCCAATAAAAATGCTGTTGACAAGGGAGTCATTAACCGGCGGGATCATGTACGAATGCGTAAAGAAGAATGTCCCGTTCGTCCTTGCCGGTTCCATTCGGGATGACGGTCCTTTACCGGATGTCATCCAGGATGTCATGGAGGCACAGGATGCGATGCGAAAACAGATCGCAGGGTGCAGTATGGTGCTGATGATTGCAACCCTCCTCCACTCCATTGCCGTTGGTAACTGCCTGCCCTCAAATGTGAAGACCGTCTGTGTCGATATCAACCCGGCCCACCTGACCAAACTGATGGACCGGGGCACGCATGCAGGCAATCGGTATCGTGTCCGATGCAGGGACGTTTCTTGCCCCTGCTTGCCAAACAACTCGAAATTCAGAGTGGTGCGGCTAAAAAATAATTTTTCCCGTAATTAAAAAACATTTCACCGGGTCAGCGGCATACAGTAGGGTGCCTCGTTTTCAAGGACGTAATTCCACTCATTTCTGCATTCACAGGAAGTTTCGAGCAGGGCATTGATCAATTCACGGTCAGCATTCAGCGAATAATCCCTTATTCCTTTGACTATATCATAGTCACACTTACCGCAATTATGCGGTCCGCGTTTCTGTCCGCCCCCAAGTGGATCGCAGGTCATATGAACGGGTGCATCCTTAAGCAGGGAAAGGACACTCCAGAGATAGGGTGGGCGGTATGCCCCGCGTTTCCAGTAAAACTCGAGTTCGGTTTTCCGCTGGACCGTGCACGGATTCATCGAAATCATTTCAGCATGTAACGATGCATCCCGAATCGATTGTTTCATATCATCAACAGATTCTTTTTCCGTTAAAAATAGCGGTTTGAACAGGAGGTAGGCCTTTATACCGGCTCCGGCCGTTTTGCTCGTGAAACAGCATTGGTGAAATCCGTAAATGTAAATCCTTTATTGATACATTTTTCCCGTATTGGATCGCTGCTCGTCTCAAGACCGATTGCACAATAGAGGGGTATTTTCCAGCTGCCGTCATCCATATTTTCGATAAACGGGCCAAGAACATCAGCCCTCAACAAATTCCGGCCGGGTTTCTGCGATCACCAGTTTTCCGCGGAACGCTGTGGCAACATCGGCCGAGAAATGCTGAGGGACTTCAGCGGGATCAAAAAAACTTCCCGACGTAAAAATCTTTACCATCCGGTAATCTTCTGGATTATACTCGTTTTTCACCCATGCCAGCTGGGCTTTAAGATGATCAGTAAGGTCATCGCAGGACTCTGCCTCATATCGCTCGTGACGGTAACTGCACATGCGGCAGGTTGACCAGGTAGCAGCCGCCACTTTTGAAAATTACCGTAAGACATTCGAGCAGACTCGTTGTCATACCGCTCTTTACCCCGCCAGGACGCCAGCGGTTTTTCGAGCCTGTCAGAAATCATTAACATCCTAATAGTTGATCTGATATAGATGAAAAAGATCGTCCTGCTGGTGATAGGACTGCTCTTTTTATCGGTAATCGCCATCGCCTACCAGGTGAATATTGATGCCCCTGAAACCCTTACGGTAGGAAAACCGCTCATCGTAACCGGGTACGACCACATTTGGTATCGGTATGTCGATCGATGTGGTTCTCTATTATCAGCTGACAACCACGACCGAGATCAAACGACAGGTTGTCGGTGATCCAGCCGGATAAAACCTTCAAGGTCATGTTTGATACAACCGGATTAACAAAAGGGTACTACAAGGTTGAGGTACCGGTGAATGGTCTGGGGGATTCTGTTACCATGCGACTTGTCCAGACTTATCGATCGATCCGATGAAATCAGATGGATTCTCTCTCCCGTCAGGTGTTTAACGGCAAGCTCTTGTCGCAGGAACGATCAAGGCGATGAAAATTCCGGCGTCCAGGTTGAAATTTTCGGCCCTGAAATGCGCTGGTATTCGGACCCAGTTATGTCAATACAAACAATGCGGGTGCTTTTCCAGCAGATGTATCGATAAGTGAACCCGGGGATTATGAAGTGAGTTTTACGGATTCAAAAGGATTCATCGGAACCCGTACCATCACGATTGTTGGAGAAACAACAATGGGGGTTACTCCGGTAGTAACAGCGACTACCTATCCTGTATTCTCTGCACACGTAAAATCTTCGAGGGATGCCCCTGCCTATTTTGCAGTGAATGACGGGGTCTGGCCCGGTTAAATTACGCACTTCATCATCCGTTGACTGGGTGATTGAATACATTGATGACAAGGGCACTCTCCATATGGTGAATAATCAGGATGGACAGAACCCTGAAAAAGCAGAATTTATTGGCTCAGGGAAGATCATCTATGTTAAGATCTACCCCTATGATTATACAGAGAACAGTGAAGTGTTCCTCTATGCGGAAAATGTCAAATCGGTCTCGGTGAGTCCAACGGTCCCCGCTCCATTTGCGGCAACGGCACCTCAAACCCCAACCGGGACACCGCAGTCTGCACCACTTCCCCTCATGGGTATCATTGCTATCGGCATTACCCTCCTACTATCGAGAAAATAAAACCACTATCAGATAATTCATTTTTGTACGATTATACCGGGTTTCTGCCCGATTAATAAGAAGCCTTTTTTACATACTACGCCCAACATATGGAGCACTCCCGGGGTAGTCTAGTCCGGGAAGGCGGTAGCCTTGAAAGCTACTGGTGCCCTGCACCTCAAGAGTTCAAATCTCTTCCCCGGCGTACATGTTCTTTTAATCTGAACTGATTCTGATACCGTCATCGTCCATTCGGGTCATGACCGTTTCAAAAACATGTCAGATACGATACCAGAAATACGGTGTGAAATGATTTCTGACAGACCTGTGCTGACAGAGTCGTCGATTGGGCATTTCATGGATTGATACAGGACTTCTCAACCGAAGAGAATCACAGTTATTACCGGAACAATGACACTCTCGATTCCATCTGGATGTTAATCCGGTACTCGGGAAAAAATAATCTGTCGTATTCAAGGCTTCAATTTCGTAAGTAAAGCCATTCCTGTTTAATCAGGATTAAAAATCGCCGTTCCATATCAACATCACTGTTTTTATGTGGTTGAACCACCCACTGTACAGAATTGAAAAATCAGAGGATCATTAATGTGTGTTGCAGTTCCCGCCGAAGTGCTTGAAATTAAAGAGGGAAATATCGGTCTTGTTGATTATGGCGATCTCAAACAGGAAGTCCGGCTCGACCTTGTAGACGTAAAAGTCGGCGAGTTTGTTCTCGTCCATGTCGGATTTGCAATCCAGCGTCTTTCCCGCGAAGAAGGTCTTGAAACCCTGGAAATATTCAAACAGGTGTATGCTGCGCTGGAGGACTGATGCACGAGTTATTCCATTGCCTATGACCTGTATGCTACCGCACGCAAGGCAGCGATTGAAAACAACGCAACCACGGTAAAAAAAGTCAGCGTTGAAGTCGGCAAGATGGCAATGGTAAACCCGGAGCAGGTCATTTTTCTGTTCGATACGATCAAAGAGGATGATCCCCTTTTTGAAAAGACCGTGCTCGACTGCCACGAGACTGACTCCACAGACAACCTGCACCTGTGGATATTCCGGAGATGAAATTTATGTCTGTCCCGAAGTGCGGGGCACTGCCGGAATGGTCAAAGGCAGGGAAATTGTTGTCACGAATGTTGAAATTGAGGTGGATGACTAAATGAAAGTCAACATGATGCACGGTGCCGGCGGCGAAGTGATGGGCGAACTTTTCCAGACGCTCACGAAGTTCAAGCACAATAATGCCGGGGGAATTGGACTTGAGGCCATGGATGACGGTGCAGTAATCCCGTTCAATGGTGCAAACCTTGTATTCACCACGGACTCCCATGTGGTCCGCCCGATCTTTTTCCCGGGCGGGGACATCGGCAGGATCTCGGTCTGCGGAACAATCAACGATCTTGCAATGATGGGGGGACGACCGATTGCACTTTCCTGCGGCATGATCATTGAAGAAGGCTTTGAGATCGACGACCTTGCACGGATCGTTGCATCAATGGATGAAGCCCTTGGGGAATGCGGTGCAAACCTTGTCACCGGAGACACAAAGGTGATGGAACAGGGAGCCCTCGACGGCATTGTCATCAATACTTCCGGTATCGGCATTGCAAAGACGGTTGTACGGGACAATGGTCTTGTTCCCGGCGATGTGATCATTGTTTCCGGCACGCTGGGGGATCATGGTCTTGCCATTATGGCGCACCGCGAGGGATTCGATCTCGGGGAACAGATTAAATCGGATGTCTCTCCGCTCTGGAACATGGTAGAAAAGGTGCTTGATGCAGGTCCCGTTCATGCTATGAAAGATCCGACACGAGGCGGGTTTGCAAATGCGATTAATGAAATGGCAAGAAAAAGTGGCGTGTGTGTGCGCATCCAGGAAGAAAAACTGCCGATTCGCAAGAATGTAAAAAGTGCCGGCGGTATGCTGGGCATCGATCCGCTTGAAGTGGCAAATGAAGGAAAAGTTGTAATGGGAGTTCCGGCATCCCATGTGGATGCAGTATTATCGGCACTGCGTTCACACAAATATGGAAGAGATGCCGCGGTAGTTGGTACGGTGACAAAGGGTGCTCATGTCATAATGGAGACAACTATTGGCGGAGAACGATTTATTGAACCGCCCATGGGCGATCCCGTGCCTCGCGTGTGTTAACCGCAAGGGAAACAATTCCATGCTGTATTAACCTGTGATCAGGTTGATACACTTGCCTTCTTCTTTTACCTGCAAAAAAATTTTACAAAATTATGGCTTTGTTGAAATCCTATTTTCCAGCGGTCCCTCATTCTTTTCGGTCGCTTGGAGGGTGACCCCCTTCTTTTTTTAGAGGGTTTGCCATGAAAATCCGATTGGTTCGGGTAATATTGAAGAAAAACATCATTTACCATTATGATAAACCCCGCTGCCCCCGAAGGGGCGCCCCCGCCGCGGATCAATGACGGAAATTTACTGAAATCTCCTTGCCCTGCCGTGCCTCGGAGAGGCCCTGAGGCAGGGAACCATCGCACTATTATGGATTTTCATGTTTCGGGTGCGAACTCTCGTTCATGTGCGTTTCAACAGAGCTAAAAATATCACAAAAAAACAGATCTGTACCTCAAAACCCCTACCCGTTGCTCAACGGTACATCCCCTTCGGGGCAGGATCACAAATAGGGCACCTTTGCCTTACGTTCCGGATTCTGCGATTATCGGATTTGTGATTGCAGGGAATAGCATATCTGGTATTCTGCAGGATTTTAAAAACCAGAAATTACGCAATATAGTGCATCAGCAGTTCCAGTGCTTCAAGCTCACGTTTACCACCGCATTTTCTGACAATGGCTGCATGATAGTCGATCTGCTTTTTTAGTTCCGTGATCGCGGTTCATCCGGTATCTTGTTGCGTGCACGGTTGTATCAATAATACTGTTAAAACCCCGGTTTACCGGATGCAAAGACACTCTTTCGATGATTTCTTTCTGAAGGGTTAAGGTGATCGTGAGTGCTTCTGAAGTTTTATTATCAACAGAGGCAGTAAATGCTGCCCATGCGTCTGCATCCTTAAGATGATGCATTTTTATCCCATTGATCATTTCTTCGACAAAATCATCTTGAGGTATATCCTCAAAAGCCGTTTTTACGTACATGAGGGGATCATAGACAAAATTTGCAACGAGCCATCCATTTTTTTCCACATTCGCAGCAGTGTGGCTACCGGAAAAGAGGACCATTCTTGCCACCCCGTCCCGGTAAATGATACCCATGGGTGCGGCATTGAAATTCGTTGTAGCAATAACTTCGTTGATACCCGGTTTTAAGAGTCCCATTCCCAACCCTCACCCAAAGCGACAAATAGTGCGGCAATGGTGATATCTGCAATCGAACCGGGATTAATATTCCGGTCAATACAATCCTGGTCAAAATTTTCCAGGGTTTCGTTGCCATCAAGAACTTCGCGTGCTTTGCGCATGGTTTCCTGTGCAACGATAATGCCATGCTTTTTTATAATAAATGTATCCGGTTCCTGCGCAAGAAGGGTAAGAAACATCTGGACAATCGCCTGCCGGCCACTCCCGAAATGTAAGAGCAAATCAGCACCCCGCCGGGTCAGCGGAAATCCCAATATCCACTCGCGTGCCACCATGTCATGTTCAGCAGAATGCTGCATGACATCCAGAAGTGTCATATCACGTTCCCGCAGGATTGATAGCGATTTCGGATCATTCACATCCAGTTCATCATCAGAATAGGTATGGACTTTTGTCAGGCCGAATGCCCGGTAAAAGGCTACTGCATCAGAAGTATCTGTTTTTGCAATTGCTTCCATTGCCCCTACGATAGAGCGGCCATATATAAGAGGAATGAGGAGAATAAATGCGCCAAAATGCGTATTTCCGCCTTTATGGCAATTGGTCTGCTGGACGGCGTGTCGTATGATCTCCCCAATCCGTCCCTCGCTTTTTTCTGCCTCTTCAAGTGCATGGCGGGCAAAAATAGTGGAGGCAAGGAAATGTTCGAGACGTGTTTCGGGGTAATCATGACACCGGTCTACGTTGCCGGGCTTGGGAAATGCGCACACCTCCAGCATCATGGCAATCTGGGCCCGTTCAGCGGCTCTCATCGGAAGGCATGTCATGAAAAACACCACTCATCAGCGTTTCAGAGAGATCGCGTTTGAGACGCATATATTCTTTCTTTGAAAGACCGATCTGCTTGATAGTCATATCCCGGAACATACAGGGTGACGAGGTTTTACAACACCAGCTCAGGCTGCCAAAGCAGGTCTGCTGACCGGCTTCAAGCGGTGTACCTCTTACTGCACCCTGCTTCATCTGGATATATCGTTCCTTTGAAATTCCCATCCGGGTGAGCGTAGGCTGTAGGGGGCATTCTTTTACCGGCATACAACAGAACGTAAGAGATCTGATATCTCCGCCACGACAGAGTTGCTTGGGTGCATTATACCAACCCTCCTCATCTGCAAACCGTGTAATAGCAGCATCAAGACCAGACAATGTCCGGATATCTGATTGCCGTGCAAGGGAAACCAGATCGGCACCATGAGAGAGCATCTCTTTCATCTTATCAAAATTTGTAATGGAATTATTGGCGATCAGCATCAGGGGGCAACTGTTCCGTATCTGGCGGAGTTTTGCCGGGCCAAAATCCATGAGATCAATATGAAGAATATCAGCACCGGCCTTCCAGAGAATCCGGGCGAGTTCCCGGTCATCTGCTGCCACACCGGCGCGGATTTTTACAGATACGGTAACAGCATGGGTTTTCAGTGCTCTTACGATTGCAACCAGTTCATCCGGTTTTTTTAAGTAATATTCTCCGCAACCGGCTGCAATCATTTCGTGCTGGCGGCAGTGAGCGTCAATTTCATAGACAACCCGGTCACCAAGTGCAGCTGCCAAAGAACTGAAAGCCTCGGGTGTGCTGCCGCGAAGATTGATACCCAGAATCACATCGTTCTTTTCCATCTTTGCGATCTGCCGGGTTAACTCTTCAACGGGATTATCGTACAAAAATTCCTTGCGTTCTCCCTGCGCGGCGATGATCTTCGCAGCATCCATAGTACGCTGGTCGATTGGATATCCACCAATGAATGCAAAGCCGATATGTCCGGTTCGTTCGATTACATAGGCAGCATCAACGATACCCGCCATAGACGCGATTCCTACCGGGGTCCTGACAACACGATCATTAATAAGCAGGCCGAAACGCTCAAATGCATCCATCATGAGTTCATATCCGTTGAGGCTGATCAAACAAATTACTTTGCATAATGTTCCGGGAAAACACGGGTAGTTCTATACTTCTTTTACGTTTCACCGTTTCTCATCACCTACTTCGCTATAATATGCCATAATGGGAGAATTTTGAAATTTTTTAGACATGTTCGAGCACATACCCCTCTTTGGATCGTCCAAATTCAATGCAGTTCCGTGCATCTTCAATGGCAATTCCCCGGTTATTCCTGAAATGCTCCACTATTGTTTCCCATGGAATGAGGAATGCTTCACCGGGGTTTCCAGCTTCCTGACGGAACTCGATTGCCAGAAAACCAGTCCGACCTGTTTTTGCCAGATAGTCAGAGATTGTATCGACCGGGTGCACGTTTTGTTTGTCGGCATGAAAGTGCTGGGAAAAATACAATTTTTTATCAATAATGGACGTGCATTCAATCAAAAGATTGTAGCGAGAATCGGGGGAGTCCGTCAGTACATCCCCATACCGGTTCGGAAATTTTTGCGGTTTTGGCCGGTATGCAAATCCCTGGATCTGCTTTGTCCTGAAAAACCGGTTCAGGCATTGGACAATTTCCCGCTCGAAATCACTCATTGTTCATGCGTATGATTTGATGTGAAAAAACTATTTGGTAAGAATTTTTAATGATCGAGGTAATACTATTTGTTATATGGGTAAGAAAGGAATGTTACTTGTTGGGCATGGAAGCACGATGCCTTACAACCAGGATCTTGTAGAGAAAACTGCCGCCATCATCAAGGCGGGCAATACAGATTTTATCGTAAAATGCGGTTTTATGAATGTGAACAAGCCCTCCATCAAGGAGTCTCTTGATGAATTCCGGCATGAACCCATCGATGCACTTGTCGTTGTTCCCCTGTTCCTTGCAAAAGGTGTTCACATCGAAAAAGATATTCCCGGTGAGATAGGATTACCTGAAGGCACCAAGAAAGGAAGTTTTGCCCTGAACGGGAAATCAATTCCCCTCGTGTACGCAGACCCGATCGGAAGTGACCCCCTGCTGGCTGATCTGATGGTCAAGAATGCGACAAAAGCACTCTCCATCATCTGAACTTTTTTTTATGCATATTCTGGTATTGGATACAATCCACGGCGGCAGGGAGATCGGCGACGCGTATGCTGGTGCAGGACATGTCGTTGATGTAGTGGATGTATATACCGGTACTGCACCGGTAACTGCTGAGAACGCAAAAAACCAGAAATATGATCTTATTGTTGCACCGGTACATCTTGACCCGGATTATCCGCTCCTTGCAAAACCGGATACACCGGTAATTACCCATCACGAAGCGGTTCGCCAGCTGCTGGGCGAAAACCTTCCCCATCCAATGATCGAGATAACCGGGGCGCGGGGAAAGACCACAACAGCACATGCACTTGCTCACATTCTTTCAGGAAATGGTGTGCTGCATACCTCAACGGGAACATATGCATATCCTGAAAAAAAAATCCTCGTAAAGCAGAGTATCACTCCGGCATCAGTTCTTACAGCAGCAAAATATGCCAGCGGGTTGACGGGCTGGCTGATCGCTGAAATCTCCCTTGGAGTGACAGGAGCCGGCGATCTTGCAATCATCACTTCAGCAGAGGATTATTCCTTTGCAGCAGGAAAGAAGCGTGCTTTACAAGAAAAGATCGCTTCTGCAAAACACGCAAAACACATCCTTGTTGCAGAAGGGATTTTTTGTGACAACCCAAATGTCGTGCATATCGAAGATGTGGCCCGGTGTGAAGGTATGAACTGTTCTGTGGAACTGGATGGAGTCCATTATACCCTGACCAACCCCCTTTTCAGTCTGCCTCCTTATCGTCATCCCCTTATGCTTGCAGCAGCAGCAGCAATGATACTCAACAGGGATCCCACACCCCTCAACCATTTTACCGCGTTACCGGGACGGTTGTCGGTCAGTCATGAAAAGGATCTCATCATTGTTGACAATGCCAACAGCGGGACAAATATCGCAACAACGGAATGTGCAGCCCGGTACGCACGGCATTGCGCCAACATGGACGAACTGACCCTTGTCATCGGGCAGGTGGAAGGAGACGGTGCGGTCTGTGAAGGTTTCTCTGTTGACCAGATTATCTGTGCAATTGAAACAGTGCGCCCCACAAAACTAATCTGGGTAGGCCGGATGCCGGACCCGGATTCCAAAGCCAGCCGGTCAGTTGAGGATAGTATAGATACTCACTGCATGACACTTGATGAAGGCCGTAAGGCTGCCATTGAAAAAACGGACAAAGGATCCATTGTTCTTGCCGTAAAAACCTGGAGATAACTGATACCTATGAAATACATGCACCCCCGCCCCAGTTCGATTGTTGCCGCCCTGTATACCGCTCGTGATCTTGAAGCGGATGTTGCGATCCTGCACGGTCCGTCCGGCTGTTCATTCAAGCATGCCCGTCTTTTAGAAGAAGATGGAATGCGGGTGCTCACCACATCTCTTGCTGATAATGAGTTTATATTCGGGGGTCAGGCATCGCTTGAGAATGTGCTGAAGTATGCCGAAGAGCACTTCTCCCCAAAACGAATGGTCGTTGTTGGTACCTGCGTTTCTATGATCATTGGAGAAGATCTCCAGTCCGCAATTGACGGGGCAGGTATAACGACACCGACCATTGCTGTCGATATCCATGCAGGTTTTCTGGAAAATATTGCGGGTGTTCTTGCAACACTCGAAGCCGCCCAACTGGCAGGCTGGATAAGTGAAGAGGAACTCACCCGCCAGCAGTTCCTGATGCAGAAAGCCAATGAAGTAGAAAGGGTCCGGGGCGCTGCCTGCAAGGCATACATAGAACCTTCCCGGGGCGATCTGAAACATGTGGCAGCTCAGCGACTGCAGCAATGCGCACGGAGCGGGGCGAAGGGCGTTGCGATCTTGAACGCAAAGAAAGAGACAGCATACATGTTTGCCGATGAACTGATCGCTTTACATGATGCCTGCCCGGATGCAGATATTACCTATATTGTCAATCTTGAACAGCGCGGATTGCCCAAAGTGCGCAGGGATGCTGCAGGAATACTTGACGAGATGAAGAGGCGGGGGGTGAACGTTGAACTTATCGGTGCACTGGATGAATATGGCGCAAATGGCGATATTCTCGGGAGCCGCATACGTGAAATCGCCCCGTCTTTCGCACTGATAGCCGGTGTGCCACACGCAATTCCCATGGAATATACAACCGGCATTGAGTGCTTCTCTGTCACGAATGGTCCCCGCCAGGTAGAACCCCTTAAGGATCTCGGGCACCAGCATGTAATGGTCGAAATTGATCTCCACCCCAAGACCCTGGGGGTCCGTGATATTGTTGAAAGCGAATTCGGGGCGGTTCTCCGGAGTCTTTAGATGAAACAGATCCTCATCACGGGAGATCGATCCGGAAGCGGCAAGACCAGTATCACCCTTGCCCTGACTGCCCTGCTTTCAAAGAAATACCGCGTCCAGACGTTCAAGGTTGGGATGGATTATATCGATCCCTCCTATCTCGCGGCAGCATCCGGCCGACCGTGCCGGAACCTGGATAGTTTCGCTCTTTCAACCGACCAGATACATGAAATTTTTTATTACGGCTGCCGGAATGCTGATATTGCCCTTGTGGAAGGGGTTCGCGGGCTCTACGAGGGGGCAGAAGCCCTTACAGATGTCGGCAGTACCGCAGCAATTGCAAAAGAACTGGATCTGCCGGTAATTCTCGTGGTATCTGCACAGAGTATTACCCGCAGTGCCGCAGCACTCGTGAAAGGATTTCAGGCATTTGACCCGAAGATCCGGATTGCCGGTGATAATCCTCAACAATGTAAAGGGGGGCACTCACAAGGCAAAAGCAGTCGCTGCCATTGAGCACTATTGCGGGGTGCCGGTCATAGGGGCAATTCCCCGGATGGATGAGATGCAGCTGACCATGCGTCATCTTGGACTGGTACCATACCGTGAAGGATCCGGAAAAGGTGATTTCGACACACGGATTCGCACAATCACCGAGATGATCGGGCAGTATGTGGATCTTGACCGGTTGCTCTCTTTAATGAAAGAGACGAATGTTCCTTTACTCCCATCACTGTCTCTGGAAAAAACGGTGGAACCGGATATAACGATCGGTGTGGCGTTCGATGAAGCATTCAACTTCTACTATGCCGATCTCTTTGATGTGCTGTTATCATTGGGCGCCAAGCCGGTGATGTTCAGTCCTATCCATGACAATCTCCCCGTTGCTGACGGTTATATAATAGGCGGGGGTACCCGGAACTTTATGCCCGTGAGCTTGAATCAAACCAGAAGATGAGAGAAGCTATCCGTACCGCATCAAAAAGGGGTACACCCATTTATGCAGAGTGCGGGGGTCTCATGTACCTCACTGATCGGATTACCCTGAATGCCGGCTGGCAGGGGGCGACAGAAGACCAGCATTATGCAATGTGCGGCGTTTTTTCCGGAGAGACCCGGATGCCTGCCCGCAGGGTGGTCAGTTATGTAACCGGAACGAGCGATGCAAACTCTCCGGTAGGCGCGGCACAATTCCATGGACATGAATTTCATCACTCTGATGTCGTGCTCTCCCCAAATACCCGCTATGCGTACCGTCTTTCCCGCGGCATCGGCATCTGCGATAATCTCGATGGGGCGGTTATCAACAACACACTAGGCAGTTATACCCACCTGCATCCGGTAGGGAGCAGGGGGATGCTCGAACACTTTGTACTTACCTGTCGAAAAAAGACCTGATTCAGACTCATTGAAAACGCCCGACAAAAATTCAACTAAAAATAGATTGAAACCTGTTTTTCCCGCATACGGGGGGGTTCCTCCATATTTTTCGTGCACCCAGAGAGATTTACTTATTTTTACCAGTATTTTCGGATTCAAAATCGACAATATGATCGACAAATGAAGACATCTGCGACAGAATGACCGGGTCAAGTCCTTTTTCAACGCAGAGAAAAATACCCGATACATCCGATAGTTTGAGTTTGTTTACAACGAAATGGAAAAATTTTGATGCCGTTGCTGAAGGGATATGGATGAGAAGCATGCTGACGGAATCGAACATGATGCACTTTTTCTTCTCCGGCATCTGTCTGATAACTTCGGATATGGTGATGCCGAGATCGGTGAGGTTTGCAGGGTTGTTCACATATTTCACCCGGGGATTATCTTCACAGACACCACCGGAATACTGCGTGACTGCATCGATGACATAGAGTGATGAAGTGTCTATCCCTTCGCGGGTGTAGGTTTTTGTCAGTATCTTAAACGGTTGGTTGACGGTGATGAGGAGAGGCGTACATCCCCGTTTCAATATTTTTTTCATAACAGCAATATTCATCGCATGAATATCTTCTGGGGATGCTAACATCAGGTATAACAAATTATCATCGGTATTATCGGTTGCTGCTGAGTCTACCACACCACTCACTTCCCAAGAAGGAATTCCCTGAATTCCTTGGGGATATCTTCTCCCCGTTCCTCAGCAACCATACGGACAAGATCATCGAGATTTTTTATCATCTGGCTGATATTATTTGCCTGTATCTGTAGTTCCATGCGGATCTCTTCCGGTTCATACTCTCCGGTTTTTACATGGTCTGCTATAAGTTGCATATTCATTTTAGTAAGTTCAAGGGGACGACGGATACGCAGTACAGATTCATTCATAAAACCAATAAGCGCGACTTTTCGTTCATCTGCCATTTTGCGGTCAGAGATATCTACAAAACTTTCCACAAGGAATTCTTTTCCGTTAATTTTTGCCCTGGCAACGGTCTTAAGCACAGCCACCCGTACTCCCTTTTTATTGATGAATATCCGCTCTTCATTTACTATTGCGGCATCCTGATCGGTAACCGGGCAGGTTCCCTTTTTTGCCGGGCAGATATATTCATGGCATATCCGGTTTATGAGTTCACTCTTTGAGGAACCAAGGATTTCTTCTGCTATCGTATTGGCATCAACAATTAAATGCGTATCACCGGATCGATGATGAGGATGCCCGTCTGTATCCTGTCAAAGACTGCATTGAACAGGCTGTCACTATTGTCAGAAAATATGCCGGTATTATTGAGTGGTATTTCGCCATTGTGGGACATATCAGTATCATTTCTCCGTTTTTTTTATCCTGACGGAAAAACTCCGTTCAGAAATAATAGTATTGCTGGTTGGATATTGTTAACCGTTTTTAAAAAGCCGTGATAATATTTATAAAAAATCCGATTTTGGGCTCTGTTGAAACGCACATGAACGGGAGTTCACTCCCGAAGTATGAAAATCCATGATATTGTGATGGCCCCCTGCCTCAGGGCCTCTCCGAGGCACGGCAGGGCAAGGAGGTTTCAGTAAATTTCCGTCATTGATCCGCCGCGGGGGCGCCCCGTCTTGGGCGGCGGCATTCATCCTAATTTTACAAAAAATATTTTCAGATATTATCTGAATATGTTGATTTTCATGGGAAACCCTCTAAAAAAAAGGGTCCGGAGGATGCTCCCCTTGGATTACCTCCCCCCTGGGGGAGAGAGGGGGTCACCCTCCAGGCAGCCGAAAAGAAGAAGCGAAGAACGGGAAAACTGGATTTCAACAGATCTCGATTTTGTTAAAAATCCGTTCAAAAGAAAAAACTACAAAAACCTCCGCGATCCAACTAAAAACTATGATCATATATTATGATGGAAAATATGTGCCCGATGATCAGGCAAAAGTTTCTGTGTTTGATCACGGGTTCCTGTATGGGGATGGGGTTTTTGAAGGGATTCGTGCCTATAACGGGAAAATATTCCGGTTAAAAGAACATCTTGATCGCCTCTTTGATTCGGCAAAAACCATTGATATCCACCCCCCGATTTCAAAAGAGGAGATGACTGAAGCAATCTGTGAGACGCTGCGAAAAAATAATTTAACCGATGCATACATACGGCCGATCATCACAAGGGGTGTCGGAGATCTGGGCCTGGACCCACGCAAATGCCCTAAAGCTTCCGTGATCATCATCGCTGTTACCTGGGGTGCAATGTATGGTGACCTGTATGAAAAAGGATTGAAGGGAGTTACCGTCTCTGTACGGCGTAACCCCGCAGAATGCCTGCCCCCCAATGTCAAGAGCCTGAATTACCTGAACAATATCCTTGCAAAAATTGAGGCGAACTATAAAGGAGGAGATGAAGCCATCTTCTTTGATACGAATGGTTACCTATCAGAAGGGTCGGGCGATAATCTTTATATTGTGAAAAATGGCGAGATCCTCACTCCCCCCACCCTTAACAATCTCAGGGGAATCACCCGTATGGTACTTATCGAATGTGCCAAATCATTGGGCATAACCGTAAAAGAACAAAATCTGGGATATTTCGATCTTTATACGGCCGACGAACTTATCTGCACGGGAACCGCTGCAGAAGTAGCTCCAATCACCTGGGTTGACGGACGCATTATCGGCAGTGGCAAACCCGGACCGGTTACACGGCAGTTAATGGCGGCTTTCAAATCAATAACTGCAACGGAAGGATATCCGATTCTTAAAAAATAATTTTTTATTTTTACAGGGAATCATTCAATCCGATTGATCTCCGGATAGAATAACCGGAGCAGTTGATCAATGTGGGTGAATGCTTTCTTATGATCGATATAAATCCTGAAAGAATCTCCTGTTCGTAAACTGAAACTGATATAACCGGCAAGCAGCAGGGGCTTTTTCATTTCAATGCTGGTGATGTCCCGTCTCCAGATCTCGATAACTTTGCGTTCTTCCAGTTCATCAATCATACGAGGACGCGTGTCAACGGTTGTGCCAAACAGTTCATCGATGATAAATGTACTAAATGATATACCATCGGACCGCGATGCATCGAGTTCCGGATTATGGATAACAAATAACCGTTGATCGGTTGCGTAAATGCCATATCCACCAGTAGTCGAACCAAGTGCACCGGCAACCGATCCACCAATGCCGGTTCCGCCAAGTTTGACGGTAACGCTTGATATGCCACCAATATATTTTTCCTGATCGAATATCCCGAGGATGGTTTTTATTGAGGGGGGTTCACTCACCAGTATTGACTGGACTGCAGCGATGGTCATACCCTTGGAATCGTAGATGCCGGTACCTTTCCCCCACATAACCATCGGCTTTTCCCCAATAGTGACACTTTCAAGATCACCAATGAAGGTGTCGCCATCCCGGGTAATGGCGGGAATTTCCCCGCTAATCGGGGTGTCAGGGGGCATTACAATATAATCGATCAGCATAGGATGGGGCGATCCATAGAACGGTACTGAATATGCATAATCCCCTTTCCCAATGATTGCATGCGCTTCAACACCGGTAAGCTCTTCAATTGCCTTATTCCATGCAATCACGTTACCCATCCGGTCAATAGCAAAGATGGGATACGGCACAGAACGTATTGCATCGATAAGATCCTGCCAAATATTGAATGTCATTATCACTGGCCCGGTGACAGGGTCCTGTACTGATTTTAATGATGCAGGAATGGAATGTACCGTATTGCCAATATCCTCAAAAGGATCTTCAATGGAGAAATTCCCCATGAGATCATAAGAATGGATTTCATCAATCCACACCAGATCAGTGTCATCAGTTACTGGCGTATCCTGCTGGAGCAGTTCTGGGTAGAACATCCTTATGAGCTGTTCAAGATGGACAAATGCCTTATTGTGATCAACATAGACCCTGAAAGACTCCCCATGCACGGTATTGAGAACGAGGAAACCGGCTAGAAGTCTTGGTTTTTTCAGTTCGATTCGGGTGATATCCTTTCTCCATACCTCAAATACCTTATGATATTCAAGTTCCTCAATTGACCGTGGGCGTGTATCGACATTTGCCCCAAACAACTCGTCAATGATAAATGCCCCGAACTGGATACTGTCATTTCGCCGGGCATCAAGTGCCGGATTATGAATTACAAACAATCTTTTGTTTGTGGCATATACTCCGTATCCACCCACCGCAGAGCCGATTGCCCCGGCTATTGCGCCACCCATTCCACTGCCGGTAACCTTAAGAATGATACTGGAGATCCCGCCAATGTAGACCTCCTCATCGGAAATGCCGTTGCCGTTATTATCCGGTTGTTCAGTATTGACAAGAATCGACTGGACCGCGGCGATTACCGATCCATCCGGGTCACATATTCCTGCCCCTTTACTCCAGAGGAGCATCGGCTTTCCATGTATTGTCACTGTTTCAAGATTGCCAATAAATGAATCGCCATCGCGGGTAATACCCAGGGTTTTTTTGAGTTCCTGATCGTTCGGAGGATCAAAGATACAATCGATAAGCATTGGTCTTTTATCGCCGTAGAGGACGACAGCATAGGCATGCTCATCTTTGCCGATAATTTCTGCTGCTTTTACACCGGTAAGCTCCACGATTGCCTGGTTCCAGGCAATGACTTTCCCCGTCCGGTCAATGGCAAATATCGGGTACTGGACATGGTCAACCGAATCTGCCAGATCTGAAAAACAATCATTGATGTCTTTTATCTTTTCTACGGGTACAGGATCCGCGCTTTCGGGTAATGACACGGTATTTTTGATTAATGCCGGTTCCAGTTCAGGTTCTACCGGGGTATGGAGGGCTGGTGAAGGTAAACAGACAATTCCGGAAAGATTTGTTACCTGGGCTGTGTATCCTGCGATCTCACCGGGTTTATCAATGATAGCCCGGTAATTCCACAAAAACGATTTTAATGTACCATCACGGGTTCTGAAATGGTGCTGGATATGAATACCGGGATTGATTGCGGTGAGTTGGGTGAGGTGTGCAGAAATTTCATCACGCTCATCATCAGGAATGGCAGAAAAGAAACCGGTATCCCCATCTTCAGACTTCCCGGAACCGATATTCCGTTTGTAGGACGGGTTGGTATACCGGTACTGGCCATCCTTGTCAATACAGCAGATCGGATCCAACTGGTTCTCAACAAGTAACTGGTATCGATTGTCAGATTGTGGAGGGATGAATGGTATATGACCATTATTCAGGTGTTGCCGGATATAGCCAATTACTTTTGGCATATCCCCAAGGATATCAATACCTTTTTGCAGGTAGTAATTTCCGCCATTGTTGAGCGTCTCAATTGCCACGTTTGCGAGGCGTCGTCCGGTAAAAATAATGAAAATCGCATTATCTCCCCGTGACCGGATCTCCCGTAGCAGTGCAATGCCGTTCATATCCGGCATTGAATAATCACAAATAATTGCATCGAAATGCTGTGAATTCAAGAGATCCAGTGCATCCATTGCCGATGAACGGGTTTCGAGAATGATATCCGGCTCATGATCAAAATATTTTTTAAGTGCGTCCAGAATCCAGATATCATCATCCACACATAGAAGTGATATCGGTACCGTATTCTGCTCTGTTATGGACATGATGCACTCACAATAATCTTATCATAATGTCGTGAAAAAATTATTCATTCACACATGCTTTTTTCACGGGATTGCCTCTCGTGGACTAGAGAGACCTGCTATGACGTTATATTTTATTCAATTGCTATAATATTTAGCCATTTCGAAATGTGTAGAAATAAAAATAAGCGGTTTTACAGGTTTTATTCAATGTTCTCCCCCCAATAGAACATCGTTGTTTTGAACGGGTAATGCACTATTGGGTAGATCACCGTATGAGAACAGATACCGCCATACTACCAGGTTCGATAAACGATAACGGCCCTGACGGTTATAGATAAAATGATTATCGTCATTACCCCGCGTTACGTTGGAGTGATTCTGTCGCAGGGAAAGTCACAAACCCGGTTTGAGAGACATATCCAACCACAGGAAAATTGAAGAACACTTCCATTAGTAAAAGCAGAAAAACCCTTTCCTGAATAGCCGGTTTAAAAACAAATCCTTTTTCCATCCATAATCTATTTATAAGCCGCGAGGTAACAATAGAGAGCAACTTGCTGCTATAGTGTAGTCCGGCCAATCATGCGGGCCTTTCACGCCCGCGACTGGGGTTCGAATCCCCATAGCAGCATCCTGTTACCCGTTTCGCTATTCTTTTTAATTCACTCCACATAGCACCAGCACTACCAATTTTCCCTGACAGCATCCCGGCTATGCAGATAATTTTTTAGAATTGTCGTACATCAATTGCGAGGGGAGGATCAAATCCCCTAAAAAGGCTCTGTTGAAACAGGCATGAACTGGGGTTCACTCCCGAACAATGCAAATTATTGAAATTTATATTTGGGAGGACTCCCCGCTTAAGGGCCACTCCGAGGAACGGCGGGACAAGGTGGATTCAGTACATTTCCGTCATTGATCCGCCGCGGGGGCGCCCCTTCGGGGGCTGCGGGGTTCATCATAATTATACAAAAACATTTTCAAATACTATCTGAATATGCTGATTTTCATGTGAAAGCCTCTAAAAAGAGGGAGGTCACCATCCAGGCAGCCGAAAAGAAGGAGAGAATCGCTGGAAAATAGGATTTCAAGATAGCCTTAAAAAAAGAAAAAACCGGATTTTATGCAGTGCCGGTTACATTCCCGGCTGATGCATCAGGTGAGATAGTGGGACTGACCGTTTGAGTGGGTGTGGGTGTTGGTTGAGGTTTAAGATCAACCTGGAATTCAATGATACCTTTGGGCGATAACGTTGTAACGCGTTTCATCAGATTACCATTTTTGTATACTTCTATAACCAGTTCATCAGCAGATCCATCCATTTTCTGGATGGATGCTTCAACCGGACCATTGATGGTAGAGATCATAAAGAACTGATCACCCGTATTCTTTTCACCAACGGATGTCTGGCTGCCGGGGGTACCATACATACCACTATAATTACCGGAGTAAGTAATCCGTAGCCACACACCATTTGGCGGAATAATAACTTCCGGTTGCGGGACGGGCGTCGCGGTTACCAATGGGGTGATAACTACAGTAGGGGATGGTACCGGTGTCAGCGTGGGTATAACCGTTACCGGGACCGGAGAAGGTGTTGGGGTAGTACCCAAATCTCCGGTTGCTGTTCCCAATGAATTTGAGAAGATTACAACCCCCCCGATTATTGCTAAAATTACAACTGCAATGACTGCGATAGCGACAAAATTCGGTTTTTTGGGTGCAGGTGGGGGGGATTGCACGGTCGGGGGTGTCGGGATTGGGGGTGCGGCTGGAGGTTCCTGAGCAGGTACCGTTTTATCTTCCGGATTCTCTGCAGGTTTTTCATCCGGTTTTTCTGCCGGGGCGTCCTCAGGGATCTCGGTTGGCAGGACACTGACTTCTGCTGCCGGGGCCGGGGGTTCGGGGTCGGGAGTTTCAACGGGTGCCGGAGGGGCAGGGTAATGGCGGGGAACCAGGGGGGCGGCTTCTCTGCTACGGGGTTTTGAATCCTCAATCAACGGTTCTATCGAGTGGATAACCTCTTCAAGCGTGCGCTCTTTACGGCCTCCTCCCAGCCCAAAGACGGGGGTGGTTGGAACCTGCACCTGCGGAATGACCGGCTGCGGTGGAGCTACCGGGGTTGTAGAAATGGTTGCCGGAAATGCTGATGGTTCTTCAGGCGAGATCACGACCGGTGTCCCACACCGGTTACAGAACGCAGATTCCGGGGGTACACGGTTGCCACACCGGTTACAAAACGTACCAACGGGAAGGGTTGTAGTCTCAATGGGCCGGGGCATTGCAGGTATTGATTCGATAATATTTCTTCTTGGTCGGGCAATCTCTATCTTCTTTTTTTGAAACGCTGAACCTGAACTCTCCGAAAATGAACGGGGAGAAATGTCCTGCTGTTTGGGAGATTCCTGTTCAGGGGCGGTTGTTCCGGAGATTTCCGCGGAATTATCCGGTGATGACAGGTGCTCCCTGAGTACCTTAAACCAGTCATCCCGCTCCCTTCGCCGGTCGCCACTGGCTTCCCGTGGAAAGGTTAAGATCATCTGTCGCGTAATACTGCCCTTTGAAAAAATGGTGAACGTAAGAATCGGGTCCCGTATTGCATTCTCCCCGGATTCAACCGTACTGATTGTTGCGATCAGTATCTCCTGGGGAGGGATGAGCCCTTTCTTGCTGTCAATAAGCATCAGGCGCTTATTTGTCAGAACTGCATCAAACATTACCGATTTGACTTTAATATTATGAGTCTGGAGGATAACAGTCTCATCGTGGTGTAATTCCGGAATACCCATACAACCCCTTCTTAATAATATCTAGGTTACCTCCAGAAAATAAGGATTTGCAAAAAAATCTGCTCATTGAATAAAAAAACAAGCATAAACCCAAACGAAGCTCATGCCAGAGTATTGAAAATGTTGTACTCCTGTATCGATTTCCATTTCTGTGACTGCTCGTCAGCAGATCAATAAAAAAATTAAAAAAATCAGAGATATTCCTTGTCGTTCATGTATGGACGAAGCACCGGAGGAATCTGAACCTGCCCATCCGGTTCCTGGTAGTTTTCAAGAATTGCACGCATAACGCGCGAAGTTGCGATGGCTGTCGAATTGAGCGTATGGACATGTTGTTTGAGCTCAAAGTCACTCTTATCCCGGACTTTGATATTGAGTCTTACTGCCTGGTACGTTGTGCAGTTTGAACAGGAGACAACTTCTTTATACGCATTTTCCCGTGGCATCCATACCTCGATATCATATTTTTTTGCAGCAACCGTACCAATATCACCGGTGCAGATATTGACAACGTGATAGGGGAGCCCCAGGTTCTGGTATATTTCTTCCGCATTGGCAAGGAGTCTCTTCATGGAAGTTCCATGATTCTTCGGGTTTGCAGAAAACAAACTGTTCCACTTTGGTAAACTGGTGAACACGGAACAGTCCTTTAGTGTCAAGACCATGTGCACCAATCTCGCGCCGGAAGCAGGGTGAGATGCCGACAAGTTTGAGCGGGAGATCTTTTTCTTCGAAGATCTCATCCTGGTACATTGCGCCAATCGGGTGCTCGCTGGTGGCTATAAGATAGGCATCATTGCCGTCAATCTTATACATCACCTTTTCAAAATCGCCCAAATCCGTGACGCCTTCGTAGGAAGTGCGATTGATCATATACGGGGGGATGACGGGCGTGTACCCTTTTTTTACGAGCAGATCAATGGCATATCTCTGGAGTGCCATATCGAGAAGAACCAGACTGCCTTTTAAGAAATAGAACCCGGCCCCGGAAATTTTTGTTGCCCGTTCGAAATCAGCCCAGCCTTTGTCAGCAGCAAGTTGGCCGTGATTCAGGACCTCAAAATCGAATACACGGGGCGTACCAACACGTTTTACCTCAACATTTTCAGTATCATCTTTCCCAACAGGGACACTTTCGTGTAAGATATTGGGGAGGCGCATCAGGTACGAACGAATGGTTGTCGCGTTCTCTTCCTGTTCGGCATCACAGTCCTTGATCTTCTGGGGAAGACCTGCTGCTTCAACCATAAGGGCACCGGGATCCTGGCCGGCTTTTCTTGCCGCATTGATCTCGCGGGCAATGGAGTTGCGTCGCTGTCGCAGCACATCTGTCTCGACTTTGAGTTCACGCGACCGGGCATCCTTTTTGAGCAACTCGTCGACCCATGCGATTTTTTCAGTATCGTTGCGTTTTTTGAGATCTGCCTTAATTGCATCCGGATTTGCCCTGACGAATCTTATGTCAAGCATTGATGATACCCCCTTTCCTGAATTGTTATACTATTGATTAATAACTCATCATTATGTATTGTTTTCATTCTTATTTTGCGCAGGTAACCGCTTAAACCTCCAAAAAAAACCGGGTCATTTGATCTAAAATAATCACAATAAAGGAGAGTGTATCAGTTTTACGCACACCGGACGTAATTTATATCTGACGCAAAAACATCAGTAATGGTTAGGCAGGAAAAGGAATATGAAGATCGCAGTTTCTGGTAAAGGAGGCGTAGGTAAGACCTTTATTGCAGGAAATCTGGCTGCTTATTTTGCACGGAATAATCATCCCGTCATTGCAATCGATACCGATCCCTCTCCCAATCTTGCCATGACTCTGGGGATGTCTCCGGAAGATGCAGCCCGTATTGTTCCCATTGCAGAAAATGAACAGTTGATCAAAATTAAGACCGGGACAGAATTTTCCGGGGTATTCCGGCTTACATTTTCTGTCGAAGATATCATAGAGAAATACTCAGTCCCTACCCCGGCGGGTCCTGCACTCATGGTCATGGGAACCGTCCGTTCAATGGGTGCCGGATGCACCTGTCCTGCAAACTCCCTCGTTAAGACACTGTTGCGTCACCTTGTTGTTGATCGAAACGAAGTAGTAATTCTTGACATGGAGGCGGGTATCGAACATCTCGGCAGGGGAACGGCAGAACACGTTGATATCCTGATAGTTATTTCCGATGCAAACCGTAAATCACTGGAGATTGCAGGAACTATCTGCAGACTTGCGGGAAATTCAGCAATTAAAAAAGTCTGTCTGGTTGGCAACCGGATTGCGGATGCGCGACAGGAACTGGCAGTGCGGACGTTTGCAGACAATAACGGCATTGAAATCCTTGCAATGATACCGTTTGACCAGAAAGTAGCTGAAGCGGGAATGACCGGGGATCCTATAAACGATGACAATTCCGCTGCACTTCGGGCAATTGGGGCACTTGCTGAAACAATTTTGCGTATCAATCATGGTTAGAATCAATACACTTACGACAGTGAGGAGGATCACCGGATGAAAACGATTGTTACTATGGGGCGGGGGGGCACCGGAAAGAGCAGTTTTGTTGCCCTGATAGCCAAATACCTCATCGAAAAGAAGGCCACACCGCTTCTCCTGGTGGATGCAGACCCGGATCAGAACCTTGCCGAAATGGTTGGCGTGGATCTTGAAGCTGCCGGTAAAAAAACGATCGCAGAACTCCTGTCTGATACGTTTATTGCTAAAGGGGGAACAACGGTTGGCGTCGCTCCATCACACCGGATAGAAAACCGGATCTGGGAAGAAGGATTGTACGAAGGGGACCAGTTCGATCTTTTCGCGGTCGGTACAAAATGGGTGGAGGGTTGTTACTGTCTTCCGGATGCAGCCCTTAAAAATGCACTTCAGTCCATTACAAAAAATTACCCGTATATTCTCATTGACTCCCCCGGAGGACTGGAGCATCTCAACCGGAAGATCGCAAGCAATGTCGATCTCATCTTTGATGTCATGGGACCATCAGCAAAATCTTTTGCCCATGTACGCCGGGCGTACCGGGTGATTGGGGAAGTCGGTATTCGTTTCAACCGGTTCTACGTTATCGGGGGCTATGCCTTTCCACCTGATGCGTCGGCCCGCGTATCCTCCGAAACAAATCTTCCCTATCCGGGTAACATTGCCTTTGATGAGGATGTGGCAGCGCATGTCCTTGCCGGGGAATCACTTCTTGATATTCCGGATAACTCTGTCGCCTATCGTTCAGTTTCAGAGATTATGGATCGGGTGCTCGGGGATTTTGCAAACCCGGAAGATAGATAAGACACCATTTTTACAGGGATTATTGAAACATCGACAATTCCAGACTTCAATATCATTTTTTGTGATTTATTGCTTTATTTAAAACCCTGAATGAGATCAGCAACCGCTCATGGTGGCTCCAGCAATTGTGCTTACATCACTGTCGCTCAGTCATCCACAATATTGCGATAGTCATTAAAAGCTTGATGAAAAACCGGGGGTCAGGGGGATACTCCTCTTGCACAGCCTCCCCCACCGGAGAAGAGAGGGTGTCGCCCTCATAGCATCCGTAAGAGAACCCGTAAAAACGACATTAAGACGTTTTCCCCTGAAAATTTGATTGGTTCAGGTAATATTGAAAAACAAACATCATTTACCATTACGATAAACCCCGCCGTCCCCGAAGGGGCGCCCCCGCGGCGGATCAATGACGAAAATTACTCAAAACCTCCTTGCCCTGCCGTGCCTCGGAGAGGCCCTGAGGCAGGGAACCATCGCACTATTATGAATATTCATTGTAAGGAAGTGAACGCACGTTCATACCTTTTACAACAGAATTGTTATTTTAAAAATTCCTTTTCTTTTACAGGATATCCACAAACCGCATAATTCAGAAAAATCTCCAAAATATCCATCCCTGATGGAAAATCGGCAGGTCCGGATAACCTTGAAAATAAAGCAAAAAGATTCACCTCTGCCCACTTCGATAACCTTATGTGAGCGATTCTTCAATGTATGTGTGAATTTATCGTGGGTGTATCATGAGCAGGAAGGGCGTCAATCTCAAAATCAGGGAGCTGAATTCTGATATCGCACATCTCCGCGATATTAACCTGACAATTGGTGCCATTAATAATGACAAATGGGAAGAACCGATGGGACCCACACCCTTCCCGTCACTCACCACACTCCGTAACTGGGACCTGACCCTGCTCAACCGGTACAAGCCCTTTTACCTGCCCTTCTGCGATCTCTGCTGCCTGTGCACCTATGGTAAATGCGATCTCACCGGCACCAAGCGCGGGGCATGCGGCATTTCCATGCCGGCACAGCAGTCACGAACCGTTTTAATCACTGCATGTATCGGGGCGGCAACCCATACCGGTCATGCCCGGCACCTTCTCGACCACCTGATCGAAAGATATGGCAGCGATTTTCCGATCAATATCGGTGAAACAGGAGTAGAAGTAGAAGCTCCCATAACCCGGCTCGTCTGTGGCATCAAGCCAGTCACCTTAGGCGATCTCGAACCGGTGCTGGACTATTGCGAAAACCAGATCACCCAGCTTCTTGCAGTCACGCATACCGGACAGGAGGGAAATAACCTTGATTTTGAATCCAAGGTGCTCCATGCCGGCATGATTGATCAGCTTGGGATGGAGGTTGCCGATATTGCACAGATATCTGCTCTCGGATTTCCCAAAGCCGATCCTGAATCGAGCCTGGCAGATCTCGGATTAGGAACCGTGGATCCGTCGAAACCGGTAATCCTTGTTATTGGCCATAATGTGCCGCCATCAACCGAGATCATCGATTATCTCCGGAAAAAAAATCTGGCATCGGATGTCGAAGTCACCGGTATCTGCTGCACCGCGCTTGATATAACCCGCTACTCCTCAAAAGCAAAGATCATCGGTCCCATCTCATGGCAGCTCCGGTATATTCGCAGCGGTATCCCTGATGTAATCGTGATCGATGAGCAATGTGTCCGCGCTGATACCCTGCAGGAATCTGCAATTATTCATGCCCCCCTGATTGCCACCAGTGAAAAAAACTGTCTTGGGCTTGATGACCGGACCAATGATCCTGTGGATGAGATCGTGCACGATTTTGTAACGGGAAAGAAAACCGGCGCACTCATTCTTGATCCCGTCAAAGTGGGCGAAGTAGCCGTAAGAACCTCAATCGGAATAGCCCCGTTAAGGAAAAAACACAAAAACCTGCCTGAAGGAACTGATGCCATCATTGCACTGGCAAAAAAGTGCACCCAGTGCGTCCTCTGCCGGCGTGCGTGCCCCAATGATCTCCCTCTTCCCGCAGCAATAAAGGCAGCAGCGCAGGGCAACCTGTCACTCCTTGACGAGATCTATGACGATTGCATTGGCTGCGGGCGATGCGAACCTGCCTGCACGCAGAAGATCCCGGTCCACAGCCTGATTGTTGCAGCAGCCGGGAAAAAGACCCGGGATGAAACCTATTGCATACGTACCGGCCGGGGTGCAATACAGGATGTTGAGATCCGTAAAGTGGGCGGCCCGATCGTTCTCGGGGAGATCCCGGGAGTGGTTGCGTTTGTCGGGTGCGCAAATTACCCGAAAGGCTCGCGTGAAGTGGCCGAGATGTGCATGGAATTTGCAAAACGGAAATATATTGTCTGCACATCCGGGTGTTCTGCCATGTCTGCGGGCATGTACCGGAATGAAGACGGGAAGACTGCCTACGAACTCTATTCCGGCGCGTTTGAAGCCGGCGGTATCGTGAACGTCGGTTCCTGTGTATCCAATGCCCATATCGCCGGCGCCGCCATCAAGATTGCGAGCATCTTTGCCAAGCGTCCCCTACGTGGCAACTACGAAGAGATCGCAGATTACGTATATAACCGGGTTGGTGCAGTCGGTGTTGCGTGGGGTGCGATGTCACAAAAAGCAGCATCGATTGCAGCTGGCTTCTGGCGTCTTGGAATTCCGGTGGTTGTCGGACCGCATGGCACCAAGTACCGGCGCATGCTGCTGGGACGCTCGGACAAAGAAGAGGACTGGTACGTGTATGATGCCCGAAGCGGAAAGAAAGTCTACGGGGGACCTGTGCCGGAACATCTCTTCTTTGCCGCTGAGACAAAAGAAGAGGCGATGGTAATGATAGCCAAGCTGACGATGCGGCCCAACGATACCAGCAAGGGACGTGCAAACAAACTGGCGAATTATATCGATCTCCATAAACGGCTTGTCGGGGGCATACCTTCCGATGTCCACCTGCTGGTCAGGAACCTTGCCGATGTACCCCTTACGATGAAAGATGAGATCATCACTCATCTTCACGATAATAACTGGAAAGAAAATCCGATTCCGGACCCGACGCTCCTGGCACGGATGATCCATAAACAGAAGGAGACGTAATCATGCCGATGACCGACTCATGGCAGACCGCAGAGATACCCGGGCCGAAAAAGGCGTCCCTTATCATCAAGCCGGATATCGCAGATGCGATGATACGGAGGGCCAGACGTCCCATCATGATCGTCGGTCATGGCATCCTCGAGTATGAAGTTGAAGGCAGAAAACTGATTGACTGTCTTATCGAACTTTCAAAGAGAGGCAAAATCCCGGTCGTCGCCACAGCGAGCACAACTCGCGAGTTTCTCAACCGCGGGTTTTCACCCGCTGCAATGATGCCGGCAGTAGACATTGGCAACCGTCTTACTGACCCTTCATGGAAAGGTCTTGACGGAAAGGAATCCTATGACCTGGCAATCTTTGTCGGTCTCCCGTATTACATGGAATGGACCATCCTTTCCGGTCTCAAGCATTTTGCCCCTCACGTAAAAACCATGACACTCGACTGTGTGTACCAGCCCAATGCCAGCTGGTCGTTCCCGAACAGCACGATCAAGAACTGGGCAGTTAATCTTACGTGCATTATCGAAAACCTGGGGGACTGAATAAGCCATGTTTGATAATATCCCCGTAGAAGTCGGCCTCATCCATGAAGGTGAACGGGTCCGCAAGAACGATATGCAGGTTGAACTGGGAGGTCCTGCCGAGCCTGAAAAATTCGAGATTGTCCGGGTCCGGCCCATCGACCAGGTTACGGATGGTGAGATCCGGATTGTTGGTCCTGATCTCAACGCGATGGAACCCGGTTCACATTATCCTCTCGGTATCCTCGTTGAAGTTGCCGGAGCGCGAATTGAAACGGATCTTGAAGGGGTCATTGAGCGACGGATTCATGAATACTCGAACTATATCGAGGGCTTCATGCACCTCAACCAGCGGTATGATATCTGGATCCGTCTTTCAAAAAAGGCTTTTACCAAAGGACTGAACTCTTTTACGTTCATCGGTAAGGTCATGCATGAGCTGTTCCGGAGCGAACTGCCCATTTTGGAAAAAGTCCAGATCACGTTCATCACCGACCGGGAAAAAATCCGCCCGCTGTACACAGAAGCACTTGCAACCTATGAAGTTCGGGATGCACGTGCACGGGGTCTCTCCGATGATGACGTGGATGAGTTCTATGGGTGTGCACTCTGTCAGTCATTTGCTCCCACCCATGTCTGTGTCATCACCCCTCAGCGCTATGCAAACTGCGGTGCAATCAGCTGGTTTGACGGCAGGGCAGCTGCGGGAATCGATCCAAAAGGCCCGATATTTGCAATAGAAAAGGGCGAATGCATTGACCGTGTGAATGGGGAGTATACCGGGGTTAATGAAAGTGCCAAAAAGAGATCCATGGGTGAAGTGAACCGGGTTTACCTCTATTCTGCATTCGGGTATCCCCATACATCCTGCGGTTGTTTTGAAGGCATTGCTTTTTACATACCGGAAGTTGACGGGTTTGGCATTGTCCACCGCGGGTTCCGCCCGGTAACCGTTAACGGCCTGGCATTCTCTACCATGGCAGATTCAACTGCGGGTGGGCGCCAGGTGGAAGGGTTCCACGGGATCTCCATCGAGTACATGCGGTCAACAAAATTCATGCATGCGGATGGCGGATACAACCGGGTTGTCTGGATGCCTTCAGAGATCAAGGAACGTCTGCAGGAGTTCATTCCGGTTGACGTATACGATGCAATTGCCACGGAAAAAGAAGCCGAATCGGTCGCTGATCTCAAGGTATTTTTAGAGACGCACCATCACCCGGTGACCCGGCGCTGGATGAAGGACAACGAAACCCCCGCTGGATCCACAGATGCCCCTATGATCTTTTCGGCAGGGGACATCCCGGTCATGATGGGCGGATTCCGGGTCATCCTGAAAAACGCAAAGATCACAGCAGAAAAAGTGATCATCCTCCCGGTCAAACCACCGGTCAGAGAGGAGGTGGCCCTGATGGTGCAAAAAAATAACAACGGACCCATGGACAACGAACAATTGCTCTCGTTAACTCCCCAGCTCCTTGAACTGTTGAAAGGTGTACAGCAGGTTGAGCTGCAGAATGTTACGCTGGAGATTGGGGATCTTGAGTTTTTCATCCCCACTTCGGCATTCGCTCCCCTTTTAAACCCTCCCCACCCCACTCCTGTTTTATTGAAAAAACCCACAGAACTTATCCGTGAATCGTATACCCCCCTTACCACAGAGTATCCCGGGACGATCCGTGAAGTAACCCTTGGGGCTACAAAATCACAGGGTGGCAGCCGGAGCAGAACGGTCACAATTGGGGGAGCAACGGCACCTGCCTATGCAGATCGGCTGCATCCCCCGGTTCACGCCCCAATTATCTCACTGGATGTCTTTGATATGACGGTCTCGCTTCCAACAGTCCTTCGCGAGAACGTGAAAGAGGTGATGGAAGATCCCGCCGAATGGGCGCGGATGAATGTCAATACATTCGGGGCGGATATGATCACCATCCACCTGATGAGCACCGATCCTCTTCTTAAGAATACCAGTGTAGCACAGGCCGTAAAAACCGTTGAAGATGTGCTGCAGGCAGTCGACGTCCCGCTGATCATCGGTGGCTGCGGGGATCCGAAAAAGGATGCCGCAGTCTTTACCGCAGTTGCCGAGATGGCTCATGGTGAGCGCCTGCTGTTGAATTCCGTCACGCTCGATATGGCAGAGGCCAAAACCTTAGAGGGTGTTGCCACTGCAGCCCGCGATCATGACCATGTGCTTCTCGCATTTACCGGTCTTGAACTGAATAATGCCAAGGAACTGAACCGCCGGCTCTACGAATTTATCTCACCCGATCAGATTGTCATGGACCTTACCACGGTTGCACTCGGTTACGGGCTGGAGTATTCCTACACGATTCATGAACGAGCCCGGTATGCTGCCCTCATGGGCGACACGGAACTCGCACACCCGGTCTTATCAGCCGCAACCAATGCATGGGCTGCCCGGGAGGCATGGATGAAGATGCCCCCGGAATACGGGCCCCGTGAACTCCGTGGCCCCATCTGGGAAACGGTCAATGCCCTGACCCTGTTGCTTGCCGGTATTGACCTCTTCTTAATGATGCATCCGGCCGCGGTACTCACGCTCAAAGATGTGATCCGCCGCCTTGAGACAACGGAAATCGCCCCGGTTGAACAGATCCAGAACTGGGTAAGCGTGAGAATATGACCGGAGCAGGTATGTCCCAAGCGAGAAAGGCAAAAAAGAGTATTCGTGAGATCAGCCCGATTGATATCTATACACTGCTTCCCCGGACAAATTGTAAGGAATGCGGCGAATCCAATTGCATGGCGTTTGCCACACGGGTAGTCAACGGTGAGTTAGCCATATCTGCCTGCCCCCCGCTCCACACTCCCGTATACAGCAGTGAGCTCGAATCCCTTTCTGCCCTTATGGCCCCTCCTGTGCAACAGGTGACGATAGGTACCGGTGAAACGGCCATCAATACCGGCGGGAAATACGTGCTCCAGCGGCATGAGTTCACCTACCACAACCCGACTCCGGTTGCTATTGATGTCAATGATCTCATGCCAGACGAGGAACTGGAGAGCCGGGTCCGGCAGATCAGCGGTTTTTCATACAATTATATCGGGAGGACATTGAAACTCAACGCGATCGCTGTCCGCTCATGCTCCGGGGACCCTGCAGTATTTTTGTCAACAGTAAAGAAAGTAGCCGATCTGACGGATCTGCCCCTGGTACTCTGTGCCCTTGATCCCGCTGTCATGGAAGCCGGCCTCTCCGCAATAAAAGAACGGCGCCCGCTCATCTATGCAGCTACGGAAAAAAACTGGAAAGCAATGGCCGATCTTGCCCTCGCGTTCAACGCACCCCTTGCGGTCTTTGCACCTCATGATATTCCGCTGCTCCGATCCCTGGTCAGGACCCTCCTCTCCTATGGAGTTAGCGATCTTATACTTGACCCGGGTACGGTATCTGAAGCGGGGTTAGCTGAAACCATCAACACATTTACCGCTATCCGGGCACAGGCCTGCAGGAATTTTGATGAACTCTCCGGCTTTCCGCTCCTCGGGGTCCCGCTTACGGTTTGGACGGGCGGCGAGTTATCCGAAGATGTCTTAAAATGGCGGGAAGCGGTTACCGCATCAATGCTCCTGACGCGGTACTCCGACCTGCTCATCATGCACAGCCTTGATGGCTGGGTGCTCCTCCCGCAGCTGATCTGGCGATTCAACATCTATTCCGACCCCCGGAAACCGGTGTCAGTCGAAGCCGGTGTAAAACAGTTCGGCAGACCTGACCGGGACTCACCGGTCCTTATCACGACAAATTATGCTCTTACCTATTTCACGGTGGAATCTGACATCAAGGCTGCAAACCTGGATTGTTATCTCATCGTAACTGACACCGGGGGTCTCAGTGTCGAGAGTGCTGTTGCGGGGCGGTATTTTACCGCAGATGCGATTGCATCGTCAATAAAGGAATATGGTGTCAGTGACCTGGTAAACCATAAGACGCTGATTATCCCCGGCCTTTCTGCCCGTCTCAGTGGGGAAACTGAAGAAGCAACCGGCTGGAAAATTCTGGTCGGCCCGAAGGACTCTTCCGGTATCGCTGCATATATCAGGGAACGCTGGCACAAGGAGTCATGAATTGTCCGGGAGAATCGAAAATTATTCCCGGTCCGCCTGCCTGATCCAGTCATCACCCCCACAATTTTCCGGTTTTTCTTCCGGGGGGTTTTATGGCTGACCTTGTTACCATCTCGTTCTCTCCGGTAAACCGGCAGGTTTCCGTACCGAAGGGTATAACCGTGCTGGATGCAATCCGCCAGGCAGCGATCCTGTTCGAGAGCATCTGTGGGGGAAACGGGGAATGCAATAAGTGCAAAGTCATATTCGTGCAGGGTTTCTGCGACGCCGGTTCGCCCCTGAGTATTCACGGGCTTACTGCCGGAGAAATTAAACGCAATTACTGCCGGGCATGCCATACCCACGTACGGGGAGATTGTGAATTTATCATTCCGGTGGAAAGCAGGATTTTTGCACCCCAGATTCTCATGGAAAAGGTACATGACACAACAGAACCTGCACCGTTTGTTTCAAAATACCGGTTAATGCCGGAAACTGATGTTAATCACCCGACCACATCCCGCTCCCTGCGCCTTGAAGGGTATACCGGTACCCGTCCGCATATGACTAAAGAGCAGCACGACCGGCTTCTCAATGCGAAAGGACCTGTTACCGTTGCCATCACCCGTTCCCGTGATAACCCGGAAGTGATCGCTGTTGAAGACGGAGACACCCGGGAACAGAATTATGGACTTGCTCTTGATCTCGGGACTACAACCGTTGTCGGGGTACTGGTGAATCTTTCCGATGGGAGTATTCGAGCCCAGTCATCCACCCTCAACCGCCAGATCACGCTTGGCGAGGAACTTCTCACCCGAATCCATGCTGCAAAAAAACCAGAAGGCAGGACATCTCTCCAGCGCCTTGCAGTCGAAAGCATCAATGATGTTATCGACCAGTTGATCACTACTTCCGGCGTGAACCCGTCTTCAATATATGATATCTGTGTGAGCGGGAATACCGTCATGGAATATCTCCTTGTCGGAAAGGAGAGCCATGATCTGGAACTTGCCAATACCGTAATTTCACGGGGACCAATAATTCTCCGGGCCCGCGAACTCGGAATCGGGGGAAACCCGGAAGCATACGTATACTGCCTGCCCAATGTCAGCCGGTTTGTCGGGGGTGATGCGGTAGGGGATGTAACTGGCTTCGGGGATGCATCATTCAACAGACCTCTCCCTCCTCATTGATCTTGGTACGAATGGTGAAGTTGTTCTCGGAAATGCGGATTGGCTCGCTTCAGTTTCCTGTGCATCCGGACCAGCCTTTGAAGGGGCCGGTGTCAGTTCCGGGATGCGGGCCATGCATGGTGCGATCGAATCGGTTACCATAGATCCCGAACAGCTCACCGTTTCCTGGACTACCGTGGGTGATTTACCCCCGAGAGGCATCTGCGGTTCCGGGATCATTGATGCTGCCGCCGCAATGGCACATGCAGGCATCCTTGATTTTACCGGAAAGTTAGTCGGGGGAAAACCGGGTATGCGAACCGGACCGGATGGTCCTGAATATGTCCTGGTAACCAAAGACCAGACGGCAACCGGCAGGGATATTGTCATTACCGCACAGGATATGGCATATCTGATGGACTCAAAAGCAGCAGTACTGGGATCGATTGGGGTATTGTTGAACAAATATCGCGTTGTGGTCGGGGATATCAAAAACGTGTACCTTGCCGGGGCATTTGGAGCCTTTGCAGATACAAAAAATATTGTCAGGTTCGGTATCATCCCGGATTTTTATCATGCCACATTCCATGGAATCGGCAACGGATCATTGAGTGGTGCGTATGCAGCGCTCATCTCCGATGAAAAACGGAGGAATACCCGGGAAATCGCAGAAAAAATGGCCTACATCGACCTGCTTACCGATGCAGATTTCATAGAAGAATATTCATCGGCGATTTATATCCCGGGAAAAAAAGAGTACTTCTCTCACTGACCGGCTGACTCAAACAGCCAGCCGAGATCCTGAAGTTCTTCAATATGTGCCAGTTGTTCGTTGATATCCGTCTTTTCCGGAATGTTAATTTTGGCAACGATCTTGTTGGAGCCACCAAAGGTGTCAAGGGTTGCACCAAGCGCAACCAGATCCTGCAGGATCTCATCCTGCATCTTCCTGCGATCTCCTTCTCCAAGTTCAGCAATGAGCTGGAATTCAGGGTGTTTTAAGATCGCGGTCTTGTTAATCGTGATACCGCTCTGGCTTTCCATCACCGCATCGAATGCTTCCCTGCGCATCCGCTGGTTCTCCATATGGGAATAGACGCGATACCCGGTTTTTACCGATGTTGCAATCTCATCGATTTTTGCAACGATCTGTTCGACCATGCGTTCCAGGTTGTCCTGCGAATGGGTGATGGCAAACAGGTGGAAATCATCGGAATAAATCCACTGGATCTCGGTCGTGTTTGCTTTTTTATAGATCCTTTCCGTAATCACCCATTTTCCGCGCTTCAGCAGGAACCCAAGGATTCGTAAGTCGGGTTTCCTGGTAACGAGAACCGGATATACCTGGAGATCATCAATAATTGATGAACCCTCATGGTAGTACTCATTAATGACAAGTTCAAAATATCGTGTTCTCGGGTGGGGTGGTTTTAATATAACACTGTCGAACACTTTCCATTTATATTCCATAACCTGCTGGATATCGATCTCTTCACCGATATCAATAAGATAAGAATGAACGGTATGATTCCTGTCGGACTTCCGGGACTTTTGAAAAACTATCTCTGTCATGATTACATCCGGGTGGTCCTTATGCGATGAACCGGTTTCATGTCGGCATTGTTTTTATATGAGGTCACGAAAATTGTCAATACAAATACATATTTTCTCCCCCGGTTATATGAGTGCTTTGGTGCGTGGTGTCCGTTTCCTGCCGGTTTACAGGATTTTTTCCTGCAATCATCCTGACCGGGTGCGATTTTACCTTTGCCCTACTAACCATCTTTTTATCAAAAGAAGAAACTGATACAAGGAAACCGATCGCATGAAAGATGAGTCCGGAGCATGGGAAGAGGAGTACCTCTGCAAAGGAGCAGTATGGGGGGGTGCAGTACATCATCTCCCGCTGTTACCGCCCGGTTCACGCGTGCTTGAACTGGGTTGCGGGAATGGCAAAACACTGTCTGCCATGATCCAGCGATGCTGGGAGGTAACAGCGATTGATTTCTCTGCCCGTGCTGTTGCAATGAGCCGGATGAACACCGTTGCAACGCACAAAGGAGAGGTGAGCAGAGCTGATGCCCGCAATCTCCCTTTTGCCGCTGAAATGTTCGATGCGGTATTTGCCATTCATATTTTTTCGCACCTCATGGCAAAAGATCGTACAGCCGCAGTTACTGAATCAGTGCGGGTTCTAAAACCCGGTGGCATCCTGTATTTTTCCGGGTTCTCAACTGAAGATTTACGATCAGGCAAAGGATCTGTAGTCGAACCGGGAACATTAATGAAGGGTTCCGGGATTTGCACCCATTATTTTACGGAAGCAGAAACATTGGAACTATTCGGCAATCTTACCCTGGCAGCGATTAAAACTGAACGATGGTCCATGCGTATCCGCGGGAAGGATCACCCCCGGGGCGAGATCCAGGCAACTTTCATCAAATAAAATGTGGGAAGATTTCTCTTGAGAAAGTATCGTTGATCTAAATATTCTGCTCCGGATCTTTTTTTTAGAAATGTTATATAGTGTTAAAACCTATTGTCACTGGATGGAGAGACATTCTATGAAAAAACTGCTTTTTCTCGTAGGTATCGTTGTCAGTCTGGTCCTGCTATCAGTTCCTGCAGTCAGCGCTATTGGTGGCGATGAAGGTTGGATCGAAATTCGCTGCAATGTTGATGGAGCACGAGTATATTTTGACGGTTCGGAAAAAGGAACGATCAGCGGGGGTTCACTGACCGTCGCAGTCTATTCGACTGCGACCCCGTACAATTCATTTACCGTTGAAAAATCAGGATACACTACCTTTAGCGGGCAACTCTCGATGCCGGCATCTGGTGAGACACGGACTTTTTATGCCACATTAAACCCGATTCCCACCCCGTTCCACCGGTCAATTATGGTTCAATCTATGTTGAATCATCACCTTCCGGCGCCTCGGTGTATTTTAATGGCAACTACCGGGGAATTGCCCCCCTGACGATCAGTGAAGTCTGGCCGGGCAGTTACTCCATACAAGCCGAACTGAACGGATACCACACCTATACGACCACGACATCGGTCTCCACCGGAACACGTTCAAATGTGTATTGCTCTCTTACTCCACTCGAGACTTCCGGATTCGCTGTATATCCTTTCGAATCCCTCAAATGCAAAAGTCGTGCTGGATGGAATGTACCGTGGAACAACCCCCATCACCCTCAATAAACTTGCATCGGGAACCCACATCCTGGAACTTGATAGTCCCGGGTATTATGACTGGAAATCAACGGTGGATGTTCCGGCAGGAGGGACAAAAACAGTCTCAGGAACGCTCAACCAGATGCCGGTAAGTAATGTTGGCTGGGTGTATGTATCTTCAAGTCCGGGAGGAGCCTCAGTTACTCTTGATGGGACGAATTATGGCCAGACTCCGGCAAGCGGTTCATTGAAACTGAATTCTATTGGTGTCGGGGATCACACCGTCACGCTCACTCGTTCCGGATACTCGGTTTACACGACCAGAGTCAGTGTAAATGCAAATACCGTTTCTGAAGTGAGTGCCCTTCTCCAGCCATCCGGGTCATCGCCCGGAAATGGCGCATTATCGGTCTCTTCAACGCCGGCTGGTGCAAATATTTTTGTAGATAATAATTTCCTGGGAATTACACCCTTAACATTAAAAGATATACCCGCGGGAAGTCATGTTGTGATGATCCGGCTTGCCGGGTACCAGGATTACGAGATTACGACAACGGTGAACACGGGGGCAACCAGCACGGTTGTTGCCGGTATGTCTCCGGTTACTCCTGACCACCCCACAGAAATCCGGTTCAGTCCCCCTGATGGCATTTGGTGCCCTGCTTGTGCTTGCACTCGTCTCAATCCGTAAAAACAAATAATCCTTTTTTTTAACGAAAACAGTTCGCATTTTTTATATTTTAGGCTCTGTTGAATTGGGCATGAACCGTTCGGGTTCAATCCTGAATTATGAAAATCATAAAAATTAATATTTAGGAGAGCTCCCTGCCTCAGGGCCTCTCCGAGGCACGGCAGGGCAAGGAGGTTTTAGTAAATTTCCGTCATTAATCCGCCGCACAGGAAGCCCCGTCGGGGGTGGCGGGGTTTATCATAATGGTAAATGATGTTTGTCTTTCAATATTACCTGAACCTATCGGATTTCATGCGAAACCCTCTTCTTGTCGTTTTTACTGGTTCTCTTACAGCTGCTATGAGGGTGATCCTCTCTTTCCGCAGTAGGGGGAAGCAATACAAGAGTAACATTCCCCTGACCACCGGCTTTTCATCAACCTTCTGATTGTTATCGTAATACCCGGGAGATCCCGTTATCTTTTTTCCCTGTCGCTTTTTTACAAGTTTACATGATGTTCCGGAAAACCGGTAAACGGTTCGGAAGTACCATATACCGACAGGTAAAGACGGTGGGAAACAAACCCGACACGTAAGGTTTTGTATTCACTTTGCTCTGACAGAGTACGTGCGGAAAACGGGTAAGATATCCACAGTCAGGAGAGCTGCGATTTCCCGTGCTCAAAGGAAAACAGTCTCAGGGTTCATTGCAAAAAACAGATACTAGGCAAAGTTTAAAGAGCCATCACGTTGGAAAGCAGTATTTAATGGTTACCGATGATGTCCTGTTAAAAAAAAAACAGCTGACGGAAGAGATTGAACGGCTGAAATCGGAACTCGATGAAAAAACACTTCTTGCCGAGGAGCGGTTAAACCGGTTGAAATACCTCCAGTCAGATTTTGATAATTTTCGCAAATGGTCTGAAAAAGAAAAAGGAGCGATCATAGCACTCGCAAACGAGAACATTATCAAAGACCTCCTTGTCATACTCGATGATTTTGAACGGGCACTGCCTGCGCTTGAACATGAGAAAAACAAGGAGGGGATTGAAATGGTCCAGAAAAAATTCTTAAAAATCCTGGCCGGATATGGTTTGCAACCCATCATTTGTAAGGGGAAGAAATTCGATCCCCATTTTCACGAGGTATTATGCAAGGAGCAATGCGACAAGGAACCTGACACGATTCTCGATGAGATTGAAACGGGTTACCAGCTGAAAACAAAGGTCATCCGACCTTCAAAAGTACTGATTGCAGAAAACGTTGGAAAAGATAAAGGTGAGAACAATGGGTAAAGAGAAGATTATCGGCATAGATCTTGGGACTTCGAATAGTGAAGGCGCAGTAATGCTCGGGGGCAAACCGACTATTATCCCATCGGCAGAAGGTGCAACGGTTGCCGGAAAGATGTTTCCGTCATACATTGCCTTCACACCGGATGGCCAGCCTGCTCGTGGGTGAACCAGCGCGAAGGCAGGCCGTGAGCAACCCTGAAGGTACCGTAACTGCAGCAAAACGAAAGATTGGCACGGATCACGTGTATAAAATTTATGGAAAGGAATACACGCCCCAGCAGATATCGGCATTCCTCCTCCAGAAGATAAAACGGGATGCAGAAGCATTCCTTGGAGAACCGGTGACAAAGGCCGTCATCACCGTTCCTGCCTATTTCAACGATAACCAGAGGACGGCAACCAAGGATGCCGGCAAAATTGCCGGGCTGGATGTTGTCAGGCTGGTTAATGAACCCACGGCCGCATCGATGGCGTATGGCCTTGACCGCAGCGGGGAATACAAGATCCTCGTCTTTGACCTTGGCGGTGGAACGCTCGATGTAACCATCATGGAATTTGGCGGCGGGACATTTACGGTTCTTGCCACATCCGGCGATACCCAGCTCGGCGGTACCGATATGGATAATGCAATCTATGAATGGATTGCAGATGAGTTCAAAAAATCCGAAGGCATCGATCTGAGAAACGACAAGATGGTAGTCAACCGGTTAAAAGAAGCTGCAGAAAAGGCAAAGATCGAACTTTCAACCGTGCTCGAAACCGAGATCAACCTCCCCTATGTCACCGCCAACCAGTCAGGGCCCAAACACCTTTCGATGAAACTGAGCCGTTCGAAACTTGAACAACTTACCGAACCAATCATCAAGCGCTGCATCCACCCGTTCGAACAGGCCCTGAAGGATGCAAACCTTACCAAAAATGATATCCAGAAAGTGATCCTTGTCGGCGGGCCGACACGAATGCCCGTAGTCCAGAAGTTTATCGAGGATCATGTCGGGAGGAAAGTAGAGCGGGGAATTGACCCGATGGAATGTGTCGCCATCGGTGCCGCGATACAGGGAGCGATTCTCGGCGGCGAGATTACCGATATGGTGCTTCTTGATGTCACGCCCCTGACCCTGGGACTCGAGACCCTTGGGGGCGTGAGGACTGCATTGATCGAGCGGAATACCACGATCCCCACAAAAAAGAGCCAGATATTTTCCACAGCCGCAGACTTCCAGACCTCTGTTACCATCCATGTACTCCAGGGAGAACGCCCCATGGCCGCAGACAACGTGAGTCTTGGCCAGTTCAACCTCGTGGGCATTCCTCCGGCTCCCCGGGGCATCCCCCAGATAGAAGTCTCGTTCGATATCGATGCATCGGGTATCCTGAATGTATCTGCTAAAGACCTCGGGACCGGAAAAGAGCAGAAGATGACGATCACTGCCTCTACCAAACTGGGAGATGCCGATGTGAAAAAGATGGTCAGTGAGGCCAAAGAATTCGAAGAGCAGGATCGACAAAGAAAAGAGGAAGTCGAGGTCCGCAATACCGCAGACAACCTGATCTATACCGCAGAAAAGACAAAATCCGATCTGGGAGGTAAGGTCAGCGCCGATATCATCGACAAGGTGAATGCGGCAATCGTTGGGGTAAAGGCAGTGCTGGAAGGAAAAGATACCGCAAAGATCAAGTCAGAGATAGAAAAACTCCAGAAAGCATTAGGAGAGGCAGGATCTGCCGTATACGAAGAAGCGGCCCGGTAAAAGGCACAACAGCAGGCACAGCAACAGTCCGGTCCTGCAGGCAATGAACCTCCCCGTCAGGAGACGACCGGCCGGGCGGGGAAAATGTCGTTGATGCCGATTTCAAGGTAAAAGACGAGAAATAATCCATTTTCTCAACCATGGCAGAGAAAGACTACTACGAAATTCTTGGCGTAAAAAAAGATGCATCACCGGATGACATCAAGAAATCATTCCGGCAGCTGGCACGAAAGTTTCACCCGGATCTCAATAAAGGGAGCAAAGAAGCCGAGGAGAAATTCAAGGAGATCAACGAGGCCTACCAGATTTTAGGAGATCCCCAGAAAAAAGCGCAGTACGACCAGGTCGGTCACGCAGCATTCCGGCCCGGTGACTCTGCCGGGTACCAGCCGCCCAGTTATGAGGACCTGTTCAGGGACTTTGGCCTTGGGGATATTTTCGATGCATTTTCCGGCACTTCTCCCCGGGCTGCACGGCAGCGCAGCGGTGCGGACCTCAGGTACGAGATAGAGATTTCCCTTGCCGATGCATTTTATGGCACGAAAAACACGGTCGGTGTGCCGCATCATTTTGCCTGCGGGGCATGCCATGGCATGGGAGCAGATCCGGGCTCAGTGCGGGACTGCCCAACCTGCAACGGGACCGGTGAGGTTCGCAGCGTACAAAGGGTGGGCAACCGCCAGATGGTAAATATCACGGTCTGCCCGACCTGCAGGGGACAGGGAAAGATCATCGACAAACCCTGCGAGGCCTGCAAAGGGAAAGGAACGGTACAGAAGATAAGGAGGATTGAAGTCTCGGTTCCCCGTGGTGTGCAGGACGGCCAGTTCCTGCGTATTCCCGGTGAAGGGGAACCCGGCGAAAACCGCGGACCTCCCGGCGACCTGTATGCGGTCATCCATATCCGTCCGGACCGCACGTTCGAGCGCAAGGGTGCGGATCTCTACAGTTCAGTAGTCATCAGTCTTGGCACGGCCCTTCTTGGCGGGGAGGTGGACGTACCGACCATCACCGGCGCGGCGCACTTAAAAATCCCTCCGGGGACGCAAAGCCATACGCTGTTCCGGTTACGGGAGCAGGGAATGCCATACCTGAATTCCGACAGCCGGGGGGACCTTCTTGTAAAAGCGATCTTACACATCCCACAGAAACTATCGAAAAAGCAGGAAGATCTCGTGAAAGACGCATTTCCCAACGGAACATAACTGCCCCTTAAGGATGAACATATCCATCACGGGATACAAATTTCTGATAGGTTATCGGATAAAGGGGACCCTTCCATAAAAAACAGGGGATTCACGATATGACACGATTGCTGACAAACGAGTATATAGCCACGCTGCCAAGGGATACATCCGAATATGATGCCAATGAAGTACCTCGTGAACGCACTCCTGTTAGGAACGCTTGTATCATATCTGATAATTACCGGCTGCACATCCGCGAGCGGGTATACGGGCACCTATACCTGTGTCGATGACCCGTCAAATCTCATCATCCTTAATTCCGATGGGACAATTGACTTCATAAACGGAGCAGGTAATTTCACGGGGACGTACACTCTTGAAGACAAGGAGTCGAGGATCTGTGCCAATGACGGAGAGGGCTCCACATCCTGCATATCAACAGAGATTGATGAGGATGGGTCCTTTCCCATGGGTTTTACAAAGTACAGGAAATAATCTTTTTTTATCCCAAACAATTCCCTGTATCCCGGCAAGGAATCCTTTCCGGAGGAACGAGCGGTCTGCATTGCCGGAACAAAGATAGGAATTGAGAAAAACGCCCCGTAAATGGAATACTGAAAAAAACCTAGGGTTTCCTTTCCGGGGCTGAGTGCTCACATCAGCCAACGGGGGAACAAATGACGGGGGACGTATCCCTGCCTTTTTAAACTCAGCCCAGGCTCTACGGGTGACTTCAGACTTGAACTCGAACTCAAGCCGCAGATCGTTGACATATCCCTTTGCACGAACACGTTTGTAGAACGGGAAATCCTCGATAAGTATGGTGTAAGGATATTTTTTTGAGATAATAACGTATTTAGAAGTAACCAGAGCCTCTTTTAAAATCTTCATCGCCTTGTCTGCTTCAGAATCCGGGTGGATGAAAAGGTCAATCAAAATCATCATTGCCAGATCACCGGCATTGCCGCTGGTCACCGGCTGGTTAAATATCGAGAAGTTAGGTACCGATACCTGTTCATCGGCGGGTGTCTGGATACGCGTCGAACGGATGCCGATATCTTTTACCTCCCCGTACTTGTCCCCGATGGTGACCTTGTCGCCGATCTGGTACGGTTTTTCAAAGATGATCACGACACCTCCCACGATATCGGCAAAAAGGTCTTTCAGACCGAAACCGATAGCAGCACCAAAAAGTCCCGAGAATGCAATCATCTGGGTAATTGAAAGTTCGATTACGGTGATTATGATATAATAGAGTGCGACTGAGTAGATGAGGAGTTTTAGCAGGGGAATAACCATTGTGAGAGATGTACGGTACCAGCTGATCCGCTCGGATATATGGAAGAGGATAAAACTGAGGAGGTATGTCAGGACATAGGCGATAATGATAACAAAAATTATATTCAGGACCACGCCTGTATCAATTGTCTTGAGCGGGAGTTCTGCGGTAACATTGGAGAGCAGATCGGTGCCAATGTTCTGGGATGAGATCCGCGTAACATTGGAGAGCAGTCCGGTGCAATGTTCTGGAGTATTCCAGCGGTAACATTGGAGAGCACAGGATCTGCCATGTTCACCACAACCTCCGGGTTTTCTTAAGATAATCTGTCACAGAACCAAGGGCAAATGGCTCAATGCTGTAATAGCCTGCATTGTCCCTGACAAGCTCCTGCTGGACGAGACGGTACAGCACCCGGTCGATATCCATCTCGGATCCTGCAATTGCAGAAAGATCCTTTGCATGCAGGGATTCCATGGACAGGATGACGGAAAGGATAAATGATTCATTCGTGTCCAGGGAGATGGAAAAAGGCGTTTCGTTGATCGCACTCAGCGAGAGTTTTTTATCATCAAGGCTCCGGTTCCAGAGCAGGAGGGCGACCCCGGGATTTCCATCCGCAATCCGGTTGATCTTTTCAAAAATTACATCCTCAATAGAGATTTGTACACGTTTTTTCCGGGGAAGCCGGTGAAGCATCACGGTAAAATTAAGTTTTAGCCATGGTATTGAAATTTCAGTTGTAGTCAGCGGCAGCCGTATCGTTCGGTGGATTACCGAATAAAACATTGAACGCTCAGCGATACCCTCATCGACAAACCGGATATCCCCATGCTTATAACGTGACATAATTACCGATTTGAGAACCGGTGTGTCCATCTTGTTCAGGAAAACAATAGTAGGGAAATACGCCTCAAGGTTCAGAACGGAGGTGAGGTATTGCCAGCTGTAGGTATTCCACGTAGTAATAAAGATCTTTTTGGACGTGATTTGCATGCGCAGGAACGCATCAAGAACATCAAATCCCCCGATAACCCTTTTGGACAGGAACTGGCAGTTGTCAATGAGGATGATATCATTGACCAGGCAGGGGAAATCCGGAAGTTCTGACTCTGATGTGACGAATTCCAGGGGGAGATAATACACCCTGTCCCCATAGATGTGCCGGATCTCATCGACAATTGTCGTGCGACCCCCCATTGGTCCTGCAACGATGGCGATATGGGAAGGTGCGCCGGAACCTGACCGTTCGATAGCATCGGTGATCTCTTTAAATTCCCGTTCATACCCGATGACGTTTCCTGCTGAAGCAGTTTTCTCCTCGTCTCCCATATCTGCCCCGTGTATCCTATTAGTGAGATACACGCGAGATTATTAAAGTATATGCAAAAACCGGCACTCATGAACCCGCAATGGTAGCGACGATAATTGATAAAAAATTACGGGTGATTCTCCGGTAATTTTTTTGGTCCCTTTTTTGATATGGCGGATGCTTCACTAACGGCGGTAACCGTTACTGTTTCAGAGGAGATGGTAATTCTATCATCATCTTCAATAGCGGCAAGGATCATCTCGCTGAGACGGGAGTGGAGGATCCTGCGGGTGCGGGCATCGGTAACATACCGCAAATTCAGCATGATCCAGTTATCCGTGAGCGTAATATAGGCTGAGGGATCAACAACTTTCTTGGGGAGATAATATTTTTCACCAATCCTTTCAATTTCTGCATCAGCCTGCAACGTCATCGAAGCAGTTTCTTTTATGATAATGCCAAGGAGGAGATCTTTTGCCAGGTGCCAGTCGCTGTCATAGGTCAGGGGAATGGCAATCTCGTCCCAGATAAACGAATGGTCACGGGTATAATTGTATAAAGCCTGATTTATCACATAACCATTTGGTATGCTGAGAAGACGACCGGAGGGCTGATCACCGGAAACCCAGCCCCGTATCTCCATGAGCGTCGTGCTCATGACACCGATATCCATCACGTCCCCGAACTTGTTATCGATGGAGATCCTGTCGCCAACCCGGTACATGCTGGTTATCATGATCAGGATGCCCCCAACAAAATTTTTAAACACGTCCTGCAGGGCGAATGCAAGGGCCGCACCGATAATACCATACGATACAATAAGCGAAGAAGTATCAGTCACCCAGATCCGCAGGCAGAGGGCAATGATGAAAACAATGGATAAAACTGAAATGGCCTTTTTTGCCGTGTACCGGGTTTTCAGATCGGTTATCTTCCTGACAACAAACATGCTGATAATTACTGAAAAAATAAGGTACGTGATCGTCATTACAAGTGATGTGGAAAAAAGGTTGGTGACGATGGGCTCATTGAAAAAATGTGCAGCTGGCACCGAGACCTGCAGAGAGGACAATAAGCCCGGAGAGGATCAACAGTTGTCGTTTCATAAATGGATTCCCGATAATATTCTCTTCTTTCTTTTTTTAATTATAAAAAACAGACAGGACAATCACCGTAATACTCTGGAGGTACAAACGGACTACAAAAATCATTCCCAAAAAAAGGAAGATTCTGTATTGCCAGTGGCGGGTGCAGGGTGTGAGCCGCCATATTCCACTGAATCTTTGCAGGAATGGTGAGCCGGATTTATATCCGTAAATACAATGGAGCACGACCCGGATATTCTTTCCTTTCACCGCATTTTTTCGTGAAAATGGACGTCCCGGAAATATGCAGGTCTCCTGAACCGGGAAGTATATTTATTATGGCCGGTGCCCATTGCAATCGTAGAGAAGAAACGGAGCTCCATGGCAGGCAGCCATAAACTCCCGCCGTGAGCTTTTGGGGGTATACATCATGGCACAACAACTGGGAGGACAGCGTGTGATGATCCTGCGGGAAGGCACCAAGCGGAGCCATGGAGAAGAAGCACGATCATCGAATTTTGCCGCGGCACAGGCAGTTGCCCGGGCGGTACGCTGAACACTTGGCCCTAATGGCATGGATAAGATGCTTATCGACGGTATGGGCGATATTGTCATCACCAATGATGGCGCGACCATTTTAAAAGAGATGGATATTGAGCATCCGGTTGCCAAAATGATCGTTGAGATCGCAAAGACCCAGGACGACGAAACCGGTGACGGGACTACAACCGCGGTCGTGCTTGCCGGAGAACTGATCCATGCTGCTGAGACGCTGATCACAAAGAAGGTCCACCCGACAATGATAACCGAAGGTTACCTGATGGCAGCGACCAAAGCACGGGAGATCCTCGACAAAATTGCATTTGAGGTTCATGCCGGGGATGAAGAGATACTCAGGCAGGTTGCCTGTACTGCGTTTACCAGCCGGCTGTCGGATGTTGCAAAAGACCTGTTCTGCGGGTTCATGGTAAAAGCGGTGACGATGGTTGCCGACCCGGACGGCAAAGTCGACATTAGCCATATCAGCGTTATCAGGAAAGTGGGGGGAGCGGTGGAAGATTCGGTTATGATTGACGGTATTGCCATCGATAAGGAACGGTTGCTCCCCAATATGCCAAAGGAGGTCAGGGACGCTAAAATTCTTCTCCTGAATACCGCTATCGAATTTAAAAAGACGGAAGTGAATGCAAAGATCAATATTTCCCATCCCTCACAGGCACAGACATTCCTTGATGAGGAGGGGCATATGGTCCGGTCAATGGTGGACAAGGTAATTGCAAGCGGCGCAAATGTCATCTTCTGCCAGAAAGGGATCGATGATGCCGCACAGCACTACCTGGCAAAAGCCCGGATACTGGTTCTCCGCAGGGTAAAAAAGAGCGATATGGATAACCTTGCCCGGGCAACCGGTGCATCCATGGTCAACAGTCTTGATGCGATCACCGCAAAGGATATCGGGAGCGCCGGCCTCGTTACCGAAAAGAAGGTTTCCGGAGAAGAGATGATCACGGTTTCGGCCTGCAAGAACCCAAAGGCAGTCTCAATCATCATTCATGGCGGAACGCAGCACGTTGTCGACGAACTCGAACGTTCGGTTCATGACGGGCTCATGGTGATAAAAGATGTGCTTGAGGACGGAAGGATGGTCGCTGGCGGGGGGGCACCGGAGATTGAGATAGCAATCCAGCTGCACAAATATGCGACCACACTCGGTGGGCGCAGGCAGGTTGCCATCGAGTCGTTTGCCTCTGCGTTTGAGGTTATTCCCCGCACATTAGCGGAAAATTCCGGCCTGGATCCCATCAACATGATCGTTGCGCTCAAGGCAGCCCACGAAAAAGGAAATTATACAGCCGGGCTGGATGTCAGCGCAGGAAAACCTGCTGACATGCGAAAGGCCGGGGTAATAGAACCGCTCCGGGTTAAAATGCAGGCAATTTCAAGCGCAGCCGAGGCGGCGATCATGATCCTGCGGATCGACGACGTGATCTCGTTCTCAACTGCTCAGGGGAGCGGCATGCCACAACCGGGCTCCGGGTGAATGCCACCGGGCAGGATTGATTTTCAGGAAGCGGTATGCATGCCGCGCTGAACGATACAGGGCAGATGACCGTCACTGAATGATGCGGAGCGGAGGTAATGACTCGTGAATTTAACGAGATCCCCGTTGATGCAACCGGATTATCAGAAGAACATCACGCAGTCAGCAATGAATACGGTGTGGCAGGACAACCGGCAAAAGGTTTCTATGAAAAGAAGATAAGAAAAAATACTATGGCGGAAAAAATGAAATGCGAGTACTGTGAAAAGGACGCCATCGGATACCAGGGATTCGGGTGCTGTTCCGCATACGTCTGCCTGGATCATGCCGATCAATTCGTGCTTGATCTCAAGCCCGGTGAAAAACTGATATCCGGTGAATGTTTTTTTGAGCGGTACTGAATAGCGGATTTGATTTCACCCCCTTACAGGGTATGAATTCCGATGATGCACAGCGGTCCTGTGCATCGAATATATCAGAAAATCCCTTTTTTATTCTGCCACTGGACCACCGACAGATTTAGGTTCACCGGATGAATTCTCATTATGACTACGTACTCTCATTATGGGGTATTCATTCTGGTTGCTCTCGTTATTCTCATCGCAGGATGCCTTGAACCTCCGATACAAGAACCTGAAGTATCGGTTGCCGATATTTCCTTATCGGATGTCTCCTTACAGAAAATGACCGTAAATACAACCATTGTCATCTTCAATCCCAATCCGATCGGTGCAAAGCTCAATAAAGTGGCCTTCGAGATTTACTACCTTGATGATGGTATGAAATACCTGGGTCACGGGGAGAAAACCGACATTGAAGTCAGGGATAACGGCAACACAACCGTAATAATTCCCGTAACGATTGGACAATATACAGGCATTACAGGCAACCGGTAACTCTCGCCCGGAAAGGGAACCTTACCCTTAATGTCAACGGCTCAGCATTCATTGATGTCAAAGTGACATCTTATGAAAAGAGGTTTGAGCAGGACCGGCAGTTCAATGCCAGCGATTTCGAGGGCCTCCTCCCGGTATTATCTATTTCGGGAACTTCTGTCAATATCACGGAAAAGTTAGGGCAGTCGGAGGATTCCTTGATGCAGTTTCAGGGTAATGGACATGTGGTTAATAATTAACGGGCTCCATTGAAATCCTCAAAAAAAGGGGGGTCAAGGGGATGTACCTCGTGGGTTGCCCCCCTCTGGAGGAGTGAGGGGATCACCTTCCAAACAGCCGATAAGAAGAAGCGAATCTCTGGAAAACAGGATTTTCCCTGAAAAGAGACATGATGCTGAAGGGCAACACGCATACAAGATGAAAATTCCCGGGGTATTTTCATACAAAATCAGCAGATTCAGAAAATATTTAAAATTTTTTTTTGAATAATTGTGATGAACGCCGCCACCCCCGATGGGACGCCCCCGCGGCGGTTCAGGAGCCTGTCCCTCTTTAAACCATTTGCCCAGCGAGGCCCCGACAAGACGGCTGTGCGACCCCAAAATGGGGTGGGTTGACTCTTAATAACTATAAGAAAGGGGTATCCGATTTTCATACTTCGGGTATGAACACCGGTTCATGTGCTTTTCAACAGAGCCGATTAACGGTTAAATTGGCAGATTGCCCAAAAACCATAATTCACCCGGGGACCCTCCAGCGGGAAATGAAACCGGACTCCCTGTCATTTTTTCAGGATTAATGATACTCCCGGAATCCTGTGATTAAAAGTCAGATAGCGATTGCAGCAAAATCCGCTTTGCATAACCTTCTTTTTTCACAATCTGTAGAGATTCAGTCTACGCAGAAATGTCAGCACACAATCACTGAACCGGTCCGGGACCTGGTACATCAGTCCATGTCCTGATTCAGGAATCTCAACCAGTCTGGCTCCGGGAATCTGGCCGCTTATGATAGGAGAATTTTCCGGTGGGACAATTACATCATCGGTACCGGTTATTACGAGAGCGGGCGAATGGATCTCTCCCAGACGGTTAAACGATCCAGCCCATGAGAAAAACGCAGATGCCTGTCGTGCCAGAATCTCATCGCTCGTGGTTTCGTATACTTCCGGGCAAAACCGGAATGGATCATGGGCAGTCAGCCACAAGTGAGGAAAGAGGAGAGAGAACATACGATTGACCACTTCATGAGTTGTCCCGCTTTTATCCATGAGTTGTGCCAGGACTTCCGGCTGCATCCTTACCGACTCAGATCCGCCGCATTCACCGGCAACCAGTATGAGTTTGTTCACTCTCTCCGGAAAAATGAGGGCAAATTCCTGGGCAATAGACGCTCCCATGGACAGACCCAGGATATGTGCAGAAGAGATACCGAGTGCATCCATGAGGGTTGCCATATCCTGGGCAAGCAGGGGAATGGAAAACGGTTTTTCTGATGAACCGGAATATCCCGTACCCCGGTTGTCGAAGATGATGACCCGGAAGTGTTCAGAAATCTTCGAAAGAACAGGAGGGTTCCATGTATCCATTGTCGATCCAAGTCCGTTGATAAATACAACCGGATACCCCGACCCAATATCACTGTACGCGAGTGTGACATCATCAACAGGTATCGTCTTTACCGGAATCCGGGTCATAATATAATCTCTGCGATCAGACCTTAATTATTTTAGGAATAATAATCCGTCCACGTGATCGGGTATCTCCCAATATTGTGATTGACCTTAAAATGTTGATGAAAGATCCCGAAAAAAAAGTTAAAGGACGGGTTTATGGTGTTGCTGATGTGCTGCCGGCATCCGGCCATGCAACCACAAACCGCCATGCTGTCAGCGGCGATGACCGGAACCGGGCCATATAATGAACGCCCCCGTCTTCATACTCGACAGTACCGGCGTCCTGTGCACGTATCATGGCGATTGCCTTACCAAACGATGTGTCCGCCCCTATCGTTGAGATATCCCGTGATATCTGCCCCTTATCGGAATGAAGGGCAAATTTCCCCTCGGTATCAATTGCAAAGAACGTAAACGGCGCGGGTATATCCTGCCGGAGCGCATCAGTCAGCGTATCAAGGTACACCGATGCTCCCAGTATTCCCGTAACGGTTCCCTGGTTCTTGACCGGGACTGCGACAATCCCGACATTTTTTCCCGTGGAATGACTCACAACTACGGTACCGACCGATTCGTCCCCGGCAAGAACCCCCGGGAAATAGGACCGGCTTTTAATATTGGCACTGGTAAGGCCGTCACTTACCGTATAATAGGATCCGTCGGTAAGTGCATACCATGTCCACGCACCCGGCTCGTTTCTCTCAAGCGTCACAAGCAATGGCCGGATAGCCTGCCATCCACCGGATTGCACCACCGGGGTTAGTGCCAGCACCTCAAACGGCCGGAGAATGGCTTTCATCTGGCCGTCGGTTTTGGCAACCATCGTAGTCAGCGCCATGTCCGCCAGGGCACCGGCCGATGCCGGTACCGCAGTTACCGGGGCAGGAAGTTAACCCGTACTTCGTCCGGATCGCATTAAACGTCCCGTCCTGCTTCATCGCATTAAGAGCATCCTGCCAGTTTTTAATCACGCTTTCAGGAGTGTCGAGGCTGAACGCGATGTATAGATCGACAGTCCTGACAGAGTAGATTGCAGTAAAAGCGGATGGATCGATCCCCTCCTTCCGGGCAACCTCGAAGGCGTTCGAACTGCTCCCGAGCCAGAGATCGGTCGATCCCGCCATCAGGCTTCTGAGGCAGGCAGCATCGCTTTCATACGTCACAATGGTGGAAAACCGGTTATCCTGCAGGAACTGATGCCGGGCATCATCCTTGACAACTCCAATACGCCCGGCCTTTTTTGCCGCTTCGAGACTGTTGATCTGGAGACCGGTTCCGTTCTTTGCATAGAGCATATAATCAAACGAGGCAACCGGTCCCACCCACCTGAAGAGTGTTTCACGGTCATCAGTACGGCCGGTGGAATAGAGCGCTACGCGGGGCCCGGTACGGGTGAGGGCATATCCCTCACTCCACGGCAGGATCTCGATGGAAGCATTCTGGTTTAACCGGGAAAGAATGCCATTGACCACATCCGTTGCCTGTCCGGTGACCTTCCCATCCGGACCGGCATAACTGAAGGGAGGGAGTTCCTCGCTGATGATCCGAAGACCGGCGTCGGTTACCGGAACCCGCCGTTGCCCCGGTTTTTACGGTTTCTGCTGCCGGTCCCGTTGCGGTGCACCCGGACGCGACAATAAAACCAATCACGATAAACAATCCGACAATAAGGTATCCTGCATCTTTCATGAGATCACGCCACTACGCCAGAAGAAATACTGTTATGGTTGAAAATAATGCGGCTGACCTGTAATATATACTTCCATTTTATCCGGTTGCTGTATCATACCAGCCAGCGAGATATACCGTAAAAGCCGGGTGAAAAAAATTATTATCCGGTCTTTAAAAGCCGGTGCGTCAGGTTCTTTGCAGTGACGGGGATATGTCCCCCTATGATCTCGATGATAAGCTCGGTCTCATTCATCTGCTGGGTCTGCCGGATAAGATTGAGTTCATTGCCCGGTGTCGTATAGACCGTCCGGTTCACATAAGCAAGACCAACGACATCCTGGAGTTCTTCAGCTGGGTAGATCCGCGGGCCATACTGGTACCCGGAGTCCTGAAGCCATGCATCGGGATAGCCGGGCAGGTGCGTGGTCCCGTTCGCAAAATCGTTGATCATCATGTTGCTGTATTTCACGACAAGCTGGTCTGAAAGTTTCCACCAGTCATTTGCATTCGTAAGGGCATTTGCCGTACTGTACCGGGTAAGATATGCCCGGGCTGCATCCTCACCATCCGAGTTATAGAGGAGCCGGGCATTCTCTTCAACAACCGGCTGGTCGGCAAACTGTCGTTGTTCGATGGCCTGCTGCCGGGCCCGTATATCGCCAATCATGGCATTATAATTGAGCGTTGCCCAGTTGGTCACGTAGTTGAATGCCCACCACGCATAGTCATGGGAAAAGACGGACCGGTCATTATGGGACCATTCGGAAGGAACACTCGTTGCCCCGGCATAGAAGGGAACATAGACCGTCTCAGCGGGCTGGGCAAACCCGAACCAGACGATACCACCAATCGGATCGGGAAGCCAGTCTGCGGCCCTGGTTGATGTAACTATAACTGCAGAACATCTCGGAAACTGCACGGGGCCATGCCCCGGGTTTTACCTCACCAAATGCAATCGGGTTGTGATCATCGAAAGCTCCCCGCCAGCGGTAAGGGTTGCCGAACGGACCCGCTGCCGGGCCGGTGGTAAGATCCCAGACCGTGCCTTCATAGTGGTCCCTGAAGAGGGCAAATGCATCGGCCGTGGTGAGTTTCTTGTCCGGCGCAACGGAGAACGGGTAATCTTTAGAGTAGGTGTCAGTTACATAGGGAGAGAAGTCCCGGGATGGTGCAATCCTGCTGTACAGGCTCCAGACACGGGCAAGGGAATAATACGGGTGTGAGTATTCCCCATTACTGACCGTCTGTAACCAGTCGAGTTTTCCAGCAGATTCGTTCCACCAGCCGTTTTTCTTTGCAGAGGAAAAGAGACGGGGCGAATACATCTGGTCGGGATTTCCCGGTATTATCTCCCGGATCCGGAACGTGTTGGCCGTAACAAAGATCTCCCCGTCCGGAACTTTCTGTGCTACCCACAGCCCGCCTTTACCATCGGGGGTTCCCCCGCACATCTCGATAACCCATGCTTCTTTGGGGTCGGCAAAGAGCAGGGTCTCGCCGGTGCCGTAATAGCCATACTGGTCAATGAGCTGCCCGATAAGGGTCACGGCATCTTTTGCCGTCCGGCATCGTTCGAGCGCAATATTCGAGAGTTCGGAACTGTAGAAGATCCGGTTTTCAGGATCTGAAGATGGCTGGACTTTTGCTCCGGTCGTCACTTCACCCGACATCAGCTGGTGTTCATTGATGATCCCGTAGCTGCCGGTGAAATAACCGTACGTGTGTTCTGCTTCCGGGATGTAGGCAAGGGGCTTGGACTGCGCCTCTTTGACACTGGTGGGTTCATCGGATCCGGAATTGGGATCAAAGAATACCGCACGCTTCGCACCCGTAGGATGATCTGCCGGCGGGACATAGACCAGCCGGGCACTCTCGTTGAGTACCTCGTGACCGACAACGCCGGCACCAAAGCCGTCATTCGTGTGCGCCACATACATCGACCCGTCCGCAGATGCACCGGGGGTAATAATAAAACTCGTACAGGCCAGTACCGGGGTGCACAAGAAGATCAGGACAAAAGTGAGCGCAAAAATCCGCAGGAAAGTCAGGTTTTTCATAGCCTCTCCTTTATCAGAAGAAATATTTAAGTAACTTTTCCTTCTTAACCTGCGCACCAGCAGCGAATTAATCCCGGATAATCAAAATAACCCTATTCCAGCCGGAACAAGTCCCCTATATGAAAGTCCCTGGAATAAACGGCAGTCCTCTGAAAAATGGCAATAGTGACCCGATTCTCTAAGAGATCATAGCCGGCGCAAATAATGCCAGGGCAGAGACGGAGAGGATATTTCTCCGTGATTATGCCATCACTCCGCATCGGTTGTGAACAGTGCAGAAAAGATCTGACCTGCTGACGGTTCTTATACGGGATGCACCTGCCGTACCCGAATGTCGAGGATGCGGACACCATAATCCCCGGTTCACCCACCGGCAATTACAACGTGACCAACCGGATGAAGACCTTCATCGACACCACAGGATTTTCCAGGGTGAGGGACGCCTGGTGCTGTTTCATGAATCGGATATCTTCAGCGGGTAAAAGCACATTAGGAGGACTTCGAATACACACACTTTTGTTCAATCCAAAATACCGGCACTATGCATAATCGAAAAACGTGATGATTCCATCTGGGGTGAACCTGCAGATAAATTCCGTCTGGTCTTCCACCACATTCCGGTAACGCTCTTCACTCTCGCGGATTTTTCGATCCCGGTTCCTGCTTTTCCGAAATCAGGGATAACAGGAGATTTTCATTCGTTCGTTGAAGCGTATCAATGGTCTGCTCCAGTTTTTCGTTTATAGCGGTAAGACGTTCATTCGCGTCCTGCAATTCCGCGTTTTTCTTCATAGCAAGATTATAGGAAGAAAGAAGGATTGCAGGAGTCCATAGCGGGCTTGCAGGGATGAGATGCATCCTGCCCCCTGAAGACACATCCAAGGCGGCATTTCCACCTTCAGAATCCGGATGTGCCAATGACTGCAGGGTGCTTGTTATCCGGGATACCACGTGTTCAGATTCAAAAGGTTTGATGATAATATTATTTGCCCCGGCATCCAGACCTTTGATCAGATCTGCCGGGTCGAAAAGCTGGGTAACAAGGATGACCGGGATTTCTGCAATATTCTCGTTCTGTTTGATGGCACTGCAAAGTTCATATCCATCCATCTCCGGCATGAGAATATCAGTCAGAACAATTGTTGGCCGTTCCATGTTGATTATTTCAAGGGCCTGATTGCCATTCGTGGCATGAACAACCCGGTATCCCTCATTTTCAAGGATATGCCGGAGGTATTCAGCCTGGGTCCGGCTATCTTCTACAATCAGGATGTTCACCCTGATATTTTCAGGTTGTGTCTTCATCAGTACACCATTACCAAATTTTAAGTCCATGACATCAGTTCCGCATTTCACCGGTCTTGGGGATACGTGCTATTGAGATTCCGATACAGGTCGATGGCGTTGTTTGAAGAATTCACGATGGAGGCAAGGATTGAATGAAGCCGTTCCGATTCTTTTTTCGGCGTAAGATCTTCATAGACAACGAATTGCTCCCCAGTCTGAAGAGTGGCCCGGAAAAAGTTGATGGGGCGAACGGTTCCGTCTTTGCAGGAGACCGGAAACACACAGGGTCTGACCTCCCCGGCAATTGACCGGACAAGATTTTCTCTCCAGATAAGCATCGCTTCCTCACGCTCAGAAAGAACGGGAAATGCCCGCTGGAACCAGTCATATTCTGTGGGAATTTCATTGATGGAATACCCAAAAAGTTGTGTAAATATTTTATTCACGTACAGAAAATTTCCCGAATCATCGAGAATTGAGATGGGGAAAGGAGAGTGATCAGTAATCATATGGAAACGTTCTTCACTCTCACGGATCTTTTGGGCCTGCTGCCGCTCTGTATTGATATCACGTCCTACAGACTGACATTCGGCCAGCTTCCCCACATTATCATAGATCCCCCGTATATTCCACTGGTACCAGCGATATTTGCCCTGATTATCGATTAATCGCAGGTCTAAAGATGCGGTTGGTTGATCGGGCGTGAGCAGGGAAACCTGTTCTTTTATATGAGGGATATCTTCATGAAATATATGGGAGAGGATGTTTTCATTCTGCAGAGCATTGTCCGCAATACCAATGTTTCGACGTAACGACTCGTTTATAAATGTGATATCACCTTCCGGGCGCCACCGGCAGATCACATCAGTCTGATCCTGCACAATCGCACGATACCGCGCTTCAGAGAGTCATCAGCGATTCTTCGGTGCGTCTCTGTAGTGTGATATCTTCGCCAATGATAGTCACTCCCTCATCCATTGTGTCGAAGACCGTTGGAATGAGTCGTACCCAGTAATGATGGACTTCGTTGTGCCGGGTAATACTGAACTCCCTTTGAATCTCACCGCTTTTCTGAATCCGGGTTAACACGTCCGAGATTGCCAGGCGTGCAATGATGGGAGATTTTACATTCTTAATCAGACTTCCCACCAGCATTTCGCGGGATATGCCAAGAAGGCTGAGTGCGTTCTCGTTCGCATCCAGCACACGCAGTTCGTTATCGATCAGGAGAATAATATCAGCAGAAAATTTTAATATCGCTGAAATTGGCATTTTCTGTGAAAATGTGTAGACCTTTGCAGGGCCGATCGTATTCATATTGACTTCTCCGGAAATGAGAAGAATTTCAAGATATTTTGCTGTTGAATTCCGGTTCAGTTCGAGTTTTTCGGCAAGGTCGCTTATAGTGAGCCCTTTGGGATGGAGACGAAGAAGTTTTTTTATTTTTCTAATTGTCTTCTGGCGAGTATCCATTGATTAAAACAACGTGCTTTACGATAAAAAAACATGCCATGACATTCTGATTTACGATACCTTGTTTGAGGTCCCCCAGTAGAAAAATATTCGTTGTGGTCAAGAGTAATCCCTGTCAAGGTCTTCACAAAAAAGAGGGAATTATATTGATTTATACGCAATGCAGATATGCAATGCAGATATGCAACTAAAATAACCATTAATTCGAATATTTGAGCCCCTATTTTGAAAAAACGTATGCGTTGGTCACTATTTTACATGATCAAATTTCAAGAAAATAATTATTTTGCATTAATTCGGGTAACAAGTAAATTTTTTAGGTATTTCGAAAAATGGTAATTTGGACACAATTCTTACAATCATTTCATAAGGTTTAATGTAGGGCTTTCAGACTTTCTGTTGTAAGAGGTGTGAAATGGATGTAAAATATGTACCAACAACGTGTCCGTACTGCGGAACCGGGTGCGGCTTCAATCTTGTTGTAAAAGACAAGAAAGTCGCAGGAGTCGCTCCCTGGCAACGCAACCCGGTCAATGAGGGCAAACTCTGCCCTAAGGGAACCTATGCACATGAATTCATCAACAGCCCTGATCGCCTGACCAAACCGCTGATCAAGAAGGATGGGAAATTTGTTGAAGCCAGCTGGGATGAGGCATACAAGCTCATCGCATCCAAGTTCAAGTCATACAAGGGCGAAGAGATGGCATGCCTTTCTTCCGCACGTGTCTCCAATGAAGAGAACTACCTGATGCAGAAGTTCGCCCGTGCTGTTTTAAAGACCCCCAACATCGACCATTGCGCCCGTCTCTGCCATGCATCGACTGTCGTTGGACTTGCCGGGGCATTCGGCTCCGGTGCAATGACCCAGTCAATTGCAGACATTGCCGATTCGAAGTGTGTCTTTATTATCGGCAGCAACACGTTTGAGACCCACCCGCTGATCGGACGCCGTGTAATGCAGGCAAAGGCGAAGGGTGCGAAAGTCATCTACGCTGACCCGCGATTCACCCCAACGGCCAAGCAGGCAGACCTGTACCTGCCCTTCTACTCAGGAACGGATGTTGCCATCCTGAACTGCTTCATGCATCAGATCCTCAAGAATGGCTGGGAGAACAAGGACTTCGTCAAGAACCGGACCAAGGATTTCGAGAAGGTCAAAGAGATCGTCATGAAGGACGCATATAGTCCGGCTAACGTCTCGAAGATCAGCGGTATTCCCGAAAAGGACCTTATCACTGCAGCCGAGTGGTTTGGCACATCAGGCCAGTCCGCGATCCTCTACTCGATGGGTATCACCCAGCACACGACCGGTGTTGACAACGTCAAATCGATTGCAAACCTCCAGATGCTGACCGGCAACCTCGGAAGGCCCGGCACAGGTATCTGCGCACTCCGTGGCCAGAACAACGTTCAGGGCGCCTGCGACATGGGAGCACTCGCAAACGTGTACTCCGGTTACCAGGCAGTCATCGTCCCTGAGAATGAAGAAGAAGATGGAAGACGCATGGGGCTGTGAGATTGCCGAGGGCAAAGTCGGACTTACCGTCACCAAGCTGATCAATGTTCTCGCTGACGAACCCGGCAAGGTCAAGTGTGTCTATATCATGGGTGAGAACCCGATGATCTCCGACCCCGACCTTCACCACGTGGAGAAGGGACTCAAGAATACCGAGTTCATGGTTGTGCAGGATATCTTCCTGACCGAAACCGCCCAGCTCGCAGACGTTGTCCTCCCGGCAGCCTGTTATGCAGAGAAGGACGGCACCCAGACCAACACCGAACGCCGCGTCCAGAAGTGGAGAAAAGCACAGAACCCACCCGGCGAAGCAAAGGCAGACTGGGAAATCTTCTGCGAACTTGCAAAGCACATGGGATACGAAAAACAGTTCCCGTACAAGAGTGCTGAAGAAGTCTTCACAGAAATTTCAAAGGTCACCCCGTCCTATGGCGGCATGACTTATGCACGGCTCGAGAAGCCTGAAGCTCTCCACTGGCCCTGCCCAACCGCCGAACACCCGGGAACCCCTATCCTGCACAAGGAGAAGTTCACCCACCCCGACGGTCTTGGAATCTTTACGCCTATCGAGTTCAAGTACCCGGCAGAAGTTCCGGACAAGGACTACCCGTTGATCCTGACCACCGGGCGCTGCATCTGGCAGTGGCACACCGGTACCATGACCCGCCGCTCCGAAAATCTCGAGCGTGAGGAACCCACCGGATGGGTTGAGATCAATACCGAAGATGCAAAAGCAATGGACATCAAGGACAAAGAGAAGGTCAAGGCAATCACCCGCAGAGGGGAGATAACCATCGGAGCCCGTGTAACAACCGGCATCAAGAAAGGCGTTGTCTTCATCCCGTTCCACTACGTTGAATGCGCAGCAAATACGCTCACCAACAATGCACTTGACCCCGTAGCATCAATTCCTGAGTTCAAGGCCTGTGCTGTAAGAATTGAAAAGATCAAGGAGGCCTGAACATGGCAAAGAAAGGCGATATGCTCTACGCATGGACCAATGACGCAGCTATCAAGGAGAAAGCAGAACTCGGTGGCGCAGTAACCGCTCTCTGGAAATTCGCGCTCGAGTCAAAAGCAGTCGATGCAGTCCTTGCAATCACCAAAGGAACCGACCTCTATGACGCAAAGCCGGTATTGATCACCGACCCCAAAGAACTGGCCAAAACCGCTGGTTCCCTCCACTGCGGTACACTCCTCCTGCCGAAATATGTCAAGAAATACCTTGACGGAGCCGCAAACAAAAAGATCGGTGTGACCGTCAAGGGTTGCGACACGATGGGTTTTATCGAGCTTGCAAAGCGTAAGCAGATCAACTTGGACAATGTCGTCATGATCGGTGTCAACTGTGGTGGCTCGGTCAGCCCGGTGCTTGCCCGGAAAATGATTACGGAAAAGTATGGTGTTGACCCGGACAAGGTCCACAAGGAAGAGATCGACAAGGGCCAGTTCATCATCGAGTACGAAGGCGGACACAAGGGAATCTCCGTTGACGAACTCGAAGAAGCAGGCTACGGCAGGCGCAGCAACTGCCGCCGCTGCAAATATAAAATCCCCCGTCAGGCAGATATCGCCTGCGGCAACTGGGGTGTCATTGGAGAGAAAGCCGGCAAGGCAACCTTTGTTGAGATCTGCTCCGACAAGGGTGCAAACCTCTTTGACGGTGCGGTAAAATCCGGCATCCTCGTGGCCGAACCGGCAAACCCGAAAGGTATCGAGATACGGGCTAAGGTCGAAGGTGCCATGCTCAAACTCGGGGAGAAATGGCGGAAGAAGGATTTCACTGCACTTGGGGCTGCCATGTGGGAAACCATCAACAAAGAAACTTCCCGGTGTATCAAGTGTTATTCCTGTATTGAGAACTGCCCGGTCTGTTTCACTGCAGCAGACGAACTGAAAAAAGGTTCCATCTTCGTCACACCCGGGCAGGTTCCCCCAAGCCCGATGTTCCACATGAGACGTTTCGCCCACATCTCAGATTCGTGCATCAACTGCGGCCAGTGCGAAGAACTCTGTGCAATGGATATTCCGCTTGCACTGTTCTCGCATGCCATCCGGACTGAAGGAGATACTGCGTTTGAACCGAAGCTGGGGAAGGCATCCTATACCAATTAATTTTTTAATTGAGTCCAGCAATCGGCTGATATAATCATCTTTGGAATAAACGGACGGATTGATAAAAACCAAAATGGAGTCCACCCCAAATGGAAATTATTTTCCCGTTCGCAAACAGGGAATGCGATCACAAGGTACGAATGGAGGATATCTGAACGAACCTGATATTTCCCGAAGTCTGGTAAATCTCTGACACACTCAAAACCTAAAAAAAACAACGGGTGGGGTTGGGAAGACATCTCTCTCTTAAGAACATTATACCGTATCAGGGTAAAAGGTCCGGACATTATTCGCCTCTTGTCCCGGCCATACAAACCCTTCCTCACCTGTTTTCCCGTAGAAAAACCATAATATACTGTTCGATCCTGTTTTTTGATTTTGTATCCACGCGGAAACGTGCATAATTTTAAGGCCGATTCATCCGGATAAGAAAAATGCGATTATCATTTTTTGTATTGATGAGCGGATCTGGACATTTATATCAGTAATTTTTCGTATCTTCGTTATTCAGTTTTTCACAGAGAAACGCAATTTTTTCGTGGGGGTTCACAAAACAGTGACCTTACCAGAAAAAGCTGGAGGTCCTTAGTTGCTATAATAAAAGCGACGGGTAGTTACAGGAAAAACGTCCATATCCATGAGCTGAATATTTTTGGATTGGCAATAAAATATACGATATAAGGAACCCTTCCAGCATGACAGAAAACGAAAATCTTTTACCGGTATCAGATACAGCGGCACTCGTCATGCTCTGGGCCAGCGATTACTATGACACAAAGCACCTGATTGATACCTATCTCATGAAACTTGACCTGGCTGCCGGACAGCAATTGCTGGAACGGTACAATAGCATATGTCCCTGGTACTCGGAAGTAATCATCAACCGGAAGCATTTCATCAAAAATATGGTAGAAGAACTGATTAGAGGTGATGCGAAACGGACAATTATCGTCAACTTAGGAGCCGGGTTCTCCCCGCTTGCCCTTGAATTATCACCATTGCTGAATGACCGCGTAAGCTTCATTGAGATCGACAGGACAAATATGGGCCACAAACTCCAGCATTATTCCGAACTGGTACCAGAAACGTGCAGGTTCATTTCCTGCATCGAATCTGATATTGCTGATACGGTCAGTCTCATTGACACGCTCAAAAGGGAAATGGTTGATCCGGTACACACGAAACTCATCGTTGTTATGGAGGGGCTCAGTTATTATATCGACAGACCGGTGATGGAGCAGGTATTTGCATCACTGTCCGGTCTTGTGCCCGACATGAATATCATTTTTGAGCATCTCAAACCGTGCAGACTCATCAGCGAAGAGCGACGGTTCATCCCGTACAGGATATTCTCCCATGTACGGGATTATACCGGTCTTAAACTGATGACAACCTATTCAAAAGACGAAATCCGTTCGATGCTGGCTTCCGGTTTTTCTTTCAGGTATTATGATATGAATGAGATGGAGAGGATGAGAACCGGATCCTGCAGGTACTTCACAACTCCCGAAGCCGGATGGCTCTCGTGTGCTGTCGCGGTACGCAGGCCCTTCAATGAATAACAGGACCTTGTTGCTTCATAAAATACAAATTGATGATAATGCACCTCAAATACAGGAAATGCGGTAATAGGAATAGCAGGGATTCAGATGGAGTGAGGAAATGACAACAGTAATCGAAGCACGGGATTTATCAAAAACCTATGGCGATGTACAGGCCGTAAACCACGTGAACCTCTCGGTTAAGGAGGGATCGCTCTTTGGCCTTCTCGGGCCGAACGGGTCGGGCAAAACCACGATGATCAAGATGCTGACCGGGCAGACCCGGCCGACCGGCGGCACGGCAACGGTCCTCGGCGTTGATGCAGTTGCAGACCCGGTCGGTGTCCGGGCGAAGGTGGGAATCATTCCCGAACAGGAGACCCCGCCCAGTTTCCTCACCGCACAGGAATACCTCGAGTTCGTTGCCGCGGTCCGGAAGATCCCGGACATTGAAACAAAGGCAGACTGGTGGTTCGATTTCCTCGATTTTGCCGATAAGAAACACGTGCTCTGCAAGGATCTTTCCCGGGGTACCCGCCAGAAACTGATGTTCACGCAGGCCTTCATCCACGAACCCAGACTCGCGCTGATTGACGAGCCCCTGATCAACTTCGATCCGATCATGCAGGACTTAGTCAAGGACTATCTTGCTGAATATGTCAGGAAGGGAAAGACGATCTTCATCTCGACTCACATCCTCGAAGTGGCCGAAGAGGTCTGCTCGGGCATTGCCATCCTCCACAAGGGCTCGCTGCTCCACACCGGTCCCGTGGCCGAACTTACCGAAAGGGGCGAACACCTGCCCTCCTTCTTCCTCTCGCTTGTCCGGAAGGATCGCCATGTTTGAGCTGTTCATCGCCATGCTTAAAGAGGAGTGGCGGGTTCATTCCACGATGTTTGGCAGCCTCTCCTTTGCTATGTTTCCGGTCATGATCTTCGGGATCGCATTCATGGGTGCTTTTCTCATTCCGCTGATGCGAACCACGCTGCCCGCCGGCAATCTCACGCTGATCGTGCACGCGAATTACCTGATGCTCGGGATCATGGTCGGTGGGTTCGGGTTGCTGGGCAACGAAGTGATGAACCGCCGCTTCGGCCAGGCGAGCCTTTTGGCGTACAGTGCACGGAGCCTCCCGCTCTCCGAGCAGTTCATCTTTTTGAATTTTGTTGTCAAGGATACGGTCTATTACTTCTTCCTCTGGGTCTTTCCCTTCGGCTTTGGGTATGTCCTTGCATCACCCTTTATCGGGGTCAGTCTCGCGAGTGCACTGCTCCTCCTCCTCACCCTGACACTCTCGTTCCTCTTTGGTCTCTGTGCGGTCTTCTTCCTCTCCACCGTCTACGCCAAATCACGAACAGCACTCTGGCTCGTGCTTCTGGCCCTTGGCGTGGGCTGGGGCGGCCTTGCAGTGATCACCGGTACGAACCCGGCGCTTTTCTTCCCGCCGCTGCTGCTCAACAGTACGTTTTCATGGCTGAACCTGCTCGTCTCCTGCGCCGTGCTTGTCCTCCTCTTCGCAGTCGCGATCATCATGTTCAACCCGGAATCCGTGGGATCGGCTAAGACCTACAAGGACTCCCTTGCACCCCTGATGCGGCGTTTTGAGTTCATGCCAAATCCTCCCCTCACTGCCAAGGATACCATCGACCTGTACCGGAGCGGGAGCATGATCGGCCAGACGATCTTCTCGTTCCTCCTCCCCCTCGCCGTGATCTGGTTCTTCTTATCCCTGTTAGGGCCGTTCTTCCCGCCTCACGGCCTGCTCTTCATATTCGCCATTACCACCGGCATAATCGCCTCAACGATGTACACGTGGGTGACGATGTTTGACTCCTTCGGGCCCTACGCCTGCCTGCCGGTTGCAGTCAGCACCCTTATCACGAGTAAACTCACGACGTTTTCGGTCCTCCAGGTAATACCGGCCGTCTTTATCGCAATCGTTGCCATCCTGTCCGGAGAGGTCGCATATCCTCGTCCCGGCGGTTGTGCTTGGAGTCTCGGTCTCGTTTTACGCGGTCGGGGTCATGGCCTGGCTCTGCGGGCTCTCCCCCAACGTGCTGGTGTACGATGTGAAGGTGCTCTTTGTGTACCTCGTCCTTGTCGGCATCGTGCTCACCATCTTCACCGCAATAGCGTTTGCAAACCCGTACTTTGCCCTCTCTTCCATCGTACTTGCTATCCCGACATGGCTGCTTATCGGGAGGGCAAAGGTACGGTGGGATGCGGAGGACCCGGCAGGGTTCTGAAATGAAAAATTGGGGGTAGAGGGATAAAAACGTAATTTTTTTTGCAATGCTGTTTTTTCTCACGAATACTCCGGATATTTTTTTTGGGGTTTACGGGGGTTCACTCCAGAACAATGAAAATCCATAATTGTGCGAGGGTCCCCTGCCTCAGGGCCTCTCTTTAGGCACGGCAGGGCTGGGTAGTTTCAGTATATTTCCGTCATTGATCCGCCGCACAGGAAGCCCCGTCTGGGGTGGCGGCACAGCCCTATGGGGGTTTGGGACGAAGCTCCATTAACTCACTGTATCAAAAAATCGGAATTTCATGGGAAATCTTCTAAAAAATGAGAGGGTCACACTCATTACAGTCAATAAGAGAAAGCGAATGACCAAACAACAGGATTTCACATGAAAAACAGCGTATTCAGATATTATTTGAAAATGTTTTTAGTATAATTATGATAAACGCCGCCGCCCCCGATGGGACGCCCCCGCGGCGGTTCAGGAGCCAGCCCCCCTTTAAAAAACCATTTGCCCAGCGAGGCCCCGATGAGGCGGCCGAGCGACCCCCGAAGGGGGTGGGTTGACTCCTAAAAACTATAAGAAGAGGGGATCCGATTTTCATGCTTCGGGTGTGAACTCCCGTTCATGTGCGTTTCAACCGAACCGACAAAATAAATTTCACGACAGCAGGAAACTATAAAAAAAAGTTACGGTTAAATGTACTGGTTTCTCCGCAACCAGTCTGTCTGTGGCTTGAGGTAACGGTAAATAATATCGCACTTCTCATCCTGGAAACTCCAGGGCATGACAATAACGGTATCGCCTTCCCTTATCCAGGCTCGTTTCTTTATCTTTCCCTTGATCCTGCCCATGCGGGTGATCCCGTCCATGCACCTTACACGGATGTGATTTGCCCCCAGCATCGTTTCTGCCATGGCGAATTGTTCATTGTTCCATTTTTTGGGCATCCGTACACGGGCCACGGGGGAACCATCGGGGTTCACGGCATTCGGATCTGCTGCGGCTTCATTGTTTTTTTTGTGAAATGCACTCATTCAACCAACTACATATATATAAATATATACGATCCCGGACACGATGAAGGTATGTATGCAACCCGCCGGTATACACCATACCCTGCCCCGGGGACAAGACAACCTCTCTGCATCACAGATACACATATGAAGCCACGCAGCAATTGTAGCCCATTACGGCATGACGATGAATTCTCCCGTGTCAGCCCAATTTGGCTGATGTAATTCTCACCATCCACAGATGGTGCCCGGAGGAGGTAATCTCAAGCAATGAACCATGATATATCTATCCTGCTCGTGAACCCGGATTACCGGACCCATCAAAACACGATTGAGTAAGAGTAAGAGAGGATGAACGGTTGTGCCGGATATGAACACCCCAGAATAAAAAAATATGGAATGAAATGTCACAACAACTTGGCGGACAGCCAATCATAATTCTCAGGCAGGGAACAAAACGGACCCGGGGGCAGGAAGCCCAGAACAACAATATTGCTGCTGCAAAGGCGGTGGCAAACGCAGTACCGGTCAACTCTCGGGCCAAAAGGCATGGATAAGATGCTCATCGATGCCACGGGAGATATCGTCATCACCAATGATGGCGCCACCATTCTCAAACAGATGGACATTGAGCATCCTGCTGCAAAGATGATGGTTGAGATTGCAAAAGCCCAGGACGATGAAGTGGGCGATGGAACAACCTCGGCAGTCGTCATTGCCGGAGAACTCTTAAAGAACGCAGAAAGCCTGCTTAACAAGAAAGTTCATCCAACCGTGATTACTGAAGGATACCAGAAGGCAGCGACAAAAGCCCTCGAGATCCTTTCCACCATTGCAATCAGCGTAAATCCTGCTGATCATGCACGTCTGCAGCAGATCGCAGAAACGGCTATCAGCGGGAAGGGAGCAGAGGCTTACAAGGTGCTGCTATGCGATATTGTCGTACGTGCAGTCACGATGGTTGCCGATCCTGACGGTACGGTAGATATCGGGCACGTGAACATCCAGAAAAAAGTTGGCGGGAAAGTCGAGGATACCACCCTCATCGAAGGCATGGTCATTGACAAGGAACGGGCCAACCCGGGAATGCCACAGGTAGTAAAGAACGCAAAAGTCCTCCTCCTCAACGCGGCTCTCGAGTACAAAAAGACCGAAGTCAACGCGAAGATCAATATCTCACGTCCCGACCAGGTGCAGGCATTCTTGGACGAAGATGCACTGATGGTCCGGACCATGGCAGACAAGATTATCGCAAGCGGTGCAACGGTTGTATTCTGCCAGAAAGGCATCGATGACATGGCCCAGCATTACCTCACAAAGGCAGGTATTTTAGCCATTCGCCGGGTTAAAAAGAGCGATTGCGAAAATATTGCCCGGGCTACCGGTGCAACAATTATCAACAGTATCGATGTCATCACTCCCGGCGATCTCGGCAGTGCCGGCCGTGTGGAGGAGAAGAAACTCTCCGGTCACGAAATGATGTATGTCTCGGAATGCAAAAATCCCAAATCGGTCTCTATCATCATCCGGGGCGGTTCAGAACACCTGATCGATGAACTCGAGCGTGCCATGCATGATGCACTCATGGTTGTCAGTGATGTGGTAAAGGACAAAAAAATAGTCCCGGGCGGCGGGGCTCCGGAGATTGAACTCTCGCTCCAGCTGCATCACTATGCATCAACAACCGGGGGTCGTGTCCAGCTCGCAATCGAGTCATTTGCCGCTGCACTTGAAGTAATTCCGCGTTCCATTGCCGAGAATGCCGGGCTCGATCCCATTGATATGATTGTGGCGATCCGTGCTGAGCATGAAGCCGGCAACCGGACTTTCGGGCTTGATATCTGCGGGGGCAAACCAGTCGATATGCTGAAAGCCGGCGTTGTTGAACCCCTGCGGGTGAAGACACAGGCAATAATGAGCGCAGCAGAAGCTGCCATCATGATCCTTCGCATCGATGATGCCTTTGCATCGTCACGGGCATCAGGGCCCTCCGGGGGAATGCCACCCGGTGCGGGAGATTATTAACTATGAAAACTGCATATGCAGAGCATAAGACATGGTTGGTTATCGTATGAGTGTTCAGGTGAAATTCATACAATCAGGGTCATTCAATGCCGGGGAATTCAAATCCCTTGATCTCGACAAAATTACCCGGTTCGAGATAAACCGCCAGCGAAATACGTGTGAACTTGTTGCCATCACCCCGGAAAACCCCCAGCAGAACTCACCGTATGTGATCGCAAGAAGGGACATCGAGTACAAGTTACAGGATATCTTAAAAGATCTCCAGCAGTTAAAACAGGAAAAGAAGGATATTATCTACGAAATAACCGATACCGAAGTCCGCCTGGTAAAAAAAATCTGACCGGTTTTTAATCGGCTTCATTCTTTTTTACATTCTCCCGGCAGACATTATCCGTTGCATTTCCTGCCAGCAGATGATGCGATGCAGGGTATTGTGGGGGAAACCCGGTCCGCCAGTACCATACGCTATAACCAATGACCGCTGTAATCAGATGTATGAGTCAAACATTGGATTTTATTTCTCTGCTCCGGTTAAAACGCCCGGATTTTCTCACAACCATGACCCCTGAAGAGCAAACGGCAATGGGACTGCACAAGGAATATGTCACAAGCCTGTTCGAACAGGGAAAAATAGTCATGGAGGGAACTGCCACCGAAGGCACCCTTGGAGTACTCATATATCGTGTTTATTCAGCAGAGGAGGGGCGTCGGCTTTTTTATAATGATCCGGCAGTAATCGCAGGTATCGGGTATCCCGAACTTCACCCGTTTCAAATCGGGCATCTTGCAGCCAACTAATTTTTCAGGGACTTTTTATAAAATCCGGATAGCGGTTTTAATGATCTAAAAAAGGAGGATTGTGAGATAAAACGGACTTGTGTTCTTGTTGTTCATTCTCATCGGGCAATGGAAGGTTTTTCCAGGGTTAAGATATAGGAAAAATAATTGCCTGCGAATTTCTTTTCGATAAACCCGGCAGCACCAGCCAGCCGGTTGACAGTGCTGCGGGTCTGGAAATGGGGATCCCGGATGGTCTCTTCAACGAGCAGGATACCACCGTGCTTAAGCGCCTGGAAGATCTCATGTAATGCCACGTCCCGGTCAGGGATCTCGCCCAGCACGGTTATCATAACGGCCCGGTCAAACCGCTCACGCTCAAGCTTCCCTTCCCCGATACCGGCCCGGAGAAACCGGATATTCGTGAGATTTGCTGCACGAGCCCGTTCCTGTACTTCGTGCAGCATTCCTTCCTGGAGATCCATGGCAGTCACTTCTCCGCAGGGCCCCACGATCCGGGCGAGAGGTATCGTGAGCCGTCCCGGGCCACAGCCTGCATCCAGTATATTCATCCCGGCCCTGATATCGAGATGCAGGATTGTTTTCCGGGTACGTGCGCTTACCTTGACGGAAAACGGGGGATCCAATAATCCTTTCATCCAGACGGGGCAGGGTATTTCATACCGGCGCGATGCAAACCGCCACGCGAGCATTATGATGATGACCAGCGCAATGAGAGATATGAGAATATATAAAACGGCAATCATGGTCAGTCCGGTTCTGTCTTATACCTGGATAAAGGATGGAATAATGTTTATTTTTTGCCGGCATCCGGAAATAATCGCGCCAGCTCGGCCGGCATGCTGGCCATCGGCACGTGGGATGTCAGCAACTCAGCATACATCCATTCATCTCCGGCAGCGGTAATTTTTTTGTTGTGCAACACGAGTAACGAAGGTAAACTCACTTTCCGTGCAGCGGGGGTCCTGAAGGAGCGTCACTCTTTGCTGGTTAAAAAAACGGGGGCGAATATCCTGCAGTTCCTTAGGGATCCGGGATAAGGATCTCACACCGCAGTAATTTTTTTAGTATCACTTACCGGAAAAGTTCATGGAGGTAAAACCGGTGCTGGCCGAGTTTCCCGTCAAAATTTGATGCACTGATGAACATGACCGTCCCCGTTTCCGTTGCAGCCTGGATGCCGGTCTTCATCGCACTCTTTATCGATGTCTCATCAATGCCATTCAGGACAATCTCATATACTGAACCTACGCCGTACGGGACTAACGAGTCAGGGATTTTATCTTTAAGAGTCGGACACCAGGCATGATTGGTGCTTGCCGGCATCGGGAAACGATAATTTTTACACCCGACCTTTGAACCGCTGGCGATAATGCCGCCCGCAAAACTGGTGATGACACCACTCATCCCGGTTATTTTCTCCATTGCCGCTTCGGCTCCGGAAAGTGCCGACTGCTGGTCTTTACCCATGACCAGAAAATTCCCGCCGGGCAATACCCTTTACGGTCCCGAAACGTTCCTCTCCCACATAATCGCCCTGCATAACCGGAATCTTCCAGCATCTCCTGCCACCGACCATGCACCGCTCTTCATACGTGTCCCCAAAATAGTGCATTTTTGTATAAAACCGGGAGACCGCATCGGGAAAACCGTCAAATGCAGAAGCGGTTGGCGTAGGGAGAATACACTGGGAGATCCTGCCGGCTAACCGTGGATTTCATGTTCTTCTTTTCTGAACAGATCAGGACCGAGACCCCGGCCCTGCCATCCGGGGTCTCGTTTGAACGAGAGGTATCGTTCGATCCCCGCTTCGCAGGAGCACCCTATCTTGGAGGTTGCAAATCCTGTGGCTTCAACTGCTGCCTTATACGCCCACTCTCTGGTTGCTGCCGTGATGATGACCCGTGAAAGCCAGACCGGGAATGCCTCTGCAAAGGTGTCAAGTATGCCGGTGCCGTTGATCTCCATTATCCACCGTCCCGTCCCGGTACACAATACCATCCTCGGTTATGATGTAGTCCATAGGCATATCATTCTCATCAACGGGCAGGCTGTCGACTTCCTGGCAGGCAAATGCAACACCAATCTTCCGCATATTCCCGTGTTTTGATAAGAAGCGGTCATAGTAGCCGGCACCGTACCCGATTCTTCCCCCCTTCCGGTCAAACCCGAGCATCGGAAGAATGATCGTATCAACATCATCCGCAGCTGCCGGAATTTCGCTGCCGATGGGTTCAGGAACGCCGAACGTGCTCGGAACAAGAGCGGAAAAATCCCGCAAATAGGACAGCCGTAGACTAATCTCTTCTTTTTCGATAATCGGGACAACAACCGGATTTCCCTTTTCAAAAAGTTTATTGATCAACGGCTCTGTATTGACCTCTTTTTCCTTTGAGGTAAAGACCATCACGGTCTCGCCGTTCTTTATGAGTTCCATAAGATGCCGGCAGATCCGGTTGCTCTTTTCCCGCCGGTCCTGTGGCATCATTGCGTCCTTTCTCTCGCGCAGGATCTTCCGGGTGCGGTCTTTTAGCTCCCTCATAAGGCAGTAGTATATCGCTGGCTTATTTATAACTCCTCTTGATTTTGCAGATATCAGGGGTTTCATTATACAAGAAATCACCGGATGTTTCTCATCCGGGCAGACTCTGCCACATGCAATCGCCAAAAGGATGCGGGATTGTCCTGGGAGTTACGGGCCGGAGAGATCCATTCCAATCTTTTTTTTCTCCTTACACTGGCATGAGCGGGTCCGCATGCAACCGGAATACCCCGGAAATAAAAAAAAAGATCTATTAACTATCATCGCACACCAGTTTTACCATGTTTGAATCAAACAAACCTGTTGTTGAGGATACGGAAGAGAACCGGGCGATCTGCAGGAAGTACTGCAGGAACTGCCAGAACTACAAAAAACACTCCCTGGAAAAATGCCAGCCGACCGAACTTTTCTGCGCACGCGGCCAGTCATCTGCCACGGATATGAAACTGCTCGGCTGTTTCTGCTCGGGCTGCGAGATCTATACGAAATACCACCTCCGTGGCGGCTTCTTCTGCGTCCGTCGCTAGATATTCTTCCTTTGATTATCCCTTTTTTCACCCTGCTTCTTCGTGCCGTTGTGTCACAACACCCCGGAATACCTACATCCCCGCTGACCCGATTCTCCGTCGTAGAGTCCTTGCCCGGAAACCTGCCACTTCATGAATTATGTGCAAAAAACATCGAATTCCGGCACAGTTTTTTGAAAAACGCCCATTCCTCCTGATTTACGCCAAACGGAGCATTTTGAAGTGGTGCTATAAAACCTTAACAGATGCTATTGGGAGGCAAAACGCAAAGGCGGTGGGGGGGTAGGAGGGTCAAAGGGAAAAGAAGGCCTGTTTACAGGGTCGGATATTCAGGCCCGGGACTTCAGGAGACCTGCACTTCGCCAATATCACTTCTCTGTCGGAGATTTAGGAGTTTGGGGGATGAGTGGACTATCATTTTCCTGCATTATTTGCGAAAAAAGCCGGGTTAAAGCTCACCGCATTTTAACAGCTCTTATTTTTGGCAGTAAATGCTAAAAAACGGCATATAATTGCTCTAAAAATTTCCTCTTTATTGCGCTTTGGAGGGCAAATCTCCTTTGAGATGAACTGAAACAGGGGGAAAGTGAAAGGAAGGGCCGTTTTGGGGGTGAAACTGAAGTGACCTCAAATCCGGCAATCCCTCTTTTCAGACAATATTAAGCGTTATTACTCGGTAAATAACAAGAGAAGACTCATGAAAATTACCGCATTACTCATTTCTCTCTTCATTGTTGCCCTGCTGGTCCTTCCCGCAGCTGCAGCAGTAGAGACAGAACCGGTTGTTACCAAGGAAGCGATCATTCACGGGGTAACCCTGGAGCCCACCGCCGTACCGACCACAGAGATCATCAAGCCCGTAACCACCCTGCACATTGTTACAGAGCCGACCCGGGAACCGGTGACGGAAAAAACAACACAACCGGTTACTGCCGTGCCGACGACAAAGGAACCCGGGCCACAGGTCGGGTGGCTGACCATACTGTCCTCACCTTCGGGAGCAGAGGTCTTGATTGACGGGAAAGCCGCTGGCGTAACTCCCATCAACGGCAGGGAACTGGGAACCGGTTCTCACACCATAGAGATCACGATGACCGGCTATGAACGCTACACGGCCGAAAAAGAACTCCGTGCCGGCGAACAGGCAGCTGTCGATGCAACGTTGAAACCGGTACCGGTAACCCCGGTGCCCACCACGCATCCGACTATAGCACCAACAACCCACGTAACAACTGTTCCGACAACTCTGCCGACCATCCAGCCGACTGATGTCCCGGTAACCCGTACCACGACTATATGCGTTGGCTGCGACAAGGGATGGCTGCGGGTGAACTGCAACGTGAATGACGCTGCGGTCAGCTTCGACTCGACCTCCACGGCATGTACCATTGCGCAGGGATTCTGCGATACCGAAGTCGGGTCCACCAGCACACCCTACCAGACGTTTACGGTCCGGAAATCCGGTTACCAGACCTTCACCGGACCGGTGTCGTCGTGGCCTGCAAGTGGCAAGACCGTAGAACTGTATGCAACCTTAAACCCGAACCCCACACCCTCGTATGGGAATATCTATGTAACCTCCTCGCCTTCCGGAGCCATAGCAACCATTGATGGCGGCACCTGGCAGTATACCCCGGCAACGTTCTCATCAGTGAGTGCGGGAACCAGCCATAACGTGCAGGTCACGATGAGCGGTTACCAGTCATATGGTACATCAGTGTACGTGACTCCGGGCCAGACTGCCTCTGTTACTGCCTACTTATCACCCAATCCCCAACAGACCGGCTCTCTCAATATCCATACCTCCCCCGAAAAAGCGGATATCTATATAGACGGGAACTTTATAGCCGAAACCCCGTATGTAGTCACCAGCCTTCCTCCCGGGTCACACACTCTCCGCATGCACAAGGCAGGGTACGATGAATACCTTACAACCATCACTGTCTATGCAGGGCAGCAGACCCCCATCACCGTTACGTTTACCCGCCAGCAGCCCGACATGGGGTCCATTGAAGTAGGATCTACCCCGGGTGGATCTTCCGTCTATCTTGACGGGAACTTTATGGGACAGACCCCGGTCGGCAGTTATTCCGATTTCACGAGTATCGTGCAGGGATCGCATACCATCCTCATCCAGCATACCGATTTCCAGGACTACTCCCGGACCGTTTACGTCAAAGGCGGGGATGTCGTGACCGTGGATGCCCAACTTACACCCAATGCACCGTCACCCACACCGGACACGACCGGACAGATCATCATCGTTTCAACCCGGCCGGTGCCGAACTCTTCCTTGATAACCTGTTCCGGGGTGTCACTCCGGTAACCCTTTCGGATATCCCTGCCGGCTCCCATGTCGTGACCGTTAAAGAGACCGGCTATACCGATGCCTCCCAGACCGTCACTGTAACCGGAGGCCAGAGTACACCGGTTGCGATCGGCCTTGTAGCAGTTCCCACGACAACAAAGACTCCCTTAACAGTTATTCCCGCAATGGTGGCCTTTGCCGTCACCGGCATAATCTTTGCTTTCGGGCGCAGGAAAGAATAAAAAATCTCTCTTTTTATCAGATGGACCGGTTCTGGACTGCTATCAGGAAATAACCGGTTGTAATGTTCCCCGGGTACCATGATCATTTTCGCGGATTATCCGTCCCGGATATTATCCGAAATGCACATACATCACTTCATCCAGGAGGACACCGTTTTTCGTAATGGCATTTTTTTGGACTGCTTCCCGGGTAAAACCGCATTTATCCAGCACCCTCATGGAAGAAGGATTGTTAGAAAAAATGCCCGGCCTGCAACCTGACAATATCAAACCGGTCAAAGGCAACAGGGACAAGAGATCGTACGGCATCGGTTGCGATACCATGCCCCCAGCAGGACTCTGAAAGCCAGTACCCGATCTCGGCTGAACGGCACCGGACATCATCGAGCGGGTGAATGCCAATACTCCCGACCGCCTCACCATCAATATCTATTGCAAGAAACAGGTTCGCAGTGTCGCCGGTTGCCATACGGATAAACCGGTGTGCATCCTCAAGCGTATAGGGGAAAGGAAACGCATCCCGCATGCAGCAATGCGGGGATTATTTGCAGATCCCGCAAGCGAGCCGGCATCGTGTGGACACCAGTTACGGAGCGTGGAACCTGGGGTAATAATAGGCATGAAAACCCTGATAATTATCTGGCAGTGTTATGCTATTTTAATGACGTGATTATCTCCCGGGTTATGCATGTGACGGACGTTGTCCCGGACCCGGTCGGATTGGTTGGATATATGCAGGTAAAGCCGATGCAATATATCTTCATTTCCCGGGAATTGTGACTCATATCGTGCCGGGTATCGTCATCGTTGGTTATTCCGGCGGGGAGGAATCCCCCGCCCGAACACGGATCTCTGAACCTAACAATACCTGCAGCCGGATATAAATCGGCAACCATTATCCAGATGCCGATGAATAGTGGATGGGAACCCGATGGATGACCAGATAACAGAAGACGAACCGTGTGAGCAGTGCGGACTGTGCTGCAGGATCTTCGGCCCCGGTATTGCGCCGACACCAGCGAATGTGTACATCTGGATAGAACAGGGGCGTATCGATATCCTGCGCTGGTTTATCGCATTCAAAGAAAAAAGCACGCCGGTAAACTGTGCAGACCTTCGGGCAGAAGACCTCGGGGACATTGTTTATTTCGAGATGCGTCATCCCGATACCGGAGAGTATGTTACCGCCTGCCCGTTCCTGCGCCGCGTAACAAAAGACCGGTATCTCTGCGGCATTCATCTCGTGAAACCCGAGATGTGCTGCACCTACAAGCCGTGGATCTGGGGCGAGACATATTTCAACCGGTGCAAAGGTCTTGGGAAGAACAACGGGAACAGCAGATGGCCCCTCTGATCCGGAACCATACCCATACCTGAAATATTTCCCTATCTCCTCCGGGACCCTGCCGTAACTTTTTCTTTCGTAAATCCATTTCCCGCAATGTGATCCCGATAACGCCGGAACTGCTGGCACACGGATTTTATCAGGCGGGAACAACTAAAAAAATTGGATATGATGTATTCACGCCCCAGGCTCTCTCTGGTGTACCCTGGGAGAAGGAGGAACATTTTTGCCATCAGAACCGCTGCGGGGATGACACCCCACGACCGGCAACATCCGTCATCGTTGGGGGTTGGGAGGCATTAACCCCTATGGTAATAATTTACCCGGCACATGCGTTATTGAAACGAAACAACGATGAGCCAAAAACGGAATTACTTTTCCGCTTTGTGGATCTTCATCCACATCGCTGAATCCAGCGAGGCGATTTTATGAGTTTCGCGGGCATGCTGGGCGACTTTGTCATCCAAATCCTGTACATTGGCTGCAGTTGTCTCGTATTTGCAGTCCATACCGATGTCTCTGCACTTGAATCCTACCATGGTTCTTCACCAGCGGTTTATATTCGCATTAATATATTTATAGGTTCTCATAATTTTCAAACACAAGAGTATCCACGGGGAGTTCATGTTTCACGATTATTTTCCTGCCAGAGTATACTCCGGTAAAAAGAACTGCTCCCGCACGCTTCACTACCATAACACCGGTACCGGATAAACGACAGATGTCAGGTATACCGGAATGCATCAACGCCTGTGAGAAATCAGCACGCCCCAATCCGGTCCTTTCAGAAAAATTCCCGTTTCCTATCTGCCAGAGGATCTTACCCCCCGCGTGAACATTCGGGTTTTTTCAAGAGAGTATAAATGACACCCGTACAATAAGGATAAATCTATTCGGAGATTGTTATGAAAAAAGTAACAAAGCCCGTAATAGCACGTGATATTGACGATTACCTCGCAATACTTCCACCGGAAGCACGGGTCACGCTCGGAAAGCTTCGCAAGGTAATACGGGCAGTCGCTCCGCATGCAGAAGAGACAATCAGTTACCAGATCCCGTCGTTCCGGTATCACGGGCCCCTGGTCTTTTTTGCCGCATTCAGGAACCATTACAGTTTTTACGTTGTGAGCAAATCGATCATGGATACGTTCAGCAGCGAACTCAAGCCCTTTGAGATTTCCGGAACAACCATCCACTTCTCGGCAGAACATCCCCTTCCCGCTGCACTTGTCAGGAAAATCGTCAAAGCAAGATTGGAAGAAAACGAAGCACGACACGTTCTCCACTAAAAATACCGGAAGTAAAATAAGGTTTTTTTGTTTTCAGCTATCCTCAATAACAGCCATTATTGGAGTTGATCGGGAGAATCCCGGTGTAACACAGGCCAATTCCCTCATAATAGCACCCTTAAAAAAACCAGACCTGCCGCCCGGGGAAAGATTCATGGATAATGCGAGATAATTCCCCCCATCAGGAGAGACTGGTATGCGGCGGAGAATCGCAGGTGTTTGCACGGGAGTGGTCGCAGCGGCACTGATCCTTTTTGCATTTGTATTCATGGGAGCTCCGGTCCCGGTGCAGGACGCGGATAACGGGACGGTCGGGTTCATCTCACTTCCCGAAAATTTCAGGATTGGAATCTTTGCAGATACCGTACCGGGCGCCCGCTCCCTTGCTATCGGGGACCGGGGAATGGTGTTTGTCGGCACCCGTGACAAGGGCATCGTGTATGCCCTGAAAGACACCGATGGCGACGGGATATCTGACCAGCAATGGACGATTGCCCGGGGACTCTTCATGCCCAACGGGGTTGCATTCCGGAACGGATCGCTCTATGTCGCCGAAGTAAACCGCATCATCCGGTTCGATGATATCGAAAATCATCCTGATAATCCCCCGGCGCCGGTCACGGTATTTACCTCCCTGCCATCCGATTCCGGTCATGGCTGGAAATTTATCCGGTTCGGGCCGGACGGGAGACTCTATATTCCCATCGGCATGCCGTGCAACATCTGCGATCCTCCTGACGAGCGGTTTGGCACAATCCTCCGGATAAATCCGGATGGGAGCAGTCCGGAGATCTATGCCAGCGGTATCCGGAATACCGTAGGATTTGACTGGGACCCGGCAACGGGTGATCTCTGGTTCACGGAGAACGGCAGGGACTGGCTGGGAGACGATCTCCCTCCTGATGAACTGAACCGGGCACCGGTTGCCGGTATGCACTTTGGGTTTCCCGACTATTACGGAAACTGCGTTGAGAACCCGGAATACGCAGGAAAACCGCATCCCGCGAATCTGTACACCGGCGATCCTCGACCTCCCGGCTCACGTTGCACCGCTGGGCATGCGGTTTTATACCGGAACCATGTTTCCGGAAGAATACCATAATGCGATCTTCATTGCCGAACACGGGTCCTGGAACCGGAAGACTCCCATCGGGTACCAGGTCATTACCGTCCGATCAGAGAACGGGAATCCGGTCACGGCAGTACCTTTTGCCACCGGATTCCTGGGCCCGGATGGAAAAGTCTCCGGCAGGCCGGTTGACCTCGAAGTCATGGCCGATGGCTCCCTGCTGATATCCGATGATCAGGCCGGCAGGATTTACCGGGTTACTTACAAGAACCCTGTGTGATTCCGTACCGGCATATTCTACATTGTTGGTAATCTGGCGGGACCGGGGCCGGGAAAATATCCGGGCCAGCCTGCCGGCAAACCTTATGCTGACCAATAACAAAGCAGGAGACTGGTGAGTCCATCCATGAACAACAAATACTGGGGATTACTGGCAGGAGTTATCGTTCTCATTGTCCTGCTCATCATCGTATTTGGGGCTGGCCCGACGGTCCCGGTGCGGAACGCAGGTCAAGGAACCGGACAAGGTGCCGGATACGGCCAGGGGCAGGCATATGATCAGGCACCGTTGCAGGGACAGGGAACCGGTACCGGCCCGGGAGCAGGCGGATATTATCCCACGCTCCTGTCCCGGACCGATACGACACCCCTGACCGACACCGAAACTGCCTCTATCCTCTTCATGCGGGAAGAAGAGCAGCTTGCCCATGACGCATACACCCGGTGGGCAGGCAGGTATACAATTCCCGTCTTCTCCAATATTGCGGATTCAGAGACTATGCATATCTACGAAGTCCAGCTGCTTATCGACCGGTACGGACTGCAGGGAGAGCGAATCGGCAACGCCTCTGCCGGGTATTCAAATCCGGTGATCCAGTCGCTCTATACCTCACTGGCAGCACAGGGTGATGCATCCCTGGCCGGTGCACTGGAAGCCGGGCTTGCCATCGAGGAACGCGACATCGCCGACCTTGACCTGGCGCTTGCCAACACGACCCGTTCCGATATTATCCGGGTATATTCCAACCTGCGAAACGGATCCCTGAACCATAAAAGTGCATTCCTGCGTCAGTTGGGCAGGTGAAGTCGCGGCATTGCGAGAGGATAATTAAAAGGAGTGAACACTATCATGGTATTTTCACAGATTCCAAAAGCAATCGGGTTCTTCTACGCACTGGTGATGATCGGCATCCTTGCGTATCTCTGGTATTCCGGCGATCGCGGCAGAAGGCTGGCTGGCTGATTCTTATCATTTCATCCCTGTTGGGATTTCTCATTTTTTCACCGGTTGTCCCTGCAGTTCCAACAGCTTGTGCTCGGGGATGTGGAGGGACTGGGCGCACCGCTCATTGTCGGGGCGATCGGACTTTCCATCATTTTTGTGCTGACCCTGGTGACCGGGAGATTTTTCTGCGGGTATCTCTGCCCGGTCGGCACGGTACAGGAGATCGCCTACCATGCACCGGTTTCTAAACCAGCTGCGGCAGAAGGCAGTGTTCATGGTAATACGAGCGGCATTCCTTATCCTGTTTCTTCTCATGGCATTCGGATTTTCAGCATCCCTGATGGCGTTTTTGGCTTCCGGATTTCTTTTTCCTGTGCTGACTGCCGGAATGGTCGTATTCATTGTCGTGCTGGTTTGTCCACGACATTGTACCGCCCGTCTCCGGCTTATCTGCCCTTTCGGGGCGTTGTTATCACTCGCCGCATGGAAGAGCCTGCTGAAACTGCAGAGAACGGATGCATGTATCGAATGTAAAAAATGTGAGAATGCGTGTCCGACCGATGAAGCAAAACGCGATGACGGGAAAGCGGAATGTTATCTCTGCGGGCGGTGCACGGACATCTGCCCTGCTGACGGGGCTTTGATATACAGCAGGCAGGATCGTGGCAGTAAAAAATAACACCTTTTTTTCAATTGTTCCTTCCCTCCCCCAGACCCATGAATGGTCCATCCCCCGAACAGGCTCATCACATTCCGTATTTGCCCGTTTTTACAGACGGATACTGATGAATCAACACCGTTATTGAGGAATTTTAATATACGTAAAAAAAATTTAGATTGTGACCCGGACAGCTACCGTGCGGAAAACATTCCAAAACCCCACGGGAAAAACATGCCCTCTTTTTTCAAATCCTGTGGATTTTTATACCGTTCACACCAACGCGAAGTATAGTAAATAAAAAACAGGAAATAATACATGATAGAAAATCTGCACTTCGTTACTAACCGCCTGCCCGAGACAGGAGCATGCCCATGAATTTTCCCCGCATTGTTATCCTGGTACTCGGGATTGTTCTTCTGGCCGGAACCTGCGGGGCATTAACCTGTTATGAAACTCCCACCTCACCGGATGGAACCTGCTGCCTCAAAATTTACAACCTGGAGAAAGCAAACACCGTCCAGATCTCCGGGCCGGTGGTCGTTGACATCAATGAAGAAACCGGCAACCTGCTGGTGAGGGGACCATTGCCCCTCGTAGTCAGGAATGGCTCCGGACAGAATGGCAACTGCATGAATTATCCTGACTGGCGCTTTGCTTACGATGAATTCAACACCATGATGCCGGAACGGAATTCCGTTGCCCCGGTCTATTTCACCGACAGTAAAAAAGCCGCACTCCAGCACGACATGCAGGACTTCCATCTCGACGATTACCAGGTTGTCGATATCAGCCTTCTGGATCACGCAGAAATCAATCAGATGGAGTTTAACACCCTCCTGCGCGAGTTCGGGAACGAATCCAGCACCTGTAACGCCCCGCTTGTGGAAGGAACACTTCATGGTCAGAAAGCGAACCTGATCTCATCGAAATTCGTGTTCTGTAACAACGGCATCGATCAGGCATGCAGCGATTCCCTGGACAATGACATCGGGGATGCCTGCAGTTATGCCGGCCGCATCAACCAGATCACTACCCTCATGGCAGAAAAGGATCCCTCCGGAAAACCACGCCTCATCTATTACCATTGTGTCCTCGGCTCGGACCGGACCGGAAGTGTTACCATCGGCTATCTCCAGAAAACGATCCCAACCCTGAGTTTTATCCATGCCATGAATTATGCAATGTACCTGGGCAAGGAAAACCAGGGCCGTGACGCGGTCTGGTCAGTGAACCCGGGAGCAAACAATACTGCCCAGGCGTACTGCCAGATGATACAGGGTGACTGCACACTGCAGGAAGCCCCCCGCATCATCCTCCCGGGCCGCGACACGCACTCCCATATACCCGGACAGGAAGACCCCGTAATAGTCACACCGGCTCCAACGGCTGTACCCGTCCCGGTCCAGACCCCGGTGCCAACCAGGCGCTATAACCCGACCGATTCCGGGGGAGCGAATTTCTAAGGGTAATTTTTTTTAGACCGGCATGTCCAGAGCGATAAACCATGATAACCTGCTCTGGACATTCAGCATTTTTTTAAGATACAAACGATATTTCCCGCGGCACACGTGAGGAGCATTAACTAACGGTGCATCCTTTCTTCAGGAACGCGAGTTCCCGGTCGATTCCGGTTTCAGTTTCCCCGTCCGGCCCGTGGATTCATATAAGCAGGGCCCCTGCTGTGAGGGATGAGTACCACAGGTACTATCTCAGCTCATCCTATACCAGAGAACCGGGGTCAGCAGGATACGAACCGGGGTTCTGCTCCTGGATAGCCTGCTGGCCAGCGCCATGTACCGGAACCCGGATTAACACTGCGGACACGAGACACAGAACGGGTAATTTCCTCATCGAAAAACCTTGCGGTCATAAAAAATGATGACAGAAATCCTGAATGCGTCATTAATATTCACTAGAGAGAAAAAGCCAAGAATGAAATAGGGATAAAGAGAGAATCAGTTTACGTCATGAAAATCGCCGGGTTCTCTGCCATCATTATCCTGTGTGTACTCTTTTTTATGTGCGGGTGCGTGCAGATCATTATCAACCCCCCACAGATTCCCGGCTCCACAATGTCATCAGCACCTCCTGTTACGGCCCTGCCGGTAACAGATGATGTGCCAGCGCCTGTCGTGACTGCTGTTCTCCAAAAAGAGGCACCTGTTGCAACAGGGACGGGAAACCAGCAGTTCATCATCCCGGTCGGGGATATTACCCGGACCGGACACCGGACCTTCACGTTCAACTACGCTTCCGAATCCGGCGGCTCTCACGAGTACACATTCCGGGTGCCGGTCAACATGTCGGTCTATTACGGTGCACGGCAGATGAGCATCAATCTTCCGGCGAATTCCCGTAATCCTGAAGAGATCAGGAGATATATTGCCACCTTTGAATCCGACCCGGCAATGGAAGAACTCTACACCAGCGTCCTTACCCAGCTCCGTAATGCCCGGTACCGGAATGGCGGATATCTTTCCGATGACGAATATCTTGAACTGATCATTGCTTTTGTCCAGCAGATCCCGTATGTCGAGAACCCGTCACCGAACCGCAAATACCCTGTTGAGGTGATCTACGACAAGGCAGGTGATTCGGATGAGAAGAGCCTGCTGCTCGCAAACCTGCTTGCACGGGAGGATTACGATGTCTCCCTCATGGTCTTTGAGGAACTGGGGTACGAGACCACAGGAATCCGGGTCAGGGAGGAAATCCCGGACGCGTCCTTAAAAGTGTTCACGGACGGAAAGAAGGATTACGTCTTTGTCGATGCCGGGATCCCGCGGTTCATCGGCAGCATTCCGGAAGTTTTCCTGACCACAGAAGATCCGGAAATCTACCCGGTCGGAAGTGGCACGAAGAGTTACGGCATGATCAATTATGTCTGGATGGTTGTGGCGGACCTGACCCATATGGCAAAACTGGGCAAAATTGACCGGCATACCGTGATCAACCCATGGGACCGGACCGGTACCTGCTCATGGATCAAGAACTCCAAGTTTCTCCAGAACTCTGCGTGCTACTGCTGCGACATGTAAAACCGGGATTTTTTTCACCGTTCATTTTCCGGGACGGAAATGTTTTGAAACCATGGAGGAGAAAAAAGAGTATTCCACTCCTATCCCGGATTTCTGTCAGCCGTTTTTGGTCAGTTCCGGATCCATCGGTGTTCAGGCATTCTGAACAGGAACAAAATGGTTCCCGACATGCATAATCAGGGTCCGGGGAAGTTCGATACCGAGTGCCTCTTTCAGGACTTCTTCAACCGTCTCCACCGGAACAAAGGTCAGTTCGCCCCGGACATCCTCCGGCACATCCTGTAAATCCCGCTCGTTCTCCTTTGGCAGGATCACTTTCCGGATACCTGCACGGTGTGCAGCAAGCACCTTCTCCTTGATCCCTCCCACGGGAAGGACCGCTCCGCTCAGCGTGATCTCGCCGGTCATCGCAAGGTTCGGGTCAACGGTCTTTCCGGTGATCAGGGATGACAGGGCCGTAAAGAGCGTGACTCCCGCAGACGGGCCGTCTTTCGGGGTTGCCCCGGAAGGCACGTGGACGTGGATGTCGCTTGTCATGAAATTGAACCCGTTCTGCGTGTTTGCAAGCCGTGAACGGATTAAGCTTAACGATATCGTCGCCGATTCCTTCATCACGTCCCCGAGCTGGCCGGTGAGGGTGAGCTTGCCGTCCCGGGCATGAACGTGCCTTCGATAAAGAGGATCTCCCCGCCAACCGGTGTCCATGCAAGGCCGGTAACCACACCGGGAACCGGTTCTTTCCGGGCCACTTCCTGCCGGATTAACTCCTTTCCGAGTATCCCGTCAAGCTTGTCCGTGGTCACGATGAACGGTTTGTCAGCGGTCCCGGAGACGATCTTCTCGGAGACATGCCGTGCCGCTTTTGCGAGTCTGCTTCCCGAGCCACCGGACACCCGCCTCGCGGGTGTATTTCTCGATGATCACCTTTAACGCTTCATCCTCAACCTGGAACGTGCCGGTATCGAGGCCATGCTCTTTGAGGGTCTCGGGCATCAGGTGGTCTTTTGCAATCGCAAACTTCTCGTTCTTCGTATAGCCCGAGATCTCGATCAGTTCCATCCGGTCGAGAAGCGGGGCCGGGATCGTTGCAAGGGAATTGGCCGTCGCGATGAACAGGACATCGGAAAGGTCGTAGGGGACCTCGAGGTAGTGATCCGAGAAAGTGTTGTTCTGTTCCGGGTCAAGGACTTCGAGCAGTGCACTCGCCGGGTCCCCTGAGTAGGAGAGGGACAGTTTGTCGATCTCATCGAGAATGAAGACCGGGTTTTTGTGCCGGCTTTCTGTATGCCCTGGATGATCCTTCCGGGCAGGGCCCCGACATAGGTCCTCCGGTGTCCCCGGATTTCGGCTTCGTCCCGGACGCCGCCAAGGCTGATGCGGACGTATTTCCGCCCGAGTGCCTCGGCAATGCTCTTGCCCAGGCTGGTCTTGCCGGTGCCGGGGGGCCGGTGAAGAGGAGGATTGAACCCTGTTTCTCGCTTTTGAGTTTCATGACCGCGAGGTGCTGGATGATTCGTTCCTTGACCTTCTCAAGGCCGTTGTGGTGGCTTTCGAGCACGCGGCGGGCCTCGGTGATATCGATGCTCTTCTTCTCTTCGGTTACCCACGGGAGATCGAGCAGGAGGTCGAGGTAGTTCCGGATCACGGAACTTTCATGGTTATGGCTGCCGCCGGTCTCGAGTTTCTTTGCCTCCGCCAGGGCTTTTTTGCGCACATCATCCGGCATCTTTGCGTTTTCGATCCGTTCGCGGTATCCGCTGTCACCGTCTGCTCCTTCACCCTCGCCCAGTTCTTCCTGGATCACCCGGAGCTGCTCCCGCAGCATCGCCTCACGGTTTGTCTTGTTCACCCGGTCGGTAAGTTTCTTGGCCATCTCGATCCGGATGTTGATGCCTTCCCGGGTTTTGACAAGGAGCTCAAGGAACGAAATGAACCGTTGCCGGACCGAGACAATCTCCAGGAGGGCCTGTTTCTCGGCAAGATGGACCGGCAGGAAGGGCATGACAAAACCCATAATCTGGTCGATGGATTCCATCCGGTCGATCGGCTCGGTGAACTGTTCGGAGCCGGAAAAGCGGCTGCTGATCTCGTGGATGGTCAGCTTGATATCGGTGAGGATCCGCGCTTGTAAGTCCTCTTCAAGATCCTGCAGGTCAGGAACCGGCATATACACCGCATAGAACGGTCCGTTCTTTTCGGTAAGTGATGATGCCGTTATCCTCTGCACAACCTCGGCACAGATCAGGTACCCGTCATCGGCCGGCTGCACGTGCGAGATCCGGAACAGGTTGCCGGTCCTGTACAGCGATTCGGCGGTCAGCTCTGAAGGCCGGGTCCCGCTTTTGACGGTGAGGCCGACGGCATGTGCCCCTTTGGTATCCTTCATCGCGTCCAGCAGGAGCTCTCCTGTTGCCTGGTCGACCGGGAATTTGGTCCGGCTGTCCGGGAAGACAACGATCTCAAAGAGCGGTATCACCAGTTTTTCCTGCATATGATCTTCATTTTCTGACTGCATGGTTTCCTCATTCATTTAGTTCGAATTTACCTAACTAAAGTCCCGGACAAAAAAATTACCTGACTTTCTGCAGGATCTCAATCAGGAGTTCCTGCTCGTGTTCATCCAGTGAATGGACCATCCGTTCAATCACCCGTTGCAGTGCAGCCTGTTCGGCCGTTGCAACGGTTTTTCCTTTCTCGGTCAGGCGGATGTACAGGATTCTCCCGTCATTGGGGCAGGGTTCCCGGTACACACAATCCATCCGGACAAACCTGTTGATCATCTCGGTGATCGTGGGTTTTGAGTTCCGGGTGATCTCAGCCAGCCTGCTGAACGTAACATCTCCCTGTTCATCGATGACTTTCAGGTACGCGATCTGTTTGACCGTCATATCTGCAAGTCCGCATTCGGAGAATATGGTGCAGGAGCATTCGTTTTTCATCCGGAGCAGGTGTTCAAACACTTCCAGCAGATGCTCGTCTCTCTCCATCATACTCCGCTCATTCATTAGTTAGGGTTTACCTAATAATAAAGATGGTGGTCCGGGTATTCCCGTACGCGATCAATCCCGGTCAATAATCCCGGTCAATTCAATCGCATCTTCGGGTTCAGATGAATGGAGACACGCGCCAGAAAAATGCCCGGTGTACATGCCGGAACCCTAACCCGGAAATGATTGTTTCGACAAAGGCGATGCATCATCCGATTGGAGTTATGCAAATCCGGAGGGAATTACGGGCCCGGTTCCATGCATTGATATCAGGAAACAAAAAATAGTATATCATGATGAAATGGCCGGAAGAGATTCGGGGTGCAGCAGTCTATTCATTGATCACTCTTGCGACCTATCTTTTCCTGCAGACACTCATTGTCGTTACGCATGAATTCATTCATAGCACGACCGCTTACCTCCTTGGCGATATGCAGAGTCCTTTTGCTATTGAATGGGGCAACCCGCTCACCCTGACCGGTTGGGACGAGGGGGTGGCATATTCACATCTTTTCAGCGCAGGGCAGGGTACCGATGCGGCGATCATTGCCGTAATGCCGCTTCTCTTTCACGCGATTGTTGTCAGTTGCGGAATATTCCTCCTGCTCTCCCGCGGAATGCTCCGGAGGAAATGGGAGTTTCATCTCATATTCTGGTTCATTATCGTAAACCTGACAGAGGCTGATTGCGTATATGCCATTCAGGGCGTTCATACCGCATGGCGATATCGGGAACATCAACCACGGGCTGGGGCTCAACCCCGTGGTGCTTTTCATCCCGGGAACCATCCTGATTCTTGCCTGGCTCTATTATCTTCTCCGGCATGTGTTGCCCCGGGCAAATGTCATTCTTGCCGGAAAATCCCGGCTGATACGGTACGTAATCCTCATCGTCTCCACATTTTCCCTGTTCTTGTGGACCAGTGGCATTCGGTTGGTTCAGGCCAACTATCCGAACGATCCCCAGTGGATCCTGGGACTTTCAGGATTTGCAGCATTCGGCCTGGTCATCTGGTTCTGCCTGCCGGAAATACCATGGATTATTGCGTCAGAAGAGCACGTCACCCCTGAGTTGGGTGAGTCAGAGAACGTGTGAGCGGGTATTCTTCGTGCTTCAGATCTCCGGAACCTTCGACGGTGGCGGGTAAAACAGGAGAACAAATCACCGGAATTATCCGGGTGGCGATCAATACCGTGAAATGATCAGAAGATAACCTGAGATGAGGGGCGGCGTCTTTCGCTGCATCCATACAGCAGGATCACCGTCATCCTTCCCGGTACGATAACCAGAAACCTGACTGCCATAAAAAAGGGTACACCGCTGTGCTCATCGGCCCGTTCAACTGCACAGGAACCAATAACCGGTTCCATCGTTTATGTCGGTGTCAGCGCCCGCGATGTCTTACGATTATCTTACCCGGATTCCCCGCGAGATTCCGCTGCTGATGTGCGGGAATTTCTGAAGATATGATTTATTTAACAACCTGTTTTGCCTGGAACTGTGTCCGGATTTTATCGGAATAGTATTTTCCAACCTCACCAGAACGTTCGAGATCCTTGTAAACTTTTGGAGGGACGCCCGAATACTGGTACACAAGTCCTGACTGGAATTCCACCTCCAGGATTTTTGTCGGTTCATCATATCCTACAGACCGGAGAATACGGGATTTAACGGCGTGTCTTTCCAGGATTATCACCATTCTCTTACACGTGCGCTGAATGGTTAATAGTTTTTATAATCGTTTTCAGACCGGGGTAACTTCCTGCTTTTTCTGAGGCGTGATGCGTCGGGGGTCATTCATATGCCGCTGATGTGCGGTGACGGGTTGGAAAAAGGGTTGGACGAAGCGGGGGGATTTTTTAAAGACATTAAAACAGAAACCCTTATGAAATTTTAATATAAAGCAGTTTTTAAAAAAGCATGTCGGCTTCCTGACCGGGATTTCCGGAAAACCGGTTAAATTCGTTACTATGGCAAAAAGGAATGGATTGTATGAGAAATGAAAATGCTATCACTGTAACAAAAGAGCGAAGAGACGACATGATCTCTGAGATAAAGTATTATTTTTCAAAAGAGCGGGAAGAAGAGATCGGCGATCTGGCTGCGGGCCTGTTCCTGGATTTCATAATCGAAAAAATCGCACCTGAATTTTACAACCAGGGCGTTTATGATTCCCACAAATACCTGCAGGATGCGGTTGAAGATCTTTTGTCAATCCAGAAATAACAATGCAGGGAAGAAAATATGTCCTGGTACACAAGCAAAGACTTCATACCACTCATCCCCCGTCTATACCGTAATATTTCCCGGTTTTCCGACCTCCCAAATCTCCCGGTTTTATATTTTCTTCAATGCAATGATTCCGGCGTATGAAGATCCTGTGTGACTATATTTGTCATTGTACTTGCCGTGCTTGCCTGCGGGTGCACGACAACCGCTCCGCAAACCACACCTGCCGTCACACCAGACGCAATCCCGGCGATTCCTGACCTCACCGGCATCTGGGCCGGAACATTGGCCGGGCATACCGAAGTCGACGGGTTCCATCAATTGGGTAATCCACTGTTTAACATTACCGAACAGAGAGGACAGGCTTTTACCGGCAAGAAAAAATATACCCGGCCTAACGGGACAGTTGATTATGAAAACATCTCCGGTATCATTTCATCGGATGGCAAGGTTTTCATGGTCGATCACGAATCCGGTATCGCATCCGGTGAGATGATGGGACCGGATACGATGGAACTCCGGTTTCTCGACGATGGGGAAAATGCGAAGGCATTTCTGCTCATCCTGAACCGGGAGAAGAGCTGAACCTTTTATCATCATTTTTTTCAGGTTTTCCGGTTTACGGTGCTGTTTTAAAAGTGAGGGAATATTTTCCCCATGGTTGAAGCCAGCAAGGTTACATGTCCGAAAAAGTGGGGCCTGTGCAGCAGGGTAATGTCTGATGGGAGTACTGACAGGTCTCCGTGATACCATCCGTTCAACAGGAATTTGTGCAGAGTGCTTCCTGAATTATCAAATATCCGGCAACCCCACTAGTAGTGATGGGAATATCGGATACGATTGAAACAACTCTTTTTCTGGTGCAGCGGATTCTCCGTATCGGGTATTGTGTATTTCCCACACTGTTCGGCCTTTTCATGGTCCTCTGGGGGATCTTCATCAATGATTGGGACTGGATCCTGATCGGTGTAGGTCTGGCCGTTTTCCTGATCTTTGGATGGAGTATGGTCCGGGCGATAACCGGCAACGATTACTGAATGTGACACACGTGACACAGGAATGATGGCGATCCGGGTTCGTGAGAAAAACGAGACAAGGAACCAGATATCCCGTAACGTCCGGCATACTGCCAGATTTTTCCAGGATCTTCTTCCGGCTCAATTTTCTCCCCATAGATTCTCGAATATAGTTACCATGTGCCTGAAGTTCAGCGAGAACTATCCATATCGTTTAGGAACGGGATTTGACCAGATCTCGCATGGGAGTTTTGCTGTGGGCCAGTGAAGGCGGAGGCTCCCCGGCATAAGCATACGGCGGGAAGGGGCAAGCCCCAGTATGGACGGGGATCCTGCCTGATCCTTTACCCACCTCGCATACATCAAAACTTAAAACGATTTTCTTATATAGTATTGTTAACATTATAAAATATACATACCCGAGAAAGTTATCAAAGGTGATTAACATGAAAAAAGCATTTCACATACTTTCAGTTGCACTTTTTATCATCCTGGTCTTTGGCTCCGTTATCGTAACCAGCGTTGCTGCCAGGGTGCAGGGTCCGGTCGATGAGATAAAACTGGTTGCCAGCGATCCGGTGACCGATGCACAGTTCGGCCGATCCGTAGTTATTGCCGGAGATCTCGTGGCCGTGGGAGAAGGCGGGGATGGCGCTGTCGGTGCAGTATACCTGTACAAGCGCCAGGGCATGACCTATGTCCCGGAGGCGACACTGGTCGCCCCGGAAGCAATCCCGGGAAATTTCCCTGAATTTGGAAGAACTGTCGCAATCCAGGGCAACACAGTGATTGTTGGAGCCCGCTTTGCACAAGTCGGTGAACTCGAAAGGGCCGGGGCCGTCTATGTTTTCCAAAAGCATGGAAATTTGTGGCAGTATGAAGACAAGATTGTCTCTCCTTCACCGGAAGATGAGGATAATTTTGGTCGTGCCCTCGCCATTCAGGGCAACCGTCTGGTAGTAACTGCCCGAAAGTCAAGCCTTGAAGAGGGAGCTGCATATGTATTTGAGAATAAGGGAGGTACGTGGATCCATCAGGAAAATCTCGTGGCAAGTGATCCAACCCCGGGAGCATATTTCGGTCAGTCGGTGGATATCCAGGGAGACCTGATCGCGATAGGTGCCCGCAATGCCAATCCCACTGGAGCCGGGGCAGTCTATCTCTTCAGGAAGGACGATACCGGTTGGACCCAGGTTGCAAAGGTTACGCCATATGACGGGAAAAAGAATGATCAATACGGGTTTTCGGTTGCAATTTCAGGAAATGAGATGACGGTCGGTTCCCGGCGGGCAGACCCTGACGGTCTAACAGATGCAGGTGCAGCCTATGTCTATTCGCTGAAGGGAGATTCCGCTGACCTGGTGACAAGACTTACTCCCACAGATGCGGTGGCGGGCGATGAGTTCGGCCAGTCGGTTGCCTTTGCCGGAGATGTCATTGCGGCCGGGGCCTGGAAGGACGATGATAAACAGGGTTCAGTCCATATCTTCCGCATGATGGGCGGTAAGTGGATTGAAACCGACAAGATAACAGCATCTGATGGCAAGACGGGTGACGAATTCGGGTATTCAATAGCTGCCTTCGGGAACCGGATGGTGACCGGGGCCCACTTCGCCGATTCAAAGGCGGGAGTGGCGTATGTTCTTCCGTTGAAGCTGTAATCAACGAAGAACTCAGGAGGAGCAGTTGCCGGGGGAATTTCCCCCGGTGCAGGATTTTTAGAGTGGGGCTCAATTCAGGAATCCGTGTACGGGAGCAGGGAGATTCTTTTTAAAAAAAAAGATGATCCCATGCCGGAAGACAAAGAGCCAGTACCTGACCTCACTTCCCCCGTAGTGCCTTTTATTCAGGGGGGATTTGGTGCATTGCCGCTTTCAACCGTAATCCGTTGATGCACAACGTGATTCCCAGCAGTATGGTAACCGCGCCAAGTATGGTGACCAGTAATCCGAGGATACCGGCAGGACTCATAAACAGGAGAATTGCCAGATACCAGAGAGATTACCCCGATCACCATGCGGCTGTAAAATCCTTCAGGAACGGCATGGCGCCCTTTTGCGACACGCATTAACAGCATGCCTGCACTGGCAATCATCCAGAGTGAAAGAACAGCCAGTATGAATATTACCCAGAGCGCCAGTGGCAGGATAAATGCAAAAATCCCTGCACAGAAAATACCCATTCCCCGGGACAGATCCCGGATACGGTGGTTCTCCGAGGTTCCGGCACCGAACCGCTCTCACCAGTAGCATGACCGCAAGGCCGATGATTGCAAGAGGAATAATCACCTCAAAGATATTCTTAAAAAAGATGAAGGGGTTCATGACGATAAAAAGCCCCACAAGTCCTGAAATCATCCCGGAAAAAACCTGTTCCTGCCAGATGAACCGCTGGGTTTTAAGGATCATTGCAGTATTTTTTATTTCCGCCCTTCGGGTATTCATGATCAATGTCATGAACGTGTCACTGATCATGAGCAACAGGGGAGCGTCATCCACGAGGTGCAACAGGGGATTGGCTTTTGGATCATACCGGTCCAGGTGCACCCGCCATTCGGTTTTTGTTTCATGCACATGAAACCGGGCTTTCCGGTAACACGCAATGGTGCCCGGGGAAGGGACGTTGATCCCTGACTTCACCCATCCGGTATCCAGAGGCTCAGTAACCGTGTCTTTCGGTATTACAACCTCCCAGACTCCCTGACTCAGGGGCTCTAAAAAATCATCCAGTTCAGTCATAATCCAGACCTCGTTGAAGGTATACCCATATCCACGTTCTTAATTGAACTGCAATTTAATAAAACGAAAGGGAGCTTTGCCCATGCTATCGCGGGAAGAGGTTCTCTTACGAAATTTTCCCTGCGGGAGGAGTCGTGCCCGAAATTTTTATGCCGGGTCAGGACAGGTCCCCCGGACCGGTTTTAAGAAAGCGGCAACCGGCTGACCTGACACATCGTAAATAAACCGGCCGCTACGTTCACCCTGGGCCGGGGACTGATATACGCATTCGCAGGTATGCCGTTGTCTTTATTATTAATGGTAGCAGCCATCTGCCTTTGTTCCTGTGCGGATTTTTTAAATCAGGCTACCCAGTGCAGCACGTTTCGTACGACGGACCAGCGGGGTTCTACCGTTCCCGGGATCTTGCCGAGCACCCAGTAATCGTACTTTTTCTCAAGCATCCCATAGTCCTTTTCCATCCGGATCCAGTAGTTCAGCGCGAGAAGATAGGATTCGCTGCTGTTCCGTGCAACCGGGTATCCGTACATCATCTGGTAGGAATCGTAGGGTTCGATGATGGCTACATCGTAGAACGGGTACAGCAGGGTCAGGGTATACCCTTCCTCAGCGGGAATCATAAGGGCATCCGCCTTACCCTCGGTCAAAGAACTCCTCCTTTGAGTCGATCGGGACAATGGTTGCACGGGGAAGCAGATGGTCTGGCTACCCTGACAAGCGCCGTGTTGTTAAAGACAGCAACTCTCAGGCCGTCCATCTTCTTCACGGTATCCAGCTTCGTGAACTCCTCCTTTTTTCCGTCCGGTACAACGAACGCCAGGTGGACGGTAACGACCGGGTCGGTGAATTTCATCTGCATCGAGCCTCTCCTCATTTACCATGACTGCAGACATGATGATATCGCAGTAGCCGCTGTCAAGGGATTCGGCAAGGGTGGTCCCCGTGATAGGAACGAACTCGATACGGGAGACATTCAGGCTCCGGGCCAGGTCGTAGGCCATCTCGACGTCGTATCCCACCAGTTCGTCCCTGCCGTTGAAGAAGACGAACGGGACATTGTTGCTGTTGTACCCGACACGGAGCACTCCCCTCTCCCGGATCTGCCTGATCTCATCTCTTCCGCCATAGTCCATGGGAACGATGGCCGGGACATCCTCCTTGTGCAGGTAGACAGTTGTGTTCACGACACTGTCCAGTCTTCTTCCCGCCGGATCGGGGGGCAATTCGATCCGGGAGATCTGGTCGCCGCCATGATAGGTGCCGGCCAGCAGGTAGGTGAAAGCCCGCATGCAGCCCGGCAATCAGGAGGGCTGCCAGAAGGAGAACGACGAGGACGGACAGGATCGCCCTCTTCCACCGGAACCGGGCCCGGTTTGTGGTGAGGGCGATGGTGATGGTGGTGAACGAGAAGATCGAAATGACGCTTAAGGGCGCCACAAAGGCCTGGCGCAGGATCCCCGAGCTGATGTACAGGTTGTACGCATCGGCAGGGAGGTGCATCAGGTCCAGGAGTGATATCACCGAGAGCTTGGATGAGCCAAAGAAGCTGGGGATCCCCACCATGACGAGCGTTGCCTGCTCCAGTGAGATCCAACGGGTTCTGGTAAAGCCAGGCCACGAAGAGGATAAAAAGAAAGGGGACGAGCCCGCCCAGCAGCGGGAAGGTATAGGCCACGGGCACCAGGATCTCGCTGTACGACCGTATGTCTCTCCGAGTCCGGGTCCTGTTCACGGCTCTCCCGGGTCCGGTCTCGTCATCGCTTCCGTTGCCTGTATCGGGATTGCGGACCGGCCCTGGAAGAGCTTCTCCACGCCTTCGGAAATCAGCGGCAGGGTGATGAATTCCGTGCCGGTCGAGAATGCGAGGAGCATGGCCCGCGAGGATGCGGCAAGGATGTCCCGGTAGTGGAAGGTGGTGAAACAGGTGACCAGCAGGGGCATGACAACGAGACCGAGCAGGATGGCAGCAGCAGCAAGCGTAATGATGAATACCTGGAGTTCCAGAAACCCCTCGATAGTCAGGGTCCCGGCCATGACGGCCGTGATGACAAAGATGCCCACGGGAAAGGTCCGGGCAATGATGTGCGTCATGCGGTCGAGCGCCCGCAGCAGGATCCGGAGAATGTTTACAATCGGCCCGCTCCCGTCGTCCAGCATCAGGGCAAAACCCAAAAACAGGCAGAAGAGCACGGTGGCAGGGATAATCCCGTCCGATAAGGACAGGAAGGGATTTGACGGTATGAACTGGTCGATGAGATTGATATCGGTTTTTTCCGCCAGGTCCTGGGTGCTGAAGAACGAGGCCTCCACCCGGGGGGAAAGGCCAGCTGGAATGAGAAATATCCAACAACACAGATCACCCAGAACAGCAGGAGGATCAAGGCACGCCTTGACGGCGATTGCTTTTGCCGTGTCCCGCTTCAGGCTCCCGATACCGACAATAAGGGAGAGGGCAACGGAAGGCAGGATCGTGATCTGCCAGATCTTGATGAATGCCTCGCTGACAGGTTTCATGACCGAGCAGAGATCGCCAAAGACCAGCCCGGTGATAATTCCGAGGATGAAACCCAGCAGTATCCAGGTGGTGAGGTTCAGGCGGGGCAGTCTCATGGTGATATTCTCCAAGCCCGGGCCCGCGGGTGCATGATCGGTCGGGATGGCCGTTCGGTGCGCGACAGCAAACATCGGGAAGATACGCTATACCGACACCGTGCACCCATGACCAGATCCGGCGTCTGTTGCGTCCCGGGCTTGAGGCGTAAGCGAATATTACATCCGTCATTATTTAACAGTTACCGGGTGAGATTGCAATCCTCTGGGAACAAAGTCCGGTTGCTGAACCTTACGTACATCTCATTCGCGATGGCAACCCGGGAGCCACCTTGGCGGGGGTAAGTGGAGGGTAAGGGGTGCGGAGCGAACCGGGGAAAGGTCGGGGTTCAGATGCGGTCTGCCCCCCTTATCGGGAACCATGGATCCACACGGCTCAAATCCGTAATTCGCTGAATAGTGGTACCGCTGTTCGAAATTATTCCTGGAGTGTCTGACCGTTACCTTTTGGGGCTGGCACTACCCGGACAGGTATGTGGGGACAGGGTTCGCTTAAGAGATCACAGGACGGTGACAACCATGCAATCGGGAGGGGTATCAGTTGACATAACAGGGGACTCTTTTTTTATGCTGCTGTCCGGGTCCATAAAAGATCCCTAAAAAAACCGGTTTACGCCCGTTAATCAACCTGCCCCCGGTTGCGTGTGTTCAGCCTGCCTCGACGAGCGCCGCAAGTTTTGCTAGTGACATCTGCCATCCAGCCTCATTGTCAGCGGCCGACAGTCCGGGCGGCAGCCTTTCGTGAACAGCGAGTATATCCGTGCCTACCCCTGAATCGGTGAGCGTGTATGTGATCGTCATCTCACCGCACAATACGGGGTCTTTTGTCTCGAATTCGACAACTTCGGTAACCTGCTCATTCGGGACGAGCCTGACAAAGCGGCCGTGAAACGTGTCAGTGTGGGCAGTTGTCTTACCGGTTTCGGTCGGCTCGTTGTACGATAGTGAGATCCGGAAATATCCGTCTTCGCGTGCGTCGAAAGCATGAACATGGCTGGTCATGCCGGTTGGCACCATCCACGTCGCGACCGCAATCGCATCGAGCAGCGCGTGATAGACGATTGGGCGGGGGGCGTTGATGTGGCGACTGATGCGGGTCACCCGCCCTGCCTTTTCGATCGCCACACCCATCAGTCCTCCTCTGGGGTAAATGCATTTTTTTCGGGGATTATTGAGTTGTGTACAAACGGTGGGATGGGCCTGTTCAGGGTGGCGATGCAGCCCGGAGGTACAAACGCTCTTATCCGGCCTGAATATTTTCTTCAAAGAGCCCGAACGTATTACCCTCGGTATCCATGCAGGTAGCAAGGAAACCCATGCCGGGCACTGCCATCTTTTCGGTAAGGACCTTTCCCCCGAGACTTTTAACCTGCTTCATTGCAGCGTCAAGGGAAGTCACGCCGAAATAATTCATTATTCGCTGCGAGGGCTCCATCCGCTTTCCCATACCGCCACCGACCCCCGGGGAACCATCCAGGTTCGTTGTCGTAATGAGGTTGTACTGCATATCAGGGAAAGCATCGAATTTCCATCCGAAAAGGGTGGAATAGAATTTCTTAGCTCTCACGACATCTTCTACTGGTACATCAAAATGGACAATCGCTGACATGAGGACATCACAAGTCCCCATTATGCGGAAAGGTAATAAAACTTTTATCCGGGAATCAGATAAAAAGACCGCTGGTAACCTGAAGATTGCTGATATACCCGAGGCGACGATACAACACGATCTTATAGGTATCGTTGATGAACCCGTACACCCCCGAAGACTCACACCACGGATACCCGATATCTCACCCTTTAACCGGGCCTGAATCCGGGCAGGTCACGCGTCTTATGTAATTACGAACTGGTTTTTAATGGGAGTTTCCACCCGGGAAGGCTGCAAAATGGAACTCAAGTTCTGGGGATCGTAAGAGGGGGCGGATCCTGCGTTGACAGCCCGGGATGATACATCCAACACGTCCCAGGGTAGTGAAACTATCGATCCATACTGACGGGGCTGTGTCATACAATTTTCTGTCGTAAATAATAACTCACAGCGAATTTTATATTAACTATTAATATATAGAAATGATTTGCCAACTCTTCTGGTGAATCCCATGGAAACAACGAAACTATCCTGCATCGGGGGGGGTGTCGGGCGATGACATTCACCCTGAATTCCGATCTCTATGTTGCGGTTCAGGATGCCGGGATCAACCGGAGTCCTGCACCATGTTATGGTACAGCGACCGTCTCTTTTCAACTACGGGTCAGTCTTACCCGTAACCGACCCTCGGCCAGTCTGCCGGGACATCGCCGTGATCCCTGCAGTTGTACGGGCACAGAATCCTCTGATTACCGAAATGGATCCGCTCCCGGTCATCCAGACCCCCATCAAGTGCTGGATTATCTCGTCCAGCTCGACTACGGGGGCAATGGACTTTTTCCCGGGGAATATCTTTACCCTCCCTCCGGGGCTGACCCCCCGCTGGCGAACCAGAATTTCGCGGTCCATTTCGGGGTCTGTGCCGGCCTCATCTGCCAGCCACGGGTCCGGGTCTGGCCACCGGTTCGGGACAGCAGGCGTAAAAAAGCCGGGGATATCGATTGTTTCTGTCTCGATCTCTTTGTAACCGGTGGCTGTAACGATTGCCGGACAACCCGGGTAACCAGCTCATCAGGATGAATGTGTCTGGTATCGAGATTCCCGAGCTCAAACCTGATGGCATGGAAGAAGCGATCGAGTGTTATGCACTTCTTGCCCTGAACCGGGGGATCCTTCCGAAAATCGGGGATGCGATCTCCTCGATTGCGTTCGATACCATCGATCTGCCGGACAGCATGGGCAGCCTTAGCCTCTCTGCATCGACTGCGGTCCCCCATAACCCGGGAATTGAGGCGAACCAGATCAAGACATTCATCAATCTCGACAACATCACCCTCAACATCCAGGTTTCACCGGGGGGTGGGAGTTCCCCCGGGGGGGAGGGGAGGAGGTCCTCCCACAACCGTGACCCGGACGGTCCGGCCGAGAACGCGGACGGGGACCTTCGATTTTACCGCCGCTGTTTCCGCAGGGGCTTTTGGAAAGATTTTCACTGCAGTGGTACAGGGATTCCGGTTCCAAAGGCCGGGAGCGGGAGTTTTGGTCCGTTTACCGCCAGTGATGATGTGGCAGCCCACCTCGAAGGGGGCACGCTTGAGATGCGGGATGACGGGACAATCGTCATAAAGGAGCTGGATGTCAAATGGGACAGACTCAGGCTCTCGATTGGGATCGATATTCCGGAATTCTGCCCCTTCGGTGGCGGCGAGATCTGCGTCCTTCCGCCATGGCCGGACTGTGATGTCCCCCTTGTCGGTTGCGGGGAATGTGTAACGCTGGATCCGATCTGCGTATTCAGCAGCAACCCGGATATTTCCATTCCCATTGACCTGACGGGCTCATCACCTCGGAAGTGAGCTTCAGTGCACGGGTTGAGTCTTTCTATGGCGTTGGCTCCGGGACATATAACCGGTGGCAGGTTGTTGTTGTCCCGACACTGCCATTCGATCTCGACATCATCGATATCGCTGACACGGTTGGGGATTTATTCAAAAATCTCGTGCAGGGAGCGATCGACAATTTCCTCAATTCGCTCGGGGTGCCCGGCTGGGCTATGAGTATTGTGGACGCGTTCCTCGGAAGTATCGACAATATTATCCGGGTCGTGCTCGATATCCCGGACGATATCGGCGAATGGCTCATTGACGGGATCAGCCAGCTGGGGATTTTCAGCGGGTTCTTAAACGATCTCTATGACTATATCGCCCTTCAGCTTCCGCCCGTGATTGAGATCGAGGACCCGTACCCGGTCCTGAAACAGGACGGTATCCTGATCCCGGTGAAAATTCCTGTCGAATTTATCGGGATTGGTGTAAATTCGCATGAGATGGTAATTGATGGAGATGTGGGGAACTGACCATGAAGCATATACTGGATAAATCCCTGTTCCGGGAAAAAATGACTGACAGCGGCTCTCTGGCCACCCTGAGTCTGATCCTCCACAGGATCGCAGAACCGGGGGATTACCGGGGGATTGTGTACCGGGGAACGGTAAAAGCAGGAAAATTCTCGGTAAGCGTATCCAACTGCATGGATACTTCAGCAGTCGACACGCTCCCCCGGCAGGCGAACATCGATCTCGCAACTCTCGATAATTCTACGGGAGCAAAAGGCGGGGGATGCACAACGGTATTCCCGCTGCGGACCACCGGATTCCTGATCTTCTCGGTTTCGACCGGGTCCGGTGAATATGCGGTGGAACTCTTCCGCATTGAAACGAAAAAAGAGCCGGTAAAGGTATTCGACAGCCGGAAACTCGGCAGCGGGGACCTCTTTGTCACAAACATCATCCGGCCCGGGACGTATACGGTAAGAAATACCCTGGGAAAAGGCCACGCAGACCTGACCGTTGAATATCCTGAACCGGGAAAAATCATGAGGCGGATGAAACCATTACTGGTCGACTGCAAAAACGATGAGATGAAGCCTGCAGTAGTGAAAATCCTGCCCTCGCAGGCTCTCATGTTCAGCCTGCCCCCATGAGTTCCGGATCGTCATAGAGCTGAAAAAAGCCGATGACCGCCCGCGTCCTGTCCAGCGTCCGGCCGTTATACATACCCAAATGAAGGCAAAAGAAAAGACCGGGCAAAAAACGATCCTTAGGAAGATCCGCTTTTTCGGTTAAAAGGAGCAGACCGGATAAATTTCCATTTTTTGGTCTCATTAAGCCTGCAGCGGTTCGACCCTATATGGAACGTTGTTAGGGAAAACGGATCCCCTTTTTCATACAGGAAATTTTACTCGCCGGGTATTTTCCACACACACTACCCGGCCTTTACCGTGCTGATGGAGAGAATTATTCAGGCCCCCGCTTTCCGGAAAAGAAAATTTTTCATCATATCAATGTCATACGGTGACATTTTAACCGGGATCCCCACTTACGGCCCGCTATGGTTCCGCAGTGCCCTTCCGGAAAACCCGTTTCCGGCAAGGACTCACCTGCCTGGCGTGAGGATATGGGCCGGGATCAGGCAGATTACGAGACGAGGCTCGATTCAGGAGAACGCTCATATGAGGCAAACCATCAGGTTACAGGATTTCTGCGTTCACCGATCTGCTGGCGCCACATTGCATAATACAAACCCTTCCGGTCGAGAAGACTCTGGTGAGAACCGGTCTCAATGATCTTTCCCGCCTCCATTACATAGATCACATCAGCGTGCAGTATGGTAGACAGACGATGAGCTATCAGAAGAGTAATCTTGTCCTTGCTTGTGGAAATGTCCCTGATGGTGTTGGTGATATCCTCTTCGGTGAGCGAATCGAGTGCAGAAGTTGCTTCATCAAAGATTAACAGGCGGGGATGACGCAGCAGGGCCCTGGCAATGGAGATACGCTGCTTCTCTCCTCCGGACATCATCATACCGTCCTCCCCGATGAGCGTGTCGATACCACGGGCAGAACAGCCCAGTATCCTGTCACACGAAGCCTTGTGCAATGCATCCATCATCTGCTCGTCAGTCGCATCCGACCTCACGAACAGGAGGTTCTCCTTTATCGTACCCGAGAACAACTGGGAATCCTGCGTAACGAGGCCAATCTGCCGGCGTAACGGGTTATACCGGATAAGTGAGGAGGGATGGCCATTGAAATATATCTCCCCGCTGTCAGGACGATATAATCCTGTCAGGAGCTTCATGAGCGTTGACTTGCCTGCACCGGAAGGTCCGACAAACGCGATCGTCTCGCCAGTCTTCACGTGAAAAGAAATTCCGTCGATGGCGTTATAACTGGCAGTCTTGTGACGGAAGACGACATCTTCAAAACGGATATCGTTTAACTCCTCGATCTCGATCGGGTTTTCCGGTCTTTCTTCAATCGACTTCTGCATCAGCTGGTCAAAATTACTCACCGAAACTTCGGCCTCGCGATAACTCACGATTACCGTGCCAAAGTCCTGCAGGGATCCAAAGATGATAGAGGTGATGAACTGCATCGAGACCAGTTCCCCCGTTGTAAGGACTTTCCTGAAGATTAACCAGAGGAGGATAAACAGTATCGACTGCTTCAGGACAGAAAGCGTCGTTCCCTGGAAAAACGTCAGCATACGGACCCGTTTTACTTTCGTCATCTCCAGGTTGAAGATCTTTAAATTCCGTTCCCGTAATCTCCGGATCTCGGGGAAGGTGAGGCCAAGACTTTTCACGAGCTCGATGTTCCGTAAGGATTCGGTGATCACCCCGGAGATCTCATTTGTTTCGCGGTTGATCTCTCTCTGCGTTGTCTTGATCTTTGTAGAGAGCAGCCAGGTGAGCGATCCAAGGACGAGAATGCCGATCACAAAAACCGGTACCAGCAGCCAGTTCTTGGTGACGGAATACGCGAAGAGAAAACCAATGCCGACAAAAGCGGAGAAGAGGACATTGATGAATGCATTGATGAAAGTCTGGGTATCCGACCGTACTTTCTGCAAGATCGATAACGTCTCGCCGCTCCGCTGGTCCTCGAACTCGTCATACGAAAGGCGGAGCGTCTGCTCCAGTCCGTCATTGTATATCTGCATCCCGAACAATTCTACTGCCAGTCGTGCGAAATAATCCTGGAATGTTTTTGCAAACCGGGCGAGCAACGCGAAAACGACGGCTACTCCCAGCCAGAAAAGCACCCCCGCAACCAGTGCATTTTCCGAAATGTAATGGGGATTTAAGGCATAATCATCGATGATCTTTCCAAAAATAATCGGATCGACAAGGTTCAGCAACTGGCTGATACCCGCCAAAACGAGTGCGACAACGATAAGCCACTTCTGTGGCCGGAGATATTTCCAAAGGATCATCATTATTCTGGCAAACCGGCATTGGTTCTGTTTCTCATATATATTCAATGGCAGGTATACATTGCGGGCCGGGCACATTGACAAATACCCGGCGGAGATCATAACCTGACTGTGCTCAACTCAGGATATGGCTTGACGGGGGCTACCGTGCCTGAATTTTCCGGACCGGGCCGGGTGGGGAAATTTCCGGTAAAACTTCTCCCGTTCATGCCAAATTCCTGCGGTTGGCCGGGTCATTTACGGCGGGCGGTCGGGAGCCGGTGATGGCGTTTGGCCGGGTGCTTGGTAAAAGGGCTATGGACAGGCACTTTCCGGCGCTTTCAGGAGAGTGAATGCTCCCGTAAAGAAGTGAATGATTTTGGAACCGGAAGGAAGACCATTTTTCCCTTACCCGTTGATACCCTGGATGTATGTGGCATCCATGAAAATACTGTATTAGCACAAGTATCAATTTTCACATAAAGTTTTTATAGGTAAATCGAAGTGATCTTTATCATGGATATATTTGGTTCTATTGTCGTTATCATTCTCGCAATTATTGTGGCAATTATAATCTATAAACTTCTTAAAAATGTTATAGACTCTGGTTATCAACGCTATGATCGGTATCATCATCCTCTTTCTTTTAAACCAGTTTCATATTATGAGCATTTTTGGAGCTTCCGATCTCCCCATCGACTGGATTACTATTCTGGTCTCTGCAATTGGTGGATTAGTGGGTGTGATTATCATCGTAATTCTCCACCTTGCAGGGATTGCGTTATAAGGTATACAGTCCTTTATTTTTTTCTTACGTTACCATTTGGGAATATTTGATAATCAGATCAAGGTAAAATCTCTGAATAGTGAGATGCGAATATGGCAGACAGGTCTCACGCATCCCTGCGGAGATCCGGTTGCCGGCCGGGTCCAGCAGGGGAGTGCAGCCGGTGAAGTGAAGACAGGGTATTGGCAGGAACCCTGTATCCCGGATCAGCATTCATGCTAAAATATTCTCCTCGTCTGAATCACGGCAGAAAAGACAGGTGGATCTGCTTGTTTTGATCAGCACTTCCACTTCTGAAAAATCCAGCTGGTCAACAAAACAAAAGATGTTCAGGTCAGCTTGTGTTGCTGCCGGGAAATACTCATGTACCGATGCAGACGTGACCGTTATATCCGTAACCAGGAGCCGGGCATTATCAAGAAGATCCCATAGTGATGTCCTGACCGCTTCATGTGTCCCGGCATCCCGCGAGCAGGCAACAAGATGGAGTTCGGCATCCCAGTTCATTTTCAGTTTGTAGGCTACTAGGAGAGCCAGGTCAAAATTCAGCCCATCCGGCTCGGATCTCCAGTCAGAATAATTCTTTGGAATAAAGAGCTGGATGACACGCCTCCGCCCGAGGCCGGCACGGGCATGGCCTACATACATGATAATCCCCATCTGGTGTGACAGTTCATCGGCAAGAATCGCAGACAGTTCATCCTGCTGTTCTGGATTTACCGGCCTACGTAAAAAGAGGGTATTCGGCCCGAAAAACGCATTTTTCATTGACTGGATACTCATGAGAACCCCGTCCCTGAGGCTGGCTGACCGGAGTGATGTCCATGAAGAGTAAATCCCTTCTTTTCGGAAATCCTCGACAAGCGGGACAAGTCCCCGGTCAAGCCATTCTCCATTCTCTTTACTTTCGATACCAAGGATACTCACTGAGCCGCTCGGAAAGGTGATGTCACGCAAAAACTCTGAAACCCCCCTGATATCCTGGGGATAATCGACCGGGATGAGGATGTTGGGCCGCCATGCACGCCCATGGGAACGGGGCAGCGTCATGGACTTCTTCGCAGCCCATTCGGCAAGGGATACAAAAAGACTGCTCCTCACATCACTCTCATCTGCGGAGGGTACAAGATGGCGGGACATGAGGAGGTAATATAAAATGACTATCATCACGAGCGCCACCAGACTGAACGCCGGGTTGATGACAAACATCGTAAACAGGGTTCCACACGTGCCGATGAAGGGGACGATAATAGGGATCCTGATCAGGGGCCGGAAACTGACCAGGTTGAGTTTTTGTTCCACAAGGATCACGATGTTGATCATCGCGTAGGTGATCAAAAAAAACATCGTGATAAGCGGGGCCAGGGTATTGAGTTCGCGGAGCATCAGGGCAAATAAGGCAATAAGTGCCGTGAAAAGAATGGCATTCCGGGGGATATTATGCCGTCCCCGAACCGCAAACCAGGAACTGAACGGCATAATGTTATGATCAGCCATCGCCTGGAGTACGCGTGAAGCGCCGATAACCGAATTTATCGCCGAAGAAAACGTTGCAGCGAGCAGCCCCGCCAGTGCCAGCCACCTGATGAGTGCAAGATCAAACATGATGGTATAATCCCCGACCAGAATTTCCGGGGATGCGGCTCCAGCCAGCCAGTACGAAAGAGCCAGGTACAGTCCAACTGAGGTACCGATGGCAGCCAGGGTTCCGATGGGAATGCTCTTTCTCGGGTTTGAAAGTTCGCCGGACATATTGGCCCCGGCCATGATACCGGTAAGCTGCCGGGAAAAAGACGGCAAAAACTACCCAGAACGAGGTATCAGGAGAGAAGGTGGAAAACTCAAAGGAGGGGACTGAGGTCATTCCGGCACCAACAATGGAGATGAGGGATGCGATCATGATGGCAACAATCAGGTACTGCAACCGGAATGCAATATCCGTGCTGAAAAAGACAATGCCAAAAACGACTACGAAGATGATAAGATCCACCAGAAGGCTCGGGAACGTGGGAAAGAGCATGAGGAACCCTTCCCGGAACCCGAAGATGTATAAAACAACTGAGAACGCCATTGCGATGTAGAAGGGAACCCCGATACTTCCCCCAATCTCAATTCCCAGGGACCGGGTGATAATCGAGAACGCGCCTCCCGGACCAATCCTGATATTGCTGATGATGGAAGCCATCGAGAGCGTGGTGGTGGTCGTGATGGTAAATGCAATGGCAATAATCAGCCAGCAGCCGGCAAGCCCGACACTCCCCACCACCCACCCAAGGCGGAGGTACATGATGACCCCAAGGATAGTCAGGAGCGTCGGGACATAAACGCCGGTCACCATCCCGAACCGGACCGGTTCCGGAGCGGGTATACTGTCAGGAGATTTTTGATTGTGCAGCGAGTCCATACTGGTTTCTACCTTCTGTTTTTCGCAGTCGGTTTTTAATACGGGTAATGTAATCCTGTAGTATCTCAAGTATGAATATATATGCCCTGCCTCCTGACGAACAACTTGTGGCAATGGACTCGTCTCCCGATGGGTTGAGCGATGCAGAAGTTACGATCCGCCAGAAAAAATACGGGCCTAACGAGATAGAAAAACGGCAGGGCAAGAATTATATCAAAGAGTATCTTCTCCAGTACGTCCAATTTTTTGCCATCCTTTTGGAAGTTGCAGCAGTCCTCTCCCTGGTTGCCAGCCAGTATACTCCCGGAGAAGGATTTGAGATTTTAGGTTTTGCCATTCTCGGGGCAGTCATCGTCAATGCAACCTTTGCATTCTGGCAGGAGTACAGGGCCGATAAGACCGTTGAAGCCCTTAAAAAACTCATACCATCCTCGATCACGGTCAGAAGAAACGGAAATAATCAGAAAGCAAAGGCAGTCTCCCTAGTTCCGGGAGATATTCTCATCCTGGAAGAAGGTGACAGGATCGGTGCTGACGCGGTCATCATAAGTGAAAACTCGCTCTATGTCAATAATGCAACCCTCACGGGAGAATCACGCCCGTTACGGAGAACTGCAAAACCCTCTGCGTCTGAATCTCCGCTTGATGCGGGAAATGCTGTTTTTACCGGAACAACCGTGACCGGAGGAAATGCCGTTGCCATAGTCACCACGACCGGGAAAAATACCGAGTTTGGAAAGATAGCCTCTCTTGCAGGCACGGTTAAGAAAAGACCGACACCGATGCAGATAGAGATTATAAGAATTACGAGAATTCTCACCCTGGCAGCCCTTCTTATGGGGGCAGTCTTCCTGCTTCTCGGCTATCTCTCAGGAAGAGGGCTGCTTATTGCTGCTATCTTTTCCCTTTCCTTAATCGTGGCAAATGTACCGGAAGGAATGCTCCCGACCATCACGCTCTCTCTCTCGCTGGCAAGCCAGAATATGGCAAAACGAAATGCCCTGATAAAAAACCTGGATTCTGCCCAGACACTGGGGAGTGCCACGGTCATCTGTACCGATAAGACCGGAACACTGACCCGCAATGAGATGACCGTGCGGGAAATCTACCTTGCCAGCGGAGAAGATATAACGGTCTCCGGTGAAGGGTATTCCCAATCGGGAACGTTTGAATTTGTCAGCAGAAACGGGTCATCGATGGAACGGTTGGACCAGTTCCTCCGTGCCGGCCAACTCAACTGTCGTGCCCATTTCACCGGTGCAGAAACCTTTGGGGATCCGACAGAACTGGCTATCGTTGCGGCAGCAAATAAAAATTCACCGGAAACGTGTGGCTTTGAAAAAATTGCCGAATTTCCCTTCACCAGCGAGCGGAAGATGATGTCATCAGTCTGGAAACATGAGGGAAAAACGCACCTCTTTTCCAAAGGAGCTGTTGAGACACTTCTGCCTCTTTGCACTCACTATCTGGATAATACGGGCAAGCCGGTCTCCTACGATGAGGCTGCCCGGCAGGTTTTTTTAAAAAAGGCCGAAACCTTCGAGAAGAAAGCATACCGGGTGCTGGCAGTTGCGGTCCGGGAAGGGGAGACGGAAGAAGAACTCATCATGCTTGGACTTGTTGCAATCATGGATCTTCCCAGGGAGGAGGTTTATGAGGCAATCAGTATGTGCAAAAAGGCGGGAATCCGGGTCATGATGCTCACCGGGGACAACCCGAACACCGCACGGGCCATCGCAGAGAAGATTGGTATGGAGGTGGATATCACCATCACCGGTGATGAACTCATAAAGATGCCGGATGAGGAACTCCAGAAGATATTAGCATCACAGCAGGTCCTCTTTGCCAGGATGCGTTCAGAGCAGAAACTCCGGATCGCAACCCTGCTCCAGGCAAACGGTGAGGTGGTTGCGATGACCGGTGACGGGGTTAATGACGCCCCGGCCCTCCGGAAGGCCGATATCGGGATATCCATGGGGATCAAGGGGACCGAGGTTGCACGGGAGGCATCTGACATGATCCTGCTGGATGACAACTTTGCCTCCATTGTCGCTGCCATTGAGGAAGGAAGGACCGTTTACTTCAATATCAAAAAATTCGTCACGTACATCCTCTCCTCAAATATCCCGGAGATAGTCCCCTATATTCTCCAGTTTTTCTTAAGGATCCCCCTCCCCCTCTCGGTCATCCAGATCCTTACCATCGATCTCGGGTCCGACATGCTCCCCGGACTTGCTCTCGGAAGCGAAAAACCGGAGATCGATATCATGGACCGGCCGCCGGTCGGGAAAAATGAGCAAATCCTGGATGCTGAAGTATTCAAACGGGGTTATTTCTTTCTCGGAGCGATTGAAGGGGTAGCAGCAATGGTGGCATTCCTGGGTTTTCTCTTCCTCTCCGGATGGCAATACGGAGATCTTTCTATTACGAACAGCACGCTCCATTACCAGGCAATGACCATGACCCTTCTTGCGGCCATCACCTGCCAGCTGATGAATGTCTGGACGCTGCGGTCATGGGAACACTCATCGTTGAGCAGGGGGTTATTTACCAATAAACTCCTCATCATCGCTATCATCGTAGAGATCATCTGGATCTACATGATTCTGAATGTCCCGGCCGTCCAGTTTATCTTCAACACGGCTTATGTCCCCCCGCAGTATCTCCTGCTCCTTATCCCCTTCCCCATCCTGCTCTTTGTACTGCATGAACTCTATAAATGGCGGATACGTGCCAGGAGAAAAAAGAAGTTGCCATTCCGTGATACCCATAAAACAATACATCTCCCGGAAGATCCTGATAGCACCTGAAACCCCTGCCTGAGGACCCATTCACGCTGAGTAACCTGAACAAAAAACCTGCGAAAATTTCGGCAGGCATTATTCCGGCCAGACCCCCCGGTTCAGCTGAAGCCACGAGATCGTAAAAAATCCCTTGGGCTGCAACACTATCGCACCGGAAACTGACCGGCAGACCCTGAACACGATCCACCTGACAACCGGCGTTTCCAAAAGAGTTTTTTATTCCATGTTTTCTCATTGTCCTGCGATGATTGTTGAACAGCCTGTCGTTAATCTGACACGCAGATATCAGCAGGGATATCTAAAAAAAGGTGGAAATTTTCCGTGAAGGGTTCTGACCGGGAACGATTACGAAAAATTACCGGCGCCGCATCACGATGAACCCGAAACCAAGAACGGCTGCCCCGATAACGACCGCAGGATCAACCGGCGATGCCGGCGTGGATGTTGGCCAGGGCGTGGGGACAATGATCGTTGATTTCTTTTCGGGTATCGTTGCGGTTGTCACCACCGTGGGAGGAGTGGTCTGAGGCATCATATCACTCGGGACCGGATCAAGCCGGGCATAGAAATCGATCCGGTTACTGCCACTCACGGTGACGTTCCCGGTATAATCCAGGTATAATCTCTTCTGTACGCGAACTTCCAGGGTTCCCGTTTTTTCGGTATAATACGTGAACGGGCTGGTTCCAAGTTGGACGTTGTCCAGCCAGATTGTGGCACCGGGAGGGGTGGTATCGAAAAAGATATTCCCCCCGGTCTTCTCCGGAGTTGTTGTCGTGGTGTTCGGGGAGGCAGACACAATACCCATCGGGATAAGGAGGAGCAGGAACACCAGACAGACAAAGAAAGTGAATCGTTTCATACCAGTACTTCCTTAATCATAACCTGAATCAATCAACCTGTTATTGAAATCTTATACTTTTTTACGGGGACTACCGGCTGTTTTCCCGGGGTCCCCGTGCCGTAATACGGTAAACCGGTTTTATAAAATTGTTGTTGTGGGTATAATTAAAATCATAGGATGCCCGGAATTCAGGCAATGGGGATTTAACACCGGTACTGATGCTGGTATTATAATCGCTTTTTATGTGCAGGGTCGGGAAATATTCGCATTCACTGGGTGAAGCGGTGGCCGGGGCGAATTTTTCGGTCCTGCACGGTCGGAAACAAACCCTCCCGGATACCTGCATTCCCACCCCCCAATCCGGCTCTTTTACGTGCCCGTATTGCCCATCCGGAGAATCCATTTCCGGAACATATGCAAAAAAGCGTACATTTTTACACACAGTTTCGAGAAACGTATTTTGCTTGGGATTAAGGCTAAACAGAGCATTTTTCATCGAAATATAAAACGCAAAGGGGGGTGGGGGGTAGCAGGGTCAAAGGGAAAAGAACCCCCTGTTTTGGGGCTCGGGACGAATCCCCCCTCACATCGTCTACCGAAGTGAATTTCCCGCATCCTTCCGTACCCCTCCTGATGCGATGCCTTTCTTCAGATAGTTACATTACCCCCCATTCATTGCCGTCGGTATAGATCCCGGACCCCACAAACCATGTGTCATCTACCGGTGCGACATAGCAGAGTTTCAGCCCGGGTAACCCGGTATCCGGATTGAGATAATCCACGTACACAAATCCTCCGCCCCGCTTGGCTGCCGAGATCTCCCACTGGATAATTTTTACCCCGTGGGAATCCGTGAAATTCATCCGGTTCGAGCCGATCAGTTCAGGCTGGAACGGGAGTGCGAGCGTGGTCCCGTTATTGCCGTATGCAAAGATATACCGGCTTCCATCGGCAAAAACACCCTTGAGATCATTGAAACCGGCAATCGCCGTGTCTGCACCCTCGACGTGTGCATACCCGCGGGCCTGCTTTACCCTCTCAACCAGCTCGTCGCGTTCTGTACTGTTGAACCCGGCAGGCAGTTCGGGCAGGTATATTCCCGCCCCTACGAACCATTCATCGTCAACCGGCATAACAGAGGAGAGCTTAAACTCCTCCCGGTAGTTATCCTCGGGATTCGGGTAGATGTAGTAGACTGAACCCCCGCCATCACGGGCAACTTCGATCAAACGGTCGATAAATGCAACCCCGTTGGAATCGGCAATCCCGGTCCGGTCGGTCCCGAGCAGGCCCTGCTGGTAAGGCAGCGCAATTACCGTCCCGTTCATCTCGTACGCAAATACGTAAAGGTCCCCTTCGATGAATGTTCCGTTCGGGTTATTGAACTCCCGGAGTGCAGCCTCCCTGCCGTGTTCCTGTGCATAGGTATAAGCCCCCTTTACAAAACGGGTGAGATTTGCAGAGCGGGCATCATTCGCCTCTCCCACGGTCACCGGTATCCGGGTAGTTTTCACGCCGGGTTCACTTTCGGCACTGGTGACTACCACACGCCATGTTGCCCCATCGATCCCTGCAGTGTCCCAGACCGCAGTCTTGGTGACATTCCTGTTCCATTCCTTGTCCCAGAAAACATAGTTCGTTGTACCGGACGGCTCCTTAACGATCCGGGTTAATACTTCCTTTAAAAGGGGATCTGCATAGACAGGGTCAGACAAAATATTTTTCCCAATCTCTTCTTTTGTCGTGTCGAAAATCTCGGTCCCGTCCGACTGCACTACCCATACATCATAACCCGTGCTGCTGATCACCGGATCGATGTGCCGGCCGAGGAAAACATCCGCCGCATACGTGATATCGGTATAGCCGAGATATTCTCCCGAAGAGGAGAAAACAGGGTAACTCTGCGAGATCCCGGTGAAACCTTCATCCATCCGGAAGACATCGCTGACAATAGGAACACGCTCCGTATTTGCCTTTTGGACCTGCGATTGCCAGCTCAGGTTCCTGCCAACCATCCCGGCATAGTTTTGGGGCACCGCCGTTGTAACGATACCATCCCGTGAGATGACGACTGAAGAGACAGCCCACGGGTGACGCATGAGATTTTCTGCCAGGACTGCCTCTGCGTTGCGACCCGCAAGACCTGTCGTGGAGAGGGCATGAGAGTTATTCTGTATTCCTGCTTTGAGATCGCCAAGGTCATTGTTGATGGAAAGGGTGAGTCTGTCCTGCAACCCCTTTCATTTCAGCGATTTTCGGATCGGTTACCGTAGTGGTACACCCCGCGAGCGAGACTGATGCTACGATGATGAAAAGAATCACCGCAACGTGAAATGCCTTCATAGCACTCGTATTGCCCCTGTGTGACAATGAATATTGTCAAATGGTGTGAGGCAACGGGAAGGTCACTGCTCCGGCAGGCAGGAACGGTAGGACAATGGTGGACGTAAAGGAAGATCGCATATGACAGGGCCCGGCATTACAGGACTCACAAAAAGGGGGAGGTCAACCGTGCTCCCGGATTATTTCTTGGGAGGAATTGCCAGCAGGTCATCTTCCTTCCCTGCTTCCCGCTTCTCCATTGACCATCCAATTAATAGAGATCACAACGGCGGTGATCATCACCATCGCTAACAGGATGGTAGTCGTGGTGGTATTTGGCATGATAAAGGAGAGTATAAAGAAAACCGGGATGAGCCCGATTGCAATCATTTTCAATTGTACCTGTGTAATGTGCATTGTTGATTCACTCCCGCTTCCCTATAAGGATTAAAACTGTACTTTGTTCGCCGCAGAGCCACATATGAGTTTCGGGAGAGCGGGTGAGTGTCATAACAATCAGCACGTGTCGACCCGCCCGGTTTTTGTCAATACTGTATGAAATATAAAGGGCCTTTACGATTTTTAGGTCAATGACCTGCAGGATTCGGCCGGGCACCGGAATAATCGCGAAGGGATCCTTTCAGAATAGCGATCGATTGCCGGGCAGGAGGTTGGACGAGGAGAAAGAGACATGAATCAGAGGATTAATCCATTAAAAAAAACACAAACGAATATGAAACTCATCGCTCTTCTCGTTGCGCTCTGCTTTCTTACCGGCAACGCTGCTGCACTCTCCCTGCCACAGATGGTGTCCTTCTCACAGCCGGCGATCAGCACTGACCTTACACCTGTTGCTTCATTCGAAGGCGGACAGCGGTTCTCTGCAGGGGATTACCCGGTCATCGTCCTTTCCGGCACCTACCGGCAGATGGGCCGGCAGTACGGCGGCCTGATGAAAAACGAACTGAACGAGGAGTACACGTTCCTTCTCGACACCCTTGCCAAACGGGGATATACGCAGGAAGAGATCCGGGAATACGGACGCGAGATACCAGCATTTTATCCGCAGCGCGTAAAGGAGATCTTTTGGGGCATGTCGGAGACCTCCGGGCCTGACACCTGATGATATCGCAGTCCTCTATTATGGGGCAATCTTCCAGCTCATGGCCAAGCCCCCGGTTCCGATGTCCTGCTCGTACCTTGCCACCTGGGGGGACTACACAACCGACGGCTCCGTAGTGGCCTCCCGCAACTGGGACCTGGACGATGCTGTAATGCCGTACACCAAATGGTACGTCCTTGCGGTGTACCGGCCCACTGACGGCAGCAACGGCATTGCAACCTGGAGCCCCGCGGGAATGCGGCCCGAGACCTTCATGAACAGCAAAGGGCTGTTCATTGCTGATGACAACGCGGGCCTTGACGATGCTGCGCCGGAAACCCGCCCGGAATTCATCACGGAATTCTTCCGGTTCATGCTCGATTACTCGGACCTGAAAGGCCTTGACGCCGGCATCCGCGGGACCAGCCCGGATGTTGCGTGGATCGTGGATGTTGCAGGACCGGACGGGGCATATGTGTACGAGAAAATGACCAATAAAACGATACTGAGGACCGGTGACGGGGTCATTGCGGCGGCCAACCATTTCGCCGACCCGGCCTGGAACCTCGCTGCACCTCCCGAGCACTCGCTCTCCCGTTACAACAACCTCCTCCGGCTGGCCGGAGAAGCAAAGGGATCGATCGATGCGCAGAAGATGATGCAGATCCGTGACGTGTGCCTGGAGAACGGCGGGGCAAAGTTCTGTCATTCGGAACTCTTTGGCGAGAAGTACTCCTCCAATCACCAGGTCGTTTTCATGCCAGCGTCACGGACCCTCTGGATGAAGGTCATGGACAAGGACTGGCAGAAGGTTGAGCTGGGTCCCCTGTTCGGCTCCTGAACGGGAGAGGGCGTGCGGGCAGGTTGATCCGGTCAACATTCCGGTCAAAAAAATCATAGGAGATATTTGCAGACCCAAAAATGAAGAACAGGGCAGGGAATCCCGACACACACTCGCTGAACCAGTCCGGCAGCAGACTACACACCTGCCAGGTCTCTCAAACACCGGGCTTGTACGGGAGAGAACGGATAACCGGAGAACGTTTATAGGGTACCTGCGCAAGACTAAAACCAGATACAATTATCAGGAATCCGCTTTCCATGAATCCCGCTCAATCGCTATCGAAGGTATCCGGTATCCTGATCACCCTGGCTGCAGTAATAATACTCCTCGCCGGGATACAGGCTGCATCCCCTATTCTCGGTCCGTTTATCCTGTCGGTCTACCTTACGCTTATCTTCGGCACGCTCCTCCACTGGTTTGAAAGAAAAGGTCTCTCCACCCGCTCGGCCCTTATCCTCACCCTGATAATCTTCTTTGCCATCATTGCTGTTTTCATTGTTATGATAGCCGGGTCCTTTATCCAGGCCATGTCCGATCTTCCCGGCTACCTGGAGAAACTTGAGAGCAGCCTTGAACTCGCCAGCCCGTTTCTCATCTCGATCGGGATCGATCCGGCAACCCTGACACTCCAGAACCTTATCCAGTTATTTTCTGCCGAAATCCGCGGTCTTATCAGCAATCTCTGGGACATTGCAAGTCCCCTGGTCCTGGTCTTTCTCACCACCCTCTTTTTACTCTTTGAAGCAAAGGGATTCTCGCAAAAGCTGCAGATCATCATCGGGGAACTCCGGCCCGGTGACCTGAACCGGTTCATTGATCTCGCACAGAAAAACGTTGACTACCTCGTTATCAGGACTGAGGTGAACCTTGCCTCGGGTATCGGAACGGCAATTATTCTCGCACTTCTCGGGGTGAAATACGCCATATTCTGGGGTTTTTTAGCCTTCCTGCTCGGTTTCATCCCGAATATCGGGTTCTGGATTGCCATTGTTCCGCCCATGCTCCTTGCCTGGTTCGATCTCGGGCCTCTCCAGGCCCTCCTGGTAATTGCCGGATCCGGGCTGATGGACTTCCTTGCCGAATACATTCTGTTCCCCCACTTCGCCGCCCGGGGACTGGAACTCTCTACTGCCGTTGTGTTCATCTCTCTTTTTTTCTGGGGATGGATTCTTGGCGGAATCGGTGTTCTTCTTGCAGTTCCCTTAACGCTCTTTGTTCAGATGGTCTGTGAACTGTTTGATGAGACCCGGTGGATCGGGTTCCTGCTCGGGCCCCCTCCACCCGAGGGGAAAGATGAAAAGGAATGAACGGGAGGCCGGATACATACTATCTGATCGGGGGCTGGCGGATTTCACGTCAAAAAACCTGAAGGGACATTGCAGCCGGATTTGAATAGGAAAGATGAAAAGAAGGCCTGTTTTCCCGCCCGGTCTTACGCCGGCTCTCTGATATCTCAGTCCGGCGGGCTGGTCATCAGAAAAAGATCAGAATCTCCTTAACACCCCTGTACCTATGTTATTTCAGCTTACAGGATGTGTGAAAAACATGGGTGTACGATGGGGCCGGCTGGCCGGTATTCTGATTGTTCTGGTATTCCTGACGGTGCTGGCATCTGCGGATAGTGCAGGCAGGGGAAAAATGACCGCGGATGCTGCCGGTCCCGGGCAGGGCGGAATTCTACAGGCTGCGATGCCGGATCTCCCAGCCGGAGTTTCTACACTACAAGGCACTGCGGCCAGGGTCACAAACAGCCCCGCAAAAGAGGTGTACCGGACACGGCTCGTGCTGCTTGGAACTACCGGGGGTGTGACTTTCTACCCGGACTCCGATCGCGCAAGCTCCTCGTCCGCCCTGGTTGTGGGAGATACCCTCTATATCATCGACATGGGGCAAGGTTCTTCAGCCCGGCTTTCAAAAGCCTTCAATGAGGGAAAATTCGTGGAATCGCCCGGCGGCAGAATCCAGGACGGCTCCTCCACGTTTCTCTCGCATGCGAAAGCGCTCTTCTTCACCCACCTCCACCAGGACCATACCGCGGATTATCCGGTACTCCTGCTGACGGGCCCCGGGGCAGGCCTTGGCATGGTAACCGATCCGGTGACGAACAAGACCGTCCGGGTTCCCCTGAAGGTATTCGGGCCCGGCAACCGGGGGCAGCTGGAAGCCGACCGGACCGGTTATCTCAAGCGCGGCGGGCAGATTATCTCAACCGACAGTGCCGATCCTGCCCTGATAACGACAAACCCCGGCACCCGGCAGATGACGATGACGATCTGGCAGGCCTATGCACAGACCATCAACGACATGGTGCTCGACAACGGTTACCCGGATTTCACGAAACTGGTCAATGTGACAGAGATCGGCGGTACAGGGCCCTACGATATCCCGCTCCCGGTCGAAGTGGCAGATCCCGATAGTGAGACCTGCCCGGCAATGGATCCGTTCGAGGTGTACCGTGATGCAAATGTCCGCGTCACGGCCACCCTCGTGGATCACCACCAGGTATTCCCGGCATTCGCGTACCGCTTCGATACGGCTGACGGGTCGGTTGTGTTCTCGGGAGACACCGGTCCCGACACGAAGGGCAACCTGCAGAAGCTCTCAAAGGGTGCCGATATCCTGGTTCACGAGGTTATCGACCCGGCCTGGATCGACCTGAAGTTCGGTACGCCGGAACCGGGGAGCCCGATGGCTGCGCTGAAGACGCACATGCAAGAGTCACACACAACGCCGGCAGGGGCCGGGCAGGTGGCCACGGACTGCGGGGTCAGGACACTGGTTCTCAACCACATCGTGCCCGGCAATACCCCCGCTGCGCACCTGCAGGAGGCCAAAAAGACCTTCTCCGGAACGCTGATCATCGGTGAGGACCTGCTGGAGATTGGCATAGGCAGGGCAGCCTGAAAAAACCTTTTTTTTTTAGAAGCGGCATGATGTCTTTTGGGTGTTTTACGGAGATCCTTTACCATGCTTTTCCTTCCCGTTCCTTAAATACGGGTCCATCAGCCCGTCTCATATGATACGTTTCTGAGAGCCCGGCCCGGTCTTACATCGGCTCACGGCAGGGAGAGTGACAGGGGGCACCCCCGCGCCGGTAAGGGGACCAGGGCCGGGCTGTAACCAATAGATGGACGAATAATTGACAAATGAGATAAAATTTAAAAAAAAAAGATCTGACCCTGTTTCCCCTCAGGATTCTTTTGTGAATGAAAGGAGCGTTACACCATTCACGTCTGCCAGGCTCAGCCCGGGTACCACTGATGGTGAATGAGGCTGCCTTACTGATGGAGGCAAGATAGGTGCTCTCCTGCAGCATGACACCCCGGCCGGAACAGTTCATCCTGGTCGAACCGATTGAACTGATCGACAGCGATTTCCCGGTTACCGTATATGTTCCAAAATAATGGTTGCACCCGGCTGAACCGGAAACACGTCCCTCTTCGTTAAAGACCGCAGTGATAGTTGTCCCGGATATAACCGATGAAACGGCATCACCCGTGTAAAACGAATCAAGTGTCCAGTTCGTGCCTGCAAGGGGTTCTTGGGCTGGCGGAACAATCCGGGCATACGAGAGGATAGTTGTCCCCGTTGCATCTGCAAAAGTGAGCCGGTCATTCCCGGTTGTCACGGATGCTGCCTTGCCCAGGAGCGTGAGGTAGGTACTCTCCTGCTCCATCACGCCGTCTGCCATGCAGGCCATTTCCGTGGATCCTGCCTGTCCGATCGTGATTGCCGTGCCTTTCATCTCATAACGGGCAAAGTAGTGGTTGCAGCCGGCTGTGCCGGTGATCTGCCCGCCATCACCAAAGGATATAGTGATCCTGGTACCGTCAAGGGTTTGCAGGGATTTGCCACCGGAAACATAATCCGTCAGGGTCCATTCAGTGCCGGTCAATGGTTGCCCGGAGGATCCCGGTGATGTACCGGTACATCCTGCAGCAACGATGAGCAGGATAAGGATCATCAGCCCTGCAGGAAAGGAAAGGAGAGGAATCTTTTTTATCGTTCTTTTCGACACCATACTGACATCATGCGATGCCGGGGATGATAAAAAAACCTTTGACTTCAAAAATATTCGTAACCTTTTTTTAAGAGCGGGAACCCGGGCACTATCGGGCAGGGGTTCGCAGGATACGATCGTTCTGAGCCTTATCTTAAGACATCACCGGCCTGGAGCGGATTTTTCTGCAGATTTTTTATGTGGGGCAATCTTCACCGGAACGTGGGGCAGTTTATGCTTTGTTTTGGGATTTAGGGGGCCGGGGGTTCTCAGACGGGGAACCCCAGTACCGACGTAACGAGATCACCTCATGGGACCTGCATTCACCCCACTACCCATTTTTGTCGGAGATCCACGACCCGGAATACCTGCATTATCATCCCCAAATCCGTCACCGCTACGGCCCCGGATTGCCCATCCGGAGAACCAATTTCCGGCATACTTGCGAAAAACACCGGATTCCGGCACAATTTTTCAGAAAACCGATTTTAAGGACGATTTACGCCAAACTGAGGGTTTTGCATGGCACTATAAAACCTTAACAGATGCTATTGAGAGGCATATCGCAATGGGGGTGGGGGGGTAGCACGGTCAAAAGGAAAAGAACCCCCTTTTTGGAACTCGATCATTCCGGCCCGGGACACTGTACGAGATGCTCTTACGCAGACCCACTTCTCCGACGGAGAGGAGGAGTGCCCGGGCATGAGGGATGTATCATTTTCCTGCATTATTTGCGGAAATTGCCGGATTAAAGACTTACCGCATTTTAATAGATCTTATTTTGGGCAGTAAATGCCAAAAAACGGCATTTAATCGCTCTAAAAGTTTCCTCTTTATTGCACTTTGGAGGGCAAATCTCCCTTGAGATGACCCGAAGCAGGAGAAAAATGAAAAGAAGGGCTGTTTTGGGGTTCAAATCCGGGAAAATTCCGGCGTGAATCGACGTTAATTTTACGTTTTTTTCCGGATTCCCACTTCATGCAATTCTTCCAGGAGTTTTCTATCTGATTTATGGGAATCTTCGCCATGAAAGAGATCAGGCTGGGCTTTGTTTTGGTACCTTTCAGGGGCGGAGGCCGGAGCGTGGGCGGAATGAAGGGGTTGAGAAGTATTAAACGGTAGGGGGTTTTGGGGGGAGAGGGTACGGTTGGTGTAGGTATTTGGGAAACTTTTATGAGCGAGGTCCGGTTGAAATTTATCATGCATAGTCCGACCGGAAAATTTCCGGGAAGGCACTACCTGATCCTGATGAGGACCTGGGATGGGCTCCGGATTGTGCATTAACAGTGCTTTTTAAGAGAGTAAGCGATCGCGGAATGGACCGGTTCACCTATTAGGGAAATGATTATTGTGAGGCACACCAGATAGGAACATGAGAATGCTAACGATAACCCGTGATGAGATTCTTGACCTGCTCAGGTCCCTGCAGGATGATCTTACCGCACGGTATAAAGTCCGCAGGATTGGCGTCTTCGGCTCGTTTGCCCGGAAAGAGGCACGTGCTGACAGCGATGTGGACATCCTCGTCGATTTTAAAGAGGGAGCTGATCTCTTTGATCTCATTGAGCTTTCGCAGTACCTCGAAGAAAAAATCGGGAGACACGTTGATCTTGCTACCCCGCGGGCACTTCGTCCCGAGATCCGTGACGGGGTTTACCGGGATGTTGTGTACGCATGAGAGAGTATTCCCTGCTCCTGTATGATATCTTACAGGCAGCAGAGGCTATCCGCGATTTTACTCAGGGGATGTCATTTGAAACATTCGTTGATGATGACAGGACACATTCTGCGGTGCTGTACAAGTTTGCCGTCATGGGGGAAGCAACAAAACTGTTGCCGGAACAGATCCGTTTACAGTACCCGGATATTCCCTGGCGGAGCATTGCCGGTCTGCGGGACAAAGTAATCCACGGGTATATTGGCGTGGATTATGAGCTCCTGTGGGAGACGATTTCAAAGAAAATTCCGATTGTCATTGATGGACTGCATGCGATTCTTGCTGATGCAGACTAAAAGATAATCGCATCCTTAGATCTCCTATAAAATTTTAGAATCCTTTTTTCTCGAATGTTTACCGGGAAATTTCCAGGCAGATACGAGACGAACCAGAGGGGTAGAACCGGGCTTGTGTTCAGGCTGGTTACAGGACGATAATAACTGATTCGTTGGAGGACCTGGTCGATGAAAGACAAAAGTGAAAGAGGAAGATATTTCGCACCAGTCCTCAACCGGAATATATGCCAGACCTGGATCCCTTCTTCTTCAAAATAAATTCCTGGTCCTTCACCAAACACCGGGTCTGGAACCGGTGCCAGCGCCAGTACTATTTTGAATACATCGCCCCGTATGTCAAATCCGCACCCAGTCGTTGATCCCGAAAAAATCCGGTGGCTCAAGAACTTCACCTCCAAATTCGTTGTCCAGGGCCAGCTCATTCACGATATCATCGACACAGCAGATCCAACTCCATTGCGAGAACAAGCCGATGGATCTTACCGAGGCAATGACAGCGTTCTCGAAGAAAGTCTCGCTCTACAAAAATATCGGCGGCGAGACCTTCACCGAATACCACAATGGCGAGAAGATCCCGAGTTCATTTTTTGCCGCCATTGAAGAGAACGGGAAGACCTGCCTGCAGACCTTCTTCGGGAAGTGGCCAGACTACCAGAACCGGGAATGCCTGCGGCACGAACAGTTCGATCATTTCCACATCGGGGATGTCGGGGTAACGGTCAAGGTGGATTTTGTCGGGAGAATGCCGGACGGCACGCTCGTTCTCACCGACTGGAAGACCGGCAGGGACGATGACGAGTACGAGACGGAACTCCAGATGGCGGCATATGTGCTCTGGGCAAAGGAGTATTACCAGAAAAGTGCCGATGAGATCAGCACCGAGCTCGTGTTCCTAAAGACCGGCGCAACAAAGCCCTATCGCTTTCTACGACGAGCAGTTACGCGAGGTGCAGGAGATGATCCCCCGGGAATTTGCGATGATGAATGCTTCGTATGAGTACGGGGATTTCCCGGCCCGGCCTTCGCAGCGGGAGTGTATGAGTTGTAAGTTTGCGGAGGTTTGTCCGGATGGCAACTGGCACAAAAACGTAAAAATGGTATCAGTAATGGATGCGAACCCCGACAAGAGAAATGATTAACGGAAAACTCAGGGAATCGATCTTATCGTCCGGTTATTCTTCCCCGATAATTCCCCGCTTCCGTAATTCAAAATAACATCGTGCACAGGCATCCACATCAGCACCGGCATCATGGCTGCCGGTAAATTCCTCCTGGAATAACTGCAGGTGCAGCTCGGTTAAGGTCGGCCACTTGTATCCATTGCCCGGAGGCTTTGGGAATTTTACACCACGAGACAATTTCCCGGGGTTTCATGGTGCAGAAGTTCTGTTTTTCGAGGAGGTTTGTTTCCAGCCTGCACCGCATGAATTCAGTATTGACTATCGGCAGGTCAAACGCAATATTATGGGCAATAACTTTCGTCGCTTTCTCCACATCGGCGTTGAATTGCGGGAGCACTTTGTGCAGCGACACACCTTCAGCTTTCGCCCGCTCGGTCGTGATGCCGTGTTTTTTTACCGAGTCCAGGGGGATGGTGAAATCGGTCGGGTAAATGATGAAACTATTCCGGCTCTCCCTGTTGCCATCAGTATCGTAGAGTGACCAGGCCAGCTGGACCACCCGGGGCCATTTTTTTGCAGGCTCCGTTGCGTAATATCTGGGGAGGCCGGTGGTTTCGGTGTCGAGGAAGAGAAGCATCCTTTTCATTCGGGGATATTGGTATTTGGGTGTGCCTGTTTTAATTTCAATAACCGAAGGGCCATGACGTCGACGGATGAGGGGGTGGGAAGTGCTTATTGAAGGGAGTTTAAGGATGGGGTTTGGGGGGAACTACGGAGAGTGGGGGAGTGAAAGGTTGCGGGGTGGAGGGACGGACCCTGCCCATCACCCGCAGGGTTTGTAGATCCCACAGCAGACACCGGGGAAGTGAAAGCACGGGCTTTGTCACTTCCTGAAAAGATACGATCGGTTGCACTGGCCACCATCAACGGGAATAAACCTGACATGCGGATTGAAAGTGTACCAGCAATCAGGGGGATGGTGATCAGACACTAAAAAAATGCATTCCCCTATGTCTCAACGGATGGTTGAGAGGAAAAAAGTCCATGGAAAATTCAATATCCCAGAGTATTTATGCACTTCAATCCCAAAAAAATATAATACGGATGTGTTTATTTTTGAAAACGGATAACCCACAGTCACCGCTTGCCCGGCTCATATTGTTCATTGTCTGCCTCGCGCTTGCCGGATGTATTTTTGCCGGGATATACTATTTTGCCGTTGATATGCCGCAGCAGAACGCGATACAGCCACCGGAGAACCGTGAGCAAAATCCATGCTGGCAAAATTGTAGAGATGCCAAAGAGGTTTGCTATAGTTCCTGTGGAGCAACCTATTGCATTCAATGCGAAATGGCTTGGGAAGCCTGTCGCCATACATGTACACGCTAATAACCCATCCATTTTTTTCATAGATCGGTGTGAGGTCGAAGAACGCTGGAAGGGTTCACGGACGGATCATGGCCTGCTGAACCGTTGCCGGAAGTTTTATTGCCGGGGACACTCTTTTGCTCCGGACCTGCCGGAGCAGATATATTCCGGGAGGGGACCGGGCAGGTAGGACGATCAAGAGGAAAATAAGGCCGGTTTTGGGGCCCGGGCCTTTGTGCCCCAACGTCACTCACTGACATGAATTTCATATGTTTTTCCGGACTCCCTCTTCATGTCCCTCTGGAATTTTTTTATCTGATACCGGGGGATTTTCACCGGGACAGGGGAGCGGTTTGGGCTTTGTTTTGGTAAGTTGAGGGGGCGGAGGCCGGAGCGTGGTTGGATGGGGGGGTTCAACCCATGCAAAATGTTTCTCTTCGCATCAGATATACTCGCACCGTCATTACGGGATGATAGAAAAAATGATGAGATAATTGTTGTGGGTGAAAGCAACGCAAACTTTTGAAAGGGATCAATAGTTATCAAGGATATTGTCCCGAATTTAAACGAACGGTTAATATTTTTTATAAAGTCCCAAGAATGAGCACTCGATCGGAACGCAGTACATAACAATTATCTTTCAGAAAAATAGGATTATTGTTCAAGGAATCGGGTTAATGAATTTCAACAACAAAAATCTGGCAGGGGCCCTCATCTTCATCGGAGCTTTCTGGTCCCTTATGGGTATCGTTGTTTCTGAAGTGCTCTATCCAAGCTATCATGTCACGCAGTTTATCAGCGATCTTGGGGTTGGATCGACCGCACTGATCTTCAACTCATCGGTCGTTGTCTTTGGCATCCTGCTCATAGTTGCTGCGTACCTTCTCCTGAAGGCAGGGACCGATATATGGTTTACCTCAATGATGGCGTTGATTGGTATTGGGGAGGTTTGTGTCGGGATATTTCCGGAAGACACCGGTACACCTCATCTGATCGCTGCCGCAATCGTATTTCTCATCGGGGGCATTCTTGCGATTGTATCATTCCGAGTTTTTCCCGTACCATGGGCATGGATCTCCGGAGCACTCGGTATTATCACACTTGCTGCGATAATTCTTCTCGGAACTAAAAACTATGTCGGACTGGGTGTGGGAGGTATGGAACGGATTATCGCGTATCCCCTCTACCTCTGGGCATTTGGGAGCGGTGCGTTTCTTATGACCCCTAAAAAAGAATAATTTCCCGGGGGGATTTTCACCGGGACGGGGGAGCGGTTTGGGCTTTGTCTGGACGACCAGGAGCGAGAATTTCCGGCGGATTAAACGATGAAATGATGAGGGGAAAATTGCGGGGCGTGTTTTTTTAATGTTCACGAAGTCTCTTTTTTTTAAGCGAAAAAAAGGGAAATTATTCAGATCTTCTGCCGGGTGAGATGGATAATTATGGCTTTGGCATCAGGCCCGTCTTCGATATAACTGAGTTCCATCGCATCCGGCCCGGTAAGATCACCAATGACAACTCCGGCATCGAGCTGGGCCAGGAAGATCTCACCACGGTTATTGATGACCCCGGAAAACTCCTCGGAATCCAGTGTTCCATTCGGCCGCGTGTATTCAACATAACCGACAAAAGACTGCCCTCTCTGTTCCGTGATGTTGTACTTCGGGGAGAGCTGCTCGCGGAACCCGAAGGCATTGAAATGCCCGGCCGATGTTCCGGTCCATATCCCGGTGAGATCGGGAGTCGTCGTTGTTACCGGGGGTGCTGCTGCAGGGGTTACCGGGGGCGGTTGCCGTGCACCCGCAGGCAAGCACGGCGAGGATAACCAGAATGACGGTAAGTGCTATCTTCATGCATTTTTTATTTGGGATAAGAATTTAATAAACCGGCAGATTTGATGGCGCCAAGGAACTCTCGCGGGAGAATGTCGGGTAAGAGTGAAAAAGGTTCCCTGTACCCCGCTCAATCGCGCTGATTTTTCAGAAATCATCTCCCGTTTGTTCATGCCGGCGCCAGCACCCGGCCCGTAACGATAGTGAGAGCCTGGACAATGACCCCGTTAAGAACTGCCGTAATCGCGATGATGGGGAGGTATGCCAGAAGGAATCCGGTAAAATCGCCGTAGCTGGCAATGATCGTTGCGGACAGGACAACCGTGACGATCGCAGCAAAGGTGACACCGCTGATCAGGGTAGCACCAAAGGTGGTGATGAGCGGGGCAAGGGCCCGTGTGTCCCGTAAAAGGGTAGAGAAATAAAAACAGGTATACGCACCTGCAAGCCCGCTGAAAAGATTTGCAGGAGCGAGAAGGGAACCGGGGATCAGCATGGACAGGCCCCCGCCGATGATGCCGATTGCAAGGGCTTCGTGCAATTTCGGTCTGAAGAGAATGATTGCAAGACAGTAAAACGCGGTGATTACATCCGGTATAAGCAGCGTGTGGAGCAGGGAAAGGAAGTATTGCAGGACCGTGCCTGCGGCAAGCAGAACTGCGACGGGGACACTATCGTTAACCTCCATCTGCATCACCTTGTTTTACCCGGCAGGATTTCCGGCCGGTCCTGCCCTGTACCACCGTACGAATATAAGGACACATGCCACCCTCGCGGGAGGATTATTACGGGATCAGAAAACCCTGGGGATACCTGATACTATTTATTCCGACAAAAAAAATCTTTGCATAACCATTTTTCACCCGGATGCTCTGATGGTTTTTTAACACTATTCCTGTATTGCCGGACGGGCATTCGCCACCTGCATCCGGAGACACCCCCCGGATACCTGTATTCCCACTCCCCAATCCGGCTCATTTACGCGCCCGGATTGCCCATCCGGAGAACCCGTTTCCGGCACAAGGTGCAAAAAACCGTACATTTTCACACACTTTTTCAAAAAACGCATTTTAAGCACGATTTACGCCAAAAGGAGCGTTTTGCGTGGCGCTGTGAAACGCTAATAGTATGCTTTTGGGAGGCAAATCTCAAGGGGGGTGGGGGGGTAGCACGGTCAAAGGGAAAAGAACCCCCTTTTTTGGGATTGATTATTCCGGCCCGGGACACCGTAAGAGATGCTCTCCCGCAGACCCACTTCTCCGACGGAGAGGTGGGGTGCCCGGGCATGAGGGGTGTATCATTTTCCTGCATTATTTGCATAAGATTTGCCGATTAATGTTCACCGCATTTTAATTGGCTCTTATTTTGGGCAGTAAATGCCAAAAAACGGCATATAATCACTCCAAAAGTTCCCTCTTTATTGCGCTTTGGAGGGCAAATCTCCCTTGAGATGACCTGAAGTAGGGGGAAAATGAAAAGAAGGGCTGTTTTGGGGCTCGGAACGAAGAACGCTTACGTCGGATGCCGACGTGGATTTTACGTTTTCTTACGGACCCCAGGTTCATGCCGTTACTCCAGGAGTTTTCTATCTGATATCGGGAGGTCTTCACCGAGATGGGGATCGGGTTGGGCTTTGTTTTGTATTTTGAGGGAGCGGAGGCCGGGACGTGGGCGGAATGGAGGGGGTTGGGAAATGCTGATAGAGGAAGGATTTTTTTCATGAGTGGATTGTGTGAAATTTTTATTGCAGGGTTCACTTGAAATTTTTTCACCAAAGTTTTGTTCAAAATTTTTCTAAAAACCCGGTTAAACTTTTTCGTGAAGGTGCCATCAGGGAAATCTCCTGAGCGGGTCTCACCAGGACCCGTGTGTGGTGACGGGGCTTGCATCAGATAGAGTACTGAACGAGGAAGAGGTTTCACTTTCACTCTCCTCATGGCTCCACGTTATCAGGACTCTGTCAAGACTTGAACACGGAATTATTTGTGAGTATGATGAGCGATGGCTGATACGAACCGGAAAAGAAATCTGCCACAAGTGCGTGAGGAAACACTTACTGTACCAAAACTGATCCAGGAAGAGTTACTTGTCGACTTGCGGCATCTCATAACTGACACACGTTCTGCAGTTGCAGTTACCATCAATGCCGGGCTGACACTACTCTACTGGCGAATCGGTGAGCGGATCCACCGGGAAATCCTCCGCAAGGAGCGTGCAGGGTACGGCGAACAGATTGTGCACGCACTGAGTGCACAATTAAAACTTGAATTTGGAGAAGGGTTTGGCAAACGCAACATTTTCAATATGATTCGTTTTGCCGAAGTTTTTCCTGATGAACACATTGTGAGATCCCTGGTTCCCACGCTCAGCTGGACACACATCCGGCTGATTATGTATATCGATGACCCGCTTAAACGTGATTTTTACGCGGAGATGAGTCGTATCGAGCGATGGAGCACACGGACACTGCAACTGAAGATTGATTCGATGCTTTTTGAGAGGACAGCACTTTCAAAGAAACCGGAGCTTCTTGCACAGCAGGAACTCTCTGCCCTCCGCACGGAAGACCGGATGACACCCGATCTGGTTTTTCGCGATCCCTATATTCTTGATTTTCTCCGGTTCAGGGATACCTATAGTGAAGATGATCTCGAATCTGCCATCCTGCGGGAGATGGAGCAGTTCCTCCTTGAACTCGGCGCCGGGTTTAGCTTTGTCGCACGGCAATACCGTATGGTAATCGGCAACGAAGACTTTTATCTCGACCTGCTCTTTTTCCACCGGAAACTCCACCGGCTTATCGCAATAGAATTAAAGATTGGTCATTTTAAGGCGGCATACAAAGGTCAGATGGAACTCTACCTCAGGTGGCTTGGAGCAGAACGAGAAAGAATCGTGCGAGGAACAACCCCTTGGATTGATCCTTTGTGCTGGTGCAGACCAGGAACAGATCCGCCTCCTGCAACTCGATAAATCCGGGATTCATGTCTCTGAATATCTTACCGATCTCCCGCCCCGCGAAGTGCTGGAGCAGAAACTCAAGTCTGCGATGCAGGCTGCACGGGAACGACTGGCGGCTCAGGGAGCGAAGGAGTGAGATAAGGCCGGGAAATTCCCGGTAAGACCCCCCGGGACCCATGTGCAGGGATGGGGCATACCCTCATCCCAAATAACCCCGTAAAATGCCCGGTTTGCCAATCTGGAGAAGCCATTTTCCGGCGATAGGTGCAAAAAGCGTGTCCATTCGTCAGACTTTTTAAATAACGCATTTAATGCAGTGATTTTCAAATGGCTGATTAACGAGGCATTTTGCATCGAACTGTGAAATGTTAGCGAGCTTTTGGCAGCCCATTCTCAAGCTGGGGGGGTAGCAGGGTCAAAGGGAAAAGAACCCCCTTTTTGGGGACTCGATCATTCCGGCCCGGGACACCGTAAGAGATGCTCTCCCGCAGACCCACTTCTCCGACGGAGAGGTGGGGTGCCCGGGCATGAGGGGGTATCATTTTCCTGCATTATTTGCGAGATTTGCCGGATTAAAGTTCACTGCATTTTAACGGCTCTTATTTTGGGCAGTAAATGCCAAAAAACGGCATTTAATCGCTCTAAAAGTTTCCTCTTTATTGCGCTTTGGAGGGCAAATCTCCCTTGAGATGACCTGAAGTAGGGGGAAAATGAAAAGAAGGGCTGTTTTGGGGCTCGGAACGAAGATGAGTTACGCCGGATGCCGACGTGGATTTCACGTATCATTACGGACCCCCTCTTCGTGAAACGGTCAAGGTGGATTTTGTCGGGAGAATGCCGGACGGCACGATCGTCCTCACCGAGTGTACGAGTTGTAAGTTTGCGGAGGTTTGTCCGTAGTCCGGGATATGAAATTGAAAAGGGTAAAACATATGATATCAGATATAGACGATGTTGATATGAAATGAAAAATTTATATTACCGGATTTCATTTGAGTGTCATTTAAAAAGGTTAATAGTGCTGTAGCATCATTTTTCTTTAAAATGTTAATAAGGAGAGAGAATGCCGAAAAAAGCAACAAATCCAAATAGCGTCGCGTTTGAACCAATAAAAATCATACCAATCAAATTTTATGGGAATGAGGAGTCATCCAGCAAAAAAAACAAATCAAACTTAACTCAAACTCAAAAAAATAAAATCAAGAACATAACTGGAAAATGTGAGATCTCAAGTTGTAATAATGCTCCATATAACGTCCATCATATCAAATTTGTCGAAGATGGAGGGACAGACGTATATAGCAATTTAATCGTCCTTTGTAGTAATTGCCACGATGATGCACATGGAAAAAATCCACATGGAAAAATCATTACGAAATCAAAACTTAAAGAAATCGTAAAAAATCGTTCAAAGACCCGAGCAGAACAAATAAAAGCAGTGTTACAAAAAGTCAAATCTAATAGTGAAAGCAACCCGCCACTTAGAGACCATTTGGATTTTAATTTTTTTATTTTTTCGCTTTGTTTTTATAAGGACCAGTTATTTAACCTTTTGTGTAATTCTTTGACGATCGTTCGGCAATATGCATATCCATGTGAGTTTTCGGGTTGTTGATACGTTTTGTTGCCATAATATGAAATATACATTTCTACACGATAAAATAGTTGGTTTATAACGGGTTTTGTTTCGCCTCACAGGGGTCAATTCAATATCCTATAATGTTAGAAAGATAACATTGTAGACAAGAAATTCATACCGACAGGTGTTCTCCCGAACATGGCAAAACAAACGAAACTCGTTCCCGCAGCACGGCCATTTCTCAAATGGGCCGGTGGCAAAACCCAGTTACTGAACGAGTTCAGCAAACGTTTGCCGGGAGAATTTGAAGAAAGGAAAAATTACCAAGTATGTCGAGCCGTTCATTGGTGGCGGTGCGTTCTTTTTCTATCTCAATCAGAGATTTTCTTTTGAGCATTGCTACATCTGCGATGTCAAACGATAGAACTTGATCCTTTCATATCGCGTGATTAAAAAATCCGTGAAAAAATTGATGGCTGAACTGGGAACTCTCGAATCAGATTATCTCTCGAAAAATGAGAAGAAGAGAGAATTATTTTTTTATGAAGTCCGGGATGCATTCAATCAAAAACTACCGGGATTCGACTTCAAGAAATACAGTTCCGAATGGGTAGAACGGACAGCCCAGATTATCTTTCTGAACCGTACCTGTTACAACGGCCTGTTCCGGGTGAACAGCAAAGGTGAATTCAATGTTCCGTTCGGGAGATACAAAAATCCGGATATCCTGAACGAAGATAATCTGAAAGATGTTTCCACATTGTTGAAAACCACCCAGATTATTCTGGGCGATTTCACCGATTGCAGGAAATTTGTGGATGACCAGACGTTCGTGTATTTCGATCCTCCATACCGTCCTCTCAACCAGACTTCCTCATTCACATCCTATTCAAAGAACGGTTTTTCCGACACCGATCAGGTACGGCTTAGTTGAATTTTTCAAAGAACTCGATCAGAAAGGTGCAAAGATCATGCTCAGTAATTCTGATCCCAAGAATGAGAATCCCGATGATACATTCTTTGACGATCTCTTTTGCAGATTATACCATCGAGCGTGTTCCCGCGAAGCGTATGATCAACTGCAACGGCTCACGTCGCGGAAATATCAACGAACTGATTATTACGAATTATCCCGTAAAGAAGACATCACCTGAGTTTTTTTCTATGACGCAGAATGACGAAGCCTGGGGAAAAATATTCGATACGCCTTCCCCTCCTTCCGGAAATTGAGCGCCAGGGTTTTGTCTATGTCACTGCGGATGCGATCAAAGCGGCAGGAAGCCGGGAACCACGGCTCCTTGCAAAACTTGATACGAATGATTCCCGTCCGAAAGTTTTCAAACAGAACAAACTCTCCATTCTTCCCGTAGAGAATGGAAAATATATCATCTTCCGGGATGAGTCCGCAAAAACGTATTATCCCCTGGGAAAAATTCTTGCCGAAGTTCCTGCCGAGGAATACCAGCCGACCAAGGATTATTCAGAATACCAGAGCCTTGATGTGAGGAATCTTTCTTCCGAATCACAGGCCATCGATTTTGCCCATCTTGTATCCCTGCTCAGGACGTTTACGAACGAGAAGGAACTGAACCTGACCATTCGCGGACGACAACGATCTGAAAAATTTCACGTGGCGATTCCCGGCAGCGGTCATGTGGCCGAGGTCAAGGGGGTACAGATAGAAGTCGATGCGGGATACGAGAGCCCGGAAAAGATCTATCTCTTTGAAGCCAAACTGGGCCGTGTCGAGGATTTCAATATCCGCCAGTTGTATTATCCCTTCAAAGACTGGTCATGCAGATCCACAAAAGAGGTCATTCCCCTGTTCTTTGTCTATACGAACGGGCTTTTCTATATCCTGCAGTTTGCATTCGGGGAGGAATACGGGGAACTGCGCTGTGTCAAGAGCAAATGTTTCACGGTGAACGAGCCGGTAAAACAGCCGATGAACCTGAAACAACTCCTGGCAGAATCCCGGATTGACCGGAGCCAGATGTTCCCTACCCGCAGGCAAACGATCTCGACAAGGTCATTGATATTGTCACCAACTTCCATTCTGCGGGTCTTTCGAATAAACCGGCCATTGCGGAATTTTTCGATTTCGATGAGCGCCAGGGAGATTATTACGCGAATGCCGGGTATTATCTCGGCCTGCTGAAACGGGTTCCTTCCTCACGGAATTCTCACTGACACGGGAAGGGGAATACATTGCGAAGTCGGAGAACCGTTCACGGAGGAATCTGTTGTTGCTGAAGCAGATGCTGAAGAGGCCTTCGTTTCATGAGATTATCCGGCCGTTTGATTGCTTCGGACCGGGATTTGTCTTCGTTGAGTGTTGAGGTTCTCGCTCCGATTATTCAGAAACATGTGGAGTTGAATGAGACGACGGCGAGAAGAAGGGCTTCGACGGTGATGAGTTGGCTGCGGTGGATGGTTGCGGGGATGGAGTTTGAGTGAGAGGGGCCAGTTTTCACTCAATACAAATAAAACACAGAAACGAATCAATTAATTTAATTTCAGTTGGAACGATATCCGTAACATGGATGTTGACCCAAAAATAAAGTCAGAAATTGAAAAAAGGACTATCGCAAGGGAACAAGTAAGTCTTTCACAAAATGCTACTAAAAATTCATCATTTATTAGAAGAAAAGAGCGGAAGCCGGTGCATCCTCTGAATTACCATATTCGAGAGATTCAGATCGCATTTTGCATTCCAAGGCCTATTCGAGATACATTGATAAAACACAGGTTTTCTTTTTAATTGATAATGATCACATCACCCACCGTGTTTTACATGTTCAATTAGTTTCAAAAATAGCAAGAACGATTGGAAGGGCGTTGGGCCTAAATGAAGATCTCATTGAAGCAATTTCCTTAGGTCATGATATTGGGCATGTACCCTATGGTCATATGGGTGAAAATTTTTTAAAAGAACTTTGTGAAAAAACATACAACATTGGGACTTTTGCCCATAATGTTCAAGCAATTCAATTTTTAGATAAAATTGAGAATCTCTATTTGACAGTTCAGGTTTTAGATGGGATTCTTTGTCATAATGGAGAAGTGAATAATAAAATTCTAACGCCTCAGTGCTTCGTCAAATTTTTTGGATTTTGATTCTAAACTAAAGCAGATCAAAAATGGCGAAGATCTCTTTCCGTGTACGTATGAAGGATGCAGTACGATTTGCAGATAATATCGCATATCCGGTCGTGACTTAATGGACGCAACGGAAATTAAATTATTTAATGATGAAAACCGTTTAGCAAAATTTCCGAAGGAGTGTCAAAGAATTTTTGGCACACCAATTCATGATTGTAAAAATATTAATTGGCTAATACTGGATACATTGATCAAAGACGTTATTAATGAAAGTTATGGCAAAGATAAAATTTCCTTTTCTGATCCAATATCAGAATGCGTGACAAAATTAAAGAAATTTAATAACGATAATGTTTATCACAACCCAAAACTGCACACGAAGATAATAAGATAAAATTGATGTTTGCAGTTCTATTTGAAAATTTTATGTCGGATCTTGAAGAAGAAGACAGAACATCACAGATCTACAAAAATATGTTAGATTTAGATTGGATATCCCCCCAATACAGAGAGAGTGTCTCACACGCAGAGTTAGTGCGAGATTTCATATCCGGTACGGACAGATAGATACTTTAACACTGTATTTCAGGACTTAGTAATTCCAAAAAGACAGAGGTATTTCTCATGAAAAAGAAAATTTATATCGCGGGACCACTATTTTCTCAATCCGAGTTGAATTTTAATGAGTTGGTTAATGAATATTTGGAAAAAAATGGGTACACAACTTTTTTTCCACAGAGAGATGGAAATAAATTAGCAGATTTATTACAAAAAGGAGAATCGAAAGAAAATGCAATTAATACCATCTTTAATCTTGATGTGGATGAGATAAAAAAATCGGATTATCTTCTAATTATCCTTGATGGTAGAGTACCAGATGATGGGGCATGTGTTGAACTCGGTATTGCATATGCTTTGAATAAAAATTGTATCGGCCTAAAAACAGATCCTCGATGTTTAATGGATAATCTTGATAATCCTCTTATTCTCGGTGCTCTGAAAGGAAAAATTGCAAAAAGGATTGTAGTACTCTTGAGCATTCT
>CAVSYT010000002.1:0-401116 GCA_963732285.1 uncultured Methanomicrobiales archaeon | reverse complement strand
ATGTTGGTTACTGGTTCGTTACGTATTGCTAACATATTGGAAAAAGAGGGTGAAATATTTCGCATATTCCGTAGTGCCTCATTATTATATCTAAAAAAGGCTGAATCATTTTCCCGGTCCTTTTTCGAGATTAAAAAGCAAAATTTTTTTGAATTACGAAAAATTGGATCTTTTCTGATAGAGATAACACGTATAAACAATCACCAATGAATCATTATTGAACACTTAATTATTATTTAGATGCATCTGTGGGTTTATTGAATGTCGAAGTTCATCTCAAATGTCATCACGTTATTTTCGGCAACATTGCTGGGCCAGATTTTGGGAATTATCGTTTCCCCTGTCCTATCCCGCCTCTATTCTCCCGCAGACTTCGGCATCTTTCAATTGTTTTTTTCTATTGTAGGCCTGATTTCCATTGTTGCTTGTCTTTCCTACAATGAAGCAATAAATCTACCAAAAAAAGATGAAGATGGTGCTCACCTTGTTGTCCTGTGTTTATGTCTTATCATAGTTATCACATGTGTATCAGTATTTTTTCTGACAATTTTTTCAGAGACGATTGAAATTGTACTGAATGCCCCGGGTCTTTCTTCCTATCTGTACCTGGTCCCTCTGGCAGTTATCGCAAGCTCGTTTGCCTATGTTCTTGGCTCATGGCTTTCCCGCAGGCAGCATTTCAGCACTATTGCACAAGCCAATCTGTCGAGTTCTATAACGGGAAAAACCGCATCTGTCGGGTTAGGATTTCTTTCCCCATCTCCATTCGGGTTGATCTTTGGTACGATAATAAATGATGCAACAATTGTGCTGATGTCACTAAGAAAAATCCTGACTGATGTTGATTTATTCCGAAATGTTACGTTTACAAAAATTCGTGAATTGGCCATACGGTATAAAAAATTTCCCCAGTTCAGTACAGGAGCTTCTCTGATGAGTATGGGAGCATCACAATGCATCCCCTTCATGCTTGCAGTCACCTTCTCTCCCGTTATTGTAGGGTTTTATGGGATGACATTTGTAATAATTTCCTTACCTTTAAAACTGATGGGAAATTCACTATCCTCAGTTTTTTATCAAAAAGCCTGTGACGAAAAAAACCGTACCGGTTCCATCGTCCACGTCATGAAATCCATTCACACCCGTCTCATATCACTTGGTTTGTTCATATGCCTGATCCTTATGATCCTTGGGCCGGAATTGTTTGTGTTCATTCTTGGGGCACAATGGCTTACTGCCGGAAAATATGCGCAGGTTCTGGCACCATGGATGTTTGTTGTGTTCATTTCAACGCCACTATCTTCGATTTTTTCTGTGTTTGAAAAACAGGGTGCGAATCTGGGTTTTGCTACGCTGCTTCTCATCAGCAGAATTCTGGTCGTTCTGATCGGTGGTTTCTTTGGAGATCCCATCCTCTGTATGGTGTTGTTATCAGTCACCGGTGTGATTTTCTGGAGTTGGATGAATATGTACCTGTTAAAGATGGCAGGAGTGCCTGTAAGGGATGCGATGTTTGAGATGCTCAGGTATGTGCTCTGGGAATTGCTGTTTCCTTGCCATTGCTTATCGCAAAAATCCTCTCCTTCCCATTACTGCTCATATTCATCATAGCCATAGTAGTTACCATAACCTATTATCTGATTATTGTGTATCAGGATCCTATGCTAAAAGAGGGATTGATCCAATTCCTCATGAATATCCTGCCGAAAAAAGAATGATAACTTCTGATTTTTATGAATAGTGAGTTGAATCCGACCTATTCAAAAAATCATTTGATATATCTGAATATCAGGATGAGTTTACTGATTCTCGCCATCTTTTTCCCCATGCCGCACCCCCTCTTTTTCCACCAAAATCCAACCCGAAAAAAACGTTTCGCCCAAACCCGCAGCAGCGTACCAATATCAGAACCCGCAGGGTATACCAATCAGACCCCAATCCAGGCCGCGATTCCTTCGTTGAATCCATAATAACTGCGAAATCCTTCACAGTCACCAAAGAGTATATCACCCGACCGGGATAACATTCGGATTATTATAATGATCAGCGAACTCACCGGACAACTGAAAAAGTGGATTGGGGCAAAAATCGAGGCAGCGTCACACGCTTTTTCGCTCAAATTCCCCGCAGTTCCCGAGGGGAAAACGGTCCTTGTAGCAGTTGATGGAAATGTACTGGACATGGGGAAGCGTTACCGAAAAACGAGCGGTCACGCCCCACTCTTCTCACTCTTCACATTCTTTGGTAGTAGTTAGACGCAGGTAATCCGGAGCCAAGATTTTATCAGGCAGTCATCCTCCAGGTCACATGCCGCTTCACTGGCGGCAGCATTCCTCATGGATATGAGCCCGGGCTCCTTGCAGGACCAGCATTTTGATGAGAACAAAAAGAGCACCAGCGCCCGTAGGAATCGTTGTAAAGTAAAAATTCAAAAAATAGATCCAAAACAGGGTTATCCAGAATGGAAAAAAACACGAATCGCAGGAGAATACGATAAGATCCCGGGAAGGAGGAAATGTCTTATATGGTTGTATCCCTGCCCATGTAAACAAACAGGATGAGATTTCAGCCGGTCCATTATGCTCCGGTCAGACCAAACTGGACAAAAAAGTGCAGGAATCGGGATGAAGAATCCCAGCCAACAGACCGTGAAATGCACGAAAGACTTTTCACCAGCAGGAAATTGCCCTTGCGTGGCAGATCTGCGAGAGCGTGAGACGGAATTGGCAGATATCGTATAGTTTACCGGATCCGATACTCTGCCGGTTGAGAAAGATGAACACCACATAACCAGATCAACTATGACAATCGAAAATGAGCAGACAAAACGGGAGAAGAGTGAGGATATTGCCGGACCATCCCACGAGGTATCGAAACGCGACCAGAACGTGCCCATTACAGGGTTTACCATGGTGGAAAACGAGGAACTGAAATGGGCACAGCGGCATGTACCGGAGGCAGTGGTGCCGGAAACAGGAAAGCCGGTAACAGATAAACCGATACTGCAGCATAGTCAAACCGTATTCCGGAAAACTGAACTGCACGGAATGATTGCTGCGTCGACACCGGATAAGATGAAAAAACTCCGGCTCCGGACTATGCAGAACCTTAAAAGTCCCGGCGCAACGGTATCATATCATCCGTTCGAAACCGCGTTTAAGGATTTCATCTGCTCACTTATGGAGCGCCAGGATCTGATAGCCGAGGGACATCTCCACCACATTGCAGAGCTTCAGCAGCAGATCAATGCATTCGAAGATCGGCTTGACATGATCGAAAAGACCAGTTCTTCCCAAAATACGGAGGGAAAGACATGAAATTGACATACTGCCAGCCAACGGGGAGGGATTATCCGTTCATTGCTCTTACTGCTGTGCAGGACCGCTCTCCGGTTTACGGGTCAACAGGATGGGACTGCTCAACTTCCGCAGGATCCTGCGTCATGAACCGGGGAGGTCCGGATGACAAGGCGCATTTCAACAACCAAAAACGAGCACCCGCTTTACTTCTTCCCGCTGGCCATCCCCTGTTGGATAAGAGAGTGGAGCGCTGATGGGTATTACATCCACAATAAGCAGACACATTATTATCACGTGACCATGCGGACAAAGTCACTGCCCCGTGGATCTGCGGCACGAATAACAGTAGTGCTCCCTCCTGCCGTTACGGTCGATATACCCGACAAGAATTCGAACGAACGGGTGGAGAGTTGTGCCATATGAGCCGGGGGTTCCCGTCCCAGAAGGCACTCGATGCTTCACTGCCCATTGCACAGGCACGAGGGGTTGTAATCTTCTTTCGGCAGGACCACGGAACTCCCGGGGACTTCCAGATCAATGGACCGGGGGGTAATGTTGTAGTCCGCGTTAAGCGGACCCGGCGCATCCATTGTACCATCCCCGAGATCACAATACAGAATAGCGAACTGATTGCCCTGCTTCGTACAGCCATACTCTCTCCGGGAACATCCCGCGAATTCTGGCTCTGGTCCCCGTACGGGACCATGAGGTTTTTCCGAGTTGAAAATGCCTGTCTTGTCGAACAGGACCGGGATGGCGATTCCCTGATACAGATACCAGACGGATCTGCTGCCAGAAAAAAATCAACCGGGCAAGACGAGATAGTAAAAATGATTGGCAACCCGTCATCCGAAAAATATAATCCTCCGGGAAAATCCCCTTGTGCTATCACCGTACCGCATCCAATGGGGATTGCCAAACCGGATCTTGACCCGGGCCGGAAGGGTGAAAATGACCCGCCGGCAATCCGGTACCTGCGAAGGCGAAAGGCACGAGACGAACCACTTACCGGATTACCCGGTCAGTCCCCGACAGAGGGGAGTCCGGGGGAGGCATTCCCCTCAACCGGAGAGGGAATAACTCCGAAGTGAGCCTCCCCCTTTGGGGGATCCTCATGGATAGGGTCATTTCCGGCTCCGTTTGACCCCATCCAGAGCTCATTTTGTGTCACTTTTGCAAAAAATCATGTCATTTTTTTAAGAATCGTTTATTTCTCTCTCTGTTTGACGTATTTTACTGCAATCTGAACCCGGAAATATGTCTCTTCAGGCCTCTTTGTGTGGCGAAAAGAGAAGTGAGATGAGGTGTTGGTTATGGAAGGATATGGGAGAAAGGAGACGCAGGGCTGGGTTTTAGAGGATCCAAAGCAATAGGACGAATCGCCCAGGTTACCCCTCACCATGAGAGGATCTGACTCTGTAAACACGACGGGGTTATTTCTTGCCGTCCGGGATAACATATCTCCAGGGGGAGTGCTCCTTTGGGGGGATTCTCCCGAATTGGGTCATTTCCGGCTCCGTTTGACCCCATCCAGAGTCATTTTGTGTCACTTTTGCAAAAAATCATGTCATTTTTTTAAGAATCGTTTATTTCTCTCTCTGTTTGATGTATTTTACTGCAATCTGAACCCGGAAATATGTCTCTTCAGGTCTCTTTGTGTGGCGAAAAGGGAAGGAGATGGGGTTTCCTCAGTTAAAGAAGAGTGTGGATGGATCAAATCGCGATGGTGGGGTTTAGGGATTTTTATTATCCCCAAACTGAACACCAAAGCAGCGATGTGAAGGAACGGTAAAAGCCATAAGGAACGTGAAATTCATTGATTGAAGTGATATTACGAATAATTTTTGTAAAAATCGGCTCTGTTAAAACCCTGTTATTTGGGGCATTCGCTTCCTCTTATCAGCTGTTAGGACAGTGACCCCCTCTTTCCCAGGGGGGAGGCTGCCCAAGGGGTGCACCCCCCTGACCCCCTCATTTTTTAAAGGACTTCCCCGGTAAATGATATCGATGAAGAAAAATGAGATGGCGCAATTCGCATCAACCGACGTGCCCAGCGATGCTCCAAAGAGGCAGCCGAGCGACCCCCGAAGGGGGTGGGAATGTTCATAATTGATCACAGAGGCATTTTCATCGTTCGGGTGCGAACCCCAGGGTTCATGCACGTTTCAACAAAGCCTAAAAATCATGATATAAAATTACACTTTTCCCTTTTTTAGGCACCTGAAAGCACCTTATCCACGTGATTTATCTGCACGTTCACATCTCATTAATTGATTTTTTTCAATATGATCGTACGTAAATACATAGTGAGGGGTACAAATATTTTTATACACGAATAGGGAATACTAAAAACCACAAACATCATACATTACTTTGGGATACACTAATGGACGTCATTGCGGTAATATTAGGGATTTTGAGAGCAGTTTTCGGTTTTTTGCTCCTGTTAGTTCGTCCCGGGTTTTACCCTATCATTGTTATTTTTCCCCCGTTTACCTGACCTGCGACTTATCGAACGACTGGTATATTCCACGGTCATGAGTATCGGATCCGTGATAGCAATAGTTCTTTTCATGGATGTCTATCTCGGTGTAAATACCACTCCACGAAACATTGCGATTTTTATTCTGGCGTTTTCAGCCCTTGCGCTAATTATCTGGCTCTGCGAGAGACGTACATGCAAGCAATTTGAAATTGCATCTGGATTCACTGATATCCGGGGACTATCGCATTCTCCAGAATTATTATAATCAACTGAAGGATTCCATTAGGGGATCGGATAAGGAAGAAAAAGAAAATAGTTTATAAGGAAGAGATCTATAAGTAGACGGAGGTTTACGTGAAATATCTACTTCATAACATACCCTTAAAAACCCATCAAGATTTTTCATTCAAGAGTATTCTCTCATTTTGGTACAATCAGGTATGAAATAGGGGAAAATACTTGTCCATTCAAATTAAACCACGATGAATAATGGAGATTTTACCGATGAAGGAATTTATTGCATATCTCCGAAATTATCATATCTTAAGTCAACAACAGCAGGAAAATTCCTCACGGCTTATTGATATTTCAAAAAAATTCCATAATAAAGCAAAAATCCAAATTCTATAATATCACTGTCGAATCCGATCGGACAATAATTCTTGAATCCGGTCACCAACCCAATTTTCTGCCCTATTCCGGCATCTGGAAAAAGGCATTTTGTTTAAACCGGGTGCAAAATACATTAAATTGCGGTGAAAATACCGTCTGTAGCATTCTTTGGTCTGGCGGATCAGAATATCTCCACCGCAAGAATATTATCAAAAAACCAGATCCCCTCGTTGAATAAAGAGGGACTGATCAAAATCGGTTTTAAGATTAAGGATTCTGATAAATTCAAATCCTTTTATTATCTGGAGAAACCTTCATATGACATCTGGCAGAACGAGATCAACACGATCGAGCAGCATTATTATACGCACTCTAAAAAAATAAAACCTGAAGGAATTTTTAATAAAAAACAATGGGATCAAATCCGGGAAATTTTATCTGAAAGTTATCAGCATGCTGACAATTTTGCCGAACTAAACGCTATGATCCTTGCAAGAATTTGTAATGATATATTGGGCATACAGGTTTGTTTTTTTTTATATTCAGACATGCATCATGAAAATTTTTTCATTGAGGAATCAACTAGAATACTCCAGAATTTCCAGGCATTTAATCAGACATATAATGATGTAATTGAACAGAGAAAATTGGATCTTCGCTCAGACAGCTCATGTCATTTACCCTTTTGGTACGAGTGTGATTGCGGTGCAAAACTCGAAATCATCATTGATGATTTTTTCACAAGTAACATAACATGTCCATTCTGTAATAAAGAATATCAACTTGTTTTTGGCGAAAAATTCCAAAATCTTGCCAGATATTATAATAAAATGGACTTTAACGCTGTATCGAGAAATATTGCGATGTCACACGGATTAGGGGACAGCCTTTTTATTTCCGGTATCGGAGGATCCTTGAATTATGGCCAGATCTCCGATAAAATCTCAAAAAATCTCGGTTTTCACCGCCCGATATCTTTTGGATGGCGTTCGAAGGATTATTACCTTGGTATCGCCCACCAGGGTGCCGTTCATGATTTAATGAAACAATTTTCGATTTCGTCCCATGATTTCCTCACTACCGATTTGCATAAGAAATTTCAGACTTTTGCAGATGCTGTCTCGAAAAATCGACGATGCCAAAATCCGCAATAATCAAAAAGATCTCAAGTACTGGACGGGCATGTACAGTAATTCGAAAAATCTTGTTGTTTACACCAAAAAAGTATTTTCCACAACACCTTCATTTATCGATATTCTGGCAAGTGAAGATAGTGAATCAATACAACACCTATGGGATTTGGCAATTGAAAATACAGAAATTAAGGAGGTGAATGGAAATGTGCAAATCCAGACAGGACATCAGATACCCGACAAATCTTTTATCTAGATATAAAATCAGATGATCTTCCTGTATTTTATGAAAATATCCAGGAAAATAGAGGTTGAATAATGGCAAAAAAGATACTGATCATCAGCCCGCACACCGATGATGGTGAACTCGGATGCGGGGGTACAATTGCCAAATTCATTGAAGAAGGAAATGAGGTCGACTATGTCGCCTTTCCTGCTGTGAAAAATCAGTTCCTCCCGAATATCCCCGGGATATCCTTTCACAGGAAGTAAAAGCAGCCACAAGAATACTGGGAATACAAAATCCGATCCTATTTAGTTTTGAAGTGCGCGAATTTCCGAAATTCCGGCAGGAAATACTTGATGCACTGATACGGCTGCGAAAGAAAATTCAGCCGGATATGGTATTCACCCCCTCCCGTTACGACACCCACCAGGATCATAAAACCACGGTCGAAGAAACCATGCGGGCCTTTAAACAATGCACAATACTGGGTTATGAACAGCCATGGAATAATATCACCTTCAATACCCTGGCCTTTGTTCCTCTTGAAGGAGAAGCATGTCACCAAAAAAATTGATGCTCTTGCCTGTTATGAAACCCAGAAAGATCAGATCATATCTGAATCCGGACTTTATCCGGGGACTTGCCCTTACCCGGGGAACCCAGATAGAAGAAAAATATGCTGAAGCGTTTGAAGTGATCAAGTGGGTAATCAGATAGGAGAATTCGCCCATGAGAGTTTTATTTGATATAGGTCACCCCGCACATGTTCACTTCTTTAAAAACACGATATATAACCTGAAAAAAGATGGGCATGAAGTAAAAATTACTGCCCGCAACAAAGAAGTAACCCTTGCCCTGTTAAAGGCATATGGTCTTGACTATGAGAACAGGGGAGAGATCTATACAGGAATGCTCAACAAAGCATTTGGCATGATTAAAATTGACTGGAAAATACTGAGATTGCAAAAAAATTCAAACCGGATATCCTTATCGGCGTTCATAACCCGTATGTTGCACATGTTGGTACGATTCTTCGTAAACCGGTAATCATTTTTACCGATACAGAAAATGTAAAAGTCGCAAGTCTCCTGACCTATCCTTTCGTCCAAACGATTATTACCCCAAGTTATTTCAGGGAACATATTGACCCAAAAAAGCATGTTAAAATCAATGGATTGAAAGAAATTGCCTATCTTCATCCGAATTATTTCTCACCGGATCCTCGCGTGCTCGAAGAACTTGGCCTTCTTCCTGGAGAGAAATTTATCATCATGAGGTTTATTTCCTGGGGGGCATCCCATGATATCGGTCTCAATGGTATAGAGAAAGGGGCAGAGAAAGAAACCTGATCAAAAACTCTTTCCCAGTACGGAAAAATCTTCATTACTTCAGAAAAACCCCTGGATGGCGAGCTTGAACCGTACCGCCTGCATGTACCCCCAGAGAAAATCCATTCGCTTCTCTCCTATGCCCAGTTGTACATTGGTGAAGGGGGTACGATGGCAGTTGAAGCGGGTATTTTAGGGACACCCGCAATTCATATTGAATCCACATCCGGAGGACAGGCAACCGGTGAAACCTGCGGCAATTTTCTTGAGTTGCGAGATAAATACGAGTTGATATTTTTTTATCCGACCGCAGGATTTGGCATTAAAAAAGGCAATTGAAATTTTAGAGAATCCTCATTCAAAAGAAGCAATGGCAGGAAAAACGAAAAAAACTTCTGGTCGGATGTCATTGATGTCACCACATGGCTGACGGATTTTATTGAACGATATCCCGAGAGTTTTTATCAATATAAAAAAGAGAACCCGGAATTGAAATGATTTCATCTCTATTACTACAACCGACAATCCGTTCAGCCTTTATGGTATTAATCATTTCATTGAAAAATTCGGGATTCCGGTTACAGATCAATAATGCCTTCATCAATCCGGTATAGTCATTGCCTATGGGTGCAGAAGCAAGCGGAGATTTTGTAATTACCATTGATGAAAATGAAATACAAAATAACCATCTGTGGGAAAATTTGTCACGCCAAATGAAAAAATTCCCCTATGCGAAATCCTCGCGATACAGGAACTGCGAATGAGGTGATTGCCTATTTTGAAAACGGCACTACCCGATATCCCTGTGTAACCCGGAAAGAGCAGGGTATTATCGATCGGGATTGATATTTTCAAAGAGACCGGTTATATCTTATCCGGTCACCTCGATTCTATCCGTCCATCTCTTGATAGTATCCACCAAACAAGAACTGGCATCAAAACCCGTTGTTGATTTTCTCGAAAATATCTTATTTAATGCAATTCTTGCAGGCTGTCGTGAGCGCCATATTCCCCTTGTCCAGAAATCCATCTGGCCTGACGGAAAAACATTTGCTGTTTGTCTGACCCATGATGTCGATGAAATAAAAAAAACCTACCAGTGGATCAGCCGTCCACTACGATATCTCATGAAAGGGGATATTGCAGGGGTTTAAAGGTCAGGTTAATTCATTTGTTGCAAAAAATCAGGGGAATTGAACCGTATTACACCTATGATGATATCATCAGGATAGAACATGAACTTGGAGCGAAATCCACCTATTTTATCCTGAAAGAAAGCGGGACATTTAAATTGTCTTCAAAAAAAACCTGGTATCTTTATGGAAGAAACCGCAGCCTGCAAAGTCCTGAAATACGGGCACTTATTCAAAAATTACAGACAAACGGGGATGAAGTAGCAATTCATGGTTCCTATTTTTCCTATCTTGATCCCGAGACTTTTAGAGGAGGAGACACGGGAACTTGAAGGAATAATTCATGAAAAGGTTATAGGTACCCGGCAACATAATCTCAATCTTGATATTCCCGAAACATGGGAATACCAGATCATGGCCGGATTGCAGTATGACACCTCTCTTGGATTTAAAGACACCATTGGTTTCAGGTGGGGGACATCATTTCCGTTTTATCCCCTATACTCAGGGAAAACGATTCCCATGCTTGAAATTCCCCTCATCATCATGGACATCTGTCTTGAATCCTGTGAAAATAAAGAATCAGACTGTATCCAGAATTGCCGATGAAGTCGAACAATATCAGGGTGTTCTGACACTTTTATGGCATCCCCCGATATTCAACACCCTGGAATACCCGAATGCCCGGGATATCTATATTAAATTAATCAATACTGCCAGGAAAAAGGTGCCTGGATTACACGAGCAAGGGATATTTATGAATGGTTATCCCTGCGGAACCGACAGACATTTTCATATGAATACGATGTATCAACAAAGATTTGTACTATAATCATGGCACCTGCAGAAAATGATCATTTTCTTACCATGTACCTTCCACCCCATACGGATTGTGATATTCGTTCAGAAAATGCAGATCATTATCAAAAGGGATGGAGATTGTGTATATATTAAAACCCATAATCCCGCAAATAAATAATGAGATTATTGTTGGAATTGCATGACGGTTGAAATTCGAATAGCTCAAAATGCTGACGCACAGGAATGGGACAGGATTATTTCTGAATCCCCTCAGGGTACTCTTTTTCATCATTGGGACTGGTTGAAGATCACCGAAAAGCATACCCAAACGAAGTTATACCCTCTTATCGGTATAAAAAACGGTGTTTCTATTGGGGTATTTCCATTATTTTTCCAGAAAAAAGGACCTGCCAGGATGGTTTTTTCCCCGCCACCACATGCTGCTATTTTCTATCTTGGACCTGTATTTTTAGGATATGAAACGTTAAGACAAGAAAAATGGGAAAACATATATGTTGATTTCCAAAAATCAGTTGAAAATTTTATTTAAAATGATTTAAAAGCAAATTATATCAGCATTTCACTTTCACCCGCTCTTCAGGATCCACGTCCTTTTACGTGGTCCGGGTATACAATAGAACCAAATTATGATTATGCGATAAACCTTTCAAAAGGGATTGATTATCTCTATGCTTCTCTCGATCGAAAACAACGTGGGGATATAAAAAGGGCAAAAGGAAAGGGGATGATAGTTGAAATCGGAGCAAAAAAAGAATATGAAGAAATACTCGACCTGATGGATATTCGATATGCCCAACAGGCAAAAGTTGTTACAGAATCAAAAGAATATTTTTTGGATCTTTACGATATCTTTGAAGATAATCTGAAAATTTTTGTTGTAAAAATTAATGGGGAAATTGTTACAGGTACCATTGATCTCCAGTATCGAGATACACTTTATTGCTGGATTGGAAATCCCAAACCAAAAAATCCTGTATCTCCGTCACCAAATGATCTTCTTATTGCTGAATGTGTTCGATATGCATCCGAAAATGGATTGAAATATTATACAACGTTTGGTGCTGCTGGTAATGAACGATTACATACCTATTATGCATCAAAATTCAATCCGGAATTAAAAATTAGGTTTCATGCAAAAAAAACTTCATTTGTATCACGTATTTTCGAAAAAGGATATACAAATATTCTAAAACCTTTACGTGGAAAGATGAAGCAATCTTATATCAGAGGAATAAAATAATATACCAGAAGTTATTGAAACACCTATGCAGTTCAGAAAATGCAGACTAAATCGGGAATAGAAATATATGTATCAAAACTCACGAATTTAACAATAACAAAGAGATTGTTGTTGACATTTCATGACCGTTGAAATCCGTATAGCACAAAATGATGACGCAAAGGAATGGGATTCAATTATTTCCAAATCTCCTCATGGCACTCTTTTTCATCAATGGGACTGGTTAAAAATCACAGAAAAGCATACCCAGATCAACAGTTATATCCCGCTTATCGGTATAAAAGGAAGCACTCCTATTGGTGTATTTCCATTATTTTTTCAAAAAAAAGGACCGTTCAGGATGGTTTTTTCCCCGCCACCGCATGCAGCTCTTTTCTATCTTGGACCTGTAATGGCAGGATATGATACATTAAAACAGGAAAAACGGGAAAATAATTATATTGAATTCCAAAAATCTGTTGAACATTTTATTAAAAATGATTTGAAAGCACATTATATCAGTATCTCACTTTCCCCCGCTCTTCAGGATCCTCGTCCTTTTACTTGGTCAGGATATCAGCTTTGAACTCAACTATGATTATAGTAATAGATCTCAGCATCGGGCTTGATTATCCTTGCTTCAGACTCTTGACAAAAAACGGACGCCAGAATCTGAATCGGGCAAAAAAAAGAGGTATTACTGTTGAAATCGGAGGGAAAAAGGAGTATGAAAAAATACTCGATCTGATGGATATTCGATATGCACAACAGGGAAAAAATATAACGGCATCAAGACATATTTTTTAGATATCTATGATGCATATAAAGATAATATGAAAATTTTTGTTGCAAAAGTTGATGGCGAGATAGTCACGGGATCTATTGATCTTCAGTACAGAGATACACATTATAGCTGGATTGGAAACCCCAAACCAAAAAAACCAATATCCCCGTCACCGAATGATCTTCTCATATGGGAATCTGTTCGATATGCCCATGAACAAGGATTCAGGTATTACGTTACGATGAATGCTGCTGGGGATAAACGGTTGCATTCCTATTATGCATCAAAATTTGATCCGGAACTCAAAGCACATTTTTCTGTAAAAAAGAATTCATTTCTTGCAGGAATATTAGAAACAGGATACTCTGATCTGATAAAGCCATTAAAGAGAAGAATTAAGGAAAATATTCAATAAAAAGCAGTTGGCATTTATCTCAATAATTAAAGGTCATATGCTGATTGTCTCAACGCAGTAATCATAAAATTAGGGAACTGTTCCCCTGCAAAATACGCATATACCGGTTCGATACCCCAGAATTTTCTTGGAAAATTTTTCTCTGCAATATCACTATTTTAATTGCATTTTTATTGAATGCGATAAGGAAGACTCTCTTTAAACCGGTACAGCACGTTTCGGCACCTGAATTTCAAACCGAATATTTTTCATAGGTTCCCCGGTTTCCCTGATGGTGATCCCGGTAATAACCAGAATTTCCCGGGCTAAAAATAATCCAAAACCATTCGTATTCCCATACCCGTGTTCGAATATTTTCTCTTTCTGATCAACAGGAATTCCTTTACCATCACCTTCAAAAAATAAATCCAGACCGTCTTCGGACTCTTTATAGAATACCGGTAATAGTATTTGTCCGGAGCCCGTACCGGATCATGGCATCTGTCAGATTGAAAAACACCTTTTTCAACCACGAATCAGCAAAAATTTCAAGACCATCTAAATGGAGATCAAATTGTATCTCTTTCCCATAATTATTAGCAAGCGCTTTATGGATTGTCTCATCCACATCCTGCCAGTCGGCTTTTTCCATTCCCATATTCTTGTAATCCCGGGTAAATTCCATCTGACGCGTTATTGCAATTGTCGCAGTTTCCGCCTGTTTTAAGAAATCTGTCAGATTGGGATCGGTGATACTGTCTTTCAGAAGGGAGAGTGTACTATAGATGATAGTGAGTTTATTGAGAATATCATGACGTGCCACACTGCTTACGACATTTAGCTTGGTATTGACCTGGTGCAGGGCATTTTCAACCTGTTTTCGTTCGGTAATATCCATTCCTACAATAAGGTACTCGCTTACGGTGCCATTTGAATCAACAACCGCTTTATTTGTCCAGGCAACCCAGACAGGTTCGCCATTCCTTCGTAAACATTCCATCTCATTAAATGCCAGGTATTCCGTAGGTTTAAGAAATGTCCGGACCGATTCTTCTATCTCTTTCTCTGACCCGTCTTTTAACGCAATAATGGAACCGAATATATTTTTTCCGATTATTTCTGCCTGAGACATCCCAAAAAATTTCTCGGCAAATTCATTAAAAAAGGTAATAATTCCCTGATCATTGACACGCAGGATGATACTGTTGGCATTTTCTACAAGTTCACGATATTTTCTTCTCGCTCTGTTCAAGAGCTGACCTGTGATTTCTGTCGCTCTTTACTTTCCTGCATTAATTGTTCATTTGCGTGTATCAGTTCTTTCGTTCTTTCATAAACCTGCTGCTCAAGGTGTTGCTGATATTTTTTCAGTTCCGTAATATCTTCAAGAATTACTGCAAGTCCCTGACCCCCCTGATCAAAAACAATGGGTGTCAGTTTGATCTTAAAAAAATATTCCTTCCCATGGATCTCAAGACGGTCTGTTGTTATATGTTCACTACCCGTGATGGAGTCCCTGATCTGGGAAAGATATTTTTCTGATAATGCCGGTAAAAGTCCTGACTGGCCGATTGTAGGTTCCGATAAGATCATCAGCAGAATGTCCAAAGACTCTGATGAATGGCTCATTGACCTGCATTATGACAAGATTCTGATCAAGCACCAAAAGAAGATCAGAAGACAGGTTTAACATCTGTGAGAAGGGGACGCGTTGAGAGAGAGTGTACACCTTGGCACGACCAAATGTCCGCATTTCAGCCTGGCCGGATATCTGAAGAGTATTAAGATATTTTGCAGTAGAGGTCCTGTTCAAAGGAAGTTTTTTTGCAATATCCTCTATGGTAATCCCTTTGGGATTATCCTTTAATATTGTGCGAATCCGGGTAATTTCATCCACTTGATCCTGCATAGAATGACTCACTATATACTGTTTTTAATTTATACATCATTACATATTAATCTACGGTCTTTGCATTGTTTAATTGTAATTCTTTATTGTAATGCATTGAAGCGAAGCATTAAATAGTTTGCAGTATCAGTTTACTATTATGCGAACCATTGGGCGCTCCTATAACCCGGAAGTTATATCCTGCAACTCGCAGGGGTTCGTAATTTCAAATTCAATGCAGTCATTTGGTGATGGCAATGAATGATAATAAAAAAATTCGTTATGTGATTCTGTTATTGGGACTCGTGATTGTGTCCCTGATGATCCCTAGCGTGGCAGCTGCGCCACCCCAGACAGGGCATCCGTATATGTTATTCCATGATATCAGTGAGGTACCGGGTTATCAGTACCGGACCATTGATCCGTGGAAGACCTGGGAAGGAAGTATTCTATCAGTAGCAGATCAATCACTAGCACGAAATTTTTCTGGAAATCTCGGGAGTTATGATCGAATCATGTATCGGGGAACTTTGCCCAGGATCTCGGTCTTGCCTACCAGATTACAAAGAAACCGGAGTATGCCGCAAAAGCAAAAGAAGCACTTCTGAATATTGGAACTGGCGCGGACAGTATCAGTGAAAGTCGATAAAGCGGGGCACTGGGAGCTATTCACTAGCGTATGACTGGGTCCAACCGACATTGGATCCAGCAACCGATACAATAATCCGGGATAAATTAGCCACGCTGGCTGACACCGTGTATAAAGATCTCAACGATAATGGAACCAACCGTAATTATCGTGCATTTGCTGATTACCATGGCCAGGCATATCCCATGGTGGGGGTTGCCGGTGCTGCACTCGTCGATTATACCAACCCGAACCACCTCGCCGTTATCCTCAACCCCGGTGGACTGGCACAAAGTCGGAACGGAATATCTGTTCGTTAATGACAAACTCCATTCCTACGGTCGTTCGATGTTCAGTTTTGGGTTTGATGAAGCATCCGGAAAGCACATCAACGGAGCGTATAAAAATTACGTGATTGAAAAATTTGCACTCTGGTTCCAGGTGTATGATCACACGTATGGTGAGAATCTTCTTGAAAAATATCCGGCGGCAAAAAAAGCATTAATGTCAGAAATCATGGGAATCACTGCCTAACGAGTACAGTAATAACTATATCACGAACGGTAACACCGGATGGATTTATCACAAAGCCATTATCAGCCTTCTGCCCGACAATGAAAAATCTATGGTACTGAATCACATTGACCGGATAGAACATCAACAATTCTGCCCTACAGCAGCATTATGGGCGACAAACCAAACGGCCTGAATTCAAGCGCTTCTCTATTGCGTGTATGGAAATTATGCATCAATCCCGCGGACATTCCCGACAACCACCAGTCATCTTGATCCTGCGAGCATATACCAGGTATTCCGAGGAAGCTGGAACTGACGATGCCGACTGGCTCTCCCTGGTGACATTCAATAAAATCAGCCAAGGCAACCGGGATATGATGCACAATGACCAGCTCAGTATAGAATACTACAGCCGCGGTGATCTGCTGCTTGCTGATGGCGGGTGAACAAAAATATGTCCTCGATGATCTCTATGGATATTATGATATCCATCATAACACCATTGCCATTGAAAACCCACGAACACCATTCCCGATCTCCCCCTGGTCAGGAAGTACATCGCAGGGAATTTACAAAGGAAATTCCGACGAGCTTGGTTACTCCGTCAACGGTTGATACGATTATTCAGATGCCGTGGATGCAGCTTGATCCAAACCAATGTATCCATAACCACAGTTATGGGCAAATAGATTCGTTAACTGCAAAACTCTCTCTCAGCCCGATTCAGTATGAACGGACTATCCTGTATCCGGACTCGGATTATTTCATTATCGTTGACCGGATGGAAGGCACGGAACCTGGATTTACCGCAATATCTTCCGACCACCAGCCTACGATTACCCCGACCGTTGATACCAATAAAACGGATGGATGTTACTGAATCCGAAGTCGGGCATGTCAATGGTGCCCTGACAATCGGTTCAACATCCTTACAACTGGCAGTCCTTACCCTATAAAACCGAAACCACTACCGGTATTACAACCAATTCTCTCATCCTGGACTACCAACAATCCCTACGGAAAAGATGTCACACTAAACCTTGTTTCTTCCCCATCATCCGAAATTCTTGTGAGAAAAATGTCGGTAGGATCGCGGGTTATGTATCAATCTGAAGTCTTCATCTCCGATTGTGTGGTTCAGAAACCGGAGCTGCCAACTCTGAATACCGCGTCACCGCGCTGCTCTCCAGTTATACCACTGAACAGGCAAAAATCGCAACCGAGATTGCCTGTTACCGGTACAGGACACGCTATCAAAGTGAGTTCCGCATCATCTGATGATTACATTTACACCGGTAAAGGGACCTCTTCATTCGCCGGATTCACTACCGATGCAGATACCGTATACATCAGAAAACAGGGAAATGTTAACTGAATATACTCTCATCCAGGGATCATTCCTCAAAGAAGGAAACGTCAGCAAGGTAAACATAACCCAGAAAGTTGATCTGTTAACCCTGAAACAAGAAGGAAATACTCATAAAATTCAAAATTAAAGGCCAAAACAATGCAGACATCCGCATGGAACAGACATTGGCCACCAGTGTGATGCGTGATGGTAGTGCGTATACTCAACTGGGTAATGGAAAATAATTCCACCACCCTGAAAATCTCAACAACCCTCAGCGAGCATGATTTCGAGATCTCATCTGAAAACCGCCTGATAATTGATCCCATATCCAACCAGACAGTTAACGTCAATGAGCAACTTCACATTCCCGCTGAAAGTCACCTATACCGGTACTGGGATATTGCAGTCAAGTGCTTCCAATCTCCCTAAAAATGCAGCATTTAATACCACCTCCCGGACATTTTCCTGGACCCCGTATACGAACCAGACGGGAAATTATACGGTCACATTCACGGTGACTGATGGTACAGCTGAGTGACAGCAGGAATGTGCTGATAAACGTAAATAATGTAATAAACCTGGCACCCGTTCTGGAACAGATTGGTAACAAGACAGTGAATGCTGGTTCAAAGATTCAATTTGCAGTTAATGCAACAGATCCAAACGGGGATGCTCTTACCTACTCCGCCTCCGGTCTGCCTGTAAATGCAATGTTCGATCCTGCAACCAGGACATTTTCATGGACACCGGCAATGACAACCAGGCAGGGAATATTACATTGTCACCTTCACGGTCAGTGACGGTTCAATGAGTGACAGTAAAATTTCACAGATTAGCGTTAATCAGGCAAACCACGCCCCGGTATTCGGACCCGATTGCAGATGCATCCGTCAACCAGAAGGAAGTCCTAAACTTCAGGTAACTGCTTCAGATCCGGATGGAGATGTGCTGACCTACTCAGCATCCAACCTCCCGACCGGTGCAAGTTTCGATCCGGTAACCCAGCAGTTTACCTGGTCACCAGCATATAATCAGGTTGGAAATTATACCGTTACCTTCCGTGTATCTGACGGAACCTTGTCAGCAAGCCGCGATGTTACCTTCACTGCGATAAAAGTAAACTATGCACCATACTTCACTCTGGCAGTGTAACAACGCTAACCTATAACGAGGGTTACCCAATCAAAGTGAATATTAATGCCGCTGACTGGAACAAAGATGTCATTACATACTCTGCAACAAATCTGCCCAAAGGAGCAACAGTTGATTCCGCTAACCATTCATTCTCATGGACACCAGGATACGATCAGGCAGGTACCTATAATATTACGTTGATTGTCAGTGATGGAACACTCCAGAGCAGCAAGACGCTCATTCTTATTATTAAAGATCTCAACTCTGCACCGGTGATGTCGCCAATCGCTGATAAGACCACTGATGAAGGAAAACTCCTGACCTTTGTCGTTACTGCAACAGATCCGGAAGGGGATCAGCTTACCTACTCCGCATCCGGATTACCGGTAAATGCAATATTCAATCCTGCAAACAAGACATTCTCATGGACACCGGCATTTAATCAGGCAGGCGAATATTCAGTCACCTTTACGGTCAATGACGGTTCAATGAGTGACAGTAAAATTTTAAAAATCAGCGTGAACACGGCAAGCCACGCACCGGTATTCGGACCCCTTGCAAATGCATCTGTTAACCAGAAGGAAGTCCTGAACTTCCCGGTAACTGCTTCAGATCCGGATGGAGACGTTCTTACCTATTCAGCATCCAACCTCCCGACCGGTGCAAGTTTCAATCCGGCAACCCGACAGTTTACCTGGTCGCCGGCCTATAACCAGATTGGAAATTATACCGTTACTTTCCATGTATCTGATGGAACCCTGTCAACCAGTCGTGATGTTACCTTCACTGCGATAAAAGTAAACTATGCACCATACTTCACTCTTGGTAGTGTAACAACGCTAACCTATAATGAGGGTTACCCAATTAAAGTGAATATTAATGCCGCTGACTGGAACAAAGATGTCATTACATACTCTGCAACAAATCTGCCCAAAGGAGCAATGGTTGATTCCGCTACACATTCATTCTCATGGACACCAGGATACGATCAGGCAGGTACCTACAATATTACGTTGATTGTCAGTGATGGAACACTTCAGAGCAGCAAGTCGCTCATTCTTATCATTAAGGATATCAACACTGCACCGGTGATGTCACCATTAGCTGATAAGACCACTGATGAAGGAAAACTCCTGACCTTTGTCGTAATTGCAACAGATCCGGAAGGTGACCTGCTTACCTACTCCGCATCCGGATTACCGGCAAATGCAGTATTCAATCCTGCAAACAAGACATTCTCATGGACACCGGCATTTAATCAGGCAGGATCCTATAATGTAACATTCACCGTAAATGATGGATCACTTCAGGACAGCAAATCGGTAAAAATCACCGTTAAAAATATCAACTCTGCACCGGTGATGTCGTCAATCGCTGATAAGACCACTGATGAAGGAAAACTCCTGACCTTTGTTGTTACGGCAACAGATCCGGAAGGTGACCTGCTTACCTACTCCGCATCCGGATTACCGGCAAATGCAGTATTCAATCCTGCAAACCAGACATTCTCATGGACACCAGCATATAATCAGGCAGGATCCTATAATGTCACGTTCACCGTAAGTGATGGATCACTTCAGGACAGCAAATCGGTAAATATCACCGTTAATGACAGCAACAATGCTCCGGTATTCGGATCCTGTCGCAGATGCATCAGTCAACCAGAAGGAGATCTTAAACATTCAGGTAACTGCTTCAGATCCGGATGGAGACTCGCTGACGTACTCGGCATCCAACCTCCCGACAGGTGCAAGTTTCGATCCGACAACCCGGCAGTTTACCTGGTCACCGGCCTATAATCAGGTTGGAAGTTATACGGTTACCTTCAGTGTATCGGATGGAACACTGTCAACCAGCCGCGATGTTACCTTCACTGCGATAAAAGTAAACTATGCACCATACTTCACATCTGGGTAGCTGTAACAACGCTAACCTATAATGAGGGTTACCCAATTAAAGTGAATATTAATGCCGCTGACTGGAACAAAGATGTCATTACCTACTCTGCAACAAATCTGCCCAAAGGAGCAACGGTTAATTCTGCTACACATTCATTCTCATGGACTCCGGGATACGATCAGGCAGGAACCTATGAGATTACCTTGATTGTCAGTGACGGAACACTTCAGAGCAGCAAGTTGCTCCGTCTCATCGTTAAGGATGTACCAGCACCTGTCAGTCAGAAAACAAGTGACACCGTATACATCAAATTAGAATAAACAGAAATTTTTTTACCGGTAGAAAAAGTAATTTTTTTCAGGGAGTTAAATCACTTGTTATTATTTCCTTTATCCTGCTGATTTCCTTTTTTAAAAATTGAGATTCCTAACTGGCGTGTGAAGTAATAGTACCAAAAAATTATCATCCATAAGGAAAAAACAATCCAGCCGATATGGACATGGACATTTTCCATTATTCCCACCGGCCCGAAAAAATACCCCGGCAAGTGCTATCACTAAGATTCTGGTAATATTTGCAATAAATGTTCCCAGATATCCGATTGCTATTAATAAAAGACTTTTTTTTGTTATACTCTCCGGAAAACTGGAAAGCACAATAATTACCGCAACGGTAAATGTACCCAGCGACCAGATACCTGTACAATCTGAAACAATTGAGAGATAAATGGGGTTACCGGTCAGGGACATAAATGAAATAATATTTCCATTGGAAACCGAACTGATTCCCAGCAGATTCAATAAGAAAATGGTGATATGGGTGATAAAGGGAATCAGTGGAGCGGTAATCCAGTCCTGATTTCTCAGGAAATACTTCGTATCCCCCATACCCCATTACGGCAATGAAAGGAATCGATACCGGCAATACCAGTGATCGAAAATTAAGAAGAGTAAAAATAATTACACCAATACCGGAAAGTAACAGGGAAAATTCTCCAATCGAATAGGGAGGGTTTGTGATACCCAGTGGAATACTGATAAAACTCAGTAAACACATCATAAATCCGATAAAAAGAAAAAGGCGTTTTTGATTTTCAGTAATTGTGCCAGTTTCTTTTCTTGATAAATAAATGATTGCCAGACAGGATAAGACCCACATGCCAAATGCATCAATTTCCAAATAACTGGATTTTTGCGTAAGAATGAAAATTACAAGGGTCACAATACAAAAAAAAGACCAGAATTTCGCGATTTTATATGAATTCTGGGTTGCTGGCATCATGGGTGTATTTACCTATATTATAAAGTGAAATGGAATTTACTTTTTAACATCTCACTAATTCCCTTTTATTTATTGTCATTTGAGATTGTCCTGTATGCACATTATCATACATCTTCTTTTACTGTTGACCGTTATATCACATCTCCTTATTGTACCAGAGGCTTGCATGCTTATAAATTAAAACAATATTGTGTGAAAAATATTGTGTGAAAATCATTTAAAAGTTAAAGTGATATTTGGGGCAACACGGATGATCAATCCTTCTCTTTTAACCAGAAATGAATTTCTTCGGTTTCCGTATTTGATGTCAATTTGAGACTGATTTTTGATGGATATTGGGTACCGGAAGGTATTGTCAGTTTATCTCGTTCATCCAAAATCTCTCCTGGCCTTAAGGAAAAATTCCGTGTCTTAATCAGTGTCGTTCCAATATAGGTATCAAGGGTATAATCCATCTTTCCTGTTTCAGATGATTTTACCCCGTACATGTAAAGAACGGTGTTATCATCTGAATTGTGAATAATGCTATCCGGAACAAAATAAATTGCTGAATAGGATTCCTTTTGAATCACCATGAAAAAAATTGATGTTCCTAAACCAAGGATAATGGCAATTATTAAAGCCGTTATGATTATATCAAATTTATTTATAAATTTTAATTTTGGGAACATAGGCAAGTATAGTACAATTGATTTTTAATAATAAGGATATTCGCTTTTTGTGGTTATTTGAATCTGTCCAACGAGCAGATCAATCATAGAACTGGCTCTAATAAAAAGGAGTCGAACTGATTAAATATAAGATGTAGAAAAAATAATGAATTCATAACAGTTATTACAGCTGATATAATAATTTAACAGATATTTTTAACAAATTTTGATTTTATTGATTGTTTATGAGAAATTACCAATACGGTGCATCATGACCTGACCATTAAAACACTTGATATCACCAATGAAAAAATCTGGGATGATATTGTTTTTTCATCTTCATGCGGAACGATTTTTCATACCGTCGATTGGCTCAGAGTTGTTGAGAAACAAACAGATGCTGATTTTCATCCGTTAATGTTTTTATAAGGGAACCCAGCCGGTGGCAATTTATCCCATATTTATTTCAAAATATGGCATAATCAAACTTGCATTATCCCCCCCATCACGATCTTATATGCTCTACCTTGGACCTGTGATTGCGGAATATGAATCACTGAAACAAGATAAAAAAGAGACTATGTTCATACAGATTCAGCAGGAAACCGACAAGTATCTTTTTGAGACACAAGGGTGCAAGTTCGCAAGAATCAGGACTTCTCCCGGATTGTTTGATTCAAGACCATTGAGTGGTCCGGATATACAGTTGAACCTTACTATACCTATCGAATCAATTTAACAAAGGGAATGAATCATGTATGGGAGCAGTTTGACAGAAAACTAAGAGTTGAAATTAACAAAGCGATACGGGAAGGTGTGACGGTAAGAATCGGTGATAAGGATGATCTTGTATTTATTCACGATTTGTTATTCAAACGTTATGTTGAACAAGGATTCAAACCTGTAAACTATATACCATTTTTACTGGATCTTTATGAAAATTTTATCCGGAGAATCTGAAAATATTTGTAGCAGAATATAAAGGTCAGAAGAGTCGGGGGGACCATAAACCTGTGTTTTAAAAATATTATGTATTTGTGGGTAGGAATACCAAAAACAGATTTGGTCGGGATTTCTGTCAACGATGTGATCCAATGGGAAGGGATCAAATGGGCAGAAGCACAGGGGATGGAATATTATGAAGAGATGGATGCCGGAGACGATCCACGCTTGAGGCATTTCAAATCAAAATATAATCCCGATCTGCTTATCTGGTATTCAGCGGTGAAATACACGTCAATTCTATACAAAGCCACTGAGAAGTTATTTGATATCGTAAGAAAACGAGGTAATTAGCATTCATGGCATTCATGCATAAGATTTCCGTGGAGATCCATTATTTCCTGAAATGTTTCTTCCATTTTCTGGCAATGTATGTCCCGAATTCTCACGTGAAACGGTTTTTTTATCGCATCCGTGGCACAAAGATTGGCCAATCCGTAGATTTTGCTCCAGGTGTGTTTCTTGAAGATTTTTATCCAGAATTAATTACCCTGCAGGACAATGTCGATCTCGGTCCAAATGTTATCATCGTTACCCATGATTCGAGTGGTAAATGCATATCTTCCCAGGATATCACTTGGACAAAAGCAGTAGTTGTTGAAAATAATGTGTATATTGGAGCCGGAGCTATTATTCTTCCGGGAGTCCGGATAGGACATCATTCAATCATTGGGGCTGGATCGGTAGTTACCCGGAATATTCCTCCTGAAAGTGTTGCATATGGCAGTCCTGCACGCGTTCAAATGACTATCCGCGAATGGCTTAGGAAAAAAACGCTGTCCTCCGAAAAGAATATTACCTCAAATCCAGAGGTATAAAAAAAACTCTCATTTGACCTTTTTATCTCACACCCAAAGGATAAACAACTAACAACCCCAAAAACCGTTCTTTTCTGTTGGAAATGAAGGCGGTTTAACTTTTAGGACAATGATCCTGTTAAAAAAACCCGCATGAAGTCAAAGACTTCGCACCAAAGCAATGAAAATCTGAAAAATGTACATAACCTTTTTTTGTGGGCAGTGAAGGCTGTTCAATTTTTAGGACGTAGATCCTGATAAAAAAACTAGCCAAATATGACTCATCGAACACCTAAGTGCGCCCGAGAGCGCGGATGACAAATTGACCTTCGAGGAATCATTCTGCCCACAAGGAGGTGAATATGGAAAGATCAAGAAGTAAAGTTTGCGGAATAGACGTCCATAAACGATTTCTTGTAGCCACAATCCTCGAACGAAACGGACAGAAAAAGACCGGAAAATTTCTGAATAGCCTGGAACAACTCCTCAAACTGAAAGAATGGGTTATCACCGAACAATGTCAGGCAGTCGCATTTGAATCAACGGGAGAATACTGGATCTCACTCTACGAGGTCTTACAAGGATACGTGGAGATCATTGTTGCCAATTCGTATCACATCAAAGGGATACCCGGGAAGAAGACCGATACGATAGATTCAGAATGGATAGCAGAGTCTTGCCTTGAACGATTTAATCTCACCGTCGAGAATTTTGTCCAAGGAGAAGAGAGATATCCGAGCCCTTACGAGATTACGGGAGAAACTGGTAAATGAACGAACAGATCATAAAAACCGGGTACACAAAGTTCTTGATTCTGCCTGCATCCGGTTATCAGCACACTTTACCGATCTATTTGGGAAAGCGGGTTTAACGATTCTCAAATGCATCTTATCCGGGGTTCCTCCGGAAGAAATTGTTCAGAAATTACCCAAACGGTTGCGCGCACGATCGGATGCAATTCTGGATGCTATCCGGACTCAATTATCGGTTCACCAGTTGATCCAACTTCAGACTTCAGTTACGATGATTGAACTCCTGACCGGAAAGATCAAAGAACTGGAACGGACAATTCTCAACGACTTGCAAAAAGACCGAAGAAAGTTGCAGATACTTATGTCCGTTCCGGGAATCGGTACGATCGGTGCGACAACATTGTTGGCAGAAATCGGAGATGTCAACGACTTCTCCACCCCGGATAAACTGGCAAAATGGGTAGGAATCACACCCCGTGTATATCAATCCGCAAATAAACTCCATACCGGATCGATTACCAAACAAGGTTCCAAGCATATTCGATGGATTCTTGTTGAGATCGCACATTCCTGCATTCGAACGAAAAACACGGCTCTCCGAGTTTTCTTTGATCGCATTTTCAATCGTTCAGGTTACAAGAAAGCTATTGTTGCTTTAGCCAGAAAAATTCTCAAACTTGTCTGGCATTTGCTTACCAACGACGAACTCTATCAAGAGAAAAATTCTCCACTCACTAAGTCGTCTCGTATGCCTAAACCCTGTGAGAATGATTCATTTTCTGTTTCGGCTGCCATCGAATTGTTGGTAAAAGCAGGTTTCCAGATTATTGATGGAGATGATCACACCGATAAAAGAGTATGGGGACTTGATGGTCCCCAGATTTTCATGACAAAATTAAAAATCTGATAATTTGTACTGCCGATGGTTGGGTATTTTGAACAATATGTTAATTAACGTCCACTATTTAATATTATGAAACGGCCTTACAATTACTCTTATTTTTAAAGGATGGTGAAATAAATGAAAAGATGTACACAGTGTATTGAACCTGAAACTGCGCCATACATAGTATTTGATGACAAAGGTGTATGTAACTACTGTTATTCTCATAAAAAATTTGAATATGAAGGCGAAGATGCACTTAAAAAAATACTTGATTCTAAAAGACGCCCTGGTAGCAAGTACGATTGTATTGTCATGTTAAGTGGTGGAAGAGACAGTACTTACGTCCTTTTAAAGATGGTAAAAGATTATGGTATGAAAGTGCTCGCAGTTAACTATGCTAATCCATTCACCCATCCGCAAGCGAAGTTAAATATTGAAAATGCAACAAAAATTCTTGGCATCGATCTTGTTTTCATCAAAGAAAAAAATAACCGCCATAAAGTAACCTTCAGAAAAAATGTTCAGGCATGGTTTAAAAGACCATCCCCCGCTATGATTCCAATGGTATGTATCGCATGTAAAACTATGTGGCTTAGCACGCTTCAAATCGCCAGAGAGCATGATATCCACTGCATCATATCAGGTGGAAACAGATATGAAGAGATATCATTTAAACGAGAGCTTTTAAATGTATCTCGCGATGAAGAAAGGAAAAATAAATTCAAAAAAGCGTTCCCTGCACTTTTACGTGAATTAGTTAAAAATCCAGGATATTTTAGTCCTGCTTGTTTACTGACGATGATTGAAGGATATCTATTCGCGAATGAACATGGTATCGGTTCAAGGATCATGGGTTATAATATGGACAGGATCCAGCTTTTTGAATATATCCCATGGGTGGAGGAGGAGGTAATTTCCCGGATAACCTCTGAATTGAAATGGGATTATCCCCATGAATATGGAGGTACTTGGCGATTTGACTGCAAGATTGGACATGTTAGGGAGTATATGTCCCATATAACACTCAAAATGTCAGAACGCGAAGATCTCTATTCAAAAATGATTCGGGAAGGTGCGATGAGTCGGGATGAAGCCATGAAACGACTCGAAAAAGAGAATAAAATTCATATGAATGAGATCATGGATGTTCTTCATACAGCAGAGATAAGTGATACATCGTTTTTAAAAGGTCCATAAATAGATGCAAGCGGGTTTCGATCTAATATTCTTTTTGGGTGTTCCTCCTGAAAAGATCATTATTGAGAGATTCTATTTAGACTCTCCTTCAATAAGGAGAGGATGTTGAAAAACAGGGAGGATATGTACGGTTGTCATTCGTTGAACCCAGTTTCACTCAAAAGCATTGCTTTGATTAATTTCGGATTGGCGCGATGAATCAATTTTGTGTTGGCGAAAACAGATTCTGTTTCCAACTCGTTGAACAATTGTTGCTCGTTTGTCTTTCTCCACACTTCCTTGAGTGATTTGGTATCTTCACCTGCTGATGGCATGTTGGTATCCCATAGCCCTTCTGACAAGGGAAAAGTTATAGTCAAGAACCTTGAATCTACAACAACTTGTAAAATCAAAATTGACCGTTCAAGGTTTAATTTGAGAAAGGACACTGAAAATTCGATAAATCAATTACGGTTGTATCAAACTTCAGGTTCTTGACTATAAATGGGTCGCCAATTGTCGGTGATGTAAACCAATCAAGATATGGCGAGTACATATTGAAAAAATTTAAGGATTTTTTTTCTTTATAACAGAGATCAGATCAGTTAACATGCTTTTGTCAACATATCCGAATAAAACAATCATAATTAAAAAAGATACTGATGATATTATTAAGCCGGTAAATAACGGAAACCGTAAAAAATATAAAATTAAAAATGTACCCGCAAATGAAAGCGCCAGCCTGTCAACTTTGGAAAATAACAATTTCAAAGGTGTTTTATCCTTTATTATTAACACAGTGATTATTGTATATATGAGAATTAAACTAGTCATAGCAAGATAGGCACCTATGAACTGGAATGTCCGAATCATAATATAGGTTAAGAATGGAAATGACACAATGCAGACAACCGTGAGTAGTGTTAATGTTGAGAAACCCTCTTTTTCGCTTGAAATTGATAAATACGCGCAATACTGTTGTATGAATAAGATTGTGTATCCAATTGCTACGATAATCAGGTAATCTCCCGCAGGAGAATAATTAGAGGAGAACAAAATCCCTATCAGCTGGTGAGAGTAAAAATAAATAATCAAAACGCAGAGCAGGCACATCGAAAAAAGCAGCCGCCCGATATCAGCAAAGCCACCCCGTTTGTGGAGGGTATCAGAAGTATTGGAATTTGCGGTTGTTTCAGGAGCGGCTAATAAATAAATTGCACTGGAGAAAAAAGAAATAACTGCAACAAGGCTCATCGATACATCGAAATATCCCTGCCATACGATACCCAGTTCATGACTTATCACCACGGAATTGATATTCTGACCCAATGATACCCATGCGTTTAAAATAAAAAATGAAAAACCAAACAGGAAAATTTTCCGATCAGGAATTGAGATAGAGTGAAGAGATGCAGAAATTGACTTCCTTTTATAAATAAGCACAGGGATTAATGCCACTATTGGGGGGAGGGCAAATATCAGCAGAATCTGATAAAAGTCAGTAATTCCCAGCACATATATTGCTGCAATGATAAAAAAGAGCCTGAATATACTTGGGGCTGCAGAGTATGAAGCTGCAAGTGAATGGGATCTTTCACCCCGTAATATTCCGGTAATTACCCCCCCAAGTGTTACTGAAATGAGGACGCCAAATAAAACACTGCACCAAAGAACCCATAACTCGGGGGGTATGTTAAGAAACTGAAAAATTGCATGATGAAATATGAGGAAAAATAATGCAATTATCAAGGTTGTAATTGTTCCATAAATTAACGCAAAACTAAAATATTTTTTTCCTTCAACAGAATGACCCAGAATATCAAAAAAACAAAAATTCGTAATTATCTGAAATGTCCCCGGTAATGCAATAATGAGTAATGTCATCAGACCATATTCATAGGGTGTTATCGAGCGGGCTAACAGGATTTTTGCAAGTATTCCGCACCCCCTCATGAATATCAAAGAACCTAAATAAAAAAAGGCATAAAATGAGAGATTTTTTTGCATTATTGGTCCCCGATAACAAATTTTTTAAGACAGGTATTTGGTACGTTTTATGTTGATATTTTTTCAGTAAAAACATGCATTGTATATTTCTCATTACATCACCAGTATCCTGGAAAAATCAAAACGGATTCCTGAAAAATTGCTCAATTAAATAAATTCTTCCTTTAACATTCAGGATCTGAACTATAGATTTCATATCCCGGGCACCGGATCTCCAGCATGTGGATACCCCGCGTAAATCAATATTTACATTACCTTTTGCATCTGTTAGATAATATTTGGAATCGATGATCGCATACGCATCCGTTAACGGGTTCCCATCCTTATCTCCGATAGAGATAGTAATCTGCCCTTCTATCAACCTACTGGGCATAGTAACAACGATCGTTTTTCTTGGGACTACCGGTTCGATAATAATCTCTCTGGTGTCATGTGCAGGAATGTCTGTGCTTACATAAACAATCACACGATTATCCTCTGCTTTCGTTTTCACAATATTTCCCCCACGAGCGGTATAACTCCCGGTTTTAAGGGGGGGCAACACAACTCTGAAAGTAACCTGCTGAACCAGATCATCATTATTATTTGTCAGATTTATTGTAGCCATATCATTCGTTATCGACCCGGAATACTGGATATTCTGAATATTTTTCAGATGGTTTGCAATAACATCCGGTGTGGTAAATGTCAGACCTTTTGCCTTTGCATACTGATATCACGCCTTTGATATCTTCAGTATAATCAGGGTTACCGATATCTTCAGATCTGATAATAAGGAAAATCATTCCATCGGTTATTTCCGCTTCGTCGATGGTGGCTTTCCATGCTGAAAAAATCTCCGCTTTATCTGACCGGGTGGAAAGTGCACTACTCATGGGATAGGAAACGGGAAGTAAAGCTACATCTGCGGGTGCATTATGATACGTAGCCATCTGGGGATTTTTGTTAATCACTCCGACAAGTCCCCTGTACGGGGGATTCACACGATTTGAAAGCATGAAGGGAATTTTTTTATCGGAAATAATTTTCAGTGTATCAAGATTGTAATTCAATGAGCCTGGCATATAACCCGTCAAAGATTTGTCCGCACTGTTTGTGTAATCGATCAATGATGAAATCGATCGTTCCTGCGTAGTGAAATCATCAAATGACAGAGGCCCTCCGGTATCTTTTGGTCCAAGAGTATTTCCTGATCCAATAATTCTGATATTATCCGGAATTGTACTCAAATCAATTTTATGAATTACCGGAGTTGAAACTTGAGGAATTGATGAGGTGTATGCTGATGCCGTCTGATTTTGTATATCTACAGGAATATATATTGTCTGATCAGGGAACTACCACTTCGGAATAGGGAATACCCTCATCGAGTAAAACCTGATACCCCTGCTCAATATTACCATCAGAACGAATATCTGAATACGGAGTACGATATCCGGACAAGAATTATTGGATTCATCCCATCCGGATAATTCATAAGACTGATCCCTTCCTGGTCCAGGATATTTCTCTCCGCCGTAACTTCATCTCCTGGGGAAAGAAACTGGGTGATATGCAGCGTAGCTCCCGGTTTGAGTGATTCGGATTGTGCAAAACTCAGGCTACTCATATTATACAGGGTAGATCCAGTATAATTCAGTTAGTGGGATATGGTCGCAGTAGGTTCATTTGTTATATAAATTCCCCGATCTCCATCATAGACATACAATTCCTGGATAATTTCATTTATTCCCACACTATCCTGAGACGGATAAATATGTCTCTTCAATCGAGTCTGGTCATTTTTAATTATAAAATCATTCAAAGGTGAAAACATGCTTGTTGCAAAATTCTACATTCATATTTCTTGGAGCATGAAGTTGTTACCCAGTCATTGGAAATCAGAAATTCCCGTTTGATACGCTGTTGGATAAAATGTATACCGGACAAGTAATGATGCCTCATTATCACCATTATGCTGATCTTTCAGGATGGTCCTGTAGATAATCTGATTATCATGTATTTCATGAGATATGGATACATTATTCAGCTGAAACTGATCTACCGTTGAATTCTGATCAGCGGATGCTACATCGGGAGAACTAAATGGATTAATATAATCGTTTGCCGAATACCCGGAGATCTGAATTGACATCCAGAAAAATACCTTCACCGAGATAGTTGTCATTAGGGGTTCCAAATTGTTCTATTAACGGAGTAATTTGCATTTAAAACGACCTTATAAACATCTGTTTCGATTTGGATTGAAGAACCGATCTGCTGGAATGAAATATTATCTGCCATAAATTGTTTATCATTTCGTTTTTCTGAACTGGTGATGACCTCATACACGCCAAAATCCTTACTTGAATAAATCTTATTCAATGCCGGATTTTTATCAATGACAAGAATATTTTTCTGATTCCTGCTAAATTTGCGGCGAGTTTATCTGAAGAGAGAATATATTTTACCCCAAAATGATGCCGCAAATTATCCACATTATTCCCCGTAGAAGAAAAGTAGATACCGTTTAATAATCCGATAAATGTTCTGTATCATTTCCTACTGGAGAGTCCATAACTGGCATCAGTCATATTCGTATAAATGGGAACAGTCCGATAGCCATAACCGACGACTTTTTCCTGCAAATCTCCTGTATTCGCTAAGCCATTTCATTCCGTCATTGATATAATCCTCCCCGGAAATTTTTGGAAGATAATATGTTGTGGCCACCGTAGGAGTAATGATAACTGCCAACAGGACAATAACCCATACCATTAATAATATAAAATTTTTGTGGGCATTTTTGATGGTATCCAAGATAAGAAATTACTGCCCAGAAACCAAGTACTGAGGTTATGGGAATAATAATGGTAAGGTAACTGATCTCCCTGAGTAGCACCTGTTGCAGCAAAGAGACCCTGTGATGTTTGGAGCATATCCGGTAAAAGAGTGACAAGTAATGCGGTAATAAGCATACATTTTCCCTTGCTGTCAATCCGGAAAAAACCAATAAGAGAAAGTATCACATGGATCGGGCCGATCCATATTGGGGTTGCAGTAACGGAATGTGAAATATTACTGATGGGAAGAGTAACCGGAAAAAGGTGTTCTGGTTGCGAGATACTTCTCTGAAACCTTCCGGTGAATATACCGGAAGAATTTGCCGAGTGCAAATATGAATGCACCGAGAATTAGTGTATAAACAAACTCCTGGTTCACCATCATATTCTGGTAAAAAATATTTGCCTAATTCCAATGGCAGAAAAAATTTAAATTTTGTTGCAAAAAAATTTCCCGGTGATAAAAATAAAGTCGATTTCACTTCATACTGGTTTGCAATCTGCGGGAACCATTTGAGTGAAAAGATATAGATGATAAATGTACTCAACATGCACAATAAACATGGATAGTGAAAATTTTCCCCAGAGTAAACAATACAGGAGGAAAAAGAGGATAGAAAAAATAATGAGAAAAATAAATGTTCCGGTATGACGAGACAGTGATCACAAATATTGAAAACCAGACTATCGGGAATAATTTCCATTGAACTGGCTCTTTTAATGCAATATACAACAGGATAAACAAGAAGGGCAGGATAAAAACTGAGGGACGGTACGAGAACAGGGAAGTGCAGCGGTGGGCATGGATAGACAGAAAAAGTATTGCCAGTATTTGTTGTTCTTTTGAATCCAGAAATGTACTGGAATACAGATAAAAAGAACCAAGAATAATCAATAAAAATAGGATGAAAATATCAATTCCGCACTTAAAACAGGGATACCGGTAATTTTTGCAATTGTTGATCCAAAAAGCCACACTCCGAAGGGATAATTATACAAGTTCTCCTTGCTGCCGGGATTAGAAACATATGTACCCATTTTTTCATAAAAATCAGAAATTCCTATTGGATGAAACCATCTCTTTTAGTATGGAACAGATGGGTATAATCATCTGTTCCAAAAAATCGTCCAAAATTCAGTGCCGGGATGATAAACGAGATGAGAATAACAGCCAGTAAAAAAAATGAGAGGATAAAAGCATCTGCTCAACTCATATTTTTGATTGGAAGCCTCAATAAAATAATCTGAATTTTTTTCAGCCAGTTTCTTGATTGCATTTCAATATTACCTTGCCCTGATATTGGATACGGGATTTCATCTTTCTTTTATGAATTATTTAAGATAAATGGTTAAATCATTTCATTCGTAAGGATTCCTCATACTAAATCTGCGGGTAAACGAAATGCATATAATGTATTTGATTGCAAACTACTATTAACAATAATACTCAAATGATTATTTCAGAAGATGATTTGCTGATGAATATATTTAAGAGTTGGGGGTTACTTTTATACATCGTAATCCTGATACCAGCAATAACTTCAGCGATACCGCCCCAGACGGGCATCCGTATATGTTATTTCATGATATCAGCGAGATACCGGGCTACCAGTATCGGACCATTGATCCGTGGAAGACCTGGGAAAGAAATATTCTTCTTGTAGCAAATAAATCACTGGCAAGAGATTTCTCTGGTAACCTTGGGAGTTATGATCGAATTGGTTATCGGGCCGATTTTGCACGGGATCTCGGTCTTGCCTATCAGATTACCAAAAAGACCGGAATATGCCGCAAAAGCCAAAGAAGCACTTCTAAATATTGAAACGTGGCACGGTCAGTTAAAGTCGACAAGGCTAGGCATTAGGAGAGTTACTCACTTGCTTACGATTGGATCCAACCGACATTGGATCCTGCAACCGATACTGTCATACGGGATAAATTAGCCATACTGGCTGACACAGTTTATAAAGATCTTAACGATAATGGAACGAACCGTAATATCGTGCAGTTCGCTGATTACCATGGCCAGGCATATCCGATGGTCGGGAGTTGCCGGTGCTGCACTCAGTGATTATACCAACCCGAACCACCTTTCGTTATCATCAACCCCGGTTGACTGGAACAAAGCAGGGACAGAATACCTGTTTGAAAATGACAATTGCATTCATATGGACGATCGATGTTCAGTTTTGGGTTTGATGAAGTTTCAGGCAAGCACCTCAACGGGGCATATAAAAGTTACGTGATTGAAGAATTTGCTCTCTTGTTCCAGGTGTATGATCACACCTATGGAGAGAATCTTCTGGAGAAATATCCCGCGGCAAAAAAAGCATTAATTTCAGAAACATGGGAATCACTCCCCAATGAATATAGTAATAATTACATAACGAATGGTAACATTGGATGGATTTACCATAAAGCAATTATCAGCCTTCTGCCCGATAATGAAAAATCTATTGTACTGAATCATATCGACCGGATTGAATCCTCAAAAACATTACCCTACAGCAGCATTATGGGCACCGCACCAAACGGCCTGAATTCAAATGCGCTTCTTTATTCGGTTTATGGAAATTATGCATCAATCCCACGGACATTCCCGACAACTACCAGTCATCTGGATCCTGCGAGTATATACCAGGTATTTCGTGGAAGCTGGGCTGATGACGCGGATTGGCTCTCCCTGGTGACGTTCAACACCGTTACCAGAGGCAACAGGGACATGATGCATAATGACCAGCTCAGTATAGAATACTACAGCCGCGGGGATCTGCTGCTTGCTGATGCCGGAGAACAAAAATATGTCCTCGATAAACTCTATGGATATTATGATATCCACCACAACACAATCGCTATAGAAAATCCACGAACTCCATTCCCGGTCTCCCTGGTCCGGAAGTGCATCTCAGGGTATTTACAAAGGAACTTCGACCAGTTTGGTTACACCGGTAACAATCGATACGATAATCCAGATGCCGTGGATCCAGCTGCTTGATTCTAAGGCAACAATTACTAAAGTTATGGGAAATAAATTCGGATACTTCCCAAACCCTCACATCACCGGTCCAGTATTCAAGAACCATTGTGTACCCGGAATCGGATTATTTTATCATTGTAGATCGGATGGAAGGTAGTGAAAACTGGATCTACCGGAATATCTTCCGGCCGACGAGTCTGACGCATCACTCCCACGGTAGATTCCAATAAAGACGGGAAATATGCGGAGTCGGAAGTCGGTCACGTTAATGGTGCATTGACTGTCGGAAACATCCCTTTCAACTGGCAGTCATTAGCCTATAAAACCGAAACTGATACCGGAATTAATACCGATTCTGTATCCTGGGTAACAACTAATCCCTATGGCAAGCAGGTAACCCTCAACATGGTGTCGGCACCATCATCCGAAATACTTGTGACCAAACATGTGGGGAGGATTGCAGGTTACAATTACAAGTCCGAAGTATACTCTCCTATCATCTACATGAAACCGGAAGTATCAAAAAATACCTATCGCGTCACTGCACTGCTCTCCAGTTACTCAACCGAACAGGCAAAAGTCGCTCAGGAGATTCCGTTACCGGTACAGGACACGCCATCAAAGTGAGTTCCGCATCCGCTGAAGATTACATTTACACCGGTAAAGGGACCTCTTCATTCGCTGGATTCACCACCGATGCAGATACCGTATACATCAGAATGCAGGGCAATGACATGCAATGTACCCTGATTGAAGGATCTTTCCTGAATTATCAAAATAATCCATGGGTCAGCCTGACAAAAAAGGCAGACTCCATAACAATAAACAGAGAGAACGGTTCAACAGACTATCGAATACAGGGTGAACCTGATCTACAGGGTGAGATTTTTCGTCAGCAGGTTGATAACAATAAAATTGAAAAAAACACCAGCGATAACGAACTCCCAAAACCAGTTGAAGAAAATGGTACCTATTCCGGACTATAGAGAATTCCTTGATGATTATCAATATTCTGGATACGATGATCAGAGGTATTGATAATCCATAAAGGGCTGAACCAAGATATTCTGGCACTCGTTCCAAGATAAATCACCTGATAATTCTCTTCCCTTGATCTTTTGTAAGATAGAGTGGGAGCCGGTGCGGTGTGAATTCATATTTGCATCAGGGACATTTTCTCTTCTCATTAGAAATAAGATAAACTTTTTTGACCACCCCCATAAGACAGGATTTTTTTACGGTTTCACCCTTGTGTTTCCTTTACGAAGGGATTATTAAAATAGGTTCAATACCCACGAAAAAAGAAATTTCATGGAATACTATGCATCAGGTTCGCATTATTATTAAAATATATGGGGTTGCCATGCACCGATGCCTTGCATTTATTCATATAAAATTATGTAAATAGGAGATATAACTCCAGGAGGAGTGTATTATGAGAAAAATGAAATTTGGAATTCTGCTGGTATTTGCAGTACTTGCCCTTGTAACGGTTGCATCAGCGGCGTTACCTGCTCAGGTTACTGCGACATTGAGATTACCCGGGACCCGTATCCTACTGGGATGTTGATGTCACAGTGGGTGGTGGAGACATTCCCGCTGCAAATGATTATGTTGGATGGTGTGCCGATTCACAAGGCTTGTTAACAGTTGGCTCAAAAGTATTCAAGGTATATTCAAGTCTTGAAACGTTGCCCGCCGGACTTCCAACTGCAGATTGGAACAAAATCAACTATGTAATTAACAACAAAGATGGCGCAGATGAATACACCGTTCAGGCAGTTATCTGGTACTATGATGGTGGCCCACACCCGTGGGGTACATATGATCCGGTTAAATACGCTGCATTGATTGCAGCAGCCGATGCAAATCCAACCTTTGTTCCAGTTTATGGAGAGAACTATGCAGTGATCCTCTGGAGCGCGAAGACCGCTCAGCCGGTATTCATAGAAATTCCAGTTCCGAAACCCCCGGAGGTTCCTGAGTTCCCAACACTTGCTCTGCCTGTTGCGATGATGATAGGTATAGTTGGTGTAGTATATCATCTTAAAACACGGAAAGAGTAATCTGAAAATTTTCAAAAAAAATTTTTCCCTTTTCAAAATATCAGGTTTACGTTATTAAATAATGATCACGAATGTAATACATTCTAAAATTACACATTTTTCAGTTGTAATTGTATTTAATACCAAAATTAAATATATGTCAATAGTTAGCAATACATTTATTCACCCTTAAAGACAATTGACAAAATATGCGACGTAATGGAATTTTTCTGACAGTACTAGTTGTTATAATTGTTATAGTACTAAGTTCGGGTTGCACGGGAAATAATTCAGAAACGAATCCAATTATTACACAAGCACCTGTCCCGGCATCAATCGATCTGCATAACAAGGGATTTGATGCCTATATCAAAGGCAATTTTACCACAGCACTTGATCTTTACAATCAGGCAATTGCTGTAGATCCAAAAAATACACGGGCATGGATAGACAAAGGCAATGTTCTGGTTAAACTGAACCGCACTTCTGAGGCGATCTCATCCTATGATTCGGCTCTATCACTTGAAAATGATCTTGCACAGGTCTGGAACAATCGGGGAGAAGCGCAGATGATAAATGGCGAATACGAACAAGCACGCGATTCCTTTGATAAAGCACTCCAGATCGCTCCGGAATATGCAACGGCAAAAACAAACAGGGATCTTGTCCTTGAAAAACTCAAATAATCAGTAACAAAAATCAAAATATTCACCCTTTTTTTAGAATATGGATGTAAGAAAATAAGAAAACATATCGCATCCTTTTTGAATAAGGTACGCCAGTGAAACCAGGCATTTGAACACAACGGAACAAAAACGAGTGTGATATTTATACAGATTTCATTACGATTTATAGTCCCACTCATACCGGACCCATGACTATTATAAATGGGGATGTTCTGAATAATGGAAACAGAAAAGACTCGTGAACATTGAAATCCTTCGCGTCTATTAGAGGTCTTGAAAGTCAACCTGAAATCGATTCTAATGGAATATATTTTCAATTCATTTCTATCCTTGATACCGGAATAGCATGAGATGGTGATATGATCCATATTCGGATTCTTGAATAATCAAAAAAGGTTATGTTCTCGTTTTACGCAATATTGATCTTATGAGATGTGATACTTAAATAAACCGGTACTCTAACAATTTATTTTACGCTAATTTTACCTGAATTTACCAAAATTATCTTAAAAATCGCACTATTTTAAAACAAAGTGCATTAATTCACACTTTTTATAACACGTTCGAATCTGCTGAGAACCAGAACAGATCGATTAACCAATAAGAACAAAATCAGGTGATTTGGAGGAAATTCGCTGTACTCCAATGTCGCACAGTCAATTCTTCATTTTATACATCGTTTTTGGCACAATAATCTCAAACCTCGCACCCTTCATCTCATCGCCTGTTTCTTGTATGGAAATGCCCGTATAATTCAGAATTTCCTTTGATAAATAGAGGCCGAATCCTGATTTTTTACCGAAATCCCGGTTGAACAATTTCTTCTTTTCCGAACGGGAAATCCCAACGCCATTATCCTCATACACAATAATTCCATTTCCATTTGATTGCCTGAAATTAATCCGGATATCAGTTACCTGTTTTCCATGCCTGACTGAATTATCAACGAGATTAGTAAACACATTCTCAATGAGGGGATCTGCAAAAATTTCCACAGAACCAACAGAAATGTCGAATTTCACTTCCTTCGGATTAACCGTTTTCACTGATTTTTCCACCAGTTGGTCGATATTAAACCATGTTGCCGGATTCACTCCAAGCGTCTGATAATCCCGTGAAAATAGTATAAGACGGTTGATCGCATGTGCAGATTCTTTTACATGACTAAACGGTTTTTGAAGAGGAGATGATTCTGGCAAATCCTGATCCACGATTTCGAGATATCCGGACAATGCCGTAATCTGATTGATAATATCATGCCGGTTAATGCTGTTGAGCATGTTGAGTTTCTTTGTTGCATTTTTTATGGTTTCTTCAGCAGCGACTCGATCACTGATATCAACTGACACACCAATAAATGATGTTACCACGCCCTTTTTATCCTTAACCGGATTGAGAAATGTTTCAAAAGTAGTTGTTCCTATCATCAACGTAAATTCCTGAGGATCTCCAGATAGTGCTTTTTTACAGGCATCACAGATTGCAGGATTATCCCGATAGACATCGAAAACGGATAAACCGACAACCTCCCCTGGGGTCAATCCCAGTCGTGCAAGTCCTTTTCCTTCGGAAAGAGTAAAAATACCATTTTTATCAACGACATAGGTTACAACGGGAGATTGTTCCACTATGATGCGGAACCGATCCTCACTTTCTTTAAGAGCTTTTTGGGCAAGAACACGTTCAGTTGCATCAATGATGACGATATGGCATTGTTTTTCATGTACTGATCCATTTACGAATATTTCGCCTTCTATCTGGAATGTGTGGGGATATATATCATGGCTGATAAAATTCACTTCGCAGGACTCTTTTTTTGAATCTGCAAATACACGAAGGAAAAAGGAATTGAAAAGTTCTACTGAATCCGGGCAGATATAATCACGGATTTGAGTGCCAATAAGAGCGTCTCGGGTTATTCCCAGCAGGATAGATCCCGTCTGGTTCAGTTCGATGATTTTTCCGGAAAGGTCCACCGTTAAGTAACCTACCGGCGCAGAATCATAGAGAGTCAGGTATTTTTTTTCAGACCGTTCTGTTTCTGTTTTTAGTTTTTTCAATTCATTCTTCTGGGATTCGAGTTCATTTGTTTGATCCTGAAGATCCTCGAGAAGTTTGCTGGATTTTTCAAAATATGTTTTTAATTCCGTTATATCCCGTGAACTTGACTGATACTCAATTTTCTCTCCATCTGCATTAAATATCGCACGTATTGAAAGATGGTGCCAGCGAATATCCAGATCAGAAAGCGAAATTTCATGCTCAAAAGACCATATAGGTCGTTCAAGGGTTAACTCACCGAGAATTTTCTTGACAGATTCATGAGATTTTTTCTGGATGAAGGACAGGAAATCTTTGTGAAGGAAATCCTCTGGTTTCTTCCGGTAATACCGGCAATAGGCCGGGTTCACAAAAGTTATCGCACGATCCATGTCAAAACGACAGATCATATCTGTCTGATCTTCAACAACCGCTTTGTACTGCAACTCACATCGCTGAAGAGCATCCTCTGTCTGCTTCCAGTCATTTATATCCCCAATGAGACCGGTAACTCCGATGAGTTTATCATCTTCACGAAGGGGTTGGGCCATAATTCTTACCCAACGGATATTTCCGGCTTTATCGATCATTTTGAAATCGTTGGGCGTAAATTTCCCGGACAGGGCCTCTTTCAGTTTGATACCGATTTTCTGCCGCTCTTCTGATGGAACAATTGAGTAAAAGTATTTCCCAATCAGTTCATCGGGAGAGTATCCGAACAGAGTCTTAATCACCGGACTGACATAGGTATACCGGCCTTTGAGGTCAGTCGTAAATATGATATGACTAATCCCTTCCACAAGCGCCCGGTGCTTCTCTTCGGATTTTCTGACTTTATGTTCTGCTTTACGCCGTTCGGTAATATCAGAAATTACACACACACATGCAGTTGGCGTTACTTTGCTGTCACGGGTGATGGACATATTGATATCTACACAATATGCAGAATTCTCGTTGGATATGAGCGTACATTCAGTGTTTTTAACAGAACCTTTTTCGGTTGCATTTTGTAGATTCGTGTGACACTTTTCAATATCGTTGGGAGCAATAAAATCAAACAGGTTTTTCCCGATAAGGTCACCCGTTTTTTTATAGCCCAGCATTTTTGATGCCTGAAAATTAGCCGTCTTTATTCTGCCATCAGGATCGATCATGAGAATGCCATTCGGAAGTGTCTCTATCAGGGTCCGGTAATGGATTTCACTCTCCCTAAGGGCATCATCAGCTCTTTTGAGTTCGCTAATATCAGAAACCAGAAATAGTCCGTATAAAAACTTCCCGGTTTCATCCATACTGGAAGATGCTGACAAGTCGGACGAAATACAGGACTTTTATCTTTTCTGATAAATGTTATCTCAAAATGTCCGGTTTTTCCTGATTTTAACCTGCCAATATATTTTTTCAGTAATGTTGTGTTTTTGTCATCAGTATACGAAAAAATTGAAGTTCCTTGTATCTCATCCGGGGCATATCCAAGAATTTCTGAACATTTCTGGTTCACAAAGGTGATCTTACCATCCGGATCAAATGTCCAGACACCTTCCTGAGCCAGTTCAATTAACTTGCTGTAACGTCGTTCACTTTCAGTATATGCATCCCTTATTTCCTGATGAATTTTAATCTCATTGTCAAGGTTCTTGTAGGTAGAGGTTAATTCTACATCCCGTATTGCAACAGTGCTCTCGAGGTGGTGTTGGTATTGTTTGATCTCCGTAATATCTTCCAGTATGATAAGGAGGCCTTTCTTCCGGTTTTCAAGTAAACTGGGGACAAATTTTGCCCGGAAATAATAGGTTTTATTATCATTGGTAATTTCAAGTTCCCGTGAAAGTTCCTTACCACTGATCCCCTCTTTTAACAGGGTTACAATATCAGGAACAGATAAAAATGAAACGGGCAGGTGATCATACGGTTTTCCAATAATTTCATCAAATGATTTTTTTTCAAAATTAACAATATTATCATTGACATAGGTGACAACAAAATCGTCATCGAGCACAATGATATAGTCTGAAGACAGGCTTAAAATGGATGAAATGGGAATTCTTTTGGTGAGGGAGAAAACTTTTGCTGAACCAACAACTTTCATCTCCACCTGACCCTGTGAGAGAAGAACATCAAGATATTTCGCAACCGAATTCCGGTTTATCTCGATGCTCCGGGAAATTTCCGTGACCGTGAGTCCCTTAGAACTCCCTTTGAGCAGACTGCGTATCCGGTTAAGTTCAGGTCCATAAGTTTCCATAAGACAGAAGATACATTTGGCAAAATGTTATCGTTCACATTAATATATAAATATATTTGAGTTGCCTTGCATCTTTTAAATGAACTGCCCGAACCCAAAAAAGTCTTAAATAGACTTATTTTAAAAAAATAATGAATAATTGCAGGAATTCCTTTGCCTTGCATCTAACCATTTTTCCCTGGATTTAAATTTCATTGTGTGGATAAATACGAAATTTGCTGTACTCTATGCGCTTGCCTTGCACCGGTGCATGGCAAATGTTAATTTTATATGCCAAGTGAAATGGAGCATATTGTCATCAAAAAATACCGGAAAATTTTTGACGGCTTACCAAAATGAGGTGAATAAATGCATGTTGGAGTAATAGGTGTTGGAGTCATGGGACGCAACCATGCACGAATATATTCGGAACTTAAGTCAGTGGACTCAGTTTCGATATTTGATCTGAACAAGGCAGGGGCACAGGAAGTCGCAGCGAATCACGGTGCCCATGCATGTAATTCGTTAGAGGACCTTCTTTCAGAAGTGGATGCTGTAAGTCTCTGCGTTCCAACCCCCTATCATTTTAACGTAGCCCAAACAGTTGCAGAACACAGCACACCCCTGCTTATTGAAAAACCGATTTGTCACACAGTAGCAGAGGGGAAAAAACTTGTTGATTTGCTTCCGAAAAATCTGATCTGTGGCGTCGGGCACATTGAGCGGTTCAACCCGGTTGTAAATGAGATCATCAGGATTCTCGATAAACCGCTGTATATTGAAGTCAAGCGTCATAACCCGGCGTCAGCCCGGATCGGTGACAGCACCGTTGTTGAAGATCTGATGATCCATGATATCGATATTGTGTTTAATCTTATGTTCAAGAATCAGTGGTCATGCCACTGTGCAGGAAATGCCGATCTCTGCACCGCGCTGTTCCAGTTCGACAATATACCGGTATACCTCTCTGCAAGCCGTAAGTCGTCGAAGAAGATACGCATGATCTATGTGGAAGAAGAAGAATTTACTATCGAAGGAGATCTCATGGCTCAGGAGATCTTCATTCACCGCAAACCAAAACGATATGGCGTAGAAAACTTACGGTATATGCAGGATAATATCATTGAAAAAGTGCTTGTGAACAAAGTTGAACCTTTAAAAGTCGAACTGAGTACTTTTATCAATTGCGTGCGGGAAAACCGTCCATTCCCCATAACACCCCAGGAAGCTCTCAAAAATCTCGAGATCTGCGAGGAAATCAAAGCACAGATTCGAATGAAAACATCTGTGCCACTCCAAAAAATTCCGATTGCAGCCTGAGAGAAAGAATACCTTACAGATAACCGGAATAATCTCCTCTTTTTTAAAGCGTTCAAAAACAGAGTGCATAAATAGTGTTTTTACCCAACGGATGGATTAGATGCAGGAATTGACAGTTGTTCAGGCGCTCATACTAGGTCTTCTCCAGGGATTTACCGAATGGCTCCCGATCTCGAGCTCTGGCCACCTGGTGATTGTCCAGTCACTTATGGGAGTGAAAGTTCCCGCACAATTTGATATCGTTATTATGTTGGGCACGATCGCCGCGCTTATCCTGTATTTTCGAACAAGAATCCTGATCCTCATCCGGGGTTTATGTACTGGTGATCCAGAGTCCTTACGGTATATCTTGTTTATCGTAATAGCAGGTATTGCAACAGCCGCTATTGGTTTTTTTGGGAAACACTTTTTTGTCGGGCTGTATGACCAGCCAATAATTGTCTGCTTTCTTCTCATCCTTACGGGAATATTTCTGTATATCGCATCCCGCTCAGCAATCCATAATATGGAGCTCTCGAATAAAAGCGCAATCCTGATAGGAATTGCACAGGGCATTGCAGTCGCCCCAGGAATTTCCCGTTCAGGTAGCACGATAGGAACTGCTCTCTTGCTGGGAATTCGTCCACGCGAAGCGGCAGAGTTTTCTTTTATTATTGGTATTCCCACCATGCTCATTGCCTCTCTCATCACATTTTTTGAAGAACCCAGTGGAGGGGTACCGGCGATCTCAATGATTGTAGCAATTGCAGGTGCATTTATCGCAGGCTATGCAAGTATTGGTATATTTATGAAACTTTTAGAGGAAAATCACCTGGATATATTTGCGTATTATTGTATTGTAGCCGGATCCGTGTTCGCGATCCTGATCACTTTTCAGTAATTGAAAAAAGGATCCCAGAGGTAGATAATAATCACTGATAATGCCAGTACGAAGAGTGCAACTGCAAGAAGACTGCCATAAAATTGTCGGGTTTTTTCCTGGAGGAGGGGATCCCATTCCAACACCGGTTTCTGCTGTTTTGTATTGATGTAGAGCAGACTTGCAATCGCAAGTATCGCAATGAAAAAGATCCACTCGGTGGCAGAAGTCAGTTCAGCAACGATTGCATTAAGAAAATAATCGTTATGTAATTCCGTCTGGTAAGGGCCTAAAAACGGGTAATACCAGTTCACCGGACGCTTCCACATCATATCCACGAGCTGGTGGAGGAACATCCCGCATGCAACAAGAATAAATGAATACGATTTATAAAATTTCCAGATGATAAGACCCGTAACTAAAAACAGAAGGACAATGATAAAACTATGAAAGAAAATCTTGCCATTGTCAAGTGTGGAACCAAAAATGATATGACCCAGAGGTTTATCGATGACATCGGGTAGAACGCTGCCGATTGCAACAAAGATGATGATTGTCTGATCATGAAAAAATTCGTAGAGAATGAAACCAATAATAAGGCCAATGACAAGATGGCCCAGAAACAGCATATACCTGTACATTTTAGTAAAGGTAATTAAAAGGATATGTCAAGTGCAATCAGGGTGTTTTCATGTATATCAGATAAACCTGATATTTTTTTAATGTCTGCGTTTTTAGGTTTTAATACTCCGGCACACAATACTTATTATGGATATGTCATCTGTCAGGAAATGGGCGATTTTTTTTATAGGTATACTCTGTTCAATCCTTATCGCAGATTCCTTGTCAAACGCAATTATTTCTGCGATAGGGTTGAATGGATGGTTAATGTTCATTATCAATTTTGTCCTGTATGCAGTTCTGTTCTTTGGCATCCTTTACATAATCGAAAAAATACTGGGTATCAGATTTTTTGATTTCTTTCACGAGTAGGAGCGATTTTCAGGATTTTTTTTGTTAATAGGATAGATTTTGTAGTCAGAACACCAATAGGGGATCAGGACATTGGGACCTGTTGTCCCACTCTTCAGGGGATTTGTTATGGATACGAAGTTATCATGCCTCATACAGGGTATGATCGGTATGAGCTTTGGTATTTTGGCCATTGTTGTACCGGATGTCACGCTCGCAACATTTTATGCCATGTTCTGGCTGCTACTTGCCGTAGGAATCGCAGGGTTCCTGCTTCTTGCAATAACTTCAAGGAGTGATGATTCTATGTTCTGGTTCATCCTGTCTTCAGCACTTCTCGTCATCGGTGCGGTCTCTTTTTTTGCGCCTTTCGTTGTTGCGATCATCTTCCTCCTTCTCATTGCAGGTATCGCTGTTTACTCGGGTTTCTTTGACATCACGCTCGCGCTTAGTCACCCCAGAACAAAATACATCCTTGTTCCGGGGATGTTTATTGCCGGGGGGTTGCTGCTGGGTGTATTAATCTGGTATTTCCCTTTAGTACTGAAAAATCTCCTGCTGACCGTTCTTGGTACATTTGCACTAATCTTCGGTCTTTTTTCAATTCTGTTGGGCTGGTATGTCCCGGAGCATGTCTATTATTCACACGCGGAAAACCCAAAAGCATGCACCTTTAAAAAACCGGGTGAGAGATAACTTCACCTAAAAGAATTCCACTTTTTTTACCGAGGATAGAACACCTATGTCATACGATGTCATCGTTATCGGAGCCGGGCCAGCAGGATGTGCAGCTGCCCAAATGTGCGCTGCACAGGGACTCTCAACACTTTGTATTGAAGAGCATGGCACTATAGGTTACCCGGTACAGTGTGCAGGGCTTCTTTCAAATGCAGCTTTTACCGAGTGTCGGATCACCAACAGGTCAGTGCTAAACCGGGTATCAGGGGCCCGGGTAGTCACCGGCAACGGCAATGAGCTCCTCATCGATGCAAAGGTCCAGAAAGCAGTCGTTGTCGATCGGGGGGATGTAGACCGGGAGATGGCAAAAAATGCAGCAGATGCCGGGGCGGAATTCCGGTTAAAGACCGGGGTATATGACGTGAAAGGAAATACCGTGCTCACCCGGGGAGCATACGGACACGAGGAGCACACGTTTAAAATCCTGATTGCTGCAGATGGTCCGAGAAGCACGATTGCCCGGCTCTATGGAATGGAACGTGCAAAGGTGTTTCTATCCGGTATTCAGGCTGATGTGCTGCATGACTGCGATCCCCGTTTTGTGGAGATTTACCCGGATGCATCACCGGAGTTTTTCGCATGGTCGATTCCCACAGGTCCCGGGCGAATAAGGGTGGGTCTCTGCGGGAAAACACAGGTACCGGAACGGTTTGCAACTCTCATGAAGAAGTTCGGATCTTCCACTACCAATCTGGTCACCGGCACCCTCCCACTCGGGCTGATGCCAAAAACTTATGGGCACAAAACTCTGTTTGTCGGGGACGCAGCAGGATTTGCAAAGCCCACAAGTGGCGGAGGAGTATATACCGGGATCCGATCGGCCCGGCATGCAGCAGCAACTGCCATCAGTTGTTGTGAGCAGGGGATATTTGATGACCGGGCACTTGCAGGATACGAATTACCGGTGGCAGATGGATTTCGGGCGTGAACTTGAGCTCGGGTTCCGGCTCTTTGGCATACGTCAGAGAATACATGAAGAAGATCTGGACAGGGTTATTCAGGCACTCAAAGACCCGTCGATCCTTTCTGCAATTGTCGAGCATGGGGATATGGACAGACCGGGAACACTCATTAAAAATCTTTTTTTAAATCCCTCGATGATTCACGTACTAAAACCTTTGATAATGTCAGGAATTAGATCATTTTTGTAAGCCCGCCGGATCGGTATTTGGTTTTTTGCTCCATAAACCCCCGGATATCAATTCTGATGACAGAGAAAGTGACGGGTCTTTTGTATAAATATGACAGCGATCTTTTTGCAGATTTGGGGAATAGCGGAATTTTCCCCGCGGAACCGAAAACTCGAATCGTGCCCCGTGATGGAATTCCCCGGACTCTTTAATAGTAATGCCGGTGATCGAGAGTATCTCCTGAGCCAGAAATAGTCCAAGACCCGTGTTTTTACCAAAACCTTTGGTAAATATTTTTTGTTTATCCTGGGGTGGAATTCCAATGCCGTTGTCTTCGATACAGATTACAACACCTTCTGGAAATTCATGACTGGTAAGCCGGATAACAGATACACCGGACCCGAATAACAGGCTGTTTTCAATCACGTCGAAAAATACTCTCTCAAGCAGGGGATCTGCATAGATTTCGAGACCTTTGAGATCAGACTGAACACTGATTTTTTTGATATCGATCTGTGCACAGGTGGAAAAGAAAACATCGTGGACATTCTGCCATGTTGGCGCAGCGATTCCAAGATTTTCATAAAGTTGGGTAAATTCTATGTTTTCACTTATCGTACTCAAGGTTTGTTTGATTTTCGTGAGATACATCGAGTACTGCATCTTGGGCGGGGGATCTCTCAGTAGTTCAAGGTACCCCCCCAGAACGGTAAGTTTATTTCTGATATCATGCCGGGTAATCTCGGCCATCATATTGAGTTTTTTATTGGCAAACTGTAAAGCATCCTGTGCGTTTTTCATATCAGACACATCGTGAAAAATCCCCATCAGGCAAGGCCGGCCATCAATTTCAATTCGTGTGGCACTCATAATGACCGGGATTTCATGCCCTTCACGATTAACAATAATACTTTCCTGGATCCCGGATCCTTCCTGAGCAAGCTGATCGAAATATTTCCGGAATATTTCCTTATCTTTTTCCGGATGGAGATCGATTATGTGCATCTCCTGGATTTCTGATCGTGTCCGCCCGATCATCCGCTGAGCCTTATTATTCGCATCGGTAAGCATACCAGTCTCAATATCAGAAATAAAAATTGCATCATTTGCAGAATCCATCAGGCCCTTGTTCTTTTCATACGCAGTCAAAAGCTCAGATTCTGCCTTTTTACGCTCTGTAATATCGATAGCAGAAAAGATCACACCATTTAAAATATCACTGCCAATAAACGGTGTGGAACTTAACAGGATATTTTTAATCGAACCATTCTTATGTTGCCAGCGGGTTTCAACGGTGCCTATACCGTGTTGTGCAATCTGCTCGTATTTTTCCTTCCCAACATACTCATAATCAGCATCGGTTGGATACAGTATCCGTCCATTATTTCCAATCAACTCTTCACGGGAATAACCCGTCAGGGTACAGAGATATGCATTGACTTCCCTGATGACACGGTTGTCCAGTGCGCCAATACCCGCAGGAGTAGACTTTGAATATACCCTCGAGTTCAGCTTCACGATGACGCAAAGATTGCTCCAGATATTTACTCTCGGTAATGTCCCGGATTGACTCAATTGCTCCGGCAATACTGCCGGTTTTATCATACAGGAGAGAAGCCTTTGCAAGAACCGAACGTGATTTACCTCGTGGCCGCTGAGCTGATGTTTCAGCAATCAGTACACTACCTTCCCGGGTTATGAGAGTATACCCGTATTGTTTAATCTCATCAGGGGATTTTAGTATGAGATCAATAAGCCCGGGTCTCCGGTCCCCGTAAAACGGCAGGGAATATTCGTAATTATTTTTACCACGAATATCGCATGAAGGTATGCCGGTCATCTCTTCAATTGCCTTGTTCCATGCAATTACACGGCCATCAGTATCAATAGCAAATGTTGCATCGGGCAGGAAGTTGATGATATCTGACAGGCGCTGCTGTGATTCAATGAGCGCATTAATCGCATTCCTTCGTTCAATCGCAGTCTTGATCTTATGTTTGAGCTCGGCAAACTGAGCTTTGGGATCACCCCCTTTCTGGAGATAGAAATCAGCCCCGTTATTGATCGCTTCGATCACAACTTCCTCACGACCCCTGCCGGTAAAGAGTATGAACGGGATTTCAGGGTATTTTTCCCTCACGGTCTTGAGAAATGCAAGGCCATCAACATCCGGCATCTGGTAATCGGAAATAATGAGATCAACAGAATAAGATGCCAGGTAATCCAATCCTTTTTGTGCTGATTCTGCAATAGCAACAGAAAAATCTCCCTCCCGTTCAAGATAGATCCTGCCCAGATCCAGCAGATCTTCCTCATCATCTACATACAGGAGAGAGAACATGAAAGATGGGTATTTTTTAATCGCTGAAATAGTTTTCTTTATAGTGATTAAAAGAACGCCGAACCGGAGGTTGCCAAAAATCGGTGCGATACACGTTCAGAAAAAATAGTCCGGGATAATGGATTTGAATGAGGGGAATCGTGCATATCCAATACCGATTTTAAATAATCCTGACACGAGTATTTACACCAATAAGATCCGAGCCACCGTGACCGAATGCCGATAAGGAGTATAAGATTAGATGGACGCCCCGAAGACCGGGGTGCTCTTTAGCAAGACAGAAAAATCTGACTCTGTCCAATTTGCAGCAAGGTGATCTTCAGAGGGTTGGTTTCTTATCGGAGTAATTCAACCCGAGGGACATTCCGATATACGCCGGAATGAATGAAATTGACTTTTAAGATTACGGTCAAATAATTTTTTAAAGGATATCACTATCTCCTATCATAACAAAAGAGACAAGGTATTTTATGATAGATCTGGGAAAAACTCCGGAAGATAAGGAACGACTTATCCAGCTCACGATGATGTGTCTGGGAGTGGGAATCCTTACTGCCGATGTTTTCCTGCCTCTTGGGTTTGTCATCTGGATCCTCTATATCACGCCACTACTGATGTCAGTGTGGCTTACCTATCGCTATGCCCCGTTCGTCACTGCGTGGTTGATTTCGGGTGCTGTTTTGGGAGGCAGCCTGATCTCCGCAACAATACGACTGGATCCTTCTGATCTTCCAAATCGTGCCATCTTTATCCTGATGATCGCGATCATATCACTCCTTGTCTGGGAGATACGTTCCAGTTACGCACTTCTGGAAACTGAAGTGATAGAACGCCGTACAATACAGAAGAATCTTGAAGAATTCACTATCAATCTTGAAGAGAGGATATCAGAAAGAACCCGTGAGATCTTGCATGTCAACCAGATCCTGACTGAAGATATTGAAAAACGCCGCAGAGTGGAACAGGCACTTGGCACTGCAAATAAGAAACTATCTCTTCTCTCACAGATCACACGGCATGATATCTCAAACCGGATCTTTGCCCTGTTGGCAGAGATCGATCTTGCAAAGGATCTCTCAAGTGACCCAAGGTTCAGGGAATCCCTTGAGCACCTGGAGCAGACATCCATGGCGATCCAGGATCAGATTGGATTTACCAAGGATTATCAGGAGATTGGGGCTCATGCACCAGGATGGTATCGTATCGGAATTATCATAAGAAGCGCTGCAGATCAACTGAATTTACCTGAAGTTACCATCATGGAAGATTGTAACGATATAGAGATCTTTGCTGATGCAATGATCGGCAAAGTATTCTACAACCTGATCCACAATGCACTCAGGCATGGGGAGCATGTAAAACAGATCACATTTTCCTGTACCAGATCCGGTGATAACCTGAGAATATCCTGCGTAGACGATGGAATTGGTATAATGCAACAGAATAAGGAACATATCTTTAAGAAGGGTTTTGGTAAAGATTCTGGCCTGGGTCTCTTTTTGATACGAGAAATTCTCTCAATCACCGGTATCACCATTCAGGAGACGGGGGAACCCGGCAAAGGTGCGCGGTTCGAGATGATAGTTCCAAGGGATGTATACCGGCGCGGACCAGATTTGCCATAAGCGGATAAACGGTCACTCCGAGTTATCCTTCCAATGCAGAAACTCTTATACTCCAGACACCAATATTACAATACAGCTTATAATAAGACTGTTTGAGTAATCATTATGTATGGATCATCAAATTTTGGTGGCAACCGCGGTCCCCGCGACTTCGGTCCCCGTGAAATGACAAAAGTAGTCTGTTCAGACTGTGGAAAGGAATGCGAAGTACCGTTCAAGCCAACTGAGGGAAGACCCGTCTATTGCAGAGACTGCCTCCCGAAACACCGGAAGCCCCGCTTCTAAGTGTTTTCACGGTTAATTATTTTTCTTTTTTTATTAGTTTCTCGGGAATCCTGTTCATTTCCACCCAGGAGTTTCTTTTCGTGAGATTTCTCATGGATTATAATCAGGGGTTGCACGTAGTGATTTCTCCGATTTTACCCAAACCTATTTGAGAAAAAAGACCAATCACTCTCACGAACTGCAATGCATGATGAAAATTATCCTAAAATAACGGTGCAGCGTTTGTTAGTAATTCTTGCCATCGCAATCATGGGCATGATCCTGTTCTTCCCGCTTGTTTCTGCGGATGATACTGGACTGACACGAGGTTCACGGTTTACGATTACCGTCACCGGAACACCTAACACTCCTTACTATGTCTGGCTTACCCGGACATCTACAATGAGCGGTGAGCCCGGTCGACCAACCGCCTGTTCTTCTTGCAAACCAGGCAAATATTAAAAAAGATCCCGAAGAAGGCCCATACGTGATCGGCTCATACCAGATCAATAATGGGGGCGGACAAACCATTATCGATGATGTAGCACCATCAACCGCCTCGATATCAAACACCCGGTATTACGCTCTGGTAACTACGGATAAAGACGGAAAGGCTGTAGTTGCATTCCAGACTTCACCTAATACTGCGACGCGGACATTCTCGGTCAAAGTAGAGAATGATCAATCCATAGTAAAAGACAACATGCTCGTGCAGCTGGGAGAAGTGGGGGTGAAACGCGGATCAATAATAATCGATACGGTTGCTGTTACACCGGTTCCCCCCACTCAATCAATAAAGGCAACTCAGTTCCCAACGGAAATACCCACACAATTTCCGATTATCACGATCCTGAAACCATTACCTTCTGAAACCACCACACACCGGGTATCGTTGGGGATTGACTTATGTATAATTGCAGGAATCATAGGGTCCCTCATTAAGATACGACAATAATTCAAGATCAGAAGAAATCCGCGTATTCATGAGGAATACCAGTTACACCGTCATATTACGAAATACCTGCACACAGATGACAAGTACCAATCCACCCACAAAAAACAGCAGTCCCATCTGCATCAGCGGGATTTCACCTGCACCTACGGAGCGGATAGCATCTATGGCAAAACTGAGCGGGTTAATCATCGCAACAGTCCGCATCCATGATGGCATTACACTATAGGGCATGAGTGCACTGGACATGAAGAAGAGCGGCATTGATACAAGCGTGTTGACAGCCGCATAGGAGTCATGGTCATCGATATAAAGCGCAATGGTTGTGGCCAATCCTGAAAAAAGAATGCCAAAGAGCATCAGGATAACATAGATCATCCCGTACTGGATGGGCGACAGGATAGTTGCCCCGATAAGGATAGCGATGAGAAGGATAACCGTTGCCTGTATAACCCCACGGATAGTGATGAACAAAATTTTTCCGAAAAGGATGTTCTCGCGGGGAGAGGGAAGGGCGAGGAACTTGTTCAGAAATCCCAGGATCTTGTCAAACATTAAAAGCGATCCGCCCTGTAGAGATGAGGCGAGCATGGTCATGACAAGAATTCCGGGTGTGATAAAGTCCAGGTAATTTCCCGTGAACCGTACCGGAAGGGCAAGTCCGACAAAGATGAGCCATGCGGCAGGCATGACCAACAGGGTGATAACGGCCACTCTGCCCCGGGCCCATTTCACCAGATCGCGTTCCATGTAATACCATATGCCTTTCATTTCCGCCTCCGTAACATGACCCTGAACTGCTTATCATTAAACGAACGTGGCTCATCGCTGTTACCCACGACATCGAGGAAAACATCATCCAACGTTGGTTCATGCAGGGAGAGAGATTGGACTTTCATACCCCGTGTGGCCAGGACTTCAGCTATGAGCGGTAGTGCCTCGCGGCCATTTTCGGCAGTAAACGAGACTTCATCTTCTTTCCGACCTAAAAAACGAATGCCACTCAGTTCGAATGGGATAAATTCTCCGGCTATTTTTGCGGTAATCACATCCTTCATCAGCTGAGCCTTGAGGTGTTTTGGCTCACCAATGGCTTTGATCCTTCCGCGGGTGATGATCGCAACCCGATCACAGAACTTATCGGCTTCATCCATGTAATGCGTTGTGACAAATACTGTTATTCCCCGCGTGCGGAGCTCCTGGATATGTTCCCAAATTTTTTTCCGTGCAGCCACATCGAGCCCGAGAGTGGGTTCATCTAAAAAAAGCACCGCGGGTTCATGTACGAGTGCCTGTGCAAGTTCGAGCCTGCGCCGCATGCCCCCTGAATAGGTCTTCACCAGATCATCAGCCCTGTCAGCAAGCTCCATGACCGCAAGGGCCTCTTCAGCCTGCCCTCTCGGATCGGACACTCCATAGAGTTTGGCAAAGAAGACGACATTCTCCCGCCCGGTCAACCGGATATCAACGGCCATTTCCTGAGGAACATAACTGAGTTTTTTCCGGACTTTATCGCCTTCCATGACACAATCATATCCGCAGACGGATGCCGTACCTTCTGTAGGATGTAGCAGCGTCGTGAGCATGAGCACGGTTGTTGTTTTGCCTGAACCATTCGGTCCCAGAAGGGCAAAGATCTCGTTATCAACTGACAGGGTAAGGTGATCTACAGCACATAGATCCCCGTAATATTTTGTCAGATCATGTGTCTCGATCGCGGCCATATGATACTCCAGAAGAATTTATGGAATGGTCCTTGAATAATTGCCTATCCGGATGATGATTACCGGAGATGTCTTTTTGGGAAGGGAATAACCTTATGGTCACAGGAAATGCCCCGACTTGAGAGAGAATTTAAGAAATCGCCTGAACATATTTCGGGGGATTGAGAAATAAAAATGGAACTGCAGGGTTTACAACAATCTGCCGTACTAACTAATATCAGATAAGGTGCCAGACTGCTCGTCACTGATATGTGATGATGGAACTTTGCAACCACTCTTGCACCATGCACACGGAACAATACGAAAATCTTTGGATGCACAGTAATCTCCAAGGTACCGATCTCATAATTAATTGTCCATTACTCAGCATCTTAAGGATTCGATAACGGCTGTCCGCAGTGCGTGTAACGTTTTTGCGTTCAGCAGGCATTGCTATCCCACACATCATATTTTCCCGATGAGTTCAGGTAACTGATTTGTGCACTGAACTACCATTTCCATTGGCTGGACCAGACGGATTACATAATGAGATTTCCTATTGACGGGGTATAGCGATGCTTTTTGAATTCCTGCAATGACTGGTTCTGCTTACCCACAGAGCAAACGGCAACCTCTGACTTGCATTATCCCACAAACATCATTCTCAAGAATCACTACAGGATCTTGTTTTTGCCATAAACCAAAGATAGACAAAAATACGGGGTGGTGACTTGAAATAATTTTATTTATTTTTTGACAGTCACATGATAATAATCAATAGTCAGAAAGTTAAAAAGAGGTCAAAAAAACAGGATACGAAATTACCTTTGCTCTTCTACCTGGATCGTTGTCAGCTTCACCGACTCGACACCCTTCTGCGACATGAGACGCTCGGCAAATAACTTGAGATCAGCACCGTCACCGTGCACGAGAATTACTTCGAGACATCGGTTATGAGTGACATGTGAGTGCAGCGATGCTTTGATAAGTTTATGGTATTCGTGCTGGATATCGGTAAGCGTGACAAGCAATCCCCGCTGATCATGATCATATACCATTGTTATGACACCTTCACGTTCACCTTTGACATCCGACATCCACTTGTAATAGGTGATGTATGTACGGATTGCATCCCGGATTCCTTCAGAACGGGACGAGTACCCGCGCTGGTTAATAATCTCATCAAACTTGTCGAGCAGATTACTTGGAAGCGAGATACCTATGCGGGAGAGATCGGAGTCCATAGTCATTGAGAGCCTCGTTATGTGTATATGAATGCGGATTGCTTTTTAAGGTTTTGAAAAATGTGCAGGATAGTGTGAAGCAGTGAGACTTATCCGTGTTCCAATAATCAGATTATGCACCATCTCTATGAATCCGGATATACAAAAAACGAGCATCTCGTGTACCATCGTATGAGGAAACAGCCGGCATGTTTACCATTTTATTCAAAAAAATAAAATATCAATCCGATAAAATATCAAATAACAATACTTTTTAACTACTGGGTGTTACAATAATTTGTAAACGTAATACCCAACTTTGGTGAACCCATGCATATTCCCGACGCATTCATTCCCATCTGGCAGGGCGCAATCTACTGGATCATCGCCCTTGTCTTTATAGCGCTTGCCCTCCGGTGGGCAAGAAATGAAATGAACGAAGAGAAACTCCCGCTCGTTGCGGTACTTGCAGCCGGCATCTTTGCCCTCCAGTCCTTCAACCTCCCCGTCTCGATGGGGACCAGCGGGCACCTCGTGGGCGGGGCGCTTGCCGCAATCATCCTCGGCTCCCCGTTTGCTGCAGTCTTCATCCTTACGCTGGTTCTGATCGTGCAGGCAGTCCTGTTTGGCGATGGCGGCATCACCGTACTGGGTGCCAACATCATCAACATGGGTGTGATTGGCGGCTTTGTCGGTTTCTACTCGTTCAAGGGAATGATGGGAGTGACAAAAAGCATGCCCGATCTCGGTATTCTTTGCTGCATGGCTTGCCTGCCTTATCCCGGCTCTTGCCTGTGCAGTTGAGATGTACCTTGCCGGTACATTCCCGCTTACGGAAGGACTTATTGCCATGGGAATCTACCATGCAATCATCGGTGTGATCGAAGGGATTCGTTACTGTTGCTGCCATCTACCTGATCACCACGGCAAGGCCGGATCTGGTGGATACAGGAGTCAATAAACCGGCAGGAGCGTGATCAATCATGATGGACAACAAGACATTCATTATCGTGGGCATTGTCATTGCCCTCCTCATCGGTGTTGTTGCCGTATTCATGGCATCCGGGGATCCGGATGGTCTTGAGAGCACCGCACTGGTCGTGCAGGGCCAGAAAGACCTGACCGGGGCTACACCGGAAGATGCAGAGATCCATGAAGACCTGAACGGGAAAGTTCTCCTACTCATCACCGATGCCGGACTACTCGCTCGGTGAAGACCATGGGATCAACTGGGAGGCCTGATTGCAATCATTGTCGGCACGTTCCTTGCATTTCTCGTCGTGCTCGGGACTTGCCTACGGTATCAAGGCTGCCGGCAAACCGGCAAAATAAAACCAACAGACTTTACCCTTTTTCAACCTATTTCCTGTACTCATGCACCTGATCGAGACCCGCGATCTCTGTTATGTCTATCCCGGGAAAGTCACGGCGCTAAACAACATCAATTTCATTGCCCCGAGAAATGCCCGCATCGCGGTGATCGGATCGAATGGTGCAGGAAAAAGCACGCTGTTCAAGCACTTTAACGGGATCTTCAAACCTACGTCCGGGTCCGTGCTTATCCGCGGCGAACCGATCACAAAACAGAACACCAAGGAGATCCGGAAATTTGTCGGTATTGTCTTCCAGAACCCGACGACCAGATCTTCTCCCCGACTGTTGAGCAGGACGTTGCCTTTGGCCCCACCAATCTCGGGCTTGATCCCGAGACCATCCACCACCGGGTGCACGAAGCGCTCAGGGTTGTCGGAATCGAGCACCTGGCAAACCGGGTGCCTCACCACCTGAGCGGGGGCGAGAAGAAACGGGTTGCGATTGCCGGTGTCATTGCAATGGAGCCGGAAGTGCTGGTGCTCGATGAACCGACCGCCGGTCTGGATCCCCGGGGGGTTGCCGATCTCAACACGTTCATCAACTCGCTTTCAAAAAAATATGGCATGACCGTCATCTTCTCCACCCATGATGTCGGGCTCGTTCCCGAGGTTGCGGATTACATTTACGTGATGGACAAGGGACGGATTGTTGCCAGCGGGACGGTTGATGAGATCTTCATGCAGCCGGATATGCTCAAATCGGTGCGGCTCGATGTACCGGTCATTCCCAAACTCTCAAAACGCTCAAGGAAAACGGCGTCGAAGTATCGATGGCATATACCTATGCGGATGCAGAAGAGTCCCTGCTCCGCGCCTTTGGCAAACGATCATGATCGAAGAACTGTTCCAGATAGAACGGGATGCCTACAAGGACAGCGTAATCCACCGGCTCGATGCCCGGGTAAAGATAGCCATTGCATTTGCCGCGATCATCGCACTGGTTGCCGTACCCTACTCTACCATGATCTATACGGTTGGGGCAATCTTCTTTCTGTTTTTCTGTATTCTCTGGTGTTGTACCCGGTTATCCCCGGTTGTCTATGCAAAACGGCTCGTTGACGATTGTCCCGCTCTGGGGCATCATCATCTTCTTCCAGATCTTCTTAAAGAACAAGTATTACACCGATTATCACGTGGTCATGAGCCTGCCGTTCGGCATCAGCATCTATGCCGAATCGATCGAGTTTGCCTTCATCCTGCTGGTCAAGTTTGTTATCTGTATCTCGTTTATCATCCTGCTCTCCTCTACAACCAAGATGCACGATATGCTCGAAGGTGCTGCCCGTATGGGACTGCCGGCGGAGTTTGCCCTTGCGCTCGGCATGATGATCCGTTACCTGTTTGTCTTTGGCTACATGTTCCGCAAGATCAACGAGACCTTAAAGACCAAATGTTTCGATGCCTTCGATCGCCACCTCCCGTACCGCTACCGCCTCCGGCAACTCGGCTACACTATGGGCACCATGTTCATCCGATCCTACGAACAGGGCGAACGGGTGTACACCAGCATGCTCTGCCGGGGCTACGGGCGGGAGAGTTATCTCTTTGTTGAGAAAAAACCCCTGAAGGGAAGCGAATGGGCATTTCTCACCCTCTCCCTTATCTTCATCATCGCAGTCCCCGCTCACCATCTGGCTGACCGCACTCCGCTCTTCTGATTATCCCCATCAGTCATCTTTTTTACTTCCCCTTCCATCATCTCTGCATGGCAAACCAGTTCGGGCACGGGTTTATCACCAGCATCATGCTGATCGCAAAACACTTCGCCCTGCCACCGGATCAGGCATGGCACGGTGCGGGCGATCATGTGGAGGGCCTTACGCTTCCCGGAGAAGTTCCGAGGAACAGAAGTCGAAGAACTCACCACGCTGCTCGCAAGAAAGTGATCTGGCACCAGCCGGGCACCATGGACAAGGAAGATGCACACGAAGTGATCCGCACACTTGACCGGCTTGTCGTGGCAATCGATCACGAACTGGGGATTAAGGATGCCGTGATTGGGGAGTTCAGATAATGGCCCCGATCCGCGTCTATTTATAATCCGAGGGACAGGTCCATACACCATATTTCCTGTTGATGCCATCACGGGAATTCTTACCTTAAAAAAATCCAGAGGTTTTTAAGATAATGAGGACGTTTGAGCTCAGAAAATTTGTTGCACCGGAATTTGTATTCGGCATGGGTGCACGGCATCTTGCCGGAAGATATGCCAGAAATTTCCGGGCAAAAAAAGTGCTGGTCGTCACCGACAAAGGAATCTTAAAAGCAGATCAGGTAAAATCCGTGATCGAAAGCCTGCAGGCATCAGACATAGATATTGAGATCTTCTCCGAAATCGAACCCAATCCGCGTGCAGAAAACGTGATGCAGGGCGCCGAACTATTCCAGCGTACCGGCTACTCAGCGTTGATTGCCATTGGCGGAGGATCCGTTATAGACTGTGCAAAAGGTATCGGCATCGTATCTTCCAATCACCAGCACATCACGGAATTTGAAGGAGTTGACCGCGTAAGAATTCCCTCACCACCGATTATCTGCATCCCCACCACTGCCGGATCAAGCGCTGATGTCTCCCAGTTTGCGATTATCAGCGATCCAACCCGCAAAATAAAAATGGCCCTCATTTCCAAGATGCTGGTGCCCGATATTGCCTTAATCGATCCTGAAACCCTCCTGACCATGCCTTCGGATCTTACCGCTAATACCGGCGTTGATGTACTGACCCACGCAATAGAGGCGTATGTCTCAAATGCCAGTTCCCCGATTACCGACCTGCATGCGCTGGAATCGATCCGCCTGATCACAAAATACCTTCCTCTTGTCATGCAACAACCGGACAATCCTGAATACCGGGCAGAGACGATGCTTGCAAGCCTGCATGCAGGTCTTGCATTCTCGAACGCGAGCCTCGGGGCAGTGCATGCGATGGCGCACAGTCTCGGGGGATATCTTGACCTTCCCCACGGACTCTCCAATGCCCTCCTTCTCGATTCAGTTATTGCCTATAATTACCCTGCAGCACCCCAAAAATACGATGCTGTTGGCAGGATGATGGGAATGCCGATGAGTACGGATTCTCAGACCGGTGCCGTTCCCTGCAGGATCGCATACGCTCCTTCCGGGCATCGGTCGGTATTACCGGGTCCCTTGGTACACTGGGAATGCATACCGAAGATATCCCCAAACTGGCAGAGTATGCCATGCACGATGCCTGCATGGCCACAAATCCGCGTCGTCCTGCCCAAAAAGAGATCGAGACAATCTATGCAGCCGCACTCTGAAACACCGGAAGAGTTGAGCTTGCTGCGGGACCGCATCATCGGTCTCGGTGAAACCTCTGTCCATAAAAGTTACTACCCGGAACTCCAGGAGCGGATGGAAGAACTCGAGCGGTTCCGTGCCCTTCTGGATGAGGCTACGGATCTGATCATGGTCATCCGCATTGCCGATTTCCAGTGTGTTGATATGAACCATGCCTTCTCCTCCCTGCTCGGATATGCCTGCACCCGTAGGGATCAAAAAGATTTTTTTGCCATATTTCCTGATGAGAGCAGGGATCGTATGCAGGCATTTATGAAAACTGCTGCAGAATCACCTCAACAGGAAAAGATCGAGACTGTGATCCGCACTATTTCCGGGGAGTTCATCGAGATCGAATTATCCCTGCGGCTGGTTACCTTTCATACGGAACGGTTCGGGGTGATCGTTGCCCGCGATATACGGGAGCGCAAAAAAAATGAGAGTGCTCTTCTCACTGCACAGAAAAAAACTCAGCCTGATCTATTTCTTAACGAGAAATGATATCAAAAGCAAAACGTTTGTGGTGCGGGCGTATCTGGATGTGCTCCGGCAGATTGCAAAACATCCTGAAGAGACTGTTGTCATTGAAAAGCTCACGCACACAACGGAACAGATCCAGCGCGATATCGAATATGCTGAAACCTACCAGGATATGGGGGCTCAGGAACCCACCTGGCAGCACTTCAATGATGTCCTTTTGTATGCAGTCTCCCACCTGCCCCCCATCACCATTTCCCGTAAGACCGTTTTGACGGGGATTGAAATCCACGCCGATCTCCTGCTTGAAAAAGGGTTGATGCACCTCATGGAATTTATCTACATGCAGGGTAAGGCATCCGGAGAGGTCGCCGTTTCACACACGGAATCTGCCCGGGGACTGCACATCATATTTGAAAAAGAGGGTGCGGAAATACTTCCCGGTAAAAAAGATTCACTGTTTTTGTGGAACCCGGAAAAGAACAGTGCCCAGAATCTTTTCTTTATCCGCGAAATTCTGGAGATCACTTCAATTGCCATCCACGAAACCGGGGACACAGGCACCCTGCGGTTTGAGATCCTGGTGCCAAAAGAGGGATACCGTTTTTCTTAAGTACCGGCCGTAAAAAACCACAGAAAAAAACCCTGTTTTTTTGACCAATTTTTTTCCTGAAAAATACGGCGGTACACTTATATCATAAAGAGACCAATATTTATTGTGATAATTCAACACTATTTTTTTCATTTTTTTAACGGAGGTTTTACTTGACTGACACGTACGACGCATCCCATATTACGGTGCTTGAAGGGCTCACACCGGTCCGCGAACGCCCGGCCATGTATATCGGGAGTACCGACACCCGGGGTCTCCACCACCTTGTCTATGAAGTGGTCGACAACTCGATTGATGAGGCACTTGCCGGGCATTGCAGCCGGATTTCTGTTATCATCAATAAAGATGGTTCGCTCCAGGTGGAAGATAACGGCCGGGGAATCCCGGTCGACCGGATGGAGAAGAATGGCAAGAGCGCTCTTGAAGTAGTGCTGACCGTTCTTCACGCAGGAGGCAAATTCGATAAGGAAAGTTACCAGGTCTCCGGCGGTCTTCACGGGGTCGGTGTCTCGGTTGTCAATGCCCTCTCCAACTGGCTCTCAGCCCATGTCTACCGCGACGGCAATATCTATGAGATGCGTTTTTCCAAGGGTATCATGACCTCCCCGCTCTCCACGCGGGAAGAGTCACTCAATGAGTTGATCACCCGGTACCAGCAGTGGTACAGCGAACCGGCACCCTTCACCCGTACCGCAGTTCCGGTCAACACCCATGCAACCGGCCAGCAGGATCTCTCTGTTGCACCGGTGATTGATCCGATCGAGTCTGAACGCGAGAGCCGCCTCAACTTCCTTGCACAGTTCGGCTCAAAGATGACCGGTACCAAGGTTCACTTTGTGCCTGATGCCACCATCTTTGAAACCACAACGTTCGATTATGACGTGCTCGCCCACCGTATGAGAGAACTGGCATTCCTCAATGCAGGTCTCAGCATCGTCATTGCCGATGAGCGATCCGGCGATACTGCCACCTATTGTTATGCAGGCGGACTCATCGAATTTGTCAAATACTTAAACGAAGGTTCGGAATGCCTTCACCCAACCCCGATTGATATCTCCAAAAAGGATCTTGAGAACAAACTCGAGATCGAAGTGGCGATGCAGTACACCACTGCATATGATGAGAAGATCTACTCGTATGTCAACTCGGTCAATACCCGTGACGGAGGAACCCACCTAGAAGGGTTCAGGAGCGCCATCACCCGGACGATCAACACGGTGGCGAAGAGAAACGGCCTGATCAAAGAGAACTCGACCATCACCCTCAGGGGCGAAGATGTCCGGGAAGGTCTCACATCAGTAGTCTCTATCAAGATGGCAAATCCCCAGTTCGAGGGGCAGACCAAGATGCGTCTTGGAAACAGCAGTGTCAAGGGCACGGTCGACTCGCTCGTCTATGCAGCAATGAGCGAATACTTCGATGAAAACCCGAATGTCCTCAAGATCATCATCGAAAAAGCTCTCTCAGCAGCAAAAGCCCGCGAAGCCGCAAGAAATGCCCGCGACCTTGCCCGGCGCAAGAGTTCGCTCGAGAGTTCCGGGCTTCCCGGCAAACTTGCCGACTGCTCGGAACGTGACCCTGCAAAGAGCGAGGTTTATATTGTGGAAGGAGACTCTGCAGGCGGTTCAGCCAAGCAGGGACGGGACCGTAAGTTCCAGGCCATCCTCCCCCTCGGGGAAAGATCCTCAACGTCGAAAAAGCCGGAGAACATCAGATTTTAAAGAATGCTGAAATCCAGACACTCATCTCGGCAATCGGCACCGGTATCGGTGAGAAATTTGACCAGGAACGGGCCCGCTACCACCACATCGTGATCATGACCGATGCTGATGTGGACGGGGCACATATCCGCACCCTCCTGCTGACCTTCTTCTACCGGTACATGCTCAAGCTGGTCGAAGCCGGGTATATCTACATCGCCCAACCCCCCCTGTTCCGCATCTCGAAAGGAAAGGAAGAGAAATACGTGTACCAGAAGATGAGATGCAGAAGGTTTCGGCAGCAATGGGTGAAAAAGGCGTGTCCATCCAGCGCTACAAGGGTCTTGGTGAGATGAATGCCCAGCAACTCTGGGATACCACCATGGACCCGGAGTACCGGGTCTTCAAACAGGTCACTATTGAGGATGCCATGGAGGCAGACGAGATGTTTAAGACGCTGATGGGAAAAGACGTGGAGAGCAGGAAAAATTTCATCATCCGCCATGCAAAGGAGGTGACCAACCTTGACATCTGAAAGTACCCCCCGCAAGCGGCCCACAAACCCACCGCGTGGAGCCAATCAGTATCGCGCACGAGATGAAAACCTCGTACATCAACTACGCCATGAGTGTCATCATCGGGCGTGCAATCCCCGATGTCCGGGATGGTCTCAAACCCGTTCACCGCCGTTCGCTCTTTGCGATGTGGGAGATGGGCAATACCAGCGACAAGCCCACAAAGAAGAGTGCGAGAGTTGTCGGTGAAGTGATGGGTAAGTTCCACCCTCACGGCGATGCATCCATCTACGATACAATCGTCAAGATGGCACAGCCGTTCTCGTACCGCAACATGCTGGTACAGGGGCAGGGTAACTTCGGTTCGGTAGACGGCGATGCTGCTGCTGCCAGCAGGTACACCGAAGTCAGGCTCTTTCCCTACGCAGAAGCACTCTAGAGGATCTCGACAAGGATACCGTCAAATTCATCCCGAACTACGATGAGTCGTTGAAAGAACCGACGGTCCTCCCATCAAAGATTCCCAACCTGCTGGTCAACGGCACTGATGGTATAGCCGTCGGTATGGCAACCAAGATGCCCCCGCACAACCTGCGGGAAGTCTGCGCAGCAGTCGGACTCTACCTCAACAACCCGGAGATCCCGGTTGAAGAGATCATGAAGGTCATGCCTGGCCCCGACTTCCCGACCGGAGGTGTCATGATGGGCACCGAAGGTGTCAGGAACATCTACACTACCGGGCAGGGCCGCGTGATTGTAAGAGGGGTTGCCACCATTGAAGAGAGCGAAGGAGGCAACCGCGGCGACCGCATCATTGTTTCCGAACTCCCGTACCAGGTCAACAAGGCGCAGTGGATCACTGCCATTGCCGATATGGTCAAGGATAAACGGATCGACGGTCTTTCCGATATACGCGACGAATCTGACAAGGACGGCATCAGGGTCGTCTTCGAGCTCCGTAAAGGCACAATGTCAGCAGTGATCTTAAACCGGCTCTACAAGCCTGACTGCACTCGAATCCAGTTTCTGGGCAATCAATCTCGCGATTGTCGATAACCAGCCCAGGGTGCTCAATCTTCACGGACTTCTGGAGAAATTTGTCCAGCACCGGATTGAAGTGATTCGGCGCAGGTCGGAGTTTGACCTGAAAAAGGCGCAGGATAAAGTCCATATCTTAGTTGGTCTGCTCATCGCCCTGTCAAAGATTGATTTGATCATCGCTGCTATACGGGCATCGGATTCGGTTGATAATGCCCGAAATGCCCTCATACTACAGTTCGGGCTCGATGAACTTCAGGCTAATGCAATCCTCCAGATGCAGCTCCGCCGCCTCGCAGCACTTGAGCAGCAGAAGATCAATGATGAGAAGAAGGGACTTGAAGCCGAGATTTTACGGCTTGAGACCATCCTCTCGAATGAAGCCAACATCAAAGACGAGATCCGGCGCGAGACCACCGAGATTGCGGCAAAATTCGGCGATGCCCGGAGAACCGAGATCGCAATCGATACCAGCAGCCTTACCAATGAGGATTTAATCGAGGACAAGACAGTGCTCGTTTCGATCACCACTGCCAATTACATCAAGCGGATGGATATCGATACCTACCGGAAACAGCGGCGGGGAGGTCACGGCATTACGGGTATGACCACCAAAGAAGATGACGGGGTAGACTCGGTGTTTGCTGCAGAGATGAAAGATTACCTGCTCTGCTTTACCAATATCGGCCGGGTCTACTGGCTCAAGGTCTACCAGATTCCAGAAAGTTCCCGCATTGCAAAAGGCAAGCCGATTGTCAACCTCCTCAACTTAAAAGACGAGATTGTGACAAAAGTCATCCCAATCCGTGTGTTCAGGGAAGACCGGTTTATGTTGTTTGCAACCCGGTACGGACAGGTCATCAAGATCCCCCAGACGGAGTTTTCAAACCCGCGTTCTGTCGGGACCAATGCTATCCGGCTCAAGGAGAATGACCAGTTAGTCGATGTCATTGCAACCGATGGCACCAAAGAGATCGTATTATCCACCCGTTTCGGCTACAGTCTCCGGTTCCATGAAGAGACAGTTCGCACAGTGATGCGCAATGCTTCCGGAGTCCGGGGAATGAAACTCCGTGGTGAAGATACCATTGTTGCACTCACGTTAGTTGAAAAGGACCACCTCCTTACCATATCCGATGTGGGTTTCGGTAAGAGGACGGAATTTGACGACTTCCGCGGGCATGGTAGGGGCACCATGGGGGTTAAGAACATGCAGCTCGAACGCAATGCAATCGTGATTGAGTCGCGTGCCGTGATGGATACCGATGAGATCATTGTCATGACCGCAGAAGGGGTCGTCATCCGTATGCCGGTCAGTGAAATTCGTATCATCGGACGCGGAACCAAGGGTGTCCGGACCATACGCCTTGATGATAAAGACCGGGTTGTGGGTGTCGCTATTGTCCAGCCAGAGGTCGAGAGCGATGAGATACCAGATTCAGATGTGGCTGGAGAACCGGCTGACCCTGAAACGAATGGATTAGAAAAATCCGAATAATAACACTTTTTTTGGCTTATCACGGTTTAAAGTGGTTAATTCATCAAATGAGTAGATTACAAGATAGGAATTGATGCTCCCCTATCCTCCCCATCACACCAAAAAAGGACGCCGTACGAGAGTACATTAATCGGTTTAACCGTTGGGTTTGCTGTAATCTGTTTTCGAGGATATATTTCAGGTTAACAATAGGGTATCTTTGCTGCCAGTTATACCATAGCCAATCTTTTTAAACGACCAACATTTTATAAGATCGCACGGTGTGAGGAGTCACATCCTTTTTAGTTTAGCGGGTTGCAGGTTATCGTTTCAGCAAGGATAGCAGCACCACAATTACGCACAGGACTGCAGATACTGCCATAATCCGGCTGATTGAAACAGCCAGAAGTGCCGGGTCCGCAGTAATGATGTCCCCGCTATATCCTGCGGCAAGAAGTTGGAACGAGAGCAGGATGCTTCCCAGCGAAACACCGAGAGCCATACCTAAGTTTCTGCTTGTAGCAATAACACTCGATGCCGTTGAGAGCTGTGCTTTTGGGAGTGCGCTTAATATCGCGGTGTTGTTGGGGGACTGGAAGAGTCCGACACCGATACCAAAGAGCACGAATGCGATAAGAATTCCGGATATATTTTGTGTAAGGGTACAGTACGAGAGGAGAATGAAGGCGAATGCAGTTATTCCCATGCCCAGTGCTGCATAATCCCGACTCGGGTGACGATCATAAAGTGAACCGGCGATAGGGGCTACAATTACCATAATGGCAGGGTTGATTAAGAAAACCAGCCCTACCTGCGAGGGGCGATATCCCAGCACACCCTCAAAATAGAACGGTCCGACAACTGCCATCATAAAGTTCGCAACAAACACCAGCAAAACGGCAATGACCGGGAATAAAAATGCCCGGTGGGAAAAGACACTCAGGTCCAGCAGGGGGGCCGGACAACGAAGCTCATGCCAGACAAACAGGGCAAGCGCAAGGAGAAAAACAGCACCCGAGAAGATTGCAGTTAAGGTTATTTTCCCTGCGTCTGCCATGCTGCCCAAGGCAATAATCAGAGAGACGAACATCGCAACCATTGTACCTGATCCGTGCCAGTCCAAAGAGAACGATGCCGTCCGTTTCTCATCGATTCGGAAGTATACTGCAGCTGCAGCGATGAGAAGGAGGCCGATAGGGATATTGATGAAGAATATGTACTGCCAGCCCAGGGAATCCACAACAAATCCCCCGACAACCGGTCCCGCAATACTCCCGATGGCAACAGTGGAACCAAGGTATCCCATCGCCCGCCCGCGTTCCGCCGGAGGGGTGGTGTCAAAGACAAGCGCCGACGAGATGGAAAAGAGCATTGCAGCACCGGCACCCTGGATAACACGGAACAGAATCAGTTCAGGAAGTCCGGTTGAGAGCCCGCATGCAAGCGAACTGGCAGTAAAGACGATGATACCGACAAAGAAGAGCCGGGCACGCCCCACGTATTCCGACACCTTGCCAAAGACAAGGAGAAGGCTTGTCATCGTAATGAGATAAGCCGTTATTGTCCACTGGGAATCGGAGAGATCAACAGCAAAGAACCGGGTCATGGACGGCAGGGCGATGTTGACAACCGTGCCATCGATGACCGCCATCAGAACTGAGGCAAGAACGATGAAAAGGACCGCGTACCGGTGACGAAATGGTGAGATTTTATATACTTTTCTTCCGGTCACCAGAATATTTTCGGTCATTGCACGCTGAAATGATTTTTGAGGGCTGGAAGTATAACGATTGGCTTCCTCTTGCTACCTGATGCGGAACTTTTACACGGCTAATAAGAGGGAATAATTTTGTTGTCGGACGAAAAGGATCTGTTGGGATACGAATATGTATACAAGAACTATCCGGGTAAAAACGCAACGCGAAGGTGATGTCGTCGATCTTTCGGATCAGGCGAAAAAAATAGTAAGAGATAGTGGAATAAGTAACGGGCTTTTACATCTGTTTGTGCAGCACTCAACAGCGGCGCTGACAACCATAGAGTTTGAACCCGGCGTGCTTGAAGATCTCAAGCGTGCTATGTCCGTACTTGCACCGGACACCGCAGAATATGCCCACAATTCCCGCTGGGGCGATGGCAACGGACGCTCCCACGTCAAAGCAGCGCTGGTGGGACCATCGCTTACGGTTCCGGTTTCTGACGGCAACCTGTTGTGTGGCACATGGCAGCAGATTGTATTACTCGAACTGGATGTTAATACCGGGCGGGAGAGGACAATCGTATGTACGGTAACAGGCGAATGAAGAGGGATGATCACATCCAATACAAGTTTTTATCCCCGCCCGCACGCACAGTAAAACGATGAGTAGTACACTCAGAGAGCAGATTTCCATTAAATGTACTGAATCAGACATTCCACTTGTGGGATTTGCCTCTGCAAAAAAATGGAATACTCCATTGTTTGAGCCGTGGATTCCGCCGGAGTTTCAGCCTCAGGCTATCTGGCCGGAAGTAAAAACGGTTATAGTCATCGGGATTCCTGTCAGCCTTCCGATTGTTGATACTGCACCATCAATCTGGTACCATGAACTGTACCGGACTGTCAATACCCTGTTAGACACCAGTGCGTTCCGCATTGCAACTTTCTTAAACAACCGGGGCATTCCCTCGATCAGTCTTCCAAGGGATGGTTATGGGTCGATCAGCGTACTTAAGGAAAAACCGGTCGCCTTCTTTTCCCATCGCCATGCAGCATACCTTGCCGGCCTTGGTACGTTTGGCATCAACAATACATTGCTGACACCGCAGTTCGGGCCACGGGTCCGGTTTACCTCCATCTTCACCACAGCAGAAATTAGTTCAGATCCCGTCATGGAAGAAAACCTCTGTACACGATGCATGCTGTGCGTCAATGTCTGTCCGGTCAATGCAATTCCCGGTACAGATTATCCGGAAGGGTTGACCAACAAGAAAACCTGTGCCACGCGATCCGAAGCGCTCCATAAACGTTATATTTCTCCCTGCGGACTCTGCATCAAAGTCTGCCCCGTTGGAGATGATCGGAAAATGTTCCATAGCGAGGATATGACCATATATGACGAGAACGATAAAAAGTTCAGTCGATATCATGCAGCATGGAAACATGTAAGATCCTACGGCGGGGTATAAGCGGGAACAAATGAAAAAACTTTAATTTTTTCAAAAAATGTAGATTTTTGCATATCACGGTTAAATAACGTGATTTTTTGGAGGGTATTTATGTTCCTGATCCACTCCCATGTGCTGATTTTTAATCACGACCCAAACCTGAACGAAAAATACGAAAGTTATGCAAAGGTCCGGCTCAAAAACTAAAGCACAGATGGCTGAACAACCCGGAATATTTCCTGACAGCGTCCCGCCCCGTGATCGACGAATAGTCCGCGAAAACCCGATTCCATTCTCATGTATTCCCCTGAGTCCGGACACCGTCGAAGCAACGGCCCGGCTGTATACAGAGGTTTTTGTCCTCGATGAACCCATGACCCGCTGGCACAGGGAGAAGGAGGAGGACTTTTTATCATTTGCCCGAAAGTATGTGCATTTCTGTGAGACCGAGGGGTTGAGTTGCATTGCGAGAGAGGAGATAACCGGTAAGGTGATTGGATTTATTTTCTGCAGTGATCTTACGATGGATCTGGATGCACTCGGGCCGGATATGAGAGAGTATCTCACCCGATTCGATGCAATAATACAGCTCATTGAAGCACTTGAAGAAAAATACCTGACCTGCCATAACGTTAAACCGGGAATTGGGCTGCATATCAACCAGTTGGGGATTTGCCGGGAAGGGCGGAATCGTTCGGTTTCGACCGCGCTCATCCGCCACATCGTTGCATCGGCCCGGGAACGCGGGTTTCAGAAGATCGTTGCCGATTGCACCGGACCTCTATCCTGTCGTTCCTTTGAAAATGCTGGATTTGTCCGGGCTGGTTCAATCCGGTATTCATCTTTCATTTTGGGGGGGTGCGCATTTTTTAACGGGCTTGAAGGGGAAATCACCCTGATGGTAAAGGATCTATGAACGTTTTTTCATATTTTACCCATTAAACGAGGGGTCACTGGTGATCATTTTAATTATCCGGAGACTCCTATTTGTCGTATGAGAAAGTTCCTCTTAATACTGGTTTTTTTAGGGATTGCTGCTGTCATTATTGCCGGTTGCACGACCCCCCAACCCGTACCAACACCTGCACCCTCTACTTCAGTTCCGACGGCAGTTGTAACTACTTCTCCGTCACAGGCAATGCCTCCTGAATTGGCAGGTAACTGGATTGTTACAAAAATGGGAATTCAGGACGGCACAACGATATTGAATCCAACAACGGAAATTACACTTACATTCTTTAACGATGGAACAGTTGCGGGAAATGGCGGGTGCAATAATTATAACGGGCAGTATATCCAGACCGGTGAGACTACTCAGAAGGGCAAAGGCATTTCTATCGGATCTCTTGGATCTACGAAAATGTTCTGCCAGGAATACTCAAACCAGGAAACCATGTACCTGAACATCCTGCAGAAAGCAATGGCATACAATGTGGACGGCAATCAGCTTTCTATTACAGCTTCTACTGGAGATGTCCTGATATACCAGACTCCCGCATCGCTCGAGACACCGGTACAGTACCCCCACCCGGCTTAATTTTTCCTTTTTCCCATATCGGCCGCTGGAACCATCAAATAGGACAAACGATATTACCAGTTTGATGCCCCTAAAAAAAAGATTACAGACAACAATCCTGATCATCGTACGATTCGCTTAACAATTTTTATTGTCACCTATATTTTTTACACGCCCAAAATCCTACAGATAGTAAAGGCTCGTTCATAGATCCCGAAAAACCCCATCTCATGAGAATCCTCGAAGAGGATCTTATCGATTACCGGAACTGCTCCCGTTTTTACCAACCGGAATATGTAAAAAGGGTCGACTTTCCAGCACTGAACGGTTACTCGTGTTCGGGAGCGGCGGTAGATACATATCCCGTGTGCTTCCCCGCACGTTCAGCCCGGAAAGAACCCCGTTCATAAGTGAACCCGCAAACCCAGAACATGGGATACCACTCCAAGATACGGGCACTGATGCGGGATGCCGTATTCCGGGTAATTCTTTCCCGCTATATGAGATCATGACGACGGACATTGACATGCGAAGGGACATTAAGGAAGAGCTGGTGACAGAGGGGTATTTTTCCACCATAGTTTGTGGGACTTCCTGCAATCAAAAAAATCAGGCAGATTATGCATGATAATATCCATTGTTGTAAAAATGTGCAGTTATTGGAGAGGCACGAAATACTGGTAACCATCGTGTGATTACTGCCTCACGGTAAATGAAACAATCCCGATAACTGAATTTAGAACGGGTAAAAACGGGTTTTTTAAAAAAAAAATCAACAGGAAAAACCTGTATCAGTCGAGAGGTATTTGCTCGAGCTGTGACACCAGCTCCCAGATACGTGTCCTTGCATGGATCGGCATGTTGGGATCATTGGAGATTTCATCAACTTTTGATATGGCTTCGGCTGCGCGCAGACCCATCGCCTTGGTATTGTTCATAAGCAGCGTCCGGGTCTCGTCTGCTACGCGCCGGATATTTCTGGGGATTGAGCTGTCCTCCTGTATGTGCTGCAACATCAGGATACAGTTTTCCATAGTTTTTTCAGGGTTTGGCATGGTATCACCTACCTGTGTACCTGTAGTTAATATGTGGAACCGGCATATATAGGTTAAATATCAAACCGACGGTGACTGTATGACAGTGCGCAAAGAAGATGAAATAATGGCCGAATACCTCCTCAAAGGGGGTAAAATGCTCGAAAAGACCTGTAAAACCTGCGGATGCCCACTCTTTGAGGTAAAGGGAAAGACCTTCTGTGTCGTCTGTGCGGAAAATCCAGCTGCTACACCTGAAAGCGCGGAACCTGTTGCACCGGCACATCACGAACATGGACATACCTGCAGTTGCGGTGAAGACCATGACGAGGATTCCTGCACCTGCAATGAGGACGGGGGATTGCTCACCGATGAACTCGCTATGACAGTTCTTTCTCTCTGCGAGCGCATCCAGAACGAAAAGGATCCCGAGAACGTGCTACTCCTTATGAATGCGGTAAAAGCCGGCACAGAATCGCTTGAGATCCTGTGCAGGATTTAAGCTTCCTTTTTTATTTCCGAGTGAAAGATTCAATCGTATTGTTTCCAGAGTTCACGCACGCCCGTTCCCCAAATCTTCAGGTCCTCAGTCCGCTCACGGGACGTGTGTTTTCTCTGGGGAATGAAACTCTGAATTACGGGTTGATTTGTGGAACTTGGGCAGGCAACCACATGAATCCAATAACAAGGAGCATGATGTATATTACAATTTATCGGCACTAACTTTTTCACATTCATGATAAGAACCGATATCAAGCGCAATACGATGGATCGACGCGGCTAAGAAACAATCGAGCATACCTTGAATGATGTCTGCAGGTTCGAAAAACTGTTTTTACCAGATTTAAAGAGAGAACATAGTGAGTCAGCATCGCAAAACCAAAAGGGTATACACAGTTACTTATAAACAAAAGTGATTGTTTATGGTTCGTCCTCCAGATCTTCGCATTTCGTGTCAATATCTCGAAAGTCTCAGCACTGGACAACTTTTCGAGCTTTTCGAATCTTTTTACAAAACAAAATCTACCACCGTTCCTTACCAAAACCTTGCTGAGGCCTGGGGACTCCTCTTTTCTACCCTCTATCTCTCCGCGGAAGAACTGGTCGATGGGATGCAAAGAGGGGAGCACCTGCTTGGCAAAGACAATGAACGTATCCTGCGCGAGTTTATCCAGGCTGACTGCAGAAGTGGCGGTGTTTTTATCCTTGACGTGATCCGGAAAGGCGGGAAGATGGATCGTGCAGCGCTGATCATGATTGCCAGGCTCGATGATCTCGCTGGTTTTGATTACCGCGGTACCACCGCCATCCACATGCTTTCCGAGGCTTGCGACAGGACGGCGAGACCATCACTCATCAGACAGGCAGGAAAGAAAGTGCTCGCTGAATTTTACGATGCCGGGGGGCTACCGGTCCTGTTTACGATTCTCTCATTGAACGACTTGAAAGGGGATGACCTGATTGCTATCGGACAGGTCTTTTCCCGGGATGAACTGCGAAACGTGAAGAACAAGAACCGGACCGGCAGGAGCATTCTCGAAGTATATACCGAAGCCTCCCAGCGGCTGAAAGGGCGGGTGCCCGGTGAGCGTAATGCATTTGCAATTACCCGTGCGGTTAAGAACACGAACCTCCGGGGTCAGCTGAAGTCACAGATACGATCTGGATCAGGAGCGCAACAATCTGACGCCGATGTGATGGGAGAGAGCCGGAGTGACGAGGCTGAGGCAGGAAATCCGGGGGCATGTACGATACCGTAACCTCCTTTCAAATCCGCTCGATGAACTCGGAGAGATTACCCGCAGAAAAGCGGGGCGTAAGTAGTGTTTTCACCCGGTAATGGAATGTGCGGAACAGGGGGAGGGATTATCCCGACTCTGAATTTGCGTTAATTGTTGGGAAAATCACAAAAAATTACTTATACGTACTCCCTCCTGCAGAGATCAAATATTTTCTGAGCCGTCTTCTCCCCAATCCCCTTTACCGCAGCAAGTTCTTCCATTGTAGCATTCACAATACCATGAATGGAACTGAAATGAGCTAACAATAACCTTGCATTTTTCATCCCAATCTCGGGAAATGCGGATATAATATACTCTTGTTCCTCACGCTGGGAATGATGGGACTTGTGCGGGTGCACCTTGCGCTCACCCCGCTCCCCGTCCTCGCGCTTCGAGAGGACAAAGAGCATCTGTGCAGTGTCCTGTTCATCGCGGGTGAAGATAATTGAAACTCCCATATCCACCGTTAGTGCCGCAAGTACGCCCTTGATCGCATTCGGGTGAACGTCACGCTGGGCATACAGATCCCCGCCTTCGATGATTAATACCGGGCGGATAACCGACTCTGCCATCGCCTTAACCTGTCCAAGCAGATCGCGGTTGATCAGGGTATCAACAAAGTCCCGTGCGGTCTTGCGCTCTACAAGGATCCGGTCGCCGATCGCATAATCACCGTGGGGAAGGCGTTCGATTCGGATATCAGCCCCCATGTTGGAGAGGACTTCTACCACTTTTGACGAGGTCTCGCGGTCGTCAATGATAATCTTTGGTCCCTGCGGGGTGAACGCATCGATTGTCTCCTGCTCTGCCACCAGTGGTTGCTGAGCATTGACCGGGGAATAACCTCCCATCGTGCGCATGCTCTTATGCATCTGTTTTTCTTTTGCCATGCTGACATGGCGGAAGACCTCATCTGATGTCCCCCTAGTGACCATGACCACGATCTTTCCTGCACCGGACCTCCCCGTTCGCCCACGGCGCTGGATGGATCGGATCTCTGATGGCACAGCCTCGTAGAAGATCACCATGTCGGTTGCAGGCACATCAAGGCCTTCCTCACCGACAGAGGTGGCGATCAGCACCTTAAACTCCCCATCACGGAAACGGGTCAGGGCAGCGATCTGCTTTTTCTGCGAGAGCCCTTTTTCGGTATCCTTTGTTGCCTGTCCCACGAACCGCTCACAGGAGATACCGTGACGGGTAAAGTAATCGACAAGAAGCTGGACCGTATCACGATACGTGGCAAAGACGATGATTCGGCTGTCAGGATGCGACACCAGCTGTTCCTGCACGAGATTCAGGGCATGCTCGGGTTTCGGATGCAGTTCCCGGGTCCACCCGAGCGAGCGTTCGAACAGTTCCTGGAATACCGGGTCCTTGACCAGCCGCTGGCTGGCCTTGCTACCCCCCGAACCCGTGCCTTCAGCAACTCAGCTTTGCCAGATACCCTTTGAGGACTTCACTACCTTGCGATTCTGCAAGTGTAATGGCATGCCGCAGTTTCATCAGTTCGGCATACACTGATGCCGCCGAGTATGCGGTCGGGTCCTGGTTCTGGATCCGTTGCTGGATCTGGGCATTGATCGCATTGAGCTCCTTCATCGAGAGTTTATCGCGTTTGGGTACCGTGAAGTGGAGCGATGTGAGCAGGGCAAGCCGGTCCTCGATAAGCGCATTAAGGGAGTGGATGGCCGCTTTGAGATCGGGAGGGAGATCGATAGTGAGGTATTCCATCTCCCTTTCGAAAACATACGGGCGGACATCCGGATCATTTTCGGTCCGGTTCTCGATATGGGCAATCCCGAGATTCGAGCAGACATCCTGCACCTTCTCCTGCACACCTCCGGGGGATGCAGTCATCGCGAGAAGGAGAGGTTTGTCCGCAGTGCCCATGTATCGCTGGGCTAAGAAGACGTACGCATAGTTGCCCACTGCCCGGTGGCACTCGTCAACGACCAACAGCGTGACATCCGCAAGAGTATAACGGCCGGCAAGCAGATCGTTTTTCACCACCTGCGGGGTGGCGAGGATCACGGTAGCCCGTTTCCAGTCCTCCGTACGTTCAGAAGGCGGGGCTTCACCAGTGAACATCACAAAAGGAGATGCAAAACTGCTTTCCTGTGGTTTTGCTACAAGATATTTTTCGAAATAACGAAGGTGCTGCTCCACAAGCGGTTTGGTTGGGGCGAGCATCAGGATTCTACCTCCCTCGTTATAGAGCCGGGATGCAGCAACGAGCAGGGCAACCGCTGTCTTGCCAAGCCCGGTTGGCAGGATCACCATGGTATTGGCATCCAGTGCCTGCATCGCAATCGAGAGCTGATACTCCCGCGATTCGATGCTGTCCGGCTTGATCAAGGGGTGGCTGATGAATGTGCTCATGGGGGGTTAATATCGAATCAGGATTCCAGCGATTCAAACTTCAGGCTTCCGTCAACAAGGGCACAGACCGTGGCGGGAACCTTATCGATAGCAATCCGGACCTGCTTCATGCTGTCCCGGTCACGGAGCGTAACGGTATTGTTCTCTTTTGTGTCGTAATCGACCGTGACCGCAAACGGGGTCCCAATCTCGTCCTGCCTGCGGTAGCGTCGGCCAATGGCCCCGCTGTCATCGTATTCGGCCAGGATGCCATGCTTGTGGAGCGTGCGGGTGATCCCGTCGGCAATCGCCTCAAGACCGTCGCGGGTCATGAGCGGGAAGACCGCGACCTGGACCGGAGCAACATTCGGGGAGAACCGCATCACCGTGCGGGCTTCTCGCCATCAGCGGTGTCCTCATCATAGGCCTGTTCGAGCACCGCGTAACACATCCGGTCGATACCGTACGAGGGTTCGATCACATGCGGGACAATATCCTCGCCCCGGACATCGATGATCTCGTCCCGGACCTCGAAGAGGTCTGCCGGGATATGGATCTTCTCGCCATCGACCACCACATCAGCACCATCTGCGGTCGGGGTTGCATTCGCAAGGGCATCGAAGATCGCTTTTGCCTTGTTCCGGTACTGCTTGCCGAGCACTCTCATGTTGGGGATGATCCGCCGGCGTGCGACTTTCTTCGGTTCATCGTACTGGATGAAGACCGTCATCGGCGTGCCGCTCTCCTTTGCATGGGCCTTCAGGTCGTAATCCGTACGGTCGGCAAGACCAACGGTCTCGACCCAGCCGAACCGGTCGGAGAGGATCTCTGCATCCCAGCAGTCGGTTGCGTAATGCGCCCGCTCATCGGGCAGGTGCTGGCGGAAGCGGAGCCGTTCCGGTTTGATCCCGATCGTAGACCAGCAGCTCGTGAGTGAGAGCCACATAGTACGCGAGATACTCGTTGGCGATAACGCCCTTGTCCACGGCTTCCCGCATCGACAGGGATGACTGCGTCCTCGCATTTCTGCTGCTGGACATAGGTGAGGAGCGGCATCTGTATAATCCGCGTAACGGTTGAAACGGGGGTGACGGTTCTTCTCGTTCGGGTGGACGAAGATCTCGGCCTCGGCCTGCGTGAACTCCCGAAGCCGGATCATGCCCTGCCGGGGGAGATCTCGTTCCGGTAGGATTTGCCGATCTGGACGGCACCGAACGGGAGTTTGTCGCGGTAGAACCGGAGCAGGCGGGAAAAATCCACGAACATACCCTGTGCCGTCTCGGGGCGGAGGTAACCGACCCGCTGCGAACCGGGGCCAATGGTGGTCTTGAACATCAGGTTGAACCCAAAGACCTCGACCTTACCGAGCACCTCCTCGCAGGCCAGGCACATGTACAGGGAGCAAGGGCCGCTGCAAGTTCCTCGTTCTTCATCGTGGAGGCGATTCTTTATCCCGCCGCCTTCCGCAACATGGTCCGCCCGGAGGAACTCCTTGCAGTGCGGGCACTGGCACATCTTGTCGGCAAATCCCTGCAACATGGCCGGAAGCGATAAAAACAGCTTCCTGAGCAATCGTGGGGCATTCGATCTCGTAATACCCTTCCCTGGATGACGTAAAAATCCCGCCAGATATTCTCTATCCGCCGCTTCATCATCGCGCCCAGCGGCCCGTAATCGATGAAACCCGCCACTGCCCCATAGCACTCGGAGGTAGGCCAGATAAAACCCCGGCGTTTGGCAAGTTCCATCACGTTTTCAAAAACATCGCTCATGGTGATCACGAATTAATTGTCTCTAGTAATGTTAGCGCGACTGACGACAAAAAGACTCTTATCCGATTCTATAAACATACCGTTTTCACAGAGGTTGTGGGAATCAAATTTGTTATATTCAGCATTTCACCACAGTATTTCCAGACATATATGAATATGATAAATAAAAAAAATACACGCCATATGAGCAAATTTGCACGCAAAACAACACCCATCACATTCGCATTTAAACACCAATTTAAAGGTCTTTTGGTCAAACGAGGCGTAAAGATAGCATTAAATAGTTGACGAAGTATTGTATATCCTAATCCCAATACGGGGTATGCAATGACCGAAGACAAACGAAAGGCACAGCTTCTGAAACTCTTCAGTTCCATGTCGGGCAAGACCAAGATCGTCGAACCGATGAAAAATATCCATGGTACTTTAAGAGACAGCGACGCGATCGAACGCGAGGTCGCTCTCGTGATGAGAGAGATCACGGAACAGGGAATCTTCAAGACCTCCTTAAAACCGATCCAGCTTGCAAAACTCGTCACCTCATTCTACGCTGGAAAGAATGATACCGAGATCGCCCGCGAACTGGGTGACGAGAAACTGTCCAAGACGGTGGCACGGGCACGGGTACGGCTCAAGCTCTTCCGCGAGCTTGACTTCAAGATGCCCTTTGACAAGGTGAAGATGGAAGAACTCATCGATTCCGGTAAGACCATGAAGGAGGTATCCGAGGAACTGGGAGTCAGTCCCTCGACCCTCCGCGAATACCGGCACGTGATCGAAGAGCAGGAAGACCCGACCATTGATCCCTATATCGACCGGATCCGCGATGTCATGGAAGACCGCGATCTTACCGAACAGATGACCCGGAGCGCAACGGACAACAGTCTTGGCGACTCCATCGATATCACAGAAGCTGAACTGATTGATGTAACGTAAAGGCAAGATCCTTTACTATCATCAGATCTTTTTTTTAGTGATGGTGCGCACTCGCGTTCCTGCCTTTCGTAAATGGCAAATTTCATCCGATATGCAGAAGATCTGCATATATGCAACTTACCTGGCTCGGCCATTCCTGCGTGCTCCTTACCGGTTCAAAAAAAGTGCTTATCGATCCCTTCATTGAAGGCGGAAGCGTGCTGGGAACGAATCCGGATATTGTTGCAGTCACCCACGGGCATGCCGATCATATGGGAGAAACCGTTGCACTCAACAGAAAGACCGTTGCAATCACTGAGATCGCAAAGTACCTCAAGGAAAAAGGTCTTACTGCAGAAGGTATGAATATCGGGGGGACGATCACCGTTGATGGAGTATCTTTCACCATGACTGCCGCGCTGCACTCAATGTAATTGAAGAGGCAGGACCGGGGTTTTTCCGGGGGAGCTGCCGCAGGATATGTCATCGGCATGGATGGCATGAAAGTATACCATGCGGGAGACACCGCACTCTTTTCGGATATGAAACTGATCGGCGAACTCTATCACCCGGACGTCGCACTGCTCCCGATTGGCGGGCGGTTCACCATGGGTATTGCAGAAGCGATGATGGCGGCAAATTTCATCGGGGCAAAAACGGTCATCCCGATCCACTACAATACCTGGGACAAGATCGCTGCCGATCCCCTGCAGTTCAAAAAAGCAATCGAACGGACGACCGATATTAAAGTTAAAGTATTAAAACCGGGCGAGAGTCTGACAGTCGACTCCTGATTATTTTATTTCCTGCGTGGTCAGGGGTACGAAATATACTGAAGGAGGGACAAAAGTTCTCCCCTCTGCTGTAACCCTCATCCTCATGGCCGGAGGTTACTATCTGCTCTCCTAATCACCCAAAGAACTTCCTATAGGAACGGCATACGCAGTATGGACGGGGATAGGGGCGGTTGGCACCGTAATCTTCGGCATGCTTGTTTTCAGGGAATCGTGGGATCTACTGAGAGTGTTGTGCATCCTGTTGGTAGTCTCCGTAATTGTAGGCTTAATGGTAGTGAGCCCGGAATGATCACTCAAATAAAAATATGGCCCTAACCCAAGAGGTTATAGGATAAAAGAGGAATTACCGTATATGCACTATCGTCATCCAGCAATCTTCATGATTCTGCTCGCAGTTGTATGCACAATCATCATGACAAGTGCGTCAGCTGCACCGGGAATACAGGCATCCGTTGGGGATATCATTCCGCTCTCGGGTTATTCCTACGGTAGTCCGACTGTGTATCTCTTCTTAACCGGACCCAATCTCCCGGTAAATGGTGTTGCACTGAATGATATCTCAAAACGTGCAGATGAGGGGGGATTCACCCGCGTTCAGGTGGACAGCAATGATCACTGGAGTTATAAATGGAGTACGGCAAACATAGGGGGGCGACTCGATGAAGGGACCTATACCATCTGGGTAGTAAACGGCCCCAATGACCGTTCACGGTTGAGTGAGGCGGATTACAGCACGATTTCAGTTACGTTGGGAAAACCCTCAATCTCTGTCAATACACAGATCCAACCCGGTGCCATGGAACTTCGTTCAGTTCCGGAAGGTGCATCCGTTGTAATAGATGAACAATACCAGGGAATGACGCCGCAGACCATTTCAGATCTCACACCGGGCACCTATAATGTCATCTTCTCGAAATTCGGGTACCAGAAATTTTCCACACGGGTTCCGGTAGTAGAGGGCAGGATCACCGAAATAATCGCAACGCTGGTTCCGGATACAGGTGTACTTGTGATCACGTCCGTTCCGACAGGAGCTACGGTACTGGTGGATGGACTGAATTCCGGCATAACACCGCTTACTGCCAGCAATCTCACCATAGGGAATCACACGGTCGCGGCTTCATTGGATGGTTTCATATCCCTCGAACAGAAAGTGGAAGTCATCCCGGGTCAGACCACGCCGGTCTCTATCATCCTTTCTCCAGCTCCCACGCAAAATTCAGAAACGACACATGCAGCCGGACCTGCGGCACCATCACTGATTGCAGGTTTTGTAGCGATGCTGTTCCTCATCCACTATGTACGCAGACAATGAGCAGTGGGCATACATTAGCCAGAATACATGGGTATTCGTTTGGGGTTCATGGGATGCAACGTAATTTATATCGATGAATCGGCAACCGGAAAGGGAGAATCTGCATGAGTGCGAGTATATTTGAGATAATGATGGCAGTGGCGCTCGGTTCGTTAACCGGAACCGGGAATTGGCTTATTCATAGGGTTTTTGACAAAAAAACAGGGGAATGGATCTGCCATGACCCGTAAGGAAATAACCATCAATATCTCACTCGTGCTCTTTTTTTCTATGGTGTGCATAGCAGGACTGGCATGGTATATGTTTACATGACCTCATCTATCTAAACATGATAATATCAGGGACACCAATCAGCCACCATCAGAGAAAAAAGCCGCGGCATCACATTCATGAAAATACACCTAACAGAGGTTATTACATCAGTGACTGTTTTATTCAATAACCTCAAAAAAGCTAAAAAAGATGCAAGGATTCTGTTAAATTTAATTGATTATTCCAGCCACCAAGTTACCTCATCCACGGGAGGACGTATGGAGGGGGAGAGCTCATCAGCAGCGTACCCGACAGCGCACCCCATAAGTTCCCATTCCCCCGTTGGAATTCCCAGTATTTTGCAGAACTCAGTATTCCCGGACATCTGGGATGTGATCGAAACGAGCTGGAACCCCAGCTCAAGGGCAGTCGCTTTCAGCCACATGTTCTCCAAGCAGTGTGCAAGCGACTGAAGTTCGACCGGAGGGAACCCTTTGCGTTCAGCAACCACGATATAATACGGAGCATTGCCAATACCGGGGACCCTTCCAATCTTCCGGATCATGCTCAGACGCTGGACAAAGGTGACTGCCTTTTCGCGGAGCACCGGGTTCATTTTCATCTCCATGTCCAGTCCCTGCACCATGACATTTACCTGTTCCATGAAGAGGGGGATAGCTGTATTCAGGCTCTGTGATCCCTTCTTCATCACAAAAAAACGCCGGAAGTAATCCTTCGATCCACCTACAGCAGCCGCGGCATAAGGCGCTAGCAGTCCTGCGTGAAGGATACGACGGATATCATCCTCTTCCGGAAAATCAGGCTTGAACATCCTGTAGGAGCGGCGGTCAGCGAGGATCTGATCGAGGTACATGTTTTTCTGTTCACCAACATCTATGGACATGATAATTCCTGCAAGGGTGTTGGTGACAGGGGTTCTTGAATCTTGCCAATAGAAAAACGAGGGATAATACGTATTGAGTTTTATTGATGTGTCGCGTGCAGTACACCCATAACGCCAAGTGCAGCGTGCACCGGTTTCCTGTCGATCTCAAAATCATAGTGCTCCCCTATATAATCAAGAAGTGCCGGATTCGGGCGTCCACCAATCGGCGGCTGATGCAGTTCCATCTCAATCCTCCTGATATTCTTTAATTCAGGGGGGTTGATTAACCACTCCGCACCTTCACAATCACATTTTAAAAAATCGCAGCCACCAGCCAGTTTAAGGATCATACCAAGAGTGTACGTTGGTGTGAAAACCCGGTGTTCATCCCAGAATACATCTGCAGGTTTCCCATCTCCCAGCGCTCCATCAATCACCTGAACAGAAATACCATTTGCGAGGATATTATTTTTAAGCAGGGTTGTAGTAACCGGCTCAATCGCAGTCACGCTTGAGGATATCCGCGCAGCGCGAATGCAAAACGCACCGATATTAGCACCTATATCTACAACAACATCATTCGGCCTGATATCATTAAAACGGTATTCATTGACCTCAGTGATCTGGCGAAAAGGTGCATCTTGTGATAGAAATGTAACAGGTTCATCATTAATCAGGAGGGAAAAAGGACGCATCGTGCTGCACTTTGTTATGCAGGATATTACACGTTCTTTTTGATAAAAGTCCCTGCATCGAATTCCATGAATGCCTGCCGGAGCTCCTCTCTGGTATTCATCACAATAGGTCCCCGCCACGCAACCGGCTCGCGGATGGGTTTTCCCGCTATGAAAAGGAAACGGAAACCTTTGCCAAAAGATCGTGCCCAGACCGAACTCCCGTCACTGAACAGGATAAGATCACGGTTGCCAATCCGGTAGCCTTCATCGGCATCAAAGGTGCCCTCACCGCTGATCACATAAGCAAGGGCTGTGTAACCCTCCTTAACGGGATGGGAAAATACAGCGTCCGGGCCAAGGGTTACATCGAGAAAATGCGGGTCTGCCATAATATCTTTCACAGGCCCTTTTACACCGTTAACCTGTCCACAGATAACTTTGATACTGACATCAGACCGAGGGGAGATCGAAGGGATATCCGCACTCCCGATTTCCTGGTACCGCGGAATCATCATCTTGTTTGCCCGGGGCAGGTTCACCCAGAGCTGGAAACCGCCCATCCGGCCATTCACCGGTTTTGGCATCTCCGAATGGATGATTCCCGATCCTGCGGTCATCCACTGGACATCTCCTGCATTAACACTCCCGGAATTTCCCATGCTGTCAGCATGTTCAATACAACCGTTGAGCATATAGGTGACCGTTTCTATACCCCGGTGAGGGTGTGAGGGGAATCCTGCAAGGTAGTCTTCTGTGCGGGATGAGCGGAAATCATCCAGCATCAGGAACGGGTCAAACTGGGGAACCTCGTAATACCCGAATGCCCGATGCAGACGGACACCCGCTCCCTCTACCGTTGCATACGCTGAAAGGATTCTTTCAACCCCCCGGACCCGTGTCATAAAAGAGGAACTGGAAGTAATGGCACATTAAGGTATGGGTCAAAAAACATTACATAAAAACGATCGCGTTTATTGGTACTGCATACCAACATTTTGGCAATCATGGGGCTCAAAGAACAGTTACGGGGGATCATTCCGGATCAGGCACTTTGCCACATTTCTGATCATTTCGATGTTATCGGGGATATCGCGGTCATTTCGATCCCGCAGGAACTGTCAGAGTATAAACTGATCATAGCACAGGAGATCATATCCCATCGCAGGAATATCTACACAGTCCTCAACAAGATAGACAAGGTTGCCGGGGATATAAGAACCGCATGCTATGAAATTCTTGCCGGTGACACAACTGTAACACTGCACCATGAATTCGGTTTTAAGTACCGCCTCGATGTAAGCAGGGTTTTTTTCAATACACGTCTCGCGTATGAACGGATGAGGGTCACAGACCAGATAGAAGAGGGGGAGCGGGTACTTGTTCCATTTTGTGGTGTAGGCCCATTTGCCATTCCTGCAGCAGCAAGAGGTGCACAGGTCGTTGCAATGGAACAAAATCCCGACGCATTTTTCTGGCTTGAAGAAAATGTCAGCCTCAATAAGGTAAGAAAGAATATCACCATCATGTATGGGGATGCATGCGATACCAGCCAGATCCCGAACCTGAAGTTCGATCGAATAATAATACCCGCACCCTATGGTATGGACAATGTTTTAGATATTTTTTCTCCGCTTACTGTACGCGGTGGAATGATTCATTTCTACACATTTAAAACCCAAAATGAGATCCCTGCCCTAATCGAAGAATATGCACAGAAAGGATTGGACATCACCTATTACAACACCTGTGGCAATGTAGCACCGGGTGTTAGCCGGTGGGTGTTTGACTTAATTCATTCGTCCTGTTCGTAGTATATGAGAGAAAGAGATAACACATTCTTTAAACGAGTGAATAATTCAGAAGGTCTAAAAAAGGATTTGAATTGTCCCAGGTATTTTAAAGGCATCCTTTCCTGAATAATCGCGGGTTTGCTCAAATGTACTCATTCTGCAGGTTATCGTAATATGTGTACATCACTCTTCTCTTTGTGATAGAGCAGGTAAAGCACAACAAGGAATACAGGAAACAGAAGGTCTATCCATAACACGCCTCCGATATTGTTTGGTGAGACATCACCATGTGCAACGAATTCGTAAACATGACCGATTCCAGCTCCAAACAGGAATAATCCGCCACCAATGATAGTTGCAAGCCAGAAATGGTCCCGGAACTTCAGGCACAGGATACCCAGAATTCCGATCGACGCATCCCAGATACCCACTTCCCTCTGGAACGGACTACCGGTTGCCCACCCGATGGATTCAGCTACCTGATCAGAAAAAAGCAGGTGACCGATTCCACCCCAGAGCAGAGATAGACCGAGCCCGCAGACCAGCTGCCACATCAATATGATCTCAAGTTTTCGGTGAGTATCAGCAGTCTTTCTCTCTTTAGAGATATGTATCAGGGCAACCATTGCCCCAAGAAGTGGAAATACAAGCGCCCAGAGGATTTCTATCAGACTCATAATATTGAACATTTGCTGGAGGGTAATTTAACAACTCTTATCCACAAGAGGAAGTATCCTTATAGAGATTAGTAAACCGTTTTGTTTTTGAAAAAAAGGAAGATTATACCGGAAGAACCCGGCTGCCATAAATCTCGTTTATAACCTGACCTACCCCCATGTAAAGCGCGAGCATGCCAGCAACAAGACCGGTGAATCCCCCCAGGTTGAGGATAAACGGATTTCCCGTTAGTTGTGCTGCTATGAGCAAAATAACGAGGAGCACCACCATAAAGAGGGTGAATGCGAGAAGACGGTGCATCTTTAACGTACAGACGAACAGGCCAAAGATGAGAAGTCCCCAAACCCCAAGAAATGCTGCAAGATCAACCGAACCGGGTGCTTTTGCAAGGCCAAGCACCGGAAGAATCAGGAGCGTAGCAAACGATATCCAGAAAAATCCGAAACTGCCAAACGTGAGCATGCCAAACGTGTTGTTCTTCTTCCACTCCATAAGCCCGACAATCACTTGTGCAAGTCCGCCATAGAATATTGCCATGGCGATAATTGGACTCCCCAGAGGGGTGAATCCGGCATTGTGGAGACTTAGCAGTATAGTTGTCAGTCCAAATGCGCAGAGTCCCAGCGGGGCCGGGTTAGCGGTATTATCCATGAGAAACAGGTTATTCCGGTTCTTTTCTTCGATATGTTCCATTCAATCATCTCACTGGTTTTTTCTGGTGCAGACACCTGTTTATTGTGCATGGATAGAATTGCGATGGAATATACCATTCCGTTAGCAGCAACTTCCTGTGCACCACCCGAGAAAGGCGATACTGCAGTATATGCGGTGCACACATTCGGGAAAATATGTACTATAGGTTAATTTATGGTGCAGATTATTAAATTATTTGCACCGAAATTGAGAGGAGAGGACCTAAATTGGCACCACCACATAACAAAAAAATATCACATCAAAATATTGTGCCAGAGAATTCATGATTTATCCAACGGAATAAAGAATTTCACACAACAAGAATCAGCAATCAACAAAAATTGTTTTAATCGGATATTCAATCCTCAAACTGTGGTTGATCCTCAAGGTGATAATTACGGATAAATATTTTTTCAACAGGTATACCAAAAAATTCCGATATACGGAACGCAAGTTCTAACGAGGGATCATATTTCCCTTTCTCTATTGCAAGGATGGTCTGCCGGGTCACGGCCAGTTTCTCAGCAAGGGCTTCCTGCGTGAGATCATGTATCGCTCGGTAAACCTTGATCCGGTTCTTCATCCTGCCAGTACCTTCGAATATTTTGATTTAGTGAACGATAGGGTAGATGAAAGCTGCGAGTTCGTTATGAAAACCACCTGAGGCAATACGGGCAGGATTCATGAACGGGTCATTCATGTCATTCACAATGCATAATAGACAATGATACCGAGAGTCATGACAACCATAAGTGTACTCCATAGCGCAGGATTGTTAATTTTTTGCGAATGTCGCGTATGAATTGTAACCGGATACATAAGGGAAAAACCGGTATAAATCCCAATATAGACAATAATATCCGGCAATAATCTGCTCTCAGGAAGATGCAGAATATTTTTTAATACAATTATCAGAGCAAACAAACAGGCACCGGCAGTAAAGGCAAAACGGATTCTCCCATCTCCAAGACTATGACCGATACCTGAATCCTTTTTTTTGCGCTCATCAGCAAACGTTGGAACTGATGACGAAAAGGTTTGTTTAATCATACGTGTGAAACTCCATTATATGATAGATAAAGTAAATGATACTTTACATTTTAAAAAGTATATTTAACCTTTTGGAATATATATTTTACCATTATCGAAATTCCCCAAAGGTGAACACAACTGAAGCAAATATTGACTTATCCCAAACTGCATACCAACAGGCGCACGATATTTGGATAGCATGATATCCCAGTAAAAAAAACCGTATAGCACGAAACATATGCAGCAGGGAATACTGAATATTGGGCTTGTCCAGATGGCAGTCGGGAATGACCCGGATGCGATGCTGAAAAAAGCACAGGATAAGGTTGAGCAGGCAGCGAAAGCGGGCGCAAAAATTGTCTGCCTTCCGGAACTGTTTAAAACCCGCTACTTCCCGCAGCATATTGGTCTTGATGTATCAGAGTATGCAGAAACCGTCCCGGGGAAATCTACCAACATTTTTTCTGATATTGCCCGGGCACATCAGATAGTTATCATTGTTCCACTTTTAGAGATTACTCAGGAGGGGAGATTTTACAATACCGCGGTAGTGATCGATGCAGATGGCACCGTTTCCGCTCCTTACCACAAGGTGCATATACCCCAGGATCCTGGTTTCTATGAGAAAGGATACTTCTATCCCGGCGAGGGCTACCAGGTTTTTACGACACATTATGGGCGTATTGCAGTGCTTATATGTTATGACCAGTGGTTCCCGGAGGCTGCACGGTGTGTAGCACTTGATGGGGCTGATATTATTTTTTATCCGACCGCAATCGGACATCCCGGTAGCGATGTGCCGGTTGAAGGAAACTGGCAGGAGGCATGGGAGCTTATCCAGCGGAGTCATGCCGTTGCAAACAGTATCCATATCGCCGCGGTGAACAGAACAGGTCTCGAGGAAAATTGCCGGTTCTTTGGCGGATCATTTGTGTGTGATGCGTTTGGCAAGATCATAGCAAAGGCAGGTGACAGTGAAGAGACCGTGATAGCATCTGTCGATCTCTCAATGAATACTACCGTTCAGGAATCATGGGGCTTTTTCCGGAACCGTCGCCCGGAAACATATGGGCAGATCGGATTGACATTCAATGGGGAGAGTGGTGCATTTCCCAGCTTGCGAAAAGAAGATACCCCAAGAAACCGGGGATTCCACATGCCCGCAGAATGGGAGCCCCATGATGCCGTATGGCTCTCATGGCCGCACAACAATAATTCGTTTCCCCACCTTGAAGCAGTAGAAGAGGCATATTATGAGTTTATCCTTGCAACCCATACATCCGAAAGGGTTGAACTCTTTGTCCCAAGTGCGGTTATACACCGAAAAGTCAGGGCACGACTCAGAGAAGCCGGTGCGGATTTGACCTTGATCACCCTCCATACCAGCGAGTATTCTGATGTCTGGATCCGGGATTACGGCCCGACATTCATTGTCAACCGGGCTGTAAAAAAGACTGCGATTGTGCACTGGGACTTCAATGCATGGGGTGAAAAATACGAAGACCAGATCCGTGACGGCAGAATTCCACTCGCGATCAATCGCAGGCTTTGCCTGCCGTTATTCACTCCGGGAATTGTGCTGGAGGGGGGCTCAATAGATGTGAATGGCAAAGGAACGGTGCTGACAACAAGGGCATGTCTGCTCAATCCCAACCGTAACCCGAGCTTATCGGCAGATCAAATTGAAGATCGGCTCAAAGAATATCTTGGCATCGAAAAAGTGATCTGGCTCAATGATGGGATTGTCGGAGATGATACCGATGGGCATATCGATGATATAGCCCGGTTTGTCGGCCCGTCAACGGTCGTATGCGCATATGAAACAGATATCGCAGATGCGAATTTCCCTGCACTTCATGATAATTATGAGATCCTCAGGCAGTCAAGTGACCAGAGCGGAAAACCTCTCACCGTTGTGAAGCTGCCGATGCCAAATCCTGTGATGGATGGCGATGAGCGTTACCCTGCAAGTTATACCAATTTCTATATCGGGAATTCTGTTGTGATTGTTCCGATTTTTAAAGATTCGCATGATGCCGAGGCATTGCAGATCATTCAGGATCTCTTCCCGGAACGAAAAGTTATCGGAATTAATGCCCGGGCCATGGTCGAAGGATTCGGTACCTTCCACTGTGGAACACAACAGCAGCCACGGGTGTGAGCGGTAAGCAGGGATCTAAGAAAAAGGAAACATACCGTTTATTCACCACGCTGTTTTTTCATGTCCGCGATCGTAACGGATGGATTTTTGTATCGTCCCCGATTTGCGGTTTTGGGCCCCCACTGAATTGCAGCAGCCGGACAGAAATGCATGCATGCAAGGCAAAGTTCACAGTGGTGCTCCCAACAGGGCCTTTAATTCTTCATCACGATATTCTGTACAGGGCAGACATGGGAGCAGATGCCACAAGAGGTGCATTTTTCATCGGCAATGAATTTCTTGTCTGCGTCATGTACAGTTTCAATAAAACCCGCATACATGAACATTTTGACCAGCGAAGATAAAACCGATATTCTCGGCCGGACAATCAGACCATTATCGATCATTCCCGCAATCCCATCAATGCATTCCTCAGCCATAACAAGAATATTCTTCTGCTTTTTTCCCTGCGGTGGGGAATACAGCGGGACGAAGTTGCCGGGCATCCTGAGCGTGAAGGCTGCATCGAGTTGCCTGCCACTATGTTTCCGAAGGATATCATCCAGTTGGAGGAGCACAGAACCTCCCATTCCTCCCATAGTGAGTACAGCAAAGCAATAGCCGGTGCCGGAAAGATCAAGTCGTTCCGCAAATTCTGCAACTATTGACGGGAGGCCACAATCGTAGACCGGGCAGACAATACCAACACGATCTGCAACCGGAACGATATCTGTCATTGACCCCGCCAGAGTGGATATCGCCACCAGTTCGCAGTTGTTAAGTCGGGCACAAATTGTCTTTGCTGCGGCCAGCGAATTTCCGGTACCAGTAAAATAGTAAATAATAGTTTTCATAGCCGGTTTTCGTCATATTTGCGATTAATCTTTCCAGTAATGAGGGTTTGAAGACAAAAAAAGTTCGGATATCAGGAAGAAAAAGGGTTTTGAGCACGAATGTATGTGACCTGCGAATATAGAAAAATTTGATACCAGAATTGTTTATTGAGAAGTCATCATTCAGGAAGAAGGGGAGAAAATCCATCACACACTTCAAGACTTGTCGGTACCACACTCACGGAACTGTTTGGTATGTGGAATTCAAGCGATACCTTGATCCGGTTGATGACTGCCTGAACATCACTCATCTTCTTATCCCCGTCAAACTCCAGGAAGATCTCGATATACACGTTACTTCCTGAACGACGTGAACGCACACCGTGCAAAGCGGTATAATCGTTAAAGAACACTGCAAGATGCCGGACAATAACCATCTGGAGTTCTTCATCGAGTGTCTTATCAAGCAGATCCGGTAAGGATGAAGTGATCACCCGGTATCCAGAAAATAGGAGGAAACCGGCAATAACAAACGACGCAAGCGGGTCGATATACAGTGACCAACTGTATGCAGAGAGTTCGAGGGATGCAACCAGGGAAACAAGAACAGTGAAATCAGAGAATGCTTTTGCACGAAACAACCGCCACTGCGAATCCATAATCGGTGAAGGTTCCTTCTGGTTGAATCGATAATTCTTCAGCCAGAGCCATGAGTTCATGCTCACACCGATCACCATGAGTATGATACCAAGGGATACGCCATCATGGACAAGCTCTGCCGGAGATGCGACACGGTACAGCGCAACCCCAAAGACGATGATCAACGAGATGAACATCACACCCCCGGTGATAATAGAAGTCATCGTCTCAAGTTTTCCCATACCGTAATCATACGCCCCGGCACCCCCTTTTGCCATCTTGCGTATTGTCAGATACGCAAAGAACGTAGCAATAATCTCGTTGGCGCATTTCACAGCATCAGCAAAAAGGACAATTGAACCAGAAAGGATGGCAGCCACAATGTCCGGGATCCACAGGACGAAATCTATAATCAGGCTGATCAGGACGGTCCGTTGTTTTATGGCATATGATCCCGGTTCATCCCCGATATCAACAGATACTGCATGTGACATAGATTACATTACTTCTGGGTTTTTCTGACTAAAAAAAGTCGTAGGAATTAATTCCCGCGGAAAAATCCTTCGCGTCACGAAAAAATGGAGAGGCGCGGTTTTTCCTCCATGCAACTATGTATGATAGTGTAATTAAGGCCAATCAGAAAAATAAAAGGGGATGCGAAAAACCATCAAAGGTATCAGTCACCTGCACCGTTTTTGGACAATAAGGTAAGAAAAAAATTTAAGGATTCCACGGCAATAAATTTGAGAATTTTTACCAGCAATACCCGATGGGAACTTCTCAACTGAACGATTAAAGGCATACTTATGGATAACGACCAGACCAACTACCTCAAGCATCGTTTGCAGAGATATGAAAAGAGCATTAAGGAGACTGAGGAGCACTTCGACCAGTTGGAGTGTTTTGGAAGTTATCGTGCCTGCGCTCCCTTTTGTGAAAAATTTGGCATTCCACTTCTTATTGATGCGCTGAATATGGACGATAACATTTGCGACACATTCTGGCAGGAATATGATCGGATCACAGGAAAACTCAATGCTGTCGATACATTTAAAGGCCAACAATATCGGGATTTGTTGTATGCAGACTTGAATAATTATGTTGCTGCCTATCACTCTGCACTCTGTTATGCCGATCTGAATATGATCATGATAGAATCCTATCATGATCTCTTTAACCGGGAGGCGATCCAGGCATTAATCGAAGAGTTAAACAGGGACTATAATACCGGGGAGATAGAAAATCTGGTAACAACGCTTGACGAATTATTTCTGTATATGAGAAAACGAATTAGTGGAACATCCTCACAAAAATCGCAGGTTTTTGAAGGAAATGAACATTCACTCCTCATGACAAGTGATGAACATTTTTTTGTCTGTGGGGATAGTGAACAGACACAACAGATCTGACAATCCGTGAGAAATCGCACCAGTCCTTTTTTGGAATCGTCATGATACAATCTGATGATTTTTATTTCATCCGCCATCTAGAAGGTCCTATTCAGGATATTATGACTGGGCACAAAATCTCTTATGTTACTCTCATCACAACCAGCGTGATGTCATCGGACTGTGCGGCTTTACCACAGAATATTCTGATTTCAGCAACAATGCCATCAAGAATATCCTGCACAGAATCATGCCGGTGAATTTTAACATAGTCTGCCAGTCGTTCTTCACCAAATTCCTCATCCAGCATATTGAACGCCTCGGTCACACCGTCAGTATACATAATGATGAGATCACCGGATTCCAGATCCAGTTTCCCATGGACGATCTCAACTTCAGGAACTACACCAAGTGCAATACACCGGCCATCTTCCAAAATCTGAACACCGGGTGGATCTCCCCGGACGAGCAGGGGAAGATTGTGTCCCGCATTTCCATAAGTAAAGGTCTCCCCTACGGGATCCAGCACACCGTAGAAAACCGTTATGAACATGCTTGATCTACCGTCTTCATATATCAGCCGGTTTGCCTGCTGAAGAGCAACTGAAGGATCATCTTCGGCACTACCACTCACACGGATCAAGGTACGACAGAGTGCCATGAACAGAGCGGCACTAACCCCCTTACCAGATACATCAGCAATGGTTATTCCCCACCGGTCTCCCGGCACTGGTATGAAGTCATAGAGATCGCCACCGATTTCCATAGCCGGAAGTGTTGTAGCTGCAAGTTCAATACCCGGGATTGTGGGGGTAAACTCCGGGAGGAAATTATTCTGGATCTCTTTTGCAATCTCCATCTCCTTGGCATAGCGCTCCTTATCAGCGGTTGTTTGACGGAGATCCTCAATCTTCTTTTTGAGATCACTGGTCATTAAATTGAATGAATCAGCAAGCGTTTCGAATTCATCACCGGTATCGATCGTAAGATGATAATTGAGATCTCCTTTACCGATCGCTATTGTGCCCTCCCGGAGGATCTCCACTGGACGGGTTATGATCCTCGCAAGCATGAGCGAGAGTAATACAACAATTAATAAAAGAATGCAGAAGAGCCCTGCAAAAATTGTCAGGACGCGTTTGGTCTGGGCATCAATATGTTCGCTGGTATTACGGGTAGCCGATAGGATATCATCGCCGGTCTTTTTCGCCGGTGCAATAATCTGTGAAGCCGGTATGGAGATGGCAAAACTCCAGTTCATGGATCTTACCGGTGCATAAGCGATATAGACCTCCTGATCGTTGAACCAGACAGGTCCGGTACCAGACATTCCGGCAACCATATTCCTGCCAATGGTTACCAGATCCATATCGGGATTATCAAAGACATTCTCGGTAACAAACACCTCATCCCATGTCATATTACCCGCTGAAAGGCCGGGCCGGCTGATCACATTTCCCTTGTTATCCATCAGCACAGCATAACCTGTACCGTCAAGCATCAGATTGAGAATTTTCTGGTTGATGGTATCGATGGTGATATCCGAGGCGATTACCCATGTTCCATATTTCGTCTGGACAGCACGCGAGCTCGTAACAATAAGTCCATGACCTGCTGCATCCACATAGGGTTCAGACCATACCACAGAGGAAGATATTTTAGCACGGGTAAACCAGTCTCTGACCCGCGGATCATAATCAGGTTCAGTACGGTTATTCCAGGGATAAGTGCGCATGATTCCTGAATCAGTGGCTATGGAGATCCCGGTCATATCCTTATCTGAACGATATACCGCCTTCAGCAGATCATCCATTCCGGTAAGTGTACGATATTCATCGGACTGGGGGTTTTCGGTAGAACCGGGGGCAATGATAACAACAGTACGATTGAACGGATCGGCGGGATGGGCAATTCTTGTAAAGGAAGGGGTTTGGGTTAATAATGGCGGATTGTTCTGGAGTGTTATTGCCTGCGCAGCAAGGATTTCCATCTCCCCTTCTGTATCAGCAAAGATAACATTGGTAATATCCGCCTGATCTATTGCAATCCTGAGAAGGTTATCCTCTGCTGCCTGTTTGAGGGCAACGGAGCTGTCTTTCACAGCAGTTCCACCAAGAGCCAGACTACTCTGTTCAGCATAATTCCCGATATCATTAATCGTAAATAAGGCCACAAAACCCGTAATGAGCAGCGAGATGAGAGAGAGGGATAGAAAAATGACGAGTATCTTCTGCCGGACGCTCAAAGATTTGAAACGAGCGCGTGACAGGGTCATTGTATCAGTCCGTATGTTTTTATGAATTGGAGATGCATCTGGAAAAGCAATCTTTCAGTATTCGGGAAACCCCATAAAACGGAGGTTTATGCATGTTTACGAAACGTAAGCAAGCCTTATTAAAGATATGTCCGGACATCGCCACCCATCATAATTCCAATCGCAAATACAAGGATCATAAGGATAATTACAAAATAAAGGCCAGATGTGAGGCTGTCTGCTTTGGCCCGTGTAGAATATGGCACCATTATTACGTGCCGGTTAATCTCCTGCCACATCCGCCGTGAGCGCCAGTAGAGCCAGCAAATCATGCAGAAGAAGAAGAAAATAATGATTTGAGACCCGTAACTCACTTCGAAAGATTTTCCATCAACAACCCGTATTCCACCAAGCAGGATCCCTAACAGGAAGGCGGCAAGCGTAAAATAGAAACCGGCATATTCATGAGGAAAAACGATATCCTGCAGTTTCCGGTTCTGCACCTCAGCTCGATCACTCATGTTCATCTTCTGGTATACGATCCCCAGCAGTGCACGTGCGTATGCATGGTAGGGGTTCATTTCCACCGCATGTTCAAGGGCTTCGCTTGCCTCATGGTGCCGCCCGAGCTTGTCAAGCGCTGCGCCCATATTAATCCAAGCCTCTACCGCTTCAGGATTTATCGATATCGCTCGCCGTGCACAAATCAATGCTTCTTCGCACTTGTCAATGCTGATGAGTGCGGTTGCTTTGTTATTGAGGATCACATCATTATTGGGGCTGGCCTTAAGTGCCTCGTCATAACAATCTAATGCTGCATGAATCTTGCCATGCCGGGCAAGATTGAGAGCTTGTTCGTCATATGAGATGAGAGGGTCTGCCATTGTTCGAATACTACCCTTTCTCTTTGGTATATTAAACAGTCATGATAAGCCTGCTGATTGGTTGAATAATCGAAGGTTCATGTTTTCTCATTCAGGGTTGCAGGTAATCGGGTATATTATTTATTACAATTGAAAATGGGGCTTAAAACAAATAGAATTGGGTGAAAGGACTTCTGCTCATACATTGACATTCAGGACAAACCTTATGGCGATACCGATAAGGAAGGATATCCCCGCAATGCCAAGACTGATGGCTGCCATCTCGGCAAAACGCCGATAAAACGGGAGATCTTTTGCTACTGACACATAGAAGGTAAACACAAATATTATCACTACTGCAGCAAGCAGGGTGACCATCAGGGCACTAAAGGGATCAGAGATGAGCAGGAACGGCGTTATCAACAGTGCTACAGTGATAATGTAGGTAAACCCGGTGTAAACCGATGCCTTTACCGGGTCGGTAGATCCCTCATCAGATCGCTGGGAGAGATATTCGGATGCACCCATAGAAAGCGAGGCTGCAACACCCATAACCAGTCCAACAACTGCGATGATTCGGGTATTCTGGAGGGCAAATGTCAGGCCGGCCAGGGTTCCGGTGAACTCGACGAGCGCATCATTCAGTCCCAGTACGACAGAACCAACATATTTCAGCCGCTCTTCATCGATAAGAGCGATCAGTTCACGTTCATGATCCACTTCATTTTTCAGAATGATAGCATGTTCCGGAATTGTGAAAGGAAGTGCCTGATCAACCGATTGTGCACGCTTCTCCACACCTTCCATGAGTTTTAATGTAAAGGTCATTCCAAGCAACCATGCGATAAGGTAGTAAAACCAGACACGGAGCAGATCAGGTGCTATATCCTGTTTCGTGTATCGTTTCCAGATCCTGTAATGGTCGAGTTCTTCTGCAGCAATCCTGGTCAGCACTTCACGATTATGTGGATCAATACTATTCGCCGCTATCTTTGTGTAGATCACATGCTCGGTAATCTCACTCTTTTGCAGGCTGAGGAGGATTGCAAGATTTTTCTTTTCGGTTGTGATGCCAGGCATGGTTAATCATCTCAGGCAGATTTACTGGATTTTATCCCGTTTTAATCCACGGCATTTTTTGTAAGATTATACTTGAGGTGACATAATAAACCGGTAACTCCCTTTTGGAACAAGGATCTCAAATCTGTACCCCATTGCCGGGTATTCCATTTTCTGTGATGGAGATTCCGGTGATCGAAAGGATCTCCCGTGACAGGAAGAGACCAAGACCGGTATGTTTTCCAAAGCCACGCCGGAAAAGTCTTTCCTTTTCTGAAGGTAAAATGCCAGTTCCATCATCGCGGTACGTTATCACTGCACCATTTTGATTTTCCTCAATTGAGAATGATATATGAGTGATGCTGCCTCCATGGCGAATTGAGTTCTCAATAAGGTTATAAAACACTTTTTCTATCAGCGCATCTGCATATACCTGCACAATGGGAATCCTGACATCGAAAGTAATCTCGTCAAGAGGAATTTGTGATGCAGCCGACCATATCCGTTCAGTTACATCCTGCCATTGAGGTGCATTTACTCCAATGCTCTCATAGTTCCGCGTGAATTCTATCTGCCGTTCAATGGCTGCAGCAGTATCAATCTCTTTTTCTATATAATTAAGAAAGACCGTATTATTCACATTTTCTTTTGAGAGTTCCAGATACATCCTCAAGCCGGTAAGTTTGTTTAAAATATCATGCCTTGTTATGGAAGAAAGCATGGTAAGTTTATTATTTGCTATTCGCAACGCATTTTCTGCATGTTTGCGTTCAGTGATATCCCTCATCACATGAACGCTGCCCGTGATATTGCCCTTTTCGTCATGCAGAGGTGAGGCTGTCACCATAAAATCTGCATTCAGGGTTTCTTCATGAAATTCGTGTGCATGGTCATAACCATCGTTAAGCAGGCTGCCGTGAGGACAGAAACCGGGAGGATTTGTGCTGTGATGGACAAGCTCATAACATGCCCTGCCCACGGCATCTTCCGGTCGTATTCCAAGCCGGTCTGCCATCGCCTTATTCACGTTAACAATACGAAAATTCCGATCAATGATTGCAATCATATCAGGAACTGCTTCGAAAGTGCGTTCCCATCTGTTTTTTGCCTGAAGGATCTCATCCTGCATTTGCTTTTTATCGGAAATGTCATGTGCACTCACCGATGCACCAACCAGTTCTCCATTTACATTTATTATTGGGGACAGGGACAGGGATACCTGGATCCTTTTACCGTTTTTGGTCAGTTGCTCAGTTTCATATCGATCTACCGGTATACCATCCTGAATATTTTTCAGGTGAATCAGGGCATCATTGAGCATATCGGGAGGGATAAGTATACCAAAGGTTTTTCCTTTAATTTCATTTGATGAGTACCCGTAGAGTTTCTCAGCGCTGGAATTCCAGTCAGTGATAATTCCATCAAAGGTTTCTGCTATTATCGCATCGCTGGAGGAAGCTACGATTGAAACAAGTCGCCGGCACATCTGGGTATCGTGATGCATCCTGCTACTCAGGTAGGAAATAACTGCTGCGATTACTATATAGACAGCAACGCGTGCAACAGCAGCAGTCAGAATATCCATATTGGCAGGAAACAGTGCAAAGACACCCCCGCAATAGAGTGCAGACAGCAGGAGCGTTAATGGCACACCGTGACGGGGATAGTAATACGCTGCGAGAATGATTGGAATGTAAAGAAGGTGGGGAAGAACATTCGTGATGCCGTGAATAAGCCCATATATATTGAGGACAAGGGTCGCTGCTGCACTGGCTCCGATGAGTGCCGGAATCAGAAGGGGTCGTTTGTATACCTGATCAAAATATAAAAATTCCATGAATAGGGAGCCCTTTGTTTACGTACAAAGTGTCCACCCGTTCCTTTTAATGGTTGGTGTTATAGAGAGATTCCTGCGTTTCAGAGTTCCGATTAATCAGTGAACATCCTCACCGATAAACTACGGGTTCCGGTTCGCATTGAAAATAATTCCTGTGATTATTCATGCATTACCAGGTATAAACAATAACCATCAGTTTACCGATCATAATCTCGCGCTGATAAGGAACTTGTGTATTGGATTTGTGATTGCTCCTCCTCAAAGAACCGTTACAAAAGAGGAGATCTGAGATACGAACATCATCTGCCGGAGTATCACTTAATCGATTGCTTATTCTTTCCGTGTCAGAACGGGCCTGATCGTATCGTGTTGATCTTCTGATCCTCATCCCTTAAGATCAGATAATACGAATCCGTGGGGAAATTCCCGGTAATTTCAATATTTGAGGGGGAATTCGTGAACAGATAACCATTCGAAGACCGGAATATATACAATATGTCACCCTGCTCAAACAGGTATTTCGAGAGGGTTGGTGAAGGAGTGGCACGCTCCAACCCATCCCGGGATTCAATATAGATCCCCATCCAGTAATAATTGGGGGAGTCCGGAGTGGTGTTGAATACAAAAGAGTCCCCGCCTTTGTGAAGTAACCGGACAACCTCATGACCCTGGAACTGGAATCTTTCTACCTGAGGCGTGAAATAACCCGTTTTCTTGAGAGCCGGCATTGCTCCAAATAATATGTTAGCAATGATAGCGATCAGCATGACAGTGAGCAGGAGGATCATGATGACGGAGAGAAAATTTCCGTAAGGAGATACTCGCGAAGTCTTGCGGGTTATCATTACATCATATCTGCTTTCTTTGATTAAAAGAGAAATGGATATGCATCCGTCGCAGGATAGGGAGAACCTGCTTATCAATTGCCGTTGAAGCGTAGGATGCCTGAATTCGCCCTGAATTAATCAGAGTTGCCTCATCATGACATAGGATGCGTCAGGTAATTCATGATGCGTTCGATAACAACCGGGTTTTTTGGCAGGTTGATGTGGCAGTACTGACCTGGGGGTGGCAGATGTCCTGTGCCATCCATTTCCTCCGACAGGACATCGAGAGAAATCCCCGGGAGACAGGATTCGCTGTGCGGGACAATCCCGTCTCCATCCCGGGTCTCCTGCCACTCCCGGTCACCATTGAAATCCCAGGTCATTCCCTTGAACAGGGGGAAGAAATCGGGTCTGCCATCAGGGTTTGCGGTCACGATGATCCGGTAGGTAATATCCGGGCGGATTCCTGCTGATCGGAGTGTCAGCATTGCCGGGCTGTTTGGCCGGACATCCTGAACTATCGCATCGGTTGCAGGATCAAATTCCGGGGGAACAAAAACACCGGTGAGCTGGTTGATAATTTTTGAACCCATTATTGGATCGTGAAACAATTCTGCGAGCGCTGATCCATTGTTGGGCGGACCAAGACCAATCAACTGCCGGACATTCTGGTGCTTTGTAGTACCAGTCCATCACCTCGAGGAGATACCGGGCTATACAGGTGCCGACTGAGTGGCAGATAATATCGATTGGCCCTTTATATCCACTCTCATCCCGCATCTCACCAACAAACGTTCCCAGCGCTATTGCAAGCTCTGATATATTCGAACCGTTCATACGGGTATGGTCGAAGTTCCAGAAGGGGATCGAAGCATCAGAAAGCCGGGATACGAGAGGTTTCCAAATCCCGGGATGGCTGTTCCACCCATGGACTAAAATAACAGGAAACGATTCATTACTCATTATAAAATAATTAATACCCATATACGATAGGTTCTGCGATCCGGTTTCAGTACCTCTGATATGAAAGGTGGGGAGTATTGAAGGCAGATGTTTTTCAGGGATACTTGCGATGCCCCCACAGGAAATAATCATAAACGTTCAATTCCCTGATTATTGAAAATTTCCGGGACAATTCTGATTCTGAAAAACCAAAGTACAAAAAAAGAATATATTTGAGGGTCCCTTAGAAATCCGTCATAATACGGAACTGGTCAATCTCTTCGCGGTCGAGCTGTTCTAAGAACTCATCTGCCGCATGACCAATATCTTTGCTTGCGGTGATGGCACGGCCAACTACGAGGATATCTGCACCAGCCTTAAGGGCATCTTTAACAACATTGACCCTGACACCGCCGGCAGTTGCCACAAGGAGCTTGCCACCTGCTGCCTTCTTGATCGCCGGGATATCGCCCCATGCATGGGCCGTTTCTTCGGTGTCAATTGCACGGTGGAGTTCCACGATATCTGGCTTGACTTTCAGGCTTGCAATGACCTTTGCAGGATTCGGCACATTGAGCATATCCACGATCGAGTAGATGCCAACCTTGCGGGCTTCGGCAATTGCCTTCTCCATAGTTGATACGGGTGCAAGACCCGATACCACAACCGCATCAGCAGTTGCATCCGCAGCCATACGGGCTTCGAGGTTTCCTGTGTCAAGGATCTTTAAGTCCGCGATGATGAACGCATTGGGGCGGAGCTTGCGGATTTCGGAAATTACGCCAAGGCCAAACTTCTTGATAAGCGGAGTACCTGCTTCGATGATGAGATGGTCATTCTCAGGAAGTTCCTTTAATACCTGTGCAACCTTGCCCATGTCTACAAGGTCCATTGCCACCTGGAGGTAGGGTGCATCCCAGAGGCGCTGTACCTTGAATCCCATAACCGCATGGGCGGCACGGTCCTTTTCATACACGAGGGTCTTCGCATCGGGGAATGCAGCAAGCGCCCGGTTGAGTGCAAGTTTCATAGCACCATAGTTATACCGGTAGAGTCGGTTGTAATCCTTCGCATCCGGGTGAACGAACACTGATGCGAGAATCGCAACCTTCTCAATGTCCACACCACTAAACAGGCCTTCTTCAACACAATCAGCAACTGCCTTTGCAACCGCTGCCTGCACAGGGCCGAACATCTCGTTCACCTGTGTCATATCCTTTAAGGTGACTTTCGGGATAACGAGCGTTACGGGTTTTGTGAGCAGGTTCGGGCGGACAACCGCGAGCAGCGGGGTGTGCCCTGCCGAAAGCTGTGAGATCGAGTTAGCAAACGCAGTACCGATCGGGCCTTCCTTATCGCCCATCAGCAGATCGATGTGCGCTATCTCCGCGCCATCGCCAATAAGTGCTTCTCCGACTAAATACATGGAACTCTCCTTAATCCTCTTAATATGTGACGCTGAGTGATGATAAATATATCAAATCAATTAAAGGATTTTGAGTCAGGATCTAAAAAGGATAATTATGGGGAAACCTGCACAAAACCTTTGAAAAAATGTATATTACCCGCGATGCTACCCTGTTGAGCGGGCGACATCATGACAACTAATAGTGATATGTCCTGCCACATACAGGATCTTTTTTTTTTAAATTCCCTTTAACCCCCAACTACGGCCGCCATGGTGCGGCTGCAGGAAATTTCAGAGAATAAAAACGATGTATACCGGAATAAGCCGGCCCTCACAGCTTCTGGTATTTCCTGCCAGCGGAAAATGCCTTATCTATCTGCATCCCCACCTGCCAGTAGGTTGCCTGTGCGTACACTATCGGGTCGAGCTTTGCGGCATCCGGTTTCCCATCAGTGACACAGGTCTTGTCTACATGGATGTCAGCAACCTCACCAATGTACAGCAAATGGCTCCCGCAGTCAATGGACTTGAACAGTTTGCACTCGATATTGACCGGGCATTCTTCTGCTAAAGGAGCGGTCCCCAGCTTGCCGTAGAATGACTTGAAAACAGACCCCTTGTCCTCGTTTGTACCAGAGACGAGCCCGCAGTAGTCAGTCTCAACCACGTTTTTCGCAGAGGGCACGTTCAGGCTGAAAGTCTTGTTCTCTTCAATCCCCTTCGCAGTGTACCGGGTCTTATTGATCGCAACGCAGACCATTGGCGGCGCCATGCAGGCGACTGTTGACCATGCAGCGGTCATATAGTTGGCTTTTCCCTTCACGTTTGCACCCACGAGCAGGGTGGGCATGACACTCATGTACGGCATCGGGCCGATGGTGATTTTTTCCATAGTGATTTTCTCCAGGATGATGTAGGTAAAGGAGGACTTTAAGGGTATCCTTGGATGCATGCAGATGCACTACATATTACGGAGAATGCGGTATGGATCCGAACGGTCAGATCTTTTAGAAATATGATGAGGAATCGTCCGGTAATCACGCTATAAAAAAAGGATTATGAGAATTGTAGAAGAAAACAGTTCATCATCCCTGATTCAGCGAATGAACACGCGGAAATTGGATGATTTATTGTTTTTCTGTCCACCGGATCAGTCAAGTTTCTTTTTAATCTCCCGTATAGTCTGGAGCATCTCGTCAGATAATGGGGTCACCCGGTACCCGAGATCGTTTTCGATCTGCCAGAACCCGCTCTTTTCATCAATATGACCAAGGAGGTAGCAGAAGATGATATAGAGGGGTATCGATATTGCAATGACCATGGGGATTGTCAGCCCGAAGTGGATGAGGAAGAATTCCTCGAATAACTTGGCGTTGGCTGTAATGATACCGAAGTTTAAGAGTATCTGGGTCCAGGAAGTTCCTCTTGTGTACCGCTGCTTGAAGAGGGCAAGGCTGTAGAGAATACCTGATTTTTCTTTCATATATTCCAGTTGTCAATGCAACCTTATCAGGTAATTCTATAGGGCAATGTTCAGGTTACCCATCACCATAAAGGAGATTCGGTTAAATGAACCTGATATTCATGAACGATTAAGAATTATTGCTTCACTCTGGTTCACGGTAACTTGTATTGCTGCGCCCGGAAAGACTTGATGTAAATTATGATTAACCATTCGAAACCCTACCCAGCCATGTCACAACTGGACATTCACACGATTTTATTTTTGATTAAGTACCGATACACCTTCTCCGGCATATACCACCGAATCCATCCAGAACCCTCAAACCGGGTCCGGATAACGATCGCAATCATGAGGATGATGAGTCCAATGAAGAGGACTTCTGTGTTGGCAATATGGAAAAAATTGGCATTATAATTCTCCTCATACCCGTTGGGGGGAAGCCACCCGAGCCCCATCTTCTCCCGGGAAAATGGCCACAAGTACATGTAATTCGATGTATATACCAAGGCATCTTCAAAGAGATGGGCACCAAATCCGATGATAGTGAAGAGAAAGGAATCGAGAAAACGGATCCCGAGTGGATTGAGGCAAAATGCGATGAGAACTGCAAAAATTACCATGGCTGCGACATTATGAAAGGTCCCATGGTGGATGACATTCCCTTCGAAAAGCACGGTGAACCCAAATTGGTTTAAGAAACGGTCAGCGACTTTATCGAGATCAGGAATATAGGTGACGAGGATAATGATCCATGAGGTATCTCGCCCGGCGTAGTGGAAAAAGAGCATCCCGGCGATTATCGCAATCGCTGTAGTATAGACAAGATGCTCTGCCAGCATGTACAACCGGGTTGCCCGTATACATTAAATGGTTTTTCACCGTTCCTTATAAAAGGGTAAACGAATCTGGAAATGTGCAAAGGAAACCATGGGATGCGGGAAAACCTGAACACAATCCCCATGGACCCGTGCTGGAGGATGTATGCGGAACCTTCAACGATATCTATCACTCCTGTTTCAGGGCTATTGGTGTCGAACCGGATGAGACATATTTTGTCAAATTCCATGAATATTTCCGGCCAGAAACGAAAATTCGGGCTGAAAGATCCGTATTTTTCTCTGATAAGGCCCTATCAATCCATCATCCCAATCCAATTTTCACCCTCAATAACTTCAATCATATCAGGATACATGCCAGTACATTTTTTCCGGGCACGGTAAAATTCTATGAATGTAGAGTGAGATATTCAGGATATTTCCCGATTATCAGTGTTGATTATGGGAGATGCAGGTTTTGGAATGATATTAGATTTATCCGGCAAATCACCCCAGATTTGATGGTGGCACCGGAAAGCGGATTGACACTATTCTTTATCGATTAGTAAAACTGCAAAAAATTGCAGATTTTTGCATCCATGCATTATCCGAATTTTGTTATTGGGGGTGACAGGGTATTGATAGTCGCGGAACCGGATATTTTTCCAGAATTTTGATGTTTCACGTTAAGTGGCATGTGTTGAGGGATCATCAATATTTGCCAGACGGAAGGAAAAATCATTTAAAAACTCCGTTTTCTTACCCATCGTTACCCGAATCCATGCAGATGCCCCAAACTTGTGCGCCGGTGTCTTTTCAGAAACTTCGGTTAGATTTCCTGCATGAGGGGGTTGACAACCGTTGACGTAAAAAGTTACGAAATATTCAACCCGCATATGAAAAATATATCACATCCTGTGTTCTATGCACACCTTAAAGCTGACCAATATGACTGACAAAAACCCGTACGAGATCTTCCAGAAGGAATGCCCCGAGCTTGCCGAACGGTTCAATAATTTGATCGAGGTGCAGCGATCGTTAAAAGGTCTTGACCAGAAAACAAAACAGCTGATCAATATTGCCATCCAGACATCGACAAAAAACGTTCGGGGGGTGAAATTCCACGCAGTCATGGCTCATCAGGCAGGTGCCACTAAGGATGAGATCGTGGGTGCCGTAGTCATGAACCTGCATTTAACCGGACTTGTCAATGTACTTGAATGCCTCCCGGCAGCGCTTGAAGGTCTCGAAGAGGTACAATCTGAACCGCATACACAAGAAAACAGGAATCAGAATATCCTGAGTAATGAAAAAATGAAGATGTCATCTTCCAGTGATCGTAGTACTTCTGGTCGATAATGAACCTGAACTGCTTGAAATTGCATCCCGGTACCTCCAGCGACCAACCCCCTTAAGAGATACTTACAGCAAAATCCGTGCGCACCGCTCTGGAGATCCTTTCACAACGAAAAGTTGATGCAATCGTTTCTGACTATGAGATGCCGGGAATGGATGGGATCATCTTTCTCAAAATGCTGCGCAATAAAGGGGACACGACCCCGTTTATCATATTTACCGGAAAAGGCCGCGAGATCGTGGCGATGGAGGCCCTGAATTTCGGCGCTGATTTCTACCTCCAGAAAGGCGGGGATCCATCCGCAGAATTCGCAGAACTGCGGAACATGATTGAAATGGCTGTAGAACGCTGGACAGTCTGTCGAAGAGGCACAGGCACTGGCAGAACGTGTTGAACATCAGGCGCAGACACTTGACGAGATACTCTCATCGATACCTGATCCAGTCCTGATATTCGATTCCGAAGGTCATCTCACGTACGCAAATATGAGCGGTGCAAAAGTCATGGGATATTCACGCATGGATATACTGGGAAAACATTTCCAAGACCTCCGGATCCCGGAAATGGCAATCATCTCGCTGATGAAATCAAGTGAACAGGTTTTTTCTTCAGGTGAAATACAAACTGAAGAAATCTCATTAGTACAAGGGAAAAGAAACAACCAGTACCTGTGTTCTTTTTCTCCCCTGCATGCAACCACCGGCAGGATAAATGCTGTCGATATCATATTCCATGATATTACGAATGAAACACGGATCGCTGAAGAACTACTGCAGTGCCGCACACAGGTAAATTCATTATTAGGACAGGGAAATACCCGAACGGATAATCGAAAATAACTGCTCTAGGTTATCAGAATAATGAAATAACAGATCAGATTTTCTGAAGAGTGTTATAAGAAAATGTGGGGTTGGTGAGATTTGAACTCACGATCGACGGGTCTCTCCGACATGCATCAGTGCTCCAACGGGTCATCATCTTTTCATCAGTAGACCCATTGTTCATCATCTGCGAGCACAAAGAACGCAAAGACCGCTGGAGCCCGTCGCCATTCCGGGCTAGGCCACAACCCCGTGCTGTCTGCGTACAGGAGTTTCCTGCCGCTGACTCAATAAATTCGCACGTATACAAACTTAAGAGTTTGGTTTTCTGCATCAGGTGCTATTGTGCGGGACTCATTCGCAGTCACACGCAAAGTGCTGATCATGGCAGGTACCGGAGAGAGTGTGCGGTGCACCGCACCGACCGGACTTGATTGATGTGCCACAAGGGTTTCGCCGGACATTCTGGGATGCACCACGGGATGATTGACTGCACCACCATCCCGGCATAAAATCAGTCATCCATATATTCATTCAGTACCCCATCTTTTACCAATGGTTGAGGGCAGCTATATGTGCGGAACATCAGCAGTTCCCCTGCTGGGAATGACCATCAGCGAGATGGTCGACAGTATCGCGGCAAAATACCCGGACACCGAGGCCATTGTGTCCGTGCACCAGAACATCCGGTGGACGTACCGGGAATTCGCCGAGCAGGTGAACCTGGTAGCCCGGGCCCTGATGGGCCTTGGCGTAGAGCGGGGCGACCGGGTCGGTATCTGGGCCATGAACCATGCCGAATGGGTGGTAGTCCAGTTCGCAACCTCCAAGATCGGCGCCATCATGGTGAACATCAACCCGGCGTACCGCACCTACGAGCTCGAGTACGTGCTCAAGCAGGCCGAGATCTCGACCCTGATCGTGCAGGGCCGGTTCAAGACCTCGGACTACGTGGGGATGTTCTACGAAGCCTGCCCCGAAGCCTACGAGTGCAAGCCCGGCAGGATCTCCTGCGAGAAGTTCCCGTTCCTGAAAAATGCGGTCTTCATGGGGGACATCCCGTACAACGGCATGTACACGTGGGGCGATTTTCTTGAAAAAGGCCGACGAGATCGACGATGGACGATATCATCGAGCGGGGCGAAGGGCTCTCGTTCGACGACCCGATCAATATCCAGTACACGAGCGGCACCACGGGATTCCCAAAGGGGGTTGTCCTAACCCACCACAGCGTCCTCAACAACGGCTACATCATCGGCGAGGGCATGGGATTTACCGAGAAGGACCGGCTCTGCATCCCCGTTCCCGTTCTACCACTGCTTCGGCATGGTCCTTTCCAACCTTGCCTGTGTCACCCACGGCTCGACGATGGTGCTGCCCGCCCCGACCTTCGATGCCGAGGAAGTCTTAAAGACCATCGAGAAGGAGCGCTGCACGGCCCTCCACGGCGTCCCGACCATGTTCATTGCCGAGCTCACCCACCCGAACTTTTCAAAATACAACCTCAGGTCCCTCCGGACCGGTATCATGGCAGGTTCTCCCTGCCCGATTGAAGTGATGAAGCAGGTCAACACGCAGATGCACATGAGCGAGATCGTGATCGTGTACGGCCAGACCGAGACGAGCCCCGGTGTCACGATGACGACGACCAAAGACCCGGTCGAACGCCGGGTCACCACGATCGGCAGGGCGTTCCCGCACACGGAACTCAAGATCATCGACGCCAAGACCGGTAAGATCGTCCCGTATCGGCGAGATCGGCGAGATCTGCGCCCGGGGCTACTGCGTCATGAAATGCTATTACAACAACCCGTCTGCCACCCATGCCACGCTCGACAAGGACCGCTGGAACCACACCGGCGACCTCGGCACCATGGACGAGGAGGGCTACTTCAAGATTGTCGGCCGGCTCAAGGACATGGTGATCCGGGGCGGGGAGAACATCTACCCACGCGAGATCGAGGAGTTCCTGCACCACCACGAGAAAATCTCCGATGTCTATGTCGTCGGCGTGCCGGATGTAAAGTATGGCGAGGAACTCTGCGCATGGGTGAAGATGAAGTCCGGCCAGACCATGACCGAGCAGGATGTGAAAGATTTCTGCAAGGGGAAGATCGCCCACTACAAGATCCCGCGATACGTCATGTTCGTCAATGATTTCCCGATCAATATCTCCGGCAAGATCATGAAGTTCAAGATGCGGGAAGAATCGATCCGGGTTCTGGGCTTGCAGGAAGCAGATAAGATCGAGACTGCATAATTATATCCTCTCTCTATTTTGGTACAAAGATCATCAACATCTTTTGATCTTTTTCATCCGGCACATCTCAAACACTATAAAATCAACCACTCGGATTCTCTCATATTATAATGAATCCTGCACAGGAAATCATCGATACATTGTCCCGCTATGACCGGATAAAAAGCCGTGTCAATACGAGCCTCAATTCCTACCCAAACGAGAAACGAACTGCACGGGGAGTGAAGTCTTTCCTTGCCATCTTCATCTCAGCCAACACAATCGCGGGGGTCCTCTCCACAGTACCGAATCTTCCACCCTTTATCAGTAACTTGATCTTTGCGATTATTTCGATAAGTCTTCCCTTTTTTACTATCGATTGCATCCTTCGGCTTTGGTCATGTACGCACAGCCCCACATTTATGGGCAGGATATAAGATTGCCTGCGTTATGCTACAGAAATCTACATGATAATCGATCTCATTTCGATCATCCCCATCCTCTTCCCGGTTGTATTTCCAAAGGAATATTCGATGCCCCACATCTTCCGGCTCCTCTCAATCTTTCAGCTGGTGCGCTACACCCGCCACAATAATGCACTGAAACTCCTGCAACTTGTTATTTTCAAGAAACGGGAGATCATCTCATTCATATTGTAAAGAATGCTGCCCATCCGGATAAATTTTCCAGCTTCATGGCGGCCATGTGGTGGGCAGCGATGACCGTTACAACGGTAGGGTATGGAGATATCTATCCCATCACACCGCTTGGACAGACCATCCCCAGCATGATAACGATTGGGGCCGCCTTACTCCTTGCCCTCCCCTCAGCAATACTTGCTGCCGGGTTTATGGAGGAACGGCAGAAAGAGCAACGATTCCATGAACACGCCGTGACTGAAACGGGGATTTCACTGCTTGAGCGGGTGGTAACATTAAAAGTGCGTGGGCTTGGATCACTGAAAAGGAATTTGAGGAATATGAAATCCTTATACTGCCACGAATACGTGACCAGGAAGAAGGGGATAATAAAAAATAAGGGGATTTTTACAATACGCCAAACCATGCGACATACGATATGCTGATCATAATAATCAGGATAACTATGACAATTTTATACACGCATTTGTGGCAGATGCCACCAACTGAGGCGGTATGATCAGGATTGAAGGCTGATGAGCATACACGGCAGGGTGTACCTGCATGATTATGGTGCTCGAACTTCGGGTGTTGAGTCATATAACCCATGTTGATTGTTCGAGAGAAAATATATGTCGAAATGCACAATCAGGATCTGCCTGGAGAACTATTCGCACACTGGCCGGGAGATACAGGTTTTTCTTCATCCTTGCTTTCGCTCCAATCTGATAATGCACAATAAAGAACAGGGAGGATGATTTTTCTGTATTTCCGGATTATTTATTTTTTAATTTTTCAATTAACGATGAAACCCGGTCCTTTGATGCGGCAGTTGATTCTTCATCGCGTTCGATACTCATGATCACAACATCTCCTTCCTTAACACAATCAGGAAGCAGTGACGACGGTATGGTTATCCGGACCGGTTCATTTTCACTACTGATGAGCACGGCAACATCCTCTTCAATCCGGTCAATGGTAAACTTCATGATGACCCCCCTTCTGAAATCTGGTCAATAACCGACCCATGCCCGTCTTTCAGGATTGCAATGTCTCCATCGTTGCCCCAGACGGGTTCTGTTTTTCCCATATAGAGTGCTGTATTGTTCAGGGTTCCAGTTCCGGAAAAGACGGTGATCGTTTCACCAGGTACAAGGATAATTGCCGGGAATGTATACAACGTGCTATGGCTGTTGTCGGAGAGTGTCCAGCCTGCAATAAGCACCATATCATTCCCGTGGTTGGTCAGACTGAACCCATTCACCATTCACATTCTGCCGGTCATCCCCCGGTGCATTGAACCGGGTGGCGCTGATAACCACGGATTTTGCATTGCCGATCTGGGGAATGGAAATGTTAGTAGTGACTTCAACCGGGATCGTGGGTATCGGGAGCAGAATACCTGCAGAAGTATTCCATTCCTGTGGATTGAGGGTAACTACGAGGACTGATCTGTCAACACCCATATCAGTCCTTACCGAATAGGAAGTCCCGTCGCTTCTCACAAGGATCGTTCCGTCGCGATCGGTCCGGTAAATCGTTGCACCCGCATCATTCAGTGTATCAACCGTCTGTTTGTGTGGATGGCCGTACGGGTTATCCTGCCCAAGTGAGATGATCGCTGCTTCCGGGTGGACCCTTGCAATAAAAGATGGCGAACTCGAGTGCAGACTGCCATGGTGCCCGACTTTGAGAATTTGGGAATCGAGGGCATAACCGGACTTCACGAGTGCTTTTTCGGCTTCATCACCAGCATCTCCTGTGAACAGGAAGTTGATCGTTCCATAAGATATGCGCAGTACAATGGAGTTGGTGTTTAAATCATCGCCAAACCGTTTTCCCGGAGGGGACAGAACAACTATCTGCAAGGATGGATCAAGATCAATCGTATCACCCTGGACTGCAACAGAGTAGGGAATATTTTTCTTATCGATTGTTTCTAAGAAATGCTCGTACAACGCAGAAGAATGTGGCATGCCGGAATCGAGCACCTGCCCTACCGGAAAATTATCCAGCACTTTCTGCATGCCGCCAATATGGTCGGAATGCGGGTGTGTGGCGACGAGCAGATCAATATGGGTAACACCAAGTCCTTTGAGATCGCTGACCACGCGATCACCCCTATCAATTTCCCCGGCATCGATCAGGATCGTCCTGTCGCCAAAAAAGATGAGTGATGAATCGCCCTGGCCAACATCAAGAAAATAAACGGATAGTTTGCCATCATTTTCCGCCTGATGGGAATGCCATTCCGGGCCAAAATCCGGAATATCAAAATCGTATAAGCATCCGGTGACTGCAATACACGAGATCAGAATCCCAATAATAGCAATGGACGTGATCAGACCATGCAGACATGTTTTATTCGGGTATTCCGGATCCATATTATGCGGATTGTGAACGGCCGACAAGTTCACGGGCAGCCTGTGCTGCGCTGGCAAGGATTTTATCTTCATTTGGGATCTCACGGTTCAGCATCAATACCCTGCCATCGCAGATCGTAGTCTCAACCGCAGCCCCGTTGCACGAGTAAACAAGGTTGGATGTAGCGTTGTGCAGGGGGATATTGCAGGCGGTGTGGGCGGAAACGAGGACGATATCTGCAGGTGCTCCCACCGTAAGCATTCCCGTACCAAAACCCAGTGCCTGTGCTCCCTTTGTCGTTGCCATCGCAAGTGCTGCGGGTGCCGGAAGAACGGTAGGATCATTCCAGAAGAATTTCTGGAGGAGGGCTGCAGTCTTCATCTCCTCAAACATATCGAGGTTGTTGTTGCTGGCACAGCCATCGGTTCCGAGACAGACATTCGCCCCGGCAGCCGTGAGCTGGCGGGAGGGCATGGCCCGGTTCGTGGCTAGTTTCATATTGCTCGAAGGGTTATGGGAGACAGAAACACCCCGTTTTCCGAGCAGGGTGCATTCAGCATCATCGAGCCAGCAACCATGGGCGGCAATGGTTTTTGAGGTGAGGATACCGCATTCATCAAGCAATGCAGCCGGGCGTTTGCCATGCTGGGCAACGCAATCATGAACCTCTTTTTCGGTCTCGGACAGGTGAATGTGGATACCAATATTCTGCTCTCGGGCAAACTCTGCACACCACTTCAGCCCTTCTGGTGAGACGGTGTAGATCGCATGGGGTCCTACGGCAGCCTTGATCCGCGGGTTGTTCATGGAGCGGACATGAGCGGCAAGCTTCTCAGTAGCCCTGCACTCGTTTTCCCGTTTTTCTGCATTGAAGAGATCGATAAATCCATAACTGAGAACGGCACGGATACCTGACTCGTCCACTGCACGTGCTGCCTCGTCCATCATAAAATACATATCATTGAATGCAGTCGTTCCGCTCTTTATCATCTCAAGACAGGCCAGTTTTGTTCCCCAGTACACATCATTACCGGTCAGGTGGGCTTCGAGAGGCCAGATCTTCTGGCTGAGCCAGTCCTGCAGGATCATATCATCTGCATACCCGCGGAGCAGTGACATAGCGGCATGGGTGTGGGTGTTGGCAAGACCGGGAAGGGCAATCGCGCCATCCCCGTCAATCACCAGATCGGCTTCACCTTTGTGCTGCCCCCGGATTCCATCACCAACTGCAGCGATGATACCTTCATCGTTTACAAAGAGGTCTGCTTGCTTTCCATTCACCATCACATTTGCAATCAGGATAGATTGCTGTTTGTTGAAAATATCGTCCATCATATTGGTATCCTGCCAGTTTCAGGCCATGTTCATGATTATCGTCTTTACCAGTCCTGCAGTGCGGTGCCGGTATGACCGCGAGATCTCAAGAATCTCATCATAGGTCAATACACCGTCTGCAAGACCGTTTGCATAGTTATCTACCGTGCACAATGCGGCAAAATCCATACCCAGTTCACAGGCAAGGGTAGCCTCAGAGGCAATTGTCATCCCGACAAGATCGGCAATGCGGGAAAGAGCCAGTATCTCGGCCACCGTTTCAAACCGGGGGCCTTTTGTCTGCACGTACACTCCCCCGTGCCGGGCTTCAGGTATGTGGGATGCGAGATTTTTTGACAAATCCTTTGACATTTCAGGGAGTACATGTTCGATTGTATGGTCGTGGATCGAAGGGATATCGGTCATACTCACATAATCTGTCGGGATCACGATTGAGCCGGGCGCGATATCACGGTTTAAAGAGCCGGTGGATCCAAATGCAATAATCCGGTCCACACCTTCAATAGCGAGGGCGGCCATGTTCGCCCTGAAATTAATCCGGTGCGGGGGGATACCCTGCTGATGGCGCATCAGCATTACGATATCGCCGCAGAGAAGTTCGGCATTACCAAAGGGGGTATGCACATGGCGCTTCTGAAGATCCGGCAGTTCAGAAAACAGGAGGCTTGTACCTCCGATAATGCCAAGCATCAGCACCACCCCCTGGCCCTTAAGGAGCGTTTACCCGAAAATTGTGTGGAAACAGACTGCATACACTACCTGCGCTGGAGAATGGTTGTCGCGGGAAACACTAATATTTAGCGAATTTTTAAAAAGCATTACGCAAGCGTAAATTCCTTCAACGTACCAACATCTGGTATGGGTTTGTTCGATACGGTCAGCGATGAGATAATCCGACGCGGGGAATGCACGGACATCTATTTCGAGCGCACGGAAGAGACGCTTAAAGCGGAGGGGATTAACCCTGAAGTGGTAATGGAAGTGACGGCATCCACACTTCCCGACTCATGGGCTGTATTCTGCGGTCTTGCCGATGTGCTGGCATTACTCGAGGGACTACCGGTTACTGTTGATGCGATGGCGGAAGGATCTGTATTTTATAAAAATGATCCTGTTCTGCGTATTTCCGGAAAATACCGGGACTTTTGCCGGTTTGAGACTGCGATCCTCGGGTTCCTCTGCCACGCATCCGGCGTTACGTCTGCTGCGGCCCACATCAAGATTGCGGCTCATCACCGCCCGGTGTATTCCTTTGGCTCCCGCAGGCAGCATCCGGCAATCGCCCGCATGCTTGAAAGGGCAGCCTGGATTGGCGGGGTAGACGGGGTTTCTAATACCTGTGCACCAGAAGGAATACCCGTTGTCGGCACCATGCCGCACGCATTCGTAATGTGCTACAACAAACCCGAAGAGGCATGGCGCTCGTTTGATAAGCACGCACCTAAAGAAGTGCCACGGATCATGCTCTCTGATACATACTGTGACGAAAAATCTGAATCACTGCGGGCTGCAGAATGCGGAGCGACTGCAGTCAGGCTCGACACACCACGTTCGAGAAGGGGCAATATGCGATCGATTATTGAAGAAGTTCGCTGGGAACTGGATGCACACGGATATTCCGGCGTGAAGATCTTCTTATCCGGCGGAGTTACACGCGAAGAGATTGTAGCGTACCGCGATATTGTTGATGCATTCGGTGTCGGTGGTGCAATCGCAAATGCGCCGGTGATCGATTTTGCTATGGATATTGTTGAGATTGAAGGCAGGGCTGTAGCAAAACGAGGCAAGAGGAGCGGGAAAAAACAGGTCTATGAGCTCCCATCAGGAGAACATAAGATATTGCCAGCCCTCCAGAGGCGGCCTGATAATGCACTCCCATTGATTGAACAGTATATCAATAATGGCAGGATCGTAAAAAGGGCGGATATGGGAGATGCCCGGTTACGGCTGGAGCAGTCGCTTCTCTCAATACCGGATTCAGTATTATCGAATTAATTCCCCAGAAATCGTTTTCTTTTTCCAGAATATCAGACCAAAAAAAATTATTTGGAGTTTTTCATCGCTTGTCATCATGACTTATCTTCTGTCATTTGTCACCGCAATCACCAGGGAAGGTATTCCCTGCACTTTGAATTTTCTCTTATCAGCACCATTGAATCCGAATAGAGAAACAATGGCAGTATTCTCTGAATCGTCTTCTTTTTTCGAAAGAGGATTAAACAATTCTTTTAACCTATGGCATCCAACTAGTTAGGAAGCGGGCTGGTAGATCAGTGGTAGATCGCTCCCTTGGCATGGGAGAGGCCGCGGGTTCAATTCCCGCCCAGTCCACTCCTTTTTCATCAGAGTCTGAAAAATCAGGTTTTTTTATCAACAACAGTATGCACAAATTATGGTTTGTACCTTACAGACAGTGTGCAGGAAATCCCGATTCTGGCCTTAGCAAACGAATGCAACAGCACATGCAGTTTTTGCATAGTATACGGAGATTCTCAATTTAATCAGTGGCACACGTGCAGCATCAGGCCACAATCATCACAGGGAATCCTTTACTGCAGGCTTTTATGATAAAAAAACCAATGAACGATAATCTGATCGTTCATGATAAACCTGTTGCAGTTTTCCGTTGAAGGCATTTCCTGTGCAATTACCGTGGGAAAGACGATATTTGTCGAGCGGATGGTTCAAATTTCACAACAGGGGGGTAGTTCACGTTGGGTAGCGGGTGAGATTAACCTGCATGGAAGAACGGTTCCGGTCTTCCGGATCCGGACTTTCCTCGGGTTTCCCGAACGCAAACCTCAACTTTCAGATGTTCTGATTGTAACAAAGGCTGGACCTGATTGTGTTGCACTCTGGGTCGATGAAACGTCCGGCATATATTCAGATACCACTCCCGCAACAGATGACCCCTCTTTTAAAACAGGTGAGCCTGTAGGAGAGGGGGTGACGATTACTGCTGATGGACTTCTCATTATCCGTGATCTGGAAAAATTTTTAAGGAATCCAAATCCGGAACAGTTTCGTGCTGAATTCCTCAAAATGAAAGAAATTCCCCGCGAGAGCGAAGACAATACGGGGAGAACAACTTTGATCCTCGCAGAGCGGGCAAAAAAACTCTCACAACCGGCAACCAGATCCAAAGGGATTGTAAAAATTGAGATACTTAAATTCCGGCTTGCCTACCAGGAATATGCTATCGATATGAAATTCGTACGGGAAGTCATTTTGACCGGAGTGATCACACCGGTTCCAGGTACACCTGAATTTATTTCCGGTATCTGCGCCATACGTGGAGAGATCATATCTCTTGTTGATCTCCGGGCACTCTTCTCCATCAGCAGCAGAGGACTCACAGACCTGAACCGGGTAATCGTGGTCACTGACGGAACATTGACCTTTGGCATTCTTGCCGATTATATAACCGGTATTACAACAATTCCAGCCAGTACACTGGGTGCACCAACATCCGTCCCACCAGAAGATGCAGTTCAATATTGCCAGGGGATTGTTGAAGGGATTGTAATCCTTGATGGAGCTGCGCTCCTTTCTGATCCCCGTATGCTTATCGATGAAACCGCTGCATGATACATCCATTCATTGTGCATGGAGCATTACTCCGTCTGTAACTACAGGACAGGAACGGATACCTGCACCAATATCATTATACTTAACAATATGAAATCAGTGTATTCATTACTATAAAAGTGAACGAGTACTGGAAGGGTAAGGAATAGTATGCAGTTTTTTTCCAACATGAAAGTCGGGACCAAGATTCTCGTTATCTGCCTTTTCTTGGCCATTATCCCGACACTGTTACTCGGGCTGGTCGCATATACCAGCTCAAGCAGCGTTATCAGTGAACAGACCCAGGCATTGCTTGAGACGCAGGTTGGGGATATGAAAGGGTGGACCAATGATGTCTACAAGCTCACTCGCAACAAGGTCAACAGTGACCTCAATGTTGCAAAACAAAATTTCTATGGCAAGGGCACACCGGAAGTCATTAACGACGAAATGACTCTTATTGACAGGAATGGCAACCGTTATGTGGTCAATGACAACTTCGAGATTGTCGACCAGGTGCAGGCAATGGTTGGCGGGGCTGCGACCGTTTTCCAGGTGTACAATAACAGTTACGCAATCCGCGTCTCGACCAATGTTCAGGACGCAAATGGAAAGCGTGCAGTCGGGACCCGCCTGACCGACGATGTCTATAAAGTGACCGTGAACGATCGCCAGACATATTATGGGAGGCGTGACCTGTTTGGGAAAAACTACGTCACGGCCTATGAGCCGATCGAAGATCCCAGCGGAAAGATAATTGGCGTTCTTTTCGTTGGAACTGAAGAAGGACAGACCCTTGATGTGGTCAAGACGAGTATACGCGAGACCATTGTAGGTAAGAATGGTTACATGTACGTGCATTGATAGCGCCGGAAATGTGCTTGTCCACCCAAACTCTGAAGGGCAGAACTGGGCAGATAAGGATTATGTCAAGCAGATGTTCAGGGATAAGGAAGGTGCTGTTCCCCATGAAGTTGACGGCATGAACGTGCTTGATGCATACACATACTATGAACCCCTTGACTGGTACATTGTATCACGCGCGGAACTTTCGGATTTCACCGGGCCCATAGATACTATAAGAAATACTATCTTCGCCCTGATGGTCGCGTCGATGGCAATTGGTGCAGCGATTGCAATTCTCTTTGGCCGCTCAATATCCGGACCTCTGCAGTCTGTAGTGGTCATGATCAAGGAGCTCAGGAACGGCCACTTTTCAGCACGTCTCAATATCAAAAGACAGGATGAGATTGGAATCATGGCTGCAACCATGGATGAGTTTGCCGATGATCTCCAGACGAACGTTGTGGGAAATATCAAAAAGATAGCCAGAGGGGATTATATTGAGGCTTTTGCAGAACCGGTCGATGACCGCGATGAGATCCGGCCGGCCCTGCGGATGATGGTGGAGTCATTGGATCACCTGCATAAGGAAACGATCAAACTCACTGATGCTGCACGGGCAGGAGACCTGTCCGTTCGCGGGAACGAAAATGCATTCCGGGGAGGGTACCGGATGATCATTGCCGGGTTCAACAAGACCCTTGAAACGATCACCGAGCCGGTGAACGAGGCAATGCGCCTTGCCGGGTTCTATGCATCCGGTGATTTTACCGCCCGTTTTGATGAGAAGATCCCGGTTGCAGGTGAGTTTGTTGCTTACCGTGATGCACTCAATACCATCGGTATCGAGCTCCAGCGATTAATGAAATTAATCAACGAGGAACTTTACGAAGGTGTATCCGTCCTTTCATCGGCATCAAGCGAAATCCTGACCGTCACCACCCAACTCGCAACTGCCAGTTCCCAGACCGCAACAACGGTCAATGATACATCAGATACCGTAGAAAGCGTCCGTAAAAAAACCGATATTGTGATTCTTAAGTCAAAATCCGTGTCGGAAAAAGCCATGAAAGCCATTACCGTCTCCGGTGAAGGCCAGAAATCAGTACAGGAGATTCTCGACGGGATGAACCATATCCAGCGGCAGATGGACACCATTGGTATGAGTGTAATCAAGCTCTCTGAACAGAGTCAGGCAATTGGTGAAATTATTGCAACGGTGACTGATATTTCAGAACAGTCCAATCTTCTTGCAGTCAACGCATCTATCGAAGCGGCAAAAGCCGGCGAATTCGGGAAAGGTTTTGCCGTTGTCGCCCATGAGATTCATAACCTCGCCGAACAATCAAAACAGGCAACGGCAAACATCCGAACCATCTTAACCGATATCCAGCGGGGCGTCTCTTCAACGGTAGTATCAACCGAGCAGGGAACCCGCTCAGTTGCAGATGCAGTCAGGCTGACCAGTGATGCACGCGAAGCAATTGAAGTTCTTACCCGTTCAATTGCAGACTCATCGCGCGAAGCAATAGAAATTACCGCTTCTATCCAGGAACAGGCAGCCGGTGTAGACCAGATCTCACTTGCGATGGAAAAGATACGGGATGCTGCACAGAAAAATCTTGAGATTACTCATAAAGCGGAAAAAACAGCAGAAGACCTGCATGAACTTGGCGTACGCTTAAAGAAACTCACCGTTCAGTACCACATCTGATATCGCAGCCATGACAGGTATTGACGAAGAATTCCAGAAAAAACTCCTCGCAACATTCCAGGAAGAGGCAGATGAATACATACATACCATTACCGAAGGGCTTCTTAATCTGGAGAATAATGGAACAGAAACCGGAATACCAGTAACCGAGAGCGTATTTCGGACAATCCACAGTTTAAAAGGTGCTGCAAGGGCAGTCAATTTAAAAGAGATCGAACTGGTTTGCCAGAATCTTGAAAATATCTTTGCAGCGATTAAAAACGGAACATATTATCCCGATGCTGAAGCATTTGATATCTTCCACAGTGCCTTAAAAGTAATCCGGGTACACGTACAGGGTGACCACGCTCAACATCCCAGCTCAGCTGAAGTTATAATAGCGATCAGAGGGCTGATCGCACCAGGTAAGAGTGGGGGGGGATATCAGGGTACCCATGGTAAAAATACAGATGTTACAACTCTCAACACCCCTCCTGTTATTCGCGTTGTTGCTTCAACGGAACAGCATCAGGAAATACCCTTGGAAAAACACATTTTTTCTACCAGTAATTCACGCAAAACCGAACCTGAAGATGCAGGATCGTTTCTCATCAAACCGTCAATAAATAATGAGGGGAAGTTTCGAAAAACCGATAGTAGTGCTACTGTAAGGATTGCTGCGCATAAACTCGACCGATTAATCGCAGGTTCAGATGATCTCCTTACAACGCGTCTTTTCATCACGCACAGGATGCAGGAGCTTGAAGAGATGATGACCCGGTTTTCCCAGTGGCGCTGGAACCATGCTATGGTATCATCCGACCTCTATTTTCTCCGTGAAGCAATTGCCAGTACAAAAAAAACATCACTACCACCCGAACTTGTCATCCCGCTTGGCAATATGCTCAAATTCCTTGAATATGACCGGGAATTCATGACCTATCTCCGACACGATCTGGGGGCTCACATCCGTGCCACAGAGGTGGACAGATCTGCTCTTGAAACAAGTACATCAGAGATATCCGATCTAATCCATGATGCGGTCCTGGTACCAATTGCTGATATTCTTTTACCGTTTTCTGTATTCGTGCGGGGATATTCACGAAACGTGGGGAAAAAAGTCGAATTTATTATAGAAGGTGAAGAGATTGAGATGGACCGCCGTATCCTCGAATCGCTCAAAGATCCCCTGATGCACCTGATAAACAACAGTATCGACCACGGGATTGAGTATCCCGACATCAGGGAGAGACAGCACAAACCTGCACAAGGTGTCATCCGGATACGGATTTTGCCTCTCTCAGGCAGCAAGGTTGGAATCGAGGTGTCTGATGATGGTGCTGGTATTGACTGTAATACCGTGAGGAATGCAGCGGTGGTAAATGGGATCATCACAGCTCGCGAAGTCAAAAAACTGACTGATGAAGAAGCGATCTGGCTTATCTTCCGGTCCGGACTTTCCGTAAAACCCGATGTAACGGATATTTCTGGCAGGGGTCTTGGCCTTGCAATTGTTGAAGATACCGTAACGCGTCTTGGCGGAAATGTAATCCTCTCATCCCAATTGGGAAAAGGTACCAGTATCACCCTGAAAGTCCCGGTCAGACTTGCCACATTCAGGGGGGTTATTGTCCGATCCGGCACCCACAAGTATGTTCTTCCCATGCAGCAGGTGAGGCAGGTCTTTCGGGCTAAACCGGATACAGTTGTCTTCCATGAAAATAAGCCGACAATAACCATTAACGGAGAAGTCATCCGTATCATTCGTCTTACCGATGCCCTCGGCATTAACCAGTTTTACCACGCTTCTGATAAACCATCACAGGTGCCGATTATTATCATCGCTTATGGAGCGGGGCAGATTGCCTGTATGGTGGATGAAGTTCTCCAGGTCCAGGAGATCGTTGTGCGACCACTTGGCAGCCAGTTGCGCCGGGTGAAACGTATAACAGGGGCAACAATTCTCGGGGACGGGACTGTGGCCATTGTACTTGACCCTATTGAACTGATCCAGGAAGCGATTAAAAGAAACCTTCCGGTACAATCTGCAGAACAGGACGATGCTATTTCAGGACGTGTACTTGTTGTTGAGGATTCCGTAACATCCCGGATGTTTCTGGTAAACATACTTGAACAGGGGGGTCATAAGGTGATGACCGCACGCGATGGTATGGAAGCCTACGCAATGCTTAAAGATGATAAATTTGATATGGTCGTCTCAGATGTGGATATGCCCCGCATGAATGGCTTTACCCTTACAGAAAAAATTCGTGCCGATGCACGGCTTGCTCACCTGCCAATAATACTGGTAACATCTCTTGATACCCATGAAGACCATGCACACGGTATTGACGTAGGGGCGAATATTTACATGGAAAAAAGTGGTTTTGAAAAGGAGAAATTTCTATCCGTTATCCATAAACTGCTACGGAGAGACTACAAAAATGATTAGAGAATATATGATTATAATGGAGCCAGTCTTGATATGAACAGCGCTGTTCCAAAAAATCCAATGAAACTTCTTGTGGTCGAAGACAGCAGGACCCAGGCAGAATACCTGCGCCATATACTTGAAAATGAAGGATACCGGGTAGTCCTTGCAACAAATGGCATTGAAGCACTGGAACAGATCAAAATCGATCGCCCAGCACTCGTTTTATCAGATATTATTATGCCAAAAATGGGGGGGTATGAACTCTGCCGCAGGATTCGCTCCGATGCTTCAATAGCAACAATTCCGGTTATTCTTGTCACCCAACTCTTCGATCCTGTGGATGTAATTAAAGGCCTTGAAGCGGGTGCCGACAACTTCATTATAAAACCCTTCGAGCCCCGGCACGTCTATTCACGTATTAATAGTGTACTCCAGATGCTCGCCCGGCCTGATCCGGACGGTCGATCCGGAACCGGCATTGAGATCTCATTTGCAGACAGTAACCATACCATTACTGCCGGCAGGCTCCAAATTCTCACTATACTGCTCTCTACCTATGATCTGGCAGTTAAGAAAAATACTGAGCTGCTCGAAACGCACGAACGCCTCAATGCAGTAAATGAAGAATTACAGTCGACCGTAGAAAAACTAAAACTGGCATATGATGATCTCTTTGCTGAAAATGCCGAAAGAAGAAAAGTTGAAGATGCACTGGAAAAAGCCAATAAAAAACTCCAGCTGATGGCAAGCATCACACGTCATGATCTGCTTAACCAGTTCATGGCCCTTCACGAATACATTGAACTTGCGCTCGTGATAAAAAATACTGAACCCGAGAAAGCATGGAATTACATCAATACTGCTGATGGCATTGTTAATCAGATGGTCAACACGGTACGGTTTACCGGGGATTACCAGAAAGTCGGTATCAAATCAGCAGTATGGCAGAATGTTAATACCCTCGTGGACAATTCATTAAAACACATCTCGCTTGGAAAGGTGAAACTTGATAATTCAATTCCAGCTGAGATCGAACTGTATGCAGACCCGTTAATCGAAAAAGTATTCTCCAATCTTATTGATAATGCCGTGCGGTACGGGGGCAAAACGATTACAACGATACGTTTCAGCTGATGAATGTAAAAACGATACCTGCACAATCATCTGCGAGGATGACGGCATGGGTGTATCAGCAGATGAGAAGGAGAAGATCTTTACGTATGGATTTGGGAAAAATACCGGTCTGGGTCTTTTCCTGTCCCGCGAAATTCTCAATATAACCGGCATCACCATAAAAGAAACGGGAGAACTCCATAAAGGTGCGCGATTCGAAATTACCTGTCCAATGGAAACAATCAGTAGCCCGGAAAAGTCGTGATTTCTCCTGGACACCCCTTATACGTGAACGGAGATTCATTGTGAATTCATCAGAATGAGAAACGCTCACGAATCAGTTCTGTCAAGCCAAATGATAACGAACACTGATACAAATAAATCCCGCCCTTTTTTCTTTATATGAGTATATTACCACTAAAGACAATCTTTTTTGCAGTTTAAAGCAAATCCTTAAAAAAAGCAGGTGTCTTTGGGAATGAAGAACATTCAGTTATTCAATTCTTCATCTCCATTCACCCGTACACGTATCATTTCTATTGCAGTTGCAACGAGTTTTGCATTGGGTATAAATCTCATTGGCATGATCGCAGGAATCACTGTTGTGATCTCGCATGCAATATATATCCCCATTATTCTTACCGGATACTGGTTCCCCCGCCGGGGTCTTCTTTTTTCCATTCTTGTTGCTGTTACGTATGGAACACTGATCGTACTCATCCTGCCCTTTGATATCCTCCTCATTATATCCACCGTGTCCCGTATGACCTTCTTTATTGTTGTAGGGGGTGTGGTCTCATTTCTCTCTGCAAAACTGCGGGAGTCGGAACAGCAACTTCACGAGATTATTGAGTTCCTGCCATATCCGACATTTGCCGTTAACCGGGAAGGTGTGGTAATCGCATGGAACCAGGCCGTTGAAGAGTTGACAGGAGTGAAAAAAGCGGAGATCCTTAATAATGGGGATTATGCCTATTCCCTTGCGTTCTATGGAGAAAAACGTCCCACACTTCTGGATCTCATCTTAAAACCAGACACTGAAACAGAAGCCTGGCACCCTCAGGTAAAAAAAGAGGGTAAAAAACTGATCTCCGAAGTTTTTATTCCTCGTTTTAAGGGAGGAAAAGGAGTGCATCTCAGGATCGCTGCAACCGCCCTTGTTGACGGGAGCGGAAATATCACAGGTGCGATCGAATCAATACGGGATATAACCGATCAGGTTATGACCGAGTCGGCACTCCAGAATACCAGCAGCCGGCTCAATACCATTGCCAGTATCGTGCGTCACGATATTTCGAGAAAACTTGCAGGACTGTATGGGATTCTTTCAATTGGTGTGATGAAATTCGATGATCCTGATGTCATGTTCTTTATTGAGGCACTTAAGGATTCTGCCCAGGGAATCCAGCACCAGGTCGACATATCCCGGGAATTTAAGGATCTCGGCACATCACCCCCGGCGTGGATTCCTGTTCAGGACGCAGTGCTTGATGCGATTGGGCAACATATCGGGGTTGGCGGAGTCTCTTTCAGATCATGGACTGAACGGCTTGAAGTCTTTGCTGATCCCCACCTTTCCGCAGTTTTTTTCCATATTTTAGATACTACAATAAATGAAACTGACGGGGTAACTACTGTTGTTGTCACGTATCATGTACGGGAAAACGGCTGTGCAATTCTCGTTGAAACGGATGGAACGGGTTTTGAAAACAGTATCAAAGAATCGCTGTTCTCCCAGAGAGAAGAGCGTTTTGGCCAGGGATTGTTCCTTGCCCATGAAATTTGTTCAATCAGTAATATGACAATCAAAGAAACGGGAGCCCCCACAAAAGGTTCACGGTTTGAGATCATGATTCTCCCTGAAGGATACCGGATACGATGACCGAACAAGATGGAATCATCCCAATCAGAAAAAACGATTTGGACCGTGCTCCTGAAACATCAGAAACGAATGATCATTTGCCCGGGAAAAAACTTCGGGTGCGTGAACTTAAGGCAGATGAGTTTCCTGCAGCGGATAAATGCTGGGAAGATTACCATGACACAACCGGTGATCCCTCAACAGACAGGATTTTTGCGGTTTTTTCAGATGATCTCATCATCTCGTTAGCCCGTTGCCGTCGTCACCCTGATGGTATGGATGTGGATGGTATTTTTACACCCATGGAATATCGCAGGAAAGGCTATTCACGGCTCGCAGTTGGTGCACTCATTGAAGCCTGTCATAATGATGACCTCTATATGCACGCCATCCGGCACCTTATCGGTTTTTATAAAATGATGGGATTTGAACCGATTGCGGAAAAAGATTTGCCCCCGACAATTCGCAAGCGATATGATTGGGCGGGTGGTAACCTTGAAGGAGCAGATGTTCAGCCGATGTACCGGAAAGCCGGATTATTTTCCTGATTATATTTTCCTGATTAATTATCCCGAAGAACCAGACACCCTCATAATGTGCCTTGATCATTAAATGATAATATTTTAGTTGTTTTGAGTGTCCCACGTTATTTATACTTGAATACCAGACGGAGTATTCAGGCCATTTATGCATATCCGTGATCTCATCCTTCCCGAAGATAAGATTTTTTTTACACTCTTTAAGGAAATGACCGAAAAAATTTCTGAAGCTTCTGCCACATTAAACGAGATCACCCACGAACTTCCGAATGGCACAGAAAAATCTCACAAGGTCCGACAGCTGGAACATAAATGTGACGAGATAACCCGTCATGTGTACGAACAGCTGAACGAATCACTGATCACACCGCTCGAACCCGAAGAGATCTCACGACTTGCCCCGGTTATGGATGATGTCATGGACCGCATTGACCGGGTCACCCAACAGATCTGCAATTACGAGCTCGGGGAGAGTAATGAGACGTTAAAGGAATTTTCCTACCTGATCATGATGTCTGCAACAGAGATCGTAGAAGCGGTAGCTGCTCTTGAAAAACTGAAAAAACCTGATGACGTAATGCGCCATTCAATCGAGATAAATCGTTTATATAACCTGTCTATAGAATTGCAGGCAAAAGCAGTGATCGATCTTTTTAAGAAAAAAGATTTGTTGCTAATTATTAAACTCAAGGATGTCTACGAAGGACTGGGACTGGTGACGGAGAAGTGCAATGATGTAGGGCATGCACTCAATGATATTGCAATGAGTCACGCATGATCGGCATGGAACCCCTCATCCTGTTCGGTATTATCCTCGCCCTTGCCCTGAACTTCGTGAACGGTCTCAATGATGCTTCACATTCGATTGCCACCGTTGTTGCAACAAAAGCACTCTCCCCGATAAAGGCAGTATTCTCTACTGCAATCTGCAACATGATCGGGCCATTTCTCTTTACCACCGCAGTAGCAGCCACTATTGGTACTGCTATCGTCACTCAGGATGCACTCACCCCCCTTTCGATTATCGTGGCGATGGGAGCTGCAATTATTCTCGTATTTGTTGCCACGCGTATCGGGATCCCGATATCCAGCAGTCATGCAATGGTTGGCGGATTACTGGGCGCAGGTATAGGTGCATTTGGTATTTCTGCGATTATCCTCCCCAGTACTGATACCTTAATTCAGATTTTACTCGTCGCATGTGTGGGTGCCCTACTTGGTGCACTGGTTCTTGCCATTATCAGTGCTGCATTCGAAGGGGACATCCGGTTTGGAATCAGGCTGGGAAGCGTTTGTGGTGCGGGATTGATCATTCCTGTGATGATGGCCTCCGGGGTTTTACAAATCCAGGGGCTGCTGGCGATCGTACTCTTCATCTTTATTTCGCCACTCATGGGTATAGCCGGTGCGTTCCTCTTTAGTATCGCCATCTCCCACCTTATCAAACACTCACGCCAGAACCGGATGAGACGGGTGTTCCAGCCACTCCATGTACTCTCGTGCCTTATACAGGCAACAACACATGGTGCAAATGATGGCCAGCACGCTGTAGGTTTGATTACCGCATTACTTGTTTCATCAGGAATGCTTGCAACGTTTGAAGTCCCCGTCTGGGTAATTCTGACGTCTGCAATTGCAATAGGGCTCGGCACATGTTTTGGCGGGTGGCAGGTTGTCGATAAAATGGCAAAAGAGATCACCAAGATCCGACCGTACCAGGGGTTCTGTGCTGCAACAGCGAGCAGTGCGATTCTCGTGATGATCACCCACGATGGTATACCCGTCTCTTCCACCCACGCGATCAATGGCGCGATCATAGGTACTGGAGCCACGAGGGGCAGAAATGCAGTCCAGTGGAAAGTTGTGCGTGAGATGATGACGGCATGGGTGATTACTATTCCGCTTGCCATGGCCGTGTCATGGGGAGGATACCTGATTGTCAGCTTCGCACTGTCGATAGTATAGAGTCTGAAATGTTTCGCTATATTTTTTAAGATCATTCACCGATTACCAGTAGGTTTGTTATGGGTCTTCGTGAGTTGTTGATACCGAAGGATAAGGTTTTTTTCGACCTGTTTGAAAAGCAGGCGGGAGTTATGAAGGAAGCGGCATGGCAGCTTGTCGCCCTGACCGAGGATTTCACCAATGTCAAGGAGAAGCGCCATGCGATCGAGAAACTCGAGCACAAGGGAGACCAGATCACCCACGATATTTATGAACAGCTGAACAGTTCGTTCATCACACCGATTGATCCAGAAGAGATCTCAAAACTGGCATCAGCCCTTGACGAAGTGCTGGATTATATCGATGGTGCAACCGAGAAGATGTACTATTACGGAATCAAGGACACTGACTCTCACATGATCGAGCTGGCAAAACTGATCCATCTGTCAACGGTAGAGATCGAGAGCGCAGTAAAAGGCATCCGTTCAATCAAGGACCCGAGATATATCGAAGAACGTTGCATTGAAGTGAACCGGCTCGAAAATGTCGCTGATGATGTGCTTGCACATGCCGTAACCGACCTGTTTAAAACAACCGATGCAATAACCATCATAAAATTGAAGGATATTTACGAGCACCTTGAGACTGCCACGGACAACTGTGAAGATGTTGCAAATGTCCTGTCCGATATCGCTATACGGCACTCATAAGGGGCGTAATCAAAAGTAAGGAGTTTGCATGATAGAGGCACCGTTCATCCTGATTATTGCCATCATCGTCATCGCGCTGATCTTTGATTTTACCAATGGGTTTCACGATTCAGCCAATTCAATCTCAACGGTTGTCTCCACAAAAGTACTCTCCCCGAGAAATGCTGTGGTCTTTGCCGCATTTTTTAACTTTATTGCAGCATTCGGATTTGGGGTAGCAGTTGCGAGTACGATCGCCAAAATCATTCAACTGGATATTGTCGAGACCATTATGGTCCCCTATATCATTCTGGCTGCACTCACTGGAGCCATTGTGTGGAACATGATCACCTGGTTTTTTGGATTACCCACATCATCATCCCATGCCCTTATCGGGGGTATTGCAGGAGCGGGTATATCGGCAGCCGGTCTTGCCGCAATCAAGTGGTCCACCATTGAACTGGTAGCGGCATTTATGATCCTCTCCCCCCTTATTGGTTTTGCAATTGGATTTTTGTTCATGGCAATCGTGCTCAATATTACTAAAAATGCCCATAAATCCACTGCCGAGACCTATTTCAAACGGCTCCAGCTCTGTTCAGCGGCCGCGTATAGTTTCAGTCACGGGACAAACGATGCGCAGAAAACAATGGGTATCATCGTTCCGCTGCTATTCTCCATCGGTTATTTCGGTGCAACTGTTGACCCCAATCACCTGCCTGTTCCCTTATGGGTGATCCTGATTGCTCATGCCGCAATTGCACTCGGGACACTCTTTGGAGGATGGAGAATAGTAAAAACAATGGGTTACAAGATCACCAGACTGCGCCCGGTGCATGGGTTTGCTGCAGAGAGTGCTGGTGCAGCAACGATTATCGGGGCATCCATTGCAGGTATTCCCGTCAGTACAACACACATAATCTGCACATCAATTATGGGCGTTGGCACCACGATGGGGGCAAGTACCGTTAAATGGGGGGTTGCCCGGAGCATCGCAATTGCATGGATCCTGACAATTCCGATTAGTGCTCTCATAGGTTTTATTTCATTTGCGGTGATCCGGCGTTATTGTCGGATCATAAAAAAATACCAGACAATTTATTCTCTCTTTTTTCCCGTTGTTGCATAATACCGGGCACGCCCCGCTGATCACGCACTCCTCACACAGCGGCTTCTTTGCATCGCAGGTTGCCCGCCCGTGGGCAATCAGGACATCCGTGAGATCGCCCCACGTCATCCTGCGGGAAGAGTGCCATGAGATCGCGTTCGATAATCTCAACATTGTCCGTATCGGAAAAACCGATCCGCTGCGCAAGCCTGCGGACATGGGTGTCCACCGCAATCCCCTCGTTCTTGCCCGAGCGCATGGTAGATCACAATGTTTGCTGTCTTCCGGCCCACACCCGGGATCGTCAGGAGCTCGTCCATCGTCTCCGGCACCTTGCCGCCGAACTTGTCGAGCAGGGCCTGCGATGCAGCGATGATGTTCTTTGCCTTCGCGTGGTAGTACCCGAGACTGTGGATGATCGTCTCCACATCGTCCATCTTCGCCTTCGCAAGTTTTTCCGGTGTCGGGTATTTCGAAAAGAGCGGCTTCTTTACCTTCAGGACAGCCTTGTCGGTTGTCTGGGCGGAGAGGATGGTGAGGATGAGCACCTCAAACGGCGTACCCCGGGCAACCGTTGCCGGGACATCCTGTGCATTCAGGATACCGTTTACAGAAGAGCAGAATAGATCCGTGCGGCATCCTGTTTTTTCATGGTCCGATGGGGTAGGGCGGATTCGAACCGCCGTCAAAGCGTCCCAAACGCTCTAGGATGGACCAGGCTACCCTACTACCCCGCGCCATCATAGATGCGTCGGGATGATAAAAATAGGTAATGGTCTCTTTGCGATCAGACCGGCAGGGGGGAGATAGTATTTTCAGAAACTATCGTTCCCGTAAATGTGCCGTTGAGGATCGCATTTGAGAGATTTTCGGGTTCCTGACCGTCAAGCACTACCAGGGGGATATGGCTGCGCTCAACGATCCGGGCGGCGATGATATCGAGAACATTATTGGATCCGGCGCCAAGACCAATCTGGCTGACAACCCCCAGCAACTGCTGGGGAGTGAGAGTCTCAAACCGCTTTGCATCCGCATGCTTTTTCGGGTCTTTGTCATAGATGCCGTTTACCGAAGTTGCATTGATAAAAACAGACGCCCTCACGCGTTCTGCGAGAACGGCGGCGACTGCATCGGTCGTCTGTCCGGGGGTGATACCACCCATAACAACAATCTTGCCCAATTCTGCAAATTTCTTTGCCTCCGCATGGCTCTCTGCCACTTTCGGGTATGCTGCATCTCCCAGTGCCGCAATCAGAAGGGTCGCATTGAGACGGGTGACCAGTATGCCAATCTCATCAGAGGTCCCTTCATCCACCCCGAGTTCTCGTGCAGATTCAATATAATCCCGCGCTGCGCCGCCCCCGCCAACGACAACGAAAAGCCGGTGGCGCTCCGCGATCGCCCTGAGTACCGGGACATAGCCGCTGATCCGGTTTTGCCTGAAGAGTTGGGATCAGGATCGAACCGCCCAGCGAGATGACAATATTCCTCATTGCACTAGTTTTTGTACCTGATGCTCATATAGAGTTGTTTACTATGATTTACTGCCCGAACTGTAAAAGCCCGGATATCTTTGCGGTTGCCGGCGGGTATGTCGGACAGATATATCTCTGCAAAGACTGCGGTTATCGTGGCTCGTTTGTACTTGAGATTGATAACGCAGATGCATTCCGGGATATGGAAAAAGAGACGAAGGATCATCCCTGATTACCCCTATTTAGAGCAGGATATGTACGAGGCACGCCAGTACACAAAACTCGGGAATAATGTGGTGAAATGCTCGCTATGCAATCACCGCTGCACAATCAATGACGGGAAGCACGGCATTTGTGGCGTACGGGTGAACGAGCATGGTTCACTTGCGGCAATGACCTATGGAAAGATCAGCGCCGAAGCAGTTGACCCGATCGAAAAGAAACCGCTTTTCCATTACCTGCCCGGCACGCTTTCGTACTCGCTGGGAAGTATCGGATGCAACTTTCACTGCGAACACTGTCAGAACTGGCATATCTCCCGTGCGGAACTGGATGGTACAATGCTCCGTTCGCTGGAACCGGCAGAAGGAGTGAAGCGGGCGGTTGCGAGCGGGAGTGCAAGCATCTCGTGGACCTATAACGAACCTACGATCTGGCACGAATACGCGCTCGATATGGGCACACTCGCGAAGGCAAAGAAACTCGGTACGGTTTATGTGACTAACGGATATATCACGGAAGAAGCTCTTCGCGAGCTCGCACCCATGCTCGGAGCGTTCCGGGTGGATCTCAAGGCATTTACGGATAATTTCTACAAAAAGATCTGCGGTGCGAAGCTTCAGCCGGTCCTCGATTCGGCACAACTCGCCCGGGAACTTGGTATGCATGTCGAGACAGTTACGCTGGTCATACCGGGTCTCAATGACAGCATGGAGGAACAGGAAGGATTGATCCGCTGGGTCATTGAACATCTCGGGCCGGAAACCCCGATGCACTTCACTGCATTTCACCCGGATTATAAAATGCTCGACCGTGCAGCAACTCCGGTCGAGAGACTGGAGAAGATCTACATGAAGGCAAAAGAGCTCGGCCTGCGATTCCCCTATCTCGGCAATGTATACCAAAATCGCTTTGAAAACACGTACTGCCCCACCTGTAATGCGATACTGATCGAGCGACAGGGTTTTTCCAGCAGGTTTATAGGACTTGACGAAGATCAATGCACAACCTGTGGTGAAAAAATCGAGATACAACGCCATGTCTACTGAACACGACACCCCCGTTAAACAATTGTCAGATCCCGAACCGCGCTTCATCGCTGACCGTATGCTCGGTACACTCACCCGTTACCTGCGATTTATGGGATATGATACGACCAGTGCAAACGGTCTTGAAGAGGGCAATGCAAAGGAAGATACTCTCCTGCTCGAACTCGGCCTCAGGGAAAACCGCATCCTGCTTACAAGGGATGCTGAACTTGCAAGGCGCGGAAAAGACCGGGCTATCCTTGTCAAATCTGAAGATGTAATAGAACAGGTACAACAACTCACCGATTGCAGACTTATTGATCGAAGAGTAACCATGAGCAGATGTTCACTCTGCAACACACAGGTACGGGAAGCATTCGAATGTGAGATTGCGGGTGCTGATTATGCACCAAAAGACTGGCGGGGATTATCGTTTTACTGGTGCGAAAATTGCAGGAAACTGTACTGGAACGGTTCACATGGACGAATGTTGGAAGAGAGGATTGTCGGGGCAAGGACAGATAATTAGGATCGGTTACATGGGCACCTGAACCTGAACGTTTACTCTTAAAACGTAAAAATCAGATTACGTTTCTCATGAAAACCGGAGAAGATGATATTTTGCAGATTTTCGGCTCTGTTGAAACAGGCTTGAACCATTCGGGTTCACATCTAAAGCATGAAAACCAAATAACCCTATCCCATAGTTTTTAAGAATCAACCCACCCCCGTTTGGGGTCGCTCGGCCGCCTCGTCGGGGGCCTCGCTGGGCAAATGGTTTAAAGAGGGGCAGGTTCCTGAACCGCCGCGGGGGCGTCCCATCGGGGGCGGCGGCGTTCATCATAATTATACAAAAAACATTTTCAAATACTATCTCAATAATCAGATTTTCTGGGGAAACCCTCTAAAAAAGGGGGGGTCAAGGGGATGCTCCCCTTGGACTGCCTCCCCCTCTGGGGGAGAGTGGGGGTCACCCTCCAAGCAGGCAAGAAGAAGAAGCGAATCGCTGGAAAATAGGATTTCAACAGAGCCTAAAAATCATTTTATATTCGTTATGAAAACCGGAGAATATGACATTTTACAGATTTGCACTAAAAAAAGGGTTAAAGTGGCATTACCCGCATTTCCCATCCTGCGCCTTCTTCATCAAAGCAAGCAGCCCGGCAAGAATCTGTGAGGGTGTAGGGGGATTGCCCGGAATTTTCAGGTCAACCGGAAATATCTTGTCCGCTCCTCCGAGCACCGCGTAAGTTCCTGAAAATATGCCCCCATCACAGGCATCATCACCAACTGCAACGACAAATTTGGGTGAAGGCATCGCATCGTAGGTTTTCTTTGCAGCGATCACCATATTATGCGTCACAGCACCGGTCACGATAAGGACATCTGCATGACGGGGAGAGGCGACAAAGGTAATACCAAAGCGTTCTACATCGTAAAACGGGTTATTGAGATTATTGATCTCAATTTCAGTGGCATTATCGCTGCCGGTATCCAGTTCCCGGATCGCAAGACTCCTGCCAAATACCGCGTTGATTGTAGTTTTAATCTCACGACCAATTGCTTCAAGGTCTTCATCACGAACCGGTACCGCTTCGGTCACTTTCTTTTTCAGGAGACAGGTTAATGCATTCACCATTTTCATCTCACCTCACAGGTCTGTTCCTGCATACGAGAGATTCATGCTCTTGTTGATCACCGGGAAATCCGGAACGATCTCACCCTGCACCGCATGCTCAATCGCAAGCCAGTTACAGAATGATGCGGTCCGGACCTTGTACCGTTCAATTAAACCTGCCCTGATCCAGACCCAGCAGAGATTCTGTCCCCGTGCAGATTCAACCATGGAGAGCGTGAATCCATCACGGATCGGGGCATCTGATCTGACATCTCCTCCAGGAATTGCATCGACCAGTCGTTCAATCAGCTCAAACGAATCCATAATCTCAGAGGCTTTGATGGTGAAACGGGAGAGCACATCCCCGTCCCGGAGCCGCTGCGGCTTTGGAGCGAACTGGTCATATATGCCGTAAGGATGATTCAGCCGGACATCAACCTTCCCGCCGGATGCACGCGCAACCGGGCCGGTGATATTAAGCGGGCGCAGAATTGCAGGACGGATCACACCGGTGGGGGCAAAACGGTCGATCACCGATGCTGTAGAGAGCACAATCTTTAGCCCGATCTTGTACCGTTTTCGTATCTGGTGAATAAAAATAGAGAGTTCATCGAGTGTGTTTTCGAAATATCCCTCTTCATCCCGCCAATAGAGACCATCCCCCGCAGGAATCTTGAACCGGTCAAACGGTCACTTTCGCGGAAACATTCCTCACGGAGCACCGAGAACTGGTTGGCACCCAGCGGGAACGCCACATCCACAAGCATCCCCGACTGATCCCCAAGATGGGAGCAGATGCGTTCCAGTTCAAGGAGGATCGTCCGCAGGTACCATGCCCGTTCAGGAACCTGTATCTGTGAAATCTGTTCCACGGCCATGCAGAATGCAGTCGCATTTGCTACCGATTCATCACCGCTCACCGCTTCGGCAATCCTCACACAGTCCTGTGGTGACCTGCCCTCAGCAATTTTCTCGATGCCCCGGTGCTTGTAAAACATCCGGCACCTCAAGATTGAAAATCGTCTCTCCAATCACGCTGAACCGGAAATGGCCGGGCTCGATAATACCCGCATGCACCGGGCCAACCGGTATCTGGTACACTCCCTCACCACTCACTTCACGAAACTGGTATTCATCAGCAGGGTCAACAGTATCCTTTGTGACGATAGGCGCATTCCTGAACGCTTTTTTCAACGGATGGAAATCTTCAGGATAGGTCTCGTGCAGGAAAAGTCTCCGGGTATCAAATGCCCCCTCAAATTCTATGCCGAAACCGTCACGACATTCACGTTCAAACCATGATGCAGAGGGATAGATGCTTGCGATTGACGTTGCATGTTCATTGATATCCCGAACAAGGACAAGAATACTTGCCCGCCGTTCAAACACGTAAAAGAGCGAGTGTGCTGAATTCGAAGAGAAACCTTCGCAGCAGAAGAGGCTTATCAGAACAAACTTGTTTGCAGACCAGATGCGATAAGGCCGTTTCAAATTCCGCCTCTTCGAGGAACACGTATTGTTCATTATTGGATCCGGAACTGATCCGGTCAGCCTGGGCATCTTCGCCAAGAAATTCCTGTGCCGTCCTGATCCCGATATCTTCATCAACAGTCATCAGAATTTCAACTCCATTACGATCTGGTTGAGGAACTCCATCCCACTTGTGGGGAGAAAGATCCCGAGAACAATGAGGAAAACCAGCAGGAAGATGATGGGGGCCTTCATGCTGGCAGGTGTCCGGTACGGTTCGATATCCGAGGGAGTATCAGGTTCAGATACCTGCGTAAATGTCGTAAGCACAAAGTACCCCAGTCCCACTGCGGCAATGAACAGCAGGATAAGCATCACGATAAGCACCCATAAGGAGACTGCACCCAGCTGCAGCAGAATGAAGAATTCGGTAGAAGAAGATGGGGAAAGGGGGCATCCCGATGATCGCAAGCCCGCCGAGAATAATTCCCCATGCTGCCAGGGGCTGGAGCCGGAATACGTCCCGGATATCATCGGCTGCATCGCTGGAAAGACGGCTCCGGTACTGCCGGTGCAGGATTCCTGCCGAGAAGAAGAGTGATGCCTTTGTCAAAGAATGCGCCATGATATGGAAGAGCACCCAGAAGAAAGCAACCGGTGTGGAGATGGCAAGCCCGACAAGCATAATCCCCATATTCTCCACACTGGAGAATGCCACCAGTTTTTTTAAGTTTTTCTGCGGGCAGCATGGAGAACGCGGCAATGCCAATCGTGAGGATGCCAAACAGACGCAAGCATCGGTGCAATGGTAGCAACGGCGGGTGTCTGGTGGACGATCGCATACATGCGTATGATCCCGTAAATCCCCACATTCAACAGGACACCCGAAAGAATGGCACTGACCGCTGACGGGGCTTTTGCATGGGCTTCCGGCAGCCAGGTATGGAACGGGAAGATACCGGATTTTGCAGCAAACCCGACAAAGACAAGCGCAAAGGAAGCGATCATCATACCCGGGGGAAACTCCGCAGCATGCTGCATAAGCACCGTCCAGTTCAGGGTGCCGGTGCCAAGACGGACCCGGGAGATCTCGAAGAGAAAGATGAACCCGACAAAGGCAAAGAGCATGGAGACGGATGCAATGAAAATGTACTTGATCGCTGCATCGATGTTCTCCCGTGCTGCACAGGATCGCAACCAGCATCGCCGAGATGATCGTGGTCAGTTCGGCAAAGATCCAGAAGAGTGCAAGGTTATCCGAGAAGAATGCAAGGACAATGACCAGAAGGAGCAGCACCCACGCAGCATAGAAGAGTTTGAGGCTGCCTTTCTCCAGTTCCCCGCTCTTAAGCAGTCCTTCAACATACCCGCGGGCATAGACTGCAGCACAGGCAAAAATGACCGTTGCGATGAGTACCTCAAACAGACCGAGATGATCGATGAAGAAGTACTGGCTGCCGAAAAGAAATGAAACAACCGGAACCTGCTGGAATAGGACGATATAGGCAGTCAGCGCGGTAAAGATAAGTGCCTGCATGATACAGACCGTGTTCATCTGGCGGTGGCTCCGTGGTGACTGCGATGATAACAAGCGAGAGTACGGATACCAGCACAAATGCAATCAGGATCATGATACCTCCTCCGATTCATCCAGGAGATGGAAACGGTGGAGACGTTTGTGGTAATCCTCAAGAGTCGAGTCAATACCCACGGATAAAATGGTCGTCAGGATAACGAGGATGATAAGGTCGATGATGATCAAAAATTCGATGATGAACGGAAGTTCGGTGACAAACAGACCAAAGAGAAGCACCCCGTTTTCCATAGAGAGGAAACCCAGCACTTTTGTGATCGCCCGCTTCCGGCTGAACGTCACCATCATGCCCATCAGCATCAGGGAGATGCCAAGCACTGCACCAAAGAAGAAGAGGCTCTCCCTGGCAGGGGTTCCCTCGAAAATCCTTGCAAGCGCCATGTAGATGACCAGCATCAGTGCCATCGAGATGAGCAGGGACGTGGTGGGGCTTAAATAATGGAACTCGATATCCCGCTTGATCCGGATCTTTTCCTGGATGGTTGCGATGAAGTACGGGATGATAATTACCTTGCTGAAAAACGTAACCACCGCAATCGCCAGAAGAACGATGGATCCCTCGAGCGACCAGAGTGCAAGGGCAATGCCGACAAGGGTGAGACTCTGGAGAGCATAGACTGACACGACCGAGAGCAGGTTGCGTGTTGAGATGAGATAGGCTGCCGTAATGATGACGCAGACAAACAGGATCCTGATGATTCCGACTGACAATTGCCAGTTTCGATCATGAAAACACCTCGATGATGATGATCAGGGTTGAGAAGAAGAACGCCATGGCAAAAAGACTGGGGAGCTGGAAGAACCGTTTCTTTGCCATGGATGATTCAAAGAGCCCGATTATCCCGGCAAGGACTGAACCTTTTACCACCAAGCAGGATTAGCAGCGATGAGAATCCCGGCAAGGGTGAGGGTAGTCGTAAGCCCGAAGGGAACGATCAGGTTGATGAGAAGCGCCATCAGGACAGTCATCTTGACTGCCGCAGAGAGTTCCATGAGGGCTAGGTTCCTGCCTGACTGTTCAAGGATCATCCCCTCGTGAATCATGGTCAGTTCGAGATGGGTTTCAGGGTTATCGACCGGAATCCGCGAAGTCTCGACGATGAGGATGATAAACAGCGAGATGCCGATAAGGATCAGTGTTGGTGTGGAGAGTGACCCGGTAACCGATGTCAGGGCAAACATGTCAAAGATATTGAGTGTCTTAAAGACAAACGCGAGCGCAGCAAAGACGATAATGGTCGTAGGCTCGATGATAGCCGAGATGCTCATCTCCCGCGAACTGCCCATACCGCCAAAGGAACTACCGGCATCGAGACCGGCAAGTGCCATGAAGAACCGGGCCAGCGCAAGCAGGTAAAGAAAGAGGATGATATTGCCGATCCCCCCGATGGGTTCGGGCACAAAAACCAGCGGGACAAAGAGAGCAGCGACAAGGATAGCAGCCATCATGACGAGAGGAGTGACCCGCATTATCCTGGAGGAGTTCGGAGAATAAATGACCTCTTTTTTTAACAGTTTTATCAGCGTAAAGTAGGTCTGGAAGACTGATGGGCCCTGCCGTCCCTGTGTCCATGCTTTCACTTTTTTTATCAGGCTGACAAAAAGGGGTGAAATTGCAATGACAACAACGGTATTGATCACAAGGTACAGGGAAAATCTGAGTTCATGCAAACCACCCGAGGAAAATAATCAGCGCAATGACCGTAACAAAGACATAGAAGAGGTAGGTGTCAAGGCACCCGTTCTGGAATTGTGATATCCTTTGACCTGCCTTCATGGAATGCTCCGCTATGGGGCGGTAGAGATATTCCTCAAATACCTTTAAGAGACGTATCTCTCCGGTACCCTCCCTGAAGATGCAGTTCTTCTGGTCGAAAAACGTCCGTTTGTTTGTGGTCCGGGTGCGGTAGATTGATGAAAAGATGATGTCGAGTGGTTCTGAGAAACCGTGACCACTGTATTCAGCCGACGCCTGCTGGGAGAGCGTTCCGCATCCCCAGGTTTCGCTAACACGCACTTCCCGCGAAGCAGTGAAATACAGTACCGCATAGGTCAGAACTGCCATGCCAATAAGAAGCAGGCTGACAAGAAGCATATCCGGCAGCGGAACGGAAAAACCGACGAATGCAAAGATCTGGAGGGCGCATATCCCTAAAAGAATGCAGGCAACAGCAAGGATACCCGGGCCGATCAGCATTGCACGGGGCACTTCACGGGCAGCAGCGCTCTCCGGGGAGCGCGGCAAGCCGATGAAGATCGATCCGAAGGCCTTGACAAAACATGCTGCGGAAAGCGCACTGGTCAGGGCAAACAGGGCAAGGCAGATAAAGAGGAGGACCTTAAACAGCGGGTCTACCACAGAAACGGATGAGAAGAACGAAATGAAAGATCAGGAGCTCGCTGGCAAACCCGTTGAGGGGGGGTAAAGCGGCAATCGAAACTGCACCAACAAAGAAAAGCGCAGATGTAACCGGCATACGGTGAGCAAGTCCTCCCATGTGCTCGATATCCCGCGTATGGGTGGCAGAAACGACAGAACCTGCGGTGAGGAAGAGCAGGCTCTTGAACATGGCGTGGTTCAGCGAATGGAAGAGGGCACCCAGCAGGCTGATCGTTGCGAGAAGGGGAAGATTAATGGCAGTAAAAATAACGGACAGACCGATACCCATAAAAATAATTCCGATATTCTCAATGCTTGAATATGCAAGCATCCCCTTGACGTCATGTTCTTTTAGTGCATAGATGATACCGAGAACAGCCGATGCAGTACCCAGAGCAAGGATCAGCACACCCCACCAGAGATCAGGAGTGAAAACATCCAACAGGAAACGCACAAGGCCATATACGGCGATTTTAAGCATCACACCTGACATGAGAGCGGATATCGGGGATGGGCTTGCCGGGTGCGCATACGGCAGCCACTTGTGAAATGGGATGATCCCTGCTTTGATTGAAAAACCAACAAAAAGAGCAAGAAATGCTATGGTCACAAGAGGTTCCGATAGTGCGGTCACGGGGAGAAACGCAAGTGAACCGGTCTGGACGAAGAGAACAACGATTCCCAGCAGGACAAACAGCGATGATAACTGGGTCATCACAAAATAAAATATCCCGGCTTTTCGCTGATCTGGGTGAGAGTAGTCATACATGACGAGGAAAAATGAACTCGTCGCCATCAGTTCCCAGAAGAGAAAGAACGAGATCGTATTTGCAGAGGCGACAACCAGAACCATTGAGAGAATGAAAAGGTTGGTACATCCGCAGAGCAGGTTTCTTCGGGCAGAACCTGAAAGATGTTCGATATATTCGGTAAAGTAGAGAGCTACACATGCCGACACCACTGCGATGATGAGCAGGAAGAATGAGGCAAGCCGGTCGATGACAAATGAGAGGGAAAATAAAGGAAGGGGTTGGTAGAGAGTGAAAAACACTGATTCACCGGAAAGCAGGATGAGAAGAGAGAGACACCCCAGCAGAATGGATGCTACGATTGTACAGGAGAATGAGATCATCCGAAGCGATCTCCGATCGAATGACGCTGCCAGGAGGGGAAAAACGGTGCCTGCGAAAAGTACCAGAATTGCGAGAACGAAAAGTTCAACAATCATTTTTCGCTCCCGATGGTCTTACACGGCACAAACATGGACATACACTGCAGATAATTATTCAATTTATCCCTGACTTCCCTGTTGGATATAGTTTGGTCACTCATATTCTGCACCATATCAGGAGTTCAGTTCCGACATAAGAGCCGCAGGATCACGTTTCATAGGGCAGACATCAATGCCCTTGAGATTACCCATACAGAACCCGAACCGGTCCCGTATTGTTTTTGGCAGATCACACTCTGCCATAGGATAGAATCCCAGGCTGCCATAGAAATCCATCAGTTCAATCTTCGAGTGCATATAGAGAGTTTCCTGCCTGCCGCACTCCTCTATGAGAAGGACCATAACCGAACGGGCAAATCCACGACGCCGGTATTCATCAAGTACATAAACTGCATCAACTTCAAGACCATCAGGGTGGCGTGAGCATCGGGCCACCCCAATCAGTTTGGTTCCCGCAAAGGCAGCAAAGAGCCGGTCATTGACCTGATTAGCAGTCTGCTGATGGTAGTGAGTCCAGAGTTCCCGTTCGGCGCGGACGAGTTCAGCAGGGGAAAGTTCCCTGACATCCACAACTCCGATCGACTGAACCGGCGAGGTAATGGTACCATGAGAAAACAGGGCTTTGCCAATCTCAATAAAAAAATGTGGGCGGAATGTAACAAAACCTCCGCTCTCCTCTCCAGCAAGCGAATAGAGTGTCAGAAGGGTCTGGTCCTCGCTGAACGGTTCCGGGTCAGCATACGAAGAAATGATCGGTATAGAGCACCTCCACAAAAACAATTATCCGGGTAGTGATATAATAAGGGTAATCGTCCATTCAGATCATCGTTTGGTTGTCAATTCCTTTATGTTGCCACTTCGGAACCATAAAAGCATCTGGAGTTTTTCAGGAAAATGTTGCTTTTTTTTAAAATGTTCAGGCATATTCTGTACGAAAGAACGGGTGATTCAGATATTTGTCACTAAAACAGCCCTTAATGGAAGATCCAGTAATAATTATTGGGAATTATATACCATGCGCGGGCGTGAATATGCAAATTTTTCATGGAAAAATAAAGAACTCCGGGGTATTCCCCTGTTTTTTTCCAACTCGCCAGGTTCAGGAGTGAAAACACAAAATTTAACTATTTCCCGTACGACTGAACACTACGGCAATCTACCTGAGGTGTGTGTAATAGGGAGTTGCCAAAAAATAAGGAGAATGCTACAAAAATGATCGACAAATTATTGCTGGGAAATTTTAAATTCAGGGAATCGGATTTTACCCCGAATATCGATTACTACCGTGAGCTGGCATCCAGCCAGCACCCGACAACGCTCTGGATTGGATGCTCTGACTCACGACTCCAGACGGGGCATATCACCCAGGCAAGAGCGGGAGAACTGTTTATCCAGAGAAATATCGGCAACATTGTGCCAATCCATGACTGGAATTTTGCAACAGTGCTTGAATACGCTGTTGTTCACCTCAAGGTTGAGGATGTGGTTATCTGCGGACATTCAAACTGCGGTGCAATTCGGGCACTCGATAAGGAAAGCAACGATTCTTACATTCCGCTCTGGCTGAATAATGCCCGCGAAGCAAAAGAACGGGTAGACAAAACAATCGCACCCCCGACAACCGTGCTCGAAAAGGATGAACGGTACCGATTGATCGAACAGGAGAACGTGAGGCTCCAGATCGAACACCTCCATACGTATCCCCTGCTGAAAAAAGCGGTTGATGAGAAGAGAGTGCAGGTTCACGGGCTCTATTACGACCTGGGAAATGGTGCCCTTACCCGGATTACCTGATCATCAACAAACAGCATCAATCTCTTTTTGAATCCTGCTCAGGACAATACGTCCGATCCGGGCAAGTTTTCCATTGACCAGAATCATAGGCAGCGGGGGATAGTCCGTCTCCACCAGATTTTTGACGTAATCCGGAACATGATCATCAACCAGCGTGAGTTTGAGATCCACCCGGTCACCGTACTCTTTTTTGAGTTCTGCTTCAAGTGCATCGAACGCTGCGGTGAGTTTTCCTGTGGGATAGCAGTCAGTAAGTCCGCAGGTCCGGTTCTCATCACAGGGAAATGGGCAGCATTCGGAATCTTTCAGACCAATAATCTCGATTTTTATGGGGCCTGTCATAGCAGTACTATCTGGCTGCTGCATTATATCAGGATTGGGAAAATGACAGGCAAAACAGTATCCAGGTAGAGTGTTTATCAAAAAATAGGGTTACATGAACCGTTCGAACCGATCTTTCGTCACTTTGCAGATGGGGCAGATACCCGGCGGATCTTCACGCGCACAGAGATAGCCGCAGACCTTACAGCGCCATACCGGAAAAGGGAGTGTGGGTGCAGGGGTATTTGACAGGGAGATCGATTGGGTAACTGCAGTTTTCCCCCGTTCAGAGCGTGACGGGCGGCGTTCGGGAACGGGTCCGGCTGTTTTCCTGCCGGAAGAAATCTCATCGCTGACATACAGCGCACAGTAACAGGCTCCAAAATCACCGAGATCCGGATCGCGGTAATCGCAGGGACAGATAATATCAAGATCCTCTTCCCGGTTTACCGGATGCAAGCCTGCACGGGCAGGCACGGTACCCATAGCGTTGCTCATTTTTCAACAGACCGGCAACAAGATTTTTCGTAAACTCAGCATCCGGATTTAATCGGTAGCCTCCATCGTTTGCCTCTTTTAGCAGGGTATTATAAGTCGCTACCACATCCTGTGGTTTGATCTCAATGAGAGCCATTTACTGGAATTCCCCCCGGATTTCCTGCTCGCGAAAGCCCACAATCGATTTTTTATCATTTATGACAAGGGTGGGAAACGAACCCGAAGGATTGAAGCGCTCAACCGTATTCATTGCCTCATCCTGTTCCTTTCCTTCGAGAAGATCCACATACATATAATCGAATTCGACACCCAGCTCACGCAGAAGATCCTTTGTCTTATTACACCACCCGCAGGTGCTCAATGCGTAGAGCATAACCGTGCCCTTCTTTTTCCCGCTCACGTGTTCAATACCCATAAAAACACTCACCTGTTACTAAAGGGAAATAGCAATATCCAGTATTTAATAATAAGGATTAAAATTATTGCAATCATAAACAAATCCTGCAAAAAATACAGTAATCATTGAAGGGTTACTTTTTTCGGTCAGAATACGACAGAGTTAAAGAAATTAACTCACCTGATCATGAATTGGATAACGGTCAGAATTCACAAAAGTTTAACCGGAAAAACAAGAAAAAATTATTTGTTTTTCATAATGATATTGACATCCTCAAGCAATGCCTGAAGATCTTCTTCATGCTCAACTTCCATCTGGAGGATACCCAGGATGATGTTATAGGTTACCGGGTCTTTATCCCGGGTCTTTTTCAGCAGGCTGTTGTATGACTTGATGGCGCACTGTTCACCCTTGATATTCTGTTCCAGTATTTTGACAATAAACGGATCATCCGGGGCGTCATATCCACAATTGGTGAGCTTAAACCATTGCTGGGGATTGGTAACAGGAGTACCACCAAGCTGGATAATTCGCGTAGTGAGCAGAACTGCATGCCCGAGCTCTTCAGTTGCATGGAGAGTAAGTTCAGCGATAACCGCTTCCTTGTTGGGACCACGTACTACTTTAGAGCCAATCCAGTACTGGTAGTACGCGAGCCATTCATCAGAATATGCCTTGTTGAGGAGCTTGACCAGCTCATCAACATCAGTATCAACAATCTTTCTGCCTTGCGTTCCCATGTTCGTTCACCTCAATAAGTAAGCGATAGGTCAATATCGACACTTCTTCTTTTTATCTGTATCCTTTATTGGAGATCAGATCCGGGATGCCGATTCGGATCAGAACAAATGAATCAAATACTTCCGGACGGTGTTCCAGCAGGGGGTCATAAAAAGTGCTCACATCCATATACCTCAGTCAACTGCACTATCGTTAATAACCATTCCGCCATATTTAATATGGAAAATTATGAAGGCGGTTCTGGGTCTTGAGGATGGGCAATTTGTTGTCGGTGATGGTTTCGGGGTTGAAGGCGAATCTTCCGGTGAACTGGTATTCAACACCCTGATGACTGGATACATGGAGGCATTGAGCGATCCCAGTTATTATGGCCAGATCCTGATGTTCACTTTCCCGACGATTGGAAATTACGGGGTTGATATACAAAATATGCAGAGTCAGGGCGTCAAGGTTCGCGGAGCGGTATGCCGCGAGATCTGCGAAGCACCTGATATGAAACCCACCATCCGGGAATATTTTGAACAGAAAAAAATTCTGGGCATATCTGGTGTTGATACAAGAAGTCTTACCATAAAAACTCGGGTAAAAGGCACACTTCGGGCAGCTCTTGTCGTTGGAAGCGACGATGGGGAATATGCGGTGAAACTTGCACAAGAAGCTCCTTCCATATCAGATTGCGACCCTATTCCCGAAGTCTCCTGTAATGCTCCTTACCGTATCCCGGGAAAAGGTAAACGGGTTGCCATTATAGACCTTGGGCTCAAGACCAACATGCTCACCAGCCTCTCCAAGCGTAAAGGGGACATGTATATTTTTCCCTACAATGCAGTTCCCGAGGATATCTTCAACATTGAACCAGATTGCCTATTTATCACCAACGGACCGGGTGACCCAAAGAGAGCAACCCGGACGATTGACACCGTGAAAAAATGCATTGGTGAACTTCCGATTTTTGGAATCTGCATGGGCAACCAGATCGCAGCCCTGGCCCTTGGTGGCGAAACCTACAAGCTCAAGTTCGGCCACCGCGGTTCCAACCAGCCGGTCCGATATCAGGACGGCAGGATCTTTATCACCACCCAGAACCACGGTTTTGCAGTCGATGGTGATTCACTACCTGAAGGATGTGACGTTACTTTCATCAATGCAAACGACGGAACCGTCGAAGGATTTGAAAACGAAGACCTGAAAATAAACTGTGTCCAGTTTCATCCCGAAGCTCATGCAGGCCCCATGGACACCGAATGTCACTACTTTGACGGCGTTTTCAGGAGGATTTCTTAATGCCAAAAAAAGAGCATATTAAAAAGGTTCTGATTATTGGATCGGGTCCAATCCAGATCGGGCAGGCAGCAGAATTTGATTTCTCTGGCAGCCAGGCATGCCGGGCTATGCGGGAAGAAGGGATCAAGGTTGTTTTGATCAATTCAAATCCCGCAACAATTCAAACCGATCCCGAAATGGCAGATACTATCTATATCGAACCCATCCGGGCCGATATCATTGCAAAAATCATTGAAAAAGAAAAGCCGGATGGAGTCCTTTCAGGCATGGGTGGCCAGACCGGACTGAATATGACCGCCGAACTAGCAGAAAAAGGTTTCCTCAAGGATGTCGAGATCCTCGGTACTCCTCTCGAAGCAATCTATAATGGCGAAGACCGGGAGAAGTTCCGGAACCTCATGCTCAAGATTGGCGAACCGGTCCCCAATAGCACAATCCTGACAAGTTTGAATCAGATTGAAGACGCAATAAAATTAATCGGGCTTCCGGCAGTTGTACAGCCCGGCCTACACAATGGGTGGTGCCGGTGGCGGCATAGCACATACACGTCAGGAACTTCTCCGTATAGTCGAACTCGGACTCGCACGTTCACGTATCAACCAGGTACTCATTGAAGAGAGTGTGCTCGGCTGGAAAGAGATTGAATTTGAAGTGATGCGTGATTCTGCGGATACTTGTATTATCATATGCGGTATGGAAAATGTAGACCCTATGGGAATTCATACCGGAGAAAGTGTGGTTGTCGCCCCTATCCTTACTCTGCGTGATGATGAATTCCAGATGATGCGCAGCGCAGCGATTAAAATTATCCGGGCACTTGACGTCCAGGGTGGATGTAACGTTCAGTTTGCTTACAAGGATGGAGATTATCGGGTGATTGAGGTTAATCCACGGGTTTCCCGTTCATCCGCACTCGCATCAAAGGCAACCGGCTATCCTATCGCCCGTGTGGCAGCAAAGATTGCAATCGGTCTGCGGCTTGATGAGATCACTAACACCGTTACCGGTTGCACACCGGCATCATTTGAACCATCAATCGATTATATTGTTGTAAAAGTTCCCCGCTGGCCATTTGATAAGTTTAAGGGGGCTGACAGGACGCTCTCAACCGCGATGAAGAGCACCGGTGAAGTTATGGCAATCGGGCGGACGGTTGAAGAAGCGTTCATGAAGGCGAAGCGATCACTGGATACCGATGTTCAGGAGCACACAAGTCCAAGTGAAATCCGGATGATACTTTCGCGTCCGACAGATGAGCGATTCCACTGTCTCTTTGATGCATTCCGGCAGAACTTTACCATTGAAGAGATTGCTCAGCTCACTTCAATAACTCCATTTTTTTTAGAGAAGATAAAAAATATTGTCACTATGGAAAAACGCCTTGCTGATAGTACATGCAGCACTGAAGATTTCAACAGTGCCAGGCGCTATGGTTTTTCCAATACCGAGATCGCACAAATCAGTGGGAAAACCCAACGGGAGATAGAAGCGGTTACTCATGCACCATCCTACAAGATGGTCGATACGTGTGCAGCAGAGTTTCCGGCAAATACTCCTTATTTCTACTCAACGTACGAGCCAGATTGTGAGATTATCCGCACAAATAGCAAGAAAGTGCTCATACTGGGATCCGGGCCCATTCGTATCGGTCAGGGTATTGAATTCGATTACTGTACGGTTCATGCAGTTCAGGCGCTCCGCGAGGAGCAAGGGATTGAAGTTCATATTGTGAACAACAATCCCGAAACCGTGTCTACGGATTTTGATACATCTGACCGGCTCTTCTTCGAACCAATGCAACTGGAAGATATTGTCAATATCTTAAAAACAGATAATTATTATGGTGTCATGGTCCAGTTTGGTGGGCAGAATGCCGTTAATCTGGCAGTCCCTATCGAAGATGAGATTAAGCGCCTTGGTCTTTCCACACGAATTCTGGGAACCAGCCCGGATGCTATGGATATCGCAGAAGACCGCGATCGATTCAGTGTACTCTTAAAAAACTCAATATTCCCTGCCCGGCGAACAGTTCCGCGTACTCTGAGGGCGAAGCAAAGGCAATGGCAGAACTGATCGGATACCCGGTCCTTGTGCGACCATCCTATGTTCTCGGGGGCAGGGCGATGGAGATTGTCCACGACGAACGGGAGCTTGAAACCTATATGAAAGAAGCAGTCCGGGTCAGTAAAAACCACCCGGTATTGATCGATTCTTATCTCCAGAACGCAGTCGAACTCGATGTCGATGCAGTCTGCGACGGGGATGAAGTCCTTATTGGGGGCATCATGGAACATATTGAACAGGCAGGAATCCATTCAGGAGATTCCGCGTGTGTGATCCCCACCCAGTCACTCTCTCCGGAAATCGTTAATACCGTAAGGGATTATTCCCGCAGACTTGCATTAGGTCTTGGCGTGATTGGGCTTGTTAATTTCCAGCTTGCAGTCAAGGATAATGTAGTCTATGTTCTCGAAGCAAATCCGCGTGCCAGTCGCACAGTACCGTTTGTCTCAAAGACAACCGGTATTCCGGTCGCCAAGATCGCTGCAAAAGTAATGATTGGCAGGAAACTGCAGGAACTTGGGTATAAGGAACGCGAGATAAAACATGTTGCTGTTAAAGAGGTACTGCTCCCGTTCAACAAACTAGCCGGTGTTGATACTATGCTCGGACCCGAGATGAAAAGCACCGGAGAAGTAATGGGTATCGACTATGATTTCGGTCTCGCATTCTATAAGGCCTGCATCTCTGCTGACAATGAACTCCCGCTGAAAGGTAACATCTTCATCTCAGTGAATATGGAACAAAAGGTAGATGTAATCCCGATCGCGCGACAGTTAAGGGAACTCGGGCTCGTATTGTACGGAACAGAAGGCACGGTTGACTACCTGAATGAAGCGGGCATAGAAGCTCACCTTGTCCGGAAAGTTCAGGAAGGTTCCCCCAATGTGCTGGACATGATGCGGCACGGAGAAATCCGTCTTATCATCAACACACCCCAGGATCGCCAGTCACGGGAGGATCATTACCAGATTATGCGTGCGGCAGTGGATTTCTCAATACCCTATATTACCACATTACAGGCGGCGCGTGCATCTGCACTTGCCATTGATGCGATCAAGCGCGAAAAGATGACTCTTGAGCCAATCAGCCATTATCTGAAGTGATATCGTCGATAACTTTCAGATATTTCCTTTTTTGGGGTTTCACGAAGCACATCCGATCCGGAGAACCCAGCGGGTGCATTGCAATAATCAGGTAAAATAATTGAATATGCTTATATACCGAAATAACAAAAAAAGATGCATGAAGAAACTTTTTGTTGTTCTTGCGATCCTGTTTGTCGGGATCCTACTCGCGGGATGTACATCCCAGCCTGCAGCACCAGTAGCCACACCAGTACCGACTGAGGTTCCAACCGCAGTTGAAACAACGGTTCCCCCAACCGCTGAACCGACACAGGAAACTGTTGTAGTTGTAGAAAAGACTGCAGAACCAACTCCCACTCCGACAGCAACTCCTGTTCCAACAGCCACAATCACCTTTACCAGAGATCTGACTATCATGCCCAGTGCAACAATATATGTCAAAGTCGGTACTAAAGTCATCTGGAAGAATGAAGATGGTCTTAAGCCCCACAGCATAAAGGCAGTCGATGTCCAGACAGGAAAGTACTTTGGTTCCATGGATGAAGTAAACATCCCGTACGGGGGCTCACTCGAAGTTACCTTCGACAAAGTTGGCGCATACGATTACACAACAGGTCCTTTCCAGCCCTCAACTATTGGAAAGATTATCGTAACCGCTTAAGTCCACAACGATACACAAGTTCAGGAAAAAACCTGAACAACCTTTTTTCGTTATTCAATAATAGAAAGAAAAATATTGCATTATTCCTTGAGTTTTTATTCCTGCACGGATTCCCCTGAAAATATATGCTAAAACCGCTAACAGGTATTTAGTAATTAACGAGAGGTTCAACATGGGAAAAGGTTCTATTGTCCTTGCATATTCCGGGGGGCTCGACACCTCCATCTGCATCCCCCTTTTAAAAGAGCAATATGATTATGATCGTGTCATCACCGTTGCCGTCAATGTCGGGCAGCGGGATGAAGAGATCGATATTGCCACACAGAAAGGGGAAAAACTTGCTGATAAGCACTATACCATTGATGCCCGTGAAGCATTTGTAAAAAACCATATCTTCCCGGCAATCAAGGCAAATGGCTCATACGAGGGATACCCCATGGGAACCTCCCTTGCCCGGCCCCTGATTGCAGAAGAAGTGGTAAAGATTGCCCGGAAAGAAGGGGCAACCGCAATCGGGCATGGGTGTACCGGTAAAGGCAATGACCAGCTCAGGTTTGACTTTATCATCCGCAGTGCCGGTCTTGAAGTCGTGGCTCCGATTCGCGAACTCAACTTAACCCGCGACTGGGAGATCGATTATGCGAAAAAGCATAAAATTCCCGTACCGGTAAAAAAGAGCAAGCCATGGAGTGTTGATGAGAACTGCTGGAGCCGGAGCATCGAAGGGGGCAAGTTGGAGGATCCCGCGTTCCACCCACCCGAAGAGATCTATGTATGGACAGTATCACCTGAGAAAGCGCCGGCGAAACCAGCAAAAATCACCCTTGAGTTCAAAAACGGCATTCCGGTGGCACTCAATGATAAAAAAATACCGGCCTATGATCTGATACAGCAACTGAATGTACTTGCAGGAAAGCACGGTGTCGGCCGCAACGACATGATTGAGGACCGTATCCTTGGGATTAAAGCCCGGGAGAATTACGAGCACCCGGCAGCAACCGTTATTCTCACTGCACACCGGGATCTTGAAGCACTTGTCCTCACCCGGCAGGAACTGACGTTCAAGCGTATGGTCGATGATAAATGGTCGGAGCTGGCCTACAAAGGACTCGTGTACGAGCCGTTATACGCAGCCCTGAACGCATTTATTGACACTACGCAGGTACGGGTCAATGGCAGGGTGGATCTCGAGATCTACAAGGGAGCAGTCCGGGTACTCGGGCGCAGTTCACCGGATGCCATCTATTCTGAAGATATGGTCTCATTTGACAGTACATCTCTTGACCAGTGCCACGCGATTGGTGTCTCCCAGTATTTTGGTATTCAGGCACGAATGGTACATGCCCTGAGGACAAAGAAAAACCCAAAAACCAAAAAGTAATCATTTTTTAATTTAATTCCACAACAAAACAGTGAATACCGGGTGCCAGTGAAAAATAATCCCTGTGTTGGGAGAAACGCCCCGTAAACCTTGTTTTAATTCACCCGTTTTTCCTGTAATAATCGGATCATTTTAACGGCGGCGATTCCCTGCAATAAAATAGAAAATTATAAGGATTGACACATTGAAGAATCGATCTACATGTGCGCCAGTTTTTTTTCCCGCTTTATAAAACCAAAACCCCACATCGTAGAAAGCCCTCCACCCCCCTCAATAACCCACGGCGCCGGAATGCTGATCCCCGAGTACAAGAACAAGCCATATTTTATCGTTGCTTCCGTAGAAATGGGAAATACTACAACCAAGTGCATCCTCACGGGGGTCAGCCTTGAAACCGGCATGTCATATGTCATTCATAAAACGGTCAGCATGAGCCGCGATATCCGCCCCCCTAAACCGGGAGAGAAAATATTCGGAGCAACCCTTGACGGGACTGAACTCACACGGGAGGCAGTAACCGAACTCGTCAGGGATACCCTGGTCCAGTGCCATAAGGATGCCCATCTTGATATTGTAAAAGAGCTGGATTTTGTTGTCAGGAGTACCGGTGTCGTCGCGGAGATGGAGTCACCGGATCAGATCGGTGATTTTGTCATTGCACTCGCAAATGGTTGTCTTGTTGCAGGTGTCCCACCCCGGAAGATGACTCCTCCCATGTCAAAAGAGAACCAGCCCCAGAAACTCCAGCCATTCAGTTTTGCAGACAAAGTTGTGTTTGTAGGTGCAGTGGCAGGTGTCATTCCCCCGGTAGGATCAACCGGTGTGGAGATGGTTGCAAACGAGATGGAGGGTGAACTGGCAATGGCGGGGATCAAGGAGGGTGCAAAGTGGACACCGGTGGATTTCCGCAACCCATGTGTATCGGTGGATTTCGGTACAACACTTGACGGCAGGATCACCAGTGACGTGAGTGCTGATGATCCCAACCCGTTTGCAAAAACCGTGGGTAACTTCTGCGGACTTGCCGGTGCAATTCCTGATGCGATTGTCCGGGGAACCGGCCTTGTGCAGAAACAGACCGGTACCGCGCTTGACGTTTTTGGCGAGCACAGTATTACCGGAGGGCTGTTTGGCGGGGGAAACCGCAGGATAATAGATGATTTTGTTGACCGGTGCCATGAACACATCGATATCCGGATTGTTCCTGCGGAACGTGACCGGTTTGGCCGGGTTCCTGTCAACGCAAAACTGGCACTTGAGTCCGGCATTGCAATGATTGGCTGTGACTGTGGTGAAAATAGCAGCGATCTCGATAAATTACTGGAAATTGGAAAAGAAATTCATGAAAAACATAACCTTGCAACCCTCAATGAAGTCATCGACCGGGTCTGTGCAAAAATGGCTTTGCGCCTGATCGATGTGGCTGTTGATCAAAAACTCGTTCCCAAAAATTCTTCAATCGGATTTACCGGGCGGGCGGCCATCTCCGGAAGAAAACCGGAATATATTCTCGATGGGATTACCGAACGCAAGCTCTTTGATGATCCCCAGGATCATCTCGTATTTGTGGATGACGGGCTTGCACGGGGCGCGGCTCTTATGGGCCGCTGCATGAACTCACTTGGAAAGCCCAAAAACCCAATCGGGGGCGTACGCGGGGGCCCATGTATTATGAGCCGGCGGATCAAAATAGGAAAGTGAATCAGGTGAAAACTATGAGCGATGAAGAACAGTTATTCGATATCGTAATCCCCCCGGGTGTACCCCAGAAGATCATTTTTGATATCACGAACAAATTTGACGTGGAAGTCGTTGACAGGAGAGAGAAGATTAAATTTGCCAATATGGAAGGAGACGAACGGGATCTTCTTGCATTCCGGGGTAAACTTGAGGTAATGCAGAAAGTTGAGACGTATATGCGTGAACAGCTTAACGCATTTGTCAGCGATTAGTAAAGATTGCTTTTTAAAAAAAAAAGACTATTTTTTCAGCAGGCGCACGAGCAATGCTTTCTGTGCATGCAACCGGTTTTCCGCTTCATCCCAGACAAGGCTCTGGCCACCTTCCATCACTTCATCAGCTATCTCCTCGCCCCGGTGTGCCGGAAGACAGTGGAGCACTCTTGCGTCCGGTGACGCGTGTCGCATGAGTCCTGCATCAACTGTATAACTGGAGAAAACCTTCAGACGCTCCTCACGTTCCGCATCATCGCCCATGGACACCCAGGTGTCCGTAACGATGATGTGGGCATCCTTAACTGCCTGCTCAGGGCTTTTTACCAGAGTCACTTTCCCGCCAAGTGAACGAGCCTTTTTCACGATCTCTTCTGATGGTTCGTAACCGGAAGGGGTTGCCACAGTTACGGAATACCCGGTAAGAACCGTGGAGAGGATCAATGAATTGCACACATTATTACCATCCCCGACCCATGCCACCCGCAAATCCTTCGTTGAACCGAAATGCTCCTGCATGGTCATGATGTCGGCAAGTAACTGGCAGGGATGTTCGAGATCGGAAAGGCCGTTGATTACCGGAATTGTGGCAAACCGGGCAAATTCCTCAATAGTGCTGTGTTTATAGGCCCGGATCATGATGCCGGAAACATAGCGGGATGCAGCCCGTGCAGTATCCCGGATCTCTTCACCCCGCCAGATCTGCATATCCCGCGCATTTAAAAACAGGGCGTGGCCACCCAGTTCGTTCATACCAACTTCAAACGAGATATGCGTCCGGGTAGATGACTTCTCAAAGATCATTGCGAGGTTTTTTCCCCGTAAGACTTCATGAACCACTCCCTGGTTCTTCAATGTCTTGAGATGTTTTGCTTCAGAAAGTATCTGTTCCAGCTCGGTTTTGCTGATATCCAGAATTGAAAGAAAATCTTTGTTCATCGTAACTCCTTCATGTGCGCAATACGCTGGCTGAGTAATTTCTCTGTCCCGATATCTTTCCGGTATCGCACGTGCCCCCTGACAGAAGCTGCTGCCTGTTCTGAAATTCGTTCAGCAGCTTCCAATGAACCGCCAACTCCCACGAATGCAAGGGTGCGGGAAGTCAGCGTTACAAGCAAACCGTCGCGTTCTTCAACATTTGCATAATAGGTGATTGCCCCCTTCGTTTCACCTACATGAATCGGATCCCCGGCGTGAGGTGCATCCGGATAACCTTCCGGTACCAGGTATTTGCAGACCGTTGCTTTCTTTTCGAACGTGACATGTGCAGAAGTGAGAGTCCCGTTCGTGATCCTCACCATAATTTCCGAAAGATCTGAAGTAAGCAGCGACAGGACATTCATTGCTTCGGGATCACCGAAACGGGCATTGAATTCAATGACTTTCGGGCCCTTTGCAGTGTTCATGAACTGGCCATAGAGAATGCCCTTATAGGGGTGTCCCGTTGTCGCAAGGGCATCAATGGTTGCCTGCATGATCCCAAACGCACGGGCATAATCTGCTTTCGTGACGAAGGGGAGCATATGATCCGGCATGGTATACGAACCCATGCCCCCGGTGTTCGGTCCGGTGTCCCCGTCAAATGCCCGCTTGTGATCCTGGACAAGTGGCATGGGAATAAGGTGGGTGCCATCAACAAAGGCCTGCAGGGTGAATTCCTCTCCGATAAGGCGCTCTTCAAGAATGATACTGCCTTTGATCTGCGCTGCATAGGCGATCGCACCTGCCCGATCCACCTGTTCGCCCATAATCTTTACCCCTTTTCCCCCGGTGAGCCCGATTGGTTTTATAACCAGATCGTCTTCGTGGTCATTGATGAAGGCGATCGCCTCATCGCTGTTCCGGCAGAGCCGGTACTTCGGGCACCCATCAATCTGGTGCTGTTCCATCAACCCGCGACAGAACCCTTTGTCGGTTTCAATGCGTGCAGCCGCTTTGGAGGGCCCTACGCAGGAAATCCCGACAGCATCAAGTGCATCAACGATACCGGCTTCAAGGGGAGATTCGGGACCAATAAACGCATATTCGATACCGTTTTCCTGTGCAAATGCAACAATACGGGGCACATCTGTTTCCCGGCAGAGCAGGACCTTTTTTGCAAGGGCAGATATTCCGGGATTTTTCTTTGCCATTACAGAATAGAGAACCGTTTTTTGGTTGCGGACGAGTGCAGATGCTATTGCATGCTCCCTTCCTCCCCCGCCCACAACAAGTATCTTCATGTCCATCTCTAATCTACGTTTACCGTAAAAATTACTTCTCTTTTAACAGTTCACTCACTCTGACAAGTGGCATAAATTCAATACCCTGTCTGCTGAGCATTGTATCTGCACCCTGCTCCCGGTCTACCACCGTAACGACACGATCTGCCTGTGCCCCGGCAGTACGAAGAGTTTCGATACCATAAAGCGCGGATCCACCGGAGGTGGTCACATCTTCGATAAGGAGTACACGCTGATTCCGGACATTACCAATAATCATCTCTTTCTTTCCATGACTCTTTTCTGCTGCCCGTATGATAGCATAGGGTTTTTTTGCTGCAAGTGCGGTTGCCACCGCAAGGGGGACTCCCCCTACTGCCACACCCGCTACGATATCGAATTCGTAAGACTCTGCAACATGTTTTGCAATGGCGCTGAGAAGATCGGGATGGGTAACCGCTGTTTTCACATCGATATAGTAGGTGCTTTTTGCACCGCTTGCAAGGATAAATTCACCCGTTTCGATTGCCTTGTAGTGTATGAGTAATGCGGCTATTGGATTCACCATGGTACCTCCTTGACTCCCATAACATACCCAATGATATTAACTGCCCGGTGAAGGATGATGGTGAGGATCAGGATAATGATCAGGATGGGAATGGTAAGATATGCAAAGAGCCACCCGGGATCGAACAGGAGCATTAAGACAAATGCCCCCACGACCAGATCGAGCTGGTCTGCAACCGGCCACTTTTCACCCCGAACTTTTCCTATCCTGCGCTTGAGAAAACTCTTACCCAGATCTCCTAACAAAGCTCCAAGCGCAAGGAGCGATACCGACGTAAGGGAATGCTGGGGCAGGAAGGTCAAGGCAAATGTTCCGGAAAGCCAGATAAGGAGGATCCCGGTGATTATGCCGGCAAGCACCCCAAAAAATAGGCCACGAAACGTTTTGCCATCCCCAAATATCCTATGTCCATCAGAATAATTCCTGCCAAAATCAACAGGAGTACCTCCTCCGCAAAGAGCGGCAGTCGGATTGGGAATATACGCAGGAAGCATAATCCAGACCGCTGAAAGCAACGGTATTATGAAGAAATCAATACTAATAATGGAGCACTCCAATATCTCTAATAAAGAGCAGATAAAAACATTAAGGTTACTCAAAGCAGGATACAGTTGAGCAATGGAGTATCAGGCGGATCGTAATGCTGATAAAAAAAACCCGTAGCCTTTGCCCCTCGTGCAATATCCCTGTGGATGCAGAGATTGTAGAAGAGGAGGGAAAGATCTGGCTGAAACAAACGTGCAGGGAGCACGGAAGTTTCAGGAATCTCTATTGGTCAGATCCTGTGACGTATCACCGTTTCGAAAAGTATGATACCATAGGTAAGGGTATTTCGAACCCCCAGAAAGATGCTCCAATTGAGAACTGCCCCTCTTCCTGCGGATTGTGTAATAATCATCATTCCCAGACCCTGCTGGCCAATATCGATCTCACGAACCGCTGCAACCTGAATTGTGAATTCTGTTTTGCAAATGCCCACGCCTGCGGGTTTGTCTATGAGCCTTCTTTCGATGAGATCGTAAAGATGCTGATTATGCTCCGGGAAGAAAAACCAGTCCCGGCACCCGCAGTACAGTTTTCTGGCGGAGAGCCAACGATGAGAGATGATCTCATCGACATTATCAAAAAAGCAAAAGAACTGGGCTTTCCCCAGGTACAGATTGCCTCAAATGGTGTACGTATCTCAAAAGAACCAGATTTTGCACAGGAACTCAAGAATTCCGGACTTAACACGGTATACCTGCACTTTGATGGCGTCACTCCGGAAACAAATCAGTTTTTATCAATTCACTTAAAAGCCGTCGAGAATTTAAAACGGGTGAAACTCGGGATCGTTCTTGTTCCAACCATAATCCGTGGAAAAAATGATCACGAGATCGGTGACATCATCCGATTTGCCGTTGATAACATTTCCGTAATCAGGGGTGTAAATTTCCAGCCGGTCGCATTCACCGGTGCAGCAAGTGATGATGATCTTAAAAAATCCCGTATCACCATCCCTGAAGTTCTTTCCGGTATAGAAGAACAGACACAGGGAATTATTAAAAAAGATGATTTTTATCCGATACCCTGTGTACTCCCGTTCTCAGATCTGGTTGAGGCATATACCGGCAGGCCACAGGTACGTTTCACTGCTCACCCCCACTGTGGTGCCGCCACGTACGTCTTTGTACAGGAGAATGGAATTGTTCCCGTGAACCGCATGGTGGATGTTGAGAGTTTCTTTGAATCCATTGAACAGATGGCAGATACGATCAAAAAAGGCGGTACCATCAATAAATACAAAGCACTGTTAGAAGGGGTGAAATGCATGCATGATTCCGTGCGGAAAGGAGAGAACAAAAATACCGCCGAGTTCTGGAAGATCATTGGAAAAACACTGATTGGGCAGAACTTCGATGCGCTCCGGGAGTTCCACTGGAACGCACTCTTTATCGGCACCATGCATTTCATGGACAGGTATAATTATGATCTTGAGCGGGTTCAGAGGTGCTGTATACATTATGCAACACCCGACGGCACACTTATTCCATTCTGTACCTATAACAGCGGACCGGTCTATCGGGAACAGGTCTGGAAGAGACACGCAAAAAAACCTGAAGAGTAGGTATTCCCTGCTCACCTTTTTTTTTTAAACATATATCAGGGAAATGGAAGGTCTATTACCTGTCCATTGCGCATTGCAATCGCTGCTATCGCCAGATCCTGGATTGCGAGACCGGTGGAGTCAAAGATGGTGATCTGATCCGGACTCCCGCGTTGCTTCATGCCGATAACAACTTCACCAAGAGTCCCTGCAATTTCTTCCTGAGAAAACAGTCCCTCACGTACAGGTACATTTACTTCTCCTGAATGAACTGCCTGTGACATATCGTCAACAAAGACAAGTCCCCGTTTAAGCAGAAGTGGATCGAGTTCCTGTTTTCCCGGTGCATCAGCACCAATCGCATTGATGTGGGTTCCTTCCTGCACCCACTCATTTTTGACAATGGGTGTGCGGGAAGGTGTTGTGGTTACAAGGAGATCACAGTCACAGGCATTTTCTGCCGTAACGCTGCGGGCATCATGATCCGTGATTGCCTGTACAAATTTTTCCGCGTGCAGCGAATTCCGGGTCCAGCATTTAATCTCGGAAATCTCAAGTTCCCGGGAAATTGCCCGATATTGTGCTTCAGCCTGCTTTCCGGTACCGATCAGACCAAGGACTATCTCTTTTTTTGGAGACAGGTATTTTGCTGCAACGGCACCCGCTGCACCAGTACGCATATCCGTCAGTTTTGTTGCATTAAGAATTGCAACCGGGATACCTGTTGCGATATCGAGAATAATCGTGAGTGCCATCACGGTCAGAAGCCCGCGTGACGGGTTGCCGGGATGGACGTTGACTACCTTTACCCCTGCAAGAGACAGGGACGGAAGATATGCAGGCATTGTCCGAAAGTCTCCATCGGGAAGAGTCACATATACTTTCGGCGGCATCTGGACAAGTCCCCGTCCGTGATCGGCAAATGCAGACTCTATTGCCCGGTTCACTTCCCTGAGATCGATGGTTTTCTCGGTATCCGTGAAGTACTGCATGTGCGATCATCCGTCCTTAAGGGATTTCAACATTTCTTCACAATACGATAACTAAAACCGGAGGAGTTAGCTGAAGATTACATCAAAAAAACGTACGCGAGGAAAAGAAAGTTCAAAAAAGAGATTATTAAGCGTAATCCATTTCTTTCAGCGTCTTATCAGCGAGCTCTTTCATGCGTGCTGATATCCGGCTTGATGAAGAATAATCGACTTCCTTCATTGCATTGGCAATTTCTGTTCCCAGCACAAATATCGCGTACTTATGCTCCATCTTGCTCTTGTGTTGCTGGGAGGGAGTGATTTTTAATGAGGTGTACTGGGAAAATTTCAGTTCGGGATTGATATCTTCAAAATAGTCTTTGACGTCAGAGAGCATCTTATGAAGGTTGATCAATTCTTCTTTGTGCATGCTACTACTCCTGACAGTAACATGGTTTTGTACAGGATAAATAAATTTGTGTAGAGGTAAATTACATCCCCATTTTCATTAACTGAATGGATAGCGGTCGTTTTATAACACCCTTAAAATCTTTTGCCGCTACATAGGAGAGACCTTTCCAGACCAGCCTGTCAAGCAGTTTCTGATCTACAGGTCGATCAACAATGAGGCCGCTAACCGTGCCATCAAGGGTATCTATCGCTTTTTCTACTTCATCAGGACGAAGTTCTTTTACAACGGTAAGATCTTCGGTAAGAAACCGCGCAATACTATGACCTTTCACATCATCGATATGGTCCTTGAGAGTAAGAGGCCCTTTTGTGCCATCAGAGGATCGCTTTGAGGGGTGAGCAGGACGGTTCTTTTTACCGGAGGAATCCGATTCATCCGCACTAACCCGTGTGATCCGGAGTTCAGTTGGAAGTTCTGCAGCATCTTCAAAGTACTGGTCGCGGACATATTCCACAGGCACCTTGTTGCGCAGGGTCTTGATGACCTCTTTCCGGGTCATGTCCTCGACACTCTTTCCCTTCGGAGAGAATGCAACAAAATCGATGTCAACAACCTGTAAGAGTTCCCGCAGGATTAATTCGCCGCCACGGTCACCATCGAAAAAGGCAGTCGCCGTCTTCTTTTCGCAGAGTTCAACAACCGTTTTTGGGATATTGGTTCCTTCAACAGCAACAGCATTTTTTATGCCGTACCGAAGAAGGTTGAGGACATCGGCCCGTCCCTCGACGACTGATGATTGCATCTGATTCCAGCACATTGGGACCTGCAGGTACTTTCTCTTCACCCACTGATCCGATCTTTTCCATGCGGAGACTCTCACGGACATCGTCCAGCAGCACATCACTGTCGATCGTCCCGTCATCGAACCGCTCGATAAGAGATCTCTTTGCCCGCTCAACGATCTTCTTCCGCTTGCTGACACGGATGTCCTCGATGGACTCGACGGTTACATGGGCAACGCAGGGACCTACACGGTCGATCGTCTCAAGCGATGCGGCAAGAATTGCCGTCTCCGCCCGGTCGAGCGAGGAGGAGATCAAGATCTCGCCCTTTGTTTCGCCTTTCTTGCTCGTTATCTGGACGTCAATTCGTCCGACACGTCCTGTTCTCTGGAGATCCCGCAGGTCCAGGTCTTCGCCGAGTAACCCTTCAGTCTGCCCGAAAATGGCACCAACTACGTCGGGTTTCTCGACCACCCCCTCTGCTGTGAGGCTGATGTGAATAAGGTACTTGGTAGTATCCGGTGAATACATGTAAACGCACCCCCATGTATCATGCGATGAATGTAATGCCTGATCATAGGTATATGTTATATATATCGTGTAAAATTACTTAAGAGCATGCTTTTAAACACATCATAAATGTCAACGGAGAACAGTTGATACTGCGAAACAGGTGAAAAATTACACCATATCAGGAATTTGCAATCGCAGATCGCTCATCTGCTGTGCGAATTGAGTAGTAAAAGTAGATCGTTTTTGGCAACATCAGCAATCAGTACACGTTTCTGCGAGGATGTTGCACCGGACTGGATACTGATCGATGATGCAGGCAGATCAAGGGTTTTGGCAATCAGAGAAATGATTGCTTTATTTGCCTTTCCTTCAAGTGCAGGAGCGGTAACCCGGCAACCGATAGCTTTTCGCCATTCATTGTAGCCGGATGGGAAAAGTGCCGCCCTGGCTCCGGTAGTAACATCAATAGAAATAATAGTGCCGTTCCGCTCTTCCACAAGAGCATCCGCGATATCGGGCATCGGTAAACCATGAATAAGAATGTTGCCCGGCATATAACGCACATGGATCACCAGTGGCTGCTGCCGTTCTTCACCTGTGTTTAAACCCTTGCCGGGCGTATGCCTGTCGCGCAACCGGGTTGTCCCATGGATCATATCCAGACGCTTGTCAATCGATCTCCCGGGGACCTATGGCTGCGCTGTATCGGCACCAGATACATCAGCGTTCAAAGATATTTAGCACTTGGGGATGAGACAAAAACCCGAAATTAAAAGGGAAATCCTGCCAGCCTGATATTTTTCATCAGTAGTGATCAGCATTGAAACCTTTTCCCGCAAACCATGTTGGTTCCCTGCGGGAGAATTCCCCTCCAAGATACGCAATAGAACCGTTCATCACGACCATGTTGGGAAAGATGGCCTTATGTCCTTCAAACGGCGTCCACCCGCACCGGCTGTGCAGTGATTCGCCCCGGATCGTCTCAGGCTTTTTTGCATAGATAGCAAAGTCTGCCCGGTCCCCAATCTCAAATCCTGCACGGGGAATTCCCAGCAGCCGGGCCGGGGTATACGAAGTCTTGTCTATAACCGATGCAAGATCAATCTTTTTGGCAATGACCTGTGCCAGCAGCAGGGGCACCATGGTTTCAACACCGGGAATCCCTGAAGGTGCCTTGGAAAAATCCTGCGTTTTTTCTTCTTTCGTGTGGGGAGCATGATCCGATGCAATGACATCGATCCGTCTCCATCGCTCCCAGAGCCCTTGCCGTTCAGCTTCCGTACGGAGAGGCGGGTTTACCTTACCGCAGGTGTCGTTTTTGTCAAACTGTTCCTGCGAAAGGAACAGGTGATGGGGAGTTACCTCAACCGAACCCGTGGCGACATCGACTGAACGGACGGAACTCATATGGCAGAAATGAAGCCGGCATTCGCTGCGATTGAGGAACTGCACGGTACGAACGGCTTCTGCTTCACCCACAGCAGAGCGGACAAGCCCATGCGATATCAGGTCTGTATCGGGGGAAGCACCGATACGTTCAGCATGGATGGTTGCAAGTCCACCCAGTTTCCGGATACGATCCAGTGCCGCCTCCAGAGCAACTCCATCAATTGCATCACCATAACTGGAAGGCGCATGAAAGATCTCTCCGAATGCCATTGCTCCTGCATCCCACAGGGATTCGAGGGGAGTACCCGGAGTCACCCCGCTGTTGACGGCAAAATTACAGTAGGAATGTTTTTTTGCGTCCTGCACGCGCTCTGCCAGCGCACCGGGCGTGGTGATGGGGGGAATCGTGTTGGGCTGGTCAACAACCACGGTCACTCCACCCGCTATAGCACTCTTACTCCCACTCTCCCAGTCTTCTTTAGCCGATTGCACGCCCCCCCGCATATGCACGTGCATATCAACAGCGGCCGGGATCACAAAACAGCCCCTGCAATCGCACTGTTCCGCAGCACCCTTATACGAACCCACATGGGACACTTTCCCGGTAGCAAGGGTAATATCCGCTACCCGCCCTGAGGGTAACGTTACATTCTGGAGTACAAGAGTTGGAGGCGGTGCCATGGTAATCACTTTTTCGCACAACCATAAAGGTATGATGATCTTCCCATCTCATTGAGCAACAGATTTGACGGAATATTTTTTTATGACGGGTATTTAATCTGAATACGTCAATACATCATTCCAGTAAAACCGGCAGGAACGCACCTCGAATAAAATAATTACAAATACCTGTGCACATGCCGATTAAGGGGTTGTACGAAAATGGATAAGATAATCAGGATCACCTCAGGATTAATCATCGTTCTTCTGGTAGCATTTGTTGCCAGTGTGTCCTATTCAGGATTTGTGGAACACGCGTACCGGAACTCATTATCCAGTTCGTATGAGTACCGTTGCACGATCACCACAGATTCACCGCTCTCAAATGTTACGCTCTTCATTCCGGTGCCCGCCGATCATGCCGGGAATTCACCGGTTGTTGCGCAATTCAGTGCTCAGGAGATAAATGGGCGCCCGGCAGACTGGAAAATTACCCTGTTTGATACCGGAAAATCAACCTTGGCAAAAATAACCACCCCGGCAGTTATTCCCCCATCAGAAACCAGCCCCGCACATCCATTTACGGTCACGCTCTCGATTACCACGGTTTCACAGGAAGTGATCAATACACAATCTCCTGTTGAACAGGGAGTTATGTTCCGTCCGGTTCAGAATATACAGAAGGTCAATTGCCCCGACAAAAACACCGGAGAAAGTGGAAATCCCACGTGCTCGGAGTATCTGATTCCGGTGTACGCAGATTACCAGGCACCTGTGAATGCATCTGTCACTATCAACTCCACCCTGCGGGGAAAGAACAGACTGGAAGATCTTTGATCCACAGTTCAATGAGTACGAGGCAGAGATCAGTGTCCTGATGTTTGGGGAGAATCATGGATGGTCGGTAATGAAAGGGACACTTGAGAGTAACAGGGGTACTTATAATGTGCCAGCATCCCCCTCATGATTTTTTTTAATAATCCACCCATTAACCACGGTAGTTCGTTACACCCAAAAGAAAATCAGGGATAATAGGTATGACAATGCCAGAACGAAATGAAGGTAGGAACCGTCAGGCCATTCAACCCGGCTGCAAGGTCGATATCATCCAGAAAGAAGATCAACGCAGCGGAAAGAAAACGCGCGGGATTGTTCAGGATATCCTGACCAACTCATTAACCCACCCCCACGGTATAAAAGTGCGGCTCAGGGATGGGCGTGTTGGCAGGGTGGCAGAGATTTTTTCATCTAATGATCCGTAAAGGAACTGATTCGAACTGCGATAACCCTAAAACCAATATTCGTGCCGGTGACCACGGTTAAAAAATCACCATTTAAGAGATTTTTGGCTCTGTTGAAACAGTCATGAACGGAAGTTCTCACCGGAACTATGAAAATTCATAATATTGTGAGGGTTCCCTGCCTCAGGGCCTCTCCGAGGCACGGCAGGGCAAGGATGTTTCAGCACATTTCCGTCATTGATCCGCCGCCCCCGCGGCGGTTCAGGAACCTGCCCCTTTTTAAACCATTTGCCCAGCGAGGCCCCGACAAGGCGGCCGAGCGACCCCCGAAGGGGGTGGGTTGACTCCTAAAAATTCTAAAAAGAGGTTATCAGATTTTCATTTTTTGAGATGGAACCACCTTTCATAGGCGTTTCAACAGAGCCAGATTTTTTTAAAATCACAAAAGGATCACTTCACTCAATGTATTGAAGTAAAATTAGCGGTTCGCCCTCGTTATGAAGCATCGATTATCCGACAGCCCATACACTTATAGTAAAAGAAGGTATTTCGAACAGTATGAAGATCCTGATCACGATTGCACCGGAAAAATTCAGGGATGAGGAACTGGCTGTTCCACTTGCAGTTTTCCAGAAAGCGGGTATCGGATTTGATATCGCGTCCACGCACAGGGGACCATGCACCGGCATGCTGGGTGCAAAAACTACCGCAGCACTTTCCTTTGAAGAGATCGATCCCAAACACTATGACGGACTTGTCATTATAGGGGGTTCCGGTTCCCAGACACATCTCTGGGATGATGACGTGCTCAACCAGATCGTGAAATTTTTCCACCAATCCGGAAAAGTTGTCGCTGCTATCTGCCTCGCTCCCGTTGTGCTTGCCCGTGCAGGTATCCTGAAAGGGAAAAAAGCAACATTTTACGAAAGCCCTGCATCATTCAGGGAAATGAAGATCGGTGGTGCGGTGATTACGAATGCCGCGGTTGTCAGAGACGGGCGGATAATCACGGCAAACGGTCCGGCTGCAGCACAGGCATTTGCCGATGAAATCGTCAGGACACTCACCGCAGTGGAGTGGTGAGCGGAGTAAAGATTTTCACTTCACTTTTTACCTGACAGGTATCACTCGCTTTACTGATGATTACCGGACAGAGAAGAAAACACTCATGTGTTCATCCCGGTATTCACTATGGATTACCGAACCACAGGACGGATTTGATGAGAATAACGGATCGGGAAATAAGCATCAGGAATAAACAAAAAGAAAAATGATGCGAGGGATGCGATTCGAACGCATGAACCCCTGCGGGACTGGATCTTAAGTCCAGCGCCGTTGGCCGAGCTTGGCTACCCTCGCGCCTTATAGTATTAGATGCCCAGCTCAAAAAAGAATCGCAGGTTTGCACTATTACTGCCCCGGATAAATCAAAGGTTATTACATTGAGGGAAGGACACACTCTCATCGTAACCGCATAGTAAAAACCCGATACTCCATGAGAAACCTGATAAACACAAGAGCTCTTGAAGGTGAACTACCTAATAGTGAAGAGTTGCCGATGAGTGAACTGGAACTGGCCGGATGGATCGAACTCGATGGAGTCCGTCTCACCCGCGCAGATATTGAAACAATCCTGTGTGAGCGCCCCAATGACATGCTCAGGTGCGGGGGGGAGTTCTTTATTCAGGCGAATGGGTGCTGTGCCCGGGATCATTTCGGCGTAATGCAGGGCAGTTGTCCCAAAGGAACGTTCACCTGCGAGAGTGGGATTGCCGGAAATATTATCCCCACCGTAAAGGATATGTCACTGGAAGAGGCGATCGTCACTTCAGTAAAACTGCGCAGTGATGAGGGAGTAACCGCTCTCTCCGGAGGGGTGGACTCAACACTCGTTGCCCACATCGCCGGTCGTGAGTGCGTGGCAGTCGGCCTTGAGGGATCCCACGATCTCCGGCAGGCACAGTATGCAGCAAACAAACTCAACCTGAATTGTACGTTAGTAGAAATTCCACGGTCGGCAGTCGCAGAAGCACTGCCGCTTGTTATCGGGACAATTCCAAGGAAAGATCCGGTAAACACCGGCATAGCCCTCACCCAGTATTTTATCACACGCTGGGCAGGAGAACACGGTTACCACCGCATCATTACCGGTCAGGCAGCTGACGAGATCTTCGGGGGATATTCCCGCTATCTTGAAACAGAAACACTTGAAGAAGATCTCAAACGGGACTTTGCCGGGCTTGTTCAGCAGGCAGAGCGCGACCAGTCGATTGCTGCCCTGCACGGCACATACCTCTCCATGCCCTACATGGACATGCGGGTTGTGTGCGCGGCGCGTAAAATCCCGGCATCGGAAAAAGTGCAGGGAAAACTCCGTAAGGTGCCCCTAAGAACAGTTGCAGAACGCTTCATTGGCCCGGAACTCGCATGGTACGAGAAGAAAGCCATGCAGTACGGAAGCGGAGTCTGGAAAGAACTCTCCAGTCTTGCCCGAAAAAATGGTTATAAAACATCCGTGCAAGATTACATAAACCACATTAGCAGGGTGGAACATGGTCACTGAAAAAGACGTGGAACATATTGCGGAACTTGCCGATATCGGCATCAATACCGGAGAACTGGACACCTTTACACACCAGTTCAATGCAATTCTTGACTATTTCGATGTGCTCGATCTGGTCAAAGGAGACATCGCCATCACGCGCGATCTCACCAATATCATGCGCGAAGACGTAATCGAACCGTCCCTTCCCCGGGACGAGGTATTGAAAAACGCAGCAGCACAGGAAGACGGGTTTATCAAAGCACCACGGGTGATGTAGTGGAAACTCATGAACTCACCTTCGAACCCGATGACCGGTACCATGCTTTTCTAGCAGTCTGCAAAAAAGCGCCCTACGGGAACGGAAAACTGTCGGGGATCGCCGTAGCGGTGAAGGACAATATCTCCACAAGGGGAATTGAGACCACGTGTGCATCAAAAATCCTCAAAGGATACATACCCCCGTACGATGCTCACGCAGTTGAACTGCTCAGGAATGCCGGTGCAGCAATTGTAGGAAAGACAAATATGGACGAGTTCGGTATGGGAACAACTACCGAAAACTCTGCGTTTGGCCCCACCCTCAATCCCTGCGATACCGGACGTGTTCCCGGGGGATCTTCCGGGGGAAGTGCAGCAGCGGTGGCTGGCAATATGATTCGGATGGCGCTCGGTACTGACACCGGGGGGTCCATCCGCTGCCCGGCCGCATTCTGCGGCATTGTCGGGTTGAAACCGACCTATGGCAGGGTTTCACGCTTCGGGCTGATCGCGTACTCCAATTCCTTAGAACAGATTGGTCCTATGGCAAAGACGGTAAGCGACGTTTCCACCCTCATGGGAGTCATTGCCGGCAAAGACCGTCACGATTCTACCTCATATGATCGGCCCTACACCCATACACCCGTTGCGGATGTAAAGGGGCTGAAGATCGGTATCCCCCAGGAATATTTTGGCGAGGGTGTTGACCCGGACGTTGCCGGTGTTGTCAGAACCGCATTAGGCAGGCTCGAAGAACTCGGTGCAACCACGGTGCCGTGTAGTATCCCTTCGATGAAGTTCGCACTCGCCGCATACTATGTCACCTGCACATGCGAGGCAAGTTCCAATCTCGCCCGGTTTGACGGCGTGCGATATGGACCGGGCGCAGATTCCAAAAAATCCTGGCATGAGGCATATAAGGAAGTCCGCAGGGAAGGATTCGGTGCCGAAGTGCGACGCAGGATCATGCTCGGCACGTTTGCCCTCTCTTCAGGATATTACGGCAAGTACTATGCCAAAGCACAGGTTGCCCGCGAGAATGTAAAAGCCGATTTCGCCCGGATCTTCTCTGAAGTCGATCTGATTGCCGGTCCCACGATGCCTTCCATCGCGTTCAGGCTCGGGGAGAAGAGCGATCCGCTCTCCATGTATCTTTCCGATATCCTTACTGTCCCGGCAAATCTTGCCGGTATTCCCGCCATATCTGTGCCCTGCGGAAAAAGCGATTCGATGCCAGTCGGACTCCAGATAATGGGGCGGCCCTTTGAAGATGAGCGTGTGATTGATGCTGCTTATGCCTACGAACAGGCGGTGAACTGAAATGGCAGAAGATCAGGTGATTGTCGGGCTTGAAGTGCACTGCCAGCTGGACACGAAGAGTAAACTCTTCTGCGGCTGCTCAACCGATTATCGCGATGACGGGCCAAACACGCACGTATGCCCAATCTGTCTCGGACTTCCCGGTGCGATGCCGGTGCTCAACAAGCGTTCGATCGAATATGCGATGAAAGTGGCAAAGGCTCTGAACTGCACGGTCCTCCACGAATCCGAATTTTCGCGGAAGAACTATTTCTACCCCGACCTCGACAAGGCATACCAGATCACCCAGTACGACAAACCACTCGCCGAAGGCGGCTACCTTGAGATCGAGAGTGACGAGGGCGGCGAACGGCGTATCCAACTCACCCGCATCCATGTCGAAGAGGACCCGGGAAGACTGGTCCACATGGGCAACGCCGAGCGGGGCAAATATTCTCTCGTAGACTACAACCGGGCCGGTATCCCGTTAATCGAGATCGTTTCCGAACCGGATATGCGGTCTCCCAAGGAGGCACGGAAATTTTTGAACAAACTCCGCGCCACACTCGAATATCTCAACGTGTTCGACAGCGACAAAGAAGGGTCGCTGCGGGTGGATGCAAACATCTCTATCAAAGGCAACGAGCGGGTTGAGGTCAAGAATATCACTTCCTATAAAGGTGTGGAAAAGGCACTGACCTATGAAGTTACCCGGCAGAAGAACCTGATCCGACGTGGGCCAGCGGATCGAGCGCGAGACCCGGCATTTCATTGAATCTACCGGTATCACACAATCCTCCCGTTCAAAAGAACAGGAGCACGACTACCGCTACTTCCCTGAACCGGACCTTCGCCCCATGCATGTACAGTCATGGGTAGCAGGCATTGTGCTGCCGGAACTTCCCGATGCCCGCAGGGAACGGTTCATTACGCAGTATGGCTGTTCATTGAACCATGCCCGCACCCTGACCGGTGAACTCAAACTGGCAAACTTCTTCGAAAAAGTCGTGGCCGCAGATCCTCAAGGACTCTCGACCCTTGCCGCCACATGGATTGCTGATACCCTGATCGGGGAGTTAAATTATCGCAGCATGAGTCTTGATCGTGTGGATGCAACAGGAATTACTGAACTTGTCAGCATTCTGAAAAACGGCACCATCACCGACAAGAGTGGTATCGAGGTACTCCGTGTCATGCTCGACCAGCGCCTGAAGGATGAACCGGCTGAAACACCTGCTGCAATCATCTCGCGCCTGAACCTGGCAAAAACCACCGGTGATAACAGCGCAATCCTCACCGCAATTGAAGAAGCCATCACGGAAAATCCCAAGGCATTGGAAGATTACCGTGCAGGAAAGGGTGGGGCACTCAACTTCCTTGTAGGTCAGGTCATGAAAAAGACACGGGGCAAAGCCGACCCGGGCGAGTTGAACCGGATGCTGGTTGAAGCCTTGAACAGAAGGGAGGCGTAATCGCCGTGCACCTGATCGTTGCTGAAAAGAACATTTCCGCACGCCGTATTGCAGAGATTCTCGGGCAGGGAAAAAGGATTGTCGAAAGCAAGGATGCCGGTGTATCTACCTACAGTTTTGGCGAAACGACTACGGTTGGTTTACGGGGACATGTTGTCGAGATCGATTTCGTACCGGGATACAGTAACTGGCGGAGTGAACAATATACTCCCCGAAGCCTGATCGATGCGAAAACCATCAAAATCCCCACTGAACGAAAGATCGTATCACTCCTGCAGAAACTGGCAAAAAAAGCAGAACGTGTCACCATTGCAACGGATTTTGATACTGAAGGAGAATTGATCGGCAAAGAAGCCTTTGAACTGATTCGGGCGGCGAACCAGAAAGTGATCGTCGACAGGGCCCGCTTCTCTGCAATCACCCACCAGGAACTCACTCATGCATTCTCCCATACCACAGAACTCGATTTTGCCCTTGCTGCAGCAGGAGAGGCCCGGCAGTCTATCGATCTCATGTGGGGTGCTGCCTTAACCCGGTTCATTTCCCTTGCCGCACGCCGTGGCGGGCAGAATATCCTTTCAGTTGGAAGGGTCCAGAGTCCGACCTTATCCATGATCGTGGACAGGGAGAAAGAGATCGAAGCATTTGTCCCGGAGAAGTACTGGCAGATCGCACTCGTGACTGAAAAAGCCGGTGAGACCATTGAAACCCGCCATACACACGGGCGTTTCCATGAAAAAGCCGCAGCACAACTCGCCCACGACCGGACAAAAGCACCGCTCGTGGTCACTGATGTCAAAACAGGCACCAAACAGGACCGGGCACCTTCACCGTTTGATACCACCACGTACATCGTTGCCGCAGCACGCCTTGGGTTTTCCGCAGCCAATGCAATGCGGATCGCCGAAGACCTGTACATGAACGGTTACATATCCTATCCGAGAACGGACAATACCGTTTATCCCCCATCCCTTGACCTGGATGGCATTTTAAAAGACATCCGGAATTCCCCGTTCAAAAAAGACGTGGAATGGACCATGGCAAACCACCGGGCAGTCCCGACACGGGGAAAGAAATCCTCCACCGATCACCCCCCTATCCACCCTGCCGGGCCGGCAACCCGCGAAGCAATCGGTGACGATGCCTTCAAAGTCTACGAACTGGTACTCCGCCGGTTCCTCGCTACACTCTCTCCCGATGCACAATGGAAGACCTTAAAGATCCTCTTTGTCGCGGGGGGGAGGAATATACTGCAACCGGGGGGCAACTTATCGAGCCCGGCTGGCATACCGTCTACCCGTTCAGCGAGGCAAAAGAGATGATCCTCCCGGAGTTTGTAACCGGAGAACATCTTCCCATCAAAAAAGTCACCCTCGATGAGAAAGAGACGCAGCCACCCGCACGGTTCACCCAGAGTAAGCTGATCCTGATGATGGAAGAACTCGGCCTCGGCACCAAAAGTACCCGCCACGAAGTAATCGCAAAACTCGTGTCACGCAAGTATGTCGAAGGCACCCCCCTGCGCCCCACACTGGTTGGTATGGCGGTCATCGAATCCTTAGAGCAGCATGCGGACATGATCACAAAACCCGATATGACCCAGACGCTCGAATCACATATGCAGCAGATCAAGGAGAACAACCGGACGCGGGAGGATGTGATCAGGGAATCCCAGAAAATGCTCCACCTGGCATTCGATCAGCTGGAAGCAAACGAGCAGGTGATTGGTGAGGATATCCGTGGCAGGACTGCTGAGGAGATGAACCTTGGAAAATGCCCGGCCTGCGGGGGCACAATTGCCATCAAACATATGCGGGGAAATTCACAGTTCATTGGCTGTTCCCGCTACCCGGAATGCACATTCAATATCGGACTTCCGAATGCTCAGTGGGGCTTTGCCGTTCGGACCGATGATATCTGCGAAAAACATCACCTCCACTCGGTCCGGCTCGTCCGTAAAGGGGCCCGCCCATGGGATATCGGCTGCCCGCTCTGCCATCACATCAACTCCAACAAGGAATCACTTGCAGAAATCCCATCCATGACGGATGTGCTCGCAACAAAGATTCAGGCAAAACATGTCTACACGGTGGCAGAAATTGCTCGCAGTACCACCGGAACAGATGGCAAAAAGGCTCGAACTTTCTCCTGAGGTTGCACAAAAACTCATCAGCGATGCCGGATCCGTTCTGGAAAAACTACGCCGCCGCTCCGAGTGCCGTAAATTCCTGCGGGAGCGCATTATACCCAGAAAAGGACGCAGTTCAGCAAAGATCCTTGCTGCCCTTAAGGAACTGGGAATCACCGAACTTTTCGGGCTTGCACACACCGATGCGGCAACACTAAAGAAAGCGGGTGTCAGTGACGCGGAGGCTGAACAAATCCTCACCGAAGCAAAGGCCATGTATTATGGGCAGGTGCTCAAAGAGATTGGCATCCCTGCAGTCAGCCTAAAAAAATACCTTGCAGCAGGAATCATAAAACCGGAAATGTTCTGTGAACGCACCCCTGAAGCCTTGAGTAAACTCACCGGGGTGTCCGCAGCCACCGTGCAACGACATGTGGATATGGTCTGCACATTCTTAAACAAACCACTCGTCCGGAAAAGTACCGAAACTCAAAATAGAAAAGGGCAAAAAAGAACTGCTCGCAATCCGGGGAATTACCGATTCAGTTGTAGAGAAACTCTCCACTGCGGGAATTACAAATACTTCAACCCTGCTTTCAGCCGATGCAGGAACCGTGGCTGCGGCTTCGGGCATCACGGTCCAGAAAATTAAAGATTTTCAGGCAGCAATCAGGAAAAAGAAGGATACTGCAATTATCCAGATCTGATTATTGAACCTATTTTTTTAAGGCGAGTTCGATTGCGACGCGAAGATCATTATCATCGAACGGTTTGACAATGAACCCGTCAGGTTTTGTCTCTTTTGCCCTCTCAAGTGTAGCGCCATCCGAATGGGAAGTAACGTAGATGACCGGAATCTGATAGGTCTTCTTGATCATCTTTGCTGTATCAATCCCGTCAATATCCCCCTTGATATTGATATCCATGAGAACAACATCGGGTTTTTTATTCTCCACAAGTTCCATTGCCTCATGACTATTTATTGCCCGCCCGCAGACCGTATATCCAAGGTTTTTCAGGCGCCAGTCTTCAACCCGGGCAATAATATCGTCATCTTCTACAAGAAGTACTGATTCACCGGTCATTCATGCACCTTTCGTTATACCATGATTGTCAGTTTATGTAATATCTTTACCCATCAGGCATTCCTACCGGACAAACCGGAATGTACCTCGGGGAATATGAATCTCAAACCGGGCTCCTTTCCCATACACGCCGTTTTCCATAATGGTAATGCCGGTAATACCCAAAATTTCCCGCGTGAGGAACAAACCCATGCCGGTATTCCTCCCCACACCCCGTTCAAAGATCCGCGTCTTATCTTCAGGAGGTATTCCGGCACCGTCATCCTCACATAGTACGGATAAACCCTTATCATCGATCCGGGAATAGAACTTTATTGTCGTAATATTTTCACCGTAACGGATCGCATTATCCACGAGATTGTAAAACACCTTTTCGAGCATTGGATCTGCATAAATTTCCACGTTTTCCATCTCCACAAAAATATTTGGAGAAGATGCAGAGAAATTCTGAAGCACACGGGTGATTACCGTGTTTACATTCTGCCATAGGGGAAGGTGGACGCCAACTTCCTGATATTCCTTGGTAAAGGCAATCTGGCGCTGGATAATCCGGGTAAGATCCTTGATATCGTTGAGCAACTGCATCCTTTCATCTGAAGAATTTGTAGCATTTGCCATATCGACACAACCCAGGAGCCCGGTGATCGTATTAAGGATATCATGCCGCGTGATATTATTCATCAGGTTCAATTTCTTATTGGCAAGTTCGATCGCATCTTTAGCCCTTTTACGTTCGGAATCATCCCGTAATACCCCATAGATCCCAATGGGCTTTCCGGACTGATCGAGACGCAGGGTCCCGTTTTCATCAAACCAGTGTACATTTCCCCATTTATCGAGAATCCTGAATGTGGAATGGAACTGGGCGCCCGTTTCGAGATCACGGTTTAGATCGTTCTTAACCCGGACAATATCTTCGGGATGAACAAAACTTAGAATTGGTTTTCCACGAATCTCATCCTCAAGAAAACCATATTTATTGATCTGCGGTGAGATATACGAAAAATTTCCTGCCATATCCAGCGAGAAGATGATATCTGCCGAGTTCTCAGCGAGCGCGCGGTATTTTTCCTCATTCTCGGTAAGAGCTTCCTCAAGCCGGATACGTTCGGATATATCGAGAACTATACCCCGGAATCGAAAAACTCTACCCTGACGGTGAATGAGTGAGGTATATACAATGGCCTGCATTACATTTCCGTCAATTTGCTTTAACGTATATATCTCTCCGGGAGATTTGGCACCCGACATGACGGCAAAAAGTCCGCGCTGCATCTGTTCGATATTTTCCGGTGATAAAAAATGCCTGATATTTATCCCATCCCGGATCTTCTGCTCAGTAACCCCAAACCGATCTACACCGGCCTTATTTACATAATTAAGATTCCCTTCAGTATCCATTTCAAAAATGATCAGGGGCAGTTGCTCTGCAAGTTCCCGGAATCGTGCCTCACTGGCCTGGACCTTTTTCTGCACCTGATCGATTGTTACAAGCATCCGGTCAATTTCCGTGGCAAGTCCTGATAATTCGTCATCACCATCAATCTCGATGTGATCCCTGATGCTTCCCGATTTGCCGATTGTATTGACCTGGTCTGCCAGGGAGCGCATTCGTTTCAGCACTACACGATCCAGCAGAAAAATTACCAGAAGTCCCAGGCACAAACCACCGGCAAGCATGATGAGGATGACCTGAACCGTCGTATTTATACCCTGGTGGTAGATATCACGGCTCTCGGTTATCTGGAGAACGAGGCCTTCATTTCCATATATATCACGGATGATAGCATACCCGGCAACCTGATCAGAATTCATCTGCTGGATAATTCCAGGAGATGAACCACTGTTTGTACGAATACGCGAAATAAGGTTTGGGGGCAATACCGGATCGTCTATACGGGTAAAGGTAATACTGGGTTGGGTGAGTTCCGCCAGCCTCGCTATTTCCTCCTTGTTAAGGTACCGACCCATGATCATTACACCCTGCGCTGGACCGGAAAAATCTGAATGTACAACCGGTTGTGATACAACAAGCATCGGATCCTCAGGAAGCATTAAAATTCCCGCAGTTATATGATGAGGATCCGACATTTCCATAAGGGGATTTTTACGATCCAGTTGTCCGGAAAAGAACGCAGGAACCGGTACCATTGTTTTATTCTGAAGATCATATGCACCGGAAAAGATCACTTCTCCATTGTTATCGGTAATAACGATGAGGTTCAGGTTGAGATTATCGAAAGCCGGGGCCTGGAGATTTGATTTGATGTAATTCGGATCATTCCCGTTTACAAAATCAACCGTATCATCCCAGGGCCCCCAATCCGATACTATAGATGACAGGGTAAAAAGTTCATCATCGAGTTTGTTGACTGCCTGGTTGAGGTCTTTTGAGATATATTGCTCTTCAAGAGTACGTGTAACTTGCCAGAAGAACTGTTGAAAAAAATATGCTGATACCCAAGAGAACAGTGATAAGCAGAACGACAAAAACGATAAGAGTTTTTTCCTGGAGTTTCATAACGATCGCTCTCTGTGTCCCGTTGTTGGTTGATCGAATATATAGTATATGATTCACGAACATGACCTGATGCACATTCAGATTCTGTTTATCATTCAGGCTGTCAATTCAGGAATCAACAACTAAAGTCCGGCTTTTAACGGTATGCCACCGGTTTATGGGGAAGCACAACAAATAGTGTGTGAACTATGATGAAGTGGAAAGACTGGGTGCATGTGACCAAACTCGATCCTGACAAACAGCTGAAGCCGGGCGATATAGAGGCCATAGCCACAAGCGGTACCGATGCCCTCATGCTTTCGGGTACGCTCAATGTAACAAAGGAGAATCTTGCCGTTCTGCAAAAACAGGTTAAGGCATATGATCTGCCACTGGTGATGGAGCCAGCCGGACCTGAAGCGGTACTCCTGCAGGGTATCGATTATATTTTTGTTCCCAGCGTACTGAATTCATCGGATGTGCAGTGGGTTGTGGGTAAACACCGGGCATGGGTGCAGCAGCAGGAAGGCAACATTCCATGGGATGCAGTCATTCCCGAAGCATATATTGTGCTCAACCCGAACTCCTCAGTAGGGAAAGTCACAAAAGCGGTCTGCGACCTGAAACCAAAGGAAGTCGCTGCCTACGCAGCGGTCGCCGAACATTACTTCCATTTCCCGATTATCTATATCGAGTACAGCGGTATGTTCGGGGACCCGGATATGGTGAAGGCTGCATCGGATGCACTCGAAAATTCCACCCTCTACTATGGCGGTGGCATAAACTCTGCCGTTAAGGCTGCACAAATGAGCAAATATGCAGATACCATTGTTGTAGGCAATGCCGTCTACGACCAGGGCGCAGCGGTACTGAAAGCAACCGTTGACGCAGTCAATTAACCATTTTTATGCCCGAGATTGATATCGTTCTTGTCGAGCCCATCTATGAGGGCAATGTGGGATTTGCTGCACGCGTAATGAAGAATTTCGGGTTTCACCGGCTCGTGCTCATCAATCCCTGCAAGCTGGGCAACGAGGCGGATGCCCGGGCATCACATGCATGGGATGTGCTCCATAACGCAGAAGTCTGTACCATTGAAGACGTGTTTGCCCGGAGCAATCTCGTCATTGCTGCTACCGGCACCGTGAGCAAATCGGTCTGTCGGGCCATGCGGATGCCGTTTTATTCCCCTAAGGAGATCCGCGAGCGGATCAAGGACACCGAAGGACGCATCTCGATCCTGTTCGGCCGGGAGAACTGGGGGCTCAATAACGAAGAGGTGAAGCGCAGCGATCTGATCTGCACGATCCCAACTGCCGAGGATACCCGATCCTCAACCTCTCGCATGCGGTTGGTGTCGTGTGCTATGAACTCGCTAACATGCCGCTGCCCAGCTTCGCTCTCTGTCCTCCGAATGATATGGCACACCTGTTCCAGCATATTGACCGGTACCTGGATGAGATTCATCATCCCGAGTTCAAGCGGGAGAATACCATGATCCTCATCCGGCGGGTCCTTGGGCGGACAAACCTGACCATCCGGGAGGCGAGTACCCTTCACGGGCTGCTGCGCAGGAGCGAGTGGCATATCGACCCGGCCCTGCTGGACCGGGACAAGACGGGCCGGCAGAATCTTGATGATGATGAGTAGGAATGGGATGCGTTATACGATATACCTGAATGAGGGAGATCCCTGCACAGGCCACATTTTTTAAGAATTTTTTTTAGAGGAAATATTTTTTACAAAAAACGGATCTGCATTTTTTTGAATTCCGGATGAACGAAAAAATAAAAAATAAAGGCTCTGTTGAAATGCCCATGAACCGTGGTTCACTTCCTAACAATGAAAATTGGATAACCACTTTTTAGAATTTTTTGGAGTCAACCCACCCCCTTCGGGGGTCGCTCGGCCGCCTCGTCGGGGCCTTGCTGGGCAAATGGTTTAAAAAGGGGCAGACTCCTGAACCGCCGCGGGGGCGTCCCATCGGGGGCGGCGGCGTTCATCATAATGGTAAATGAGGTTCATTTTTTCAAAATTACCTGAACCAATCGGATTTTCATGGGAAATCCTATTTTCCAGCGATTCACTTATTCTTCTTGGCGGTTTTGAGGGTGACCCCCTTCTTTTTTGGAGGGGTTCAACAGAGCCAAAATAAAAATTTCCCGGCCGGCCCGGCATCCCAATATGCAATCCCGAAAGATCCCTTTGCGCTACCTTCAGGGTAACCCCTAAATAATCCCCAAATCGCCCTTCCCGTGAGGGTCCGGAGGGGTCATGAAAATAGAGCAGTCACATTCCTGAAAATCGCGCAAAATGCCCGGTTTGCCAAACGGGGCATTCCTGAAAAAACCCGCAAAACGTCCGGATTCCAACGGGAGTTACATAGGATTTATTTCATCAATTTAAGTTCATTTTGGCCTTTTTAAGAGATGGGTGGATTTTCCCTGAAAAAAGAAGGAATGATGAAACGGGGCGGGGCGGAAAAAAAGTGCCGCCAAAGTGCAATACGAGGCTCCGGATGGCATTATATAAGCCTCAATTTTTGAGTGTTTTAGCGATTGGGGCATTATAAGCAGAGATAAACGGGTGAATAACAGGGGGTTGCAGAGTCCGGGGCGGAATACCCCGGATCGGGCAGATGTGGATCACGGTACGGGAATTTTTCCGGAAATTTTCATAATAACAATTTCCGGAAAATTCCGGAAAATTTTTAAAAATAATTTCCGGAACCGGAATTTTTACGGTACAAAAAAACGGGCCGGCGAATAACCGGGGGAGCGTTCATGCCGCCATGGCACATCAGAAGGCAGAACCCGACCCTGTTCCGGGAGTGAGACTGATACGCGGAGAACCCGGCCGGAAAAAAGAGGAAACCCGGATCAACGCCCTCATTTTTTATCCATCCTGAGCGCCGGATGATCCCCTTATGACCGATCAACGCCCATCATATCAGCACAATGATCCTTGTGGACTGGCAGCTCCTTGATCGCATAAGCAGGGGCTTTATCAAAATCGATCCGTACGATCCTGCACTCGTGCAACCCAACTCGGTTGATATCCGGCTCGGCAACCATTTTGTCTGGTACAAGCCGGGCACCGCAGTGATCGACCCGTACAACCAGGATAGTGTCACATCCGATGTGGACGAAGTCCATGCAGACTCCTTTATCCTCAATCCCGGCCAGTTCATCCTCGCCGAGACCCTGGAATGCATAGAATTACCGGACAACATCGTTGCAACCATTGAAGGAAAATCCAGCATCGCACGGCTGGGAGTCACCCTCCACCAGACCGGCGGCTGGATCGATGCCGGGTTCCGGGGCACGATCACGCTTGAGATGGCCAACGTGAACACCCGACCGGTGAAAATCTATGCAGGGATGCCAATTGGCCAGCTCGTCTTTTACACCACCGAACGGGCAGAGAATCCCTACTTCAAGAAAGGCGATGCAAAATATCTCGACCAGCGGCAGGCAACCCTCTCGCGATACCATGCCAACAAGAAAATGCCGTGACGACATCTTATCCGGGATACCTCCCTAAAAAAATCCAGCCCTCATCATGAGGATGTCGGATTAAGCACCTTATATACCATAAAAACCCATTTTATACGGATGATCATAGCGGATCGGAGATGAATTAATGCGACTTCTTCTCATTCATTCAGATTACATAGAATACGAAGCCAAAAAGAAGACAAAGATGGCAGAGGAGTGCTCTGTCCTCACGGACAGGGAAGAGGAGGCACTCACTGTTTTCTGCGCCGTGGAATCGATCGATGAGGAAGACCTTGAAGGCGTAGTCCTCCAGGCGATCGAAGAGATCAAGAAGACCGCCGGGCAGGTCAATGTCAACAAGATCGTTGATCTACCCGTACGCCCACCTCTCCAGCGACCTCTCCTCGCCCGAGACTGCAGTATCGGTCCTCAAGGCGCTCAAGACCGGTCTCGAGGCAGAAGGGTTTGCCGTCAAGCGTGCACCGTTCGGCTGGTACAAGTCCTTCAAACTCTCCTGCAAGGGCCACCCGCTCTCCGAACTCTCCAAGACCATTGTTCCCGGTGAGAGCAGACCGTCAAGAAGGAGAAGAAGGAGGTCACCCACGACTGGTTCGTCCTGACCCCGGACGGGAAGACAGCACGACTACAAGGAGTACCTCAACGACACGCCCTTCGGCTGCCTGGTCAAGAAGGAACTCGGCGTTGCGGTCCCGGTCGGCGGCGACCCGGCCCACGTGGACCTGATGCGCGGAAAAGAGCTCGTGGACTACGAGCCCGCGAGCGATGTCGGCTGCCTCCGCTGGATGCCCAAAGGCAAGATCGTCCGCGACCTGCTCGCCGATTACGTGCTCCGCCTCGTCCTTGACTACGGCGGCTCACCGGTCGAGACCCCGGTCATGTACGACCTTGGCGACAAGGCGATCTGCGAGCACGCCGCAAAGTTCGGCGAGCGCCAGTACCGCTTCAAGTCCAACAACCGGGACATGATGCTCCGGTTCGCGGCCTGCTTTGGCATGTTCTCGATCATGCGGGACATGCACATCTCGCCCAACCATCTCCCGATGAAGATGTACGAGCTCTCCACCTACTCCTTCCGCCACGAGCAGAAGGGAGAGGTCATCGGGCTTAAAGCGCCTCCGGTGCTTCACGATGCCCGACATGCACTCGCTCTGCCTTGACATGCCGCAGGCCCTCAAGTGCTTTGAGGAGCAGCTTGCCATGGGCTGGCAGACCGGCAGGGACTTCGAGACCGAACTCGTTGCCGCATTCCGGTGCACGAAGGACTTCTATGCCGAGCACGAGGCATGGGTCAAGAAGATCGTGAAGGAATCCGACTGCCCGATGCTCATCGAGATCCTCTCCGACCGCGTCCACTACTGGGTTGCCAAGATCGACCTTGCAGCCATCGACGGCCAGAAGCGCCCGATCGAGAACCCGACCGTCCAGATCGATGTCGAGTCCTCGACCCGGTTCAACATCAAGTACCACAAGGAAGACGGCACTCCCGTTTACCCGCCCATCCTCCACTGCTCCCCCACGGGCAGTGTCGAGCGGGTGATCTGCGCAATCCTGGAGAACATCTCCACGCAGGAAGTCCCCGCACTCCCGACCTGGCTCTCGCCCATGCAGGTCCGGGTCGTCCCGGTGACCGAGAAGCACATCGCGTTTGCCGAAGAACTGGCAAAGACGATCAACGCCGCCCAGATCCGGTGCGATGTCGATGACCGGAACGAGACCATGGGCAAGAAGGTCCGCGAGGCCGGCATGGACTGGGTCCCCTACGTGATCGTTGTCGGCGACGAGGAAGTCGCATCGAAGAACCTGACCGTCACGGTCCGGAAGAAGTCGCAGCCCAACAAGCCGTTCAAGGAGCAGATCACCGTGATGCCCTGATTGCAGCGGTGAAGAAGGATACCGAGGGCAAGCCGTTCCGCCCGTTATACTCCCCGGAACTTTCGATGAAAGCCCGGTATATCTGAATTTTTTCTTTCCTTATAAGAGTCATTTATACTGAAGTGCAGATCTGATGCATTTTGCTGCCTGTGACGAACAAGATCGTTGTTTTTCAAAACCAGAAATGTCACTGACTTCACTGGTTCGCGATGTGCAGATCAGTTCAGTCCAGCAGGGCAAAGGAATTAATTTTTTTACGTAATTTTTCCATACAGACCCTGAGCGATCGTGACGATCATCATACTTCCCGGCACCGACAACGGTCAGATTGAATCGGATACCGGTTTCAACCGGTATTCACCTACAACATCTCAAAGCGGGCACCAGTCCCCGGCTCACCACATTCGCGATGATATACCGCAGATCAGGACCTCCCGAACAAAAAACAGACCAAGGCCCGTTAAAGAACCGAAACCACGTTCAAAAATTCTTCCTTATCCACAGCGGGAATTCCCACACCATTATCTTCGTAAACCAGTACAAGTGACGTTTCGGACGTGAACATTGAGATCCGGACTTCTGTTGCATGCTCCCCATGACGCAGGGTGTTGTCAAGGAGATGGGAAAAAACTTTTTCGAGGAGGGGGTCTGCAAATATCTCGAGACCGCTGACATCTGATTTGACCAATAATCGCGTAGTGAAAAGTCGCTCTGCTGCTGCCTGAACAGATAATGAAACATCCTGCCATACCGGTTCTTTTGTTCCGGATTCATCATAGTCCTTGAAAAATACAGACTTGTGACGAATGCGTTCCATCACCCAGTCGATTTTTTCCGATAGCGGGTGTTCCTGCATTGAGGGCAAATCCTCACGAATCGACTCAATATACCCTTCAAGTGCGTAGATATCGGTAATGATATCGTTCCGGGTGACAACAGAGAGGATCTTAAGTTTCTGGATTGCAATCACTAGAATCATTTTCTGCTTTCTTGCGATCCGTGATATCAACAAAAGTCTCAAGGAGACAGGATCTCCCGTGCAGCACAAGAGGGACAACATACTTGATGATCGGAATACGTTCTCCGCCGGCAGTCAACAGCACCTGTTCTGCATTATTCACGGAAAGTCCCCAATCAGTGATCGGACATTTCCCCAGGTTCTGCAGGACAAACAAACGCATGGCAAACATACCCAGGATAGTTTCCCGTGACGCACCAATCATCGCAACAGCAGAGGGATTTACATCAATTATGCGGTGCGATTCTGCATCAATGATAAGAATACCTGCCCTGACCGATTCGAAGATCTGCGTCAGGTAATACCGGTTTTCCTGCATCGCCTCTTCATCAATACTGCGGCGGCGTTCAATAACAACAATCGCCACGACTGCTGCAAGGATTGAGATTATGCCAAGAAGGAAAAACACGCTGTTGAGATAATCAAGACGGTCCATTACCGCTTTTTTATCCATATCGATCCCGATAATCCCCACCACATCACCATTGCTGTTCCTGATGGGTGCATACCCGGATAAAAATGTCCCCCATGCATCAGAGGTTAATACAGGATCCGAAGAGGGTTTTACAAATCCTTCGAGTAGTTCAGGGTACGGGTATGGATACACCTTGCCAATGTGTGCAGCACCGGGAGAGCGTCCGTAATCGCCATCCACAACAAATTCTACACCATATGGCGACTTTCGCAAGGTGTAAATAGATATGATCTTAGTATCGGATTGTCGTATAGCATTCAGTCTGATTGCGGATGGTAAGGAAGGAATGTGCGGTTTCATCACCCGGACGAAGGGATGCCAGCAGGTCACCATTTATCTGGAGAGCACCTATTGCCGCATTTGACTGTACCTCACTGCGGCTGAGTGAAATAACATTTTCCTTAGTCTGGGAGGAGATCACAAGAACAGTTGTACCATAGATAAGAAAAATGAAAAAAATAAAGAGAAATGTCAGAAGCCGCAGACTGGGAAAAGTCGATTTGAGATCCCCTTTACGACTGTTTTCCTTCCAACTCATATCCACTCTCCGGCACCAGAATCTCAAATCGCACACCCTTTCCCGGTTCACCACTCTCGGTAACCGTAATCCCGGTTATTTCAAGGATCTCCCGAATCAGGAAGAGGCCCAGGCCGGTATTTTTCCCAAAACCCTTTTCAAAGACTCTTTCCTTCTGGTCATGAGGGATACCTGCCCCGTTATCCTCATAGATCAGGATTAGATGAGGCGCCTGCATTTTCACAGCAATTCTTATTCGGGTGACCTGCCCTCCGTGACGGATAGAATTATCGATAAGGTTGGCGAATACACGCCCAAGGAGTGGATCTGCAAAGACACGCAGTTTTCCAACCGAATTATCAAATGATATCCCCTGCTTTTCCATAAGGGGCATAAAAGTACGGAGAATGGAATCAATGTCCTGCCATACAGGATTATCCGATCCAATTTTTTCATAGTCATGGATAAACTCAAGTTCTTCAAGGATCTCATCAAGCAACGGTTCCTGTTTCTGGAGATACGAGAGGATCTCAGGATCTGTTGTCGATGATTTTGCAAGCTCAGTATACCCGCTCACTGCGGTGATCTTGTTGCGAATATCGTGACGCATCACGCTGCTGACAAGTTTGAGTTTGTCATTGAGGACTTCAAGTCGCCCGGTTGCCTGTTTTAAAGGAGTGATATTTCGGATAGAGACGAGATCCGCAGGGGAGCCTTCATACATTATTCTCTTGCCTATCGAGTCAATCCAGATCTCCTTTCCCTTTGCAGTCCGGCACCGGTATACGGCAAGGTAGGAATCCGTGCCATGTGCAACATTGCTAAAATCTTTGTCTACCGCAGGTTTTGAATCCGGGGTGATGAAGTCAAAAACATTTCTTCCAATCAGGGATTCAATATTCTCAATTTCAAAGGTTCGTGCCGCTGCACGGTTTGCGAAGAGAATTTTTCCCTGCAGGTCCATTATCGCAATACCTTCAAGCCCGTTCTCGATCAAAGCCCGGTATTTCTCCTCGCTCTCTTTGAGGGCAGATTCTGCGGTTCTCCGGTTGACAGCCTGGTGAATCTGGTTGGAAAGGCTCGGAATAGAGCGCCTTGGGATTGGAACCTTTTTCAAGATAAAATGTGGCACCTGCATTAAGCGCTTCAACAACAATCTGCTCCCGCCCTTTGCCGGTGAATATGATAAATGGTGTATGGTCACCATGAATTCTTAACTCACGCAGGAACTGGACACCCGTCATCTCCGGCATCTCATAGTCGGAAACAATTGCATCGAAACTCTGCTTTTTTAAAAGGTTGATGGCTTCCCTGGCAGAAGGGACGGCGATAACTGAAATAGATCCGGTCTTTTCCAAAAAACGCTTTGCTATATCAAGAAGGGCCGGTTCATCATCAACAAGAAGAATCGAAAGCATGAGAAACCATCACACCAGAAAATATCATTTTTTTATTGGATGAATATTCATCGTTTTCATAACATTAAAATCCTGTTCAATCCCTGCATGACAGGAATCGTAATACCGGAACATTCCCTCAGGAACCAGAAGCTCAAACCGCGTCCCTTTGCCGGGATCACCATTCTCATGGATCGTTATACCGGTAATCGCAAGGATCTCTTTGATGAGAAAGAGACCAAGGCCCGAATTTGTTCCTATCCCTTTTGAAAAGACCCGGCCTTTATTCTTTGCAGGAATCCCGATACCATTATCCTCGTAAATAATCGCAAAACCATCCGGGCGCTTTTCGCAGTAATAACGAATTTCGGTGACATTTTCACCGTGCCTCAATGCATTCTCCATCAGGTTGTAAAACACCCGGATAAGCAGTGGATCTGCCAGTATCTCTGTCTGGCCCAGATCAAGATTGAGCACTACCCGATCAAGCGGCAGGGTTGATGCTGCTTCCCGGATGGTTTTTGCAACAGGGTACCACTGTGGCTTCTGGTTGCCGATATCCTGGTAATAGCCGGTAAAATCGATCTGTTCTTTTATTGCAGAGAGGATGATCTCCTGCTTTTTCATAAATTCAAGGTTATTTTCATCAGTAGTATTTTGTCTGATTATCTCAAAATACCCAAAAAGTGCAGTAAAATTATTGAGGAGATCATGGTGGGTAACTTCGTTTAAAAGATGCAGTTTCTGATTCACCTGTTCCAGTCGGCTCTCGGCTTTCCGCTGGAGGGTAATATCCAGAACAGTGACAAGAATCAAAGGCTCCTCATCACACTCAACGGCTTTTATGCCCATCCGGACATGGCACTCATTTCGTCCTTTTGCAACAAGGATAACTTCAAAAGGATCAGGGATGTTTTTTCCGGCTGTTTTCAGATCATGTACCTTTTCTTTGAATTCATCTCGGAAATCCGTATGAACGAGATCCCACACCACAATATCCTGTATCTCTTCAGGAGAATATCCTGTCATCGTAGTCAGGTACGGGTTTGCATACCGGATCCGATCACCATGTACAACGAACACACCATAATCAGCGGTTTTGACAAATGTCCGACAGAGTGCCTCATTACGACAAAGATCTTTTCCAGCGGTTTTTCGCAGGTTAGTAACACGAATTGAAAGGAGAATCGCAGGTTTTGATTCGTAACTGATTACTTTACCAATACTCTCAACCTGAATTCTCCTGCCGGGTATGGTAACTGCGTCGTATTCTGCCACATACGCATCATGTCCCTGTGCCACCTCGACAAAATCCTTCAGGACTGCATCGCGGGATTCAGGCGCTATGTACTCCATCACATTCCTGCCTGCCAAAGAAGCGGAATTATCAGCCTCAACCGTCTGTGCAGCAGCATTGTTCGCAAGCAGAATTGTTCCCTGTAAATCCAGGATCAGTATTCCTTCCAGCGCATGCTCAACGAGTGCACGATATTTTTCTTCACTTTCTTTAAGGGCGATTTCAGAACGTCTCTGTTGAACGGCAAGGCGACACTTATGAGAGAGTTCGGCAAACTGGGCTTTGGGGTTACACCCTTTCTGGAGGTAGTAGATTGCACCATTATTCAGGGCATCAATGACCACCTGCTCCGGCCCTCTGCCGGTAAAAATAATGAGCGGGGTCAGATCGCCACGACTTTTTAGCTCTTTAAGGAGTGGATCCCATTCATTCCCGGCATTTCATAATCAGAAACAACAACATCATACCGTTTTCCTGATAAAATGGAAAGCGCCTGTAAACCCGAGGGGCAGATATCGACGGTAAATAATCCTGTTTTTTCTAAAAAAATCTGCGTAATATCAAGAAGAGCCGGTTCATCGTCTACGAGAAGTACAGATATCATGCAGGATCACTTTCAATGGCAGGGATAATTGGGATGTGCCTGTAATATTTTTACACACCATTATTTATGCATATTGTTATTTATTCAATTCATTTAAACGGATTTAATGTAAAATTTTTGAATTCGGGGAAAAATTTTCAGATTATTTTGTTACACGAGATCCCATAAACAAAAATAACAGATACAAAAGAGAGAACGGTTTGGCATTATGCATTAAATGAGAAAATGCCCGATTGCAGTTTTAAGTTCGGTGAAAGATACCGGTTTCTGGAGCATGCCAAGGTAAGGATCTTTCAGCAAAGCCATCCGTTCCTTTACAGAAGGTGATGCCGTAAAAAGGATCACCGGAATTTCACGCGTGTTTTTATCCTTTCTCAACCACTCCAGTAACTCCCATCCATTCATGGGCGCCATCATAATATCGAGCAGTATCAGCGCCGGTGGATCCTGCTGGATCATTTCCAGCGATTCGATTGCATTTTCAACCAGAACGGGTTCAAAATCCAGTTTACGAATCAGGAGTTCCATCAGGTCAAGGATAGGCAGGTCATCCTCTATAACAAAAATTTTACGCTTCATGTGCATTCACCGCCACTGAACGGGTTTTTGGGAGATGGATGGTAAACGTGCTCCCCAGGTTCACGATACTGTCAACACTGATATAACCACCATGCATCTGGACATATTTTTTTGCAATGGACAACGAGAGTCCAATACGATCGTATTTCTTGTTGAGCGTTCCAGAGTCCGGAATCTGGAACGGTTCAAAGATCTCATCAAGCTGGGTATTGGTGATACCGATTCCATTGTCCTGGATTGCGATCCGGTGCATCTTGTCTGACGAACTGGACTGGTATGAAATCCGTATCTTTCTCGGGGGTTTTGAATAATTGACAGCATTCGAGAGCATGGACTCCATTACATTCGATATTTTACTGGCATCAGCATCGATCGTGAGATTGGAGGGAATGTCAATAATTATGTCAGCTTTTGTCGCATATCCTGCCGCATCGATGATCGACCTAATCATTTCTTCCGGGGAAAATTCCGAGTAATTCAATGGTATCTTTCCTGAATCAAGTACGGAGAGTTCGAGCATCTGGTTGATGATCTGGCGCTCGCGGTCCACACTTTTTGCACAGCGGTCAAGGATGACTTTGGTTTCATCAGTAACACCGTACGTTGTTGGATCCTCGGTGAGGAGATTTAAGTACCCCATGATAGGCTGGAGGGGAGTGCGCAACTCGTGGGCAACGGTACTGATGATCCCCCGACGGCGTTCATTATCCTGTTGAATGCGTTCCTTGAGCTGCTCTTTTTCCGTGATATCAACAAGGTTGATCAAAAGGGACGTTTCCCCTTTCTGCTGAATAGGTGAGAAGAAAGCTGCTGCCAGATGTATCTCACCGGTTTTGGTGAGGAAACGGTAATCGACCTTCCCCGTTTTCCCACCATAGGCAGGGAATGCTGAAGTTGTGAGGAAATCACCCCGGTCATCATTATGAATGAGCGAAAGCAGGTCTTTTCCGGCAAGTTCATCCGCATCATAACCAGAGAAGGCGTGGAATGCAGGATTTGTGTACATAATCTTCTGTTCCCGGGTTATGATGATACAGGTTGGAGAATCTTCGGTCACCTGCTGGTACCGGGTATAGTTTTCTTCTGCAGCCTGTTCAGCGCATTTGCGCTTGTTGATATCAATAACCGAGCAACTTACCTGGTTGTCACCAACCCTTCGCCATGAAAGGTTCACCCAGAGGGGTTCTTTATTCTTTGTAAGGAACTGGGTTTCAAAATTATTCACGTCCTCGCTCGATCCTAAGTACTCAAAGAATTTACGCTGCTCTTCTTTTGAGATAAACAACTGAGGCAGCGTCATACCCGCAAATTCTTCCGGAGTATACTCCAGCATATGCGACAGGTAATTATTGGTCATGCGTATCGCAAAGCTGTTCTGGTCAAACAGGGCAATTCCCAGGAGTGAAGTCTCAAAGATGCTCCGGTAGCGTGCCTCACTGCTGTTCACTTTTTCGGTGAAATGCGCAACAACAGCAGTAATACAGATAAAAAGAACCGCCTGTCCGGTGGTGTAGATTAAAAGACCGGTTTCCGGGAAAAGATAAACATAAGCCAGTATCTCGTACGCAACCGCACAAAATCCGGCAAGGTATAATCCCCGCTTTGGATAGAAATAGGTGGCATAGAGTATGGGGAAGTAGAAGAGCTGGGCGTAGATGGTTCCGATATTTTCACTGAGGGAAACCGCAGTGATGGCAATACAACTGATGGTCAGCGATAAGATGACAATCAATCGTACAAGGTCAGTATGTGAAATATTGATACGGGAGAGATGAGCATACCGGACCATGGACATTTTCGTTTTGAGAGTATGAGAAGATAAATATACCATGTTCTGTATTGCCAAATCATCAGAACCAAAAAAATGATGCCGGTGCCAAAAGGAATGCAATCCGCCATTAGCGAACGGTCAGGGGATGCTTTCCTTTACCGGAAAACAAGGAGTGGAGGGGAACCTGCACCTATGTGCTCTCAGATACAAAGCGGAGAGAGTTTCTCAATCACCCGCTCCACCTGCTGCACCGCGGTGCCGGTATACGCATCCGGGTTGAGGAGCGCAGCAATATCGCCTTTCGAGCAGTACCGGACCACTTCCGGATCGGCTCCCAGCACATCGGCAAGCGGTTTTCCCTCGGCAAGCGCCTGCATGCTCGCCATCCGGACCCGTTCGTGGGAGTCCTGCCGGTTCATGCCCTTCTTTGTCAGTTCGATCATGACCGATTCGGCCATGTTGATCCCGTGGAGGAAGGCAAGGTTCCGCCGGATCGCCGCCCGGTTGATCACGAGACCGTCGAGCACGACCGTCATGAGCCGGAGGCAGTGGTCGGTGAGGATCGAGGCTTCGGGAAAGATGACCCGCTCGCAGGAGGAGTTGGTGAGGTCGCGCTCGTCCCAGAGGGTGTTGTTCTGGAGCGCGGGTTCGACCGCGGAGCGGATGATGCGGGCAAGACCGCAGACCTGTTCGGACTTGATGGGGTTGCGCTTGTGGGGCATGGTGGACGAGCCGACCTGCTTTGCCCCGAAGGCTTCCTCGACCTCGCCGATCTCGGTCCGCTGGAGCGAGCGGACTTCGACGCCGATCTTGTCGAGCGTTGTCGCGACACCGGCGCAGAACATGAAGTATTCCGCGTACCGGTCGCGGGAGATCACCTGGTTTGAGACGTCCACCGAACTCATGCCGAGGTACTCCATCATCGTTGCCTGCACTTCCATCCCCTTTGGCCCGATTGCTGCCTGCGTCCCGACCGCGCCGGTCATCTGCCCGACCACGACCCGGGGGCGCATCTGTTCGAGCCGCTCGATATGCCGGCCGACCTCGCTTGCCCAGATGGCAAAGCGGAGGCCGTAGGTTGTCGGGACCCCGTGCTGCCCGTGCGTCCGGCCGATGCAGACCAGCGTCTTTGTTCTCCTCCGCCCGCTTGAGGAGCACCGCCGAGCAGGCGCCGGAGTTTCTGATCGATCAGGTCGAGCGTCTGCCCGAGCTGGAGGCCGGTTGCCGTGTCAAGGATATCGTTGCTCGTTGCCCCGTAGTGCACCCAGCGCCCGGATTCCCCGGAGACTTCCGAGATCGCTTTCACGATTGCCATCATGTCGTGGCTGATCTCGAGCTCGATTGCCTTTGCCCGCTCGAGCGATGCAGCCGGGGCCTTCTCGCTGATCTCGACTGCCGCTGCTGCCGGGATCATCCCGCGTGTGGGCTTCGGCCTTTGCGAGCGCGACCTCGGCTTTGACAATACAGGAAAACCGGTTCTTCTCGCTCCAGACGGCACGCATCTCCTTTGTGCCGTAGCGCTCCTCGATGGGGTGGACTGCCATGGGTAGAGATGGGATGTTTTGGGATATAGGGATTGGGATCGGCAGGGTATTGCCCATATGTCTCAATTCCGGGTGATATCCCGCTTATCGTTCACGAAAACCGCTCGCAAAAAATCGCAATATTCATCCCCATCCTGCATTCACCACTCCTCCATGGCATCCGATGTCTCCGGCGATTTCACCATCGTCATCATCCTCCTCCTCGTCATCGGCCTCTTCGCGTACTCGTACCTGAACAAGCGACGGGTTGCAAACAAGCGAAAACAGAACTCATGAAGGCATTCCGGGCATCGCCCGCGATCGCAAAGGACAGCCGATCCTCATCCAGGGGCAGGCACAGGCACCGGACCTCCTCCTCCCAAGCACCGGAGAGCACGTTGCCTGGTACGGCCTGTTCGTGTTGAGCAAAGAGACCACCATAAAAGATACGCGTTCCGGTACCGGGATCCGGATCAACGGGATCCCGCTGGAAACGGAGGGAACCCGGATCGATTCCGTCGAGGGATTCCAGTTCTTCGAGACCAGCGGCGATTTCACGGTCACCTCCCAAGGAACGTATTACTTTGTGCGGCCATCGGGCGTCATGGCGTATTTCCAGAAAGGCGCGGACATGATTGCGGGGTTCGTTGGCGGCCAGTTCGAAAATGCCGGCCTGCCCGATGGGGTCTTTACGGATGCCATGAATTTCCCGGTCGCCCAGCAGGCACTGAATATGCTGTGCGGGTTCGATGCACCTATCGTGTCCGAGCGATCAAAGCGGTTCTCCGGGTCCTGGGACAAGAAGACAACAACACAGCGCACGACCTTCTCGGTCGTCACGGCCACGAGCCGTATCGATTCCCGGGTCCATCATTTCGTATCCGGTTTCAACCTTCCACCGGGTGTGCTTGACCTGATTGCAAAACGGGGGATTGAACTTCCCGGAAAAGGAGGAGATCATCGTTGTGGAAACTTACATCCCGCTTAATAAGGAAGTCTATGTCTTTGGCACTTTTGACGGCGACCGGAGCATTGTATTTACTGACACACCTGTGCGGCTCTCGGTCTCGTACACGGACCCTGCGATTGAGTAACGGGAGCAGGCAGGTAAAGGGATATTAAAAAAATGTTTTTCTCTTTTTCTCTTTGTTTAAAAGGGGAATCCGGGTTCCCGGCAAGGTAGTGACACAGGTACGAAAACCCTCAAAAACAGAATCCAATCGGAATCCCGTTTATCTTTCCATATCAGGGACCATTTTCAAATACTCTGTCCATACCTTTTTTGCATGTCCGTGATTCTCCTTTTGGGTTTCACTTCACCTTCGCCCCGCACCCCCACACTCATAAAACCCACCAGCGCCAATACTGAGTCACCAATGGACAGCATCGACACCTACTTCCCGTACAGCGAATACCGCCCGGGCCAGCGCCACATGCTCGAAGTCGCAGCGCACGGTTGCCCGGGACGGCGGGATCGCGATGATCGATGCCCCGACCGGCAGCGGGAAGTCGAGTGTCGTTGCCTCGCTCCTTGCCGAGCGGAAGAAGCGGAAGATCGTGATCGCGGTCCGGACGGTCAGCCAGCTCACCACGTTCATCCGCGAACTCGAACTCGTGCGGAAGAAACAGCCGCAGATCTAAGACGGTGTACCTTGTCGGCAAGAAGAGCATGTGCCCGCTTGGCGGCGAAGGGGACGTGTACCGCAGGTGCGAAGGGGTCAAGGCCTTCTCGAACTCGCTCATGCGGGATCGGGCAGAGAAGGGAGCGCTCATCCCGACAAAGGACCCGTTCATCATCCAGCAGATCCGGCGCATGGACAAGGAACACCCGCTCCTCTGCCCGTATTACATCACGAGCAAGATGTTCGTGCCGGCCGAGACCATGGGTGTCAAGATGGTCCCCTCGACAGAGCTCCGGGCAAGGGCCGAGCGGGTGATCGCAAACCCGGTTCCCCCGCGGAACTCGGCGAAGTTCTCCGCGGCCATGCTGCCCGTACGAGCTGATGATGCAGGCAGCCCGGAACACCGATGTCGTGATCCTCAACTACCACCACCTCTTCGACCGGGACATCCGTGAACAGCTCTACGCAAACCTCGGGGTCGAACCGCAGGATGTCCTGCTCCTCATCGACGAGGCGCACAACTGCGGCGACGTCATCACCGGCATCGTGAGCGTGACCATGGAGGAGCGTGACCTCGAACAGGCATCCCGCGAACTCTCCGGGATGCGGAAAAGGCACAAGGGGGCTGAAGCGGTCCAGCATGTGCTGCCCCGGCTCACCGAGTTCATAAGGGCCTTGAGAATTCCGACGAGGCCGAGGACTGGTTCGACCCCGCGATCTTCGACCGGATGATCGTGCGGGAATCGCTCTACAAGGCAATGGACGAGATCGTGGACGACCTGATCGGGACTGGCAGAATCCATCCGGGAGAAGAACCAGAAGGCCGGGGAATTCCGGGAGACCGCCATCGAGCGGCTGACAGAATTCCTGGTCCGGCTCTCGCAGTCCTCCACCGACCCGGCTTACCTGACCGTGTACCGGAAAACGAGAAGCGGGCATCACGCTCGAAGTGCGGAACATCGATCCGGCCGCCTGCACTCTCGGAGGTCTGCGGCTCGCCCATGCCTGCTGCATCCTGATCTCGGGCACGCTCTCACCCGTCGAGAGTTTCCGGAAATTACTATTTCGGCAACGCACCGGTCACCACGCTCTCCCTGCCCAATGCGTTCCCGAAAGAGAACCGGCTCGTTGCCTGCGCAAACGACATCACCACCGCGTACTCGATGCGGCAGAACAAGGAGAACACCACCCGGGTCATGCGATTATATCAGAGCATTCTCGCGCTCAAAGGGAACCGGGCCATCTACTTTCCCAGTTACCAGATCCTCGAATCCTACGCAAGCCTCGCCGTCCCGCACCTGCGGGGCAGGACGGATCTTCATCGAGCCCCGCGATGCTGCGGACTGCCGGTGCAGCCCTCACCGAATTCCTCTCCCTGCCTCCAGCGGGGCGAATCGGGCGTCATGTTTGCGGTCTGCGGCGGGAAATGGAGCGAGGGGCTCGACTACCGGGGCGAGATGCTGAACGGTGCGATGGTGGTCGGCCTCCCGCTTGCGCCGTTCAACCGGGTCCGGAAGATGATGATCGAATATTTCCGGCACAAGTTCGGTGACGAAGGCGAGTTCCTCTGCTACACGCTGCCTGCCGATCAACCGTTCCCTGCAGGCGCTCGGAAGGGTGCTCCGCACTCCTGAAGATCGCGGCGTGCTCGTGCTTGCCGAGAAACGGTTCCTCGAACGGCGGGTGAGAAACGCCCTTCCCGGCTGGATACAGGAAGAGATGATCGAATGCGATGCTAACAGGGTTCCGTGAGGTGATCGGGAAATGGAAATGTAGAGCGGTTCGTGCCGGTTCGGGCTCTGGTATGTCCACGTCTGGTGGAATGATACGGCAGTGCACCGCGTACGTTTTTCCACAACCGCGCTTGAAGGGGACATTCCTCCGCTTATCAGGGAATACTGCGGGGGAAAACCGGCAGATTGTTCAGCCCTTGACAGCTTCGCACTCCATGAAGATACCATGTACAGCCGGATTTACCGGGAAGTGCGGGGCGTCCCCTATGGAGAGACCAGTACCTACGGTGAGATCGCAGAAAAAGTGGGAACATCACCGAGAGTTGTGGGGCAGGCAATGGCCCGCAATCCCACACCGCTGGTCATACCGTGCCATCGAATCGTAGCAGCACATGGCATAGGGGGATTCTCACCATCAGTTGAGATCAAGGAAGCACTGCTGGCGATGGAGAAGAAAGGCGTGAGAAAAATTCAACCGGGCAAAAAGACAAGATAATTAAGGAGAGGAAATTACCTTAAAAAGGAGAGCAGGTTTTGAGATCAGCAGTTATCCTTGTTGGGGGTGAAGCACGGCGTGCAAACGGCCAGGAGAAATATTTCTTCACGTACCAGGGAAGAACCTTTATCGAGCGGCTGATCGAATCACTTTCACAGGTTGTTGACGAGATCATCCTTGTAGCCAGGGATCCTGAACAATGCAAACGTTTCAACAGGATTGAAGGTATCCGGTGCATCACCGATATCCGCACAGGTACCGGACCCATCGGGGGCCTTCATGCCGGAACCCTTGCAGCGCGCGGGGAAGAGATTTTTGTATCAGCCTGCGATATGCCGTGTGTCGATCCCCGGGTTATCGCCCTTTTATTCAACCACATTGCCGGGTATGATGCCGCAATTCCCCGCTGGAACCCGGATATGCTCGAACCATTGCATGCAGTGTATAAGAAATCCGCACTGGTGAGTTATCTTGAAAATCACGATTCACTCTCCCTGCGTGCTATGGTTAAAAACCTGAATACAAACTATGTGCCCATTGAAGAAATACGGGCCATTGATCATGAACTGATCACGTTTACCAATATCAACAAGATTGAAGATCTGGAACGGATTAACCGAACCGATACATAAAAACAGTCATATACCTGACCTGGCTTCTTTCGGGAACGGGTAAAAAGGCTGATTTAAACCGTGTGGGAATAAATGCAATAAGAACATCGACTTACTATAGCACATCAAAGTAAAACAACGGAAGATTTATCCGGGGATTACAGAATGGAGCAAATGTCCAGCGATAATGAGGAGGTCCTGCGCCTGTTCATTATCGCAGCAGCATGTATAGGTGCTATCCTCACCACGATTTTTTCCCTCACTCACGGCATCCTTGAAGTCTACCCCTTCCTGTATATCCTGCCAATTATTCTCGTTGTGTATTTTTATCCCAGGAGGGCTGTCCTTTTCTCTCTTGGGATAAGTCTCCTGTATATCTCATTCATCTACCTGCTGGGTTTTTCCAACCCTGCAATCATTGTAATTTCTACTGCATGGTTTGCGATTTTTATTGCAATCGCAGTGGTGGCATCATCGTACGCCAACAGTCTGCGGGATGAACGGGTCCGGATAAAAAATATTCTTGATAATTCCCAGGATGGCATATTCTGCCTTGAACTGCGTACCAACCGTATTCGTGAAATTAACATAAAATGCGCCCATTGGCTCAGGTATGACCGACAGGCGCTCATAGGAAAAGACCTCTCCCTGATATGGACCGATGAAAAAGCTCAGGAGCAGTTTTTTATTGAGGCCAGAAAGGATCTGGGCAACACGGATACCGAAGCAATCTTTGTCGCACATGACGGAACCCTTCTCCGGGTTGTCATCTCTGCGGTACTTGTAACGCATGACCGGATACTCTGTTCGGTCATTGATATCACCGGCAGCAAAATCGTTGATGAAGAGATACGGAAGACATTAGAGGATCTTGAAGGTCAGGTCAGGCAACGAACAGCGCATCTCGAGAAGATGAATGAAGAGCTGCGGGCTGAGATCCTTGAACGCCGACGCTTTGAGAGTACGATCCTGTCTGGAGATCGGTTGAACGAAGAGGAGGATGAAAAATGACTGTCCCCGCTGCACAGAAAAGCCAGATCTACTGGGCCGTTACCATAGGTATTACGATCCTCCTTTCAATATATTCAACCATTTACTCGCTTACCCATGGCATCTACGATGTATTCCCCTTCCTCTATTTCCTGCCCATCATTCTCTTTGTCTATTTCTACCCGCACCGGGGTGTCATATTCTCCCTGATTATCAGCACGATATTCCTGCTGCTGGTTTATTATTTCGCGGGTTTCGATGCAAATCTTATTGCTGTATCAACAGCATGGTTTGTGATCTTTGTCACAATTGGCGTGGTTACTTCATCCTTTGCTGAAGGTCTCAGGGCAGAAGAACGAAAATACCGGGGAATCTTTGAAAATTCCCAGGCGGGTATATTTACCTTCGACCTTTTAACCCTGCATATCCAGGAGATGAACGGAAAATGCGCCCTGATGCTCCGGGATGATCGCACGGATTTGATCGAAAAGGATCTTTCAAGAATTCTTGTCGATTCTGATAACCGTGACGCATTTATCAAAGAGATCAGGGACCATCACAATACCGGTGAGATTGAGTTATACTTCCATACCCGGGACGGGAGTGTTCGCCAGTTCCTTGTTTCCGCATCACGTGCTGAAGACAATGTCGTAATCTGTTCGGCAATTGACATCACCGAACGAAAACTGGCAGAGAGCGTGATCCAGAAAGCTAAAGACGATCTGGAAATGCGTGTCCATGAGCGGACAGACGAACTCTTACGGGCAAACGATGAACTTAGAGCCGAAATCAAGGAACGAAAGCGATTTGAATCAGCTATCCAGCTGGCAAACCGTAAACTCAATACCCTTTCGTCTATCACCCGCCACGATATCCTCAACCAGATCACTGCGATTGTCATGTACCTCTCGCTGGCTGAAGAGATGGTGGCAGATCCCGTTACGCGTGAACATCTCCAGAAGATCGAGCAGATTACCCAGTTGATCCAAAAACAAATCCGGTTCACCCGCGATTACCAGAATATCGGTTCAAGTTCCCCCCAATGGCAGAACGTTTCATTTGCGGTTAAGGATGCAATCACTGATGTCGATCTCGAGGGTGTAGTGGTAGAAGCAGATCTTAAAGACCTTGAAATCTATTCCGATTTCCTTCTCGAAAAAGTATTCTTCAACCTTGTAGACAATGCGCTGCGCCATGGGGAAAAGGTAACCAGGATCCGGTTTTATTACCAGGAAACACCGGATGGACTTACCATCTTTTGTGAAGATGATGGTATCGGAATTCCCGCTAATGCAAAAGACCGGATCTTCAAACGGGAATATTACCGGAATACCGGCTATGGCCTTTTCCTTGCCGGGGAGATTTTGAGCATTACCGGGCTCACCATCAAAGAGACAGGAGAGCCCGGTACCGGTGCACGGTTTGAAATTCATGTACCACATGACGCGTTCAGGTTCTCTCTACCCGAAGAGAAGAAGTGAAAACGACCAGGATTTCTTACATTGATCTGCAGGATATTCCTGTGCGAATGTTTTCACGAGAACGACAGGGTCGTTCGCTTAGCAAAAAAGACACACAAAACAGTTGACCATAAAAAAAAACGGACTGGTCAAAAAAGAAACAGTAATAGCATCAGATTTTCTTTTTCCTGCCACTGGCATCCCGCATATAATTCCCAAACTCGCTTTTTAAAAGTTTGTCCCCGGAAAAAACCGGGCCGTCACGGCAGACCCGGAGCCCGGAGGGATCCACGCAGCACGAACCGCAGACCCCGACACCGCATTTCATGTACCGGTGCAGGGAGAACTCGGTCTTATGGGCAATCCCTTTCTCATCAACTTTCGAGAGCACGGAACGCATCATAACTTCCGGACCACACACGGCCATACGATCATACACACCCAGATTGAGATCATCCATGAGCGTGGTCACAAACCCTTTCTGCCCGAGCGACCCGTCATCCGTTGCGATCAGCACATCCGTGCATTCATCCAGCTGGTCGACAAAGAGCAGTTCGGATTCGGTCCGGGCACCCAGAAGCATGGTCATGACACAATCTGAACGGGCAAGAGGCAGGAGCGGGGCAGCACCGACGCCCCCGGCAATCGCCAGCATCTTCTCGCCTTTGGTAAATCCATTGCCGAACGGTCCGCGTATCCCGAGTTTTGCACCGGGAGCAAGATCAAAGAGGGCACTCGTTGCATCACCGACGTTCTGGACCGTGATGCTGTTCTCAGAAGAGAGCGCCATGGGGATCTCATCCACGCCGGGCACCCAGACCATCACGAACTGGCCGGGAGCATGAGGGAAAGGATTCGTCGAATACAAAGGTCCGGATTGCCGGGGTTTCCGTTTTCACCCGTGCAATCGTGACGGTTGCAAGGCCCATCCGATCTTTTTCAGTCATGGGCACACCCCACGATCTCTTCTGCGGAAATCCCGTCCTTGGCATACAGCTCTTTTGCGATCGTCTCAAAGACGTGCACATCGCCATGAACCGCACTGCCGATCTCGACTGCCCGGGCACCGGCCATCATCATCTCGATCACATTGTCGGCAGTTGAAATCCCCCCGCAGCCGATGATCGGGATTTTGCAGGATGCATAGAGTTCGTACACGCACCGGACCGCAACAGGAAAAATTGCGCTGCCGGATAGTCCGCCGAAGCGGTTACCGAGCACCGGGCGCCTGATACCAGTCGAGATCCGCATCGCCTTTACCGTGTTGATCGCAACAATCGCACTTGCCCCGCCGCGTTCCGCAGCCTTCCCGATTGCAGTGATATCGGTGACGTTCGGCGTGAGTTTCACCCAGGTCGGGACACCGGTACGGCTCACGGCACGCGTGCAGGCCTCAACCAGCGCCGGATCACTGCCGATCGCAGCACCATATCCTTCGGCATGCGGGCAGGAAAGATTCAGCTCGAAACCGGACACTTTTCCTTTGAACCAGCCGGCAACGGTTGCAAATTCCTCGGGATTTCCGCCGAAAGATGCTGACAACCACCGGTTTTTTTGCAAGGGCGAGCTGAGTTCCTCCACAAAATCCTTCGAGGGGTTCGGGAGTCCCATCGCGTTCAGGAGCCCGTCTTCCAGCACCACAAGGCACGGTCCTGCATGACCCTCCTTGGGTACAGGACCGATTGATTTTGTCACAACGCCACCCGCTCCAAGCGAGAGCATCCGGGAAAGCGATGCACCGGTGGTTCCCGAGGATCCCGGCCGCGAGCAGGAGGTGATTGTCGAGCGTTACCCCACCCACAGTTACCGGGTCCGGGTTTGATCGAAACCATCCATCAGAAAATGGTCGTTATTTATTATTAGCATACCCATATTGTTACCAGATGGCGCGCCTTGCAGTTGTGGGAGTGGGCAGGATTGGTGGCGAGGTCGCGTACCTCGCATCCTCAATGGGGATTGCCGACGAACTGGTCCTGTATGACAGCGCCCCCGGACTGCTCAAAGCGCAGGTGCTTGATCTTCAGCACACCGGACTTGCAACGGAGATCAGTACCGATAAAAATGCAATTCGTGACGCAGATGTCTGTATCTTTTCTGCAGGTCTTCCCCGCAACCCATCCGTAAAAACCCGGGCCGATCTGCTCGAAGCCAACCTGCCGCAGTCAACGAATGCGCTGCCCTGCTCAAAGGATTCAATGGGATTGTGATCACGGTGACCAATCCGATGGATATCAATAACTACTTTCTCTGCAAAAAGACGGGAATGCCACGGGAACGCTGTATTGGTTTTGGCGGCCAGCTCGACAGTGCACGGTTCGGCCTGGCCCTCCGCTCCCGGGGAATCACCGGGTTTCCCTTTGTGCTGGGAGAACATGGGGAGCACCAGGTGCCCCTCTTCTCCACGCACTCCCGCCAGATCCCAATCCCGCAAAGAGAAGAGATCCTTAATGAACTGCGGGGTTCAAGCATGGATGTTATCAAAGGCAAGGGCGGGACAGTTTTTGGCCCGGCCCTGCATATCGCACACCTGACCCGCATGGTGCTCTCGGATGCCCGGGAACTGGTGACCTGCTCATCGGTGCTTGAAGGTGAATATGGCATTTCCGACTGCTCGCTCGGGGTGCCGGTCAGGATCGGAAAAGAGGGCATACTGGCAATAGAGGAATGGCATCTCGACACTTGGGAACAGGAAAAGATGGACGAGGCTGGGAAATTTGTTGGCGAACTCTGCCGGAGGGCGATTTCCTGATATGGCATCCAATTCACTGCGCACGGATACCTGCATGAATTCTTCCTGTACGCTCGATCAGTTTTCCGGTATCTCGTATTGCGATTAACCAGGTGGAGTACAGCAGGGCGCCGGATGGTCCGGTCATTCACATATTTGGCCGCGATGCACGGGGAAAAGCAACCCGTCTTGATGTGACCGGGTTCAGGCCATATTTCTACATTCCTGCAGATCAGGCAGAGGGGACTGCACATCCTCAGCAGGCCACATTAGAGGAGGGAACTGAATACCGTTCGATCCGGAACGAACCGCTGCGCCGGATGTATGTCCAGCAGCCCGGTGATGTGCGGGAAGTGCGCGAACGGTATCGTCACTTTGAAGCGGATATCCCGTTTGCCACCCGGTTCATGATCGACTGCGGATTGACCGGCGGGGTGTCTGCCCCCGCGGCAACCGTCCAATTACCATGACCTATCTCCCGCTGAGGTTGATGCCCCGGCCCGTTCCTGTATTATCGATATCGAATGCGAAGATGAACGGGGATTTCCTGATCCCCAGCGGGATGCGATCACCTGCATCACCTGCTACGATTCGTTCGATAATGATTATACCACGTTCCTTTTCATGGGGGGAGGAATACCGGGGAGATTGCCGAAAAAGAGGCTGAGGGAGGGCTTGTCAAACGGCTGTTTCCGGAAAGACACCCACACGATCTGCACCTATACCGATGAAGTGTCGATGCTCAGGGCGTTTTCAGCCTACATCGTTGCACGGGACCCGGACGTGCTCTCCGGCTGGAACTTTGTCGATTTCGATATGCCGTACATCACCGGCAGGATGGAGCGACTCGGGCTCTCGTCCACCCACTCGCCCGCCTCCCGGGCCAGACCGAACGCAATGCCCTGCGAGGCAGGGCACTCTTCGATCTCCTGATGGGGTACAAGAAGATGCACCTGACCCAGAAGGAGTCGTACCGGCTCGATGCCATCGCCCTGGAGGAAGTCGGCGAGCAGAAGGTGCGGTACACCGGCACCATCTCGGATCTCTGGAAGAAACAGCCGGCGCTCCTGGTCGAATACAACTTCAAGGATGTGGAACTCTGCGTCGGGATCAACAAAAAGAACAACATCATCGAGTTCTACCGCGAGATCGCCCGCTATGTCGGCTGCCCGCTCGACAAGACCCTGAACTCCTCGAGCGTGATCGATGTCTACATCTTAAGAAAGGCATTCGGGAAGTACGTCCTGCCCTCGAAGGGATTTGCCAATGCCGAGGAGTTCGAAGGAGCGACCGTCTTCGAACCGAGCAGGGGCGTCCGGGAGAACGTGGTCGTGCTTGACTTAAAATCCCTCTACCCGATGGCGATGATGACGATCAACGCCTCGATGGAGACAAAGGATCCCGACGGAGAACTGGTGGCACCGAACGGGATCCGGTTCAAAAAGCAGCCGGACGGGTTGACACGGAGCATCATATCCGAACTGCTCAAGGAGCGGGACGAGAAAAAGGCACTCCGCAACACGTTCGCATTCGGCTCCCCGAATTACGTGCTCTACGACATGCAGCAGAACGTGCTCAAGGTGATCATGAACACCTACTACGGGGTCTCGGGCTACACCCGGTTCCGGCTCTTCGACCGGGAGATCGGGTCTGCAGTTACCTCAGTGGGCCGGGCGATCATCGAGCACACCCGGCGCGTGATCGAACAGCAGGGCTACAAGGTGATCTACGGCGACACGGATTCCTGCATGGTGCACCTGCCCCCGAACCTGACCGGGAAACAGACCATTGCAACTGCCCGGTCGATCGAGAAGCGTCTCAATGAGAGTTACCAGGAATTTGCCCATAAGGAACTGAATGCCGATGTCCATTACTTCTCGATCAAGTTCGAGAAGATCTATGACCGCTTCTTCCAGGCCGGCAAGAAGAAGCGGTATGCGGGACACCTTGTCTGGAAAGAGGGAAAGGATGTCGACGAGGTCGACATCGTGGGCTTTGAGATCAAAAGAAGCGATACGCCGCAGATCACCAAAGTTGTCCAGCAGCGGGTGATGGAGATGATCCTTAAAGGAGAAGAGTACGCCGGGATCAAGGCATTCCTCTCGGATGTGATCAAAAAATACCGGGCAGGAAAATATACGCTCGACGAGATCGGTATTCCCGGCGGTATCGGAAAATCCCTTGATGATTACGGGAATGATGATGCCCAGGTGCGGGGTGCAAAATATGCCAACCTGCATCTCCATACCGAGTTTGGCAAAGGGAGCAAACCCAAGCGGATCTACATCCGGACCGTGACTTCAAAATACCCAAAGACGGATGTGCTCTGCTTCGAGTATGGCGATCAGGTGCCACCCGAGTTTGTCGTTGACCTGGAACTGATGCTGGACAAGACGATCAAGCAGCCCATCTCCCGCATTATTGAAGCACTGGGGTGGAGCTGGGACGATGTCGATCCCTCGCGGACTACCCTTGCCCAGTGGGGACTCGGATAACTTCCTTTTGCGCGTCCGTCCGGATTCCCATCCAATATCGTCTAATTGCCGCCCGATTTTTCGCGATTTTTATTTTCGCAATCCGTGCCCGGATCTGTCAACTGAACAATTATGAACGATCTTTTCGGCACCGGAACAACTTGGCCGGTCCGCTTTTTTCTGAATTTTCACTGGGCTTATACCACCCGGGACTGATGATTGGTTACACAGCTATCACGGCTGAAAAAACCGGAGGTTGAACTATGAAAAAAAGTATTGTATGGATTATTGGTATCTTTGTACTCGCCCTGCTCTGCATGGCATGTACAGTTGCAGCGCAGGAGGAGACCGTAACGAACGGGACAGTCATTGTGGATGATATCGAACCCTATGACGGGCCAATCGGGCCGGACAGCCCGCTTTACGGCCTCAAGATCGCGTTTGAAGACCTCGATGAGTCCTTCACAACAAATGAGACCGAGCGCTTTAATAAGCAAATGAACAACAACAGGTTGCGACTCTCTGAAGTACGAAGAGAACTACAGCTGAACAATACCGACTCTGCCAACCGCGCTCTTGATCTCTACTGGCAGAAAACCAACTTGACCCAGCTGCGACTGCAGACATACGCAGCTTCAAACGCGACCGGCCTTCTGCATGCACAGGGGATGATTGCGAAACATCAGCTGGTGCTCGCAAACCTGCTCGACACCCACCCGAACAACACCGGCCTGATGCGGGCGTACAACAACAGCCTCGCCCTTGAGCAGAAGTTTGAGGAGAAGACCCAGACACGATTCGAACGCGTTATGCAAAAGAACAATGCAACTATCGTTAAAGCGGTCAGGCTTGAAGTCCGCGAACTGGAACGTACCGGGAATGATGGTCAGAACCAGACTATCCAGGTACAGCAGACCCGGCAGGTACAGCAGGGTAAAAGCAATGGAAAGGATGACAATAAGGGACAGAACCGGGTAATCGCGACACCGGCATCCACGCGCCCGCAGGAGATCCAGACACAGGCAACCATTTCACCCGGGCAACAGACTGATGACAAAGGAAACGGAAAATCCGGATCCGGCAATAACGGCAATTCTGACAGTAATGCCGGTGGCAATTCAGGAAACGCAAAGAACCGGTAAACGTGAGAATTTATCCTTTGATTAAAGTCCCCAAATTTTTTCTATTCGCGAAACAACATTCCCATAAAATATCTGTTGGTGAACCATGAGACAAGTGCTATGGCCGGGAATACCGGTGTTTATGATATTGGTGTTATCCCTTGCACTGGCCGGCATGGCAGCAGCGGCAACACCGGATTATTCCATCACCTACACCATCACCGTCGCGGATGACGGTTCAGCACTCTGGCGTGTGGAGTACCGCACGCCCCTTCTCACCAATACAGACATCATGGATTTCGAGACATATACCCGGGATCTGCCGACGACCTATCTGTCCCAGTTCCGTGACCTGATGGAACGTTCAGTAGCACAGGCATCCGTTGCAACTGGCCGGCATATGGAAATAACCGGCGTAACCGGTGATGCTGTTATGCAGGACACACCAACCGGCAGGTACGGGTCGTCATATACACGGCCCGCTGGAACGGGTTTGCCCGGCCGGGAACCTCAATTACCATCGGGGATGCATTTGCCGGCGGATTATACCTTGAAAAGGACAACTCGCTGGTTATCCACTATCCCGAGGGGTATACGGTAGCGAGGGCCGAACCGGAACCTGACGGTTCCCGGGACGGACTGGTCTGGTACGGCCAGCGTTCATTCGGGGCCGGCGAACCACGGGTTGTACTCGAAAAAGCGGCGTTTCCCCTGTTGCCCGTTGCGGCCGGTCTCATGCTGGTTATCCTAATCATCTTTACGGGTTTTGCATTTTACCGGAGAAACAGGAAAAACGGTGGGAACAACCAACATGAATTCCCGGAACCCACTCCCCTGACCGAAACTGAGCGTATGAGCATCGAAGATCGTATCCTCGAGCTGCTCAGGTCTCATGGCGGCGAACTGTTCCAGTCAGAGATTGTCAGGATGATCGGCATGCCCAAATCCACGGTGAGCACGGTGCTCAATGACCTTCATACAAACGGCATGATTATCAAAGTAAAGAAAGGACGGGAGAACCTGATCCGGCTTTCAGATCGTTACGCCACAGGATGCTGGTGACTGATTCTCCCACCGTTTTTCCCCGTGGACCAATGTCACCGGAAAGAGAGAGGGGCAGATTGAGAGAATCATATCAATAGTATTGGCATCAGACAGCCGATTTCTCACTTTTTTAAGCGATCCACAAAAACGGTGATCATATCGATACCCGACAGACTTTTACTTGCCCGGTTGGGGTCCGGATGGTAAAAAATCCCGTAACTGTGGAGGCGCAAGTATCAGGGTTTCTTCTCCAGCAGACGGTCTGCTTCATTACGCACATTCTTTTTTACCAGTTTGTGTTTGGCAAGCGTCCGCTGTATGAGAGTATCATAGACTGAAGGCATTTCTGACTGGAGCAGTTTTGCACCCTCTTCAGTGATCCCACCGGGAGTTGCCACCCGTTTCATGATCGTTTCCAGAGTATATTCCCTTTCATCGAGAAGCCGGGCTGTGCCGGAGAGCGTGGGGATAACCAGTGCCCGGGCTTGTTCTGGTGAGAGAGTGCTGGCCTTTGCTGCTGCACGGGCAAATTCTTCTACAAGAACTGCAATCAGCGCCGGACCGCAACTGGTGAGATCCGAGGCAACCTCAAAATTCTCCTCATCGATAACTGACAACCTTGCCGAGTGCTGCGAAAGATCTCTTCGATCTCCTGTGCAGCATTCGGGGTGATTCGTGGAATTATGACAGAACAGGGTTACTCCGGAACGCATTTCAGCAGTAAGGCTCGGAACAACCCGGGTGATTCCACCGGGAAAAAAGCGGGCAATCTGTTCTACCGGAAGGCAGGCTGCGATCGAAACAATATGGGTATCCGGTTTCAGGTCGCCAGCAATTTCTGACAGGACCTGGACAGCATCAACGGGTTTCGTGCAGAGGAATATTCGATTGCATTCCCTCGCAAGAGCACGGTTGTTCTCTGCAACCTGTACAGCCGGGTATTTCGCGAGAAGTACTGATAGTGCCGCAGGATGCCGGGTACTGATGAGAACGTTTTGGGGCTGCAGGCACGTGTTATCCAGTAATCCCTGTACGATCATGCTCCCCATGCTGCCGTAACCGATGAAACCTGTTTTTGTGTTCATAATCAATAACCCATTCCGGATCCATGGCGTCACGATAAGGTAAATACCCACTATGGTTGTGGTGCCACCCGACAACTCCATTTTTTCACATCAAAGCATCACATTCGCAGGAAATTTAAAAAAAAAGGATTTTTAGCTGAATTACACTGAAAAAAACCACACAAAATCAAAATATATTAATAACGGTTGGTGCAATAAAAATTCATATCTCTCGCACAGTGAATAACCCGTCTCGAGACAGGTACAGCAGGAAAAGAGCGAAGGGATTGGATACGGAATGACTGGCGGGAATATTTTTATCGAGCGGGAGGAGAGCCTTGTTGATCTCTGGCTTTTCATTGTCATTAACACGACTATCCTTGCACTTCTGATCAATATTTTGAGTCTGAATTATGGTACGAATGATGTCGCTCCCCACCTGCTGTATATACCGGTGGTAATCGCCGCGTACTGGTATCCTCACCGGGGACCCGTTTTTGCAGTTGTCATCTCCATTGCCTACATGGGAATTGTTTATTATTTTACCCAGGGCGCAATGGGGGAACTGCTCGCTTCGTCCATCAAATGTTATGTACTCATAGGCGTGTCTGTTGTTGTATCGAGCCTTGCAACCCATATGCGGAAGAACGAAGTGAAATATCGCGGAATATTCAATCACTCGGAAGCGGGAATTGGTCTTGTCAACATCGAAGATCTCTCCATTGCAGAAGTAAACAAGCGGTTTGCTGAAATGCTCGGATATAACCGGGATGAACTTCCAACAATCTCATTTAATGATCTCTGGCTGGAACCTGCGGTCAAAGATACGTTTTTCAACCAGCTTTCACTCCATAAAAATGTCGATAATTTAGAAACACGGTTCCGGTCACATCTTGATCAGGAAAGATGGGTTCTGATCTCTGCAGGGCAACTACCGGACAAACAGTTTGTCTGTACCATTATTGATATCACCGACCGCAAAAAAGCTGAAGAGGCGCTGCTCATCAAGGATCATGCAATCAGCTCATCGATCAATGCAATTGCTATCCTCGATCTTGATTTTAATTTCCAGTATGTGAATAAGTCACTCCTGCGAATGATGGAGTATTTCCATGAGCAGGAATTTTTAGGGAAAAATTCCCGTGAGTTCTTTGGATCACAACAGGTTTTTGACGATATTCGCGAGATACTGCCAAACAAAGGCAGCTGGTTTGGCGAGGTTTCCCTGATAAAATATAACAAATCCCCCTTTTTTGTGCTCATCTGGATAAATCTGGTGAAAGATGAGACCGGAAAACCGATCTGCATCATGGTTTCATTCATCGACATCACCGATCGCAAGCAGATGGAACTGGTGAAGAGGAGAGCACTTGAGCAGATCGAGCAGAATATCGAACAGTTCGCCATTCTTGGTGACCATATCAGGAATCCGCTGGCAGTTATTATGGGCCTTTCCAGCCTCGCTCCCGGGGAGATCACCGATAAGATCATTCTCCAGGCACGTGAGATTGACCGTATTATCACCCAGCTGGATATGGGCTGGATCGAATCAGAGAAAGTTCGTGAGTTCATCAAACGCTATTACATGGTGGGGAACTCAGAGATCGAACATCCCGACGAAGTGCAGAAAAAGAAATACCGGAATCCCGTAACGATCCGGTTTTTTCATGTTTTATAAAACAAGGCTCTGTTGAAACGCACATGAACGGGAGTTCACACCCGATGCATGAATATCGGATACTATCTTCTTATATTTTTTAGGAGTCAACCCACCCCTTCGGGGGTCGCTCGGCCGCCTCATCGGGGCCTCACTTGGCAAATGGTTTAAAGAGAGACAGGCTCCTGGACCGCCGCGGGGGCGTCCCATCGGGGGCGGTGGCGTTTATCATAATTATACAAAAAACATTTTCAAATAATATCTGAGTATGCTGATTTTCATGGGAAACCCTCAAAAAACAGGGGGTCGCCCTCCAAACAGTTATTGAAAATATGCACATAACCGCTCTGTTGAAATCCTATTTTCCAGTAATTCGTTTCTTCTTATTGACTGTTGGGAGGGTGACCCCCTCTCTCCCCCAGAGGGGGAAGCATCCCAAGGGGAGCATCCCCTTGACCCCCTCTTTTTTAGAGGGTTTCAACAGAGCCTGAAACGACTATTTATGCGGGTTTTTTCCTGCTTCTTTCAGCCGCTCGTTCAGTTTCTTGATCTGGTCGCGCAACGCAATCGCCCGCTCGAAGTCGAGATTCTCTGCTGCATCCCGCATCTGTTTCTCGAGATCGATGATCACATTGGGGATCTCGTTCTTCGGCACATGTTTCGTATCCGTGATCTCGACTTCCTTTTCCTTGACCGGCTTGATGATCGTCTGCGGCATGATATGGTGCTTGGTATTGTAACGGACCTGCATCTCGCGCCGCCGCTTTGTCTCGGCAATCGCCCGCTTCATGGAGTCGGTCATGTTATCGGCGTAGAGCACGACCTTGCTGTTCACGTTCCGGGCTGCCCGCCCGATGATCTGGATCAGGCTCCGGGCATCGCGGAGAAATCCTTCCTTGTCCGCATCGAGGATCCCGATGAACCCGACTTCGGGGATATCGAGACCTTCCCGGAGCAGGTTGATCCCGACAAGCACATCGAACTTCCCGAGCCGGAGCTCGCGGATGATCTCGCTGCGTTCAAGCGTCTGGATCTCGGAGTGGAGATAGCGGGTCTTGATCCCCCGGTCCGCAAGGAACTCGGAGAGTTCCTCGGCCAGTTTTTTGGTCAGCGTGGTGATGAGGACCCGGTCACCCCGGGCAATCGTTGCCTGCACTTCACGGATCACATCATCGGTCTGCCCTTCGAAATCGGACGGACTTCAACGTTCGGGATCGACAAGACCGGTCGGGCGGATGATCTGCTCGACCAGCGGGACGATTTTTCAGTTCGTACTCACCCGGTGTTGCGGACACGAAGATCATGCTCGTCATGTACTGCTCGAACTCGTGGAACTTCAGGGGCCGGTTATCGTACGCGCTCGGGAGCCGGAACCCGTAATCGATCAGGGATTTCTTGCGCGAGCGGTCGCCGTTGTACATGCCGTGGAGTTGCGGAATCATCTGGTGGCTCTCATCGATGATCATCAGGAAGTCATCCGGGAAATAATCGAGCAGGCAGTAAGGTTTCTCACCTGCCTTCCGCCCGTCAAAGTGCCGGGAGTAGTTCTCGATGCCCTTGCAGGATCCGGTCTCTTCAATCATCTCGAGATCGTACTGGGTCCGCTGCTCGAGACGGTGTGCCTCGATCATGCCGAACGTGGGCAGGACTTCGTCGAGTTCCTTCTGGATGGAGGCGATCGCGGTCTTCCGGGCGCCTTCGGGAGTAACGAAGTGCCGGGCGGGATAGACATAGAAATATTTCAGTTGTTCTTTACGGTGCGCCGGTGTTCTTGTCCACCTCGCTGATGCGCTCGATCTCGTCACCGAACATCTCGATCCGGATGATGTCGTTGAAGTACCCGGGGATGATATCGATGGTGTCGCCCTTGACCCGGAAGCGGCCGGGCATCAGTTCGATATCGTTTCGCTCGAACAGGATATCGAGGAGCTTGCTCATGATCTCGGTCCGGGAGATCTTCTGGCCGACCGAGAGCTCAAACCCCATGTTCCGGAAGTTCTCGGGGTTGCCAAGACCGTAGATGCAGGAGACCGAGGCGACCACGATCACGTCGCGCCGGAACGAGAGCGAAGCGGTGGCAGAGAGCCGCATCATCTCGATCTTGGGGTTGATGGCCGAGTCCTTCTCGATATACTGGTCCTTTGACGGGATGTAGGACTCGGGCTGGTAGTAGTCGTAGTAGGAGACGAAGTACTCGACCCGGTTTTGCGGGAAGAAATCGCAGAACTCGGCATAGAGCTGGGCGGCAAGCGTCTTGTTGTGGGCAAGGACGAGCGTGGGCGGCTGCGCATGCCGCGATCACGTTTGCCATCGTGAAGGTCTTGCCGGAGCCGGTGACGCCGAGCAGGGTCTGGAGCTGTTCGTCCTTTTCCAGACCTTCGGTTAACTGCCTTGATGGCTTCCGGCTGGGAGCCGGCTGGTGCGAAGGTGGAGACGAGCTGGAATTCAGTCACGGTGCTTAGGATCTCGGGTTGTGATATTAAAAGGGATCGGGATGCGGCAGGAAAGTGAAAGGTGGCATCACGCATTTACCGGAAGATTACCGGGTAAAAGAACAACACCAGATTCCAGACCGCGATGAGAAACATGACCAGACCCGCGATCCTCCGCACAAGCAGCCGGTTCCGGGTGAGGAAAACCATTACCTGCCGGCTCCTGGACCGGGAGATCCCGGCAATGACGAGGTGAGGGAAGGTCATATCGCACGGTGAAGTGTTGCCATGAAATCCCTGTGGCTTCCATATCCCGAAAAAGATGATTGCCGTGATGCCTCAGGACGCACAGGTGTTTAAGAGTGTCGGAGAGGTTGGTATGGAAAGAGTTCTGGGGATCTGAAAAAATTCCCTGTTCCTGAGTATTTTTAAGAAAAAATCTATTCAAAAAAGATTATTTTCATCATATCATTCCCATCTTCGCATCCTCATCATTGCCAGACTGGTAATCGGGATGCACTTCCTGCCGGGCAAACAGGGCAAGGATGAGGATGATTATCGCAATAATAAACGAGAAGAAGAAAGCAAGGTCAAAACCCGCTGTGATCAGGCTCATTTTGATGTTTGCCGGTGCACTGTGCGTGATCCCCTTGTTCTCGGCAATTGCAGTGATACCCTGGATGAATACGAGGTTTGCAAAAGCAATCCCAAGGGTTAAAGGAGCGAACCGTTCAAGGCTCGTGAGGCTGGAGACCATGCCCTGGTATTTCTTTGCAACCGAGTTCATGATCATATTTGATGCCGGGGTCATCATCAGGCCAAGGCTGAAACCAAGCAGGATCAGGCAGAGGATAACAAATCCTGTCGATGTGTCAACTCGCAGGAGTGTTATCAGGTAATAACCGACTACGAGGAAACACCCTGCAGCAATACAAAGCGTCCTGCCGCCAACCCGGTTATATAATGCCCCGGCAAGAAGCCCGGATATCATCATGGCTACCGAAAGAGAGGTTAAGATCAGCCCGGCATCTGACGCACCGTAACCTTTTACGTACTGGAGATAGAACGGGAGAAGGTAATTGATACCGGCAAAACTGAAAAAGACCAGTGATATGATCATGTTGGTCATCAGGAAATTCCGGTTCTTAAAGAGGCGGAGCTCCAGCAACGGGTCGGATACCCGGAGTTCATGCCAGACAAAGTAAGCAAGGGTGAGAATGGCAAGTGCAAAAGTGCCAAGAATAACCGGCGATGTCCATCCAAGTGCATTACCTTCGGATACTGCAAAGAGCAGGGCGGCAAGTCCGGTGAAGATCAATAACGCACCGGCCTTATCAAAACCTGCAGTTTTGCCATGAGGCGTTGTTGCCGGAATAACTTTTGCACCCAGCACGATTGCACAGATTCCCACGGGCACATTGATTAAAAAGATCCAGTGCCAGGAGAGGTACTGGGTGAGCACCCCTCCGATTGTCGGACCGATGGCAGTCCCGAGGGCCGCAACAGTCATGATGATTCCCATGGCTTTTCCTTTCTGCTTCATGGGTATGTAGGCAGTGATCATCGCCGGGGCGATAGCCGTTATCATGGCACCCCCTATCGCCTGAAATGCCCTTGATCCGATGAGTAAAGGAAAGGAGGAGAGGAGAACGGGCAGGAGTGCACAGGAAAACGATCCGATAGTAAAGATCACAAATCCTGACAGGAAGACTTTCTTAAACCCGATGCCATCTGATAACTTACCGAAGATGAGCACACAGCCAGCCATCACCAGCAGGTAGATGGTAGCGACCCAGCTTACGGTACTCGAAGAGATATCGAAAACCGATGATATCGTCGGCAGGGCAATATTAACGATCGTTCCGTCCAGTGCCGACATGAATGCTGCAAGGGAAATGGACAGGATCAGGAGTTTGAATCCGGCCGGATCCGTCCCCTGACAGCAATTTTCCATGTACTGATATTTGAGTTCGCACTAAAAAAGAGAATAGTGCCCCCTGAAGAAAGTCCGAACGGATTTTTGAGAACTGATATTTCAGGAAGATGTTGGCTGACTGGTTCAACGATGGCAGGACCTGCATTTTGTTACAGATGAAAACGGATTCAGATATTTCAGGGCTTTGTTGAAACGCACATGAACCGGAGTTCACACCGTAACCATGAAAATTCATACTATTGTGAGGGGTCCCTGCCTCAGGGTTTCTCCGAGGTACGGCAGGGCAGGGAGGTTTCAGCACATTTCCGGATTAAGCAGCGATAAGTCCCTGGATTGCCAATAACTCCAAAATTTTTCGCAGTCAAATAAAACCATAAATAATCCCCACATCAAAACTACGAATATAAAAATCATATTCGGGCGGATAGTATGAATTACACCACACTAATACTCAACTTCGGGATCGTCTGTATCCTTGCAATTGCACTCACCTTCGCAGGGTGTACCGATACCGGGGACAAGGGCAGCCAGATGCCCCCGCGAACACCAGTCGGGACGCCAATTCCGGTAAGCCACCTTGTAGTAACCGAAGAGCAGAACACTGCAACCATCTATGTAAACCAGAGCAATGTCATCACCGTCAAATTAGAGGAAAACCCCACAACCGGATACCAGTGGAATCTCACCACCACGCCCGGTCTTCAGGTCATGAGCGATACCTATATGCCATCCGATACGACAGGGAAACTGGTTGGATCCGGTGGAACCCATGTCTGGGATATCTCAGCCATCGCACCGGGAGAGCAGAAGATCGATGCGGTCTACAAACGGTCGTGGGAAACCGTGACAGGAAACGAAACCCGTTTTTCGATGACTGTCGTTGTTTCCTGAAAATCATCTTTTTTTCAAAAATCCACGTTCTGATTTATCATCGTACCGTATCATCAGGTCCTGCACCTACGCACGGTTCATCCGGATAGCACAACGGCCGGTCGTTTCCACGACACCACCTTCATCCATACGGGGGAGCGGAAACAGAGGGTAATACAGGAGCTCTTTGAGCGTCGCTGTCATGTGATTTGCATCTGCTATCCCTGTTCCGGATCAGGGTCTGAGATCCTCATATGAGTTGATGGCATCCAAATCACAGCCTGCTGGCATCCAGCCCATAAAGAAAAAATATTCATGGGTAAAACCAATTAACTGACTTAGAATGAGAAAAATTACAATCAATGACCTGTTAACCGGTGCAGGATTTATTGCAATCATCCTTGGGATCGTGTCCGGAATTTCCTATAACCCGCTTCTTGGTCTCTTACTCATATTTGCCGGGGTTATTGTTTTCACAACAAGTGTTCTCAAATCTACCGGCAGGTATGGTCCATACCGATGATTGTTATGCACATCCTCGTAAGGGGGTAAAATTCCCAACAAAAACACACAAAAATGAAAATAGCGGTTTTTTATTCTGTGACTAATGAGGTCCAGATCAAAAAAATTTTAAAAACGGATTTGAAAGAATAGTCATGAAACGTTTTTTGATCATCTGCCTGTTACTCGTTGCCGTGAGCCTTCCCGCCTCCGTCTCTGCTTTTGTCGATCGCAACGATGTCAGTTCAGCAGCACAATTCAAAGATTACGTTCCCGCTTCCTATCTGAAAAAAGCGGGAGTTACGGATGAAATGACGGTAGATCAGGCTCTCGACGCATATATTACCTACGCGCTCAGTTTCTCTGATAAAACAGCATATGCATACATTGCCGCACTTTCCAACCCGGCACAAGTGAAGATCCGAACGGGTGGAAGCACAGTTGGCGCATCGCGGGGAGACGTTGTGGCAGGCGGATGGGGTATTGAGGTTGGGGATGACGCCCGGATCGTTATCCGGTACCCGGGCGGGGTCACCCATACGATTACCGGTCCCTACACCTATACGGTTCCTGCATACGGTGACTGGGGAACAACCGCAACGTTCGGTACATCACCGGTATCAGGGAAAAACAGCAAGGCATTCTCAACAATCCCGGATACCACGGGTTATGCTATCGTAACAAAGGAGATCCAATGCCGGGGTACAAATAATCTTAATGCGATTCCGGTAGCGAAGGTGACCGGGACTGTTTACGCGGTCCATTATTCCCAAAACCCGAAGGACCCGGAATACTTCTCTTTCCAGGTTCAGGGCGGGAGTTCAGCCAATTTCGGCGATACCACCACCCTCGTAATTGGTCCGGGTTCATCAGCCACGATCGATGATCTTGATCTTACGGTCCTTTCGGAAAAGACCATGTACAAGCTTGAGCCCCGGTTCAGCGAATGTGTCACGGACACCGACCCGAGTGGAAAACCAACGGGGAAATGGCGGGAGAAGACTCTGTTTGATACCATTCTCCTTGGGTTTGGCGATCTTTGGAACAGTATGCAGGAAAAAGTTTTCGAGATAACGAGGCCGACCGCGGTTGCCGGTGTTCGGGGATAATGAAACAAAAAGAACCAAACGTTTTTTTGACGGGGGACTTTCTGCCGTGCGGGTCATTCATGGTGCTCCTCCCCAACACAGGTTTCCTGTGCCGGATTTTGTTTGATGCGTTCCTGTGATCAGGGGGTTTATTCATACCTGGTTCAACCGGAATACGCCACCCGCTTTCTTGGTTCTGGAACAATGCAATCTCCCGGTTCATGGAGCGAGCCTTTATGGTGGATAACACAGAGTATGCACTATCCGCCCTGCGATATTTATCGTGGAGACGGGGGGTGAGATCCCTGATGAAAACAACGGTCCCCGCAATCCTGTTCATGATCGCCCTGATCATGTGTACCGGCTGTACCCAGAGCACAGCACCACCTGCAACAGGCTCAACACCTGCAATCACCATGGTAGCACCAACTTCGACTTATACAGACCTGACACCAGTGCAGGCAAAAGACCTGATCGCATCGGAAAAAGATCTGGTAATTGTAGATGTTTCACCAGCATATGACGACGGCCACCTGCCGGGCGCAATCAGCATACCGCTTGACACGCTCGACTCCAAAATCTCCATGCTTGACAAGACAAAACCCTATCTCGTGTATTGCCACGGGGATGCACCGAGCATATCCGGAGCTCAGAAACTTGTCGATGCCGGGTTCCCCCGGGTATACCGGCTTGAAGGCAACTACGCTGCGTGGGTAGGTGCCGGTTATTTGGTGAACAAAATACCGGTAACATTGCGTCCGATAGTTCCTTCCATGATCCCGCCTGCGGTTGCAGGGAAGTATACGGACCTGCCACCGGCACTGGCAAAAGACCTGATCACCGAAAATAACAACCTGGTGATTGTGGATGTATCACCGTACTATGCAAACGGTCACCTGCCGGGCGCAATCAGCATCCCGCTTGAAACGCTCGACGCAAAAATCCCCATGCTTGACAAGACAAAAACCTATCTCGTATACTGCCACGGGGATGCACCGAGCATATCCGGAGCTCAGAAACTTGTCGATGCCGGGTTCCCCCGGGTGTACCGGCTTGAAGGCAACTACGCTGCGTGGGTGAGTGCCGGATACATGGTGAGCATGTAATACAACCCTTTTTTTGTTGGTTTTGCAGACACCCATATAGTCGTGACTGGACATCGACCGGATGGGCAGAACCGGTACACGGTAGGAGGCCGGGATACAGCCAGCCATTGAGAAGCGGGTTGTGACCTGAAACTCGCACAGGTTTTAAAATCATCTTCATTAAGAAAAATCCATTTCGATTTCATCATCTGCCGGTTTGTAATGGCTCTTGTTCCGGGGGGAGGCATTTCCCGTAATTCAGGGAGAGTTATATTAATAAAAACCGACACTGCATGATTGCCTATGACAATTGTCCTAACATATTATGAAAAAAGATTTCCCGCACTCTGCATTTGTGCAATACTTACCCTTCTGCTCCTGTCCTGCGGTTGCACGCAACAGCCTGCAGGTTCTTCAGCAGTACCCGCGGTTGAAACACCAGCAGTCACAACACGTGCTGTCGAAATACCGGCTGTAATCATTACGCAACCAGATTCCTCGCATATCCTCATCACGTACCCGGGAAGCCTTCAAACAGAAAAACTCGTGGAACTGGAGATCTCCATTACTGACAGCAATGGGAGAGTAACAACCAAGTCTATGGGTTCACGGCTGGCAACAACACCGATCCAGTACGGGAGTTCGTATACAATCTCCGGCACATTTGATGGGAAAGACCGGGTGTTTATAACCGGCTACTTCTCGGATGGTTCACAAAAACAGATCATTGATACCATGATCTGATTTTTTATGCATTTTCCAGCGAAAGATGGGCAGGATATCCATATTCTGATAACAACACAGGAAAAAGATGAGCAGTCGGAATAGTGCTTCCATAATCGGGATTATAGGCAGGCAGAGACCACTACATACTGCATTTACTTTTCGTTCCATCATAAGAAAGGACATCAACAATGCTGACATACGACGAAATAATTAAACTGGCAGGGGATTCCGGACTGCAATCCTCTCAGGTTGAAGAATTACGGAAAACGTACGGCGCCAATGCAATGACGCCGCCGGTCCGGGAATCACTCTGGAAACAATACCTGCAAAAGTTTGATGATCCCATCATTAAGATCCTGCTCCTTGCCGTGACGATCTCCCTGATCGTCTCTCTTGTGCAGGGAAGCGGTTTTTTGGATACCATCGGGATCATCGTAGCGATCCTGCTTGCAACCGGCATCGCTTTTTTCAATGAATACCGGAGCAGCAGGGAGTTCGATATCCTCAATGCCCACCGGGATGACATGGGGGTCAAGGCGATCCGTGACGGGCACCCCACCTCCGTCCCCTCCCGCGACATCGTTGTCGGGGATCTCATCTTACTCGAAGCGGGTGATGCAGTCCCGGCAGACGGGTGGCTTTCCATCTCCGATGACCTTAACAGCGATGAATCCGCATTCACCGGGGAGAGTGAACCGGTCCGGAAAGACATACAGTCGCGGGTCCTGAAAGGCTCATTTGTAACCGCAGGAAAAGGACGTATGATCGCAGCGGCGGTGGGTGACTCTGCCCAGATGGGACTTATTGCTGCATCGCTGGGTATCGATCACGCTACCCAGACACCTCTCGAGCACAAACTCGAAGCGCTTGCCGGTATCATCAGCAAATTCGGGTACGCTATGGCCGTACTCATCTGCGGCACCCTCTTTATCCGGGGTCTCATGTTCGGAGAAGTTACCGGGCTTAACATAGAGACTGCGAACCATATCCTGCATTACGTTATGCTTGCCGTCGTCATCGTCGTTGCCGCAGTCCCGGAAGGCCTCCCGATGAGTGTTGCCCTCTCCCTTTCGCTTGCCATGCGAAAGATGACAAAAGCAAACTGCCTCGTCAGGCGACTTATTGCCTGCGAGACAATAGGTTCGGCGACAACGGTTTGTACCGACAAGACGGGCACACTTACCAAAAACCAGATGGAAGTAGTAGCATCCTCCGCCGGAAATCCTGTCCGCCCTGAAAATCTTCCGGGCACACCATCGGAATGGATTACCCTGACCGCTGCAGTAAACGGCACCGCACACTTAGAAGAACGCGAGGGCAGGGTAATCGTGATCGGCAATTCAACCGAAGGTGCCCTGAACCGCTGGCTCCGACAACACAAACTGGACTACCAGCAGCTGCGTGCCGAAACAACCGTCACCAAACAGTATCTTTTTGACGGGAAACGAAAACGAATGTCCACGGTTGTCACCCTTGAAGGCAATCCTTATCTTCTCGTAAAAGGTGCCCCGGAGATTATCAGCGGACTCTGCACGGTCAAACCCGATCTTGGCGGCGTGAGCGAACTGGCGTCGCGGGCCATGCGAACCCTCGCTTTCGCACATAAGATGATCATCGATGGCGATGAGAGCGAGACAGGGTTAACCTGGGACGGGTATGTCGGGATACGCGATCCCCTCCGGGATGATATCGCCGCATCCGTTGCCAGCTGCCAGTCTGCGGGAATCCGGGTCCGCATGGTAACCGGGGACAACCCGGAAACAGCACGGGCAATTGCACGGGATGCAGGTATCCTGCAACAGGGTACGGTAGTTACCGGTACGGAGTTCCGAACGCTCACCGAAGACCAGCAGGTAACTGCTGCACAGGAACTCGACGTGATGGCACGGGCCGAACCGATGGATAAACTCCTGCTCGTAACCGCTCTCCAGAAAACCGGGGCGGTTGTTGCCGTTACCGGTGACGGAACCAATGATGCTCCTGCACTCAAGCATGCGGATGTCGGCCTTGCGATGGGAATCGCCGGAACCGAAGTTGCACGGGAGGCAAGCGATATTATCCTGCTCGATGATTCATTCGGATCGATCACCAATGCAGTCCTGTGGGGCAGGTCACTCTATGAGAACATCCAGCGGTTCTTACTCTTCCAGCTCACCATCAATTTTTCCGCGTGCCTTCTCATATTCATCGCGTCACTGATGGGCTTTCCGGAACCATTTACCATCATCCAGATCCTCTGGATCAATATCATCATGGATACGCTTGCCGCCTTTGCCCTATGCTCGGAAGCGCCGCATGCAGGTCTTATGAAACACCGGCCTATACCTCATGATGCAAAGATCATCTCACCATTCATGTGGATATCGATCATCGTCACAGGCGCGTTCTTCATTATCGGGGGCATGCTCCAGATTGCCACAGGATTTCTGGGCGGAACCACAGCAGCAGAGATCAATACGGTCTTTTTTGCCGCATTCATCATCGCTGCCGTCTGGAATGGCATCAACTGCCGTGCACTTGACGGGAAGATGCCGGCATTTTTCCGGGGTAACCCGACATTTTTTGTGGTAATGGGCGTTATTGTTCTCGCCCAGATCCTGATCATCCAGTACGGTGGAATGATATTCGGCACCGTGCCCCTGTCACTCCATCAATGGATAGTGATTGTGATTGCAACCGCATCAGTGCTGGTCATCGGACTGCTGCTTCGGACAGTTTACCCTATCATACAGGGAAAACAAACAACGCTGCCGGAATAACCGGACTCATTTTTTTCACACCCGCACACGGGCAGGTAAAATTAGCAAAATATTCCGTTTTGTTTATGATGCCATACCGCTAATATAACCTGAAATGGATCCATTTTTCTCCCTCATCGATCTTGTCATTCACTTCGATAAGTATCTCCCGGGCATCATCGAAACCTACGGCTTGTGGACATATCTTATCCTCTTTGTGATCATTTTCTGCGAGACAGGTCTTGTCGTAATGCCCTATCTGCCCGGAGACTCACTTCTCTTTGTCGCCGGGGCCATGGCAGGAAACGGGTACCTCAACTTGGAAATCCTGCTCATCTCGCTCTTTGCCGCAGCGGTGATAGGGGATACCGTCAATTACTGGATCGGTAACACTGCAGGAATGAAAGTGCTGGAGAAAAACTACTGTCTTATCCGCCGCGAACACCTTGAGAAAACCGAGGAATACTTTACCCGCTATGGGGGAATTACCATCGTTATCGCCCGGTTCATCCCCTTCATAAGGACATTTGCCCCATTCCTTGCCGGTGTGGGAAAGATGAGCTACCGCTGGTTTATCACCTACAATGTGATCGGAGCAGCCATCTGGATCCTCGGCTTTACCCTTGCAGGGTATTTCTTCGGCGGCATTCCCATTGTCCAGCAGAACTTCAATTTAGTGATCTATGCGATCATCGCACTCTCGCTCTTTGCCGTTGCATCGATTGTTGTCGGAGTTTTCCGGACTGCCCGTTCCTGCCCCGTACCTGACAACACTGATAAAGAAATGAAAGAATAAACCGTATTCCGGAGTAGCCATTATCCTTGTACAGGACCGCCGGGAAAATTTCCGGTCATAATCTTTTTTTCTTTGAAGTCCCATCACATCTGGTATGGATCAGCCTGCCCGCTGTATCAATTACCTGTACTCAGAAACCGTTCTGAAAGATGTCAGCGGGCGTAAAGTAAACAACTACGTCAGGAAACACTGCAGCGAGTATTACCTGATGCCCCATGGTTTTGCATTCCGCGGAATTGCCATACAGCTGAAATCGCCAATGCTTGTGGGATTCATTCCCGAAACACAAAAAATACTCATGCCCTTTACCAAACCCTGCTATGGCACGATGCTTTACGAGATAGTAGCAGATAAGGGAGATTTTACGTATATTCGATCTGCACTGGGAACCGTGCCGGTGAAAAAGACAGGTGGAGTATGCAGAAATAAGTGATCGGGTAATTATCACCGGATTATTCTTACCGGGGTTTGCTATCATCAGACCAGTGTGCAGGATGCAATTCACTCCTCGCTCATATTCGATCTCACCCTTGAATCATACCCGAAAAATTATTCTCTTTAAGATTCATGAAATGTCCGCACCGAAATCTCCTTCATCCAGTACGCATTATTCCATTGCATGGTTGATGAGATAAAACCGGAAAGGGCTGCTTTTGCGGCCGGCTGTTTCTGGGGAGTTGAGGCGGCATTCCGGCGGATTGAAGGCGTAATGGAAACCGCTGTCGGATATACAGGTGGAACCGTATCCGATCCTACCTACCAGAAGGTATGCTCGGGCCGGACGGGGCACGCAGAAGCAGTAGGAATCATCTTTGATCCAGCGGTTGTCAGTTATGAACAACTGCTGGATGTATTCTGGAGCATTCACGATCCAACACAGGTAAACCGCCAGGGGCCGGACATCGGCACCAGTTACCGGTCTGCAATTTTTTACCATTCGCCCGAACAACAGGAAGCGGCAGAGGCATCCAGAGAACGGCTTGCAGCATCCCCAAAATACAAGGGAAAAATCATCGCAACAGAGATTGTTCCGGCTCAACAGTTCTGGAAAGCGGAGGAATATCACCAGCAGTACTTTGAAAAAAGCGGGCGTGGGTATTGTGCCAGCAGGAAGTGCTGGGAATAATCCTTCAGGGCTTCTGATGGACTGATGCACTCCGCTCGATCTTCTTTTTTACCGTATCCCATGTTTTTGTGATAAGGAAGACTCTCGTCCATGAACCCGATAATGCGGATAAATTTCTTCATCGGAATTGCTATGGTAAGCATATCGGGCGGCACACAGGGCCGGGCAGAGGGGTCAAACATACCCAGTACCGCCCGGGGATTTTCCTTCTGCTGTTCCAGCCAAGGGTAATGAATCAGGGAACTGCACCCGGCACCCATCGGGCAGATCACCCCGTTGGGATCGGACTCGTCGTAATTTGCAAGGGAAAAGAGCCCGGAAAGCACCTCGGGACGGGCAAAGAATATCACTACTTCGGGATTATCACTGGCTGTGAGGTGATCCCAGCGGATAAAGACGATACTCTTTCCCCCGGAGGGGAGGGATTCGATATTTTTCTGCCATTCATCGACCAGTTCAGGAGTCTGCTTGTACCGCTCACCTTCCACACCGCCCGGTCCACCATGAGAGAGGAAATAACGGAAATCCGGTGAGCGTTCGGTTGCGTATCCGGTATATAACAGACCGCCGCGACAGGTTATTGACCGGGCATCCAGCGCTAGAGAAGTCCCGTTCCTGACCCGGCCAATCTGGCAGACGACACATTGCCAGCCATCTGGTGCCGGAATGTTCTGAATATCCCCGTCGTCTTTTCTGAACCCGAAGGTGATCGGAAGTTCTGTGCCGGGAAAATAGTTCTGCCATAAGGCAATGAAACGATCCCGCAGTCCGGTATCCATATAGGGAAATATCCCTTATCAGGCTTAAAGGGGATCTCAAAATAAAAAAAATAATCCAGCAGGATTAAAAAAATCAGTGCCCGTGCCTGCCGAGGAAGTACACCCCGACGCAGATCAGACATATTGATACTGCCATAGCCAGCATATCCATCGATGTCGTAAACACCATGGAAAGAATCCGCTGGAAGAATGTCACAATCAGCACCATAATGATGACTTTTATGATCTTGTTCTTGAGATCGTCGAGGTTTTCGATATCAAGGAGGCTTCCGAACCCACCCTCAATCCGTGCGATATCGATCTCAGAAATAAAGAGTTCATAGATACCGAAACTGAAGATTAAGAGGACGAGACCGATCAGGTAAAAGTCCACTGCGCCGATGATCCCGATCAGGATATCCTCATGGGAGAGAGGATGTTCCCCAACCTGGACATATCCTACAATAATATGGATTATCTCACTCGAGCCGGCAATGAACAGGACAATTGCGGAGAGTGCACCAAAAATCACACCGAGAATTACAATAAACCGCACGTTCCAGAGTGCCCGTTCAAAAATATTCTCAATAATACCCTGTTCTGCAAGAGTTTTTCCGCCATGTAACGGACTGTCAGATGCGTCTGGTTTTTCCATAAGTTATTCCTTTGTTGTTAAAGAATAGTGTCAGCAAATGAGATAACCATTATTGTTTAAGAAAAATGGTCCGGACAAAATGTTTTTCAGGCTTTATTCCGGGCATTAAAAGGAGCAGTAAAAAAGGATCAGAACATCTTCTTTTTCCACATCCATATCCCGAGGCATAGTGATATCATAAATGAAATACCGAAAATGGTCTCAAAGGCAAATGGTGTTTGTGAAAGCGGGATTCCCACGACGTTCATTCCATAAAAACTGGCAATCATGGTCGGCACGGCAAGGATGATCGTCACCGATGCAAGGAATTTCATCACGATGTTGAGATTATTGGATATGATGGTGGCAAAGGTCTCCGTCATGCTGTTTAAGATGTGGGAATAGATCTGGGACATCTCCATTGCCTGTTTGTTCTCAATGATAACGTCTTCAAGGAGTTCGGCATCCTCTTCGTACATCTTCAGGGGTTTTGTCCGGAGGATCCGTTCGAGAACCGCTTCATTGCTCTTGAGTGATGTTGAGAAGTAAACAAGGCTCTTTTCAAGTTCCATCATCTGGAAAAGTTCCTCGTTCTTCATGGAGCGGTGAAGTTCAACTTCGATACGGGATATCGATTTCTCGATCTGCCGGAGGTGATGAAGATAATTCGAGGCATTCCGGTAAAAGATCTGGAACAGGAAGCGGGTTTTTTTGATCGTATTGAAGTGACGCACTTTGCCGGTAACAAAATCATCAAGGAGCGGGGTATGCCGGCTGCACACCGTGATGATATGATCATCGGTCATGATCACACCCAGCGGATGAGTGGTTAAATTATTGATCTCTGCATTTACATTGGTCACCGGAATGTCCATAACCACAAGTGCAACACCCTCATCATAATCAATACGGGGGCGTTCTTCATCATCCAGTGCAGCCTTCAAAAATTCCGGGGGGATGGTACATTTCTGGGTTACGGCAAACAATTCCTCTTCTGTAGGATTGAAGAGTTGTATCCAGCAACCGGTTTCAATTATTTCCGTTTTATCGGTGACAGCGGGTTCGGAGTCCTTCCGGGTCTTAAAAATCTGCATCAAGGTACTGGATCGCCTCCTTTTATTTTATTGATTTTAAAACCCCGCAGAGGTTTTACACACAATAATACTGATGGTGTTTACCTTGCTACTATTTATAGAAAATTTTTTGCATTGATTTTGCATTGATGCTGTACGGTTATACCTGACAGGGAGTCATGTATTACCGGAATAATTACCGGAAACGCACAAATCAGCATTCCCCATAAAAGGACACGGCCCGGTAAAACTCCATAAAGGGTAGTTATTTTTCTCCCTTCATCTTTTTTCCGCGAAGGAGACGGTGATACGCCACGGCAAACCGGTGTGCCTCATCGCGGATCTCCTGAAGGTAACGAAGAGCCATTCCTTTCGGATCGAGATGCAACGGGAACATCTCCCCGGGCAGGTATACTTCCTCCTCACGCTTGGCAAGCGCAATGATCGGGATTTCAACATTGAGCTCGTTCAGAATATCAAGAGCTGCGGACAGTTGTCCCTTGCCACCATCGATGACAATGAGGTCGGGCATGTCTGCATCTTCAGAAAAAAGTCTCTGGTAGCGCCTCTTTACCACTTCAGCTATGGATGCAAAATCGTCAATACCCTCAACCGTCCGGATCCTGAACCGGCGGTAATTTTTCTTATCCGGTTCACCATCACGGAACTGCACCATCGAACCAACCATGGAGGTACCGGAGAGATGTGAGATATCGAAACATTCGATCACGTGAGGGGTGTCGGGAAGGTCAAGGGCGTTCTGGAGATCTCCTGTTTTTAACGCCCCTCTCCGGAAACTGAGCTCGATGTTGGTGTACACCAGATCGAGGAGATTCTTCTTTTCCCCAATCTTCGGAACGGTAATCTGCACGCCCCTGCCCCTGCGTTCGCTGAGATAATCACTGAGTGCGGCATCAATGTCATGGGGAAGAATCAACTCCGTGGGAGGCGGGTGATCTGCATAATACTGGACCAGGAATTCTTCAAAGAAATCTTCGACCGCCTCAAATGAGTATTCCTGTTTCTGGGTAAGCGAACCTTTCCGGACAGCAAAGACCATCAGCGAGACAATACCATCAGCAACGGTATAGGCGATCACATCCTGATCGCTCTCTTTTGGCCGCTCAACAGACTGCCGTTCTGAAAGACGCTCGATGGCAGCGATCTGGTTGCGCAGGGACAGTGCCTTTTCGTATTCCTGTGCCGCAGAGCACGCTGCCATCTCTTCGCGGAGCTGTTTTACAACGTCACTCCCTTTTCCCTTGAGAAGAGTGGCAGCCCTTTCGACGTGTATGCGGTAATCTTCCGGGCTTATCGCACCGATACACGGTGCACTGCACGACTGCATATGATAGCGAAGGCATGCACGTTTCGGGAGTTTTCTGCACGAGCGAAGGGTGAATGTGCGTTTTATTACACGGAGCACCGCATCGCGTTCTCCTGCCGAAACGAATGGTCCGTAATATGCAGCGCCTTTGGTCCTCTGCCGGGCGATCCCGATTCGCGGGAACGGATCGCTGCTGATCTCAATGTAGGCAAACCGCTTTGCATCCTTTAAGTCGATATTGTATTTCGGCTGGTGCTTTTTTATCAGGTTATTTTCTAAAAGGAGGGCTTCCGTTTCAGTGGTAGTTACCAGAAAATCGAGCGATGCGATCCGTTCAACCAGTCTCTGCGTCTTGGCATCGTGATCGGTCTTCTGGAAGTAACTCGTCACCCGCTTTTTGAGATCCTTTGCCTTGCCCACGTAGATGATGGTGCCGGCTTCATCGGAAAAAAGATAGCAGCCGGGGGCGTGGGGGAGAGAGGACGGATCGATCATGATCAGTATACTAGTCAGAGTATGAGGTCATAAGGAATGAGGATGGGGACAATGGCATCATGGTGATGAATGATTGTTTAATCATCAGCATCATAGGATTCTTCACCCGCAGACTTGACTGTGCCTGTGTTTTTATTATCCGTTTACCTTGGAAAATACCGATCACATTTTTTGATACAATTCTTACAAAGACAGTATTTTCCCGTGATTTTTCGGGAAATTAAAAGGTTAATACTGATGCCATGCACCGGTGCATGGCACGGATTTAATATCTGAAATAGTATAAAACTCGCTCAAGGCACCATGGGGTGTCCAGTACAAAATTTTGAGGTGAAACAATGAAGATCAGGAAACTTCAGTTATTTCTCGTTATTGCCGTGGCTTTGCTCCTGTTGTCAGCACCCGCGGTAAGTGCAGCAACACCAGCGCAGATCAACACTGCAATCGATAAGGGTGTAATCTGGCTGGCAGCACAACAGAATGCAGATGGATCATGGGGAAATTATTTCCCAACCGGTGAGACAGGACTTGCATTGCTGAAAATGGAAGACCGTGCCATTGAACTGGGGATGAGTCCTTTTGATGCATCTTATGTTTACAAGTCAAATGTTGAGAAGGGGCTGCAATACCTGTTTGATCATGTCAATGCAGATGGGTCCATTAATTCTGAGGGGTATGAACATGTATACACAACATCCATCGGTTTGATGGCAATTTGTGAAAGTGGTATCCAAATAAGATTGTGACCAGTGCCAATCCCAATTCCAATGGGAAGACCTACAAACAGATCGCACAGGGAGCGGTTGATTGGTTACTGGCAGCACAAGGCCCTCAGGGTGGATTTGGTTATGAACAGAATTCACCGGGTTGGGAGGACCAGTCTAATGCAGGGTGGGCTACACTTGGTCTGGTTTATGCCCAGAAATTTGGGATCTCGGATGCTGCAGCGCTGCCCGGAATCGCCAACTGGGTCAATGTCATTCAGGCTCCCTCCGGAGCATCTGAATATACGCCCGGCGGGGGCTGGGAAAATGTCTACAAGACCGGCAGTCTTCTCTACCAGTTCAAGATGGTTGGAAGAGGTACGGGAGATCCCGCAGTCCAGAAGGCTTTAGACTACCTGGAAGCTCACTGGAATGATCAAAACCAGGACCCGGGATGGTATGGGGTTCCAGGTTCCGGTGCCATTACCAGGCAACGTTCAGTCTCATGAAAGGATTTGAAGCTCAGGGCATCACCACATTTGGGACCGGTGGTACAATCGACTGGTATGCAGATGTATCTGACCGAATTGTTAATACCCAGAATGCTGACGGATCCTGGCCAACGGACGCCTGGGGAACTCAGGTTCTTGCCACCAGCTGGGCACTGCTCACGCTCGAGAGAACAACTGAGACACCCCCCGCAGCATTTGATGTCAAGAAATCAGCAGATACTACATCAGTGGTGTCCGGAGGTTCAGTGACCTACACCTATCTCGTCTCCAATACCGGCACTGTGCCGATTTCTTCTATAATCCTGACCGATAACAAGCTCAGGTGTCATCGCTGGTCCAGCAAGTGGAGATACCAATAGTGATAACATCCTCGACCCGCTTGAAACCTGGACCTACGCAAAAACAACCACACTAACGGTCACTACTACAAATACTGCTACGGCTGATGGAATGGAACCGACAGGAGCGCCCAGGACAGTCACCAGCAATTCAGTAACAGTGACAGTTCAAGGCATCCCATCACCCGAATTCCCGACTCTGGCCTTACCGGTTGGGATGATCCTCGGCATGGTATTTATTGTCCATTCAATCCGGAAAAAGGAGTAGAACATCTGAATGAAAAATGGTGTGACCATGATGATGGTCACCTCCACCAGAAATTTTTTACAGGTAAATTACAAATTTAATTTTTGAGTGAACCTGCAGATTTGTCAGTGTTCCAGAAAAACGCGAGCTTTCAATTCACATTGATCTGTTTTTATCAGAGTACCAGAAAAAAAGAACCACTAAAAAGAGAAAATGCCGGGTTAAGGGACTCCCCTGTCACTTTCCCAGCAGATCACGTAAAAACTCCCCGGTATAACTCCCTTTCACTTTAGCGACCTGCTCCGGAGTTCCCGTTGCTACGATCTTCCCCCCACCATCGCCACCTTCGGGCCCGATATCGATAATATGATCGGCAGACTTGATCACATCAAGGTTGTGCTCGATCACTACAACGGTGTTGCCCTTTTCCACCAGATCGTCGAGCACCTTGATCAGTTTTTTCGTATCATCGAAATGAAGCCCGGTGGTTGGTTCGTCCAGGAGGTAGAGCGTCTTTCCGGTCGCCCGCTTGGCCAGTTCACGGGTGAGCTTGATCCGCTGTGCTTCTCCACCGGAGAGAGTGGTGGAACTCTGCCCGAGTTTGATGTAATCAAGCCCCACGCGGGAGAGCGTTTCGAGCTTGGTCCTGATTGAAGGGATATTGGTAAACAGGGCGAGGGCTTCTTCCACGCTCATATCCAGCACATCAGCAATCGATTTGCCCTTGTACTTCACCTCAAGCGTCTCGCGGTTGTACCGCGAGCCCTTGCACTCCTCGCATTCGATATACACATCGGGCAGGAAGTTCATCTCTATCCGGATCAGCCCGTCACCCTCACAGGCCTCGCACCGCCCGCCTTTGATATTGAACGAGAAACGGCCGGGTTTGTATCCCCGCATCTTTGCTTCTTTTGTCTCGGCAAAGACCGCCCGGATCTCATCAAAGACTTTGGTGTAGGTTGCCGGGTTGGATCGCGGGGTTTTCCCGATAGGGGACTGGTCGATAACGATCACCTTGTCGATCTCGGCATCGAAAAGGATCCCGTCATGGGCTCCGGGCTGGTCGCGTGATTCGTTGAGAATCTGCATCATGCCCTTATAGAGTGTCTCGTACACGAGCGTGGATTTCCCGCTGCCTGAGACACCGGTAATGACCGTCAGCAGGCCGATCGGGAATTTCGCGTCGATCTTCTTTAAATTGTTCTCCCGGCAGCCTTTGACCGTAATGAATTTCCGGGATATGCGGCGGTTTGTTGGAATATCGATCTTTTTTGTGCCGGCAAGGTACTGACCGGTTAAGGATTTCCTGTTCTTCTCAATCTGTTTCGGGGTTCCTTCCGCAACAACTGCCCCACCGTGAAGACCGGCACCGGGCCCCATATCGATCAGGTGATCGGCCGAGCGGATCATATCCTCGTCATGCTCCACCACGATCAGGGTATTACCAAGATCGCGGAGAGTCCGCAGCGTCTCGATCAGTTTCCGGTTATCCCGCTGGTGCAGCCCGATGGATGGTTCATCGAGCACATAGAGTACCCCCATCAGGTTCGAACCTATCTGGGTGGCGAGCCGGATGCGCTGGGCTTCCCCTCCGGACAGGTACCGGCATTGCGGGAGAGCGTCAGATACCCCAGCCCGACTTTTTCCAGAAATTCAATACGGGAACGTATTTCTTTAATGATCTGGCGGGCGATCTCCACTTGTTTATCGGTAAGTTTCAGATCATTGAAGAAAGCAATGCTGCTGCTGATGGAAAGATCCGTCACATCGATGATGGATTTCCCGTTGATACGAACCGCGAGGACTTTGTCCTTGAGCCGCTGGCCTTTGCACGCCGGGCAGTCAAAGATCCGCATATAATTTTCCAGTTCCCGCTTCCGCCACTCTGACTGGGTCTGCGAATACAACCGGGCTGTCTGGGGGAGGAGTCCTTCCCACTCCCCGTTATGGGACCACTGGGCATCCCCGCTCTTCATGCTCATCGAGAAATGCATCCGTTCCTGCGATCCAAACATCAGGGCATTGTACTGCTTCTCCGTGAGATCCTTCATCGGGGTCATCACATCGAACCCGAAGTGCTTTGCCACGGTTGCAAGGTACTGCCCCCGGAACCCGTCCATCGGGTTACGGTAAGGAGCAACGGCACCATCAGCAATACAACGGGACTTGTCCGGGATGATAAGGTCCGGGTCGAACTCCATCTTCACGCCGAGGCCATGACAGTCCTCGCAGGCACCAAACGGGCTGTTGAACGAGAACATGCGGGGCTGGAGTTCTTCAAAGGCAAGTCCGCAGACCGGGCAGGCCATGAGCGAGGAGTACGTGGACTCTGTTTCATCCTCACTGGCAACCAGCACCAGTCCTTCAGATTTTTTAAGCGCGTTTTCAACCGCTTCGGTGAGACGGGAGCGATCGGTTGATGCAAGACGGTCAATGACAATCTCGATATCCTGCTTCTTGTACCGGTCAAGGGTGATCTCCTCATCGGTACGGATGATCTTCCCGTTCACCCGTACCCGTGCATAACCCTCCTTGTTGAGATCTTTTAAGAGCTGCTGGTAGGTTCCCTTCTTCTGCCGGACAACCGGGGACAGGACAGTCACCATGCCGGAGTGTTCTGCTGCGATCTGGTCGGCGATCCTGTCAGGTGTCTGGGAGGCAATAGGGATATTATGCTCGGGACAATACGGCGTGCCGATACGGGCAAACAGCAGGCGGAGATAGTCGTAAATCTCGGTAGTTGTGCCTACCGTGCTGCGGGGGTTCTTGCTCGTGGTCTTCTGTTCGATCGAGATCGCGGGTGAAAGCCCTTCGATGCTGTCAACGTCCGGCTTGTGCATCATGCCGAGAAACTGGCGGGCGTACGTGGAAAGCGACTCAACATAGCGCCGTTGTCCCTCTGCGTAAAGGGTATCGAAAGCAAGCGTAGACTTGCCGGAACCGGAAACACCCGTAATGACAACGAGTTTGTCGCGGGGAATTTCCACGCTGATATTTTTAAGGTTGTGCTGGCGGGCACCTTTAATAATGATATTCTTCATTCGTGTGCTGTACGAATCTGCATAAGAGCTTATCAGGATGAAGGTTGGGGCATGAAAGTGTACCTGATGCTGCAACCAAAACCGGTACGGTAATTCAGTCGTTACCTGAAGAACGCGGTACGAACCGGTATCCTTCTTTCGGTACGGAAATCTCGAACCGGGCTCCATTACCCGGTTCACCGGTTTCTGCAATTACCAGCCCGGTGATTAAAAGGGTCTCCCTGGCGAGGAATAACCCAAAACCGGTATGTTTACCGAAACCCCGTTCAAATATTCGTTCTTTATCGGCAACGCTGATACCGACACCATTATCCTCATAGATAAGGTGTAAAATCTCATTGTCGTTGATATGACAGGAAAACCGTATTTCTGTGACCTGCATCCCATGACGCATTGCATTCTCAAGCAGCGTGTAAAATGTCTTTTCAAGGAGGGGATCTGCATAGATTTCGAGATTGGCAAGGTCCGTGGAAAGTGCGATGGTTTCCGGCAGGAGACCTGTTTTTGCTTTCTTTATCAGTCCCTCCACATTCTGCCATGTGGGTGCATGCACACCAATATCCTGGTACATTTTTGTAAACTGGATCTGGCGCTCAATATTTTTAGCCGCCTGGTCAATCCTCATGAAAAATTCATGCATCTGGGAGTCGGATGTTTTTAGCCGTTCTTCAAGAAGGGAGAGGAATCCGTTCAGTATCGGTGAGCTGGTTCAGGACATCGTGACGGGTTACCGAGTTTAAGAGATTGAGCTTGGCATTTGCCCGCGGTATGCCACTTGTGCTGGTTTGAGTTCTGCGGTCCGGTCCGCAATCCGTATTTCCAGTTCATTGTATAATGTACGGAGTTCCTCTTCTGCTACTTTTCTGGCAGTGATATCAACAATCGATCCTTCAACAACATCCCCGTTATTTTTTACCCGGGCCGATACCTCACCCCAGAATACTCTCCCGGTTGCAGGGCTCCGGAACTGCATTTCAAAACCATTGAAATAACCATCGCGGTATAATATTGACCGTGACCTCCTCCAGATCCGGGCGATTTGCATAATCCTGAAAGATGCTAGTCCCGATGACCTGATCTATAGATTTACACCGAACAGATCGCATAAACGCTGGTTGCCGGAAACAAGCGTATTGCTTGTAAGATTTATTTCAAAAAGAGCAATACGGGCAGAGAGATAGAGATCGCGGTATTTCTGTTCACTTGCCCTGAGTGCCGCTTCGCTCACGCGGATCTTATCGAGCGCTTCCCGCAAGCGATGTCACCATGTGGTTGATACTCTGTTCGAGCACCTGGAACTCGGTCACATCCGTAGAAGCAATCCTCATGATCGAGATCACCTCTGGCAATCCGGTCCACATCAGATAACAATTCCCGCGATGGGTTGTGAAAGAGAGCGGGAGAGGATACAATGCTGAACCACAGCCAACGATCAGTCCTAATAATGCGATCAGGACAATCCGGGCGAAACTGGCTGGATAAAACCGTATCCACCAGGGTTGTGTTATAGGTTATTTCCACGATACGGCTCAGATCAGACCCGTATTCCTTATTTTTCAAATCAATGAAGAGATAAGTCACTGACTTTCCGGGCACAGGTTGATTAATGATAGTTCCTGAACGGTTACTGATTACGGCAACTCAGCGTCGCCTTCGTACCATTGTCCGGGACATAGGTAGCATTATCGACGAGGTGTCCCGTAATATCGAAAATACGGATCTGTTCAATGGAGGGGTTGTCTTGCTGCAAGGGTGTTGATATAATTCTGGTAATCCAATGCTATCCCGTTCTTTGCCATAACGCACTCCCGCTCAATCCAAGTTCAAGGATATACCGGTGATCCGGCGTTGGCATATAGGCATATTTCCGAAGAGACCCGGTACCGACTTTTTCCTTGACAATACGGTCAGGGAAAAAACCTTCAGAATTCCGGATCCCTGTCAGGTAATCATAGAAGTAGGGGATGTTTTTAAAGTCAACCCCCAGTTCCTGTTGGTACGTGGTGTACTCGATCACGCCTGATTCGTTGATGATATAGATATCAAACTGATCACCCAGCTCGTTCCTGACTGCAGCAAGATCCATTTTTGCAGGATTATTACCGGAACGCTGGTATTCCTGCATAACACGATCAAGTCCATTATGCATCTCGGTATTCAATGAATTATCATAAAGAGTAAAACTCGCATCAACCAGACGGATCATGGCAATGATATTATCTTCCGTCTGGCTTTTGGGTGTGCTCCGAATTCTCTTCAATCAGGTTACCGGTAGTAAAAACAGTGTTCAGGGTCATAAGTCCCACCACAATCACCGTGAGCAGCACCATCGCTATGAGAAGATAAAAAAAGAACGATCTGCTCCGGGGATATTTGGGGGGTTTGATTGGCATTTTGAAAATCTGCGAATTGATATCTTCTGGTTATGATCCAAAAAAGGACCTTCAGAAGTGATTTTGAGATATTCAATTCTTTGATAGATAATATTAACGAAATAATTCCTGAAAAAAATACCTGCCTTTTTAAAACAATCTTTTTAATATGAATTTTTTTCTGTCGCATATGCGGTCGTTGTTGATACGCAGTAACAAAAAATCGGCAGAAAAGTATGTACATTGTCGTTTTTGGTTACCTGTTATTTAAGCGACATTAATTATTCACCCTCCCGCAATACTAGTAAAAGGAGGGGCAACACGTGGGAAAAAATGTGGTGATCATTGGCCACCGTCAGCCGGATACTGACTCTATTGCAAGCGTGACGGGATATGCGGCGTTCCTGAACATTGCTGAACCGGGAAAATATATCCCTGCACGATGCGGGGAGCTTAACGCAGAGACATGTTTTGCACTTGAAACATTCGGCATCAGGGCACCGGTTCTTATCGACAGCATAGAACCCCGGGTCTCCGATCTTGCAATCCACCGGATCAGTGTGACCCACGATGTTCCAACAGTAGATGTCGCGGCACTTATGGATACTCATGATATCCGCAACGTGCCAATCACCGATAACGAGGGAAGGCTTGTCGGCATTGTCGGGGAGCATGGACTCGCCCAGGCATATGTTAAGCAGCGAAAAATCGGTGAACTCGCAATCACTCCCCTTCCTCTCGACACCCTTGCCCGGATACTCAGCGCCCGTATCATCGTGAGAGCAGCAGAAACACTTGAAGGCAGGGTCTCGATTGCAATAGATTCACCCACGGTCATATCGAAAAAACTGACGGATAAAGACATTGTTGTGGCAGGAGATAACGAGCCGATGCAGCGTTCGCTGATCACTGCGGGAATTGCGGCCCTTATCATTGCTGAAAAGGCACCCGTCAGCGAACAGGTTATCCGTGAAGCAGGGCAGAAAGGGGTATCAGTACTGGCAACCGATCTCGATGCTTTCGGGGTAGGCACCATGGTTAACCTCTCCCTCCCGGCCCGGATGGTAATGGAAACCGACATCCCCCGCCTCTCACTTGATGATTCGCTGGCACATGCAAAACAGGTCGTATACTCATCCAAGTTCCGTTCCGCATGCGTTGTGGAAAAAAACGGGAAACTGCGGGGTATCGTTACCAGGACAACCCTCCTTGACGATGTGCATAAACCGGTTATTCTCCTTGACCACAATGAATTTGCGCAGGCGGTTGAGGGGATCGATACCGCAGAGATTATCGAGATCATTGACCACCACCGGCTCGGGGCCATATCAACATTAAAACCGGTCAAATTCCTCAATGACCCGGTCGGTTCAACCTCCACAATCATCACCCAGAAATATGCTGAAAGTGGGATCACTACCGACACCAGCAATTGCCGGTATCCTCCTTGCCGGTATCCTCTCCGATACCCTGATCCTGAAAATGTCCACAACCACACATCAGGATCATAAAATGGCGGAATATCTCACAGCAATCACCGGTCTTGACCCGGTATCATTTGGAACAAAACTTCTTGAGCGCGGGATGATTCTTGAAGGAGCTACAATGGAAGATCTTCTGGTGCGGGACACGAAACGGTACGAACTTTTCGGGAAAAAAGTAATTATTTCCCAGGTTATGGTACCTTCGTTTGTGTACCCGCAGGCACATGCTGATGAGATCCAGCAGGAACTCTCACGATTGCGTGTCCAGCAGGGTACCGACATCTACCTTGGATTGTTTACCAGTGTTGTGGAGAACGGGAGTGAACTCTTTGCCTCTGCAGAAAGCGGACTTTTAGCAAAACTGGGACTTAAGGACCAACCCGTTTCACTGGCGGATATGATGTCCCGGAAAAAGGATCTCATACCGTGGTTTGGGGAAAAACTTCGTTCAATCTGATATCAGCATCGGAATATCAGGTTTTTTGCTTGTCATGCGGGGATTTGTGATAAAGAATTCAAAAATGGGTGCATTCATCACGCAACAAAATTTATGATTCATTTTTGGTCTCTGTTGAAACAGGCATGAACCGTTCGGGTTTACTCCTGAATTATGAAATTCATTGAAATTTCAAATTTGGGAGGGCTCCCCGCCTCAGGACCTCTCCGAGGCACGGCGGGGCAGGGAAGTTTTTGTATTTACCGTCCCTAAAACCGCCGCGGGGGCGTCCCATCGGGGGCGGCGGCGTTCATCATAAGTATACAAAAAACATTTTCAAACACTATCTGAATATGCTGATTTTCATGGGAAACCTTGATTTTTTCCTCCCATGACAATAGTGACCCGGTTTGGCAAAGGACAGGTCGGGAATGCTGAAAATTACTTATTCTCATTCCTCAAAAATCAGGGAAAAGGTGTACCTATGCCCGTAATAAATATCAAGATGCGAAAAGGCTTTTCAACGGAACAGAAACGTACAGTCGTAAAAGAGTTCACGAATACACTGGTAAAAACCCTCGGTGTTGATCCCGGCGTGGTCACTATCCTTATCGATGAATACGAACTGGAAAACATAGGAAACGCAGGAAAGCTCCGCTGCGATCCATAACGTTTCAGAAAATTCAGTCCTTATTTTATTGTTGCATTCAGATGCAGTGTGCACAGGTTCACGGGCACTGAAATGCGGGAAGCAGCAGCGATTCAACCGCTGCCCCTCCTTTTTAATCTTCGATTTTTACCATGAAAATCAGCGGTCCATACCGGACCTGCGTTCACTGTACGGGATCTCAACACTTTTCCCTTTTGATAATTTCTCCCGTTCACTACGGGCACTCTCGAAACGCTCCTCAAGCGGAATCTCAACGCTCTTTCCCATTGAAAGCTTCTCCCGTTCACTACGGGCGCTCTCAAAACGTTCATTTACGGAAATCTCAGCACTCCTTCCCGGAGAGAGTCGTCGATCATCCGTACGTTCACGATTCCGGCGTTCTTCATAAGGAATATCAACGCTTCGACCGGATGGGGATACGAGCCCCCGGGGGATATTCCGCACAGGGGCGTCACCTTCGGGAATGAAATCAATCCCCGCATCCCCTGAACTTGCCGGGGATGGCCGGGCCGCAGTTCGTGCATCCTGCCGCAGTGCCTGAAAACGCGGGGCTGGTTCCCGTCCTCCCGCTATTACCGTATCAGATGAAGTATACCGTTCACCGGTAAAAGCATACGGGCTCCGGCTGGAAGCTGCGGTTTTCCCACCCCGGATTTTTGCTACCTGCTCTTGTATGACCTCTTCTTTGTCCTGAGCACTCCACTCAGTGAAGATCAGGAATTGCAGGAATGCCTCAGGTTGACGGAAGAGTGATGCATTAATACCCTCGAAAAATATGGTCCGCTCAACATCTCCAAACCACCCCCCAACCCGTTCCGTTATCATGTCGTTGCCGGGTTCGAAGATAAAAACCCGCTCGATCTCACCATTTCGCCCCCACGCAGTTTCGGCAATCCCGTTTTCTTCGAATGTGAAGGTCTTTCCCACCTGGCCGAATTCACCCCCCTCGCGGACAGCGATCAGCTCGCAGCCCTGTTCATAGCGGAACGTCCGGGGACGGCTCCCAAAAGAAAAGGTCTCCTCAAGCATACCCATCCGATCAAAAACACAACGCCTGATGATACGGTCAGTCCTGCCGGGATCATATTCGATCATCAGATCCGATGCAGGATCAAAGCGATAAAGTCTTTTTACGTTCTTTTTCCCGTCAAGTACCTTCACACCGCCACTGCCGTACTGGTAGAAGCGGGAAATCTTATCAGATCTGCGGGTTCCTGCATACTCTGTAATGACTGCCCCGGTCATTGTGCGTATTCACTCCGAAATAATTCCTTATTCTGATTCTTTTTCTGCGGGAGAAATAGTTTCTTCTCAGGCATCGGAATCAGTATCAACCTGATAAAAAGAAGAGTAAACTTCATGCACTCATGCTGCACATAGCTCTGTGTAATGTCGGATGAAAATAGTGCACCTGAACCAATATGCATCAGCCCGGTTCCCGAAAGAACCCTTCATCTTGCAAAGTGGAGTGCACGGTTCTGGGCCTGGCTTGTGGATATAATTCTGGTCATACTCTTCTTAAACATTGTACGTGGCATTTTTGAACCGTTCTGGAAACTGCCACTCCTTTGGGATGTCGGCCACTGGGAAATCTTTGCATTAGGTTTTGAAACCATCTTCTTCTTTTTGTACTGGACCGTCATGGAAGGTTTCAGGGGCCAGTCTATTGGAAAAATGGTAATGAACTTAAAGGTGGTCAACCGTGACGGGACAAAAATTTCCTATGGAACTGCAGCTCTTGAGAGTATCGGCAAGGCATTCATCCTCCCGTTGGATTGCCTCATCGGCTGGCTCGCCATGCCCAACACAAAACTCAGGGTCTTCAACCGGATATCCAATACGATTGTCATCAAGACAGACTATAAGGAACCGGACGGGGTCATGTACGTAAGGGATAAATAATTTTTTTTTTGCTCTGTTGAAACGCACATGAACGGGCGTTCACTCCCTAACAATGAAAATCCATGATAGTGCGATGGTTCCCTGCCTCAGGGCCTCTCCGAGGCACGGCAGGGCAAAGGGGTTTCGAGTAAATTTTCGTCATTGATCCGCCGCGGGGGTGCCCCTTCGGGGGCGGTGGGGTTTATCATAATGGTAAATGATGTTTGTTCTTCAATATTACCTGAACCAATCGGATTTTCATGGGAAACCCTCTAATAACGAGGGGGGCAGGGGAATACTCCCTTGGGGCAGAAAATAACACTATCACAATCAGATTTTTTTCCTGTCGGTAACACACGTAATCTTCCATAATTTTCTTAAAAATCCAAGGTCGGTTAAGGCAGGTTTATCGGTTCTGTCAAACAATCAAATCACAGGCACGTACGCATGGTCGATATCGAATCACACTATAAAAAAGTGGATGGCATGATCTTAATCGAGATCAAACTCTCCTCAATCATGCAGATTTTCAACTCGTTTGATCCTTCACCATTCCATGAAAAAGAGTCTCGATAACGCTGCAGAACATTACATTATTGATACTGTCAAGGATTTTCCCCCAAATACGAAGTTCAAAATAATAATTTACCTGCCAAAAGAACTCGCAGAGAGCGAACAGGCAAAGAAAATAAAACCCGCCATCCAGTATCATTTCAAATACCGTATGATGAGTTCAGACCGCAAATTCCGCGAACATTTCCGGTATGGCAGGAGTACGTTATTAATCGGACTCTCATTCCTTACCATCGCTCTTTTGGTTCGACAGATGATTTCCACGATGAGCCATGACCTGGCTGTACAAATCTTTGGTGATGCTCTCATGATAATCGGATGGGCTGCAATGTGGGAACCGGTAACCGTACTCCTTTATGAGCTCAGGCCAATCCTCCAGATGAAAAAAATATACCAGAGGATCAGCGACATGGAAATCGATATACTGCCGGTAACCTGATGGTCAGGGCAATCCGTGATATTTTTTAAGCTGCAACACTATCGACTGTGTTTCCCGGGCTGCAGGGGATATATCGGATACGGGAGTATCCCGCTCCCGTAAAAGTGCGGAAATGATCTGCCGGACTGCCTCTCCATGTGACGGGGCATACCCGCCTTCAAGTATGAGGGCGAGCGGACCATCTGCCGCTTCCCGGATCAGCCGGGTCAGGATCCCGAAATCCCCGGGCCTGACCTGCATCCGGCCAAGCGGATCATCAAAAAGAATATCCTGACCTGCTGAAATGATAACCAGATCCGGGCGAAAATGCCGAAGTGCCGGGCAGAAAATCTCAGAAAAAACCATATAGTAATCTTCGATGCCAGCGCCCGCAGCTAGTGGCGCGTTGATGGTATACCCAAACCCTGCACCAGCTCCCTTCTCGCTCACATCACCGGTATAGGGAAATAATCCATTCTGGTGAACAGAACAGTAGAGCACACGGTCACTGCTATAAAATGCGTGCTGGGTACCGTTTCCGTGATGGACATCCCAGTCAACGATTGCAACCCGATCAACACTCTCAAGTGCATGCATCGCTGCAATTGCAGCATTGTTAAGGAGACAGAAACCCATTGCATGGTCACGTTCCGCATGGTGGCCCGGCGGGCGCGTCAGCGAGAAGCAGTTTTCACCATTCATTGCACGTTGAGATGCATCAATTGCCGCACCTGCCGCATGGAGTGCGATTTCAAATGAGCGGGGGGTAACATAAGTATCCGAATCAAGGTAGCTGACCGGTGTGCTGGATTCACACTGCTGTTCAAGCCACCAGAGATAACGGGGATCATGAATTCGTTCCACATCCTCACGAGAGGCAGGTGTTGCAGAATGATGTGGGATGTCGTGAGGGAGACCTGAGAGCACTGCCTCAAGTCTGGCCTGGCATTCCGGGTGACCCGGGGCGTCATGCAAGGCAGATTGCGGATCGGTGATTATGGAGCAGTGCATGAATTATCCTCCATTCACAGGTAAGAACCTGTTATTCAGTATCTCCGCTCCTATAATATCGGCTTTGTGCTGAACGGGAAGAACACATTAATCCCGTACCAGCCGTACCCTGCCGGACCTGCTTATTGTGAGGCTGAAAATGATAACAGACTGAAGTGTGCACACCCCGTCTTTCCCACCGGATTGGAATGGGATCAAAGTGCATCCCGGACCGCAGACCTTTTCATGGGCTGGACATCGGATCCGGCCATCTGCCCACCCGCGAAATTAAATCGTTCTCTGATAGTCAGGGGCAGGGCAGTTTCATTGATCGGTTCAAACCCGAATGTCGCATAAAAACTGACAAGTTCGAGAGTAGCATGCATAAAGAGCGTTTCCTTCCCGCAGTTCTCGATCAGTGCCTGCATAGCGCCTGCGGGCATATCCCCGCCCACGGTAATCTTCCGGCACAAATACACCGTCAACTTCAAAGCCGTCCGGGTGCTTCCTGCACCGTGCTACAGCAGCAAGTGTTCCTTCCACAAATACACCGAATATCCGGTCAGTACGCGGATCACCTCTCTGCTGGTGATATCCTGTCCACACCTGCTCTGCGAGGTGAAAATCCTCTGCACCAAGTTCCCGTATACTGACACTCAGGCTGACGTACGGGTTGAGAATGAAAAGGGGTCGCTGGACATGGGAAAGCACATCCTCTGTTACCCGGCCAAGGGGAATATTTTTTACATAATCCGATTGCCCGTACCGGGCGATCAGGATCAGCGACGACATCGCATTCATCAGCAACCCTGCTGATCTCCGATGCAGTTTTGCCGACACGGACAATGGACTGTAGTCCGGATTCCCTGATTTTTAAAATCGGCTTCAATCGCTGCCAACTGTTGTCCGGTTTCGTGAATACGGTCAGGTATGACTACCTGAAGGGGTTGCGGGATCGATAACATGGAGAAGGGTAACCTGACGGACTATTCCCAGTTGTTTGAGGTATTCGAGGGTATTTTTCGAAGGTTTGGAAAAGTCAACAGGACACAGGACATGGGAAAATATACTCTGACAGTATTTCTCCAGTGCAACTTCGTCATTGCCATCCATTCCCCGAAAATGCATGATAAGCACATCGGTTCTGCTCCGGTGTATGACTGCATCGGATACACTTCCTAAAATACGGTTCCACACCGAACTCTGCCCACGCCCTCCCATACAATCAGAGATATATTTTCCTTTTTGGCTGCATCGATGATCGCACCGGCAGTATCACCACCAGTCCCCTCCACAAGCAGTGACTTAACCGGCACTCCCGCCAGATGTTCGAGAACAACCCGCTTTTCATCCAGAGATTTTTGCGCTGCTCCACGCGGGGATACGGAATTGCCGTATGAAGGAGAGCGGGGATTGTTCGGACGGGTGAAAGTTGGATCACATGCACCAGTACGATCTCTGACATACCGGGAATACTTCCTATACATTCCAGCATGCGGTCAGCATACCGGGAAAAATCTGTGGCAACGAGCACTTTTCTGAACATGGTAAAACAATTTTTTTAGAATCTGATTAACTTCTCATTTACAAAGGGAATCCTTAAACCAAAAAACAGAAAAAAAGTATCACCCGAGGTTCCACACGGCCTGGGTTTCGGGATCAAGGTTGCAGACAAGATAGGTTTTTTCAACCAGAACCGGTGCCGGCACTTCATAGATCAGGTAGCCATCGATCGTGTTACTTGCACCCGGCAGAACATATCCCCCGGTGCCACCATTGCCAAGCAGGAAATCATACTGTTTTTGGCGGATGCCGGAAATAGTGACATCTGCACTGGCAACCGTCTGGTATGCGTACATCTGACCATCACTATTCACCACGCACTGCCCCGGGGAGGGAGCGTATGCCGCACTGTTCCCGGTACTTGCAGCTTTGATAAACACGAAGAGGAAGGTATTACCCGGGGAGGGAGTTGCCGTATTATATCCCTGCTGGGTGTCAAGGAGGGAACCAGATGCTGCCTGTTCACGCGGACTGTTCCATGAAGGTGAATTCCATGTGTAATTCTGCTTTACTTCCGAGCGATAGACCGTTGCCTGCCCGGTCTTGTCACCGGTACCGAAAGCGGCCTGCTGATTCAGTTTCAGGGCATCGGGATAGGGTACCGGAGTCGGGACGATGGTTGTAACCACGGGAGTTATCTCAGTAGTAGCCGGTGTGGGTGCCTGCGGGGGAGTGGATGTGCAACCACAGAAAAAAATCAGGAGGATCAGTACGCTGACGGTCCCGACAAAATGCATTGTTTTCATATCATTCGCTGGGTTATCGCATATAATAAAAACATAGGATCGGTGATCCGTTCGGGTTTTCATAATCCAGAATTTTTTAAGATAGCCGAAACCCGCGTTTGTCTGCCGATACAACCCGTGAGATCGCTCATGTAAGGTTATTGCCAAAACGCAATTACTACCATGAAACAGTTTCCCTTCGTGTCAATATTTATGGCATAACTGCAATGATAAAAAAATCGGGATGCCTGATGGGGATATCAGGAGTCTGTCGGGACCAGGATTTTTCCGGCATCCTGACCGGGCAGGCATTCATACACCCCGGTAATCTTCAGGATAAGAAGTGATCTGCAGTTGAGAGTGGGTTTTTTCTCTTTTACTTTCATTTTCATAGTTTCATATTCCTGCCCGGAAGTTTTTACTGTAACAGTTGCCTTGATCTTATAACACCCTTTGACATCCGGACCCCATACATAGAGAGAAGCTCGTGGGTTTTCTTTCACGTTACGGATCGTTGTTTTCATAAACTGGTCCCCAATCCAGATAGTCTCCGGATCCATGAGAAACACCGCACCCATGGGAACAACATTCGGTTCACCGTCACGGGATGCTGTTGCAAGAGGGAAAAATTTCATGGCCCTGAACGATTGTATCATCTCTTCTGTCAATTGAGGCATATTCTGTTGATTTATTGCGTTGTATGGATAGTCCTTTCGTAACGGGACATGGTAACGAAGGGAGAGATGCCAGTCGTGACTTCAGGGTACTCAAGTATGTGAAGGAACAGACATTCACGTCTCCCGGTCTGACAGCCATTACCCACGAAAATAGCATTGAATTACCTTCAGATTGGCACACCCAGCGCTGAAAAACAGTATCAAAACCCGAACAGGTTTTTAAGGAGATTTCAACCGGGTTCCGCTCACACCATTCAGATCCTGAATCAGGTTATGGAATATCTTACCATGAATCATAAAATCAACGGGATTACAAGAGAATTTTGATTCGCTGATCAAGCTGTTCGTAACACGTGGGACAGAGTTGTTTCTTTTTACGGTCAAGCTCATCAAGCGTATCGGGTTTGAACATCACGCATTCCCGGTTGGAGCAGTGACCGAGACCAAGGAGGTGCCCGATCTCGTGCGCACCTTCTTTGACAATCCGGTCCATCAGGTCATCGTCACTCCCGGTAAGCCCGTAATATTCATTTCCGAGACGAGCTGATGAGACCACTGCCGCACCAACAGATTCCCGGGCAAGCCCGAAGACAAAACTGCTGCCGTTTTTGAACAGGTCCTGGTGAACCACCAGCAGGACAGGATCTTCGATTCCGTGGCGGTGTTTGTAGGTCTGGACGCTGTCAAGAAGCGCATGCGCATCAATCTGCTTACGCTCAGTCACATATCCCATCATACGCACATGGTTCTCAGAGACGGTTGTGGGTACACCAAGAACCGCAGAAATTTTTCGGGATACGGGCATCTGGAGCCCGGCCGGGGACTGGGCATCCCAAAAAATATGGACATGCATCGCTATATTCTGTTGGAATGGATGACTATAAACATATTGAGACGTGCGTTGGCAACTATATAGCCACGCACTACTCCCGTGCCATCGAAGTGGGCATTGGCAGGAATGAGACCGCTGCCAGAATCATCAGTAATGCCGGTGCACTGGTTCGCTGCACGGATGTAAAACCGGTTCAGTTTACGGATGATCTTCCCTTTTCACAGGATGACGTATTTTTACCCGATGTAACCCTGTACACAGGTGCAGATGTCATTTACGCGATTCGGCCTGCAATCGAGATGATCCCGTCCCTTATCGAACTTGGACAGCGGATCAATGCGACCTGATCGTGTACCATCTCGGTTTTGAATCCTATGAAAATGGCGGAGAGATCATTGACTGCGGGGTGCTCCTCCACCGGTATCACGTTCGTCAGAACCCGTCAAACAGGGTTGACTGAGTCCGTGGCGGGGATTTCTTTTCTTCTGGTTCAGAAAGTGTAACTGCTGCCGGTTCCGGTTCTTTGGCAGGTTTTGCTTCAGGCAGCGGTTCATGTTTTGGCAATTGTTCATTTTTTGATTTTTTCTGCGGCGCTTTGGTCTTTTCCTGCGGTTTTCCCCGTTCCTTTTCCTCTTTATCAAGCGTTTTTACAATCTCTGATGCACGGGCCCGGTCATTTAAGAAGAAATTGAGCTGGTCGGCATCCAGCATCATCTCGCGGGTATATCCCGCCGGGTCGTGTTCCACCAGCAGGGAAACGGTGCTCAGGTACTCTTCCCGCAGGGTGTTCTGCGGGATGTGCATAGTGCCGGCAATTTTGTTGAGCAGGGCAATCCGGATCGATTTCTGTTTCTTGGCAGTCGACATCTTCTGCCAGCGTTCTGGGGGCATGATCCGGGCATGGATACCTTTACCCCCGGCAGCATCGGCAACCCCGAGCAGCATGATCGCGGTTGCATAGCGCCAGAGCGTATGGTACTGCCTCCGGTAGGTATTCCCGAGATATTCATCGGCCCGTGACAGGTACCGGTAAGCAAGTGCAATGCCGGAAGGATCAGGAATCTGGTCCATGCTGCCCTCTACCCACTGTTCGATGGTTTCCGGTGTATCATCCACATCACAGGAGAAGCGCAGCAGTTCCTCATCCGATGTCTTGCCAAACAGTGCAGTTATCAGGGAAAAAATCGATACCCGTTCATCCTTCTGGGACGTGTGGACCTGGTCATCATCAAGCGTGGTCCGCCCGATTGCCGAGGCATAGAGCATATTGACTGCAGAACGTATATCACCCTCCGCACTTTCAGCAATGGCGTGAATTGCGGTTTCGCTGCAGGTAATCTTCTCCGCCGAACAGAGATATTTGAGCGCGGGGCAATTGAACCGCGCCTGGACCGCCTTGAACTGGACCGGATCGCAGCGGGACCGTATCTCCGGAGAAAGACCGTAGAAGATCGTTTGCAATCAGGATCATCGGCTGCTGGGCCTGGTTTATACAGTCCACGATCGCCTTTGCACCGCCGCGGTCCGAGGTCCCCTGCAGGTTGTCCGCTTCATCGAGCACAATCAGTTTACGCGAAGCACCGGTCAGGCTCGCGGTCGTGCTCCCCGCCCGGCAATCCGTTCAATGACCGCAGCAGTCCGCTGGTCACTCGCGTTCAGCTCGATGACCTCCCATCCCATATCATTTGCGAGCGCCCATGCGCTGGAGGTCTTGCCGATACCGGGCTTGCCGTAGATCAGGAGAGGTTTCGGACTTCCTCGTCCAGTTCTTCGCCCAGTCCGCAATCTGCCGGACTGCAGTCGCGTTTCCGACGATATCCGCGAGATGTGCGGGACGGTATTTCTCAGCCCAGTCCATACAGACACGTTGACTGTATATCAAATAAATTATCTCTGATGAAACGAAACTACCTTACACGCAATAATTTATTAGTCCATTTCAGGTGATGCCGTGATCCACAACTGCTCCACAGAGACGATTGCAAAAACAGTCCGGGAATACGAGGGCGTCAGGCGGAAACATGCCATCGGAGAGATGGTCAGGGCACTGAAGATCGACGCCCCGCATGTGGTCGCCGCATTCGGTGAAGATGCTGCGGTGATCGAGCACAATGGCGAAGCACTCCTCCTTGCTGCGGATGGCATCTGGAGCAAGCTGATGGAAGCCGACCCGTACTGGGCGGGATACTGTTCGGTGCTGGTCAATATCCACGACATCGCAGCCATGGGCGGTCACCCGCTCGCGATGGTCGATATCTTCTCCATATCCAAGACCACGGTGCAGGAACAGGTCGTGAAGGGGATGCACGACGCGTCGGCACAGTTCGGTGTCCCGATCGTTGGCGGGCACCTGCACCCGGACGCTCCCTACAGCGTGATCGACGTATCGATACTCGGTTCCGCACGGCTCGATTCGATCATCTACAGCCACACGGCACAGGTAGGGGACAGCGTTGTTGCGGCAATCGACCTGAACGGGCCGCGTCCACCCGTCCTGTGCACTCAACTGGGACTCGGTGACCATGAAGATCCGCTGCCGAAGTCAGGGCACAGATCTGCTCTGATGGAAGAGATCGGGAAAAAGCATCTGGTCACTGCGGGTAAGGACATCAGCAACCCGGGGATTATCGGGACGCTCGGGATGCTGCTCGAAGTGAGCGGGAAAGGGGCCGAGATCGATCTTGGCCTGATCCCAAAGCCGAACCTTGCAAAGAACAACCTGACATTCGAACTGTGGGTCCGGATGTACCCGGGCATGGGCTTTATCATGACGGCAAAAAAAGCGCATGTTGCCGGAACTGGTCAGGCTCTTTGCCGGTGTCGGCATGACCGCAAAAGAGATCGGGACGGTCAACGCAACACGGGAACTGCGGATCCATTACCAGGGAAAAGACACGCAGGTCTTTGATTTCATCGGTAACGGGATCCTGCACCTGTCCGAAGAGGATATATCATGCCAGGGGCGTTAAGACGCATCGGCATCGGGATTGAAGAAGACCCGGAGAAAGTCATCGCAAGTGCGAACAGGGTAAGCGGTCAGTTTGAGACGATCTGTTACTGCCGCCCGGGAGTTGCTGATAAAAAAACCGCCCGGAAAAACGTGACAGTATTGTCGAACACCCACACCCGGAACAGGCCCTGGTCGATGACCTTGATGTCGGGAAGGATCGATGCAGCCGTCCGGGGCACCCTCCCTTCCAATGCCACCCTGAAAGCCCTGAAAAAGGCAGTGGGTGTCGACCATCTCGAACGGATCGCCCTCCTCGAGACCGTTTCACGGGAAAAAATTCCTGCTCACACCGGTTGGTGTCGATGAAGGATGGACCGTTGCAGAGAAACTCGAACTGATAAAAAAAGGCCGGATCATTGCAAAAAAATTCGGCCTGCCGGAAAAAGTCGGCATCCTTTCCGGGGGCAGGCTGGGGGATATCGGAAGGCACCCGCAGGTGGATGCCAGCATGGCCGAAGCGGAACTGGTTGCCCGGCTGGCGGATGCCACCCACTGCGAGATCCTCATTGAGGATGCCGTTGAAACCTGCGGCCTTATCATTGCACCGGACGGGATTTCCGGCAACCTGGTCTTCCGGACGCTCACGTTTCTGGGAGGCGGGCATGCGCATGGCGCGCCTGTGGTAAATATCAGCAGAATTTTCGTGGATAGTTCGCGCGCCTCACCAAATTATACGAATGCGCTATTGCTCGCAGCATCTTTGTTGGAATAATTTAAAATCCTATTAAATCCCTTTTTTTCCAAAAAAAACGATTTAAAGGAATTAAAAATTATTCTGCGAAATTCTGGACTCCGATTTTTACTTGCTGAGCGGGATGCCTTCCAAAATCATATTCGCGGGATAATTTGGAGCGATTTTCCCAAAAAGTATTTATATATACCAATAGGATTTCTTTTTGAGGTTAAGAAACATGGCAGATTTACCAATCGCCGCAGTTGTAAGGATTGCAAAGAAGAACGGAGCCGAACGCGTGGGAAGCGATGCAGCAGAAGCACTCGTTGTCAAGGCTGAGAAGTACATTGCCCAGCTGACCAAGGAAGCCAACAAGCTTGCCGAGCACGCGGGCAGAAAGACGATCAAGAAAGAAGACGTTGACCTGGCTGCAAAGTCCTAAGATCAACTCTTTTTTCTCCATCGCAGGTATTGTTCGGCAGTTTTTTAAATAATTTCTTGTTGAATATTTTAGATTTTTCTCTTTGAAGAAATTGTTTCAGATTATCGCCCTCCTTGCAACAGAGCATCCGTTGTTCGACGTCATCAGATCGACAGATAAGGATTACGAGTATCGTTCGTTCACCGCGGGGGCGCTGCGATACTTCGGAATGACAGGTACAAAATAATTCCTACAAAATTTACAGGTAATTCGGCACTGATCCCCGCAACTCAGGGATGCCCCAGAGGCGGGGGCGGAGCCGCCTGGCGACGCCCCCAAGAGCGTACCATATTTTGAGGGCTCTCCGGCATTTCGCGTGGGAGATGCTACTCAATAAGTGAGGATTCCCCGATCAGGGCCTCTCCGAGGATCCGAACAAGGATTTATCTTCTCATTAACGCCGGGAGTGTCCCGCGTCGGAGGCGGCGGCGTTCATCATGTTGGGGGGTATGGGGGCATCAGCCCCCATCTTAATAATCTGCCGAATACATGCGTTACTCATTCAAAATGCAATGGGCCTTCGATTTCAACCCAAGTAATGACGAAGAGCCATTTTGAGTGTGTATTTCCTGTTAAAAAAAGATCTCCTCAGAACTTCCCCTTCGTGCTCGGCACCCCTTCTTCTCCGCTCATCGACAACGCCTCCCCAAGAGCAATCCCGAATGCCTTGAACACCGCTTCGCACTGGTGGTGATCGTTCTTCCCGGTAAAAGCGATATGGGCGGTGATACCGGCCCGGTTGCACAGGGAATAGAAGAAATGTTCAAAGATATCTGCGGGAATATGTCCCGACAGCCTTGTTGCCGAATGTGCCGGTAAAGACAAGGTATCCCCTGCCCGCCGCAGTCGAGCGCAACGGTGGCAATCGATTCGTCCATCGGGATGATTGCATGGGCAAACCGTTGGATGCCCTTCCCGTCACCCATCACCTGCTTCACCGCATCGCCAAGCACGATCCCGATATCCTCGATCGTGTGGTGGCAGTCCACATGCAGGTCACCTTTTGCGGTACAGGTGAGATCAAATCCCCCGTGCTTTGCCATCGCAGGTGAGCATGTGGTCAAAGAACGGTACACCGCTCTCGACCGTGACATTACCGGCCCCGTCCGGGTTCAGTTTCAGTACAATCTTCGTCTCTTTTGTTTCCCGTTTTACATCAACAATTCTCATCGGCATTCCTCCAGTGCATCTTTCAGTGCGATCTTCCCGCTGTACAGGGCAGACCCGAGCACTGCACCGATACGCCCCGGCATCCCGCAGTCCTGCCACATCCGCTCCATGACGATACACCGCCGGCAACCACAACCGGGATGCCGACACGATCGATCAGGCGTTTCACCGGTTCGAACCGGACACCCTGCTGCAGCCCTTCGACATCCACGTTGGTGTACAGGAGCGAACCGGCGCCCAGTTCTTCGAACCTTGCTGCCCAGTCAAGATAATCGCCGGCAGTCTCCTGCCAGCCGTGCACGGCGATCTGGCCGCCTTTGGCATCCACGCCGGGCATCACCCGGTTGCTGCCGAATTCCTCGGCAAGGGTCCGGATACACTCCGGGTCCTGCGTGGCAAGAGTCGAGATGATGACCCGGTCCACACCGGTCTCCAGCCAGTGCCGTGCATCCTCAACAGACCGGATACCCCCGCCAAGCTCGATCTCCACACCGGTCTTTTTGATAAGGTCCGTAATCAGGCCGGCATTTTGCTGACGAACTGCCGAACGCCCCGTCAAGGTTCACGACATGGAGGGCAGCTGCACCCTCGTTAAGCCAGCGGGTGGCACAGGAGAGCGGGTCGCCATAGGCAGTCGCACTCTCCCGTTTTCCCTGCACCAGCTGGACGCACTTGCCCCCGAGGATATCAACAGCAGGAAAGATTTTCATAAGGATCAGCGGATCATCCGTTGGATAGCCATGACGAGGATATCCTTTGCTCCGGCCCGCTTCAGCTGGTTGATGAGCATATACACCCGTTCCTCGTTCACCACCGCATGGACGGCAACAAGATCTTCGTTCGAGGCAACGTCCATTACCGTTGGTCCCGAGAGGCCCGGCAGCACACGCTTTACCGTATCGAGGGAGTGCCCGTTTCACGTTCATCATCAGGTAGCACTGGCCCCGTGCACGGATCACGCTCTCGAGAGCAAGATGGATCTCGTCGATCTTCTCTTTCTTGGTCCTGAGCGATTCGTGGTTTGCAATCAGGCAGGTTGACGTCTGCCAGCACTTCATCGATCACCCGGAGGCGGTTGGTCTTGAGCGTGGTTCCCGAACTGGAAAGATCGATGATCGCATCGGCAATCCCGAGATGAGGCGTTGCTTCGCAGGCGCCGCCGACGAGCACGACATCGACATTGACCTTCTGTTTTTTGAAATAGGTGCGGGTGATGGTCGGGAACTCCGTGGCAACTTCTTTAGCCTGCGAGCTGCTTTACCTGAGGTAATTGCAGAATCCTCGTGCACGGCAAGCACCAGTTTTGCCCTGCCGGACTGGAGATCGAGCAGCTCCTCCACATCGGATCCGCGCTCGATGACCATATCGTGGCCGGTGATCCCGAGATCAGCGGCCCCGGTTGCAACATATTCCGGAATATCCACCGGGCGGGCAAAGAGGATCTCGACATGGGGGTCAAGGGTCCGGGTGATAAGGCGGCGCTGTTCACCGGATTCCGCAAGATGGAGACCGCTTTTCTCGACCAGGTCGATGAATCGGGGCGGCAATCCGCCCTTTGTTGGGGATAGCGAGCCGTACAATATCAGAAAAAGGAGTGGGTGTCACGGGGTTTTTTTCCCGTTTTTTTTGCTGGGGGCATTTTCCTGGATCAGAATGTCTTGAGTTTGCCGGCGAATGACCTTTTCGGTGATACTGGTAACATTTGCCAGCTGGTCATCGACAATCCCGTAGATATCATCGTTGATGTCCTTCAGTTTCACGCCGGAATGCGGGCAGCACCTGGACGCTTGCGACAAGGGGCTGGTCGATGGGCTTGCCCGATCTGGGAGAGGAGCCGGACGTACATCTCCTCGATCCCGTCGACCTTCTTCGACACAGTCCTGTGCAATCTGGGTCGAGAGGAGGTTGTACATCTTGCCGATATGGTTGATCGGGTTCTTGCCGCTCGTTGCCTCCATGCTCATCGGGCGGTTGGGGGTGATAAGCCCGTTGCAGCGGTTGCCCCGGCCGACCGAGCCGTCGTCTCCCATCTCGGCGGAGGTACCGGTGACCGTCAGGAAGACGCTCTTCTTTTTGATATCGTCGGCGGTGTTGACATGGACAACAACCTTGCGCTTGGTGCTCTTCTTTGCAACCGCCGTGATCTGCTCTTTTAAGATGCCCATGTAGTCCTGGTATTCGCATGGATATCCGCACAGTAGCGGTCAACGATGGCACAGGCGATCGTGAGGGTGATGGTATCGTTGTCCCGGAGCCCCATGATCTTGATGTCCTGCCCGATGGCCGGATACTTTTTCCGGAGTTTCGTGTCGATGAACTCTGCCGCGTTCCTGATGATAGTCTCGACTTCCGAGAAGGGGGCATGCCCGACACCAAAGGAGGTGTCGTTTGACCGGGGCACTTTTCCGTTGCCCAGGCTTGAAGACGTCCCGCAGGTCGGTTGAACCGGTTCCGAGCCGGCAGTCGATCATCAGGTCGCGGTTGGGATTGAGTTCCGGGAGGATCTTGTGGATATACGTTGTCGCGGCTTCAACGGCAACGGCATCGGTGGGGATCGTAACCCCGTTGAACTGCTTGGTCGCCCTCCCGTCGATAAGGACGAAGATGGGCGGATCATCCGGCCGCCGCCGAACTTCGGGCTGGATTCACCGGCAACGACTTCGCCCTGGTCGGTGTTGTGGTGGAGGACAACGCCGAACTCGTCGAGATAGGTCTTGCAGAGCGCCTGGCTGATCGATTCTGCAATACCGTCTGCAAGGCTGTCGGGATGACCGAGGCATTTGCGTTCGACAAGTTCAATCCGCTGTTTTTCAAGGGGAATCTGGTTCAATGCTTCAATCTGGATATTTCTCTTCATTGAATTCCTCGTGACACTTCGTTATAATAAAAGGGACTGGAGTCATATAACCGTTTTCTTCTGACACTAAAAAATCACTGGGAGTAATGGAGTGAGCTCAGGGATAGGACTGTTCCCGCCGTAAATGAACTCAATTCGTGCTTTTTTCAGGTTGATGGAAGGATTCATCGTACCGGGTGAAATCACCGGTATGAATAATGAGTATTGGAGAATTTATGCATAAAATATCAGAATTTTAGCGGGACGGTCCAGGGGCATGGATAGTAAGAAAATAATCAGGAAAGAAAAAGAAAAAAAATTCCATGGATCGTTCATTGAACGTATTTATCGTCTCAGGAATTTGTGGAGGATGGTCATTTCACTGCCCTTGGGAGCCTTTTTTACCGGGGGTTTTACCGGTGCTGGTGCAACTTCATGTTCATCTTCATCGTCCTCATCTTCAGTAGATACCGTAATTTTTGGCACTTTCCTCTGATGGGAAGGTGAAGTGTGTCCCGATGCCTTCGCAGAGTGGGGGGCGTCTCCTGTTGCCGGCCCTGCTTTGTGTGCCGAGAGTTTGGTCCCGCACCCGGGGCAGAAGTTTGCATTCCGGGGGAGCTTCTTGCCGCAGTTATGACAGAACTGGGGGTTTGCAGATTCTTCATCCCGTACGGGTTTTTCGGGAGCTTCCGGTTCCTCATCCGGAAGGATTTCAACAAACGGGGGATGTTCAGGTTCCGCAACGTGCGGCCGGCGTATGGGTTCAGCAGTAACTTTTCGCACCGGGTGTGATGACTGCCTGAGCGGTTGCATCGCACTCTTCATGGCAACTTTCATTGCCGACTGTACTTCGGGTTTTTTCGAAGGTCTGGCATCATCATCCTGCGTGGGGGGAATCTCCCTGTCATATTCCTTAACCGGGACAGATTTCTTCACGGGCTCCTGGTGCCGGACAACTGAACGCCGGGGGGGTTCTTCTTCTTTGGGCTCCGGCTCTTTCTCTTCCTCGGTCATCTTATACATCGAGAGATGTCGCTTTGACGGGGGTTGCTTCTCGTGATCCTTGGCCGGTTTTCTGGTGGGAGACAGTCCATGCTTCTGTGCGGGTTTTTCTGCGGGCTCAGCAGATTCCGGTTCTTCCTTCTGCTCAACGGGTTCTTCGGTCTTCTTCTTTGAAGATTTTTTGTGAGGCTTCTCATCCTGGAGAAGCGTGAGCCACTCATCAATCTCGGTTGACCGGTCCATGCCATTCTGGACAAAGACAATTTTCATTGTCTTGATCTCTTCATCAGGAGACCGTATTGATACGACAAGGACAGGATCTGAATTCTCGGAAAACTCGGTTGTGCATCCGGCAATAGTATCCCGTGCCACATCTTTTGCCGTTACCTTGAGTTTCTTTTCCTGTGTGTCGATTAAAAAAATACGCTTATCAGTGAGATATACATGGAAAAAGAATTTTTTCACCGATACATTAAGGGACCCGATCTGGACCTGTTCACCCGGTTGCAGGTAGGGTGAGAGACCGCCTTCTTCTTCATCTTCTGGTTCGATCCCTTCATCATGCGATTTTGTTGCTATATTTGCAGGACCCACTTTGGAGATTGCCCTGCCTCCAGCGGCAGAAGAACTCCCGGAGCTCTGTTTTATCTCGCCACCGCAATAGCCGCATTCTTCAATGTTATCGCGTATATTCATCCCACAGTGAGGGCACTTCATTCAGGATCTCCTTGATCGGTATACAGAGTAGATAACTATAATGTTTACATTACATATGAAAAATTCTCTGATCGGTATCGTGTACTTCACGGATCTGTTTTATGGAGTTTTAACCGGTGTTCTGCTCATCAGGACATCAACAATTCGTACCCGTTCTTCCTCGCTACTGACTGCATGCAGGTACACTGCTGCAATTTTTTTCTGCATGCACAGCAGGGAATTGATCCGGCAGCGGGTGCCATCCTGATCAAGGTAACAATCACCCGCAGTGATACGGCTGAACTCCCGGGTCAGGGTCTTTTTAAACGATTCCTGACTGGATCCGGCATGGGTGGGTTTCCCTTCAGCAACGACAAGGTAAACCCCGTTCCTGCCGGAAAGGTCACTATCTTCCACCATAAAGGTACCGAATTTTTCATCGCCCCATGGATTGAGGAATTCGCGGTAGAAAGGATCGTGCTTCTCCTTCCTCTCCCAGAGAAAGAGCCCGAGGCGAAGCGATAGGTAGTTTGCATACTTCTCTTCCACTTTTGCTTTAAGGTGAGAATAGACGGGAGTATCGACGATATCTTTTAGGCACTTCTGTTCTTTTTCAAAGACATTCTCTTTCAATCCCCCGGAAAAGATCAGCCGGACTGGTTTGAAATACAGGGTCTTGTCACCCACAGGAACCCCCAGAGAACCATCTTTCATGGGGACGAGCGTACCTGTTTTCAGTACAACGGATACAAAGGGAGCCCGGGTCATGGAATTATACGCGGCGATGATTGCGGGAGCGGGAGATGGACGACGAGATGAAGGCGTGCTGACACGTTTTGTTGTGCCCGGACCACTGGCGCGCGCAATTTCCATCCATGATTCGGGAGAATAAGACTTGTTTAAGTTGCGCTTCCAGCTCGGATCGCGAATCGTTGCAATGGATACCAGGCAGAACAAATCCTTTTCCGGAATAAATTTTGCCCCGCAATGAGTGCATTCAACAAAATAATCGGTATGGGGAATGCCATACAACTGCCTTCCAAAAACCCGGTTCAGGATACCGGTCCGGCAGACCGGGCACAGGCTCATCCACGGTGTCGGGGGTGTGCTGCTGTCGGTTCCTGCCCCGACAGGGGACAAGGAAGGTACCGGGCCCGATGCACTATGCCACGTCCAGGGGGCCAGCAACCGGACACCTCTGTTCCGCGTATGAGTTGTGCTGTCGACAACTTCGGTTTTCTCAGCGATTCCCGCAGAACAGAGCACGTCCGTTACTGCGGAGGCGATGGGAAGATCTTCTGTCAGGTTCAGGCGCTGTGCAAGACACTGGTTGAGTCCTTCAGGAGCCCGTTTTTCCGGGATTTGTTTCGCTTGTATAACAAGAGTTTTTGAAAACTCCGCGTTGAGGCATTCCAGGGTAACACGAATAAGATCCTGCGTAACAGAGCATCCGTCCTGCACGAGGGGTAACGGGCCTACACGCCGGTTCACTGTTTCACACGCAAGGGCGAGAAGTTCTGAAGGTATAGGGAAAAACTGAGTGGATGACATAAGTTAAGTCTCGCTGGTCATATCGATTGTCACGCTGAAAGGATAAACGATTGTATGGAAGGGATGATTGAGGCGGTATATTTGCACAATATGAGGGTAAAACGGGATACGGGAATAGTCGCACGCATCAGAAAAATGGAATTATAAGTTTCTCCTCGTGCCGGTTATCGTTTCCAGATCTCCTGTCCCATCATTTTTGGTTCGTGATACGTGATCTCTTCAGCAGTGAATTTGAGGACAACGAAATCCGGATTGTCAAAGGATTTGAAATACGATTCAAACATCGGGTTCCAGTATCTTTTTTTTGTTGGCAGATCTTCATGCACTTCCCCGATTGCCGTGATCTCAACATAGGGATCGGTAAATTCCTTACCGGACCAGATTGATATCGCAGCGTGGGAATTTTTTTTAAGTTCTGCAACTTTATGGGTATTCTTCATGGTTCCTCCCACAAAGGTCATATCAGGAAATCCCGTCAGTACCATGAATCGTACCGCAGGCAGGCCAGCGGCAAGCGTGGCCACTGCTGCCGGGTGTGGACCTTCAACAACATCCAGGATCTTTTCCTTGAGTGCCATGCAGACTAATCTGCAAATGGGAGTATTATAATTATCTGAAAATGAGAGAATGATGAATAATCACTTTTTTGCGCCGGTCTGGGTGATATTTTTGGCGGGCTTGATGGGGCTCGGGGGGTTCGTGTGGGCAGGCAACTCGTCACCATGGGGATGGGAATGCGTTGTATGTTTTTTGGGGAGAACGGGCTTTTTGATAGGTTTGTGTTCAGGGTGTGGTTGCGGTTGGGCATCGGGATGATGCCGTGCATCTTCCAGTTGGCGATCCCGATCCTGTCCGGGTCCTGTCTTGACCGGGGCTTTCGTATCACGATTGTCTTTTGGCGTGGTTTGTCTTGGTGGCATAATGAGTGATCTGCATAAGTCGTATAAAAAAGGGACGGACCAGTCTCATAGGCGTATCTTCATGTTCGGGATGAGAAGATATGACCCATTCGGGTTCTCCCGGTAATGATCGGGAGCAGATGGCTGATAATGCCGTCCATAATCCGCATCAACAACACGCTCACTAATTTATTATCCCTGCAAACCCCAATTCACTTACTATGAAACGCCGTCGCATCCATTGATCTTAAGGCGATCTCTTTTTTTGCCATGCAGAAGTACGGCTTCAAACCCGAGTTCCCGAAAGCAGTTATCCGTGAAGTGAATGCAATTATTCCGGATACCTCTGAGTCTGTCGGAAAAAACGTGCAGGATCTCCGCTCCCTCCTGTGGTCATCGATCGATAACTTCTGACTCACAGGACCTTGACCAGATGGAGTATTGCGAACGGGGACCGGACGATGAAATTCATGTGAAGATTGCGATTGCTGATGTCGATCACTTTGTTCCCAAGCACTCACAGGCTGACCAGTACGCTGCATACAATGGGACTTCTGTCTATACGGGAATCGTCACCTATCCCATGCTGCCTGACCAGCTCTCAAAAGGTATCTCCTCGCTCCTGCCGGGACAGGATTGCAGGGCGGTGATCATTGAATACACGGTGCTTGCAGATGGCAGCGTCCGCCATGGCAACCTCTACCGGGCGATTGTTGCCAACAAGGCCAAACTCATCTATGAAGAAGTCGGGGACTGGCTGGAAGGTGCCGCACCCATCCCCAAAATTTTCCATGAAGTTAAAGGGCTCGAAGCACAGGTACGGTTGCAGCACGAGGCTGCACTCCGGTTAAAAAAATTCCGGACTGAACAGGGTGCACTCGAACTCGAAACGATAGAGGCTGAACCGGTTGTTGAGGAGGGTACCGTAAAAGCGCTCGTTGTCCAGAAGAAGAATATGGCACGGAACCTGATCGAGGAGTTCATGGTAGCTGCAAACGGGACTACGGTCACATTCCTCGGAGATGCAGGGATACCCGATGATCCAGCGCATTGTCCGCATCCCCAAACACTGGGACGAGATTGTGCTGACTGCTGCACTGTATGGAGAGAACCTTCCCGATGAACCGGATGCAAAGGCACTCACGGAATTCCTCAGCCGGCAGAAAGAAGCCGATCCGGAACGCTTCCCTGACCTGTCGCTCACGGTCGTAAAACTGATGGGGGCCGGCGAATATGTTCCGCTCGATCCCGATGAGCCTCCACTCGGTCACTTCGCTCTTGCGGTCACCGATTACACGCACGGCACCGCCCCGAACCGGCGCTATGTCGATCTCATCATACAACGGCTGGTAAAAACCGTTCTGGACAAGGTAGAGAGTCCCTATACCCCGGAAGAACTCGTTGACCAGTCTGCATGGCTGACCGATAAGGAGAAAGGATCAAAGAAGGTCGAACGGTTCATGCGCAAAGCCGCAGCTGCGGTGCTGCTCCAGGACAGGATCGGCACATCGTTTGATGCGCTGGTGACCGGTGCATTCGGAAAAAGGGACCTATGTCCGGCTTATCAATCCCCCGGCAGAAGGCCGTGTAATGCAGGGCCAGCATGGACTCAGGATTGGGCAGAAAGTCAGGGTCCGGTTGCTCAAGACAGACCCGTTCAACGGGTTTATCGACTTTGCCTGCACCAGCGCAGGAGAATATCATCATCCGGCACCGGAAGTTTCACACCATAACAATAATACCGGTACGGCAAAGAAACGGTACGGCACAACGAAAAAAAGGAGATGACGTATACCTGAATGTGGGGGCCACTACCCCCGTTTTATGACTTATTCACTCTCCTGCCAGTTGATCATCAGGGCTGCAATTGCCCGGGCAACTGTTTCTGTCTTTTCTGTTTTTACCATATCACTGGTGTACTGGTACGACTCGTCCTTTGTCGCCATCAGTCCCCTGATCTCCCACATGCCAAGTCCGTCCGTTGATATCGACAGGCCATTACTGAATTTTTTATGCGCAATGAAAAGATGTCCCTTCCCATACGTGATAACGACATCAGGATTTTTTGCCCGGGCGATCAACTCCGCGACCTTCGCATGGAGATCGGACGGTGTGAGGACATTATAGATCACATCGGAAAATTCCTTTTTGGGGAGCATAATAACTGATTGATTTGGGATTAATAAAGGTTGGGAGGATTTTCATAACCCAGGTTTTTTTGGTATAGTATGATCTTTTTACGATTGAGCAGGGGGATTTCCTGACTATCACTGACAGAGGCAATTACTCAATTGCCCTGATAAGGAAATGGTGACCCTCAATAACCGGATCGATAAAAAAGATATGAAAAATTCAGCACCCGCAGAACAGTTTCCGGACCATCTCCGGAATCTCCGAGAGCCGGGATGCAACCGGCACGCCATGCTTTTTCAGCCGGGCGATCTTGGAGCGGGCATCGCCTTCGCCACCCTCGACAATCGCACCCGCGTGTCCCATCCGCTTGTCCGGCGGGGCCGAGACACCGGCAATATAGGCAGACGATCGGGAGGTCGGTGGATTTTGCCCCTTCCTCTTCGAGGTTCCCGCCCACTTCACCGATCAGGACAACCGCCTTTGTCTGCGGATCCTTCTCGAACCGCTTCGAGCACATCGACAAAGGTCTGGCCGATCACCGGGTCGCCGCCGATCCCGACCACCGTGCTCTGGCCGATACCGGCCCGGGTGAGCTCGTCCACGACCTCGTAGGTGAGCGTTCCCGATCGGGAGATGACACCGACATTCCCGCGGGAGAAGAGGCCTGAGGGCATGATCCCCATCTTCACTTCACCGGGCGAGAGGAGCCCGGGGCAGTTGGGGCCGATCACGCGCGCACCCTCCATCCGGTGCATACGCGATCGCCTTCATCGTGTCCTGCACCGGGATGTGCTCGGTGATGCAGACGATGGTTGTGATACCGGCATTCGCCTCCTCCATGATCGCGTCGGCTGCTGCACCGGCGGGGACGAAGATGACCGCTGAACCGATATCGTGGTCCTTCATCGCGTCCTTCACGGTATTGTATACCGGGACACCATGCACCTGCTGGCCGCCCTTGCCGGGAGTGACACCGGCAACAACGCCCTTTTCCGCCGACCTGCTTTGCATAGGCATTCATCAGGCCGATATGGAACTCGCCCTGTTTGCCGGTGGCGCCCTGCACGAGAATCCCTGTATTCTTATCACCGTAGATCATGCGGTCACCTCGACTGCCTTCTTGACCACAAGATCCATCGTATCCAGCATCTCGTAGCCTTTCTCGGAGAGGAGCCGCCGCCCTTCCGCTTCGTTGGTCCCGGCGAGCCGGACGATCACTTTCTGGGAGATTCCTGCTGCGATGATACCTTTTGCCACCTCATCGCACTTGGTGATCCCGCCCAGCAGGTTCACGACAATGACCTTCACGGTCGGGACACTTGCCACGAGCCGGACCGCGTGCATCACCCGCTCGCTCTCGGCCCCGCCACCGACATCGAGGAAGTTTGCCGCTTTCCCGCCATAGAACTCGATGAGGTCGAGGGTTGCCATCGTGAGCCCGGCACCGTTGCCGATCACGCCGATCTTCCCGTCCAGCTCCACGTACGAGAACCCGTGCTTCTCCGCCTCCCGCTCGCGTTCAGAGAGGTCGCGGTTGACCGTGAATCCCCTGCCGGCCGAGCGCATTGTCGTCCACGATGATCTTGGCATCCGCCGCAAAGACTCCCTGCGGGGTGGTGACCAGCGGGTTGATCTCGGCAAGGAGGGCATCCTTCTCGATGAAAGATCCGGTAGAGCTTGTTGATGATCGGGCCTGATCTCCTTGGGCGCTGTCCCGATCGAGTTCGCGGATCATGAACGGCGGGAGATCCCGCATGAGGGGGTTTGCGATCAACCTTCCGGATCAGTTCCGGGTGTTCCTTTGCGGTGATCTCGATCTCGACCCCACCGGCTTCGGTGAAGAGGATGAGCGGCTGCTTGCTCGACCGGTCAACCGTGATCGAGAGATAGTATTCGTGCTGGATATCGAGTTGCTGCTCGGCAAGGATCTCCTTTACGGGCAGGCCCTTGATCTCTTTTCCGAAGAGCTCCTGTGCCACCTTGCGATCGCCGTCTGCCTTGTCCGGCCATCAGGATACCGCCGGCCTTTCCCCTGCCGCCGACATCCACCTGTGCCTTGAGGACGAATGCTTATCGCCCAGTTCATCGAGATGGGGCGGTGAGTTCGTCAGCGGATCGGATCAGGAATCCTGCCGGGACGGGGATCCCGGACTGCTTTCATGACGTTCTTTGCCTCGTATTCGCGTAACTTCATGGTTGTTTCCCCAGCTGCAGGCCGAGCTGCATGGCTTTCAGGTTGAGATCCTCGGTCCCCTTGGGCACGGAATCGAGGATGGCTTTTCTCGAGCGATTCCTCGCTCACGACATGCGTTGCGGCAACGAGCGCCCCGAGCATCACGATGTTTGCCACGATATCTTTTTTCAGCGTCTGTTTTGCTTCCCGGGTTGCAGGGATCTCGATGCACCGGCACTTCGGCCGGGAGTGGACGAGCGTGGAGTCGACGAGCATCACCGCGGGGTCCTCTGCGACTGCCCCGTACTTCTCGAAGCCTTCCTGCGACATGATGACGTAGATGTCGGGATTCGCCACCTTGGGGTAGAGGATCGGGTCATCGTCGATGATAACCTGGCTCATCGAAGCCCCGCCCCGGGCTTCCGGCCCGTACACCTGCGTCTGGACGGCAAACTTGTTGTCGTACATCACAGCGGCCCTGCCGAGAATCACGGCCGAGAGGATGATCCCCTGCCCGCCAAATCCCGAGAACCGTACCTCGTGCCTCATGGTTTCACCCCCATGGCCGGCCGGTTCCGCCGGGTGAGTTCCCCGACAACGAACATATCCTCGGGGATCTGCTCGCCGTTCTCAAGCATCCGGTCGCGTTTTGCCTTCAGGAGCGAGTGCGACTTGCAGGTACTCGACATGGTCTGCCACCTGCCGGAACTTGTTCCTGCGCCCGAATGCCGTGGGGCACTGGACGAGCGCCTCGATGAACGAGAAGCCCGGGGTCTCGAGACCCACCTTGACCGCCTTCTCGAGTTCCTTCACATGATACGAGGTCCAGCGGGAGACATAGTTGGCTCCCGCAGCGGTTGCAAGTTCGCAGAGATCGAACGGGGTCTCGGCACACCCGTACGGGGTGGTGGACGAGAGGCAGCCTTTCGGGGTGGTCGGGCTGCCCTGCCCGCCGGTCATGCCGTAGATCTGGTTGTTCATGCAGACCACCGTGAGATCGATGTTGCGCCGGCAGGCATGGATGAAGTGGTTGCCGCCGATGGCTGCCAGGTCGCCGTCGCCCGTGAAGACGACGACGTGCAGGTCCGGGTTTGCCATCTTGACACCGGTGGCAAACGCAATGGCCCGGCCGTGGGTGGTGTGGAGCGAGTCGGTGAGGATGTAACCGGGGGCCCGCGAGGAGCAGCCGATACCGGAGACAAAGACCGTATCCTCCTTCTTCCAGCCCATCTGGTCGATCGCCGCGAGCGTGCAGTTGATGATCGTCCCGTTCCCGCAGCCGGCACAGTAGATATGCGGGAGCCGGTCCTGCCGGTACCAGTCCTCGAAACTCATGGGTGCGCCTCCAGTGCGGCGACGAGTTCTGCGGGGTGTGCAGTTCGCCGCCGAGCTTGGGGATGCTGATGACCGGCACCTTCACGTGCCGCTCGATCTCGCGGGCGATCTGGCCGAGGTTCATCTCCGGGACAAGGAACGCTTTTGCGTTTTTGAACTCCGCAAGGGCCTTCTCCGGGAACGGCCAGACCGTGCGGATCCGGAGGAACCCGATGTTCTTGTCCTTTTGGTCGTGCATCACCTGCTGGACGGTCCGGACCGGGCCGCCGTACGCAACAAAGACCTGCTCGGCGTCGGGGTTGATGATATCGTAGTCCGCCATATCGTCACGGGCGTTCTCGATCTTGTCGACCAGGCGCTGCACAAGCGCTCGCGTGCAGCTTCGGGTTCGTGGCACACGGGTAGCCCCGCTCATCATGGGTGAGCCCGGTGACATGGACATGGTGGCCCTTGCCGAACTGGGGAAAGCCGGGGACCAGATCCGCATCCGTTGCCCTGAACGGCAGGGTGCCGGGCACGAGGGGTTTTCGCTCAACCCGCTCAACCGTGTCGGGGACGATGATCTTCTCCCGCATGTGCCCGACCGTCTCATCTGCCATCAGGAAGACCGGCACGCGGTACTTGTCCGCGAGGTTGAAGGCCTTCACGGTCAGCTCGTACATCTCCTGCACGGTTGCCGGGCAGAGCGCGATGATCGCGTAATCGCCGTGCGAGCCGAACCGCACCTGCATCATGTCGCCCTGTGCCGACATCGTCGGCTGGCCGGTGGAGGGACCGCCCCGCTGGACGTTGACGACCACGCAGGGAGTCTCGGTCATGGCGGCAAACCCGATGTTCTCCATCATTAAGGAGAAGCCGGGGCCGCTCGTTGCGGTCATTGCCCGGGCGCCGGTCCACGAAGCTCCGATGATCGAGGCCATGCCGGCGATCTCGTCTTCCATCTGGATGAAGACCCCGCCTTTCTTCGGGAGCTTTGCTGCCATGTGTTCGGCAACTTCCGTCGAGGGGGTGATCGGGTACCCGCCAAAGAAATTGCATCCGGCTGCAAGTGCCCCCTCTGCACAGGCAGTATTTCCCTGCCAGAATTCAGTCCGTGTCAATATTCAATCGCCACCTTGTGGAGTTCGTACGGTTCTTCCTCGATCCAGTGAATTGCCTGGTCCGGGCAGGTGAGCTGGCAGACCCCGCAGAGCTGCCGGCCATAGAGTTTCTGCAGCCGGCAGTTGGCGCAGCGCTCGGGACGGTCAAGTTCCGGTAATGCAACACCCTTGCGGTTGAGTCTTTTGCCTTCCCGGAAGATCTTGTACGGGCAGACTTTCGTACAGAGATTACAACCCTTGCACCGGGTCTCGTCAATGGCGAGTTTCATGGAAAATATCCTAACGTATATATGTAACCGCTGTAGTGAAAAAAACCTATTCTTTATACCTGTCTGAAAAAACGCGGTCATGACTTCCGGTACCGGGTATATTCCGCTTCTGCATGCTTACTGACATCCCCGAAGATATCGTTGCCATGCGAATCGATACCGACAACGAGCGGGAGCCGGTCGAGTTCGATCACCCAGACGGCTTCTGCCATGCCGAGATCCTCGAAGAACACTCCTTTAAGAGTCATGCGATCCGCTGCAAGGGCCGCACACCCGCCGGTGAACGCGAGGTACACGCCCCTGCCTTTCAGCTGCTCCCGCACGCGCGTTCCCATGCCGCCTTTCCCGATGAGCGCCCGCACTCCCTTGTCGAATAAGAAACCCGACAACTCGTTCATCCGGGCCGAGGTCGTGGGCCCGGCTGCGATCACCCGCTTGTCCTGTATCACCGGGCCGCAGTGGTAGATGACCGCACCCTTGGGATCGAACGGGATGCCGTCCTTCTGCATCCGGAGGTGCGCCTCGTCCCGGGCCGTATAGACAAGACCCGAGAGTTCGACATGATCCCCCGCGTGGAGCGCCAGCACTTCCTCGCCAAGCGGCGTGCGGAGCTGGACGGGCTTTGCGTCTTGCTGTCATCGCTTCACCTCAACCGTTGCATGCCGGTTCGCCCAGCACTGGATATTCACCGCAACCGGCAGCGATGCCGTGTGGCACCCGGCCGTCTTCACCTTGACCGCAAGTGCCGTGAAGTCGCCGCCCAGTCCCATCGGCCCGATGCCGAGCCGGTTCACGGCCGCAAGAATCCCGCGTTCGTACTCCGTCATCTGTCGAGCGGCTGGAGGAGGGCTTCCTTTGCCATCGCGGCTGCACCGTCAAAGGTCCCGCCGATGCCGACACCGATCACGATGGGCGGGCAGGGCCGGGAGCCCGCGAGGTAGACCGTCTCGACTACGAACTTCTCGATCTGGTTCACCTGCGAGGGGAGGAGCATGCCGATCCGGGACATGTTCTCGGCCCCGGCACCCTTGGGAAAGACGGTGACGGTGAATTTTTCCCCGGGTTTCACGTGGATGGCCGGCATCCCGTGGCCGGTATTGTCATTGGTATTGTGGCGGGTGAGGGGATCCACGACATTCGGCCGGAGGGGTACTTCTTTCGTTGCTCTTCGCACGCCTTCGGCTACTGCATCGTAGAGTTCCTGCGTGAGCGGAACATCCGGGGGGATGGTGAGGTAAATTACCGGGACACCGGTATCCTGGCACATCGGGACGCCGAGTTTTTCGGCCATGGTGATATTTTGCAAAATATTGGCAAACTCCCCGCGGGCTACCGGGGATGTCTCGGCGGCAGCGGCCTGTTCGATCACCCGGAGGACATCCGGGGGGAGGCGGATGACGGCACTTCGCGGTATGCCCCGAAGGTGGCGTCGGCGAGGGCTTCGTGAATACGGGTCTGGTCCGTAGACTTCATTCAATTATACTGATGATCGGGGAGTGATATATACTGTGGGAATATGGGGGGTGTTGGATGAAGGGATTAGAAGACTGTGCTGATGTGTACCTTTGTTGACGGGGTTCTTGATGAGATGTTAGGGACACCTTATACCAAATACTAAGTATAAATGGGAATTCGCTTTTGCAAACAACATATCGACAAATATAATGAAAGGATTTAATTCGGGTCGAAAAAATGCTGTCGTTTTTTCCTTTCTCGATTATTCTTTACTCTCGGATAGAATTCAGAAAAATATTACCTTTACTTTAAAAAAACATCCAGATCTCTCTTTTTATTATCTGGTATCCCTCTTCTAAATTCAGCAAATTCCTTAATTAAACTAGGATTGGTTTTAATAAGTTTTTTAAGAATATGAAATGCACGAATTTGTTTTTAGGTCTTCTCGCTCTACAAAAAAATCCCCATTTTTAGTAAAGGTTTGACCAATAACCAATTCGGTTTTTTATCAATAATTAAATCTATGGAGTCGAGAGCTTGTAATTCTGCAGAATTAATATTATTTTCAGCTGAAACTGCGGCTATTTCACCAATGGCATCTATAGAATCCATAAAGGAATTACTATCTTCTTTAGATTCCTGAAAAATATTAATTAATGCAACAAGAGAGTATGGTGTAGAATGTTTTAATTTATTTTTTGCAGAATTGATTCCAATATTTTTTATCGTTTCTACTGTCTGTTGTGCTGCAGGAGTATCATTTACCTTTAATGCCGTCTGCCATAGACCAAGATTAAAATTAATTATCTCCCAAATTTGAGAGTCCCATTGGTTGTCTATACCTCGCATTGAAATTTTTTCAGATGATCTCTGAAATTAGTGAGGCACTAGACTGATCAATAGGTTCGTTTGAAATTACTGAACCAGTTCTCAGTAAATTCTTTTGAACTATCCAGTTTTGTTTGATCAAATTTTGTAACTTTACTGATATCTTCCAACGTTTCCAATACTAATTTAAAATTTCCTAAATCCTTGTTTTCAGCTCGCCGAAACACCGATGTCAATTAAATGACCCGTAACTTGGTCTACTAATAAGAGATTATTCTGTTCGACAATTGTTTTAGTGAAATTGTGAAAACCTTTAATTCCTTTTTCTGAAGCAGAATGCCATCTTTTTTCAATTGAGCATAAACAAATTTGCTTAAGGAGTATCATATTCTGCTGTAAATTTGATTGAAGTGTATTTTGAGACAGGCATCGATTTATCAAATTTAGTTTAGTTACAATATTTTCTACGGTTTCTTTTTGTTCGTTCTTTACTGCTAACAAAAAAAATTCTTCCAATGTATCTTGAACAAAAAATAAATTTTCTCCTTGCTCGTTCTCGATAAAATTTTCACTAAATTTTGACAAATTTTCAACAATAATCCCTTTGGAGTTTTCAAGGTCATTTTTTATCGCAATTTTTCCAACGATTCTAAATCCATTTAAAGCATTGTGGTTAGAATCCGCAAAATCTCGGGGTATCGACATATAAAAACCATTTAGACTTTGTATACAGTTCTCCGAAGATCCTATTGATCTTTTTTCTCTGCTGCCAATTCGCAACACCGAATTAACTCATTCCTTACATTTTGAGCAATGGACTTATCTTCCAAACTGTTTTGTTCAGTTGGCCAAATCTCTTTAAATTTTATAATTAGCTCCCGAAGTCCAATTTTGCATTGAGATATCATTTTGTTTGATGGAAATATCGATCAAATTGGACAATGCCTCAAAGGCATTATTTTCAAGTTCTGGATGGAGAAAATCATTTTTGGAAATCTGGTTTGAGAATATTTTTATCAATCGTTCAATTTTCAATAAATCAATCGTATTTAGTAAATATGGAATCAATACAAAGAAACTACTCAACCCGATAATTAAATCGACTACGAAAAAAATTCTCATCAAGAGATATTATTCCGATAAAAGCAGGTAGTTTTGATTGATACCTAAATAGTTGAGAACACCATCCAGACGTAATAGTAGAATTAGTCCAAAGGTTACAGAAACTAAATATAAAATAATAAGTATCCAAAGATCTGGATTTCTTTTAAAAATTGGAATTACTCTTGAGCCATAAGATGAGGCAGTGGTTTGTACTGCGATAATTGACAAACTGATAACGAGTGCAATGATGGCTGCTTGGTATTGAATTATTGTATTACGATATATCGAGCATTTTCAATCTCAATAGATTGGGGAATCAAGTACAGAAAAAGATGTGAACAAAAAAATCGCAAAAACAGATAGAACAAATATTGAGTACGTAATTACCCCACTGATTATCGGGTGCGTTATTTCAAATTGATTTATTTTCGTACGAATTGGCTCTAAAAAATTCATTCGATGCTCTATGAAGTTTATTCTATCATCAGTATTTTGGTTTCATTTTTTCATACAAGGCAGGTTGCGGATATCTTTAAGGTTACAATCATACCATCCAATGCAACGGGAAAGTTCGGGTCCGGTTCATCCCGTCCCTAGTAACATTCCTCATCCATCATCCAGCAACCCCGTTATCATCACTTCAATAATGTAATTCACTCGCTGGATCCAGTCTTTCCACTTCTGAACCGGGAGTATTCATCCACATATCGGTTGACCGTTAATTGACTTCCACCAAATCCGGTTCCGGTCAGTCAATCAAAGAGAGGACGGGGCCGCACCACCACTTGGCTGACTCCGGAAATCAAAGCACTGAGTTTTGAGATGCGTTCATTATGGTAGACGCCGAAAAGAGTTTTATGACAGACCAAAAAGACAACATGATGGTTGATGTGTATATTACTTTGCCAAACGATATGTTTGTAAAGACCCAAGAGCTTGGGCTCAATATTCAAGTCATCTGCCAAGAAGCAATTCAGGATGTAATTGATAGTAATACACCTGGTATTTGGTAAGTAAATATTTTGCAAGAATTAAAGTCACGTGTCACAACTCAACTAACTCAAGGCAGGATCGATTAGGACTTTTGGATCTCCTACCGCAGTAAGGATCCTGATGTTCGGAATCCTTTTTTGTCAATCATCCGTTCATCAGTGCTTTCAGTACATTAGCAATAGACGACGGGTTCCGTACTAAATCCGGTTCCGGGCCCGCCCAATCATTACCAGCCCGGCCCCGCCCCACCGCAGGTCGAAAAGTCACACTTCAGAGTAAATTTTAGTAAACTCGTTCTGAAACGAATAATTCAAAACGAAATAGGCAATTTATTTATAAAGAAGATTAATTTACAAAGTAATCTATGGCTTTAACCGACTTAACCTCAATACTTCCAACATTAATTTTACCTTTGGTTGCTATCTACGGCGCAGGGTTATCAACATATAATTTTCTCAATGATAGTAAAAAAGAAAAATCACAAGTTAGAGTTGACATTGATTGGCTATGGGATGAAGAGGATTTTGGAGGAGTAGTTCTTCTCGCAACTGCACGAAATACTGGATGGAAAACAGTCACTTTGGATTATTTAGAAATTGAGGAGTACATTAAACCAAAACGACTGAGGATCTTTTCTCAAAAAGAAATATTTCGAAGGGTAGCGCATGTTGAATTTATTAAAAACGATAATGAATTGTTAAGTGGCAAAAAATATGAATTTCGGAAAGATACTGATTCGCTTGAGGAGGAACAGGCTTGGGACAGGAATGCACTTACCAAAAGTATGGACATAATTGTTGTATTCGTTGACCAACTTGGAAACCGATATAAAAGTAAACCCCTATTAAGTCAAAACAAGCTCATTTTTATTGAAAAATAACGCTATTCGAGCCCGCCCAACCTCCAGCCCGGCCCCGCCCCACCCACGTTGATACGAGAGCGGGCGAGCCGGCCCCAACGAAACCCGGCAACGGTCCGGCGCATTCATTCCAGCGATCAGAAAAATTCCCCAGGGTACCAAACGGGAATCGCACCGCAATTTTCCCGGTAGATGCGGACGAGCCGTAACATTTTGTCCGCTCCAATAGTCTCCGGCAAAAAATTTCCGGCGGGAATTGATCGCGCCGTATTTTTACCGGATGGAACCGACACGAGCCAAAAAAAAATTGGAAGGGCCAGGATCGCAGCAAAAATATTTTTGTGGAGTTAAGTTTCGTTCCCCATCACATTTGGGTCCCGGGCATCGTCCAGTGTTTTCGTTAACAACAACAACCAGCATAGAAACGCATATTTCTCCAACGAAAAAACACGCTCTCCCCGACGTGAACCATGATCCTGAAAACAGGGGTTTTTTTCGTTTTCTGCACGTTAGTAGCGGTTTTGGAACGATCTGCCAATAGAATACAATACGGCCCGACATTTTCCGGGGCATATTTATGCCAATTCCCGCCAAACAGAGCGCAAAACAGCCTTATTGTAAAACACTAGTACCGGTTTTTCCCGGAAAAGTGCCGCTCCGGGGGGTCCGGCAGCCTCCCGGAACGTGACTCTCCGACGGAGAATCGATCCCGCCGTGAACGCATGTCCAGGATGACTTGAATCAGATTCCGGGATCCTCATCTCCTCCCCTCCGGATGCTTTCGTGAGATTTGCATTTCACGTCGTAAAAATGAAAATCGCATGCCAGGGCATCCCGGACCGCGAAACTCCACTCCCACACCCTAAACCAGCGCCCTGAAAAAGAGGGGCTTGTAAGCCTGCTAAATTGCACGGTATTAATCCATTTAAATCAGTCATTTTCCAAAAATATCCGATTTAACAGTTATTTTCCGTGGGCGTTGGCACCATTTCCACTGCACAAAAAATGACCTTGCCTGGATTGACAAAAGGAGCCTGGAATGAGGGTATTTTGAATCAGGGTACTGCCCCCTTGGTTCCGGGCTCTTCAGTGCCCCCGGTTCCGGTAATTGACGACGGCCCCTCCCAATCCGGTCCCGGGTCCGCCAAATCACCGAGAGCCCGGCCCCGCCCCACCGCATGCAGCCCGCACGGAAAAAGCCCGGATCGACCCGGAGTTCCCAGAGGAAAAATTGTATACTCTTTCGTGAATAATGAGTACCTATGAAATATACGGTGGTGCTCGAACCCCAGGAAGAAGGCGGTTTCACGGTCCAGTGCGTGGAGATCCCCGGGGCGATCAGTCAGGGTGAGACCCGGGAAGAAGCGCTCGCCAATATCAAAGAAGCAATCGAACTTGTTCTCGAAGTCCAGCGGGAAGAACTTCACAGGAAATCTCCTGCACATCACCGCGAAATCTCCAAGGTCGAAGTGGCAGATGTCGCATAAACTCCCGGTCGTTGCCGGGGAAGATCTGGTCAAGTATCTTGCGAAGCACGGATTCGAGATCAAGCGGCAGTCCGCGAGCCACATTGTCGTGCAAAAAGAATGGCGGGTCTTTTCTGTTCCTCTTCACCGCGAACTAAAGAAGGGGACTTTGATCGGGATCCTCAAACAGGCCGGGATTGAAGTCGAGGATTTCAAACAGGGATTCCGGTAAGAAAGGAATTCCTGTCAATCATTTTTTCCAGGGACGGATCAATCACACTGATGCGTTCCGACCCCTCCGTACCGCTCACGTTCCTCAGTGCCCTCGGTTCCGGCAATTGACGACGGGTCCGGTACCATCACAGTCCCAGGTCCGCCCCACACGCATGCGTCCATAATGGAAGAGGGTGACCAGCCGCCACTAAAAAAAATCCTGGTGTCGCTGGTAAAAGCAGAATGTTAGTTTCACTCCGCACACCACGTTTTTATAATTCCCGGGCTGGAGAAATATCTCAGGGAATTTTTGTATGCTGCCAAAAGTCATTCTCCATACCGCTACAAGTCTCGATGGTCGTATAACCGGATTTCCGGCGGATCTTGAACTCTATTATGCGCTTGCTGCACAATGGAACCCCGATGCCATTCTTTTCGGTAGTGAAACGGTGCTTGCAGCAGTCCGGGACGATCCTGCGCTGGAAGTTCCCCCGGAGCATGAGGAAATGTTCAGACCTCCCCATGGACTCCCTGATCCCCGCCCGTTACTGGTCATCGCTGACAGCCGGGGAAGGGTGCGTTGCTGGGATGCAATACGGAAATGGCCCTACATGCGGGACGTTTTAGCCCTGTGTTCATCCTCAACCCCGCAGGAATACCGGGATTTTCTCCGGGATGGAAAGATCGCACCATTGTAACCGGAGATGACCATATCGATATGCGTACCGCACTGGATATGCTGAACCGGGATTATGGGGTTAACACGATCAGGGTGGACAGCGGGGGAACCCTCAACAGTGTGCTCCTGCAGGCAGGGGTTGTTGATGAAGTGAGTGTCCTTATCCATCCTTACCTTGCAGGGGGTATACCAGATCCAACTATGTTCGATCCCCATAAAGCCGGTTTTATGGATCTTCAGGTTCCCCTGCAACTTCTTAAAAGTGAGGTACTGGGGACGGGTATTCTATGGCTCCGGTATTCAGTGAAGAAAACCTGATCCGGTATTCCTGAACGATAATCTGGCACCCCTGATGTGAGTTCAACATTTTTTCCGGCAGGAACGTGTTTGGTTTTACTGTTCAATACCGGCCCGGCAATGCAGCGGATTATGTTCCGGCAGACCGGAACATTTCCCGGGACTCCGGATGCGATCGCTCCGGATTTTTTCCGGCAGGAACCGGTACGAGCCGGAAAAATTTATTGCCGGGTTTGGTTGTAGCGAAAATTTCCCGGGCCAAAGCTCGCTCGCGCCGGTTTACACCAAAGCAACAAGTCGAAACGTTGAGGCTGTTGTGTGATAGTTAAAACCCTTATCCACAACAGTCACTAAGGGTATATTCCCGTTATTACACAACTTAGTAAAAGGAGGTTGTACATTGGACATCCCACGTATCTTCACCATTACCGAAAGTGCTCACCGCATCCATAACCCGTTCACACCGGAAAATCTCGCCACGCTCGGCGCAGCGTTGCGCCTGGAACCGGGGGCTCGTGTGCTCGACCTCGGCAGCGGTTCGGGCGAGATGCTGTGCACCTGGGCACGCGATTACGGAATCACCGGCATCGGCATCGACATGAGCCCGTTGTTCACCGAACAGGCGAAACTCCGGGCTGAAGAACTCGGAGTTGCCGACCGGGTCGGGTTCATCCACGGCGACGCTGCCGGCTACGTTGCCGATGAAAAGGTCGGTGTGGCAGCCTGTCTCGGTGCCACGTGGATCGGCGGGGGAGTCGCCGGCACCATCGGGCTTCTGGCAAAGAGTCTCCGCCCCGGAGGAATCATCCTCATCGGCGAGCCCTACTGGGTGCGGTTACCCCCGACAGAAGACGTTGCCAGGGGATGCGATGCCCATTCTGTCTCCGACTTTCTCCTGCTCCCGGAACTTCTCGCGTCTTTTGGCGACCTCAACTACGATGTTGTGGAAATGGTTCTGGCTGACCGGGAAGGCTGGGACAGGTACGAAGCGGCCAAGTGGCTCACCATGCGCCGGTGGCTCGAAGCGAATCCCGACGACGACTTCGTAAAAGAGGTCAGGGCCAGACTGACGGTGGAACCAAAACGCTACGCCGCGTACACGCGTGAATATCTTGGATGGGGTGTGTTCGCGCTGATGGCGCGGTGATGTGAGGCAGCGGGGATATTTGGCGGATTGTCAACGGCCGGGGCGGCTGAGCTGCACCCGGCGGCTCGTCACCGGGTGAGTTCATGGTTAACTACGGAACACCCATGCGACACATCGAAATGTTGAGGCTGCGGGAGGATAGGTAAAACTCTAATCCGGTACAGCCGCTAAAATGAATACTCGCTTTTGACTCGTCTTATTATACTCCATATTTCCGGATTAGAGGAAAATGTGCTCACATCGTATTCGTTCTTTAACCCACGTTTCGTGGTACTGACATCAGTACCGGCGCTCCTGAGTGCCCTTCGGTTCCGGAGATGTGACGACGGGTTCGCCAATCACTACCAGCCCGGCCCCGCACCACAGCATGAAGAGAAAAAATCCGCCAAAAATATTCATACTTACAATGCTTACAATCTGATCATGTCTGCGGTAAAACGGATACCCGTAACAGAACCGGTATGGAAGGATCTTGCGGAGATGCGAGCTGCTGGCCAGACGTATACGGATCTTCTTTCAGAAATGATCGAGGACCGTAAGAAGCGCCGGCTGGAGGAAGATGTCAAAACGTGGAGCAGCCGGAAGAAAAAAGGGTATGTTTCACTTTCGGAGATTAAGGATTGACCTTTTCCCTTGTGCTCTGGCACGAGTTGTCTGACGAGATAAATCGTCTGCCGGAGAAGTCACGAAGGATAATCAAAACTGCCCTTAAACGGCTCGAAGAAGATCCCTTCCCGGGAAGCCAGGGAGATAAAGAAAAACTGGTTTTACGCGGAGGGGTTGTAATATACAGACTTCACATTTCCCGCAGTTACACCGCATTTTACGATATTGATAAAGAGGAAAAACTGGTGATTGTCCAGGAGATCCTGCCAATTGAGCAAGCTCATAAAAAATACGGATATTATTGATTATGCCGTAAGATTTCTCATTAAGGAGGAGATCATGAAATGCGTAATCTGTAAACACGGGCAAACAAAAGAAGGCTTGACGACCGTCACCTTCGATCGCGACGGTCTTACTCTTGTTGTCAAGGAAGTTCCCGCCCAGGTCTGCACAAACTGCGGTGAGGACTATGTTGACGAGCACGTTGCTCACGAAATTCTCGGAATAGCAGAACGCATGGCTAAGGGCGGTGCGGTCGTGGATGTCCGGAAATACGTTGCCGGATCTGCCGGCAGCTGCTGATACTTTTTTAGATCGGTTTACCATAACGATCCATCCGGCACCAGCCAAACCTCAGTGCCCTTTGGTTCCGGCACCTGATGACGGGTCCTTCAATCAAAGAGAGTCCGGATACCGCACACCATAACGTATACCGGCACCAGAAAACCTTGCGGCGTTATATCCACCTACGGACATTTTTTTTATACTCCCGGTACCGATTCTCCAAATATTTTTTCCAGCATCCGCTCTTCGCCCGGAATAAGGAACAATTCGATCAACATAACGAAAATAATGGGAAATGCAAGGGCGACCAGTGTTCCCTGCACTACTGCAACACCCAGAAGGATTGATGCCATTCCGAGGTATACCGGGTTACGGCTCATGCGAAACGGGCCTGAGGTCACGAGCGACGTGGGTTCTTCTGACGGTTGCATAGTTGTTGCATTTTTCAGGAATAATGAACGGCTCCAGAGAACCAGGACAAGACCAAAGCCGATGATGAGAAACCCGGAATACGTGAAGGGAGGGGAAAGGAACGCCGGAACAGGGAATAGGAAATTCAGCAGTACCGACAGGACGAGCAGGATGATAAAAATAATCTTGTCCGTCTGCCATAGATCCCACCGGTAATCTTTGTATTGAAGGTATAGTGCGGTTAAACCCCATGAAGGTAATCTCTTCATTTCGTTTTCCTGATAGCAGTCCCGCTGCCAGGGCCGGAAACTGGCGACGGGTCCGGTAACGATCCAGTTACCATGGTCGTAAATCAGAGAGAGTACGGGGCTGCCCGACCATGCGATGGGGAGGTGTGAGGATCACATGTTCACCAACCGGGTTTCTGAGAAACGTTTTTGAACGGCACAGTCAGTAAAATAACGTATTGATTGTCCGGGGTGCAAAACTGAACACCATCATTTCCAACTGGCGGGGCGGCCTCATCGGTATCGCCGTCTTCCTGCTCATCTGGGCTGTGTTTTTTTTCATCGCCTTTATGACTGCTTTTGGTAATGATACTCCGGGAGCGCGACTCATTCTGCAGGTTTTTTCTGTATTTGCCTGGATCGCAAACCCGCTCTGGGGAATCCCCATCGCGTATTGTGCTGGTGCGATGGTTCAATGGAAAAAAACAGCAGCGTGAAAAAAAGAGCGCGGAATGCAGATATTTCTGAGCAGGGTATCGACTCCCATACCAGAGCTCCTCCGTGCCCCCGGTTCCGGAGATTTGACGACGGGGCCTTCACAATCCGGTTACCGGGTCCGTCAATTAAAGAAAGGACGGTTTCGGTCCACACACATACACATGAATCCCTACCGGTTCGGCAGGGATCCCATCAGGGCATAGAAATATTCGGGCTGCCGGGTGGTGAAAAGCCCGTGCCAGGCTTCGAGCGTTGCAGGTGCCATGACATCCAGACTCCGGAATACATGGTACGCGAACTCTACCGGTGCGAGTCCGCTTGCGGTGATGAGATTGCCGTCAGTCACTGCTGGTTCGTTCACATAATGATTCTCGCCCCGGTAGTTCGGGCAGAACATTTTCAGGACGGCAGGATCGTTGCTGGTATGCGGGCGTTTATCCAGCAGACCGGCGTTAGCGAGGCCGAGCGTCGCACCGCAGATGGCGGTGACAACCATTCCTTCATCAAGCAACCGGCCTGCTTCACTGAGGGCGGGCGCCTGTGCCGGATCAAGCCAGGTATCTGCTCCCGGCAGCACGAGAACGTCACCCTGGACGGGGTGGATATCCGTTATGAGGACTTCCGGCGTCAAATGCAGTCCGCCCATGGTGGTGATGGGGGACAGGGTACTACCGCATAGTACAACGGAATACCTGAGTGCCGGATCTTTCAGGTACCGTCCGGAGCGGAGCTCGGCCAGGACATGGCCCGGCTCCCAGTCGGCAAGGGTATCGAGGAGATAGAGATAGAGTGTGCGCATGATTCACCGTTATAGATAATTGGGCAGGATTGAGATATGCCTAATCTTTTTGTTTCATTCTCCATGCGCTTCTCAGTTCCTTCAGTTCCGGCAATTGACAACGGGTCCTTCACAATCCGGTTCCGGGTCCGTCAATCAAGAGAGAGTTCGGGTCCGCACCTCCGGTGAGCACGAAAAAGCGGGTCCCGGGAAAATTCATCCCGCATATCTCAAGCGGATGAGACCGTTGGTACAACCATTCCTTTTCTGAGTGTGCCTGCGATAAGGGACATCGGATCCCGGTATTCTTCCGGGGTCAGCGTAAGCACATCGAGGGCCACTTTGAATTTCCTGACGGTCATTATTTCCGCATCTTTCGTCATGAGGGCCCGCTCAAAAATATCCCTGCCGGCAAAATCTTTGGAAATTATCGCGATATCGATGTCATTCTGTGGTGTTGCGGTTCCCGTACTAAAAGACCCGAACAGGACAAGGTCGTTGATATGAACGCCGTTTTCCCTTACTATAGCGCTGAAAAAATTTATCGCTTCGAGGACGTGTGCGTCAACCCGGGGATTCATTTCCTGTCGCCTCCCTGTACCGCGGCTGGATTTACGATTTGAAAGCGGTCAGCCAGCGATAGTTCCCACATGGATCCGGCTGATAATGAACTCGTCATCGAGCGGGATCTCCTCGTGGTCTTCCTGCAGGCAGGAGATGTGGAGCTCAATCGCTTCCTTTGTATTCGCGATAGTCTCTTCAATGGTCTCTCCCTGGGAGAAGCAGCCGGGCAAGGCCGGCACATCGGCCCAGAACCCACCCTCCTCGGCCTTGTGAATCAGAATGGTATACTCCATGATCATCCTCATCCTAATAATATCTCAAATTCCTCTTCGGTCAATCCCGCTTTCTTGATCGCCGCTTTCAGCAAACCGATCTTGAGTTCCTTGGGAACAGGAATCGTGATCAACTTGCCATTGGGCATCTTAATATTTACGTGATCTCCTTTACCCTGCCGGACATCTCCTCCCGCTTTGGCAAACGCACGGATGGCATCTTTGCCCTTGATGTTATGGAGATGTGTCATCGCTCACGATCCTTTGAGGATTGTTGGTGCTCGTCATTCATCATCTTTCTTGTCACTTGATTTCCCGACATGCCCCCGCAACACGTTCGTAACCGGCGCTTATCAGTGCCTCGGTTCCGGCAATTGACGACGGCCCCTTCACACTCCGGTTCCGGGTCCGTCAATCAAAGAGAGGCCGGGTCCGCACCACCACAAGTGGCCGGGGGTAGTCATGACCCACAAAACAGCCCTTCTTTTCACCGGGTGAGGATCGGATTGATCCGGACTACTGGGAAAAACCGTGTTTTTTACGTGGCGACCGTGCTACCCCCCACCCCCCCTTGACTTTTGCCTCCCAATAGCATCTGTTAGCGTTTGTCTACCCCAAGCAAAACGCCCCGTTTGCCATAAATCCCTCTAAAAACGATTATCTTAAAATTTTGTGCCGAAATACATCATTTTTTGCAGGTCATGCATCCGGATGACCCTCCCGGAGGTCAAAAGGGGCATGTAAACAACCCGGAATAGAGGATGAGAATGTAGCCATCAGGGTCTGGTTGAAACGGACCCTTGTGAAGATTTTAGAAAGAGATGAACGGAAAGGAATCAAGACCGGGGCTCAAAATACCCCTTTTTTGCCCCACGACCCTGCTACCACCCCTGCCCCCTCCTGTTTTGCCTCCCAATAGCGTCTATTAGCGTTTGTCTATCCCCCAGTAAATCGCTCCTTTTGCCAAAAATCCCTTGTAAAACACGTATAAAAAATTTTGTGCCGGAATTCACCATTTTTTGCAGGTCGTGCATCCGGAAGATACTTCCGGAGGTTAAATAGAGCACGTAATGAGGCCGGATTGAAGGGGGGAATGCAGACTCCCATAAGGTAGTTAAAAAAAAGGATTATTCCTTGTTCTCCGACGTGAAATCGGTATCCCCGCCCGGTGAGGTCTCCTCGCCTGCAGGTTCCGGGATATTCACGGGAAGCACTGCCGGAGGGATATAGGTACCGTCTGCCTGGATCTCGATGACGGAATCGTGCCGGACCAGGAAGAACTGCCAATTCCCCTTGGGATGCCGGACCCAGAACTCCCGGGCAGTGACTGAGGTCAGGGGCATCCGGTGGAGGTGCACAATCTCGCGTTGATACTGCCGCAGGATATCTGGCAGCCAGGAAAACTGCGTCAGTGACCGCTTCACCTTGACAAAGATTGTACAGGTACTCCTCAAAGAGGATCAGCTCGAACGCGTCGCTCCGCGTACCGGGAATAACCCGTACTTCCCCACGCCGTTCGGCTATTATCTCCGCCTCATCCAGTGCAATATTTGGCGGCCTGCCCCGGGTCATTTCGCACCCCCTTCACCTGTCCGGCCCTGTTCAAGGTCTTCAATACGGTACACGAGATCGTTGAGTTTGTAGAAGATCTCCTCATTCATCCGGTCCTGCCGCTCCATTAAAGAGCAGACAAGATCGCGGGCCACTGACTCGAACTTCACGTACGGGATCTCGGGATCCTTGCCATAGATGTCCTGCTGGGTCCGGCGCCGGAGTGTACTCTTTGGTTCCTTTGGCCGGGCAATACTCTGCACTCTCAGCGTAGTGGCCCGCTCCACCTGACACGGGACCGCTTTCGAGCGTGCTGCCTTACGGGTTTCCCCCGTTGTGGCGGTATGCACTCCGGTTCCCGGTTCACCGGACACGGTCGGGCCCGGCTTTTTGTTCTTACCATTGTCTGCAATCGGGTTCGCGAATTCGCAAACCGCACTTTTAGTTACATTGCTCTGTATGAAATCTGCCATTTTCTCTCTGGCTCCCGCCCCTGGGCCCATGGGCTGAAATAGTACTCTGTAGGAGAGGAAATTTAGGTTTTACTGAAGCAAAACGGCGTAAAATCGAGATCCGGTAAATAATTATCATGGAGACAGTTTTCCCGGACTCTGCCAGACCGGGCTCCACACAACATTAAAAAAATCCCTGTGCCGAAATTTCCCGAACCTGATACTAAATTGAGACCGGAGCCCCTTGCCAAAAACCAGGTCTCTATCGGAGAGTCCGAATTGGGAAATGCAGGTCACCCGGTCCAATCCGGTGTACTGATGCTATACGGAGAAATTGACTGTGAGAACGACTCCGTTTCCCGGGAAACACCCGAACCGGCACAAAACCGGAATCTGAAAAAATATAATTAAAAAAAATTTACTTCTTGCCACCCTTTGCGGGTGCTGCGCCTTTCTTCTCTTCTGTCTTGGCGTCCTTGCCGCCTTTTGCGTGGATTGCGCCGCTACCCTTGACTGCTTCCTTTGCGGGCTCAGCTGCTGCCTCTTCGACAACTACCGGTGCTGCAACAACCTTCTCGCCAACAAGCTTGGGGGCTGCGATGATCCTTCCGCTGACCTTGATCTCGCTCACCTTAAGGTGGACGGGAGTCGGGAGCTTGTAACCTGCGTGGTGGAGTGCGTCCTTGATCTTTTCAAGGTATTGGGGAGTAGAATATACCGTCAGGAGTTTCTGACCAGAACTTACCCGGGCTGCAGTACCGACTGCTTTGCCAAAGGAAAGACGCATACCTTCAGATACACGGTCCGCACCGGCACCGGTTGCCTGCTTGTTTTCGCGAAGCACATGGTGAGGGAAAACCCGTACCTTGAAGTGGAAGTTCGATCTGCCGACATCCTTCATCAGGCGCCGGTTGGTCGTGATACGGGCTGCCTCAAGTGCGCTGTGCCGGATCTGGCATGACTCTTCTACAATGAGGTCAACTTCTGTCGGAAATTCCTGCGAGAGGTTTCCCATCTCGAACTGAACTATCTTGCTTCCGGGAACACCACCCATATATTCACGCCGTGTATAGGCCTTCTTGGAAATGTTCCTGTACATCTTTGCCGGTTTTCTAACCATCGCGTCCTACTCCTGTAATATATTGCAAAAAGCGGGCATAATCATCCATAGAGAATCAGATGACCATACCAGTACGCTTCACAAACTGCTTTTATAAAATGGAGATGAGTCGTATTAAACCTTACTGGATAGCACAATTCTGGTTTATAAGGTCAAGGACATCGCGCCGGACCTGCGCGAATTCTATGGAGGTACGATCACGGGGACGCGGCAGCGGGATCTCGAAGATCCGGCAGACCCGGCCCGGACGGGGTGTCATGACAATGATACGGTCTGACAGGAAAACCGCCTCATCGACGCTGTGCGTAATGAACACGATCATCTTTTTTGTCTTCTCCCAGATCTGGAGCAGTTCCTTCTGGAGCATGTTCCGGGTCTGGGCATCGAGTGCCCCGAACGGCTCATCCATGAGGAGCAGGACCGGGTCAAGCGTAAGCGCCCGGGCAACGGCTACCCGCTGGCGCATGCCTCCCGAAAGTTCTGACGGGTAACTGTCCCGGAACTGCGCGAGGTTGATGAGATCGAGATACCGTTCGGCAACCTTATAGCGATCTTCCTTTGACACCCCGTTCATCTCGGGACCAAAGGCAATGTTGTCGATTACCGTCCGCCACGGGAAGAGGGAGTATTCCTGGAAGACAAAACCCACCTTCGGGCTGGTTCCCGTAATCTCTTCTCCTTCTAAAACGATCGATCCGCTCCGGGCCGTATCGAGACCGGCGATCAGGCGCAGCAGAGTCGTCTTGCCGCAGCCGGATGAGCCGAGGATACAGACAAACTCCTTGTCCTTCACGTCAAAAGAGATCTGATCGAGCACCGTCAGGGTCGACCCGTCGTCGCGGGGAAAGGACTGGCTAAGGTCACGGACTTCAAGGTTTCCCATGCTTTATGCCACCTCCCCGGTGCGCCACTTCAGGAAGTGCCGGTCAACATAATACCGGAACAGCATGTCAAACGCCAGGCCAATCATGCCAAGGAGGATCATGTACACAACAACGCTGTCCATCTGGTGGAGGGAATAGAAGAACCATAACTTCTGGCCAAGCCCGTAGTTCGAAACACCGAAAAGTTCCGCGGCAACAAGACACATCCAGCCAACACCGGTCGCAATCCGTATGCCTGCGGCCACTGAGGGGAGGGCAGCAGGGAGGGCGATATACCTCACCTGATCCCAGGTTTTCGTGCACCCGAGCATCTTTCCGGCCTCGACAAAGACGCGGGGGACACCACGGAAACCGCTGTAGGTGTTGATGATGATGGGAAAGACTGCCCCGGCAAAGATGATGAAACCCGCAGAGAAGGAGGTCAGCCCGAACCAGATGATGGCAAACGGGATCCAGGCGAGGGGCGGGATCGGGCGGAGAAGTTCGATGAGAGGGTCAAGGAGCGACTCGACCCGGCGGCTCCAGCCTATGATGATGCCTATCGGGATCCCGACAAGGAGAGCCAGGCCAATACCGATAGCGAAGTGGGTGAGACTCGCCTCGATATCAAGGAAAATATCGCCAGCCTGGAGCAGGCTGATAAATGCAGCGAGAACATCCGTAGGTGCGGGGAGGATGAAGGGATACTTTATGATCACTGCCGCAACGAACTGCCAGATGACCAGTGCCACCAGGATCGCAACAGCACCGAGCCGCCAGTCTTTACCATTATTCTCTGCATGTCTGCCCATGGGGAGTTATTCCTCGTTGTTTCTTCCACCCTGATTTCCCAGGATTGGAGCTCACCAATGTTCTGTATAGTAATGAACCGTAAGGGAAAAAAAGATTGGTCGGGGTTTTTTTAGTTCTTGGTATAGAACGTGAGATCGAAGATATCGTCTTTGGTGAGCGGCTTCTTGATGTACCCGAGATCGTACTGGATCTTCGCATAATCAAGGACCGGCTCAACAATGATGTTGGGGTCTGATGCCCAGCTGCCGTCCCATTCCTTTAACGATGCGGTGACATCTTCCAGTTTGGCACCGGTCTTGGCAGTGTAGATCGCTGCTGCTTCGTCCGGGTTCTGCTGGTTCCAGAGAACGGCTTTGTCATTGGTCCTGATGATCTGCCGGACAATCTCCGGGTGCTCGCGGATCATCTTGCCGCTGACAACAAGAACACAACAGGTATGGTCAGGGTACATCTCGCCAGAATGGACGACTATCTTGCCCTTGCCCTGGTTTACTACCGTGCTCGGGGAAGGGGTTGGCAGGAAAACACCGTCGACCTTACCGGCAATGATTGCCGTGACTGCATCACCCGGGCTCATACCCTTGATGAAAACATCCTTTTCCGGTATGAGGTTGTTCTTCTGGAGCCAGTCGCGCAGGACGGTGTCCTGGATGCTGCCGACCGGGAAGGTGGCAATGGTCATGCCCTTGAGACTCTGCGGACCCTGGTAATCGAGATCATTTCTTACTACAAGGTCTGAGCCCTGTGTGTTAACCCCTGCGACGATCTTGGCATCAAGCCCGGTGGCAAGTGCGGTCAGGACCGGGGCTGCACCAACATAAGCAACATCGATTTCACCGGCGAGCATCGCCTGCATCTCGGGCGGGCCGCTCGGGAAGACCTTGTCAGATACATTCACAACACCGAGAGGCGCAAGGTCCTCAGCAAACCAGCCTTTTTCCAATGCGGTAATTGCCGCCATCTGGTGGGTGCTGGGCTGGTACGCGATGCGGAGCTCCTTGATCGGTGCAGCGGTCGTTGAACCGGACGGTGATGCAGGCTGCGTGCAGCCGGCAGTAATAAGCAAAAGGGCAATGGCAATGAGTGCAATTGCCGCGATCCTCATCTGTTTCATACTTGAGTGTTATTCAGTCGATAATTTAAAAGTGCCCTATTAGGACATATTTTATTTCTTTTTGTAGTAATTTTAAAGATGATTTTTTACTTTTGTGACACTTTATTGCTACAACTGCCAATAATCGCATCAGAAAAATGGAAAAAACAGGTACAATACAGAAAAAATTAAACAATAATTAACCTAATTGTATCTACGATATGGCACAGGTAGATCCAATAGACCGGCTCATGCGCGCTGCATTGATCTCGGACGAGGAGTTTGTAACCACGCTCAATGATCTCCTCAAACAGGATCTGCGTATCAGTGTGCGGGAACTCTCGGAAAAAAGCGGGATTGCACAAAGTTCGCTCTACAAAATCATGCACGGAAAACGATCTCCCAATCTCTCCACGCTCCGGGCGATCATACGTGCCCTGCGCCAGTTGTACCATGTGGGAGATGAGGCATTCATCGGACTGATCGCCGCCCGTTCCGTTCTTGAAAGTGTCGAGGAACGAATGACCGATGTCGATGGGCACCGTATGCGGGTGCGCGAATACCCGGTACATACGATGGAGGATGCGATTGTTGCAGCGGTCCGGGCGGAGCGCGAGGGTGCGATTGCGATCGTCTGCGCCCCGATTGTATCCAGTGTGATCGAGCAACTCGTCCGTGTGCCCGTGGCAACGATCATCCCCCGCGAATCAGTGCAGGCCGCAATCGAACTTGCGGCAAAAAAGGCGTGGATTTAATCTGTCCGACACCAAAAAGAAAGTACTATTTGTGGGTGAACGGATGAGAACTGACGTTGTGAGACTGGGGCGCCTTTCAGGAGAGAGGACCGGAGAGATGATGCACTTTCTCTCCTCGATGCATGCCGACCGCTGCATTGCGGATGCAGATGTGCTTGTTGATATCGCTCATGTGCTGATGCTGGACAAACAGAAGATCATCGATCGTGAGATCACAAAACAGCTTCATCCCGGCATTGCTTGAAATGTTCAAGGACGGAATTCCCGAAGAGGTCTTTGATGACCGTTTTGAAGATGTGCATGCCGGGATCGAAGCGCTGCTGATCGAGTCCGTGGGAGTCGAAGTCGGCGGACGGATGCACATGGGACGGTCACGCAACGATGAGGTTGCCACCTGCATCCGGATCAAACTCCGTGACGATCTCCTCAAACATATGGCAGCACTCTTAAAAGTGCGCGAGGTGCTCGTCGCTATTTCAGAAAAGCATATGGATACGGTAATGCCCGGGTTTCACTCACCTCCAGCATGCCCAGCCCACCACCCTTGCCCACCACCTCCTCGCCTACGAGCAGATGTACCTCCCGGGATTTCGACCGGCTCAAAGATGCCTATGTGCGGGTGAACCAGTCCCCGCTCGGAGCAGCGGCATTCGCATCAACCGGTTACCCCATCAACCGCGAACTCACCGCACGCCTGCTGGGTTTTGACGGACTGGTGACCAATACCATGGACGCAGTTGCAGGACGGGACTTTGCGCTCGAAGTGCTTGCTGACCTCTCGATCCTGATGGCCAACACGAGCCGGCTCTGCGAGGAACTGATCATCTGGAGTACCTCGTTTGTGAAGTTCGTCTCACTCGACGATGCCTTCTGCTCAACGTCCTCGATCATGCCCCAGAAGAAGAACCCGGATACCGCTGAGATCATGCGGGGAAAGACCGGCTCGGTTTTTGGTGCGTTTACTGCCGCCATGATGACCGTCAAGGGACTGCCCATGAGTTACAACCGAGACCTCCAGGAACTCACGCCCAATATCTGGCGTGGGATGCACGACACCAAGGCATGCCTCCGCCTGCTTATCGACATGCTCGCGAGCGCGACTTTTGATACCGAACGAATGAAGGAAGAAGCCGGTAAGGGATTTTCGACAGCAACCGAACTTGCTGACACACTGGTCCGTAACTATGGATTCCCGTTCCGCACCGCCCACAATATTGTCGGCCGGGCTGTGCAGAAAGGCAGCCTGTCCCTTGCGACGCTGGATGAAGCGGCACTGGAACTCAATGCCGGCATTTCCCTTTCAGCAAAAGGGCTCACCCAGGCAAAGATCGATGAGGCACTGGATGTTGTTCACTCAGTCACATTGCGAAAAGCACCCGGGGGCCCGGCACCGTTTGCAACGAAGATTGCCCTTGAGGAATGCCGGAAGCAGCTGGACAAGGATTCGGCATTGATTGATGAACGGCTGGCAAAACTGGCAAAAGCAAAGGAAGAACTCATCACTGATGCACGGAGGCTGGTAGCATAACGGTCGCACTGAAATCCGGCGATCTGGTGTCGTGCGACTACGGGGGCAAGACCCATAAAGGGATTTTCATCACCAGCCGGGATGGCATGGCAGTAGTAAAACTCAGTTCAGGCTACAATATCGGCGTGCCCCCATCATCCTGCACCTGTATTGAACAATCTGTACCTGCACCCACACGATCGCGCGTAGTGAATAAAACTGCGGGACTACCGGACCTTTCCATCATTTCAACCGGAGGAACCATTGCGAGCAGGATCGATTACCGTACCGGTTCAGTCAGCAGCCAGTTCGATGCAAGCGATATCCTGACCGCAATCCCTGAACTTGCACAGATTGCCAATTACCGCACCCTCCCGCTCGCAGCAATCCTTTCAGAGAACATGACCCCGGCGATCTGGCAGGAACTTGCCCGTGCAGTACATGCGGAGATTGAGAATGGTGCGAAGGGTATCATTGTTACCCACGGGACCGATACCATGGCATACAGTGCGGCAGCAATCAGTTTCATGATCGATACCCCCGTCCCGATCATCTTTGTCGGCTCGCAGCGTTCAGCTGACCGGCCTTCAAGTGATAATGCAATGAACGCGATCTGTGCCGCAGCGGCAGCAACAAGCGATCTGGGTGAAGTTGCTGTGGTGATGCATGCGACCACCAACGATGACGCCTGCGCCATCCACCGGGGAACACGGGTACGAAAGATGCACACTTCCCGCCGCGATGCATTCCAGAGCGTGGGGATACCGGCTATCGGCTCGGTTGCCCACCCGTCAAGAACAGTAACACTGACACCGGATGCGGTCAGGCGCGGTACGCATACCCTTGCCCTTCACGATACGCTTGAGCCTCGCTGCGCCCTCTTACAATTCTACCCGGGGATGTCTCCGGACCTGATCCGGGCATATGAAGGATACAAGGGCCTCGTGCTCGCAGGCACCGGACTTGGACACGTAAGCACCCTGCTCATCCCCGCCATCAGGAAACTGATTGAGGCAGGCACGGTCGTTGTCATGACATCACAATGCATGCAGGGAAGGGTCTGTGACCGGGTGTATGATACCGGGCGCGATCTTCTCAACGCAGGCGTCATTGAAGGCGGCGATATGCTTCCGGAAGTTGCACTCGTGAAACTGATGTGGGTGCTGGGCAATGAGAAGGACACAACAAAAGCGGCTGCAATGATGCAGGCGGATCTTAAAGGTGAGTTGAACCGGAGGAGCGCTCATGGATTATAAGGCACTGGGACTGCTTGCGGGGATCGAGATCCACCAGCAGCTGGATACGAAGGAAAAACTGTTCTGCCACTGCCCGACAAAACTCCGCGAAGTGGACGAACACAGCGGGGAATTTTTCCGCTACCTCCGGGCAACCGAGAGCGAGATGGGCGAGATCGATCGCGCAGCAAAAGAAGAGATGAAGCGCGACCGGAAGTTCCAGTATTATACCTACAACACCACCTGCCTTGTCGAGAACGATGAGGAACCCCCGGCGCCGCTGAACGATGAAGCCCTCTCGGTCTGCCTGACCATCGGGAAGATGTTCGGCATGACCCCGATCCCGCAGGTCCACGTTATGCGCAAACTCGTCATTGACGGTTCGAACACGAGCGGGTTCCAGCGCACGGCACTGGTCGCAGTCAAAGGAGCACTCCCGAATGGCGGGGAGATTGAAACGATCTGCCTTGAAGAAGAAGCGGCACAACGGGTAAAAGACGATCTCTTCTCGCTCGACCGACTGGGCATTCCCTTAATCGAGATCACCACATCGCCCTGCATGCACACACCCGAAGAGGTGCAGAAGGTTGCCGAGTATATCGGTATGGTGCTGCGTTCCACCGGAAAGGTCAAGCGCGGTATTGGCACAATCCGGCAGGACGTCAATATCTCGATTGCAAGCGGTGCACGGGTTGAGATTAAAGGGGTGCAGGAACTCGACCTCATCGCAGAAGTCGTAAAGCGCGAAGTCCAGAGACAGCAGACCCTTCTTGTCATCCGGGATGAACTGCGTATGCGGAATGCATCGGTTGTACAGGCATCTGCACAGGATGTGACCAGCCTGTTCAAAGAGACGAAATCAGCCGTTCTTAAAAAGGCAAAGCGGATCTCTGCGATCACCCTTAAAGGATTTGCCGGACTTGTTGGTCGCGAACTCCAGCCGGGCCGCGTCTCGGCAGTGAAATGTCTGATTATGCCAAAAAATGCGGCGTTGGCGGGATTTTCCACACCGATGAACTCCCTGCATATGGCGTGACGGAAGAAGAAGTCACCCTGCTGCGCAGCCACATGCAGGCAGAAGAGCAGGACTGTGTGGTGATCGTTTCAGGCGCAAATGAAAAACAGGCTGCATGTGCACTCAACCAGGTGATCATCCGGGCAGGTATGGCACTCCTTGACAATCCAGTACCGGAAGAGACGCGAAAAATGTTAGAGGAAGGCAGTACCGCGTATATGCGCCCGTTACCCGGCGCGGCACGGATGTACCCTGAAACGGATGTCCTGCCGGTGATCATCGGTGATGAGCGATGGGACGCAGTAATCATACCGGAACTGCTGACGCACAAAGCCGAACGGTATGCAAAAGAGTATGAAATCGATCTGAATTACGCGCTCCAGCTGGCAGCTTCTGAAAAGCTTCCGCTGTTTGAACGAGCCATACACGAAAAGATCAAGCCCAAACTGGCTGCATTCACGATCCTGTCCACTGCAACCGAGCTCCGTCGCGAAGGTGTTGAGATCCGGGCGGTATCGGATGAAAATTATCTCGCCATCTGGCATGCCGTGGAAAACGGACGGGCGGCAAAGGAAGCAATTCCGGCACTCCTCCGCAGTATTGCTGCGGGTAGTACTGCAGATGCTGCACTCGCGGAACTTGCTCCCGCCATCTCGCGCGCAGAGCTCGAAACCGTTGTAAGAAAGATCATTGCCACCCGCTCAGACTTTGTAAAAGAAAAGGGAAAAGCCGCACTTGGCCCCCTCATGGGATTAGTGATGGAAGAGGTGCGGGGCTCGGTTGATGGCAAACTGGTCAGTGAGATCTTAAGAAAAGAGATTGATGCGACAATCGCCGGATAAAACGATGAATTCACCATTTTTTTCGCAGAGACTGGTTTTAAGGCGCGAACATTTATGAGTGGTGGGACAGAATTAGATAAGGAGTTTAACTATGGGCAAAACTGGAACAACAATATGGGCACAGATTAAGGGAGTAAAAGGTAAAATCAGGCTCGTCCCGAAGAAGGAAGGACTGGCAAAGACTCCCGGCCCGAACCAGCGATTCAAAGCAGGTGCAAACGTCAAGCAGGTTGACGCAATGGCAGAGGCAATGCAGGGGCGCGGAGGCAAACGCGGTGGCGGAAGGCGCGGGGGCAGCAGGGGCGACAGATCCGGCGGTTCCGGTATGAACGAGTCCACGGCAAACCCGATGATCCGCAGACGCATGAGCAGACCCAAAGTGTCCGCGCTCGGTGCGAAGGCAAAGTCTTCACGGTAATTAAGTACAAATAACACTATACGCCCGTGACGGGTGGTCACAAATCCACCCACCCTGGTTTTTTGATTTGATTTTTTGAGATTTATTCCGTCAAGGATAACTATCTTTTATCCAAAACAACTATGGTGAATATGGATCTCAAGACTGCAGTCAGAAGTTTCCAGTTCGGGGAAAGGGCAAAATCCGAACTGATTATCGTATCCCAACTCAGTCTCGCCTTGACCGGATTTTCCGAGCAGGAGCGGGCCGGAGGACAGCGGATACTCCTTATGATGATGGATTCAGTACGAAACGAACTCCAGTTTGCCTTTAAAAGCACCGGGCAGATCGAATTCTCAAAAGCCATCAATGCGCTTTCTGAAGCCATCTCATTAACCGAGAGCAATCAGCCCGAGCAGGCATCGCAAAAAATTGCCAATGCAATCAGTGCATCCACGACACCGGCGCAGGAAGCATGGCAGGTACTTTCAGAACATGGACTCCTCTGAATTCCTGGGATTTTTAGCCAGTCGTTCTTCTGTGCGTGAGTACGACAGCGAACCCCTGACACAAGACGAGATCGATTACATCGTGACATGCGGGGGCACCGCTCCGAGCGCCGGGAACCTTGAATCATGGGATGTCATTGTTGTAACCGATGAAGAAACCCGTGCCGCACTTGCAGAAGCTGCACTCGATCAGGAACACATCGAAAAGGCGCCTGCGGTCTTTGTCGTATGCGCAAACTATGTGCGCTCAATGTCGCGTTATGGGGATCGTGGAATCCTGTACGGACTGGAAGACGCGACAATTGCCTGTACATATATGATGCTTGCAGCGCATGCACGTCACCTCCAGTCATGCTGGACGGGCGCCTTTGATGATGAGGAAGTGCGCACTGTGCTCTCCCTCCCCCCGCACATACGGCCCGTTTCGCTGCTTGCTGTGGGTAAAGGCCATCCGCCGGCACAACTTACCGGGCGCATGGCAGAGGGTGAACACGTACACCTGAATACATGGTAATGGTGAAAGAAGATGCCAGATTATGTTGTAACAATAGAATCCGCATGGCTCGTTCGCGACGTTAAATCATTGGATGACGCGATCGGTATTGCCATCAGCGAAGCGGGGAAGCGCTTGAACCCCCAGGCAAAGTACGTTGAAGTTGAAGCGGGTTTTTTGGCCTGCCCTTACTGCGAAGAGACACTGTCAAGCGCAATCGTTGTGGCTGATACTGCCCTTGTCGGGCTCGTGCTGGAAATGAAAGTATTCCGTGCCGAGACCCCGGAACATGCCGGACGGATTGCCAAACAGACCATTGGAAAAGCCCTGCGGGACATACCCTTAAAATTATTGGACGTGCAGGAACAATGATCCACATTGTCGGTCACACCGCTATCGACCACATATCGCGGGTAGCTCATCTCCCGGAAAAGAACTGCTCGACACATATCTCTGACCGACAGATCTATTTTGGTGGCGGTGCGGCAAACATTGCTGCAGGAATTGCAATGCTGGGCGAGCAGGTAACGCTCGTCTCCTGCATTGGTGATGATTTTGCCGGAAGCGACTATGAACGCTGGATGCAAAAACTCGGTATAAAACAGCAGTTTTTTGCCGTGCCGGGCACCCATACCCCGACAGCGTTCATGTTCACTGATGACAGCGGGGACCAGATGACATTCTTTGAATGGGGTGCTTCAAAGGCATTCGCCCATTCGGATGCTCCATCACTTCCCTTTGTTCATATGGCAACTGCGGATCCGACATTCAACTGCCATATAGCAGAACGAAGCGAGTTTGCATCATTTGATCCCGGACAGGATGTCTTTTATTATTCCAAAGAGCAACTCGAAACGATTATTGCCAATATCGACGTCCTTTTTGCCAACCAGCATGAGGTAAAGCAGATGTGCGAAACACTGGGTATTACCCGTGATGCGCTTATCGGTCAGGTGGATACGGCAATCTTCACGATGAGCGGCGATGGCAGCACACTCTATACAAAAGGTGTGGAACACTTCGTACCGGTAGTTCCGGTTACCCTTGCGGATCCCACGGGTGCGGGAGATGCATACCGTGCCGGGTTCCTCTCGGCATACGTTCGCGGTTATACACCCGTTACGTGCTGCAAGATTGGCACAGTTACTGCATCGTTTGCTGTCGAACATGTCGGTTGCCAGACACACCTTCCGGACTGGAACGTTATGAAAGTGCGGTACCAGCAGCATTTCGGCACTCTTGAAACACCCCTGACAACAGGTGTGTAAGCATGAGCTGGGCTGCACTTACTTCCGGAGGAAAGGACTCTATCCTGTCATGCCAGAAAGCAATCGACAGCGGAAAAGATGTGCGTTATATGGTAACGGCCCGCCCGGATAACCGCGACTCATACATGTTCCATTCCGCAAATCTTGATGCAGTACCAGTCATTGCCAGGGTCGCTGGCATGGAGTACGTGGAGATCGAAACCCACGGGCGCAAGGAAGAAGAACTGGCAGATCTCGAAGCCGGACTTGCCGCACTGGATATTGAAGGAGTAATTGCCGGCGCTGTTGCATCGGAATACCAGGCAGTCCGGGTGAAGACGATAACAGACAAACTCGGACTTGAACTCTACACCCCGCTCTGGCACATGGACCCTGAACTTCTTTTACAGGAAGTGGCAGATCGGATGGACGCTATGATCATCGTCACTGCCGCAGAAGGACTTGACGAGAGTTTTCTCGGCGCACACTTCAACCAGGATCTTATCAGCCGGCTCAAACGTGTCGCTGCATCACGGCGAATACATCTGGCGGGTGAAGGTGGGGAGTATGAGAGTCTCACCCTCAACGCACCGTTTTATTCACGGCCGATTACCTATTCGGGTTCAGAGATCCGGTCAACTCCCGACCGGCATGAACTGGTCCTTGGAGGGTTTACCTGATGGCGCAGGACAGTGATGTGAAACTGGGGCAGCTGACCCGGTTTATTTTCACTGCCCCATCATGGAAACGTTCATTATTCCTCATAATACTGCTCGGTCTCATTATTGATGGCGCAAGTGCACGGGCATGGGTGCACCTCCCGTTCTCCGGTACGGTTGCATTCACCATCCCGGCAATAGCGGCCCTCGCCCTTACAAAGCCTATTATTGAATCAGGTGGAAAGACCATGACCTGGAACAGGTCCGGTCTTCTCGCCCTTACCTGCACGGTATTTGGCGTTATCATCACCCTTGTCTCACTGGCATCATCTGTTGAACTGATTCCCCAGTTCTACGCGATCTCTCTTGGTTTTATTTTCGGTCTTCGCCTGTTTGTACTGGTTGCAATCTCCGATTACCGGATAGAGAGGATGATCATCCCTGCAATTACCCAGAGTGGCGTAGGAGTCATTGCAGGAATGATCCTCTTTACCCCGGTTTTCGGACCAATGTTTGGCATCTATGCGCTGATACTGCACATTGTCTTTGGTCTCGGTTTTGCCATCCTCATCTGGATGATCGAGCGACCGCTGAAACGTGCGTTTAAAATCCGGGGACTTGCGTTCATCAACGCGTTCATCGCACATATGACGGACGGATCGAAGAGCATGGATGAGTTCTTCCGCGAGATGGGCGAGGAGATCTTTGTCCCCCAGGTAAACTTCTTCTTCAAACGTGAAAAGGGAAAAGCGGTCCTGTTTACCGTTCCGAACCTTCACCCGGGCCCCATGGGTGAGATCGGCGGGGGTAACCTGCCTAAAGTACTGCATGATAATTTTCCTGAAGAGACACTTGTAGCCCACGGGTGCGCTACCCACGATTTCAACCTTGTCTCGGAATCCGAGATCAACAAGGTGATCGATGCAGTCAGGAATTCACGCCTCGATTTATCGTATGCCATGGCAGCAGGGCAATCCGGGCGCCTGAACGTCGGTTCAGTTCATGTGCTCTACCAGCGGTTCAACGACTCAGTCCTGCTCGTCACCACCCGTTCACCGCAGAAAACTGAAGATCTGGATTTCTCCATTGGATCAACGATCATGGCAGAAGGGCACCGCTGGTTCCCCCATGTTGCTCTCGTTGATGCCCATAACTGCATGACCGATCTCTCATCACCCGTTCTTCTTGCAACACTGACTGCAACAGAATACGAGCGTGCGGCTTTCAGCGCAATGGAAACATGCAGTAATGCGACTATGCACCCCCTGAAGATCGGTGTATCCCACCAGACCCTGCCCTACCTCCGCGATCAGGGATTCGGGGATTTGGGAATACAAGTCCTGGTAGTTGAAGTCGAAGGACAGCGCACTGCCTACATTCTCATCGATGGAAATAACATGGCAGAAGGTGTGCGTGAGGTACTGCTTGAGCAGATCCTCACCCTTGTGGATCATGCTGAAGTGATGACAACGGATACTCACGTAGTCAATACGATTACCGGGAAAAATCCTGTTGGGATGCGTGTGCCCGTTGCTGAATTCCTGCCATACGTTATGCAGGGTGTGGGAAATGCAATCAAAGATTTGTCACCGGCAGAGGTGGCAGCAAGCACGGCACATTGCGAAAAAGTCGTAGTATTTGGTTCAAACCGGATATCACAACTGGCGAGCACGGTCAACGCAATGCTCGTATTTGTTGCTCCGCTATCTCTTGCGATGCTGCTCCTGGCATTCCTGCTCTCCCTGATCGCGTACGTGGTGATGGCGTAGATCACCACAGGATCCAGCAATCTCCATATGAGAAAACCTGTTCATTAAACGGGGACACGGATATTTTTCAATCATACGGGGTATAATTCCCCGATGATGTTTTTTTGCCCATCCATTCAGGCATTCGACACATGAATCCGGCCGGATCCGGATCTAATTCCCGTGGCTATGCTGACAGTGCACGAGAAGGCAGACTAAAAATATTGAGATTATTCTGACCTAACTGCTGCTACTCATCGAACGATTGCACTTGCGTTTGCATCGAAAGGATTCGTACGCATAGCCAGTGAGAAAAGGTATGGGTAATGTTTTTTGAGATGCTGCATATAGGTCAGCCATTCCACGACAAGCTGACTATACACACGGGTGATATCACCAGACAGATGATCGTAATCGGTTTTGGGAAGATCCACCAGTTGTTCCCGGGAGATCAACTCTTCAGCCAGGTGGAAAACAGCATGCATGAGATTAGTGAACCGGTCATGTTCGTAGAGTTGCGGGTTTTCAAGCAGGGTAAGCATGAATCCCTTGTGATGAGAAAGGAAACCATGCAATTCACCAAGAGAGAGCGAGTGGCTGTCCAGCTGGAATGAATGATCTTTTAACAGGGCATGTGCCATTTTGAAATCATTATCTGACCACGTATCCGAGATGAGAAGTGCCTTCCGGATTTTATCAATTCCCGGATCATGCCCGCTGAATTTTTTCAGCAGCCGGATGCCAATCTCCGAATAAAAAATCCCAATGACCATATTCAGTTTTGCCAACCGCTTGTCACGCTCACGCCGTTCAATAATGAATTCAACCATATCTGCGGCCAATCCGAGAAAACAACCTACCCCCACAAGAATGATCACCATCACCAGCAGTTTGCCCACGGGAGTGATGGGATAGATATCCCCGTATCCGACCGTAGTCAGTGTAACGACGATAAAGTAGAATGCATCCACAGGAGAGAGGTGTTCAATGACCATCATGCCAATGGCACCTCCCAGGACTACAATCAAAAATACGGTCAGATAAATCCGGAGCCTGAACGGAATCGGTTCCATCAATCATCTTTCTTTATGTTCAACATAAAAAAGAGATGCTTTGATCCCGGTTCCTGTTCCCGACCAGATTCCTGACTGATAGTCGGGATCATTTCACCATCCGGGCCCGCTGCACATATTTTTATCGTATTCCGGACCGCTCCATCCCTACCTTCCCCCAACAAAGGGGCGGGGGACGTAACGCGATGAGATGGAGATGCCCGGTCAGGTTCATCTCCACTGGCTTGCGCCCGTTCCGCTCACATAGTATCACCGTTTTCCGGAGTTCCCTGTTGGTACGAAGAACCCCATGACTCGTCTCATTGCTCCGGCACCAGCGGGAGCCCCGGCGCGCTCGTCGCATACCGCTTCCTGGAATGATCTTCGCTGTCGATCGGACTCCTGCAAAACACCTGGTGACTCGTTCGCGCAACGTACATGGTGTCCGGATCCGCTGGGAATGCTCAGGTGGCACTTAAGTCTGGATAACTATCCTTATCCTTCCCGTTTTCCTATCTATTCTTACACAGAACTGACTGGTTCTTACTCCAGATTACCCGGTCCATCCACCGGACAAAGGTGATATCCATTAACAAGAAAACGATCGGGCTCATCGCTCTCATCCTGGTTATCCTTGCTGCCGGAGCATGGGCAGGATATTCGATAATACATGCAAACACCCCGGTACGGATCGGTGTCCTCCTTCCCGTGACCGGCGATATCGAACTTAAGGAACCTCTCGAATGGGCAAAGGACAATATTAACCGGGAAGGCGGCATTGGCGGGCGACCGATCGAACTTGTGTACAAGGATACCCGAAACGGAAATGTAACACAGCTTGCCCAGGAACTGCTTGACGATCCCACCATCCATATCGTCATCGGACCCCAGACAAGCGATCAGGTGTATGCACTTGCACCGGCATTTATCGCCAGGGAAAAACTCCTGATCAGCCCGGAAACCACTTCCGGTGACATTATCCGGGCATTCGGCAAAAAAGGATATTTCTGGCGGACCTGCCAGGGTGACGTGGCACAGGTAAAGATGATCCTCTCGATCCTGAAAGGAAAAGGTGCAAAAAAAGTTGCCCTGCTCACGGAGAACACAACATGGGGGGACACGTTCTATGACTGGACCGGATTCTTTTCAACCGAATACGGTCTCGAACTTATCTCAATCCGCCAGTTCGACCAGGGAAGCAGCAGTCTTGACAATGATGTTGCTGACGTACTGAAAACGAATCCGGATTATATCATCGCAATCTGCAGGCCACCCGATGCAGCCACCATCAAGCGGGCGATCGACCGGTCCGGGAGCCCGGCAAAACTGTTCCTTGCCGATGCTTCAGTCTCCCCGGTCCTGACAGAATCGCTCGGTGCGGCCGCAGAAGGCCTTGAGGGGACATCCCCGACTGCCGACCCCTCGACCGGGTTCACTGTTGCATACCTGGAAAAGTTCGGGCATCCCCCTACAGACTATGCTGCGCCGGCCTATGACGCCCTCCTTCTTGCCGCGTACACAACTGCCCGGCAGGATGCGAGCTTCTTCGAATCACCGGCCGATTCGATACGGAAAGTCGTGTACGGCAACGGTACCCCGCTGGGCTGGGATGCGCAGGAGTCACATGAGGCACTGGCAGCGATCCGTCCGGTGAGACCCCGGCCATCTCCGGGGCCAGCGGCCCTCTTGACTATGACACGGAATTCGGGGTTGATCCACTCGTCACGTATTACTCCCACTGGATTGTTGAAGAGGGTGATTTCCGGACGGTCGAAACGATCGGCTCGGCAAAGACAGGAGTCAAAAGTGCAGCCGGTGAATCAGTTGCACGAACAAGGGCTTCAGCAGGCCTCATGTCCTTTGTACCTTCCGGCTCGGATACCTATGTGCCCGCGGTCACCAGGAAAGATTTCCAGGCGGTCATTGTCGGGCCATCGAGCGGATGGAAAAATTACCGGCACCAGGCGGATGCACTGACCGTCTATACGCTGCTGCGGGAGAACGGGGTTGACGATGATCACATTATCCTGATGGTCTATGACGATATTCCCACCGCTCCGGAAAATCCTCTCCGTGGAGACATTCACAATATTCCAAAAGGGAAAAATATCCGTCCCGGTGCGGACGTGGATTATACCGGTTCACAGGTTACGGCGTCGACCCTGAAAAATGTCCTGACGGGCACAAAGACCACATCAACGCCAGTCGTACTGGAAAGCAATGCGAGTACTGATGTGTTTGTGTTTATCGCAAGCCATGGCATACCGGGTGGGATCGTATTCAAGTCGAGTGACCTGTTTACAACGGACGATTTTACCAATGTTACCAATTCGATGAACCGCAACCAGCAGTACCGGCAACTCGTTTTTGTAGTTGACACCTGTTTTGGGGAAAGTATCGCGATGAACGCAACCGCACCCGGCATCCTCTATCTCACGGGAGCGACATACAACGAGCCATCGCTTGGGGCTGTCTACGATATAGACATCCGTCAGTGGCTGTCAGATGAGTTCACATCACGCGTCATGAGCCTTCTCCAGTCGAATCCCGATATCACGTTCCGGCAACTCTACGCGGCTGCATACGAGAAAGTGACCGGATCGCATGTCCGCATGATAACCACGGGAAATGTCAGTATCGATCAACCGGTCATGGAGTTCTTAAAACCATGAACCGGAAGTATCTCATCATCGGTGCCATTGCAGCGATCATTGCCGTCCTCGCAATTGTTGTGGCAGTGTTTGTGATCCCTCACGAGCCCACGCGCCCGGTTGTGTATATCATCTATCATTCGGATAAGGGGGATTTGTCCTATACCGACAGTGCCTACCGGGGCCTTTTTGCCGCACAGGAGGATATGCGGTTTACCAAGCGGGAGTACATTACTTCCAGTCCTGTGAACTTTTCCCGGTTGCTCACCGGGACCGCTGCTGAAAAGCCCGGTTTTGTCATCACGCTTGGATATGACAAAGCCGGTTTCACTCAGGCACTTGCACAGGAGTATCCCGATATCCGGTTCCTTGCCATCGATCAGACCGGCATCGGCTCTGGTAATGTCCGGGCATACGAGATCACGTCCTATGGTGAAAGTTATCTTGCAGGAGTGCTTGCAGCATCTGCCACAAAGACCGGGAGGGTCGGGATCATTCTTGGCACACAATCAACGCTGCTCGAAGCATTCCGTTTGGGATATATCGATGGGGTCCATGCCGTCAGCCCGACAATTCCTGTTGAGCAGGCATATGTGCAGGACAATTCAACGACCGGATTTTTGACCCGGTCCGTGGTGCAGAAATTACCAGCGGGATGTATGCCAATGGTGCGGATGTGGTATACGCGGTTGCCGGTTACTCCAATATTGGGGCGGTGAGCGAGGCAAAAAAAGCACCGGGACGATATATCATCGGTGTAGATTCCGACCAGACCTACCTTGGTCCCGGAGTGGTCATTGCTTCCGCCGTGAAACGTATTGACCGTGTCGTGTATACCGGTATTGCAGAATACATAAACGGGTCATTCACCGGGGGTGACGAGGTTGCCGGTCTCAGGGAAGAGGTGACTGGCCTGACGTTTAACCCGAAGTTTGAGCACTATAACAGCACGGTCCGGGCATGGGAAGCAAAAGCACAGGAAGAAGAGGCGAAGTATCTCCAGTCCCGAGCCCTGTCGGTGCAGAAATAATCCGGGACTGCACCAAAACTTCCGGCAACCGATACGCAGACCCTGAACTGCATGAGCCGATCCGACGAGGGTTTTGAAGATTGGGACAGTAGGAACAAACCTCCTCAGGACCCCATTGATACTACCTGATTGGGGTGAAGGTTTTTTGAATATTTTGCAGGAATTTTGTCTATTTGTTTAATAACACACTGTTGTGTCATTCAAAAATTAAGGATAAGAGACGTTAACCCTGAGCGGGAACTTTCCGCGGTATTAAAAGAAAAAATAGTTTAAAGACTGCCCGGTTTCTTCATATTTTTACTTTATTCTGCACACAAAGTGAAGCAGGGGTCGTTTGCTGCTAAGTAGATCGTTGGGTATCCACCGTGACATTACCCGGGAAACATAACAGCGTTCGTGGGCGCGTGGAGTGCAGCCTGTTTGAGGGGAGTTCCACAGCGAAATACCATGCCAGTGCGATGGACAGTGCCGAGGATTGCCAGCGCTATCAGGAAGATGACGAGATTTTTCAGGGCTTCGGATTGTTGGGGTCCGGTCATGTGATTCACTCCTGTGCTTTCAGAATTGATCAATCTTGGGGATGGGTGTATTATAAAAAAAGGATATGCCGAACCGCAGATGGATGGTTACTGAAAAAAGGGATGTTCTCCTATGAATTCAGTAATTAGCATCGTTGCCGGGGGGACCGACATCCATGAAACATCAGCGGGCTCATAATCGGGGCTTTCGTCCCTGATTCCGGCTGACACCAGCCCGGCCATCGCAATGATTTGGTAAAAGAGAGAAAAATTACCCGAATACCCCTTCAGGATACCCCCGACCAGATTCGAACTGGTGTCGCCAGCTCCAAAGGCTGGCATGATTGACCGCTACACTACGGGGGTGAATGTTGTTTTGCGGATTGAATACACTTCACAAATTTTTTTTCCGAAAATTTGTTCTATTCAGTTTAGCGTGGAAGATATTAAAATCAACATCTGCATCAGGGTATCAGACCCTGCAGCGGTGCCAGTCCTCACGGGGAGCGCGAGTTCACGGTAAATGTACGACATGTGGGGAGGTGGGCGATAATCCGAAGATAAAATCAACGATGAAGTAACCCCGGGAGAAGATACTGTTGATAATCCGTCAAAAGGATAAAAGGATCTTCCGGGATAATAGCGATGATCCAGCACATAACGAGCAGACCAATAGGTCAACTATGGGTAGTATTGATTAACCGGAGTAATTGCTATCATTGGTACATGCATCATTTTTTTTGGTAAATGAGTTGATGAAATGTTCAGGTTATCCTGAGGTAAGAATTATGAGAAATAATTTCTGGACTGTGTACCATTAATCGGTTCAAAAAAAGGATTATTCAGGATCCAATCATAATTTTGGTCGGTTTATCCGGTATCATTTTCTTTCCTGACTCTTTTTGTTCAGGGATTCCCGTTTCATCGTGTTTTGGAATATATTCTTCAGAGATCTGACCCCGTATTGAAAGAAACGCCAGAATTTCTTTGCTCACTTTGAGATGTTCTTTCATAACACCGGACAATTCAGCCAGGATTTTATTTTGCGTTGTTATGAGTGCCTCAAGTTCATGAGAAGATCCAACTGAAGTTTCAGGAGGTTGCTCTTCGGGCTGCATTTTTTTTAAAAATTCACTGCGCCTTTTCCAGATTTTACTGATACTGTCGATACCTTTCTTTTTATTGGGAAAAACCTGACGGTACTGTTCGTAAAATTCATGACTGTCTGTACACTGCACAACGAGGTCAATCTCCGCAGCGTCAATTTTCTCGTATTTTCTTTTATGAGTTTTTGGCATGCAGTAAAACATTGGATATTTTCAGATTTGAAACTATGTTCGTCATGAAATTGACTCAGTACGTAATTTGAATAGATGTATCATGAAACAATAAAAGCCAAAATAATAAAAAGTATTGATTTGAAGGTAAAATTCATTCAGAAAAATGGATTTCCAAATAATTTGATTTCAATAATTCAATGACGTTAGATTTGAAATATTTCGATAAATTTCAAATCAATCGTGAATTGTCTTCAGATAAATGAGTTTTTTAAAAACATTTGATTATTCTGATTTCGGGAAATCCCTCCTGAAATTCGTTAAACAATAAACTGGCAGAGGGGGACGCACAACCCCGTAATTTTTTCATTATCCTCACAATAAATTTGAAAAATTTTCGTAATTAAAAATTAAATAGGCTCTGTTGAAACCCTCTAAAAAAGGGGGGGTCAAGGGCATGCCCCCCCTTGGGCTGCCTCCCCCTCTGGGGGAGAGAGGGGGTCACACTCCAAGCAGGCAAGAAGAAGAAGCGAAGAACGGAAAATAGGATTTCAACAGAGCCATTAAATGAAATTTTTAACTGCCAGCCTGCCGGCGCACAAGGTTCATGGCGTAAAAATCACCTGCTAAAATATCATTGTGCAGGAGCCATCAAGGGGGCAGAGAGAATTATTACCGAAGCACCCGGAAACATCAAAATAATTTACCAAGGACGAATTATCTGAGGATTTTATTTAAAGAATCCGGAGCAGGACATAGTATTTTCCCCGGTAATAGTTCACAGGATACGGGAAAGTTGAGGGTTTGTAAAATTTTGAATTATTCTGTTTACCAACGTCATTTGGAAATAATTGATAAAAATTTGATATCGTGTAAATTAACGAGATAGATTAGAATTTCAATAAAATTTTATTTAACGAATCTTTAATCGTTTAAATTGAAAAAATAAGAGACATTGGATTTGAATTGGAATTATATCAATAAAATAGAATTTCCAAAACAATTAAATTACCCGGGTATTAAGACGGGACATTGTAAAAAATTTGAATTTTTAGGTTTAATGATTATTATATGACTGAAATTCGTTTTCAAAATAATTGGATTTGATTGAAATTCACGTTATAGATTATAAGAAAACGAATGAAAATGAATTCGATGATTTTTAATTTCGGAAATCCGGCTGAAAGATATTCTATTCATTGACTTCCCTATTTTCATTCACAATGATTTTGCATGAGTGGATGGCGCGAGTCAATCTTCCCTCGCCTTGATCCGGATTATCATCACCTATATGCACATCCATCGGCACAACAGTATCCGGAGCACAATTCGTTGCTCTGCAACTGGCAAGAATACAGGGCATTTAACAGAATTCAAAGGATTATTGATTAGTCTGATAAGCCACACCCCATTATGAGAGAACACAAAGAGAAGGCCGATTCCTTATTCCCCCTTTTACGAGAGACTCCACGATCCCAATGGGGTGAGAACACTATTGCTATGAACATAATTCTTTCACAATCCCATTTACTGCGAGGCCCGGGCTGGAGACCGGAAGATCCTAAAAGGAGCTGAACCCCTTAAACTTTTTAACGAATTCCTTACCTGAACAATATAATAGTAAATCATTCAAAAATTCTTCCCACAGTTCTGAATTCCCAGCAGGCCATATCACCGTTTTTCACCGGAATTTTCCAGTTCTGAATAGAATTCACCCTTTAATTTATCTCCAGACATGATCCCCATTGTACGATAGCACTCAATTTTCAGCAGAAGCCACATTCACCGGATAAGGTTTCCCCATAAGTGAATCTCTAAAATTATTTACGGTTTTAAAAATCTCCAAAAAACGGACAAAATTCCGATAAATAATGAAATGATACTGATTCCGTGCCTGAAAATGGAAAAAATATTGTGAGTTTCAAACTATTTTTATGAAATTTCAGCTCTGTTAAAACCCTTCATATCTCTCGCTTAAGTTGCCCCTGGCAGAGTAAGGGAAAAGGTATTGCTGATTAAAATCAGGGGTTCCCCAATACCAGATTTTCAATTTTTTCAGGAGGATTTTTTCCATAAAACATCTATCGAACGGTACTGTATCAAAAAAATTATCAGATGGATCATTTTCACCCGAACCAAGATACTCTTTCGCATTAAAAAAAATGCCCATTAAGATATAGCATCATACGGTTTATTAGAAGAAATGATCCAATGCGTGAAAAGATAAAGAATGCCTGATTTGGCGCTTAAATACTAAAATAACTTAATATAATGAGTATTTTCCCATAACAAAAGGAATAGAATCTAAGGGGTGTTTTTGATCAGTGAATACAGGTGAACAGCCAGAAAAAATCTATTTTTCATTCACCGGTATGATCACTGCCACCCAATCTATAAGGATCAGACCGATAAAACAGAGGTCTCTCTCATCGAACAGCGCATTCATCTGCAAGTTCCCTTTTCAGGCAACAACAGAATCTCTCCACCCAGGGGATATAATCACCATTTTTTTAAGAATACTGCCTGTCATGTTGACATGACAATGGTCTAATCACTACCCGGTACACTCCTATAAAATCTCCCTTTTTCAGAAAATTGAATAGAACCAGTCGATATTTTCATCCATTGAATGATTGAAGGGGAACCACTTCAACGTAACATGAAACTTCAGACCGAATCATATCTTTGCGGACAGAAAATCCCCAAGACGGGTTGTCTCCTGTAAGCTTACCCGAATTGAATTTTCTCTCTTAACCCGGAACGTTGTTTAATAGCCCTTCCATTAACCCCCGAAACAGATTCATTCCTTAATGCCGCTCATAGAAAATCTCAGGACACCCTAACCGCTAAACTCTTCTGCCCTTATTATGCTCTTATGGTCCATCCTTTCTTAAAATGGGCCTGTCAAACAATCAAATTCGAATGTTATTTCATGGAAATCAAAGGGGTGGGACCATTCCCCTTCATTTCATGAAAAAGTTAAAAAAAACGCATTAGGAATGAATTTGCAGGGGCGTCATGCACCCCACTTCTACCCAGTCGCCAATTTGCATTTCATTATAATTACTTTTTAGACATGCATATTGCGATGATACTTGTAATCATTCAGGAGTTCACTACACATTATCGTAACAAAGTCAAAAATCCAAATTTTCAGTATTGATAGGTGAGATCCTAATGTCTCATAGATGTTTTTTCCATTTTTATTCTGTATTTCGCTCTTAAATTCAAGTTTTTAAAAAAAAAAGAAGCATAGTGCCATGAACACTCATGAACACAATTATGCTTTGTCATTTGTCCCGGAGAGCGGGAAAAATTGTTGATATACCTGACGACGCTCATCGACATCAGTATGGAGATAAATCTCAGTTGTTTTGATTGAAGAATGACCAAGATTTTCCTGAACTACCCGGAGATTCTTTGAACGTTTATAGAGTTCACTTGCATAACTGTGGCGTATCTTATGAGGAGTGATACCTATGGGCGCATAATGCTTGAAAATATGCTGAATAGCACGAGAGGATATGTTTTTTCCCTGTTGACCAATAAAAAGGGGACCGACAATCCGGTTACCGATAAATTTGAGAATGTCCGTCAGAGTATCATCATCGACAAAAACAATACGAATCTTGTCCCCTTTTCCCAGGATACGGATAGTATGCTCATCAAAATCAATGTCCTCAACATTCATTCCACACAGTTCTGAAACACGAACACCGGTGGCATATATTGTCCGGACTATGAGCTTGTCCCGGGGATCTTCTATCGAATCAATCAGCCGGATCACCTGGTTGTGTTTGAGGTATTTCACATCCTGCTGTTTGATTCTCGGCCGTTCAACCCCCGTCAGAGGATTTGTACTGACTGCCCCTGAGTATAAAGGAAACGGTAAAATGAACTTATTGTCGAGATAAACCGATGAAACGTCTTTGGTTTGTACGTTCGCATTGACGAGACAAATGAGAGAAAATCGGTTACCATTACGGGTGTTACTTCCACGCTGGTATCAAGACGGGCACTCTCTAAATCCTTCCAGTAGATAACGAGTTTTGTTATCTCAGTATTCCTCCGAAGCCAGACATAATAAGCGAAGTGTTTGATCACCTGCTCATAACTGTCAAGTGTGCGGGGCGAATAATTACGCATCCGGAGGTAGTTCCGGTAACTTTTAACCCACTCCGAGAAATACCCGCTTTCCATGCTCTATTCTATCTTATCTCGTGTAAATAAAGGTTTTCGCAGAATACCTATTCTGCGAAGTTTGAAAATAAAAAAATATTTTTACTGTTTTTTCCGATTTTTCAAAAGAACGATCTGCTCGATCGGTGATTGTTGAAAAAATAGAATAATGATGCAATAATCAACGTATAGGGTAATTCAAAAAATGCTGATGAATCCCCCTGCATGTCTTTTGATGTTGAAAAATCAAATTTTTAAAACAGGCCTTTTTTTCATTGTGAGGGTCCCCGAGCATATCTTAACTGAGATTGTCTGCTGGAAGCCCATTGTTGCCCTTCTAAAAATTTCACGTCGATAAATGGGACATCTTTGGAAAAAATTGTTTGCGACCTTCGCTATCATGAAATTGACAGATTACTGTTAAGGTCAAATCAGGTTAATCGTTTTTTTGTCAGGAGACGGTTCATTATTCATGTTTTTTCTGTTACAAGATGTCTAATTCAACGAATTTGAACATTGAGTGAAAAAATGATGTTATTGTAATATACTTAAGGCAATGAAAACTAACACGAAAATTCCTGTTTACACCGTAGTTGAATTACTAACTAACATTCCAGTAATAAGAATTTTGAACTGACATAACTTGTGGGAGAATTTTTTGGCATTATTGCTAATTTGGCATCCTCTTTATTTGATAATTTACGTCGAAAAAGGGGGATTTTTTTAGTTATCAAAATGCATCGAAAAAAAGTAAACATGAATGCTAAACAGTCATTTCACCAATGAACAACTGGTTGTTAGCCCTCACTATGTGGTAGTGGCTATAACGATGGGGGCAAAGGCATTACCGATGTTATCGGAGCACCTAATTGCTGTAATTAATCCGATAAATTATCCTGTCGCTTATTGATTTCTGGTGTTAAAAGGGCATATTTCCCTTTTTTTTACAGGATTCTATGCATCAGTTTAATTTTTTTGCAATAAACAGTTTTTATGATTTGGATCTACCTATCTTCAAAAATTACCTTTTCAAAATGTCCTTTGAAGAATATTTACGTCGATTGCAATACATTAGTGAGATATTTCATGTTTCTCGGTCTTTGTTGAAACCCTCTTCTTGTCGTCTTTACTGGATCTCTTACAGCGGCTATGAGAGTGACCCCCTCTCTCCCCCATAGGGGGAAGCAATGCATGGGGTGCATCGCCTTGACCCCCGGGTTTTCATCATCCTTACGAGAGCTATCGCAATATTGGGGGATGCCCGAGCGGCGGGGGCGGGAGAAAGATTTACTGGAGAGACTGGAGCGACTCCTTGTTTTTTCTGCAGGGTTTCAACAGAGCGGTTTCTCGAATGAAACGGACACGATACCGATGAGGTTCATTCAGGAATGATGAAAACGGAAATAATGCCGATGGGCCACGAGCAGCCGTCATAAAATTACCGCCTCTTTTTTAATAAACCGTTCAGAAAGGAGAGTCCGTGTCACGGATATCTCGAGATATGGCTGGAGATGGGGGGGTTTTATCATTTTCACTTATTACGATAACCGATGGGTACCCCAATGGGGGTGGCAGCACGATCCGGTTGAGGTTTAGAACGGAACCCCAACAAACCGATTGATAGAACAACCAGAAGTTCATTGGATACCTCTCGCAGTCATCGATAAACCTGTGACAAACACAGTGTGGGCATTTTTATTGCAAAACTGAATTGAATCTCTTTGTAACCGACTCCCAAAATACTATCTTAAATTACTGTTTCCTGGCAATTTGGATTGCACTCACTATAGAAGAAAAGTCCTTATTTTCAAAATTTTCGGGCATATTCTCGGAGTGCAGAAACAAAACCGGTGATTAATGCGAAAGACTTCTCACACTGGAAAATTTTACTTTTTACATTTCTGTGTGGATCACAATTTATGAGGCACCACCTCCCGGCATTTCATTATAGAGGTCTTGCATCTATAGAAATAGGAATCCATTGGTAATTCTGAAACTTATTCCGTGATATTAAATCACGTTAATGAACGCAAGAAAGAGACTTTGCCCTTATAAAGTTTATTGGACTGTGCTTATTCCGTTGTAAACCGTATTCTGCTACCGGGTGTCTGGAACCCGTCAATAGTCTGATTTTCTTTGGCAGATGATACCTATCACGCCGATTACTTTAACGCATCGCATTCTATTATAGTCGAATGGAAAGCATTTCGTCCAGATTTTCACGGTCACATTTTCAATCATACACCATATTATGCCCTCCTGCATTCGGGCGTAATTCTGTTAATTTCTCAAGACGGAGACACAGGGTCATTCCACGCCAATAAAAGATAAATTCTATATCGTGAATTGACTTCGAATTCAGAAAAAATATGTCCTGGAGTATTGAGGAGATATTTTGCCTATTGTTCTGCATTTCCCTCCATATAAAATACCCTGAAAACTTCGATGAACTTCTCATGGCAGGTATTCGAATTCTTCTTTTAGAGGGGGGGTCAAAGACCGCCATTATGCGGAGATACGTCCAATCCAGAGCCATAACCGGGGTAAATTTCTGGAGATGACACATCAATTATTTCAAAGACCGTAAATGTTTCCTTTAATAGATACTCGAATATTTTGAATGATATTGAACATAACTGGGTTAAGGATGACACCCTTCCATTTCCTGTATCATGTCCCTTAAAAGATTACTTTTACCGTCAATTTCATGATAATAAACCCGATCTAAAAAAATCATTGATTCAACAACCCTAATTGTCATGATCTTGTTATTCACATGATAATTCAGTTGTGTATCGCCCTCATCTGCCAGATTACTATGGCAAACTGATTATATCGGGTTTTTCCGAAGGGTTTCATACATTTCGTCTCAACTGAGTCATATGAAACCATCCATTTTACTTCAGGATTCAGCACTTTTTGATCATGGCAACGGTCTTTCTTATTACATTATTACGGGATTATGAGTGATTGATTCTGATTCGTGTATCAAGCACCAGGATACATCCAATCATTAATAATTCTTATCGGACAATATCACAAAGTTGAGAAAACACGATTGTCACAGATAGTAAAACAAATTCCTGAAAAAAAAAAAATCCCATTTTGTAGTTATTATCCAAAATAGAACTAATTTTAAGCATTTTTTTCAGTCGTGGATGGTGCCAGTTATTTTTAAATAAACCATATGATGCTATATCCAAAAGGGAAGTTTAAGGATAATTTTTTTAAAAAAAATCGGATTGGTTGACCAATAAATCCAAAACGCAATAAAATAAGATAACACACCAGACACCTACCGAAATAAACTGATTTCATCCGGAGTTCCATGAAAGACAGTTTATTACGCAACTACAAACTACCACCGCGGCAAGTACATGAGAATAATACCAGAGTGCCGGATACAATAATTAATTACAAAAAAATCGCATATGCGGCAAATATTCAAAACCTTCAATTCTTTGGCTCATCATCATTTTGTATGGATCAGAATTCGATCAGATTTCATCTTGAACTATCCTGCACCGATGGGATCGCTCGGCTACCGCTCCAAGTCCACCAGGGTAATGATTTTGGTAAAGAATCCAGTTCATAACAAAGACTCATAAAAAACGGCACGAAAACTGGGGGAGTCAGTGATAAACAGGAGGAAAAATCTTTCAGGACTCTCTCGTAGAAATCCCCTGGTTACACGTCAATAACTTATCAGAATAACCATGAGCCAATAATTATACCGAGTAAAATTGTAGGGAACTAAAATTATCCCCTCATGCCCCATGAAAAGAATTTTTGACATTTTCGAGTGATTTTAATGAAGATATCAAAACCACTAATAAGGAGTTGTATGACTCAAATCATATGCACTCCTTGCATCCCATTTGAAATTGAGAAGAATGAAGACGGATATAATCGTACAACGGCATTTATCGAGTCGCAAATCTTAATAATTTACTAAAAAAATCACAAAAAAAGAGAGTTGCGAAAGAAGGCCAACTTTGAATACTTTTTTTAATCTATCCTAATTAGTAATGTTAATTAATGATCAAACCATCTCCCTCTGACGTAATCTACACCAATAATAAACCATATAATGCTATATGTAAAGCACCCAAATAATCAATCATCTTTTAGTGAATGTCCCCCTATGAAAATAAACCAGTTATTGGCAGGTACGATAATGGAAAGCACAAAAATCCAGCTGGAGATAAACAAATATAAAAAATTCAAAAAAGTGGATGGGGCAACCTATCGCAAAGTAAACCAGTTTTTACGCAAGAGGACGTATATCACTGCCCGGGAATGGGCACTTGCACGGTTGTGCACAGATTTCCGCACATCGGGCGGAGCAGAGATGACCTTTATTGGAAACCATCTGCCGGAGCTCGTCCCGTTTATGGAAGATACCTACACCCCCCAGGCTGTAAACCAGGCACGGAATTCCTTTAAAAAGAAGGTGCGTAAATCAAGCGCCACATTTTTTTACGGTGCAATGTGCGGGTTCTTCACCACAGACGAACTCGACGATCTGCTCTTTGAAGCCAGTGAAGTAGCACGATTTCTGCTGGAAGTTGAAGGAACAACCCTGGATATTGATGAAGAGATCGATATAGAGGACAGAATTACCAAAGTCATGCGAAGTGTTGGTGAAGCTGCAAAAACAATTCTCCGCACACGAGGAGAAGAAACCGATGCAGGAGCCATACCCCATGAAAAAGGGCACGAGATTCCAAAAATAATGCCAGCCATCATAGAAAATAATATATCAACCCCACAAAAAACAAAGAGAAGAAAGAAAACTACTGACACAGAATCGTCACCAAAACTCCCTATTAAACCTGAACTACCTGAAAATGTGGAAATTTTTCCAGTGATTACAGAGATTTCTGCCATTCTGGGAGTTATACCAACAGAATCTATACCATCAAGTGCTGCACCAACCATCAATACAGAGCAGGAAATCATTTCCACTCTGCCTACAATCCCCCTTCCAAAATCTTGTAATGATAAGGAAAAAATACAAAATATCAACCCCGTTGAAAAAACGTCCGAAACTACAGGAGACAAGACCTCATGAAGATAATTCAGGTAGTTGGCAGATCAAATACCGGCAAAACCACATTTATCAAACAGCTTATTCCAAAACTCCAATCACAAGGGCAAGTTGCCGTTATCAAACACCTTGGGGACCATGAATTTGAGCTTGAAAAGGAAAAAGACACGACCGGTTTTTTTGATGCGGGGGCTGATATTTCAGTGGGAATCGATGCAGATAAATCCGTATTTGCTATACGTAAGATCTCTTTGGAGGGTACATTACAGATCCTCTTTGATCAGGGAATGAATTTTGTCATTATCGAAGGATTCAAACAGCGGGCATTTCCCAGAATCGTGATTGGAAACCTCGAAACGGAGCATTGTGTTCTTACAAACCCTCATCCCGACGAAGTCATTGCATCACTAGATGTATTTGAAGATTTTTGTCCACAGATAAAATAGGAAGTGAAAGAGATGGAAGCAAAAAAGATCCAGAAACGGTTGTTCGGCACCAACGGTGTAAGAGGGATTGTGGGAAAGGATCTGACGCCGGAACTTGTCCTTTCCATTGGAGAAGCATTCGGAACGATGAGAAATGGACGGATCGCTGTTGGCAGAGATACAAGAACCAGCGGTGAAACACTCATCAATGCAGTGAAATCTGGCCTCCTTGCTGTTGGTTGTGATGTAACGGACTGTGGCATACTCCCGACACCAGCACTCCAGTACCTGGTAAAAGATCATTTTGATGGGGGGGCAATGATCACCGCATCACATAATCCTCCGGAATATAACGGTGTGAAAATCATAGAATCTGATGGGACAGAGATGGGAGATGAAGAAACCCTTAAACTCGAACAAAGGATATTCGATCGGTCCTATTCCACAAAATCCTGGGAACATGTTGGACAAGAAACCATTGCACCCCACCTTATTCAGGACTATATTTCAGCAATTGTGAATTATTTTCCCGATAAACCGGGAACAGGAATTACCGTTGTTGTTGATCCTGGTTCGGGCCCGGCCTGCTCCACAACACCGCAGATTCTTACCCGTATGGGTTGCAGGGTTCTGACAATCAATGGTATTATGGACGGCACATTTCCGGGAAGACTTCCTGAACCATCTCCGGATGGACTCAAAGGACTTGCTGCCCTCGTGGTAAGCAGCGGTGCTGCATTCGGCGTTGCTCACGATGGTGACGCAGATCGTTCAGTGTTTATTGATGAAAATGGACAATTCATCGAGGAAAATCAGGAATTTGCCCTTTTCGCAGACTATATCTGTCGCCAGAAAAAGGGTGTAATTGTTACCCCCGTCAGTACATCACAGGTTGTTGAGATCGTTGCAAAAAATAACAACTGTTCTGTAACCTATACTCCAGTCGGCAGCATCTATGTAGCCCGCAAGATGCGGTCGCTTATCGAAAAAGGGATCACGGTTATTTTTGGGGGGGAAGGGAATGGTGGATTGATCTTCCCCGACCACCAATTCTGTCGTGACGGAGGAATGACTGCAGCGATAATGATTGCAATTCTTAATTCACGTGGGCAAAAATTATCGGAGTTATTATCACAATTGCCGAGACGCTATATGATTAAAGATAAGATTTCTGCAGTTGGGGGTGCAGAAATACTCGAAACGCTCAAATCTGCATACTCACACGGCGTCATTGATGAAACAGATGGGGTAAAAATTTTTCAGGGCAATACATGGGCACTGGTACGGGCATCAGGAACAGAACCCCTGATCAGGATCATCATCGATGCTGAAGATAATGAGCAGGGAAACGCACTCCGGGATGAACTTATGGAAACAATCAAAAAAGTTTCTGGAAATTAACCCTGACTGAACAATCCTTTACCAGAATTTTTTTCTATCAGGTGCAATTATAAAATAAACAATTTTTTGCAGGTAAATTCAAAGAATAATTGAAATTATTGTATTTTATTGAGAATGAAGGTCCCTTCACTGAAATAAATGATAAACAACCGATAAATTTGCTTTAGTATCCAAAAAAAATATAAAATCGTGCGTAAATAAAATAGAAAAGTTTATTAAGAGATTTGGTCTAATTGAGATAAATAATCTGAATTTCTGTAACCGGGATATCAATAATGGTTAAACCCACTGAAATAATCGATAAAATTCAGCAGGCGCTATCACCAGAGGATTGGAATATCGTCAAGGATAGTATTGAAGATCTGCACCTGACTCAGGGGCGGCATGCCAGAAAAACAATAGTCTCGGACCTTAACCGTCTCCTCGTTGATACAGCCATTAAAACAAATAATCCTGCACTTTTATATGCAATTCCCGAAATACCGAGCAATGAAATCGAAGATTTGTTCTCTGGCATTCTCAACCGGTTCATTGAAACCAAGGATGATGCATGGCAAAAATCACTTCTTTTCCTGTCCGACATATTAGGTAAAAAAAGTTATCAGTCCCGCGTTTTTGCATTGATGGCACGGGATCTCATTGAAGCGGGCGTTTCTCATTCAGAACCATCGTTTATTGAACAGGGTATGATAATGCTCGATCGTATAAACTTCCGGAAATACCGGTCTGAGATTATGATCGATATCATTCCTCTTTTAATAGTCTGGGCGATCACAACCCGTGATGAAAAACGTCTCTGTACTTCACTAAGCCTCATTGAGGACATCAACGATATTTCAAAACGTGCGATCCTTCATGCCGAACTTGCAAAAGCAATTGCGACGATAGCGATCCTGGAAAAGAATCGCCCGCTATATTTTGAGAGTATCAGAATTGCCACAGATATCCCCCAGAAACTCCGCAGGCAGAACAGTGTGAATTCAATTATTGAGAAAGGAGTGAAATCTGCTTTTTCCAGGGATATTTCCGATATTGCAGAATTTATCAATAATTTTAAAGATAGTAATTTAGAAAAACAACTTGAGATTATCAGCGCTCTGGTAGATCAACTCCTTGAGCGTGAAAAGGACAAAAAACAGATCGCAAATGTTCTTCAGTCACTCTGTGAGACAATGCCATTTGTAACGGGAACCCTTGTCATTGATCTGCTTAAGAAAGCTGAAAAATCAGGAGATACATGGTATTTTGAATCTGCAATGCAACTCCAGCAGCTTATTTCAAATCCTGATATCTATCCAATACGGGAAATAATTAAAGCGGGTATTTCGGTGGCCCGTCAATCAAATGAAATAAACGTGCTTTCTGGCCTGATACCCATCATTGAAAAAAACTGTAATTCAGCATATTTATCCCACGTCTATCTTCAGTTTTCACAGATTATGCTTAGTTCAGGAAATTTCGAATCAGCGCTTAAATTATTTGCCAAAGTAAATCCTGAATCAGAAAATATTTCACCCTATACAGATTGTTTAACCAACCTCATAACCACAGGTGTAAAAAATAATTCCATAGCAACAATTAACAGTACAATTCTCTGTAAGTTACCCGATGAAATTTCGCATAATGCAATATTCCGGGCAATTATAGAAATTTCAAAGAATTCTTCATTCGATGAAATTGTTACCCAGATACACCCCATAAATGATCTAATCCAATTACATCCAAGACGGGATTCTCTCACCCTTGAGTGCATCACCCTGCTTGTAGACAGGGGGTTCCTCGATTCCCATGAACCGGGAATCCTGATAAAACTCGCGGATTCTATCAAAGAATTACCAATAAAAGAACTGGCAATTTCAAACATTGTCATAAAAATTGCCCAAATGGGTGTACAGACAAAGAACCGCGATTTTCTCCAGAGAGCGGTTGGCCTGACTTGTCTGATAGATGGACAAAATACCCGATCTGCCACGTTAAGCAGAATTATTGATGAAGCAGCAATGCTTGCAGCTCAACAAGGAGATCTTGATCTCCTTTTAAGGATGAAAGAATGGAGCAATTCCCTTCTTGAAAAAAATCTGGCTGCCTATGCAATGGCAAATATCATAGATGGTGTGATAAAATACGCAATTGATCAACGATCACCTGATGCTCTCGAAAAGGCGTATTCGATCACACTGGAAATTGATGATCCGGCCTTGAAAACCCAGTTATTCGACCGTATTATTGAATGTTTTATTAAGATTGGATGTATCCTTCTCAAAGAATCAGATATTCAACCTAATATTCAAGATTTTTCAGCTCTGGTTCCACCATTCGGGCGTGCTCTGGATATAATCAATAAAAATGTAAAAGCACCGCAGATCTCACTTAAGATTGCCGGGTTAATTGATCTCATCATCTCCTATTCCAAACAGAGTAATAATCCGGATTTTATCATTCCCCTTGCAATGTACTCAGTTGAGATCCGCAATACATTAGAAAGGGATGCAATGATGTCCCGGATTATTTCAAACCTTAATGAAGACACACCTCTTCTGGGTTCAACTGATCCTTACGAAATTATTGCTTACCTCATTCAGAGAAATAAGCGGGCACAATCAAATCCGGTTATTATCAATCTTATATACCGCGTTCTCCATTTGATACAGGATCCTTACAACCGTCTCACGGGATTGATAAATCTTGCAGATTCAACCTTTAAATCGGGGGATAATGCCCTTGCATCCGAAATACTCAAAGAAGTATTTGATTCATTGAAAAATATGTCCACACAATACCAGAAAGTAATGGTATTGGCGGATCTGACCACATTGTATTGCCATATCGATCAGAAAAAGGCAAAAAAATGCCTTGAAGAAGGAATTGAAAGTCTGGATTCTATAGAAGCCCCTCACAGCGCGATAGCCCGGAAACAGATTGTTTTTGCTATCGTCAGTATGAATACATGCACTCCTGATGATTCTCTATTCAGCATTGCATTCAATATTGTATCCAAAATCAGAGAACCAGTTGATTACATCAATTCACTCATTGCATTGTCCCGAATGGTAATACAGGATAATGATCGATGTGCTGAATTGCTCACTCTGATGATGGAAGCTGCAGAAAAAATTCCCTCTCCCTATGATCGTGCTTCAATCCTTCTGGATATTTTCCCACTTGCATTGCAATGCAATAATGAAGACGCGTTTATACCTTTACTAAAAAAGGCAGATTCATTGACGAAAAGTATCAATATCCAGTATATAGCAGACACAATCCGCGATAATATTGCCCAGATATATTCGATGTTGTACGAAACACGCAAAAATAAGAAATACCTCAGTTGCGCGATTGACACTGCAAGGAGTATTGATGATGACGGCTTACGTCTTAACCGCCTGTCACAGCTGGATTAAAAGAATCATCCGATATTTCACCCCAGTCCAATAAGATCAGATCAATGTCAGAGAAAATAATTGACGAAGGAGCTCATCCCAACCAGATCGCGTCACTTGAACGAATTATCCGTTCTGTTGCAGATCGGGGAAAAGAAGCAATCTTTTTCTGTAATCTTTCAATTCTTTTCAGAAACGAAGGCAATGAAAAACTCTCAAAACGCATGATGCAAAGTGCGATAAAAGAGGCGCGAATCATCCGTCCACTTTCACGAAGGGCTTTTGTAATGTGTGATATTGCGATGAAGAGCCATGCGGCAGGGTGTGAGAACGCGGCTCATGAAGTGCTTGATTGTGCCATTGACGCTGCAACAAATATACGCCAGTCAACTTTACGGGATGAAGTCTTTGATGAACTCGGTCTTGCGATGAAAATAATGCAGGAGATCTGATGGTAAAAACAATCGAGATATTCATATCTGGCAGGGTCCAGAAAGTTGGATTCCGGGCATGCATACGAAGAATCGCCACCGATTTAAAAGTAAGCGGTACGGTTACGAACCTGCCTGACGGAAGGGTTCACATTTACGCAACCGGTGAACTGATGATTCTTGAAAAATTTGTATCAATGGTGTACGGATGTCCCCGTGCAGTAATCCGGGATCTCCGGCAGTCGGAAACCGGGTTACAATCCTTTGACGACTTTTCAATTATCAAGGGAGAGGGGCGTATCAGTACAGGATTTTAAATTCACTATTATTCCGTATTGCATTTGAGAGATTGAACACCTGTTCATCAATTTTGTTATTATTAATTGTATTATGAAATATTTTAATGAGATTTCTGGCCAATTCATCCGATAATATACACCGGTCATGGGTGAGTTCAAAATCTGCTGATGTAAGCGATTCTCGTGCGATCCGAAAAACTACCTCATCGATCATTTCAGATTTCATCGAATCGGCAATATCATTTACCAGACTTCCATCACCTTCATGCAACAAGCCAATGTCGGGATCCAACCTCGCACCGATCAATGAGACACAGCAATTGCCAAACAGCATTGCGTAACCAAATGAGAGCATAGCATTGATGGGATCGGTCTGCGGGCGTAAAGTCCGTCTTCGAAATCCAAGATCAGTCTTGGTGTTACGCGACATTATCTCATAATACATATCAGAAGTCATACGGTGAAGCCGGCGAATCTCATCCAGTTTTATCAGGTATGTCATTTCCTCTAAGGATTTGTGAAGGAAATCCGACTCACCTTCATAAAAAAGTGAAATATTCTGCTTCTCCTGGAGACGGTTGAGGGCAACAAGACGGGACTTTAATGCCCCCTGAGCAATTGCCGTAGCATAGCGATGACGTGATCCGGTTTGCTGCGCATGATAAACCTCCGGATTGTTATGATAACCAAATGGACTGATAATACCTATTGGATTACCATCGGGTTCGAAAAATGAAATTACTGCACCTTTTTTTATGAGATGCGTAATCGTTGCCGAATTTATCGTATGCCCCCCAACAATCAGGAGGTTTTTTACTGATTCGAGAGGGTATTCCTCAACAACGTTCTTTTTCTGGATAATTAATTTTGTCTGTGTCGATTTTATGTGAGAGCCAAACCCACTTACCGACAACCAAGGATAATTCGATTCCATAAACCCCGTATGATTCAGAACGATTCAGATAATTACTACCACATTTCCACAGATTAACTCATCGTTGTTCCTTTTCGGAAGTATGGTGTAACTCTTACAGAATGTCGAATCTCGTGGATTGTATCAAACCTGAATATTTCAGGAGAGCAAAACCCAAACCACGAAATATATACAGTTGTCATGCGATAGCATAACAGAGGTCACAGATGTTCTGGGATAAAAAAATTGAGACCCTTAAAACTGATGATTTGCAGGCACTTCAGCTTAAGCGTTTAAAGAAAACAATTAGCCAGGCACAAAAAGTTGATTTTTTTAAAAAACGTCTCTCCGAAGCAGGAATAACTGCATCATCGATAAAAACGCTGGATGACATCCAGAAAATACCCTTTACCAAAAAACAGGATCTTCGCGATGGATATCCTTTCGGGTTCTTTGCAGTTCCTTTAAAGGAGATTGTCCGGATTCATACGACATCGGGAACAACAGGAAAACCTACGGTCGTAGGATATACCAAAAAAGATCTCGATGTCTGGTCAGACCTGATTGCACGCAATATGACCATGATTGGTGTGGGAAAGGAAGATATCTTCCAGAACATGGTCAATTATGGTATGTTCACCGGCGGACTGGGTTTCCACTACGGTGCAGAAAAAATCGGCATGACCGTTATCCCCAGCGCCACGGGAAATACCAAACGCCAGATCGAGATGATCCGGGATTTTGGCGTTACCACGATCCATTGCACACCCAGTTATGCCATGCATCTTTCAGAAGTTGCCGAAGAGATGGGTGAATCACTCGACAGCCTCAAAACCGGAATTTTCGGGGCTGAACCGTGGTCGGAAAGTGTCCGGCATACCCTTGAAAAGCGATTGGGAGTGACTGCGTACGATTCATACGGCCTGAGCGAACTCTTCGGCCCGGGTGTTGCATTTCGAATGCGAAGAACGCGACGGGCTCCATATCTGGCATGATTCCTACCTGGTTGAGATCATTGATCCCATTTCAGGAGAGCGTGTTTCAGATGGAGAGCGGGGCGAATTGGTAGTAACCCCCCTGGTCAAAGAAGCAATGCCTCTCCTGCGGTACCGCACCGGGGATGTGACGATGCTGATGGAAGATGGCTGCCTTTGTAAAAGAGCGCAGAAGATCGCCAGAATCACGGGCAGAAGCGATGATATGCTGGTTATCCGCGGAATCAATGTATTTCCCTCGCAGATTGAACATGTGCTTCTGAAAATTCCGGAAGTCGGCAATCAGTTTATGGTATATATTGACAGAATTAATCATCTGGACGAGATGACTGTAGAAGTTGAGATTAACAGGGACTTTTTCAGTGGTGAACTCACGGATCTTGCAAAGATCCAGAAAAAAGTGGGAAAAGAGCTTCGAGATACCCTGGAACTACGAACAACGGTCAAACTCGTAGAACCAGGATCATTACCCCGTTTTGAAGGAAAGGCGAAACGAGTGATAGACAGAAGGGAGGCGATTTGATGAAGTGTTGGGATCCACGAATCGAGGAAATGCCCAAAGAAGATCTCCAGCGAATGCAGTACAAACTGCTAAAAAGTCTGGTGTACAGGTTGTACAGTTTCTCGCCATTTTACCATGACCGTATGAAAGAACAGAATATTCATCCGGATGATATTCGGGAGCTTTCAGATGTGCATAAACTCCCGTTCATGTTCAAGCGTGATCTGAGGGATAATTATCCGGATAAAATCTTCACTGCAACTCAAGATGAACTCGTCCGCTACCATGTATCTTCGGGAACTACAGGAAAACCAACGGTTGTTGGCTATACGCAAAACGACTTAGACAACTGGTCAACATCACTGGCCCGTGGACTTACCTCGGTTGGACTTGGCAGGGGAGATGTCATTCAGGTAAGTTATGGCTACGGCCTCTTCACCGGCGGACTCGGCATGCACTATGGCGCCGAGCGCATTGGGGCAACCGTACTTCCTACCAGTGTGGGAAACACAGAACGCCAGATCGAACTGATGCAGGATCTTGGAGCAACGGCCATTGCCTGCACACCCTCCTATCTCCTACATATCGGAGAAGTTGCAGAGAAAATGGGAATTGATATCAAAAAGGATACACTTTTGCGGACCGGAATTCTGGGTGCCGAACCATGGACGGAGGGAATGCGTAACCGCATCCAGGAATGGCTGGGTATCCGTGCCTATGATATCTATGGCACCAGCGAACTTTCCGGCCCGATGTTTACGGAATGTGCGGAACAAAAAGGGTTCCACATCTGGTCGGACATCGCACTGGTAGAAATTATTGATCCCAAGAGCGGTGAATCACTTGAAGCAGGGGAAAAAGGTGAACTTACCATCACGATCCTGCAGAAAGAAGCCCTTCCCATGATACGGTACCGCATTGGGGATATTACCACCATGGAGGAAGATATTTGTGCCTGCGGACGAACCCACCCCAGAATACAGCGTATTCAGGGAAGGGTTGATGACATGCTGATTATCAGGGGTATCAATGTATTCCCGTCTCAGATAGAGTACGCCCTGATGGCAATCCCTGAAGTAGGTGAGCATTTCCAAATCGTTGTTGAAAGGAAAGGCACTCTGGATGACATGCTTGTTCGCGTGGAACTGAACAAGGAGTCATTCAGTGATAAAATCAATGATATTATGAAGGTACGGCAGAAGGTTGAACACCGGCTCAGGAATTCGTTGAACGTTAATGTGGATGTCGAATTGGTCGAACCGGGCTCATTACCACGATTTGAAGGTAAATCAAAGAAGGTAATCGATAAGAGGTCGATGTAAATGGACACGAAAAAATATGTGATCAGGCAGATTTCGATATTTTCTGAAAACCGCCCGGGCAGGCTTGCAGCCATCGCTCATGCACTCGGTGAAGAGAAGATCAACATCCTTGCATTCAGCATTGCCGAAGCGAATGGTTTTGGCGTGGTGAGGGCGCTGGTAGACCACCCGGAAAAAGCACATGACAAACTGCTCTCACTGGGATTCAATATCGCTTTTACTGATGTAATTGCAGTGCACATGAAAGATCAGCCAGGCGGCCTCTATGAAGTGGCAAAAATTCTGGGGGATGCCGGGATAAATATCGAATATTCTTATGCCTATTCCGGAAAAGAAGGGGCCGTGCTCATTCTTCGTGTCGATCTGGTGGATGACGCCATAAAAAAGATAAAAAATTCCGGTGCAACTCTTCTGGAACGAAGTGTGTTCCACTAAAACTGCATCACCGTTTTTCCCATTTTATTAATTCTGCCACTTGAGAAAGTGTACTTCCCCTGCGAATCTCTTCTCGTATTCGTTCTTCATTCTTTCTTACTTCCAGCGCCCTTCGTGCAACTTCATATGCACGCACGGCGGGTATCACTACGACCCCGCTTTCATCACCAACAATCCAGTCACCCGGGCATACATGCTGTCCGGCACACTGGATTTCAGCATTGATCTCCCCAAATCCTTTGGGTTCGCCGGCATTTGGCACAATTGCTTTTGCAAAAACGGGGAATTTCATTGCCCGTATATCATCGACATCCCGGACAGCCCCATCAATGACAACGCCGGAAATGCCTTTATTCACACAGCTTAAAGTAGCCAGTTCACCCCATGGTGCAATGTGCGTGCATCCATCGTTGTTAATCACAATCACATCTTGTTTTCTGGCAACATCGATGGCTTCCACAGGTTTTGCCCAGTCCCCGGCAAGCGTCTGGACGGTGACTGCTTTTCCTACCATTTTCACATTGCCGCAAATGGAAAAAATACCATTCATCGCCCCTTTACGGTGCATTGCATCGGTTATGTTGGGAGCTGAAACCTGTAACAGGAGGGCACGTATTTCATCATCAATCGATTTTTTTTCAATTGCTTTGATCGAGGGGTGATCCATTGCGGCACGGATCTTTTTTGTTGATCCGGTGACATCTGCCGAACGAACAATATTACCACCGACAATAATGACATCTGCTCCATATCGCACTGCATCTCCGGCACTCTGGGCATCGATACCACCTGCAACTGCAAGAGGAATGTGAACGTTGTCTGATAATGTAGTGAGGAGGTCAATCGAATTCCTGCCGGTCATTTGCTGGTCTATGCCGACATGGGCACATATCATATCAACCCCAAGGGATTCGAGGTGGCAGGCACGGGTAACCGGATCCTTGACATTGATTAAATCCGCCATCAATCGGATTCCATAAAGCCGGGCTGCCCGTACTGCCTCTTCAATAACCGCATCATCTGCATCTGCTAGCACGCATACAATATTTGCTCCGGCCTTCGCTGCCATCTCTACTTCCAGAGTGCCGGTATCTGCGATTTTCATATCCGCAACAATAACCGAATCAGGAAAACGCTCCCTCATTGAACGGATGGCCAGCATTCCTTCGCTTTTAATCAGAGGTGTGCCTACTTCGATCCAGTCTGCACCACCATCAAGCGATTCCTGTGCAATCTGTAAAGCCCGTTTCAATTCAAGAATATCCAGTGCAACCTGCAGAATCGCTTTTTTCATGATCAATGATGTGATTGACCTGATGCTTAATAATTATGAAGCTTTTGAGGGATCGCATATAAGAATCCTTAAAAAATCCGGTTTTGTGTGCGAAAAGGTTTATAAAAAACTGAATGGGTCTTATCAAGCAATACATTACGGTAATCAAATCATTGGAACATTTTAGAAGCACAGATTTGTTTGAAATACTTTAAAAATGGCAATATTGGAAAAAATTAAAGCGAGCTATTTTAATATGTATAAATGGGAAAATAAACTGTATAATATTCTGTGATTTTGATAATTACGGATTCGCACTACAAAGAGCGTGGAAAAGGCATGAAATCCCGATCAAAAAATTCTGATGGTATCTCTGAAGTAGTTTCAGTGATTCTGGTAATTGCATTAATGCTTGTACTTGCAATGGTTGTTTATGCATTAATATTTGGGAACATTTCCCTTAAACAAACATCCCGTGTTGCTGCGACTGCAGGGACTATTGATCTCCCGCTGGATGCAGGAACTTCGACGCAAATCCTGTATGCTATGCCATCGGCAGGGGAGAGATATTACCTTAAAGGCCAATCGAATATCCCATCAAACTACCCGGTTGTATCATTTATGTTAAAGGATCCTCAGGGTAATTCATATCAGACAACGGGACAGTATTCCACTTCGTCTCCGAATCAGTATGGAAAATCACTTTTTATTTATCGAGACACTGGATTAAATTTCCGGGTTACGGATAGTCTGCAAGCAATAAAATCTGCACCTCAAAGGATCAAACCGATTTCACCACACGGGGAATGGACAATTATCATGATTGATAATACTGCAAATGTCCCTTTGACAGAAATGAAGGTAAGACTTGGAGCAGGGAGCGTTTCATTATTCAATCCACTGGCTGCTTTAATGACTTGGACAAATACCGGAGAGTATGTCAATTCTTCCGGCTATAAGATACCGTTCACGAATTATGGTGTGAACACAATTGCCGGGCCTGGTTCTCTCAAGGCATATTCGTTTAATGGAACTGGTGCATATATTCAAGGATCAGATAATCCGGATGTCACATTTACCGGGGACATGGGAATATCATTCTGGATGCAACCAACCGCGAGTGGCGTTAACAGTTATCATGAGATCCTCGGAAAAGGAAGCAACGGCGATTTAAATGATAATTATGACTTATTTATTATTGATCAAAAACTCTGGTTTGAATGGACGGACGAAGGTTCAGGTCAAATGTACCACATCATGACTAACAATAATATGGCTTGGGGAAGTCCGCCATCATGGAATTATGCTACGTTCACCGTAAATTCCGGAACCCCGAAGATTTATTTTGCCGGAGTCGAACAGCCAATCAGTTACTATTCTGGAAATACTATTGGGACTTCACCTCTTGCAGATCCGGTTGTGGTGAATCTTAAAGCCGACACCAATCCCATTACAATCGGGAAACAGAACTACATCGGGAATGAAATGTATTACCAAGGTAATATGAGCGAAGTTGCTTATTACAACAGGGCACTATCTGAAACAGAAATCATCAATAACAAAAATAATTTTATCATTTGATTTTTTCTCGCTAAATAGTATTATTCTTTCTCAAATTGTTCAAAAAAAACTATTTTTTTATGTTCTTTTTTCTGCGTAATTGAAATCTCAGCCGGAATACCCGCAGCGATGAGTGAGACTAATGTATATGTGCCCGGAACCCCCAGCATTTCTCGGATCTGTTCGCCATATGCCTTCTTATCACCAGCAACCCAGCAGGATGTAACGCCATTTGCCTGTAAAGCCAGAATAATATTTTCTGTTGCAGCACAACAATCCTCGAGATAATAGGTCTCTTTCTTCTCGCCAAAAATCGCAAAACAGACAGGGCAATCCGCAATAAATTTCCCATGTTCAGTGAACCCGGCAATTTTTGAAAGGGTTTCCTTGTTTTTAATAACCCCAAACAACCAGGGTTGGATATTCATTGCTGTCGGTGCCTGCGCAGCACATTCAAGTACATCTTTTATTACTATATCACTGACAGGGTCAGGCTTGAATTTCCGTACGCTATGACGGGATTTTATCACGGTGGTTACAACATTCATATTCCTGAATGGGAAACTGACTAATAAAAGGTTGCGAACCGTCAAAAAAAAAGGATAATTATTATCTCCTTGCACAAAATGCCAGTACCACAACAAGAGCAAAACCGGCGAGTGCCGCTTCAAATCCTGCAGATTTTGTTTTTGTTGGAGTCGGCAACAGAGTACCTGCAGTTTCACTCAGCTGGAGGGGATGGGGAAGTGGTAGTTGATACTGGTGGTGACGTTAGTGTGGGTAAAGGAGTATATTGGGTAGTTGTCGGTTCCGGTGTGGAAATAGTAGTGGCAATATTAACAGGAGTACGGGTCGTCTGGGTAGGATTTGTTGTGGGCAGATTTCCACGGATAAGGGGGTTCTGGTCCTGATTTAATAAGCTCACTTTTCTGCTTATCGTTTTTCCCACCACGCCATAATTATCTTTCATGCTGTTGACATTGCATTCAGCCCATATGGCATATATCCCGGGGGGATAGATGTCACGATTGCTCGTACCCCAGATTGAACCAGTATATTGAGGAGTTGTTGTTACAGGATAGTTGACAATGGATGTCGTTGCTCCGGAATTACTGATCAAAGCGGAAAATAACGCACCATCCGGGGACTGGACTTTAATGGTTATTGGTGTCCACGACTGACCGGATCTTCCTGCTATAGGTACCAGATTCGTATTTATCCTGAAACGGAGTTCATCATCCGTTGGCACCCATTTATCAGTTACATCAACATTTACCGTGGTATCCTCAATAATAATGTCCAGTTGCGGATCTGCAACATTAAAGGCTGAACCGTTTGCCTGCCCATATGGGTCAAGGTGATACCAGACACCGGTTTGAGACCCAAATGTATTTGGAGAGATGGAGAAACTTGCAGGATTTGAAACGGGCACAATACCGGTTGGCGAACTACCCGCAATTGATGCTGCAGATGCCCACCATCCAATTTGGGTATCCCCTTCCATGGCAAGAGTGACATCGAGTCCCTGTTCACCGATAAAAACCATTTCACCGGGACGGATTGTGTTGATCGCAGCAAACACAGGGTTAATCAAAAAAAGGATCCCGAATATCAACAAAACACAACATTTTGCGTTTTTGCTTATCATATTCATCCATCTTTCCTGCTAATATTTAAAATTAACAAACACTGTAGCAGTGAAGAGAGGAAGATAGGTTGGTTTTGATAGGAATATTACCACCAATCGAATTTACAGCACCGAAATCAAGTGCCTTTCATATTCCAGACTATTTTGAGATTAAACGAATTATCCGCTATTTTCAAGGGTAAGCCTGTTGAAATTTTCGAAAACACGTTTTCCGTCGTACGTATGACTAACTTCCGGGTGCCATTGGAGTCCATAGATTTGTTTATCCAGATGGGCTATTGCCTCATGATTGCAGATGGATGAACGGGCAAGCAGCGTAAATTCATCAGGTAATTGTGACACTTCATCGGCATGTGATGCCCAGACACTCACTTTGTCCGGGTAACCTGCGAGTATTTCATCAGGATTACAGATTTCTACTTCAACCGGGCCGTATCCACCGCTTCGACCAGGATGCACGTCCCCGTTAAATTTTTTGGCGATGATATGAAGTCCAAGGCATATCCCAAGCACAGGCAATCCGAGATCGAGATACTGGTCACAGTTCCCTGCACGCTCGATAGTTGGGCCACCACCAAGGATGATTCCCCTGCATCCTTCCATAACCTGTTCCCGGGAAATAGAATTGGGTACCAGTTCCACGTCAATTTCCAGATCCCTCAATGCGCGGTGAATGAGGTGATTGAACTGACCAAAATTATTGACTACATAAATTGGACGCATCAGTATGAGATTTGTGTTGATGTACTATAATTTTGTTCAGCTGTAAGCACTAACCGTACTCAGAATTTTTGCCCGGATCGATTCTGGGGAGTACCCAATGAGATAGGCAAGACACATCGCTCCACCGGCACCCATTCCTTCCTTTACTTCCCCTATACAATACCTGGCAAGACCAGCATGCCCGAGTTCCCCAAAACCCGGGTCAACATAGAATATTTTTACCCCAATCTGGCGGGCAATCTGTTCGACGTTAGCCGATGAATCGTCCCGCACATAGGATGTTGTGACCACAGAAGGGAGACTCAATCCCATTGCTTTGACTACTGCACTCACTGCAAGCATCTGGGTGCCACCGGCAAGGAAGAGGTGCCCGGTATAGGTGCTGGAAATACCGGCCGCAACTGGCATCATCGGATCTCCGGTATATTTTACCACATCCAATGGTGAAGTGACATGATCTGCCCGGATACGTGCAAGCGCCAATCGGCAAATCTCTTCTTTCCGGCTAACAGGGTTATCGACAAAACTGCTGCTTACCGATGCCTCATACCCAAGTGCACGCAGTACGCAAAGCGCCGTAGTTGTCCCCCCGGGAACACTTTCTCCAATCACGAGAAGGTCACTGCATCCTGAAAGAAATGTTCCGATCCGTTTCCCTTGTTCGTAGAGTAACTGTGCCCGCGGAACGGCATCATGGATCCGGGGGTCTTCTCCGATTTCCCCATACACGTCGAGGCAGGTGACCGTAGGATTATGACGAAGACCAGCATTGATAAATAATGGCTGAAGGTCACATAATTCCATCATTGACCGTGTGATTGATGCCGGTGTAGGACATCCCGTAGGAGTGTTTGGTTTTATCGGATAACTTGAAATTACACCGTGCTCGATCAATTCAGCATCAAGCACCGGAGTAAGAAGAGTGTTTTCCGGAGTGGATCCTGCACCTGACACACCAGGCACAGTTGAGAGCAGGGTATTTCCCAGAATGGCACAGAATAGCGGTTTTTTAAACGTTACATCTGGTATTTCCGAGAGGAATTCCATAAGTATCAACACATATATTTCGATGCTTTCCAGTTTGAATATATCGAAAAAAATCCACAACGGTATAATAGTCCATTCAGTACAACACCTAATCATATGTTTGAAATTGAACAGCGGTTGCGCGATAACGGCATCACGCTTGAAGATATTGTCGATGCTGCCATGGGACTTTATGTATCCCATGGAATGCCAGAGGAGGAGGCGGCAGTGGAGATCATGCGCAAAATCAAGAAATATCTGACAGATCCCAATGTGTCATCACTCCTGCTTGGGGCGATCCTTCTTGAAGATGAACTCTACAATAAGCGAAAAAATTCAGAAATTGCCGATGATCCGGTTTTTTTGTTGAGCGATGAAATCATCGGTATGGCAATTGCAGAATGTATCGGGGGTACCTATGCACGGTTTGAATTCACCCGGTATGATCAGAAAAAACCAGGAATCCTCGCAAAACTCGGACCGTTTCTCGATGACGCAGTTGCCGGATTGATCGCAGGTTGCACATCCCGACTCTACAGCGAATCCGTATGAGAATTCTCCTATCCCTCCTGCAGTTTACTACGATTCTACCATTAGGTAAACCGCAGGATCTCGAACCGTTTGCCCGGCATTCATATCTCTACCCGGTTGCAGGGTATGTCATCGGTGCATTAGTTGCCGTCCCGGTTTTATTTATTGCAAACCAGACAATTGCAGCAGCGGTTGCCATTGCCCTGATCATGCTGATAACAGGTGCCCATCATTTTGACGGACTGCTCGATCTTGGCGATGGATTAATGGCGCACGGTAATCGCGAGAAGCGGATCAGGGCGCTCTCCGATCGTTATATCGGTGCCGGGGGGGTTGCTGCAGGAATCATCATCACACTTCTCCTGTTTACCGGTTTTCAGGCATCAACTTCTCTAGTGTCTGCCATTATAATTGGAGAAGTATGTGCTAAATTTTCTATGACTGTGCTTACTGCATATGGCACCCCATTTAAGGAAGGCATTCACAGTTATCTCCACCAGTTCTCGCAACCCCATTTCCCACTGATTGCTGCACTTTTATGTGTGCCACTTCTTTTCATTCCCATCGCTCCATTCAAATTAATAGGAGCAATCCTGGCAGCACTCATCTGCCCGGCAATCCTGCTCTTTGTTTCAAACCGTTTGTTTGGGGGAGTGAACGGAGATGTGGTGGGGGCTGCAAACGAAATTACCCGCGCTTGTGCTGTACTTGCACTGGTCATAATCTGATTTTTTGTGAAACATAATCTCTAAAAAAAGGATTTCCAATCATATGGAATCGGAACAGACAAAATTTTGTTTTTAGGCTAATATTTGAAACATTGATTAATTACGAAATGGTGTGTGGTTTTGCACTCATCCTATACCGATGAACAGGTAATTTGCACAATAGTAAAATTTTGAAATGAGGGTGCAAGCGCGCATGGAGTGCCTTACATCCCACTGAACAACATGATGCGATGCATTTCGGGAAATTCAAAGTTAAAATATCAAAAGATATTGCAGATAAAATTGGGAAAATTTAGTTCTGATACATCCCGGCAAATCCTTTATTTGCATCATCTTCGCATTCAATGGATGAACCGTCACGGATTAAGGTGTTGAATAACATTGCAGCATTCATCAGGATATCATCACCCGAAGATCCTTTCCTCATTTCCTTAAGAGCCTGCTGCTGGGGAGTCGGAGTCAGTCGTTTACCGACCCACACGCCTTTGCAATACCGGCAATATGCACAATGGCTATACACCGACACATCCCCATCTGCGCACGCAACAAGTACCCGGTTTTTTTTCTCATCCCGCTCGAATGGCAATGTCTTCATGCAGAAAAGGTATTCAACCATCAGATATGATAATATCGATGTCAATTTTTCATTTAATATGTAAACCCACCGTCAATCGAAATGCTTTATATAGATGGGTCTCATATAAGTAATACTCGCATAAACTGACTGTAAGCGGACAGTCCCACACATTTATTGGAGGAAGATTAATGGCATCTGACAAGCCCCACATGAATCTGGCTGTTATTGGACACATTGACCACGGAAAGTCAACTACCGTCGGTAGAATGATGTTCGAGACTGGTGCAGTACCTGCACATATCATCGAAGGTTACCGAAAGGAGGCTACATCAAAGGGTAAGGCTACCTTTGAATTTGCATGGGTTATGGACAACTTAAAGGAAGAACGTGAGCGAGGTATCACGATTGATATCGCCCACAAGCGGTTTGATACAGCCAAGTTCTACTTTACCGTTGTAGACTGCCCAGGACACAGGGACTTCGTCAAGAACATGATCACCGGTGCATCACAGGCTGATGCAGCAATCCTTGTAGTTGCAGCTCCCGATGGTGTAATGGACCAGACGAAGGAGCATGTCTTCCTTGCCCGTACACTCGGCATTACGCAGATCATCATCGCCATCAACAAGATGGATATGGTAAAATTCGATGAGAAGCGGTTCAACGAGGTCAAGAAGGATCTCTCTGACCTTATCAAGATGGTAGGGTACAAACCTGAAGAGACTCTTTTCATCCCGATCAGTTCACTTGGCGGTCAGAACATCAAGACCAACAGCCCCGAAACACCCTGGTACAAGGGCCTCGCACTCATACCGGCACTCGACACGTTCAAGGAACCTGCGAAGCCAACTGAAAAGCCATTCCGTCTTCCGATTCAGGATGTCTACAGCATCAGCGGTATCGGCACTGTGCCGGTTGGCCGTGTTGAGACAGGCATCATGAAGAAAGGAATGAAAGTTACCTTTATGCCTGCCAACAAGGATGGGGAAATCAAGTCCATTGAGATGCACCACGAAGAGATCCCGCAGGCATTACCCGGTGACAACATCGGATTCAACGTCCGTGGTATCGCAAAGGGTGACATCCGCCGCGGCGACGTCTGCGGACCTGCAGAGGCACCACCGACTGTTGCTGACGAATTCACTGCACAGATTGTCGTGCTCCAGCACCCCAGTGCACTTACCGTTGGATACACCCCGGTCTTCCACTGCCACACCACCCAGACAGCCTGCACATTCATGGAACTCCAGAAGAAACTTGATCCCCGTACAGGTCAGACCAAAGAAGAGAACCCAACCTTCCTCAAGACCGGTGATGCAGCAATTGTCGTTATCAAACCGACAAAACCAATGGTCATTGAGAATATCAAGGAACTCCCGCAACTGGGCAGGTTCGCAGTCCGTGATATGGGAACAACAATTGCCGCTGGCATGTGCATAGCCATCAAGGCAAAACAAATGAGATAATTTTTTTTGGAGACATACCATGCAGAAAGCCAGAATTCGCCTGACAGGTACAGACTTTAATAAAGTAGAGATGGTCTGTGACAGAATCCGTGAGATAGCAGAACGCACAGGAGTGAATCTGGCCGGTCCGATACCGCTCCCAACCAAACGGTTGGTTGTTCCAATCCGCAAGAGCCCTGATGGAGAGGGTACTGCCACATGGGACCGCTGGCAGATGCGCGTGCACAAACGCCTTATAGATATTGATGCTGATGAGCGTGCACTTCGCCAGCTCATGCGCATTCAGGTGCCAAAAGATATCGGCATTGAGATAGTATTAGAGAGTTAAAGGTGCGGCGTGCAGCAGGCCGCATACATATCAGAAAAAATTAAAAATTTTTTCACTTTTAATAGGATATTTATCATAATCCTTCTCGTCGCTATATTCTTGCGGTTCTGGGCACTGGATCTCAAACTGCTTCACCACGATGAAGCAATCCATTCATGGTTTTCCTACGAGTTACTCACAAAAGGAACATGGATGTACGATCCAAGTTACCATGGACCATTCCTCTATTATGTAACTGCCGGGATGTTTTCCATCTTTGGAGATTCCGATCTGGTTGCACGGTTGCTCCCTGCACTCTTTGGCACTCTTTTAATTCCTCTGGTATATTGCATTTATCGCATCGGATATATCAACAAAAACCAGACGCTTATTGTTGCCATATTCATCGCATTATCTCCGGATATGGTATACTTCTCCCGCTTCCTGAGACATGATATTTTCATGCTCTTTTTTACCTTGCTGCTCCTTGTCGCCGTACTGTATTATTTCGAACGTGGACAGACTAAGTTTGCAATAATCGGTGCAGTTGCAATGGCTGGAGCCCTGAGTGTAAAGAAGAGATGCCGGTTATCGTACTCATATTCGTATCTTTTTTGACTTTTGCTCTGTGGAGGCAACGTTTCATCCTGCCCATCCAATGGAAAAAGGATCTTGTCCTTTCATTAATTCTCACAATAGCCCTCATGGGAATCATGTATTCAGCGTTTGGCATGCATATCGAGACGCTGATAGGTCAAAATTTTCAGTTGAATACCACCGGCTGGTATAAAGCCATAGAACACTGGACTGCAATGCATAACCAGCAGCGTCTTGGGGGACCGTTTTACTTCTACATCCCCTTTTATCTCCTGTATGAACTGCCAATTTTTATCCTTGCCATTATTGGTACAATTCAGTTCATCCTTGCCGGATTTGATCTTTCTCTTGCATTCAAACGGTTGAAAAATATTGTTTTAAGACGCAGACTTTCCCTAACAACGGGAGAACTCGCTGAAATAAGTCTCCAGCAGCTGCAAAAACCACGTTCGGTGTATTCAAAATCTGATGAGTTTTTCCGGTTTTGTATTTACTGGATGATCCTGACCATGGCATTCTATGCATATGTCGGGGAAAAAGTACCATGGCTGCTCATCCCCCAACTACTCCCTATGTGTTTTGTCGCAGTATACAAACTGAACTGGCAGAAGATCATATTTGCACTGGTTGGGTGTATCTTCCTTGTGGTAATGACCTGGCATGTCGCATTCATTCCCGTGGATATCAATGAGCCGATTGTCCAGGTACAGAACTCTGAAGAAATGCGTGACGTGATGAAGCTTATCGATGCATCCGAAAATATTGTTATTGCATCAAAAGATTATTGGCCACTTCCATGGTATTATCGTGGAGATCGCTGGAATAAAATAAAATTCTATGGTGATCGGGCAGATATACCTACGCTTACGGAAAAAAATCCCGGTGTGATTATTCTACACGATATCGAAAGTTACCCTGCAATTGATCATTATGACAAAAAAACCTTCAAACTAAGTTACTGGTTTTCATTCTACGATAACGAGAACCGTTTGTTGGATTATTACCTTCGCAGGGATGGTAAGATGGGGAGTATCAATATAGATGTGTTTACAATGCGAAAAACCACCTGAATATCTATTTTAAAAAGGGAATAGAAGCAATAAGACAAAGAACCGATAGGTTTTTCATTCTGAATTTCCTTTGAATGACTATCGAAATCAAAGAATTAATCCATTGCAAATCGAAGGTTCTTCACAATTTTCAGGAATAAAAAATATAATCATCAGCATTCTTGTGAATGTTCATTTCCTTACGAACGATAAATACACCCCATCAAATGCCAACAGGATATCCGATGCTAAAGATCTTAGTCGGATTCAATAATGACAATTGAGCAATCAATCCTCACACAGCGAAAATTGACTATAATTGTTAGTTCATCAATAGGATCATCAAAAAACCAATGACAAAAAAGGGATGTTGTTATCCAAGCTCATCCCAGCGGGAGCGTTTTCTGTATATAACGATACCCACAGCAACCAGTATGACAACTATAACACCCAATACAATGAAGATTCCACCGGGAATCGAAGGTAAACTCCATCCTGACATCAGTTGTTTCTGGCGTGCAAGCCCGTCATTATACGATTCTGTCCCTTTCGTAAAGGCTTCCTGTGCCTTTGATCGAGCCTGTGTGTATTCTCCGCTGGCTATCTGATCATTTGCCGTGGATATATAACTCACCGCTACTTCACGTTTCGTGACAATCGCAGGGAGTTGCGGATCATTTGCCGTACTTTGGTTACCTTTGAACCATCCTATTATTGCATCAACATTATTGATCGGGATTTGCGCTGCGGCAACTTCTTTCTCTGCCCATGCTTTATCAAGAGCTTTTTCACCATCACTGATACTGGTCTGTGCAGCAGTTAAGTCAGCAAGTGCTTCGACATACTGGGTTGAAGGCCGAGCACGGGCAGAATCAATCTTCTGTTTGGCTTCATTGTATTTTGCATCTGCTGTTGAAGTATCGATACCAAGGACTGCTTTCTCATCAATATGAGTCCGGTAAGTCTGAAGTTCGGATTCACGTTGAGCGATAACTACAGGCACTTCACCGGTATTAATGACTTTGGCGGTTCGTTCAACCTTGGTACTGGTGATAGCCCTTCCACTTGTGTCAATCTCCTGTACCCTGATTATTATTTTGTCTGTGGTTTCAGTGACCGTAGGGGCTTTACCTTCAAGGGTTACCCTGACAGCAACTTCATCAGAAGATTTGTAGGAGAGTTCAAAACCGGTGATTGTAAGAGTGCGTCCCCCCGACACTGGGCGTACGTTTTCAACACCATTCACTATAATTGTATAAGTCCACTTGGGATCATCGAGATCAGTATAGAACTGGAGATCATCCCCTGAGGGAAATACACCTGAATTTTCTACCTTAAAAGATGCTGTAACTGAATTACCGGGTATCAATGATCCCGAAGGATCGATTGAGACCGATGCTACAGAAAATGCAGATGCTGTCGAAATACCGGTTAATAGAATTATTGTAAGTATTAGCCACGTTTTAAAACCCTTCATTGTTAACCTCACTCGAATAAAGGATCAATTCCTTCCTCAAACATATTCGATTTTTTCTCTTTTGACTTCATAACATCATCCTTTGTTTCTTTAGCGATATCAAGAAGCTCTTTGATTCTTGGCGCATTGCCAACGGTCGCCAGCATTACTACAACGGCAAGATATTCGCTATTCACCGGGTAATCACCGCCACGCACTTCAACACCGGCAATATTTTCCTCTACCCAGCTCTTTGCCTTTTCAATACCTTTGCGATCCATCTCGTTCGGAGGACCTGCAATGAGAACCAGTGCACGCTCTGCAGTGGAGTAATCGCAAGGGAGAGTAAGTCTTCCCAGCATCGCACGGCGCACGAGAGAGACAATCTTTGCAGACTTGTCCTCACCCATAAGGACTTCTTCGTTTGCCTCTTTCTTTGCCCCGAACTTGTCCTTTAATCCGCCGAAAATTCCGCGTTTGTCCTTCGTGCTTTTGCTCATTACCTCGCTGATCGCATAACCAACTGAAGTAATCCCACCGCCACGAAGGGTGTTGATGATCTCACTTGAATCAACAACCATCTCACCGACACCCATCCTGCTGACTTCTCCTGCACGGAAGAGTACGCTAAAACGCCGGACAACTTCATTATTCAACCGGTTAAACGCTGTTTTGACACTTTCCCCTTCATTTTTCCAGGCGCTGTTGTCAAAAATAAACGTATTGTCGGCTTCGTTAACAAGAGTTGTCAGGCTTCGTGCTGCATTATAAGAATAGAGCCTGCCTTCTTCTGGGCGCCGGAATAATACCCAATGCATAAACAGGTTCACGATAGATTCGTTTGAGATGGCGGGCAAGAACTGGCGACCCTCCTGAACCGGTCCCTCCCCCAAGACCCGCAACAATAACAAATGCATCGACATCATGAGTGCCTCTCATATCGATGGCACTTATTATGCTGTCAATTTCATCGGCAGTGACGCGGGCACCGGTTACGTTGTCAGTACCGACACCATGACCTTTAACCATGGTCTGGCCGATAAGGATCCGGTCCTTCATCTCAATATTCTTTAATCCCATCAGATCGGTTCGCGCAGTGTTGACAGCAATGCCTCTGAAACTGTTGGTACCGAGCTTTTTATCCTGCTCGATAAACATATCGACAATTTTGCCGCCCGCCTGACCGAATCCTATGAAAAATACACGCATCTGGTGACACCATCCAATGGGCTAAGAGATAATTATTATCTTTTAATTCTTTTAAGTCCTTTTGCTCGTATGAACCTTTATTTCGGCAGTACAAAAACTTTCTTATAAATCTACGAGGGTACAAAAGAAAATTTCCATATTTTTGCGGAGGATTTTTCATTTCGCCCTGAAAAATACTATAGAATATTTATTATGAAGATCGGGATTGTTGGTGGGGGATTAACGGGACTTGTTGCAGCTCATGCCCTATCGGGAGAACATGAAGTTGATATTTTCGAAAAAATGCCCTTCCTTGGAGGGTGCTTAGCATCCTATCCGATCAATGATTACTGGATCGAACGCTATTACCACCATTGTTTTTCCACGGATACTCACCTTTTTGCCCTCATTGATGAACTGGGACTTTCCGAAAAACTCGAATGGAAAACCGGCACAACCGGTTATTATGCCCGTAAAAAAATCTATGCCCTTAATACCCCTCTGGAGATCTTACTCTATCCCGAACTCTCTATTGTAGACAAAGGCCGACTGGCCTATCTCACACTTACGGCCAAAAATGCGGATCTCAACGCACTGGATGACATCCCGGCAGAAAGGTATATCATTGAAAATCTCGGCGAGAATGTCTATACCTCATTTTTTGAACCACTCTTAAAGAGTAAATTCGGGGAACAGCGAAAAGAAGTATCTGCCGCATGGCTCATGAGCCGGATCGCGATACGCTCAAACCGGGGAGTTTCTGGTGAACATCTTGGCTATCTCAACGGAGGCTTCCACCATCTCATCGATTCGCTTGAGCAAACCATTGAACGAAATGGCGGAAAGATCAGGAAGCAACAAACGGTTTCCTCGATTATCCATGAACAGGGAAACTGGGCGATAAATGGAAACCGCTACGATGCCGTTATCTCAACAATCCCACCGCAGGAACTTGAGAAAGCGGGAGGGCCTTCACTACAACCAATCCCTTACCAGGGAGCTGCATGCATGACCCTTGGCATAGACCGGGAGGTGACCCAGGGAATTTACTGGCTGAACATGAAGGATTCTGCTCCGTATGGGGCTGTTGTTACCCATACCAACTTCATTGCACAGGAGCGTTATGGAGAGCATATCGTATACCTGGCATCGTACTTTTCCGGTGCCGTTCCGGCACAATTGGACCGTCGCATGCTCGAACACTTCTGCAATTGTTTTTCCGTTGCACCAAAAGAAATCCATTGGCACAAGATGGCCATCGATCCCCTGGCAGGCCCTGTTTATACAACCGGCTACCGCTCATTAATCCCAGCATACAAACAGAAAGGGCTCTATCTGGCAGGTATGTTTTCCCGGCCAAATTATCCCGAACGAAGTATGGAAGGATCGATCCGGGCCGGGCTGGATGTTGCATCGTGTGTAAACGAGCGGAGTGCACATGCTAAATCCTGAAGTTACCGCAATCATTCCCGTGTATAATGACCGGGATTCACTTGAGATTGCCATCCCACGATCGATCGAGGTGCTTGAAACAATAACCGGTGAGTTTGAAATTATTGTTGCTGAAGACGGTAGTAATGATGGCAGTGCCGAATTTGTGGAGATGTATGCAACACGGGACACGCGGGTGCGGCTTTTACATAGTGATAACCGCCTCGGGAGAGGAAAAGCACTCAACCGGGCGATTCGTGAAGCAAAAGGTACAATTGTCTGTTATTATGATGTCGATCTCGCAACAGATATGCAGCATCTTCCTGAACTGATAGCGACTATCCGGGACGGCGCTGCAATCTCAACTGGATCACGACTGATGCCTGCCAGCGATATTGTTCGTACGGGCGGCAGGGAAATTGCGAGCCGGACGTACAATTTCCTTGTGAGGCTGTTTCTTGGCAGCCGGGTTTTTGATCACCAGTGCGGGTTCAAGGGATTTAATAAAGCCAATATCATACCCCTCCTTCCAACAATAAAATCGGATCACTGGTTCTGGGATACTGAGATCCTTGTCCGTGCCCAGCGCAAGGGCTACCGGGTTGCTGAATTCCCTGTACACTGGCGAGCGGGAAAGGGAACAACAGTAAAAGTAAAAGATGTGTTTGAGATGGGGTCATCGATCCTGCGTCTCTGGTGGCAGATACATGTACAAAAAAATTAGCGCAATCCTTGTTCCAACGATCCTCGCCATCGGAATCATTGCATTTATGCTCTACCGCGTATGGGGCGATCTGGTCGAAGCACTCCAGCATATGGTGCCAGAATACCTGGCGGCAGGAGTCACTATCTGCCTTGTCGCATGGTGGCTGAGAGGATGGCGGTACCAGACAATCCTTAAAAGCCTCAACTATCAGGTCAGCATCACTATTGCCACAGCGTGCATCTTTGTCAGCCAGACCGTCAACCTGATCGTACCGGCACGATTGGGCGATTTTGTTCGGGTATTCATCTTAAAACATGAATACAACACCACCTATTCAGAAGGTGTTTCTTCCCTTGTCGTGGAACGGGTTTTTGATATTATTACTATTGCACTTCTCGGAGCACTGTCACTCCTGTTTCGTACTCAATGTACGTTCAGAATTTTATATTATCATCTTTGTCCCGATTATTGCTGGTGCACTTTTTTTTATCTTTTTGATGTTCATCGGAAAATTTTCCTCAGAAAACCGGTATATCCAGATCATCCTCACCATGCTACACGAAATCAAAAAAGCTTCCCTCACCCTGCAATCCATCGTACTGCTGGGAAGTTCATCTCTGGTGATCTGGCTTCTCGATATCCTTGTCTGCTATGCCGTAGTGCTGATGTTCGAGCAGCAGATCCCCTTTGCTATCGTTGTTCTTGCAATAGTCATCGGTAATCTTGTAAAAGCAGTGCCGCTCACTCCCGGGGGGATGGGTACGTATGAACTTTCACTTGCCATTACTTTCGGTCTCGTGGGCGTTGCACCGGCAGTTGCTACCCTTATTGCGGTGATTGATCACCTGATAAAAAATCTCGTTACCCTTGTCGGAGGAATTGCCTCGATCTATTACTTCGGGGACTGGGTGATTCCAAGCATAAAAAATGCATTTAACACAAAATTCGGCGGAGAGGATAAACCTGACCGTTGAACAGCAGATCTTTTCTGTCGTAAGCTGGCTTCTTGTTCTCACACTGATCCAGATCTCCATTTATCCATCGCTGAAAAAAACACTTCAACAGTTTTGCATTTCCTGCTGCGTTCTCAGCCTCGCTTCTGATCTTCACCATTCTCTCATGGTACTGTGGCCTTTGTCACCTGCCCATTCAACTAGCCCTGTCTGCCATTTCTGGCACTGCTCGTGTATCATATCTGGCACCGTGATTACACCATGAACGATTTGAAAAAAGAGTGGCGCTGGGAGGTCCTGTTTCTCATCTGCTTTTTTTTAATGCTCGATGTGCGGTTTGTCAACCCGACGATATCCTTTGCAGAGAAGTTCATGGACCATGCCTTCCTTGCATCCGTGATACGGACACCAGTTGTTCCCCCTCTTGACCCATGGTTTGCCGGGGGGACATTAAATGTCTATTATTATCTCGGTTACTGGATGTTCGGATGCCTTGCGATTGTAAGCGGTGTCCCTTCAAATATAGCTTTCAACCTCGCTCTCCCAACCGTGTTTGGTATTGCAGCAGTGAACGTCTATGCTATCGGCACCCTGGTGCTGAACCGGTTCCGCTGGCTTCCGCTGGTAATCTTCTTCCTGCCAAATCCGTCATTTATTTACCAGTTAGTCCAGGGTAAAGCAATGAATACGGCATTCTGGGACAGCACGAGGACAATTACCAATACAATCAATGAGTATCCCCTCTTCTCATTCATCTGGGGAGATGTCCATGCCCATGTAGTCTCCATCTTCAACCAGGTGTTCCTTATTTTTCTTCTTCTCTTCGCATACAAAAGGTGGGAATCGCTTGAATCCCGGGGGAAATGGATCGTTTGCATACTTGCTGCACTCAGTCTTGGCTCCATGCCCCTGTTCAACACCTGGGACGTACTGATCTATGCCCCAATCACCCTTGCCTTTGGAGGGCTGATTCTCTGGCGATGCAGGAAAGACTGGTTCCCGAGCATTTCATGGGCATTGCTTTTCATAGTCCCTCCGGCAGCCATCCTCTTCTACCTGCCGTTCTACCTGCAATTACAGACCAGCACCGGTGGACTGTCCATAGTGCAGACACCCTCGAACCCGCTCGAATTTCTTCTCGTTAATGGCTGGTTCATTGCATTATTTTTTGCATTTCTTATCAGGGATATCGCAAAACGCCCATACCTTCTGCTTCTTGCCATCCCGTTTGTCCTGACAGGTTATACTGCAGCTGCGATTGCAGTGATTCCGGCGGTTTACTTTATAGCACGACTGGCACAAACAAAAGAGACCGACAGTTCCGGGCTGCTTGCTATTCTCGGCCTCGCAATTATTATTTTCTGTGAATTGTTCTATCTCAAGGATAACATGGGTGATACGTATTTCCGGATGAATACAGTATTCAAATGTTACCTGCCTGCATGGATTTTGCTCGGCATTGCAGCGTTTACCATGGCGGGGAAATGGCTGGAGAAGTGGGGGAAAATTCCTGTAATGCCAGTCCAACAATCAGCAATACTTGCAATTACCCTTATTGGCATACTTTTTATTGTACCCTTTATGGTGCCGTTTACAATCAGTTATGGAACCAATACCCTTGACGGACTGGCATACATTGATGGCGCGCACCCGGGGGATGCCCCGGCAATTTCCTACCTGCGTTCTCTTTCCGGAAACGAGATACTTGTTGAGGCTGAAGGTGGCGACTACACCTATTACTCGCGGGTCTCATCATTTACGGGTATTCCCGGCATTATCGGTATGCCTTTCCACGAGTTCATGTGGCGCGGTGATGATACCGGGTGGTTCAGCACGCGGAACAATGACATCAGGGCAATCTATGAGCAGCCTGACAAGACAATCCCCCTGATGAAAAAATACAATGCAACACTCCTCTACGTGGGTGAGGCAGAACACGAGCGCTATAAAGTAAATATTTCAACAACAGGTCTTGAGTCGGTTTATTCTGCAGGAGGGACCGACATCTACCGTCTTTCAGGATAAATACGTGAATTTTCCTGTCATTAAAAAAACCGGTGCATAAAATGCCTGCAGATTCGTCAGGCACAAACCTTTATTTCAGTTCTTGTCGTAATAATATGGCTACATCATGGCATCCATTGCTGACTGATGAGTAATGAAGGAGCACGCTTCTCCTGAATGAGGTGAGTTATGTCAAAAGGCTACGTTAAAACACAAGCTCCAGAAGAGCTTCAGAACAAGGCTCTTGAAGCCCTTGAAGTTGCAAGAGACACCGGTAAGATCAAGAAAGGCTCGAATGAGGCAACCAAGGCCATTGAACGCGGTATCGCAGCACTCGTCCTGATTGGTGCCGATGTCGAACCCGAAGAGATCGTGATGCATCTTGCTCCACTCTGCGATGAGAAGAAGATTCCCTATATCTTCATCAACAAGCAGAATGATGTTGGCGCTGCAAGCGGTCTTGATGTCGGATCGGCAGCAGCAGCAATCGTAAAGCCCGGGAAGGCAAAAGAAACGATTGACGACCTTGCAAAGCAGCTGACCGCGCTGAAGGCGTGAGGATATCACTATGGCAGAAGATGCAACGCCAGCCGAAGTGATCGAGGTTGTTGGATCAACCGGTATGCACGGCGAGGCCATGCAGGTCAAATGCCGGATCCTTGATGGCAACAACAAGGGCAGGATCATCACCCGCAATACGGTTGGTCCAATCCGTGAAGGGGATGTCATTATGCTTCTCGAAACCGAACGCGAAGCCAAGAAAATGTCGAGGCGGTAAGCGATGGTAGAACGGAATGTCTGCACATTCTGCGGGGGCCCGGTTGAGCCCGGCACCGGCAAAATGTATGTCAAGAAGGACGGATCTGTCATGTTTTTCTGCAGTTCAAAGTGCCAGAATAACCACAAACTCGGCAGGGTTCCCCGCCGTGTTGAGTGGACAACTGCCGGAAAGAAAGCATTAGGCAAGAAGTGAGCATTCATGGACCGCTCATTCGTCATGATCAAACCCGACGGCGTTCAACGCGGTCTTGTCGGCGAGATTGTTTCGCGGCTCGAAGCAAAAGGATTGAAACTTGTTGCTGCCCGTTTTGAGGTTCTTCCTGAACCAAGAGTGACAGAGCAGTACAAGGAGCACCTTGCAAAACCCTTCTTTCCTTCTTTAAAGAAATATATCATGGGAGGACCGTGTTTCCTCATGGTCTGGGAAGGAAGGAATGTTGTTGCGATCGTCCGTAAGGTAATTGGTGCAACGAATCCGCAGGAGGCCATGCCGGGGACTATCCGTGGCGATTTCGGCATCGATATCGGCCGCAACGTTATCCACGCTTCAGATGCTCCTGAAAGTGCCGCCATTGAGATTGCAATCCACTTCAAACCCGCTGAACTGTTTACGTATACACGGATTGATGAATCTGTGATATATGAATACTAAACTTTTTTTTCTGTTCTACAGATTTTCCAGGATACCATAATCTCTATTATCCATTGGCACCGCACTATTGCATAATGTCTGGAGATGTACTCAGTTTTGCCCTGTTATCCATCTCATCCATCCTCATCATTATCAATCCCCTTGGCGCAACCCTGATCTATGTCTCCCTCACAACCAATCTGGATCAGTCTGCACGGGATACTGTTGCCCGCGATGCATGCCGGTTTGCGTTTTTAATCCTGCTCATTGTCGCGCTTATCGGCGCATGGATCCTTCAGTTATTCGGTTTAACCCTTGAGGCTTTCCGAATTGCCGGGGGAATTCTGTTATTCGGCATAGGTATGGAGATGGTCTATGCAAAAACATCCCGGACAAAACTGACAGCAACAGAGAAATATGAGTCCCGGGATACTGACGATATCTCGATTATGCCGCTTGCCATCCCCATGATTGCCGGGCCGGGTGCAATCACGACGACAATTGTGCTGATGAATGAAGCAACCACAATGACACCGATCGCTATTGTGATTGTTCTGATTTCAATTGCCATTTCTATCATGCTCACCTATTATATGATGCGAAATTCAGATTATATCGTGACGAAAATAGGACAGAGAGAATACCGGGCCATCAACCGTCTGATGGGCATGCTGCTTATCGCTATTGCGGTGCAATTTGTAATCAATGGTATCCGGCTGGCATTTCCCCTGCTTTCTGGAGGATAACAATGGATAACTGGGATCTTACGTCAGTTGGTCTGGTACTGATTGGAAGCAGTATCACTGCTGCAGGTACCATCATTGCAGCGCTCCTTTTAGGAATTCCTATCCGTATTGCACCCTTTCTTCTGCTTACCACAGCCTTGTTGATTGTTATGAGCGCAGTCCTGATCATCTACGGGGAACAAAAGACAAATGACGGGAAGTAGTAATCCCATCCTGAATCCGGACAGGGTTATCCGGGTGTGCAGCGCCCAACTCACGAATATCTGGGAAGACCCTGAAAAAACATTAGAAAAAGCGGAAGGGTTCATCGCTCACGCATCGATATGTGGTGCGCAACTGATCTGCTTTCCCGAGCAGTTTGCAACCGGCTGGGATCCATTATCCGGAAAAAATATTCAGGATTTACATGGAAACATTGTCACCCGGCTTCAGAAATGTGCGAAAGCGAACAGGATCGCAGTAATCGGATCACTCCGTGAGGCATCATCCCCTTTCCCGAAAAATACATCTTTTGTAATCGGAAACGATGGCCTAATTCTTTCCACGTATTCAAAAATTCACTTGTTTTCCCCTGCCAAAGAGGATGAACACTTTATCCCGGGAACGGAGATTGGTATATTTCATCTGGGCTCTCTCACGTGCGGGATTGCGATCTGTTATGATCTCCGTTTCCCTTCGCTCTTCCGGATCTATGCACGGAAAGGTGTGAAGGCAGTATTTGTTCCCGCGGCATGGCCGGCGAGCCGCATCCGGCACTGGGAACTCTTTATCCAGGCGCGGGCTGCAGAGAACCAGATGTATGTAATCGGGGTGAATACCACAGGAACTACGCCGGTTGACCGATATTCCGGCTCATCCGTGGCAGTGGATCCCCATGGCACTATCATCAGCCGTGCAAATGAAGCCGAACAACTGCTCTTTGTTGATCTCGATCCGGCAGAGGTCACTGCAGCACGATCGGCTCTCCCGGTAGAAAAAGACCGGAAGGATGATCTCTATCATACTCTTCTTAACAAAAAGTAATCATATGATAATATCTTAATGAAGGAGCCGGAAAACCGAACGCCTATATGTATCTGGCAGATCAACACTATTCCATGTACCATCTCGTGTGCGTCAACTGTGGAGCCACCTATCCCGCTGACGAGATCCTCTATAATTGTACAAAATGCGGCCATCTGCTCGCAGTGAAATACCCCCTGGATGAAATTTCTGTTTCAAGGGCAACCTGGAACCAGCGACCGATCTCAGTCTGGCGTTATAAGGAATTGCTGCCGGTAACGATACCCCCCGTCACCCTGCAGGAAGGCGGTACTCCTCTCTATCACCTGAAAAAACTTGGAGAAGAGATGGGATTGCCTCACCTCTATGCCAAACATGAGGGCATGAACCCATCCGGTTCATTCAAGGACCGGGGAATGACGGTCGGCGTATCGATGGCCATCCAGCTTGGCAAGAAGAGTGTAGCCTGCGCAAGTACCGGTAATACTTCAGCCAGTCTTGCAGTATATGCAGCAAAAGCGGGTATCCCTGCTGTTGTGCTGCTTCCTGCGGGAAAAGTTGCTGTCGGGAAAGTTGCTCAGGCCCTGATGCATGGGGCAAAAGTCATCTCCATCCGGGGGAACTTCGATCGTGCGCTTGAGATGGTTCACGATCTCTGCCTGTCCCATGGGTTGTACCTGCTCAATTCCATTAACCCCTACCGGTTGGAAGGTCAGAAGACTATCGGGTTTGAAGCACTCGACCAGCTTGGTGAAATACCGGACCGGTTCGTTCTTCCGGTCGGAAATGCAGGAAATATCTCTGCAGTATACAAAGGATTTCTGGAGTTGCAGGAACTCGGTTTCATCGACCGGCTTCCGATGATGACCGGTATACAGGCACAGGGTTCAAGCCCGATTGTCCGGGCTATCCGCGACAACCTGCCGGTAGTAATTCCCGAAAACAATCCCGAAACCATCGCAACTGCAATCCGAATCGGTGCTCCGGTTAATGCGGAAAAAGCCCTGGTGGCAATCCGTATGACCGGTGGGCTTGCTGAAACGGTAACTGATGAGGAGATCCTGCAGCATGCAGCGTGATCTCGCCCGAAAAGAAGGTATCGGTGTCGAACCGGCATCGGCAGCATCAGTTGCCGGTATACGCAAACTGGTAGAGAATGGAATGATTGACCGGAACGAGAAGATTGTCTGTGTAGTGACCGGACATCTGCTTAAGGATCCGGATACGGTGATCAAACAATGCGAACCCCCGACCGAGATCGACGCCGATCTGCCCTCACTGCTCTCTGCGCTACACTTGTAATTCTGCTGGTGTTAATTCCGGCTGCAGGTGCACTATCGGCAGATTACCGGATTTTTCCCAACGGAACCGCATACACCGCTTCAGTCGATATCTTAAACGCTGACCGGTATGAGTTTGCGGATGTCGGTTTTTTGGGTGAAGACATTGCCATCAATGTCGGCAATGTGAATCTGTCCGGAAACTGTTCACCATGCGAGTTCAACTGGAGCAAGGGGTGGGGCAGACCATCAGCGATTACATTTTTGCGCGGCAACTACACCGTATCGTACATAGCCCCGCTGAAGGATAATACCCTGCAGGTGAACTACGACAACCAGTATAACGTGAGTGTAACACTTCCCGGCAGAATTGGATGTCCGAAATCCGCTACTTACCAGCATCAACCCGGGAGCAAATGTCACGCGGTTTGCTGATAATACAACGCTCATCCAGTGGAATAAGATCCGTGCATTCGAGATGCGGTTTTATGACCAGTGGCGCGAACAGTTGCTCTATCTCTTTGGCAACTTCCTCGATCGTCATTGCAATTGTCTTATTGTTGCCTTTCCTGCTTATGAGGAAACGATCAGAATAATTTTTTTTTCAGTAACATTTTAAAAGCAAATTAAAGGAAATCCGGCTCTGTTGAAACCCTCTAAAAAAGAGGAGGTCAATGGATGCTCCCCTTGGGCTGCCTCTCCCTCTGCGGGAGATAGGGGGTCACCCCCCAGGCAGCCGGGAAGAATGAGGGAATCGCTGAAAAAAAAGGATTTCCCATGAAAATCCGATTGGTTCAGGTAATTTTGAAAAAATAAACCTCATTTACCATTGTGATGAACGCCGCCGCCCCCGAAGGGACGCCCCCGCGGCGGATCAATGACAGAAATGTACTTAAACCTCCTTGCCCTGCCGTGCCTCGGAGAGGCCCTGAGGCAGGAGACCATCGCAATATCATAGATTTTCATTGTTAGGGAGTGAACCACAGTTTATGTGCGTTTCAACAGAGCTGAAATCCTTATTTTCTGCTCAAAATATACAAAATCCTAATAATCTCATCATGAGAATCTTTTTCCATGTGCCCCTTATCCGCCAATAAAAATGAAGACCGCAAATAGTAAAAACACAATGAACCTGATGTATGATATGGAGTGAACTGTTCCAAAACGGAACACTATAATGCCCATCCTTGATATTGAATCAGTCACCGGTATTTCGAATAAAGAAGCTGCTGAAAAAATCAGGAGTGAAGGGTACAATGAACTCCCTGAATCTGAAAAACGTGGGGTTTTTGGGATCATTGCTGAAGTGATCCACGAGCCAATGTTTATCCTTCTCGTGGCAAGCGGATTGATCTATTTTGTTCTTGGGGATATTACCGAGGGCCTTATGCTGATGAGTTTTGTGTTTGTCATCATCGGCATTACCGTATACCAGGAGCAGAAGACCGAGAGTGCCCTTGAAGCATTGCGGAATCTCTCCAGTCCGCGAGCACTGGTGATCCGGGATGGTGAACAGAAACGGATTCCGGGACGTGAAGTGGTAACCGGTGATATGCTCATCCTTGTTGAAGGCGACCGGTTCCGGCAGATGGGATATTTCTCTCCACTAACAATGTGTCCATTGATGAATCGCTCCTGACCGGAGAATCCGTTCCCGTCCGGAAAATACCGTGGACGAAAGGTGTAAAAGAAGAACGACCCGGTGGTGACGACCAGCCATTTGTCTATTCCGGAACAATGGTTGTGCAGGGACAGGGGCTCGCAGAAGTCAGGTCAACGGGTGTCCGGACCGAGATGGGGAAAATCGGGACTGTCCTGCAAACCGTTCAACGGGGAGAGACTCAACTTAAAGGAGAGATCTCGCGGATAGTCCGTACGATCGCGATTGTCGGTATATTCCTGTGCTGCATCATTGTAGTCGCCTATGGCCTGACACGGGGAAACTGGATTGAAGGGCTTCTTGCAGGAATTACTCTTGCGATGGCGATCCTGCCCGAAGAGTTCCCGGTAATCCTGACGGTCTTCCTTGCATTGGGTGCATGGAGGATCTCCCGGAAGAATGTCCTGACCCGGCAGGTATCCGCGATAGAAACACTGGGATCGGCTACCGTGCTCTGCGTGGACAAGACCGGCACCCTCACCCAGAACCGTATGACCGTACAGACCTTTTGTGCTGGCGGGCAGATGTGCGAACATGACGCCACGGGTAACAATTCTGTAGCAGAGAACTGTCATGAACTGGCCGAATTTGCCATTCTTGCCTGTAAAAAGGATCCGTTCGATCCCATGGAAAAGGCATTGATCCAGCTCCGTGAAGGTGATTTTGGAAAGACCGAGCATGTCCATACCTTATGGGAACTCATTGTCGAATACCCGCTTTGCCCCGAATTGTTTGCAATGTCAAATGTATGGAGATCTCCCGGAGGTAATGAATTTATTATCGCTGCAAAAGGAGCGCCTGAAGCAATCGCAGATCTCTGCCATTACAGTGAGGATGAGAAGCAAGATCTTGCCGTGCATATCAACGCAATGGCTGCACTGGGACTTCGCATACTCGGTGTGGCAAAGGCATCGTTCACCCAACCGGACCTGCCCATAGCACAGCACGATTTCACATTTACTTTCCTTGGGCTTGTCGGTTTTGCCGACCCGGTCCGCCCTCAGGTAGCTGATGCGGTGAAGGATTGTTATAGCGCAGGAATCCGTGTGCTCATGATAACCGGGGATTATCCACTCACTGCACAGAATATCGGGCGGCAGATCGGTCTTGCGGATACCGAACAGTGCATCACCGGTGCTGAACTTGAACAGATGACTGATGCTGAGCTCAGGGTTCGCATAAACAGCGCCACCCTCTTTGCACGGGCGGTTCCTGAACAGAAATTGCGGATTGTCAATGCCCTCAAGGCAAACGGTGATGTTGTTGCCATGACGGGTGACGGTGTTAATGATGCCCCTGCTTTAAAGGCCGCAGATATCGGCATTGCCATGGGGGGCCGGGGAACGGATGTCGCCCGGGAAGCTTCATCGCTTGTCCTGCTGGATGACAACTTCACGTCTATTGTCTCAGCAGTACGGCTGGGACGGAGGATTTTTGATAACCTGAAAAAAGCGATGGCATATATCTTTTCTATTCACGTCCCTATCGCCGGTATGTCGCTCATTCCCGTGCTTTTCAACCTGCCTCTCATCCTTTTGCCGGTGCATATTGTTTTTCTTGAACTGATTATAGATCCTGCCTGTTCGATTGTTTTTGAAGCAGAAAAAGAAGAACACGACTTGATGAACCGACCTCCCCGGCATAAAGAGGAGGGGCTTTTTTCGAAAAAGACCCTTGGGCTCAGTCTTCTCCAGGGATTTGTTGTCTTGGCCGTTGTCCTGATTGTTTATGTAAATGCACTTGGAAGAGGGTTTAGTGAGGCTGAGGTGAGGACATTGACGTTCACTACCATTGTGATTGCGAACCTCAGCCTGATCCTGACAAACCGGTCCTGGACTGAAACCATAATCACGACATTGCGCACGCCAAACAAAGCAATGGTGTGGGTGTTTGCAGGAACACTAATCTGCCTGATTATTGTACTCACGGTCCCGGTACTTCAAACGCTCTTCAGGTTTGGTGCCGTGCCATTCGTTGATCTTATAGTTTGTGCAGGGGCCGGTTTCATGAGCGTGATCTGGTTTGAATGCTACAAATGCTGGAATTCTGCAAAAGCTGGGCCGGTATGAGTGGATTGAACCTTATAGAGTACAGGGTCCGATGGCAAAAATTCGTCAATCTGTAGCGGATTTTTTATCATCTATTTTCAATTTTCTTATTTTTTCAAAAATGATGGGGGGCCAAAAATTTATTCGGGCTCGCGTTTTTCGCAAGCCTTGTTTTTATTAGAAAATGTACAGAACGAACCACACCGGGTGCACCCTTCGTTGCACGGTTCGATGTGGATCGTGATAATTGCCCGGGGAAACTCAACCTTGAGATCCGATTCCAGATGATCTGCAAGATCATGGGACTGGTAAACCGACACATTACCGGGTACCACTAAGTGAAACTCAATAAATATTTCCGGGCCCGAGCGCCGTGTCTTTAAGCCATGGAATCCCGCATAATCACTTTCATGCTCACAGATAATCTCCTCAATGCGCTTGTTATCTTCTTTTGGCAGGCTGTGGTCAATCAGGTCAGAGAATGAGCGGATGGTAAGGTCGTATGCCGCCTTCATGATCACAACAGCGACACCAAGCGCAAAGAGCGGATCGAAGATGGCGATACCGGTCAGCTTGATCAGGACGAGTCCGACCATCACGCCAACTGAGGTATACACATCCGTCCGCAAATGCCATGCATCACTTTCAAGCGCAATGGACTCGGATTGTTTTGCCACCTTCATGAGCCGACGCGAAACATACCAGTTGACCAGTGCTGATATACCCATGACGGCAATACCATAAATGAGCAGTTCCGGAGTGAAGTGCTCGGCTGGTTCACCCAGCAATTTTGATAATGCTTCCTGTATGATCAGGATCGCTGCAACAAAGATGAGAAGGGCTTCAATAAGCCCCGATACATCCTCAAATTTTCCGTGCCCGAACGAATGTGCAGCATCAGGGGGTTCTGCAGATTTCCGCACCGAAAAAAACGCTATCACTGCAGCAATCAGGTCCATGGCGGAATGGATAGCTTCTGAAATGATGCTGACCGAACCTATTGCAAACCCGACAACAAATTTCATCAGTACCAGACAGGTGTTGGACAGAACAGACAGCCTCGCAGTCTTTTCTTTGAGCTGGTCAAGCGATTGTTTGTCCAAAGGGGTCACATTCATAGAATCCTGATGTAAATATCGCTAACAATTCACTTCAAGGTATGGAACAATGGATATCAGAAAAACGTGTGATACAGACGAAGTCGGATTATCTTGAAGAAATATAGATGAATAAATGCGAGTAACACACAACCCATTCTACGAGAGTATCCATAACATTAAACATAACAGACCCGAAAGTGACCTGAATAATACGCAATCTAACTTTTATTGGGGTTGACAGATAATCCTTCATTCATAGATCATTTTATGGCTGATACCATTGTTTTTTTAAGTACCCGCGCACAGTTTCTCTACACCAGATGGCAGGATGATCCATGGCAAAGTGGCATTTTATTTTCTTGACTCTCATGCTTGTATCAGGCATTCTTGCAGCCGGTTGTCTTGGAGAGGATACATCCGCTCCAGTACCTGCGGCTATAACGCCCTCAGGCCACCTTTCAACCCGGTCAGGTACTGCAGGTTTTCGGGGACGTAACCGGACTGGGCATACCACGTGGCACGATCGATACCATCACGTTTACCGTCAGGTCTTGTTCCGGATATAAAAACCATGGATATGGAAGAACTAGTCATTGTATACGCGGATGCTATCCGGACTGAAACCCTCACACCCATCGAAGGGTTCCGGGGCAATCCCCCATCAGGGGGTTGGGGGATACTATCAGTGCAAAACGAGATCGGAGATCCCAATAACCGGATCTCATACGAAGAGCAGTTTGTCATTCGCATCAATCCTAAAGCACCGATCGTCCCCAACCAGGTTATCACTATTATACTCAAAACTCCTACCGGCAATCCGACAAGCATTCGCCGCATAACACCGACAACGATTCAGGCAGAAAATCTTCTTCCACCAATATAATCCCATACATTACGATAAGGGATATATTTCCCACCGTAAGTGATACGGCTGTTTCTCTCAGCATCGCCAGAATTTTTTTCACAGCCGCATATTCAATGAGGGAGACTACATCAGAACGGCGCATCTTCTTCCGGTTCATCAGCGACTACCAGATGGACAAAACCGCTTTACTAGTATCCTTAAATAAACGTGCACCGCAGGAAAAATTAGAAACCGGTGATGGAATCCCATCTTTCTTTAATTCCCGAAAAAAGGGGAGAAATTACTGAAGCCCGAATGACTTCAGCGTGACATCGGCATTCACTGCACCGACATGGTAGACAGAGCCCGTTGAAAGCTCATTGATGATGACTTCTGCAGGTGAGAAGAGGGAGGTATCGATCTTGTAGAAATCATACCCTGCTTCCTTGAAGATGTCGTTGAAAGGTTTGCCATATCCCTTGGAACTGCTGCTCGGGATCTTCTCGAGATAATCCTTGATTTCAGGTGCATTCATCGTAAGATTGATCCTGCCATGGTAAATCGTAGCATCGTTGGTGACACCCATGGCAAGCTTGGCTCCCCTCACCGGTGGGATTGGTGCAGTTCCCATTGCGGCAATGATCTTCCTTGTGTCAAACCCAAGCTCGTTGAGTTTGTAGATCGCAGTCTCCACGCACCGGCCGGAAACCTGGATTGAGCCAACCATAGAAGACGTGGGTGCAACAACGGCACAGACATTGGCCACATCCACATGACATTCCTCAGCAATCTTTTCCATGACCTCTGCATTGGGCAGGTGGTCACTCTCAAGGCAGATTACTGCACAATCATAGTCATCTTCGTAATCAATGACTTCAAAAGTGTGTTTTGGCTTTAAAGATAGCGCCCGGGCCGGGCCGCTGCCCATTGCAAAGTAGTTGCCCACCTTGACAGTCCAGCCGGCCTTCTGCGCACCAAGGCAGGATATCGAAGGGAAGTCAGTAGTGACATCAATAAAGGGCATAGGGAATTCCTTGATCTGCCCCATGCGGAAGTTAACCTCACCAAGACCACCCATACAGATCTCGGTAAAAGCCCTGCCGGCTGCGTAACCGCCGCGTACACTTACACCACAGTCGACGATACGTGCCCCGTTATCCAGTTCGTGATAGCAGGCGTTGAATTCTTCAGCCAGATCGGCCAGATTGTCAAAAATTTCCAGTGCCAGTTCGTTAACACTCAGCATGAACAAAAACCCCTTGGTATCATAAAAGAGGGTTTTGGGATAGATAATATTTTTCAAACGGTTGCGGCGTTAAAGGAGAGGGGGATTTATGAAAGGTATTCAAGCACTTTTACCGGCTCGTAACGGAGAGTGATAATTCGGGTCCTGCCTTTTCCGTCGCGGTACTGGAGATTGATCAGGCGAAGTGCATCCATCTTTTTTACGATTTCATAGAACCGGGTGTAACCAATAGAGAGCGATTCCTTGATGGATTTGTAAACATCTCCTGCGTTCATCTCCGATTCATTAAGGCTCCTCTCTGCAAAGGATTTGAGGATCTGCCGCTCTTCGTCTTTTAATGTTTTTACCGTATAGGAGAGGTGCAGGTATTTCGAGATCTCGTACGCACCGCAGATATCCTCGCGTTCGATACTGCGCCGGGCGGCGCGCTCGGCACTGAGCGTTGCCCGCTTCAGGAGATCAATACCCACACGGAGATCCCCGCAGGCCAGAGTCTGTTCGACAACAAGGCTGAGCAATGTATCGCTGAGCACACCGGTAAACAGCCCCTGCATCACCCTCGCTTTCATAATTTCCTGTATTTCGGCCTCCCCATAGGGAGCAAAATAAATCTCGGTGGGGAGGAAGACCGAAGCGACCCGGGCATCAACAGCCCGCGAAAGGTCAACATCCATATCGCTGATGATTACGATCACACCGATACGGGTTCCTTCGTAGGCCTCGTGGGAGCGGAGCAGGGTGTAGAGCACCTTATTTATCTCATTTTCATAGAGGAGGTAGTTTGCATCATCGAGCGCTACGAGAAGTACAATCTCGTCTTTGACAAGAATCCGGGCAACCGCGTCAAACACCTGCTTGAATGAGGTGCCGGATGAAGGGGGTAGATGACCGACAAGTTTTTTATAAATCTGCGATATGATGGCAAACTTGGTATTGTCGATCTGGCAGTTGATATAAACGGGTACGAGTTTTTTTGTTGTTTCTTCAATCTCGGCAAAGAGTTTCCGGACACTCGTGGTCTTTCCTGTGCCCGGCAAACCCTTGCAGACCGTGTTTAACGGCCGTCCACCGCGAAGGGCAGGACGTATCTGGAACGCGAGTTCCCGCATCTGGGTATCACGGAACTCGAACTGCTCGGGAACATAATCAATCTCCAGCACCTCCGGGTCACGGAAGAGTGTTTCATCCCACATCAGCAGGTTCTTTTTCATCTCATTACACCTCGTGCGGCATCGGTATTAACTGCATCTGAATATATCCGGCCAAAGAAATCTTTTCCACTGCACAAAGAAATGGTTCCGGGATAACTGAAAAAAGGTTGGTGCTCAATTATATCAAATGTCTTTAGTATTACCTGAAAGTGAAAGAAAAAGTGAAGAAAACCACATGAGGCCAAATCTATATCCTTCCATAAACAAAACAAAAAATGATTGTGTGTGCGGCAGATGATGAAAGTTACCCCCACTGATTCGTGATGAAGCAGGGTACTGATGCCGCACTACATTTAGTCAAATAAGAAACTCAAGAAATCCACTGCGTTTTTCGTACCAAACACGCCAGACCGGGCTGCTGTTTCTGAGAATTCCAGAGTATTATCCGTTTCCTTCCCCAGTACTGCAAAGGGTACCGGATCACGGGTATGCGTCTTTACCCGGATCGGTGTCGGATGATCCGGCAGTACTGCCACAATACCATCAAAACTATCAAGGATTGTTCCGATAACCCCGTCCACCCGCTCAATCGCCTTTACTTTCTCCTCAATACTTCCCATATGTCCGGCTTCGTCAGGGGCTTCAATGTGCAGGTAGAGGAAATCAAGGTGCCCCATCGCAGCGAGCGCGTACCGTGCTTTCGCATCGTAATCCGTATCAAGGTAACCAGTTGCACCGGGAACACAGATTACTTCCATTCCTGCGCATCGTCCAATGCCCTTTAAGAGGTCGACTGCAGATATGATGCCGCCTTTCTTCCCGTATTTCCTGGAGAACAGGGGAAATCGCCGGCTTGTGCCCTCCGCTCCACGGCCAGATCCGGGTGGCAATGCGTTTGCCCACTTTTTTTCGGGCTGCATTTACCGGATGGCGATCAAACACGTGACGGCTTTTCTCCATGCACTGCTGGAGCAGTTCCGCATCGCCTCCTTTGGGCAGGTAGGGCGAAATTCCCTGACCCACAATATCATGCGGAGGGGTCGAAGCAGCCCCTTTTCCATCGTGGACTACGAGCAGGTTGCGGTAACTGACACCTGCTTTGAGCATCACGTCAGGTATTTCCCGCTGGAGAGATGCAAAAAGCTCTGCTCCCTCTTCACTGGAAATGTGATCTGCAGAAAAATCAACCATGGTGTTATCTTCCACGGTCACAAGATTACAGCGGTACGCCACATCGCCCGGAGCCAGGTCAACACCCATGCTCAATGCCTCAAGCGGTCCCCTTCCCGTATAGTACTTCTCCGGTGCATATCCGAGAATCGACATATTGGCGATATCACTGCCCGCTTCATACCCATCCGGGATAGTACGCAATAATCCACATGCACCCTCGCGTGCCATCCGGTCCATGTTCGGGGTTTTTGCATATTCAAGAGGGGTCTTATTACCAAGCTCAGCAATGGGCTCATCTGCCATGCCGTCTCCACAAATGACGATATATTTCATGATGCTACCTCGTTATCGCTCTGCAAGCATTGCCTGAACGGCTATCCGAACACTCTCGCGGGAACCCAGCTGGGGTTTCCAGCGCAGCGCCTTGATCTTTTCAACCGATAACTGCATTCTCGGCACATCACCTACCCACCCGCGTTCTCCACCGGTGAACCGAAATTTCGTGCCGGGAAGATGCATCTCTTCAGTGATAATCTCAGCGATACTCTTCACATCGATCCAATCTTCCGACCCGATATTGAAGGTATTAACGGTTCCCCGGGCATGCCCTACCGCAAAGAGCATTGCCGCAACACACTCGTGCACTTCAAGGTAGGATTTGGTCTGCTTCCCATCACCAAGAATCTCGAGTTCATTGGGATTCTGCTCCAGTTTTTTGATAAAATCGGTGATGACCCCGTGACCACTCCGTGATCCGATGATGTTGGCAAACCGGAATGTCCATGCCTTAATACCAAATGAATAGCAGTATGCCGAGATAAGTGACTCACAGGCAAGTTTACTAGCCCCGTACACAGAGATTGGTTCAAGCGGGGTATAATTTTCAGGAGTCGGGATTTCCGCTGCATCGCCATAAACGGTGGAAGTCGAGGTAAATACCAGTTCGGGAACATGGTGCAGCCTCATGGCTTCGAGCACCCGGTACGTAGCTATAATATTGTTCTGAATCGTTGGATCAGGGTTCACCGCACTCTGGCGGACATCGGGATCTGCTGCGAGGTGAAAAAGCCGGTCAGCTCCCTCAATCGAAGCCTGCCAGCCATCAGCGAGCAGATCTTTTTGTAAAAACCGGACCTTGCAGGAATCAAGGTGTCGTGCAATCGTCTCTTTGCGCCCTGCGCAGAGGGAGTCAATCACCAGGACTTCATTTCCCTGTGCAACGAGCGTGTCAACCAGGTGCGAACCGATGAACCCGGCTCCTCCTGTTACCACATCAAACATCAATACCTAATAGGTTATCCATGCTATAGATTACTGCTATGTTTATCGGGATTGATCACGGCACCACCGCAATGCGGTTCGCCGGAGAGAGTGGACAGTTCAAACTTTCGCGGGAAGCTGCCAAAGATTTTACCATAAGCGCTCTCTCCCGTCTCTGCCCGATTGACAAAATAGAAGGAATTGCACTCTGCTATTCCATGGGTGACGGTATTTCGTCTATCACCTCCATTGAGCAAAGTGAAGAACCGGGGAATCATCAGCCGTGAGGGTGCGGGAAAACACATTGGCGGGGGAACAAAAGTCTTTGATGAAGTTGCAAAGAGCGGAATTCCGGCAATCGTCATCCCCGGACTTCACCGGGATTCTCCAACGGATCCGCGCTTCAAGGTTTATTCCCACCAGACCAGTCCGGAGAAGATAGGAATTGCCTACGAAGTCTGCCATGATCTTGGAGAAGATGTGATCGTCTCCGATGTCAGCTCGAACACCGTCTCGCTTCTCGTGTCCGCAGGAAAACTGGTCGGAGCGTTTGATGCGTGCATATTTGCACCGGGTACCGTCCACGGAGCTCTTGATGTGGATGCCATACGAAGAATTGATGCCGGGGAATGCACAGCGAACGAGGCATTCCAGCATGCAGGAGTAAATTTTTCCCTGCCGGAAGAAGAGCGCGTCCCTGCGGTTGCCATGTTTTCTGCCATGGAATGTGCCGCATTACGTCTGTTAAACCCCCGCGCTGCCATTGCCCTCGCAGGAAGCCTCGCACCCGCAATTGCTCCTGAGGTCAGAACACTTCTGGGCACAGATGTGGCCATATATGACGAATGGTGCGCTTCACGGGGACTTGCCCGGATCGCACGGGATGTTTTTTCCGGACACAGAGATATTCTCGGGCTCGATGTAGATCTCTAAATTTATATTGATTAATCATGTAATATTATCCGGGATTTTTCGTGAGAGAACTACGTATACACGGCAGGGGTGGCCAGGGATCAGTCACTGCTGCTGAACTCATTGCAGTCGCTGCCTTTGAAGGCGGCGTCTTTGCCCAGGCATTCCCCGCGTTTGGCGTTGAACGGCGCGGTGCACCTGTGCAGGCATTTGTCAGATTTGATGACAAAAAGATCCGGTTGCGCAGCCAGGTGTATGAACCCGATTACATCATTGTCCAGGACAGCACCTTAATCAAAGACGTAAACGTCTTCATGGGCGTAAAGAAGGGAGGGATCGTGATCGTCAACACAGAAAAGAAGCCGGATTACACGGTTCCGGACGGTGTGAGACTCATCACGATCGATGCGACAACCATCGCGCTCAAGGCGATCGGGTTGCCTATTACCAACACCTCACTTATGGGAGCATTTGCCGCTGCAACGGGCGAGATCCAGTTCTCCGCACTCGAAAAAGCCCTCAACCACCGCTTCCCAAAGGAACTTGCAGCAAAGAATATCGATGCTGCACAGGTGGCATTTGATATAATTAAGGGGGAGGCATAATGGCGCTTGCTGTAGGGTGCCGGGCACGACCGGGAAAAGCACCGGATAACAAGACGGGCTCATGGCGCGTTTTCAAACCAATTTTCGATCATGAGAAGTGCTCGAAGTGTGGTATGTGCCAAACCCTTTGTCCGGAGGGATGCGTACATGAAGATACAGAAGGATTTTTCGATCCTGATTATACGTACTGCAAAGGATGCGGGATATGCGCGGTCGAGTGCCCCAAGGAAGCAATCACCATGAAACAGGAGGAAAAATAAATGATGGAGATAACCGAGGGGTCACATGCAGTCGCCGAGGCAGTTCGTCTCTGCCGTCCGCAGGTGGTCTCTGCATACCCGATCACTCCCCAGACCCATATCGTCGAAGCACTGGCTGATTTTGTAGCCAATGGCCAGCTCGATGCCGAATACATCACGGTCGAAAATGAACTCTCTGCCCTCTCTGCCTGTGTAGGAGCAAGCGCAGCAGGTTCACGAACCTACTCTGCGACCACCTCACAGGGCCTCATGCTGATGGCCGAGGTCGTCTTCAACGCAGCAGGTATGCGCCTGCCGATCATCATGTCCATTGCCAACCGGGCAATGGGAGCACCGCTCTCGATCTGGAATGACCAGCAGGACTCCATCTCCTTACGGGATGCAGGCTGGCTCCAGTTCTATGCCGAGGATAACCAGGAAGCAACCGACCTGCACCTGCTTGCCTACAAGGTAGCAGAAGACCCGTCGATCCAGCTCCCCGCCTTCGTTTGCTTTGACGGGTTTATCCTCTCCCACACGTACGAACCGGTGGATATGCTCTCTCAGGAAGATGTGGATAAATACCTCCCGAAGTTCAACCCTGCCTGAGCGCCTTGATGCCGCAGATCCGATCAGCTTTGGCATGTATGCTACTCCTGAATATTACCTTGAATTCAGGTACGAGATGGACCAGGCCCAGAAGCGGGCAAAAGACGTGATCGCAAAGGCAGGTAAAGAGTTCGGTGCAATGTTCGGCAGGGACTACAGTGCCCTTATCGAAGGCTACCGTCTTGAGGATGCAGATACTGCGATCGTGGCTATGGGTTCAATCTGCGGGACAATCAAGGACGCGATTGATGAGATGCGGGCGGATGGAAAGAAAGTCGGGTTGTTAAAGATCCGTGTATTCCGGCCATTCCCATCAGAAGAGATTGCAAAGATGCTTGCCCATGTCAGGCGCGTTGCCGTGCTCGACAAGAACATCTCTCTGGGTGCAAAAGGTGCAACCGCTATGGAAGTAAGAGATGCACTCTACGGCTCAACCATCCCGGTGAAAGGTTATGTTCTCGGGCTTGGTGGCAGGGATGTCAGGAAGCGGGACATCAAAGAGATTGTCGCACTTTCTGAAAAAGGGCAGGGCGACATATTCTATGGCCTTCGCAAGGAGTTGATCTGAAATGGCAGAAAAAACCTGTGAGTTATTCGACTGCGGACACCGGGCATGCGGGGGTTGTGGCGCAGCACTTGCGGCACGGTTGGTAACAAAAGCAGCGGGTAAAGAATCGATCTTTGTCTCGTCTACAGGATGTATGGAGGTATTCTCCACGCCTTATCCTGAAACCGCATGGAAAGTGCCGTGGATCCACTCCCTCTTTGAGAATGCAGCCTGCAGTTGCATCCGGTATCGAAGCAGCACTCAAAAAACAGGGACGCAAGGAAAAAATTGTAATCATGGCCGGTGACGGGGCAACGTTTGATATCGGCATGATCTGTATCAGCGGCGCATTCGAACGAGGCCACGATTTCACGTACATCTGCTATGACAATGAAGCCTACATGAACACCGGCATCCAGCGCTCCGGTGCAACACCGTACGATGCCAGTACAACAACCAGCCCTGCAGGAAAATGTTCCTTCGGCAACAAGCTGCAAAAGAAGGACATGCCGGCAATCCTTGCAGCTCACGGTGCACCTTATGTGGCAACCACCTCCATTGCTTATCCCGCAGATCTCCTCCAGAAGGTGGAAAAGGCAATCAATACACCGGGTCCCTGCTACGTGCAGGTCCATGCACCCTGCTGTACGGGTTGGGGATTCGAAGGAGAACAGACCATCGCAATAGCAAAACTCGCAATAGAGACCGGACTCTGGGTCAACTACGAGATGATCGATGGCAAAGTAACAAAGGTAAAAAAAGTGGTGCGCAAACCGGTTGAAGAGTACCTTAAAACCCAGAAGCGGTTCCGTCACCTCTTCAAACCCAAACGGCAGGATGCAGAGATTGCAGCTATCCAGGCAATAGCGGATAAAAATGCCGAAAAGTTCGGCATTGATATCACGCTAAAACCCAAAAAGGAATAATCCTGTCACTTTTTTCGTCATTGGAATCATCTTCCGGATGAATGTGCATCCGCGCAAAATCCTAAAGGTGAAAGAAAAAATTACAGTTCGTTTTTGTATTATCGGTTCGACTGATTGTATGATATGATTCCTTTGTTGCCTAAAAACCAGTATCATTAATAGGGAGCAGGGTAACATTAGTAAGAAATTGGGCTCGTGGTCTAGTTGGTTATGACGTCGCCCTTACACGGCGGAGGTCACCGGTTCGAATCCGGTCGGGCCCATGTTGTTTTTGTTCCAGAAATTAACAGGAATAAATTTATAAAAAAAGTTTCAGGCTTTTTGTAACTCAATCAGCCGTATGGTAAATACAAGATCTTTTCCTGCAAGTTCGTGATTCTCGTCCCAGGTTATCGTTGAAGGGGTAACATTGATTATTTTTACCCGGGCAAGAGCCCCATCGGTTTTCCTTGTAACAGTATAGACTCCCCCTACTTCAGGCACCATATCTTCGGGCAGTGTTGAACGGTTCACTACATGGACAAGTGCGTCATTATACGGTCCGTAGGCTTTATCAACGGGAATATTCACCGTCTTTGTTTCACCCTGAACCATACCGGTGACCCCTTCTTCAAAACCCTTGATAACCCTCCCCTGACCGATAATAAACGTTAACGGGGTTGAATTTACATTCGAATCAAAGACCGTTCCATCCGTAAGGCTTCCGGTATACTCAACCGTTACCATATCACCACTTTGTGCACCGGATGGATTGAACAGGATATACCCGATGACTACGAGAATCAGTATTCCTGCAACAGCAACCATCGCAATTTTGGGATAGAGTCTTTTTTTGGCTGCAACCGCGTCCCTGCCTTTGACCTTTTCAGACTTCTTCATGATTATCTCAAGTACAATAATCCTGAAAACATATACATTTGCCCCGGAGAAACCCATCAGATGATAAAATCAAAAAGCGGTATCGTTGAAAGGCGAAAAATTCTCACATTTTATGGCGGGAATCGCTATCACAATTGCACGGTATTTATACCTATAAAACGCACGTAGTGGTGTTGACTATGGCTGATCAAGTGAAAGTCGCTGACGTTGCCGGAAAAAAAGTCCAGTGGGACGCAGCGCAGATGCGCAAAATACAGGAGCATCCCTGTTTTTCCGAAAAGGCATGTCACACCTTTGGCAGGTGCCACATTCCCGTTGCCCCAAAATGCAATATCCAGTGCAATTACTGCATCCGGGACTTTGACTGCGTAAACGAAAGTCGCCCCGGGGTCACTACGCGGGTACTGAATCCCGATGAGTCCATGGATATGGTCAAAAAAGTGGTGGAGAAATACAATTACATCAAGGTCGTCGGTATTGCCGGACCGGGTGAACCGCTGGCAAACGAAGAGACGTTTGAAACACTCCGCAGACTTCATGAAGAATACCCAAACGTGATCAAATGCATCAGCACCAATGGTCTCCTACTTCCCGACAAGATTGACCTGCTCGAAAAATACGATGTTGGTAACATCACCGTTACCCTCAATGCAATCGACCCGGAGATCGGTGCAAAGATCTACCAGTTTATCGATTACAACGGCAAGCGATATACAGGACTTGAGGGTGCAAAACTCCTGCTTTCCCAGCAAATGAAGGGTATCGAAGAAGCAGTGAAACGGCACATGATCGTAAAGATCAACACCGTCTATATTCCCGGCATTAACGAGGATCATATTCCGGCAATTGCGAAGAAAGTCGGGGAGATGGGTGTATACACCTTCAATGTCATCCCGCTCATCGCCCAGTACAAGTTCGCCGATATTACCCCGCCCACCCAGGACATGAAAAGGAAGATGCAGGATGAATGCAGTAAATATGTCAAACAGATGCGCCACTGCCAGCGCTGTCGGGCAGACGCAATCGGTAAACTCGGTCACGATGTCCAGTCGTGCATGTATGAAAAAAAATAAATCAGTCAATTTTTTTACATTAAAAAATTAAGATGGCAGGTTAACAATCAGACTATTAATCCGTTCACCGCTGTCTGCCTTAGTAAAAAAGCGATTCATTTCGTTAATCACCGGTTGTAAAGATGGAGGAACTGCAGAATCCTCAGCAATCACTGTTTTCTTGCCATAACTGATGGTATACCGGAAATAATCGGCAGCCCCGCGTCGGGCAGTATAATTTCCCTGAAGCATGGAAAACTGTGCCTTATCAAAGATTCCGGAAATCCGTTCCAGGTCACTCTGGTTTAAGACAATGTCTGTGCTGGCAGTTTTTTGTGATATGACTGCAACACCATTGTCAAAAATCACAATCCTATCATCTAAACCAGCAATACCCCCGGTACGGTGGTAATCAACAAATATCGCAGGTGGCGTGGTTTGCGATACAGGAGGTGTCCTGACACCAAGACACCCGGATATCACTACCGCTGACATAAACACGATTATACAAGCCACTATCCATTTTCTGGTGATCATCCCTTCGCTACCTGTGTATTTGCTCTATGATATCCGAATTACAGCTGCACTATGTCAGCCTTGGCAGGTTTTCCGGCAGTTTTGCGCCCGGTGACATCTTCTAAGACCGTAATGAGATTGTCAAGCTTTTCATTCCTGAACGCTTCCCTGAATGCATGCAGCTCGGCAGCATTCATAATCATGATGCCTTTTTTCTTCATGGGGACACCATTCTCACCAACAGGGTTAATATCGATAGCAAGGGAAGCTGCCGGTTCTTGTATTTGGGGAGTCGGATGATGGATACGCCATTTACCGATGTATTTTTACGTTCCCAGTCTTGTCCATCTTCAATAAATTCCTTAAGGCTTTCGGCTAATTCCATAAGAACAACTTTTAATTTATATATTAAAATGCTATTCGTTCTTAACCGCCACCGTTTTTCCTATTCACTCTCTTAACTGGCTCATTATGAAAGATAATCCGGTTTTTTTCTGAGGGGGATGGCGATACCATATATGGATGAATAACAGACTTACCGGAAGAGTAAAATATGCCCAAAATCTCCCTTTCAGCAAATCAGCCTTTTTCCCTTGATCAGACTTTGGGATGTGGGCAGGTATTCCGCTGGGAGCGGACTGCTGACGGGTGGTGGTATGGAGTTGTCAAGGACAAGGTCATTAAGATCCGTCAGGATTGCACAACTCTGGTTTTTGAGGGGGCGAATACTGCATTCATCCGTTACTATTTTTCCCTTGATCTCGATCTTAAGCAGGTAATAAAAAATATTGATCGGGATCCGTTCATCCATAAAGCGATCAGCAGGTGCGCCGGGCTCCGACTCGTACGCCAGCCGCCATGGGAATGCCTGATATCCTATATCTGTTCCACAAATTCAAATATTCCGACCATCCGGCGCAGGATTGCCTCCATTGCAGAACAATTTGGGAATACTATTGAATTCGAAGGAAAGGCATATTACACATTTCCGGGTCCATCATCCATCTCCTGCGAGGGGAATGAGGGACTGGCAATATGCAGGCTGGGTTATCGCCAGCCTTATGTTTTTGGCACATCCTGTACGGTCACCGATGAAAAACAGTGGGAAGATACAATTCGCAGTCTCCCGTATGAGGATGCCCGAAAAGAAATGATGAAACTGCATGGTGTAGGGCCTGAAGGCTGCCGACTGTATCCTGCTCTTCGCATTCCAGAAATACGAGGCGTTCCCGGTCGATGTCTGGATACGCCGGATTATGAAGCAGAATTATATCACCAGCCTTAATCTTGAAGCCGGGCTCACCAACCGGGATTACGATACAATCCGCAGGTTTGCCCGGGAACATTTCGGGGAATACTGCGGATATGCGCAGGAGTACCTGTACGCCGCAAGGGAAGAGTGAAATTCCGGATTTTTTGTGATATGGTTTTTAAGTTATCCAAATTAATTATGATATTCCACCGCCCCCGACGGGCCCCCCCCACGGCGGCAAATCAGGTTGTTTTTATTTTGGCATTCTCTGATTAATCGACCTTGGCGAAGCAGGGGGGCTTACCCACCCCTGCTAGCCCGTTATCCCAATATGATATGCGGATACGCAAAAAGTTCGATATTACTTATAGCCAAAAAAGGATTTAAAAAAAAGAATATATCCGGGATCTTTAAGTCCCGATATCCCAGCTGCACTGGTATTTCTTCTGCTCTTTAGACTGCGCATCGATAGATAATCCAAGCGAAGATAGCTTGAGGTTTGCAACCTGCTCATCGATATCCTGCGGGACTTCGTACACGCCGCCCTTGAGTTTTTTGCCGTTTTTGGCAATATACCGGGTACAGAGTGCCTGCAGGGCGAAACTTAAGTCCATAACCTCTATCGGGTGGCCCATGCCTTTGGGGGTGGCCAGATTAACAAGCCTGCCCTCGGCGAGCACATGAACTGCTTTGCCTTTGAGCGTAAACGTTTCGATACCTTCCCGCTGGATAACCTTATCAGCGTGCTTATGGAGCCATTCGATATCGATCTCGACATTGAAATGACCGGCATTGGAAAGGATAGCACCATCTTTGAGTTTGACAAAGTGGTTCTGGTTGATGACAGCCATGTTACCCGTTGTGGTGATGAAAATATCACCGAGTGCTGCAGCCTCATCCATGGTCATGACCATATACCCGTCCATATGTGCTTCAAGTGCACGGCGGGAATCGATCTCGGTCACGATGACCTTGGCGCCTAGCCCATGTGCCTTCTTTGCGAGACCCCGGCCGCAATATCCGTAACCTGCGACTACGACATATTTACCGGCAATCAGGGTATTGGTCGTGATCATGATCGAGGTAAGTGCACTCTCTCCGGTGCCGTGAACATTGTCAAAGAACCGCTTCATGGGGGTATCGTTCACTGCAATGACCGGAAACTCAAGTTTGCCATCTGCCGCCATGGCACGGAGGCGGTGGATACCCGTGGTTGTTTCCTCACAGCCACCAATAACCGTCTTGAGGAGATCACGGCGCTTGGTGTGGATATAGTGGATAAGGTCCATACCGTCATCGATGGTGATGACCGGCTTTGCGTCCAGCACCTGATCGATAGCGGCATAGTATTCCTCAACGGAACAGGCTCGCTTTGCATAGCAGTGGACGTTTTTAACATCATTGAGGGCTTCTGCCACATCGTCCTGGGTGGAGAGCGGGTTGCATCCCGTGATATGCACCTCTGCTCCCCCTGCTGCAAGTGTTGAAACGAGGTTGGCAGTCTTTGCCTCTACATGGAGTGCCATGCCAATCGTCATACCGGCAAACGGTTTTTCCTTGACAAACTGTTTTTTTATCGCGGCGAGCACCGGCATGTACTGCGCAGCCCATTCAATCTTCAGTTTTCCTGAACTCATAAAAATCACACCGGGTCAATGCACTTTAAGGCAGCTGCCCGTATCCTGTCGTACCCTATGAATAGGCACGCCAAGTTACATAAAAACTCCGTGATGCAGTAAAACACTGCAGATTATCACATGTGAGAAATGTAGATAGGGATTGCACACCCAGATTCTTACCAATGGTGCTCACACGACGAATCATTCCCTGCCTCGATCTCAAGGACGGAAGGGTGGTCAAGGGGACAAATTTTCTCGGCCTGCGGGATGCCGGTGACCCGGTTGAGCTTGCCGAACGCTATAATGAGCAGGGCGCAGATGAAGTGGTATTTCTGGATATCACTGCTTCAAAGGAAAAACGGGGCATTATCATCGAACTTATCAAACGGGCTGCAGACCAGCTCTTCCTCCCGCTGACAGTTGGCGGGGGTATCCGTTCCTTGGAGGACATCCAGCAGATCCTCCGGGCCGGTGCGGATAAGGTAAGCATGAACACCAGTGCCGTGCATGATCCCACCCTGATTACCCGGGGTGCAGAATCATTCGGGACACAATGTATCGTCGTCGCTATGGACGTGCGCCGGAACTTCACTCCCAACGAAAAGGCTATCCCCGTATATCTCGAAGACGGGACCAAGTGCTGGTATGAAGTTGTCATCTACGGGGGCAGCAAACCCACTGGTATTGATGCAGTTGCGTGGGCCAGAGAAGCAGAAGAGCGGGGTGCTGGAGAAATCCTGCTCACCAGCATGGAGACCGATGGCACGAAAAACGGATTTGATATCGCGGTTACCTCCGCAATATCTGAAACTGCCGGCATCCCGGTTATCGCGAGCGGCGGTGTCGGGACATTAGCACATTTTTACGATGGATTTACCAAAGGAAAAGCCGATGCCTGCCTTGCGGCAAGCGTCTTCCATTACGGGGAGTTCACCATTAAAGAGGTAAAAGAGTATCTCAGAGAGCGGGATATCCCGGTACGGCTCTGAGATCGAACTCGAACGCAGCAACGGAGTGCTCAAGTTCAAATGCGATTAAGACGGCAGGGTGTATCTCACCAAAGACACCTATCTTTTTTCCAGCCACGACAATATCTGCCCGTCGTCCTTCAATGAATGCCGGATCAACGGATTCCTTCACCGTATAGTCAATCGAGAGTTCGTGGAGAACTGCATCCGCTGAAGCATAGGCTTCAGAGAAGTCCGCATCCGGATGAGTGCTGACCCCGGCCGCCTGCTGGTAGGTACGGCAGGATTCCACGACATCTCCCACCGAAAAGAGGCGTTGCGGAAGTTCCCGGTGCCGGTTCAGGGTTAAAAATTCGAGAAGCAGGGGGAGGAGTTCGGTCCTGACTACGGTGTTCTCGATGCTGATCGGATGCATGACATGCAGGACGCCCTCCTTTTCCTTGCGCTGCATCTTCCGGTAGAGCACGTCCTCACTTGTCAGCGTGAACGGCATCACTTCAAGATACCCGAGACCGCAGAACGCTTCACGGGCAAGGGCGGCATTGACCGGCACCGGATGGGGTTTTCCCACCGTGAAGGTTTTCGGCGGCAGGTCTTGGATCTTGTCATAACCGTAGGCGATCGCCACATCCTCAAACAGGTCCCAGTCATGCATGATATCGGCCCGGTAACAGGGCACCTGGACCTTCACTTTATCAGTACCCACCGGTTCAGCACCGAACCGCATCTTCCGGAGAAGTTCTGCCATTGTTGCTGCGGTCAGGTCGATGCCCAGCAGCCGTGAACACTCGTTCACGCTGACGGTTCGCTCTAACGGGGCAAGAGTCGGTGTCTGCACGCCACCGATTTCAACGCTCTCGATAGTCGCGCCTGCCTCCGCCATTGCCGTACAGATGATGTTGACGGCTACTCCAACCGCACGCTTGTCGGTACCGGTGGTGTCAAGGAGGATATTCTTCGTATCGAGGGTCACCCGCGTTCGCTCACCATTGATAATCGGGGGAAACGAGAGAACGTTGTCATCCTTATCGACAATCAACGGGAAGAGCGCGAAGTCCTTGACGATCTTCGCGTAGTCCCTGCCCTTCGGGTGCTTGTCAAGGATCTCGTCCATGGTCATCGACTCAGTATAATCGAGAGGGATGAATGACCTGCTACGGGGAGAAGCGATATAGTGAAACGGGGGTTTGACCGTATCCAGGTCATGAATGCCGATCGCAACCTTGCTCCTGCCCCTGCCAACCGCCCAGTGGAGCGACTCCTGAAGGGACATGATGCTCTGGATCGATTCGTCATCGAACGAGACCCCGCGGATAACTGCTGCCCCAAGCACGGGGCGGATGTTTGCAAGGGCGGGATCAACAGTAAACGAGATTCCTGAAGGTTTTACCCCATACAAAGACAGTCCTGTCTCGATTCCAAGGTAGCCCCGCATGGCCCGGGCAACACCTTCCGGGGAGAAGAGATCGGGGCGGTCCGGGAAGAACTCCACGTCTGCGTGATCTTCTTCGATCCGCTCTACATCGGAACCGATAAGGGCGACCTTGTCAAGGATCGTCTTTTTGTCGGTGCGGGTCAGCCGTTCAAGATACTTGTAGGGAAGGGTAATGACTGCCATTTCAGATTCCTCCCTTCGTAAAGCGCAGGGCAGGGGTTTCACGGAGGAACGCCACATCGCTCTTATGCAGGTAACGGAGATCCTTGAGACCAAGACGGAGCATCGCGATCCGGCTCACGCCAAGACCCCATGCGAGGACGGGATAATTGATCCCGAGCGGCGCGGTAACTTCTTCGCGGAAGATGCCTGCGCCACCCATCTCGATCCAGCCAATCCCCTCAACATAGACTTCAGCGTCAAGGCTCGGCTCAGTATAAGGATAATAAGAGGGCTTGAACCGCACACCCTCAAAGCCCATGCGGTGGTAGAACTCGCGGAGAATCCCGAGCAGGTTGCCAAACGTGACATCCTCATCCATCACAATCCCTTCGAGCTGCTCAAACTCGGCAAGGTGCGTGGTGTCAATCGTTTCGCGCCGGTAGACCCTGCCGATACAGAATGCCTTGACAGGGGGATTCGGATTGTTGGCAAGGTGCTGGATCGAGACACTTGTTGTGTGGGTTCGCAGCACGCACTGCTCTGCCTTCTCCTCTTTCCAGATCCCACCCCACCCGGTCGAGGAAGTCTCGCCACCGGATTCGTGCATCGCTTTAACCTTCTCGTATCCTGGAGGGAGCGGAAGAGTCTCTCTAAGATAGAAAGTGTCCTGCATCTCTCGGGCAGGATGATCCTGCGGCTGGAAAAGTGCATCGAAGTTCCAGTAGGACTGCTGGACGATGCCACCATAGAGTTCTGTAAATCCCATTTCGAGGAGGATTTCCCGCATCTCGGCGATGATGCGCTGGTATGGGTGGATTTTTCCGGGATATGCCTTCTTCGGGAGTTTGCTCACATCATACTTGCGGAGATTGAGGTTCTTCCATTCACCCGATATAATCTGGTCGCGGGTGAGGGTGCCGGTCTCCCCACGAAGATCGAGACCTTGTTTGACAAGGTCAAGCCCGGGGGGAGTGATGGCGATCGTGTACCTGACGGTTTCTGATTCCTGTAAAATTCCGCGCTTGATGAGATCCTTTGTCCGCGGATCTGTTTCAGACGGGTTTTTGAGAGCGGCTTCATCCGGATCGGTAGAAACACCCGGTGTTTTTGCAACGGACGAACCATCGACTTTTACCAGCCCTTTCTTTCTCAGCTGGCCAAAACCGATCTTAAACGCCTCGTGCTTCTGGAGATCGGCAAGCGTAGTTCCCGGCAGAATAAACCGAAAGAGCTGTGTCTCCGGGAGGCCTTTCGTAAGGTACACCTTCCCCTCATCAGTGTACACAAACTCCTTTACCACAATCCTCTCGACTAGTGCAAGACCATTGTCCTGTGCAAGGTGCGCCCACTGCACCACTGCTTCGGGAGTCGCCTCAAGCATACCTGCAAGATGCGGGGCATCTGCCTTCTTCTCTTTTTCCAGTATCGCCAGCAGCCGTTTCTCGTTCTGCGTCAGTTCCGCCATTCTCACACCTCAATCCTGTCTGATGCTGCGTCCATCTTCTCCTTGAAGTCGTGCAGGAACGCAACAACGCGTTCTGCAGTCTCTTTCTTGCACTGGCCGCACGTGATCTCACCTGCCGTGCATTTCCGCCGGATCTCTGCAAGATCCGCATCATCGGTCACCATGTGGAAGAGATTGAGCAGGTAGAGCGAGCACTTGTCCGGCTCGCCGCCAAGCCGCTTCTGTTCTTCCAGAGTCACCCTTCCGCCCGTGATTCCGCTCATCACTTTCTTTCTCACAACCGCCTCGGTTTCGTAGAACGAGATGATGCTCTCAGGGATACTGCTCGACATCTTGCCACCTGTAAGCCCCGGCATGAATATGTGATACGTGGATGATGGCGTGTAAAATGCAAAACCACCGTTCGCCCGCTCAATTTCCCGCACCTTCACACTTACATCAACGCACTGCGCACCCTTGATATCTACGTGACCTTCGTATTTCTTTGCGTGAGGGAACGCCTTTTTCACCGATTCGAGCGCCGCCTCCGGTGCGTTCTTGGAGCGGACGCTGATGTAGCCGTCCCGTTCTTCTATGGTGAACATTCGCATCTTATGGGCAATCCCGCGGGTGAGCCGGATATGCGGATCCTGGTCAACTCCAACTGGTACGAGCGTCGGAGCAGGTTCCCGGTCAATCTGGGGATACAGGATATCGGCCACCTGGGTAATCACGCTGTCCGCATGGGCGAGATCCGTTTCCGGAGAAAAACCATAAATTGCGGCGAGTTCCGAAAAGTTCACCTTCGTTGCCGCTTCAAAAGCAAGATCCTTGAGCCGGTTGTTTTTACTCTGGAAATACGTGGTGCCTTCAAACCCAAGCGCATAGAGGCAGGCGAGATACTCTTTGCCGTATTCCCTGCACTTATCCCATGAAAGCCCCCGGACTGCATGTGCTTCCCGGTCAGCAATGGTTACGTACCCGTTGCCACCCTGCTCAACGTGCCAGACCACTTCCTTCATCACCATCAGGTGACCGAGATGCGGATGGCCGCTCGGCATGAATCCGGTGAGGACATGAAAGGGGGTGCGGTTGCGTATCGCACTTGCTATCGGACGATAGTCCCGGTGGCCGACTACAATATTCCGCCGCATAAAATAGGGGACGGAAGGGAGTTCGGGGAGTAACGGGGCAATCGGTTCGATACCAAAATCGGCAAACGTTTTTTCGATATCGAGCGACGGTGTACTTGACCAGGGATTATTTTGCGGTTCCTGCATGAAAAGCGCTCACAGTTTGATTCGTGCAAATTCCACGAATTGGATTCCGTTAGTATGTACTGCGCCAAACAACATCTTCTTTTTGACACTGTGCGCCATCCGGACCGAGCGCGAGATTGCACTCATGGGCAGGACGGCATCTTTCTCAACCGCATGTACCAGCAAATCGGAATGCACGTTCTTGCCGCAGTAGACCCGGAAGTGGTGACCGAACTTGTAGCCGGTCCTGGGCGTATAATCGTGCGACCGGAGTTCGGTATACACCTTCTCCTTTTCAGCAAGTTCCGGGTCATTCTCACAGGCCTGTTCAAAAAATTCCCGGTGTTGAAACCTGAACATTTCCTTTCCGGAGCTCGACCATACCTTTTCCCATGAGATAAATCAGTTCAACCGGAGAAAGCATGAGCCGTTCATCATCAAGACGTTTGCCAAAACCTGATACCTCGAGATCGGACGGGGGATTTATCCGGACCATGGCAGATTTCCCGATAAGAACTGCTTCATGTTTTGAGAGAGGAGTTAAGGGCGATACTGGCATCTGCCAGTACCTGCAGCTTGATTTCGTAATAGGTGAGTTCCTCTTCGTCATCGACAACTGCAAGGACATACTGTTTGCGCATATTGCGCGAGGCAACCACTTCTTCGATCAGTTTGGTAAACCGGATGGGATCGCGTTCCGAGAGCACGCGGACTAAATAGAGTGATTCACCGGTACCGGGTTTTTCACCGCGCCGGAACACCCGGAAATCGTGCGGGCCGGTCTGTACCACGTATCCCCGTTCGCGGAGATCACGGTACACAAGAAAACTCCGCAGGAAATTACGTTCGTTTGCGAACTCTGAAAACAGGGTATCAAACGTATAACCATCTAAGGTGATCTTCTGGCGGTGGATAAGATAGAGCGCCTCCTGGGGTGCAAGTTTTACACCATCCTTTTCCAGACGTCCGTACCCGCTCTGTTCGTAGAGCACACGCCCGTCCTTTCCTACCCGCACTGCAGTGCCGTCAAATGTCGCCTTCACTGCCGGATATATTGTCTGTACAGGATAATAAGGACACTCTGAACGCCCTGATAGTGTTTTGCGCGGGAAGCGAGAGTCTGAACGAAATCCTTAAGAATTACATAAATCCGTTTCAATGGCTATAAAAAGGGTAAAATTCAATATGTATAGTCAGATCGTATCTCATAAGTATGCTTATTTGCACGTCCCCGCGGGTGAATCTCATTCCGGGAAAATATGGGTAATACTATAAGATAGATCGATCACCCGCACCGGAATCATTTAACAGCCATCAAACGCGGCGGAAAAATGAAGGTGCATGATACCAACGATCCCGGATGCCGCCGAAAGAGCATGATCAACCTTGCAGGTTTTCTTGCACGGTCATCAGTGAACGGACCTGGCATTCGGGCTGTCGTCTGGGTGCAGGGTTGCCCTATCCATTGCGAAGGTTGTTTCAACCCGGAATTTTTGCCATTCACTCCTGCACAGCAGGTTACCCCTTCATACCTTGCCGACATGATTTGTGCACAGGCACCGGTCAACGGGGTCACGTTCTCCGGAGGTGAGCCATTTGCACAGGCAGATGCCCTTGGAGAACTCGGAGAACTGTTGCAGCACCGGGGCCATTCTATTGTCACCTTCACCGGCTTTTCTCCCGATCTCGTTCTCAGTTCAACCCGGCCCGCATGGCAGCGCCTGCTTGCAGTAACCGATCTCCTGATTGCCGGTCCCTATATCCCGTCAATGAAATGCGATACACCGTGGATCGGTTCATCAAACCAGAGGATTATCCCGCTTACGGGTAACATCGCTTTGCCTGCATGCCATCCTTCCGTTTCAGGAAACATTGTCGAATTCACGGTACATACCGATGGCACCCTGACTGCTACCGGGTTTCCTGACACGCGGTTTGTCAAAGGACTTGCACACCGCTGCAGAGGAGTGTGATTTTACTATGTCACACTTCAGCCGGATCCGCACACAATTCCGTCACCGTGAGGCTCTCATCCAGTGCCTAAAGGAGTCAGGTCATTCGGTCGAAACCGATACCACTATCAGGGGATATCACGGGCAGCATACCGTGGATATCGCTGCCAGACTATCCGGGGGATATGGTATCGGCTTTGTGAAGAACAGCGATGGCACCTACGATATGGTTGCTGACTGGTGGGGAGTATCCGGAATCGGCCAGAAAAAGATCGCCGAAGACCTGAAGCAGCAGGCAGAAACTATCCAGAAGGAGTACGCGAGGAAGATGGTACTTGAGCAGACGGCAAAGGACGGATTTGAGGTCGTATCGCAGACAGATGAAGCGGACGGGACCGTACGGATTGTCGTGAGGAGGTGGACATAAACAATGCAGCACAAGGAACCGGATTTCGCTCGAAAACTGAATGTCTCCCTGCGGGCCCGGGTTACCCTGATTGTCGTGATGACCCCGGAAGAAGAGCGGGTGGTTGCGCAGGTAAAAGAAGTCTGTGAGAAGTGGGAACCCCCGCGCCAGTGCATTGCATGGGACAGCGTTGACGGGTTCTCCGTTGTCTGCGGCAACACCGGTTTTCTCACCCAGTCACGTGATCCGCTCACTGCACTTGATGATATGGCCAAAACCGATGAGAATGCAGTGATCCTGCTCAAGGACTTCCACGAGTTCTGGAATAACCCGCAGGTAAAACGCAAAATCCGCAATTCTTCCCAGAAGTTCAAGTATAACCGGCGGACGATGGTGATCGTCACCCCGGTACAGCGGGTGCCGGAAGAGATCCGGGACGAAGCAGTCCTCATTCACTTCCCACCCCCCGGAGCTCCCGAACTGTCAAAGGAACTCGACTGCCTCCTTGCAACGAGCGGTATTACCAGTTCTCTCTCAGGACCGGGCAGGGAGAAACTGATCCAGGCCGCTCTTGGAATGACCCTCAACCAGGCACGACGCTCTTTTTCCCGGGCAATTGTTACCCACGGCACGCTCGATGACCAGGATATCGACGCCATCATTGCTGACAAGAAAGATGTCCTGAGCCAGTCGGATGCACTGGAGTTCTACAGCCTGACGGAAAATCCCGATAATGTCGGCGGGCTTGCCCAGCTTAAGGACTGGCTCCGGTTGCGGGAGCGGGCATTTACACAGGAAGCCCGGGATTACGGTCTTCCCGCCCCCAAGGGAATCGCGCTTATCGGTATCCCCGGTACAGGAAAGAGCCTGACTGCAAAGATGATCGCTGATCTCTGGCACCTACCCCTCCTCCGGCTCGATGTGGGTGCCCTGTTCGGGAGCCTTGTCGGGGAATCAGAGGAGCGGACACGCCGGGCTCTTTCAATGGCAGAGACCATTGCACCCTGCATCCTCTGGGTGGATGAAATAGAAAAGGCGTTTGCGTTCGGTAGCGGCGATGCCGGCACCAGCCAGCGGGTGTTTGCCCACCTGCTCACGTGGATGCAGGATAAGACGGCTCCCTGTTTTGTTGTGGCAACGGCAAACAACATAGCCGCACTCCCCCCCGAACTCCTGCGCAAGGGACGATTCGACGAAATCTTCTTTCTCGATCTCCCCAATACCGAAGAACGCCGCGAGATCTTTTCCGTGCACTTAAAGAAACGCAAGTGCCTGCCCGGCAGAGTTTTCTCTAGATACGCTTGCAAAAGAGAGCGAAGGTTACGTGGGTGCCGAGATTGAACAGACGGTAATCGATGCGATGTACCTTGCGTTTAACGAGAATATGCGACGGGTCACCACTGAAGATATCCTCGGCTGCATGAAAACGCAGGTCCCGCTCGCAGTTTCCCAGCGCGAGACCGTTGCCGCACTGCGGGCATGGCTTGCTGAAGGGAGAGCGATCTCCGCATCACGGGCAGCCCCGGCCCGGGTGCATACCGATCGGACGATCGCACTGGAAACCTTTGACAGCATCCCCACGTGAGCGGCATGAAGAGTCTCATTTCTGCCCCACTCATAGGCCCCTGGCTGTACCGACGTTCTGTCAGGGATCTTAAAGACCGGGCACTCCAGGGAGATGAAGGGGCAGTGCGAGAACTTACCGGCATTCTTTGCACTTCCCGTGATCAGGCTGTGCGGGATATTGCCCGGACTACTCTCTGCTCCCTCATCTCTCCTCCTGCTATCGATATTTTCTGCAATGAGGCACTGGAACGGGACAATGCTGCATTATACCATATTGCAACCGACAATAATTTCCAGCCCTCCGATCCAGGAACGCTGGCGCTTTTCCTGTTCGTCACCGGCCAACGGGAGCGATATGCAGAATGCGATCCTTTACCGAATCGTCCGCTGCTTGCTGCAGGATATACTCAGGCAACAAACCGTGTCAGAATTCAGACACTCAATGCTGCACACAAAACCGGTCAGGGCCCCATTCTTGCAGCAGCACTTATGGAAACAGTGCAGAAACAGAATGCCACCCCCTGGTCTGAAGATGAATGGGAGATAGTGGTTACCAGCCTGGTTCAGGGACAGCAGTGGGAAGTGCTGTGGCGACTGGTCGCTCATGCACCCCTGCCTCAGGCAATTACGGCCCTGTCTGCCATGGAGACTTCAGGATGGAAACCGGAGGGGGATGAGCGAGCGATATGGGAAGATATCATCCACACCATGCCCCGGGAATGGACATGTCCGGTGCCACAGGATACAAACCCTTCACCATCATGGAGTCCTGACAGCCAGCCCATGCACCTTGCCTTTTCAGGGGATGGCACCCTGCTTGCAACGGTATGCGCCGACGGGACCATATATCTCTGGAATACGCGTACAGGAACGCTGGTTTTCCGGCTCCCTTCAAAGCAGGGCACCACCAGCGGGATTGCTATTTCACCTGATAACACCCGCCTGCTCTGCGCAGGAACTGACGGAACACTCCAGTGTTATGATGCCATAACGGGAACCCTGCTCTGGTCTGTCGCATCTGGCGAGCATGCCCCGGGGAAATTTGCCTGTTCCCGGGAGGGGAAAGTTATCATTCCCCTTAATACAAGGGGGCAACTCAGGGATGTGAAGCTGGCTGACGGACAGGTTCAGGATATTTCCGGCGGCCATAAGGCAGCCGTAACCTGTTGTGCACTCTCTCTCGATGACCGGTTCTGTGCTGTGGGGTATGCTGACGGGGCTGTGGGAATCTGGGACATACAGAGAACGCACTACATAAAAACACTGGAGGGTCTTGGGGATCCGGTAAGTTCTATCTCTTTTTCCGTGGACCCTGATGAGTGCCTCGTTATCTATAACCGTAACCAGCCGGCCAGATGGCTTATCACGCCCGGGGTGCGTACCAGGACCTATACGGGCCATGCCGGACCTCTGCACGGTCATACCATCTCACCGGACGGGAATTTATTTACTATCGTCGGGGATGATCGGATTCTCAGGTTCTGGCATGCTGGAAATACTGCCCCATTTACAGAGCTCCCGCTCCATAACCGACCCCTGACGGCATGTGCAGTATCAGCTGACAGCAGGACGTTTGCTGCGGGGTACCCGGATGGCAGACTTCGTTTCTACGCTATGAAAAGCGGAATAATGCTTTACGAAAAAAAAGCGCACAAACAGGCTGTAGTGACAATTGCACTGTCTTCATCTGCGGATATGGCCGCCAGCGCCGGCGGAGACGGTACGGTAAAACTCTGGAATATCTCCTCAGGAGAACTGGTCCGCACACTCATGAAACCTGCGGGGGGAGTGACCGGGATTACTACTACCCCAGACGGCTCTGCGATTTACGCGGGATACGCAGATGGAACGGTCAGGCAGATCCAATACGAAACGGGAGAATTTATCCGGACTCTCGATATGTACACAAGCACCATCCAGGCGATTGCCATTAACCCTGGGGGTACTCTTCTTGTCTGCGCCGGGGGAGATGCCACACTGCGGTGCTGGAATTGTGAAACAGGCGGGCTTGTCACCGGCATTGAAGGGATCACCTCCTCCCAGCGCTGCCTCGTATTTTCTCCTGACGGGGAGATGCTCATATCAGGGGGATGGGATGGGAAGGTGCGCCTCTGGAGCATACCGGATGGCTGCCTCCTCAAAACACTTACCGGCCACACCAGTACTATCACATCCCTCACAATTACACCCGATGGCACCTTGCTCGCGTCCGGCAGCAATGACCGGAGTGTCCGGCTCTGGACACTGGATGACGGCCAGTGTATTTCTGTTCGTGAAGATACCGGCAGCGAGGTGAGCGCACTGGCACATTCCCCAATTGGGGCACTGCTCGCTTTTGCAGGAGAAAAAGCAGTTATCAATCTCTGTCACCTGCCAGACGTCACACCTGCGGGCACCATTCCATCACTTCCGGGTAAGATAACCGCACTTGCATTTGCTGATCACGGGCGGGTCATTGTGGCCGGTTTCGATACGGGGACCGTAGCAGTCTTTTCCTGTGCCGGGAGACACCTGCTAAGGTCAATACAAGCCCATACCGATGCCGTGACCGGGATTGTAGTTCTCCCCGGAGGGGAGTCTGTATTAACCAGTAGTCTTGATGGACTGGTGCGACGCTGGAACCTCCCCTGGACCAGACCACTGTCGGGTACAACGCTCGACACAATACCGCTCGCTGTCCTCCACAAAAGTTCAGGTAACCGGCCTGAAACACAAGCCCAGTGGGCATTTCTATCTCGCATGCTCATGTTGAGGTTCCAGAACGATATCGAACTCTGCACCACGGTCCATGACATGGGCATGTATGATATCCAGATTGCAGGGTGACCGAGATGCAGGAAAATCAAACCGCAGGAACAGGCAGGCAGCGCCTTGGTGTAGATTTTGGCACTAATAGTACGGTTGTGGCGATACGGGATGAAAACGGCACGATCCAGTTCCATGATTTCTCCGGCTGGTCGCATCCCTTTCCTGTCGAAGGACACGGACTCCACATTCCCCGTATTCCATCACAAATCCTGTATAGCAATACCGGCACCCGGTACATAGGAGCTGAAGCGTTACGGGATGGCACGGATCCTGCGGGTATGGCACGATGGTTGCGCCATTACATCATTGAGAACAGCACGGTTCAGATCCCGGCGGGAAACGGGAGAATGACCAGGTACAGGAATGCAGGATCCGATTTCCTCACCGCACTCCTCACCCTGGCACCCCATGAGGTCACGGGTACTTCCGGAGTGGTGTTCTCCGTCCCGGTTGATGCCCCGGATCAGTATTCCACATGGCTCCGTGCTGTGGCAACTGCAGCCGGATTCGAGGTCCCATTCGTAATCGACGAGACCTGTGCAGCTGCATGGGGATATGGCCTGCGCATTTTGCCCGGGTCCCTGTTCCTGCTGATCGATTTCCACCAGAACGGACTCGATATTACTCTTGTCACCCCGGGTGAAATCTCGAAGGATACGAGAGACATATTTTCCCGACTCCTCGGCAAGGGGCACGATGACACCGGTGGATCAGTAATAGATGCATGGATTATGCAGGATGTGCTGGCCCGGAACCGGTTATATGAAACGGATCCCCGGGCAGCCCGGCTGCTTCCGCTCATTCTCAGCGAAGCGGGACGGGTAAGGGAAACCCTGGTGCTGAACACTGACGCAGAAGTTCATGTCAAAGACCCGGTTTCAGGAAATACCCTCACCGTACAGGTCAGCAGGACGGATCTCAGCCGGATCTTCGAGGCGCAGGGCTTGTCTGCTACCCTCAATAATGCCGTCGACCGGGTGCTGTCCGCTGCGGGCATCAGGGGGCATGAAGAGGAGCGGATCACAGCAGTGCTGATGGTGGGGGAATGCAGTGCCATTCCCTGCGTGCAGGACACAGTGATACAGCGGTGGGGTGCGGGCAGGGTTCACTGCAATCATCCAACAGATGCGATTGCACGGGGTGCCGCAGCGGCAAATCCAGGAACCATTGAATCCAACCGGATCAGGAACGATTATGCCATACGTCACTGGGATCCCGTTGCCCGGGAATACCGGTACCGGTTTATCGTAAGAAACGGTGCCCGGTATCCCAGTGCAGGTCAGGTTGCACGCTTCATCATCAGTGGTGCCTATGACGGGCAGGCGTACCTGGGTATCCCGCTCTGTGAGATACGTACCACAAGAGATGACCCGCACAGCCATATCGAACTGGTCTCAAACGATAAGGGAGAACTGCAGATCGCCGGGCCTGCAACCGATGCAATACCGGCAATATGCCCAATGTTCGTTAACGAGCAGGAACCGACCCTGCTCCACGCATCACCGCCTGCACAGAAAGGTGAACCGCGTTTTGAACTCACGTTTTTCCTTGATCGACAGGGATTCCTGTGCCTCACTGCACGGGACCTGCTGACCGGTCTGATCATTAAACGGGATGCACAGGTATTCAGGCTGAATTAAAAAAGGAGAGAGAAAAATGACAATGCAGGAACTGGAAATTACGATTGACAACGAGGGCAGGGTACTGGTCCATGTCGTGGGTGTAAAAGGTGAAGAATGCCTCGCGCTGACAAAAAATCTTGAGAATGCGGTGGGAGATGTACAGGAGCGATCTTTTTCTTCGGATTACTATGAGCAGCCCGTTGAAATTTCCCACTACCAGAAAGCCGGTCTGCGGTAAAACCCTCCTCAATTGACTTCCCATGCTCTGCAGCGCTAAGGAAAGAGATTCCGGGTTTATTACAGGAGATTGTTACCGGGCAAGATCCCGGACGGCCTGGATATTCCCCCGGTCATCCCGTCGTTCATCAACTGGCGTCTCACAGACAAAGGGCAGATTTTTTAGAGCCGGATTGTGCAGGATACGCCGGAACCCATCCTCGCCAATGAAGCCCATACCGATATGCTCGTGCCGGTCAAGTCCGCTTCCCTTATCGCCTTTCGTATCATTCAGGTGCACGAGCTTGAGATTCGTGATTCCCAACTGTTCATCGAACTGAGCTAACGTATCTTCGATCCCCTCCTCCGTCCTCAGTTCATAACCTGCAGCAAATGCATGGCAGGTATCAAAGCATATACCAATCCTCTCTGGTATTTCAAGACCGTCCAGAATTCCCCGTATGTGTTCAAAACTGCTGCCGACACTGTTCTTCTCACCGGCAGTATTTTCAAGGAGCAGCATCACTGGATTATCAGATTCGGAAATTGAGGTATTGATCGCCTTGATCACCCTAGACCTGCCCCCGCCAATACCATCACCGAGGTGATGACCAAGATGTGTCACAAGATACGGTATCCCCATTTTTCCACAGCGATCGAGTTCCTGGGTAAGTGATGCAACAGATTTTTCATAGATTTCCGGCTTCGGGGAGGCGAGATTCGGGAGATAGGGCATGTGATCAACCGGGAGGATGCCGGTCGTTTTTATTTTCGCCTTGTACGTATCGCAATCATCATCCGATAGTGGCTTATATCCCCAGCCTCGTGGATTCCGGGAAAACTGCTGGAAGACATCACATCCTGCATCCTTTGCCCGATCCACCGCGAGATCGAGTGAACCTGCGATTGAAACATGGACTCCGACACGCACCATAGCACACCGTTTCTGTATGCATTCTGGTTCGGGGTCGATCTATGATAAGGTTGTGTTCATACCGGGCCAGAAATGCAGGAATGCGTGACAAAAAAAGGAGGGATATTCTTCCGGGGTAATTGAATTATTCCCGGAGATATCGTGACACAAGCGCTACTGCTCCGAGTGCCGCACATGTAAAAACCGGGGATTTTGTGGGTGCAGGCGCAGCAGGAGATGCACGTTCCGCTGTACCGGGTGCAGGAGTTGAACTCAGCATGAAAGTGGCGGACCGGGAACCAAACAGAATGCACTGCGCATTCACCCCGATTTCCCCGCTGCCCCCTTTGAGTTGCGGGAGATTGTAGTGGTAGGAAAATGATGACCGGTCTGGCTGGCTGGAATAGTATGTATCGACAAGCACCGTATCACCCTGAGTTACGGTCACCTGTTTCACGTAATGCGTTGTGGGATCATCGACCGGGTGATTGATAGTGACAATGAGGTCCCCGTTATTCTGGTCATAGGTTACTGCCACATCGGACGGAGGATGTGCAAGGGCACACCCGCTCAGTACAGCAAGACTGATCAGTGACAGAACAATTATCCGTACCAGGAAAGTGAGATTCAGGTACGATAAAGGAAACGAATGTGTCCTATATGGCACAGGTATTCGCCTCCACAGATCCGCAAATGCTGACAGGAAGGACTGTCATACATGATACTGTGCAGGAGTACTCATAATTTTTTGTATTGCAACGGACGTTTACTTATCGAAAAAAGAGTTATTGCTTCCTCATCACAATGACAAAACCTGCGAACCCGGCTGCTCCAATCGCAGCAAAAGGCAACATGCCTGCTTGTGTTGTCGGAACGGGTGGGGAAGACGTGGAAGAAGCAGAAGTGCCCGAAGGGGGCAGCGGGGTCAGCGCTTCATCGGGCCGGGTGGTCGTTGCTGTGCGAATATTGGTCTGGGCTGCACTTATGGGCGGTACAATCGAGACCCGGTAGACAGATATTGCCTGTGGCCCGGTCATGCCAGCGTTGCCCGGGCAGGTGGCAGACAATGCTTCTCCCCTGACAAAGGTGACCGTCACACTTGAGCCATCATTCCGGCCATTATAGGTGAAGGATTCACCGGGCCTGAGCGTTTTTGTAAATACTTCCATACCTTCGCTCATGACCCTGACATCAGCAGAAGTGGCGGTGCAGGTCGTACCCGTGCAGGCAGAGCAGTCGGGGACGGTAGTTGCATCCAGTGCGTAATTACCGATAAGCGGCGTCGGGATAGTACGGAAATCCCCAACAATATCGGTAACAAGTTCTTCATTGGAACGGGTGCCAAACAACTTTGCGATGGTGATCCAGGTCTCGCCTGCACCACCAATGCTGGTTGCAACAACAGGGTCACCATTAGTAAAGACAGTAAATGCAGACATATCCGGTGCCGTCCCGGTGAGGACATCCACACTCATCGGGGTATAGGTACAAACCGGTGTCCCGCTCGCAGGATAATTGCACCCATACTGCTGGGGGTGTTCGATAGTAATGGTATTCTTAGGCTGGCTGAGGGTGGCGATCGTACCCTTTACGGTGACTTCCTGCATAACTGCACTCACCGGTACACACATGCAGCACAGGAACAGGGCTGCAACAATAACAACCAGACGGGTAGGTTTTATGAACATGATTTTTCCTCGTTTAGTATATCGACCATCGATGGACATCAATAAAAAAGCGATCATATGAACCTGAACCATTTTGCCGTTGGACAACACATGCACTAGTATGAAGGTCACATTCCTCGGTACCAATGGCTGGTTTGATACCGCAGCCGGCAATACGTGCTCGGTGCTTGTCCAGTCAGAAGAGTATGATATCATCTTCGATGCGGGGAATGGTATAGCAAAAGTGGACCGTTATATCTCCCAGAAAAAACCGGTATTCCTGTTCATCAGTCACCTCCATATCGACCATATCGCCGGACTGCATACCCTCGTCAAGTTCCGGTTAAAAGGAGGCCTGCACGTCTTCACCCAGGAGGGAAGTATGACCGATCTCAACGCCTTTGTCCGGGACCCCTACACCGTGCCGTTTTCCGGTCTTCCCTACAAGGCAGATATCAGTGAACTGGCTGAAGGCAGGCATTCCCTGCCGTTTACCGTGGAGTGCCGCCCGCTCATCCACCCGGCCCCCTGTTTCGGGTACCGGCTGGAAATAGGTGGAAAGGTGATCACGTACTGCACCGATACCGGCGTCTGCGACAATGCGATTGCACTCGGGCGGGATGCTGATCTCCTCATCACCGAGTGCGGGCTCAAACCCGGCGGTGAGAGCCCGGGATGGCCGCACCTCAACCCGGAGAATGCGATTGGTATTGCCCGGGAAGCTCATGCAAAACGGCTTGCCCTTATGCATTTCGGGGCAGAAGTGTACAAGACGGTAGATGAACGGCTCGAACTGGTGCAACGGTACGAGAAAGAATGGCCAGGCCTGATTGTTGCTACTGATGACCTGACAATTCAGGTGTAAAAAATTTTAAAAATTATTACTCTTCCAGTCTTCTTCATCAGCCATGCCATATTGATACCCAGCGCCCTCATGGTCATAATTCCTTCATCATCAGCATTCACATCACCGGGTGCAAGACCGATTCCGATATTCCAGTATGATGAGCCCGGCACGATCATCTGGTTGATGAAGAAGAAATGGTTGAGCGTGTCAAACGCGTGAATCCCCCCGGCCCTGCGCACAGCAATCACCCCGGCCCCGACCTTCCTCCTGAACATATCCTGGTTGGCTTTGGCCACAAATCCCGCACGGTCAATGAGCGCCTTCATCTCTGAAGACACATCGGAAAAATACGTAGGGGACGCAAGAATGATCCCGTCTGCGTCCAGCATTTTTTCTATGCAGTCGTTAATCACGTCCCCTTTCACCGCGCACCGCTTATCCTGGTTCTCAAAACATTTCATACAGGCGGTGCATCCCCGTATCTTCTTTCCCGCAAGCTGCACAAGTTCTGTTTCAATACCTGCTTTTTTCAGTTCGTCAAACACCGTATCGACAAGGATTGCCGTGTTCCCGTCTTTTCGCGCACTGCCACTGAATGCAACAACTTTCATCCATCTCACCTGTTTGATATCCCCTTTTTCGTCCGGGTAGATAAAATTTCGCGAAATGTGCAGGAAAAAGAAGCTGTTTCAGTACGCCATCTTATGAACTCACACGCCAAATAGAGCAGCGATATGAATACTCGTATACAGTTCTCCGACTTCCAACTATCAAAGGAACTCGGAAAAGCCATTGAAGATATGGGCTTCGAAGAGCCCTCGCCTATCCAGGCACTCGCCATTCCTCTCATACAGGCCGGGCGTGACGTAACCGCCCAGGCCCAAACCGGGACCGGCAAGACTGCCGCATTCGGGATCCCGGTCATCGGGAAGATCGATCCATCAAAACGCGTTGTCCAGGCAATCGTGCTCTGTCCGACCCGTGAACTTTGTATCCAGATCGCTGAAGAGTTCTCAAATCTCCTCGCGCATCTCCCCAAAATCGTCGTTCTTCCGGTATATGGCGGCCAGCCAATCGACCGACAGCTGCGGGCACTCCATTCCGGTGTCCACATAGTGATCGGCACTCCCGGGCGCGTGATGGACCACCTTGACCGCAGGACTCTCGTCCTCCATGATGTCCATACCGTTGTACTCGATGAAGCAGACCAGATGCTCGACATGGGATTCAGGGACGACATCGAACTGATCTTAAAGAAAGTCCCGCAGGATCGCCAGACCCTGCTCTTCTCGGCAACGCTCCCCCAGCCGATCATTGATATCTCAAAGCGGTTCATGAACAAACCCGAGTTTGTCAAGGTCCAGTACGCTGAGATGACCGTGCCCCAGATCGAACAGTCCTATATCGAAGTTAAGGAGCGCGAAAAGATCGATATCCTCTGCAGGTTAATCGATATTGCCGACCCCCACCTGACAATCATCTTCTGCAACACCAAACGCAGGGCCGAAGAACTCGCCGGGCAAGATCAAGGCAAGGGGTTACCGTGCCGAGGAACTGCACGGGGACATGAAACAGTCCCAGCGCGACCGCGTGATGGGAGGATTCAGGAAAGGTTCGATTGAGATCCTTATTGCAACCGATGTTGCAGCCCGCGGGATCGATGTCGATGATGTCGACATGGTGATCAACTTTGACATCCCGCAGGATGTGGAGTACTACGTACACCGTATCGGCAGAACCGGGCGCGCCGGCAAGAGCGGCAAGGCAATCACCTTTGTCTCGCCCAAGGACTTCAACAAGCTCCGCGAAATCCAGCACTATGCAAAGGTCCAGATTCCCCGCATGCCAGTACCCTCACAGAGCGATGTGGCAGAAACGAGAATCAAGGCAGTCCTCGAAGCTGTGCGCGAAACGATCCAAGCCGGGGGTCTCGAGAACTTTAGCCGGATTATAGAAAAAGAGACAGAAGGGGATCTCAACACGGTTGACATCGCTGCTGCTCTCTTAAAGATGCAGATGGAAGAGCGCCTTGAAGCCCCGGCCGAGAAGCGCGAAGATGTGGACTTTGCCGATACCGGTGCTGAACCCGGCATGGTAAGGTTCTTTTTAGCAGTCGGCAGACAGCACAAGGTTGCTCCAAAAGACATCGTCGGCGCAATTGCCGGTGAAACTGGCATTCCCGGAAGAGCAATCGGCGCGATCCGGATCCTCGACTCTTATTCCTTTGTCGAGATCCCCAAGGAAAATGCGAACGAAGTCTATACCATCATGAAAGAGCGGACCATCCGCAACCAGCCTACCGGTATTGAGCCGGCAGCCGGCAAGAGGGCATATTAAAGCCCTCATTTTTTTCCTGAATCCATAACACTCAAATATTTCTTAAAGAGATGAGTGTATATGAATGCCAGATGGGTTTTTTCCCTCTTCGTTGTCCTTATCCTCCTGCTCGTTGCAGCGGGCTGTACACAGACAACACCACCACCTGCCACACCGGTGCCAACTGCTGTGGAAACGACTGAAATCCCTACACCAACTCCTGTAGCCACAACCGCTGATTCGCTGACACCCGGACCAACCCAGACCTTGCAGGATGCATGGAGCATTGAGGTCCAGGTAGCAAGCAATGGTGTGTCAATCGATCCATTGATCACGGTAACGTGCGTGGGCGGAAAAGGACTCAACGTTGTCACGCAGATTGATGTGAAAGTCACACGATCCGATGGGGTAGTGGAAACCGGTATTATTGCAAGGCCGCTCTTTAAAGGAAAATCAATATCCCTGCGAAGCACGACGGCACCCGGGTACAAGGACCGTTGTGAGGTCTGGGCATACTCACCCCAGGGAGATAAAGTAAAGATCTACGATGCATACGTGCCGTTCAGGACGTACAACTAATTTTTTTTGGAGTGCCGGTTCATTCCGGCAACACATTCCTGCAATTCCGGTGAATCGTACCGGCGTTCGTCCATCCTTGCTACCGACAGAGTAATGATCGGTATGAAAATACCTACAGCAATAATTGCCATCCCTACGGGCTCATCACCAAATGGCGGCATTAATGCAACCCATACGCCGTTTGCTATCACAAACATTGCGACAAAAATGCAAATAACTTTTATTATGGTCTCGATAATCCTTCCTCCTTATGATAGGATGTGAAGTGCTAATAAAAAAGAACTTCTCTCTCTTTTTATGTAAATCGGTTTTTATGAATCGGCAATCTTCATTGTCTGCCATGAAACTGCCTTATTCTCAACGGCATTGCGGATTACCCGCTGCGTTCGCGTAAGTGCCCCCTTCCCTTTTTTTACATCCATGAACACGATATTTATTTCAGTGCTCTTTTCATCGGCCACTTCGGTCAGTCCGTCAAAAATTATGTAATCCACAGGAGATCCGATAAACCGGGCATCCGCTGGATTAAACTCGAACTCCGGCAATACAGGCGCCATCTGCTCGGCGATCTTTCCCTTGAGCGTGGAGCGTGCGCGGTTCACCGAATCCTTTCGTATCACACCTTCAGCTTCCATCTTCCATGTTTCCAGTTCCGCCCGGTATTTCCCCTCAATCGCCGTGATCTGCGCTTTTACGAAAAAATATCCGAGCACAAAACCGAGAATGAGCGAGATGAAAATGGGGATGAGCAGATCTTCCAGAGACATGAGAAGAGGGTTGGTGATGCTGCTATAACTCGTTTGAGATGCAGGAATCCGACGGACAATATCGGATGACCTGATGTTATTCCGGAATTGTCAGAAGACCGAGTATTTTTTCCTTCACATGGCGCTCCAGACCGGGGATGTTCCGGATATCTTTAACGGCATCAATATGGTCAATGAGGACTTCTCCTGACAGATCAATATCCAGATTCCGCAGGAATGCTGAAATGACACGGGTGATACAGGTAAAATTTACTTCCCCCTTTCTTCCGGCAACGGAAAACAACAATCCCTTCTGCCCCTGCTTCCCACCAAAAATTACCCGCTCTGCATGGTACGCCTGGCTGCGGTCAATGACCATTTTGAGCCCTCCGGGCACGGTATTGGTATAGACCGGGGAACAGACAACGAGCAGTGATGTGTCCCGTATCGCATCGATGATCTCATCCATGTCATCGTCAAAAACGCAGGATCCGGTGTTATAGCACTGGTAACACCCGATGCAGCAATGTATGCTCATGTCATGCGGATAGATAACCTGTACGGTTTTTCCCAGTACGTGCGCTGCCTCAACTGCCCAACCGGCAAGGATACTGCAATTCCCGTCCCCGCGTGGGCTTCCCTGGACAACGACAAGATCAGGCGAATGAACGGATCGGTGCCGGTGGGACTCTGGCCCGTGATCCTGAAAAAACTGGGAGGGGTCCACGCGGAGTTGCTGTTCCCAGTCATCTGCTGTCTGAAAGGCAACGGTCTCTGCTTTCAGGGGAACCAGCGGCGAATACTCAAAAGAGTTGGTCCTGAATGCGGCGCGGATCTTTTCATTGGACGAAACAACCACCGAAAACCGGATCATACCGGGATACAGGGCAGAGAAATCCTCGCGGTGCAGGGTCAGCGACTATCCGATCAGCACCGTCACCAATCTCCCTGCTGCGCAGGAGTTCACGCACGGGTTCCATAACCGGTACTACCACACCGGGAGGCAAAAAGGCTGCGGCAGGATCATGCACAACCGCTGAACGAAAAATCCTCGAAAGAGCAATAAACACTGCCATCACAATTTCCTAAAAACCAATGTGGTGATCCCTGTTTCCTTAATGCCCATTCCTTTACGTATCGCTGCCATTACACAGGAGCGCAACAGCCTCTTTGAGTATCCCATAGAACGTCTCGCCGGCATAATCCGGGAGATTGGATTTCGCTGCACATCCTGCGCAAAGTGCTGCACACGGGAGTTCAACGGGCATGTATTCCTGCTTGACCGGGATGTAACGGCAGTAAAAGCCATCGATCCCGATGCACTGGAACCGGCCCCTTCACCCGAATTCTGCGACCAGAACGGCACATTTTATGTATCCGGGTATGCCCTGCGGACGCAGGATGACGAGATCGGATCCTGCTGGTTTTTAGAAGACGGTAAATGTCGCATCTACGACAACCGTTTTGCCATCTGCCGCGTCTACCCGTACATGCTCCACCGCGAACCCGATGAACACGGAACGGTAGACTGGCGGCAGTTCTCCGGTCTTGACCAGCACGGGGAATATGATGCCACCATCACTGATGAGGAAAGCCTCAGCCATGCACGTGAGACAAAGGAGTATGAGAACGCGTTCCTCACGCAGGAGATCCAGTTCCTCGAATACATGCAGCACTATTTCACCCGTCATCACCTCCGCCATGTTCAGAAAATATATGACGACAGGTTGAGGGGATTTTTAAAAGGCGATGAGATCACCGTCAAGGTATATTATGACGGGACTCTCGAAGAGCACAGGATCGTTAACGGTTGATACAGTCAGGAACAACTTCATTTTTATCCGGATTTTCATCCGCCACCTGTTTCCAGAAGGTGGTAAGGACATTCCAGATCTTTTCTTTCAGCACCCTAACGTGTTCACGGGTATTTTTCCGGCACCTTGACTCCGGAATTCTCCGATTCATAGAGAGCACGGTTGATCTCGATCTGGATCCACGGAATACCCTTGTGCCAGTAGTGGGCGTTTGAGATAAAACCGCCCCGGAATGGATCGTTTAAGACAACTTCCCGGCCAAATGAAAATTCATCGCGGAACGCACCTGCAAGAACTGCGATCCAGTCGGCAGGGCAGGTTGCAACACTTCCCGGGCGGGGATTACCCCGGGCATCCCCGTTGTTGCCAAGGCAGATCATTGGGCGGGATTTGCCTGCATCTTTCTGGACGGACGAGCCATATGGCAGCATCGAGTGGCAGTCAAATGCCACCTGCACGTGATGATGATCCATGAGTTCATCAATGCGCTGATGGTAGGGGAAATAATGCTTCACCATCAACGCATGGATCTTGTCGATTGGCGGCACCATGCCGGGACGGTAAACTTCCCGGCCATCAACCGTCCTCCGTTTGATAATCCCATCCGGGTCTTTTGGAGGAAGCGGGAGCGGGGGACGATTGAGATCGATGATCATCCGTGAAATGGGAGTGTCAATGAATGCATCCACACGATCTTCAAATCCGAAGAGTTCCCGTGTTAACGGGTCGCAGTAGAAAAGAAGTTCTTCTTCACTGATAAGGAGGCGGGGGCGAACCTCATCAGGTACTTCCGTACCCCCGTGCGGGATAGAGAGAAGGAAAGGGTACCGGGCGTTCATTGTCTGCCAGCAGAAGAACATGGGGCAGGTTCTGTTAAAAGGATTACCCGCTCCTGCAGGAAAACCGTCCTGCACAGAAGGTAACGCATTCCCCCCGGTTTTTCTTCCAGTGAACAATGCTTCAGGATTCTTCCGTCTGTTTTGCCGGGCAGAAATTACAGATGGAATGGATGAGATCCTTTTCCTTGTCCCGGATCAGGCAGTAATAGTCCCTGCCGCGCTGCTCGACTTTGAATCCCCCGGGAAACGGCATGCCCACCGGGTGACCCGGCTCACCAAGAACAAACATGGAAAATGCTGCGATCAGGTAATAGAAGAGCCGGTTCTTCGGGTTCCGGAAGTACGGGTTGCGCTCGCTTGCATCATCCCATGCAAAACATCCTTCCGGCAGCATATCGCAGAATTTCCTGAAGGTTTCCGGATCGGCAATGGGGGTGTTCATCCGTTCAAATGCGCCGCGCTGGTGAAATGACAGGAGTTCATGATGCTTTCCGAACAATTGCTTGTTAAAGTACGGGCGGATTGCTTCACGGTACGGAGACGGGAGATTTTCTATCTCATTGTAGAGGCGTCCCCCGATGATCTGGAGATCGAACAGGGAGTACTGGTGCACTTCATGGACAAGGATAGTGCCGAGTTCCCCGCGGGTCCGGGCGCTGCGGATACGCAGGGCAGCCTCCTGTATCATACCGGCCTCTTCTGCATATTCCTCGGAAAGTTCGGGCGATTCCGTTACGGATTCCATGCAGTCATGCACCTCGGTACCTACTCTGTCTCAAAAAGAAACGGGAAAAAGGTATGCGTTGGGGGAGGGGGGTCCCATCAGGCATTTTTTGTGGGAGTTTTTATTTTGTGATAAAATTTCGGCTCTGTTGAAACCCTCTAAAAAAGGGGGGGTCAAGGGGATGCTCCCCTTGGGCTGCCTCCCCCTCTGGGGGAGAGAGGGGGTCACCCTCCAAGCAGGCAAGAAGAAGAAGAAGCGAAGAACGGAAAATAGGATTTCAACAGAGCCAAAATTTCATAATTGATTTGTCCTACTTCCTATAGGGACGATAGAAAAATCAAACGAAAAATAGGGATCCTTCATTACGCAAGGACCGTGGTGAACACAACGGTACCATAGGCAAACCGATTTTATTATGCCAACTATCATGATACCAGAAAACAACCCGGGTGCGGGAACATGCGCTACAAAAAAACCGGTCAGATTTTCATCCTCCGTATTGACCGCGGGGAAGAGATCGTTGGCACGCTGATACAGTTCTGCACAGACCAGAAGATCACCCTTGGTACCGTTCAGGGAATCGGAGCTGTCGGGAACGCGGTAATCGGACTGTTCGGGACGAAGACAAAACAATATTTCACTACGACGCTTTCAGGAGACTACGAGATTACCGCTCTGCTTGGCAACATCACCACGAAGGACAGCAAGACCTACCTTCATCTCCATGCAACCCTTTCCGATGCATCGTATCATGCCTTCGGCGGTCACCTTACCAGCGCCGTGGTCAGTGGCACCTGCGAGATATTCATCCATACTATTGATGATACGCTTTGCCGCAGGTTTGATGCAGATGTCGGACTGAATGTATTCGATCTCTGATTTTTTTTATCTCACTTCCCCTTAAGTCCTCACCTGAACCACCTCTTACCCGGTGCAACCATTCCCTGCAACCAAAACACTCCGGCAACCGGAAGGCAGATCGATCCGGCAGGGCACCGGTAAGATTCCAAAACCGATATCTTCACACCATACCATATCACTACTATGACATTTACAGAAGAGCAGAAGGCCGAAATTAAAGAGACCCTTGGCAGGTATAGTGCGGCATACCAGAGTAAGGATCTCAAAGCGCTGCTGGCGTTATTCTCCCCGTATATCAACGGATACGGTGCCGGACAGGATGAGGTTTTTAAGAACCGGAATGAATACGCACCGCTCTTAAAGCGTGACCTGATGCAGGCATCATCGATCTCCCTTGAATTTACGGACTTGAACATTGTCGGCGATGGACCGGTAGCGTGGGTAATGAGCGGCTGCAATTGTATGTTTGTTGCCGGGGGAAACAACAAGCAGACCATGAAGGTAAGGATGACCCTGGGGCTGAGAAATACCGGGAGTCGCTGGCTGATTGAGCAGCTTCACCTCTCTGTGCCCAATGCCGGACAGGCTCCGGGGCAGGCATTTTCCGGCGAATAACTGGCTGGAAACCGGCTGAATAATATGGGGAGGAAACATCCTCCGGCATATCTTTTTTACTAATGTCAGAAGTTCCCCTGAAAATCAGATTATTCAGATAGTATGAGAAAATGTTTTTTGTAAAATTATGATGCAATCAAGCTGCTCTAAGAACCCATCCACTACGTGACCACCATCTTTCGAAGCCGTGAAATAAACCATCTTGCGTTCCCTATTTCCGACCCAAGAACATCCTCTTAACCCTTCCCCCCATTCCCATTAACCACATCACCCCGCCCATCACGCTCTTCATCACAAACCGCTTCGCACCCATACCCCTGCCCTCAAAAGCCGCCGAGACTTCTTCGAGACGCTGCTGGATGGGAATATGCTGGGGGCAGATCCGTTCGCATTTCCCGCAGTGCTTACACAGCCCGGCATAGGAAGGAGTATCCCCCATAATCCCGCCGAGACGGCCGATGTAGAGGAATTTATTTTCCCGGCTGTGGGGGAAGAATGCAGAGTTGTTGTAGAACGCAAAGCACTCCGGGATATTGACACCCGCCGGGCAGGGCATACAGTACCGGCAGCCGGTACAGTCCACTTTCATTAAGCGCCGGTAGGTCTGGCGGGCCTCTTCGAGCACTGCAAGGTCGGCATCCGAAAGGGAGTTGGGAAACGCAGTCTCTGCCACCCTCAGGTTCTCCTCGATATGGGCCTCCTCGTTCATGCCCGAAAGCACGACCGTGACTTCGGGATGGTTCCACACCCAGCGCAGTCCCCACTCCGCAGCACTCCGCTTTATCGGGGCAGTGTCCCAAATCTTCTGCACATCATCCGGCACATGACCGGCAAGGTTCCCGCCACGCAGCGGTTCCATCACCATGACCGCGATCTTCTTTGAAGCCGCGTACTCCAGCCCTTCGATCCCGGCCTGGTTGTGCTCATCGAGATAATTGAACTGGATCTGGCAGAAATCCCAGTCGTACGCATCGATGATCTCTTTGAATGTCTCCGTGTTGCTGTGGATCGAGAAGCCGGCGTTCTTTATCCGGCCGTCTTTTTTTGCCGTATCGAGGAACTCAAGCACGCCGAGGCGCAGGAGTTTTTCCCAGGAATCTTTGCCGAGACTGTGGAGCAGGTAGTAATCGATATGATCGGTGTTGAGCGTTGCAAGCTGGTCAGCGAGAATACGGTCCATGTCAGCCCGGGAAAAGACGGACCACGGCGGGAGTTTGGTTGCGATACGCACTTTTTCCCGGTAGCCGTCAGCAAGCGCCCGCCCGAGGATCGGTTCGCTCTTCCCAAAATGATAGATAGGTGCAGTATCGACGTAGGTGACCCCGTGATCGATCGCGTACCGGATCTGGTTAATCGCCCGTTCCTCATCGATGCCACCGCCTTTCTTCTGCGGCAGCCGCATACAGCCAAAGCCAAGAATGGAAAGTGAATCACCGGTTTTAGGGACAGTGCGGTAGAGCATAGGATTTCCTTGCCGGAAATAGGTGCGGGGAGAGGATAAGGATAATGGCGGGGAGTTGTGGGTAATCCCTTTTACAAACGAAGGTGTACCCGTGACGGGATTATTTCGCCGGAACGCGGATGTGCAGGCGCTCGTAGAAGACATCCATACCGGGTTCTTTTCCCAAGGAATCCGCGGAGCAGCACATCGCCGTCCTGCATGTTCCCCGGCTCAAGGATCCAGTGGCGAAATGCCGTTCCGGTCGTGGGGTTCCAAAGACCGTCGCGCTCAAACCGGGCAAAGACATTGAGTGCATACACTTTCGACCAGAGATAACTGTAGTAACCGGCATCGTATCCTCCCATGAAGTGACCGATGGTCGCAGGCTCATGGCCGCCCTCAATGGGGTTGATTCCCATCAGGTCTTTGTACATCGCATCAGAGATGCTCGTCACATCCACCGGTCCGCTCGCGGTATGAAAGAGCATATCCTCGTCAGAGAGCATCAGCATGCGGCAGTAGGACATCCCGGCGTCCATATCCCGGGCTTCGATCATCCGGGTGCACAGGTCAGCGGGGAGTTTCTGCGCAGGGTCGGTGTGCAGGCCGGAGATCGCATCGAGCACCTGCGGCTGCCATGCCCATTCTTCCAGCGCCTGCGAGGGAGTTTCGACAAAGTCCCATTCCACATTGTAGCCCGAAAGGGTGGAATACGGTGCCCGGGTCAGGCTCGTATGGAGGGCGTGGCCGAGTTCGTGGAAGAGCCCTTCGAGATCGTCGTGCGAGAGGAGCGAGGGTTTGTTCCCCTCCGGTGCCCGCACATTCCCGATGAGCGCAGAAACCGGGATGCTGTACGAGCCACCGGGTCCTGCCCGGCCGACCGCAAGTTGGTACATCATCATATGGCCATACTTGCCCTCGCGGGGGAAGAGGTCGACATAGAGATACGCAATCGTATCGCCCTCTGTCGCGTTCTCTATCCGGTAGAGTTTCACCCCGTCTGCCCAGACATTCGCATCCTTCACATCGACAAACCGGATATCGAGCAGGACGGCATACTGGTCGAAAATTCCCTGCAGGGTCGGTTCAAGCGGGAAATACTGCCGGACGGTCTCCTCATCAAGAGCATATTTTTCGAGCCGGAGTTTTTCTTTCAGGAACGCAATATCCCATGCATCCACCGCAGTTGCCAAAGGGTCGGACTTTTTCTTTACGGCAAGGAGTTCTGCCATCTCCGCCTTGTGCCTTTACCTTTAACGGCTCTTTGAGTGCGGCTAAGAACGAGAGGACATGTCCGGTTGTACCGGCCATCCGCCCGTCAATCCGGTAATCCGCCCACGTGGCAAACCCGAGTTCCTTTGCGATCTGCTGTCGCAGGACAATCGCTTCTTCCAAAAGCCGGGTATTCTCGACAGACTGCCGGTTGACAAATGCAAACTGCATCCGCTTTCGCGTCACGCTGCTGTCGGCACTCTGCATCACGGCCAGATAATCCGGGGTTTTTGTCGTGACACTATACGTGCCATTGCCGGTTTTTTTGAAACCGTCAAGGACGGCTTCAGGTACTCCTGCAAGTTCCTGTAAGGTGAACTCAAGGGTTGAAGTATCGTTGTTTAAGTTTGTCGAGAACCGGGTCTCTGACCGGGAGAGATTTGCCTTCATCTCCCGGACTTTTGCCAGACGGTCATCGGGCAGGCTTAAGCCGTTTCTCGTAAACTGTCGGATCGTCTTTTCATATAACCGCGTTTCATCCGGCGTGCGGGGCGTCACTCCACGAATCGCATCATAAATATCCCGGCGGGTGTAGACACTAACCATAAAAATCCCCGTCTTCTCCTCGCACGCAGCACCTTCTGCCGAAATTTTCGAATCCGGGGAGACATAACTCATCATCGCAAGGGGCATGGTGGCATCGGCAATATCCCCCATCACCTGTTCGAACCGGAGCAGGGTGGCATCAACCGTCCGTTCCGGTACAGGAGTGGCAGCAATCGCATCCAGTGTTGCATTCGCCGATACAAACGCGGCATCGCAGCGCTCTGTTATCTCACCGGGAGCATACCGGGAACGGACCGGCTCTTTTGGATCGGGTACATCCAGGTCTGGCTGGGTCCACGGGATTTTGGTTGCTTGCGACATAAGAGATGACCTGCTGATAACTGCGGGAAAAATGGCAGAGGGCATGAATAAGGTACATGAACACGACACAGGGGATAACCCCCTCTGCCATTTTTGATAATCGTCACTGGTAACTGGGCGCCGGCATATGATAAGCGGATGGTTATCGACCCTGCCACAACTGTAAGATTATTAATCATCCTCACCTTTGATTGTTAATGGTGTTTTTAAATGGCAATTGACTGGTACAAGGAATTTGTAAACCTCGGGTATACACCCGCAAAGGATGAACTTGTCTGCCTCTTTTATTTCGAACCGGCAGCGGGCATCAGCGCAGAAGAAGCGGCCGGGCGGATTGCATCGGAGAGTTCAACCGGAACATGGACAACGCTCTTTACCATGCCGCCGCGGATGAAGAAACTCCAGGCAACCGTGTTTGAGATCGAAGGGAACTATACGAAGATCGCGTACCCGCTCGCACTCTGGGAAGAGGGCAATGCCGTGCAGCTGCTCAGCGGGATTGCGGGCAACATCTTTGGCATGAAGGCGCTCAAGAACCTCCGGCTGATCGATGTCTCGTTCCCGCCTGCGTATATCAAACATTTCAAGGGACCGCACTTTCGGCAACGACGGTATCCGTGAAGATGATGAAGGTCTACAACCGCCCGCTCACCGGTGCGGTGCCAAAACCCAAGATCGGCTTTTCGGCAAAGGAGCATGCCGATATCGCGTACGAGACCTGGATGGGCGGGTTTGATTTTGTCAAGGACGACGAGAACCTGACCTCGACTTTCGTTCAACCGGTTCGAAGACCGCGTGAAGTACATGACAAAACTGCGGGACAAGGCGGAGAAGGAGACCGGCGAGGAGAAGTCCGCGTATCTCAACATCACCGCAGATGTAGAGACCATGAAAAAGCGGGCGCACTTACTGGCAGACAATGGCTGGAACTTTGCGATGATCGATGTGGTTGTCGCCGGGACGGCAAGCGTCATGACCATGCGGGACTACTGCTCCGATCTCGGGCTTGGCGATCCATGCCCACCGGGCCATGCACGCGACATTTGACCGGAACAAGAAGCACGGGATCACGATGCAGTTCCTCGCAAAACTCATGCGGCTTATCGGCGTCAGCCAGATCCATACCGGTACCGCGGTGGGAAAACTCATTGGCACAAAAAAGGAAGCCGCATCTGCTTGCCGATCTGCTGCGGGAGAAGAAGACCAAAGGCGTTGAGCACATGGCGCTGGACCAGGACTGGGGCTCGATAAAAAGTGCGTTCCCGGTCTCATCGGGAGGCCTGCACCCCGGGCTTGTTCCCGAAGTGCTGGACATCTACGGCACCGAACTGGTGCTGCTCGTGAGCGGCGGCATCCACGGCCACCCGAAGGGCACGCGGGCGGGTGCGAAGGCAACCATGCAGGCGATTGAGGCATGGCAGGAAGGCATCACGCTCGAAGAGAAGGCAAAGAAGGCAAAGGAACTTGGCGAAGCGCTCGGAGAAGTGGGGATACTACAAGCCGAAGTAAACCCGGACAAGTATATTTCGGGCATCATCCCCATCCCCGGTTTTTTTTATCAGCGTTGGCAAACCCCCAAAAACAGAATTGGTATCTCGCTTGCGATGTTCCACCTTGTAGGAATACCGGTAACCGGCGTTTCGGTAAATCCCGCCCGCAGCCAATGCCCTGCCCTGCTGGTTGGCGGTGATGCCCTCAAGCAGGTCCGGCTCTTCTGTCTGGCTCCGGTTATCGGGGCGCTTATTGCCGCAGTCATCTGGAAATACGGGTTGGATGATACTGCAGCAGGCGGCTGAACCACAGGATATTATTCCCATTTTTTTCTTCCATCATCGTTTATCCTTCCGAATTTCCCGCATTATTTTATTTTTTTCTGATTATAGTTCAGATAAATTGATAATCTCCGGTTCCCATCGAAGAATATGCACGACATTGCGACCAGTAAAAAGATGGAAAACGGCATCGTTGTTTTCTGGACCGAGAAAGATGTGAAGAAAAACGAGTCATTCAATTACTCAGAACTCGTCGACATGAAGATCAACGCACTCGATCTGCTCGAGCGCCCGAAGTCCTACAAAGTCGACGTTGCGGCGCACAAACTTATCGTACAAAAATAAGGATAAGGTCCGATCCGGAAGGCGATGGAAAAAATGTTTTTTCGAGTGGGGGCTCCAGTCCCCTGCTCCCGTTTTTGAAACAGGTTATCACTCTCCCGCATTCTGGAACATCCCGCTTCCGGATCTCACTTCTGGTAAGCAACTCTTATTGTCATTGCTCTTTTTCTGAGGAATCCTTGGGAAATGCTACCGGGCCAAAATAATATTCAGGAAAATTATAGCATTTTCCGGGCAAGGAAAACAGCCGCCATGAATCCTCCCGCAGTCAGGAACAGGCCAAAACCGGGTGCTCGTGTGGGTACCGGGGTTGCTGGCAGATCCTGCCCTCCGGATTCCGTAGCAAGGTAAATATTCCCGTTTCCCGTGAGGGACGTAGAACCCAGCCATGTCATGTGACGGCCATCCAGGTGGATGAAGTCCACAAACATTTTGACCGATACTGATGACACCGCCATGGTTACAGGATCGAGCACCATGATCCGGTCATCGTTGATACCTTCCGTCACCTTCCATGCCACACGTGTCCCGCCAGCCGCCAGGGAATCAAAAACGGCTTGTTTATCGGATGCCGAGAGGGTTTCTGTCACACTCCCGGTAGTGGGGCTTAACAGGGTTGTTTTTCCCGTGAGAGATCGTGTACAGGCACAGCTCGCTGTAACGCTGACGGGGTTTCTCAACCATCACGTCCTTGCGATACAGCACATAATCACCGCCAAGCGCAGTGCCGAAGACGATCTCCCGGGTATTGTTGTCGGTAGTCCGGGCAAAGACTGTGGCAGTGGACCCTGTACCGGTATTATACAGGAAGAGGTCCAGCGTACCCGCATCAGTATAGAGGATGTTATTGCCGTCAAATGCAACACCGGCACCATCGTTGACTCGGGGCCGGGGAGAAGAGACGTAATTTCCGGTCCGGATATCATAGAGCATGATCGAATCAGTAAATGAATCATTTACGCTTTCGGACCAGATCACACGCTCCCCGGAGATCTTCGGCCATTCGGCACCAGAAGACGTCCTGATGAACGTCAGGTTCTTATCCGGAATGGAATAGAGAAAAATCCTGTTCGGGATACCGGCAGGTGAATCCATTTGGGGTTCACTGAACCACACTGCATAATTGCCATCTATATCTTCGCCGGTGAGGGTGGAATTTGTTGAAGACGTGGCAATCCTGACCTGTTCTCCGGTGGACAGGGAATACAGCTGGATGACCCGTGTTGAATTCTGGAGAAATGCATCCCCGATTGATCCGGAGTAGACCAGGTAATCTCCCGAGAGAGCGGAAAATATGCCGTCAAGTTCCGGATCGGAGACGATGGTATAGTTCCATGAGGATGCTGCCGCCACGGGCGTGACAAGCAGGAGAATAATGAGACAAGACAGGCCGGCGATTTCCGGCATGCTCAGGGTTCTGTCGTGCATGGTTAGTAAGATCAGGGGTCAGGGTTAAAAAACGTGCAGGATTTTTCCCCGGTAAATCATGTAAGGTTTTAGTGCGGGAGCGTGCCTTGCTCCATCCTGCACACCATGATAAAAACATCCGCCATCGGTTCGGTTCTCTTAAAAGCAACCGTAGTGAAAAACAATAAACCCCGGGTTCCTCACGATTCTGGTCCTGCCAGTGCGGACAGGAGTACATGCTCTGTGTATTACCGGGACTCAGTCGTTGTAAAAAACCGACCGGGTTGTCAGCCCGGCCTCTGCCCTGAACCCCCCGGGCCCGATCTCTTTTTGTCCTCACCTGCCAACAATCGTGCATGACTGTAGAATCTGACGCAGTTAAAACCGTCAGCCGGGCTCATGGCACTCTCGGCACGGACCGCACCAAAGGCGGTTGGGCTGGACTCGATCCATGTCGAGATACTGACCGGAAAAGAACAGAAAAAACTTGCAAACCAGATGATTAAGACCGGAAAAGAGATCAAGATGGACTTTTTCGTGATCAATGGCGAGCAGGTAAAAGCGAGTGATGCCACGCTCTTAATCGGGGTTGAAGGCCGGAAAGGACTCGGTATCAACTGCGGCGGGTGCGGGCATGCTACCTGTGCAGAGATGGCAAAAGCCGTAAAAGCAGGAAAGAACACAAAAGCTCTCTATCCGGGTCCGAACTGTGTTATGAAGATCACCGATCTCGGCATCGCAGTCGGTTCAGCAGTAAAAACCGCCAGCATCCACAACGTGGATAACCGGGTCATGTTCAGTGCCGGGGTTATTGCCCTCCAGCAGGGTCTGCTCAAAGGGTGCAGTGTTGCCTATGGTATCCCGCTCAAAGCATCCGGCAAGAACATCTTCTGGGACATGAAGTTTGCAGAACACTGATCTCAATTCTTTTTTTTAACTCGCATCAGAATCATGAACCTGAAGTTCCCAATGTTCGTCTTTCAAGGTGAACCCACACCCCCACAATACCGGCAGAACTTTTAAAGTCCGCATAAATCCCGGAGCATGCATTGATGAACCTGCATGCCAATCAGACTCATGATCACTATGGTAATGTCACCAGATCCCCTCACAGGAAATGCTGCACCGGCATTCTGCCTGCCGGATGCACAGGGCACGCAGGTATGCCTCGAACAGTTCCGGAGCAAATGGGTAGTTCTCTACTTTTATCCCCGCGACAACACGCCGGGCTGCACCCTTGAGGCAATGCAGTTCAATGCTGCGCTTGAAAAGTTTGCCGAACTCGGGGCGCAGGTAATCGGGGTGAGCACCGATTCTCAGGAAAGTCACCAGAAGTTTGCTGCAAAGCGGGATCTCAATATCCTGCTGCCTGAGCGACACGGAGCACACGGTTCTTTCTGCCTATGACTCGTGGAAACCCAAAACGATGTTTGGAAGGGAATTTTTCGGCACCCAGCGCGACACGTTCCTGATCAACCCGGGAGGAATCATTGTTGCAGTCTGGCGCAAAGTCTCGGTAAAGGGGCATGCCGAAGAGGTAAAGGCAGTATTGCTGGAGAAGCAAAAAAGCAGCGGGAAGTAACGGTATGAAAGATTCACGGTTTTACGGTTTTTCCTATAAAAAAAATCTGATACCGGATTACGCGTTGAAGAAACACTGAGGTTTTTACTAATACGCATATGAAAAAAACCTGTTTAGATCTCATAAAAAAAATCATTCGGTTGCCTGAACTACTGCATCAGGCGGGAAATCTGCGTAATATATTCATCGCAGTTCAATTCTCACAGAGTCCGCAGGGATCACGTTTGAAGCCCGTTATTCGGCAATTCCGGGTGTCTGCTCTTTCTTAAATGCAATATACGAATACACTACCGTAGAGAAAGTTACCACAATCACCGGGATAAGGATGAACAACCACGCAAAAACTCCTGCCAGAATTCCGATCATACTCACAATGCCTGCCAGTTTGAAGAGTTTTCCCCCCATCCGGTGTGTCTTTTTCCATACTGAATCACTGCTCATTGTCCAGGGAGTGCGGATTCCAATAAACCAGTTTGGTTCAGCATGCTCCATTAAAAAACCGATATAGATGAACAGCATCCCGATCATGACGGGCATAGTGAGATTGGGACTTACGAAAATCCCCAGTCCCCAGAGAATGATCTGCAGCTGGAGGAAAAAGAGGAACAATGCGAAGATAAGGATGAATCCATCATAATAGTCCTGAAATTTCGGGTAATTATAGCGCAGGGGATCAATCCGGGGGAGAATCACAAACGGGTACAAAAACCGTACATAATCAGGGGGATAAGGATTAGTCCCCATAATTTCGGCATAGTGCCATCCATATCTCCGGCGGCGTTCCAGTGTGAAGCCACAACCTCAGGCATCATCGGGTAAACTACCAGTGTCATTACCGCAGTCAGGATGAGCACAAAAGCAATTAGAAGGCGAACCAGTCTCATGCAGTAAGATAATTATTAAAGGAATATGAATTGCAGGGTGAATTCGCACCGGTAACAAAAAGATTATGACTCCTTATTCCCATCATATTTCTTCAGTGCTTTCACTATCGCCCAGTGCCCGCGCCCCAGTGTCTCTCCCAGCGCGGTGATAATCGCTTTTTTTGTCTCGCCACGGGCCCGACGTTTCCTGAACTCCCGCAGGAGATATCGTATGTCCGCCTCCGTCCATGCTTTCCGCTGGTTTTTCTTGGGCTGGACTGCAGGATTTCGCAATGAGGGTAAGAGAGAGCCGGGTTGCAGTCCCCCAATCTCATCGATACGGGTATCGAACATCGCTGTTGAGATCTCAAATCCGGTTGCCCGGCGGTTGAGCCCTATGGCAGCCTTTGCGGTAGAAAAACCGCCTAAGAAGAAATCGCAGACAAGGTCACCTTCGTTGCTGCTGTACTGGATCATCTTTGCAAGCAGTTCCGGGGGGAGTTCGTTCTTGTTCTTTACCACTCCGGGCTTGTACTCACGGTTGATAATCCAGACATCCTCGCGATCGGTGTTATTCGATGAGCGCCCGTCTTCATCCTTCTCATTCAGGCCATACCGGGATTCGAGATTGAATGTCCTGCGGGCACCGGGTTTTTCATAGAAGAGGATATGGTAATGGCTCGACACAAATTTCCTCCGGGTAAATACACCAAAGGGATATTTCCAGATGATATGGTTGACCTCTTTTAGACCCGGTCCTGTGCAGGGCATCAAGAATGTGACAGAGGTTTGTATAACCGGAGACGATGTAGATCGAGCCACCGGGACGCAGTACCCGTTCTGCTTCCCGGATCCACTTCAGGGAGAATTTACCGTACTTCTCCTGCGGGATCTCGACATAGCCATCAACTACGAATTTCTCATCGCGGTTGTAGTGCTTGTGGAGCGTGTCACCATTGATACCATACGGCGGATCAGTGATGATGAGATCAACTGAATTGTCAGGGATATACCGGGCTGCTCCGCTGATACAGTCCCCATTGTAAAATGTGCCTGAAGGCAACGTGACACAACGTATACCAGGCCCGGTCTTTTTTGCCATTATACTTCCATGAACTGGTATGTGGCGGGGCTAGATAATAAATGGCAAAAAGACTGATGCTTTAAAAAGGCAATATGCTCCATAAGAGTACTCATAAGAAGATGGTAATATGGGAAGTCCGTACCTGAACAGCGATGAATCCATTATTCTGTCAACGCACAACATCCTTATCGATGCCAGTGTTTCAGAAGCGATACTGACCAACCGGCGGCTCATCCTCGTGGATAGCGGAAATGCCCGGTTCCAGACCAAAGAGATCCCGTTTGCGGCAATCGAAACGATAACAACGGGAGTAAGCGGGTCCGATGATCCGGCAATATCTCTTGCCATCCGGGCAAAGAGCGGTGGGACAAAACCCATGCAGATGGTTTTTTCCCAGCAGCCCCGTTCTCCACGGGACAGCGAGCGGGATGACTGGGCACAGTCACTCAAAGAGCAGATCGCTCTCCTGCCACCGGGTACATTACCCCAGTCAGTGGGTTTTGACGAGGAGGATACTGAAGATTTAAGAAAACTGCTCGGGACTGCTTCCAGCGGCGGGCCTATGTCAGGACCGGACAAAAATTCCCCCACCTCCGGCGGGCATAATGGCAAGGCTTCACTCTCATCCCGGTTCAATACCCCTGCGTCCACAGCGTCGAATAAAAATATGATCATCGGGATCGCGGCGATCGTTGTTGTCATCCTGTTGATTGCCGGTGCAGCATTCATCTACCCGGGCTTCATGATACCAAAAACCAGCGTGCCATTACCCCCGGCTACTCCTTCACCCGCGATTGAAACTACGATCGTCCCGGTGGCAACACCAGTACTTACCGCAGAACCAACGCCTGTGCCAGCGGTAACTCCTGAGCAGACCGCCGTTCCACAACCAACCGCCATTACAACGCCCGTAGTCCAGCCCGGCGTACCTGCCACCGGTGTATGGGTTGCAATAGGGTATGACGGGGAGTATACCGGAACAATCGGAACGGGAGGAAGTCTCCGCCAAGTGAGCGGAGTTGGCAGCCGTTTATACCAGGTATCGGCAAAAAGCACCGATATTATTGAGGTTGCAATCCAGAAACTGGATACCAGTGGTATGACTATGAACATCGAAGTCTTCAGTAACGGGGAGCTTGTCAGGAGCAAATCAATCATGACGCCACGGGGTACATTGACTATGACCGTGGATTTGAAAAAGGCCCAGACACCGGTAATCACCCCTTCAGTTACCCCTTAAAAGCGATAATACCGGGATAATCAGGGGACATTATCCAAAAAACAATCTTTTTTTAATTATTTTCCCTGCGCTGGACCCTGGCAGGAACCCGAAGTAGTTCCGTTAACAGCAGTACAGTTTACGGTACAAAAAACGGAACTGAGCCTGACAAAAAAAGAAATGGGTATCCTGTTTTGGTTTTTCTTTTACCTGAGGAGTGCACCTGAAACAAAAAGCGCACCGTTTATTTAACGGGTACCATCCGGTCAAAGCCAAGTATACTCTCGCCGAGAGCGGGCTTGAGATCGAGGAGGTGATCCGGGGCATCAGGCAGTGGGCCCTGAAATGGAAGAACGACAACATCCCCTGCGGTAAACAGGACTGCAGGGATTGTGTGCTGTGAGCGCGATGCTGTCAGAAAGGAATTTTAATAATTGCGGAGATGAACGATTATGAAAATTACTGATGTAGCACAAGTCCAGTCAGGGCCAAACCCCCACCATGTGGATGCACGGAAAATTTATGATACCGACAACGCGATTGCGGTCGTGATCACCCTCCAGCCCGGCGAGGCGCTCAAGAAGCACATGACACCGGTCGATGTCTTCTTCTACGTGCTGGAAGGCACCGGTATTGTCGAGATCGGAACAGAGCGGGAAACCGTGACAAAAGATCAGCTGGTCGAGAGCCCGGCACGGATACCGCACCTGTGGATCAACGAGAGCAACGCGGTGTTCCGGGTGCTGGTCGTCAAAGTGCCAAAGCCAAAAGAAGAGACGAAATTGTTGTGACCGGGAATGTACCCCTCACCATGAGTTTGCCTCAGGATAATCACGAAACGGTAATTGGGTTATGCGCATACCCCGACTCGAAACACAGGTATTATGATCGGGAACCCCGGGTCACCTGTCCACCGGCAGTCCGTATTGTATCTTCAATTTTTGTGAGCAGTTCTTCGTCGTTGAGGGCAAACGCGAGGTGTTCATACTTGTTCACGAGCGGGATGGGTTTTAAGATGGCCAGCGGCTTTTTTCCGGCAGTTTCACCGCTGTAATCGGGGGGCACCACCGTTATGGTATCATTCTCCCACACGGCGAGATTCCCGTTCCCCGCCTCATCCCAGAGTTTTTTTACAATATCCTGCGTTATCATAGGATGTTCTTCCGTCCCGGTTGATAGAGCGGACAGGGTTATATACATAACCGTATTGGGGAATGTGAGTGAAAAATCCCGCTTTATTGGTTCGGGAAATGCATCGTGCAGAAAAAAGGGAATTTTTACCGGGATCCGGAAAACGTTCAGCCCTGCATTTTTTTATTTTTTTATCTTCCGGATTACGAGAATTCCTCCGATGGACAGAATGGCAGAGAATACTTCAAACCCGGGAGTTTTTGGCGCCGGTGACAGCCCGGTAATAAATTCAGACGTTGTTCCGGATTCTATTGTAATGGTTGTTTTCAGATCGCTGTATCCGGTCAGAATGAGATTAACAGAATGCTCACCGGCAGAGAGCCCGGGTATCGTTGTCGGTGTGACACCCTTCATCTCCCCATCGATATACACAAGAGCTCCCGGGGGCGATGTCGTCACGGACAGGGAACCGGACTCCGGGGAAACTGCAACCGTTTTTCCGGGGGACACCGTTACAGTACCTGTTGCCTGCATAGTTGCTGCTGAAGTCGGGTTATTGGTTGCCAGGGTATTGAGTACCGTATTGAGCGACTGGAGGTTTCCCATCACCACAATCGTACGGGAAGATTCCTCGTAACCATCAAGCCGCAGTATTACAACGTGGTTGCCATTCGGGACTGCATCCAGGGTGAGCGGAGTAAAACCTTTGTAGACATTATCGAGATAGACATTTGCCCCGGAGGGTGATGAGGTAACGGCTATGCTGCCAAACGCAGGAGTGGGGGGTGGCGTGGGTTCCCCGATTAGTCGATCAATGGTGACGATTGAATACGGAATTGCATACCCCCGGGCGTCAAGTTCCTGGATCTTCACCAGGGTTTTTGTTGCACCCAGCGCTGATGTTGTGGGGATTGTGCCTTTCAATGATACCTCAACGATTACTTCATCCTGGTTCCGGTATCCCAGTTCAAATCCGGCGATAGTCAGCGTGCGTCCTCCGACAACGGGACGGACATTTTCCACACCATTGACAAGGATGGAATATGACCACGCGGGATCGTTGAGATCGGTAACAAACTGGAGGTCATCATACGAGGGAAATGCAGCACCCGATGCAGCGTATACCGTGTAGGATACCGTAACGGCATTACCGGGATTCAATGTTCCCGAAGGATCAACGGCCTGTTTTGTTACGGAAAATGCCGATACTCCCGAGATTAAGAAAAATATCACAAAACACCAGAGAACTGGTTTTATAAAATTCATCATCCGGACCATAGTACTCAAATGTAACATTCCGGATTAATATTATTATAGGATTGTACGGAATCTGTGAATATCCCTTCTGGTTCATTTACCCGCATCGATACAAGGAGAGGATGTCAAATAATCAGTCTGTTCCAACGGTTGTTTTAATTGCGGTCTGTCAGCGACATTGATACAGAAAAGGCGTTAATCCGGTCAGTTTTTACCGCTGATAAGGGACAATTCAGATTGGGTAATATCGAAATTAAGCCGGAACGGGTCTGATTTTGAAGAGATACAAATATGCCTGTTGCTGTATTCGTCTGTTTCTATTGCAACAGAACCTTCAATGCAGACTCTTTTTTGGTTCGGATCACTGATATGAACATAATCGAGAGTGTATCTCGCAATCGTTATTGTGGAATTGCCCATCTGGTTGTGGTCAAGGATTAAAAAATCGGAACTGTTAAGGGTTACTCCGCATTTCCGGAGAATATGGCTGAGGTATTCTTTCTGGCCCTCCAATTGGGATGAAGTTAAAAGTACCCCTATCAGCAGGATCTGAAAAAATTCTTCTATGCGATCCTGTTCGACTGTTTTCGGAATCATTGAAATCTCATTCCTCGTGGATGCGTTCATATTCAGTGGGCTATGAATCGTTTTCCCTGAATGAACGTTATTGCTGGACAGACTTATTTATCACGGAGTTTCAGGTTCATCGCAGCGATGAACATTGCTCAACACAATGAATGTTAACTTTTTTCCCGAATTTTACAGTATATGAATTTACACACTCACGAAATTGTTCCGGAAGGAAATAATTTCTTCCGGTTCACCGGAAAAACGGGCACCAGAATAGTAGATCTTTACGATTTCCTCGTTTTCAGCTCGCTGTTATTATCTGTTGAATGTGTTGCGATGGCGTACGTATCCTGCATTATCCAGCACACACCGTGGAATGTGATGACCGGTATCATACCGTTCTTTGTTGCATTCTCGATCTATAACCTCAACAGGAAGACAGACGAGGACGAGGATGCGATTAACCGGCAGGACCGGTTTGCCTTTACAAAACGATATGAAACTCCGCTGTATTACGGGAGCATTATTTTTCTTGTATTTGCACTTGTCCTCTCCGCTACGTACGGGATCCCTGCACTGCTGGCAACATTAGCACCATTTATCTGCGGAATACTGTACAGTTTCCGCCTGCTTCCTGCATCTCTCGGGTACCGGAGGCTCAAGGAGATTCCCGCAGTAAAGAATATTGCTGTCGGATTTTCCTGGGCTGTACTGCTCTCATTGCTTCCGGTCTATCTCAATCAGGGAATACCGGATTCCAGCACCGCAATCACATTCCTGCTGTTTTTCCTCTGGGGTTTCATGGCTTCAATGATCCCGGACATCCGGGACAGGGTCGGAGATGCCAGTGCTGGGGTCAGAACGATTCCGGTGATTTTTGGAGAGAGACGGACTAAAACCCTATTAACCGGTGTTGTTCTGGCACTGGGATTACCTGCCATGGTATACAGTTTCTTCATGCTGCCGACATTTACTACCGTGATAGTCGTTGCCGCAAACCTGTATTCGCATGTCTGCATACACCTGCTCGACAAGGTTTACCTGATAGATTTCCTGGCCGATGCCATTTCCGATGGCCAGTATATCTTCTTTGCAGCTGCGATCCTCATCATTACTTCAATGCATTTGTGGTTTTGATCAGGACATAATCTCTTATTTTTCAGGATTAGAGGGCTTTGTTGAAATCTTATTTTCCAGCGATTCGTTTTTTCTTTTCGGTTGCCGGGAGGGTGACCCCTCTCTCAACCAGAGGGGGAGGCAGGCCACAGGGTGCATCCCTTGACCTCCTATTTTTTGAGGGATTCCCATGAAAATCCGATTGGTTCAGGTAATATTGAAAAACAAACATTATACCTTTATGATTAACCCCGCCGCTCCCGACGGGGTGCCCCCGCGGCGGATCAATGACGGAAATATACTGCTCCTTGCCCTGCCGTGCCTAAAGAGAGGCCCTGATGCAGGGAACCATCACAATATCATAGATTGTCATTGTCAGGGAGTGGACTACCGTTCATGCGCGTATCAACAGAATCGATGAGAGATATATTTCGTTTTTTATCTCAGAGATGAGTTGGAAAAAAAGAATCAATGTATATATTTATTTCATCTAATGAGTACGAATGGAACCTCTTGAGGTTTATAATAAAAATTACAAATTGATCCAATCCATCTACTCATCACGTCTTAAAATCCAGATTATGCTTGCAATTGCCCAGGGACCAAAATCACTTTCAGAGTTGCGGGAGGTCACCGGGAGCACTTCGCAGGCAATCATCCCGAAGATCCGAAGTCTCGAGCGCCTTTCACTCATTGAGCCCTGCGATCACAACTATGCCATTACACCATTAGGCCGGATTATCGTAACCAAGATCGGGGATTTTGTTGTGACATTCGGGGAACTGATGCAGCACCGGGAATTCTGGGCAAACCACAATATTGATGGAATCCCCCAACCGTTTCTCCATACCATTGGAGCACTGTTTAATTCAGAGGTTGAATTTGATACAACAGATAATATATTCCACGTCTATTCGCATTTTATCACCATCCTTCAGCAGGCAGAATACATCCATGCAATCTCGTCCGTCATGAGTCCCACGATTGCCGATACACTTTCCGAGCGAATTATAGCCGGCATTCCCACCGAACTCATCATAAGCCGCAAGCTATCAGAGGGATTGTTGCAGGAACCGTTTTTAAGCAAAATCCAGCAGCTGAAACCTTACCGCGTCTTTAAGATCTGGGTTGTCGATGAACCCCTGAATCTCGGTCTTACCGTTACCGATAAACATCTCTCACTGGGCCTCAACAAAAACATCAGTAATGTCTACGACAGTGCCGCAGATATGTTCAGCACCGATATAACAGCCCGGCAATGGGCAGAGGAGTCTGTTTCAGTATCTACCGGAATCGTGCAGTTCTTCTGGAATTATGATGCGATAGACGTTTACTCAGGAAAAAAGATCATTAATTGCCTTTTTTAAAATCCGTAATCGTTCGTCACGTTGGGAAAATGAGTTTTTTCACAGCGCAGAAAGGGAAATTACGTATCCACAGGATATGAACTTCACGTTATCACATTTGAACGGATAAAATAGAGTCTTTTTAACCAAAGCATCCGCTCTCAAGAAAAGATCCAAAGAATAGTTACCGTGTAAAGGAAGGGAAGTGATAGCAGCTTGGTATGGTTCCCGGGGACTCGCGTACCTCGGTACAGCATACTACGTGAGTTGGCTTAACTGCTGGGTTCGGAATGAGACCAGGTGTTTCCCAACTGCTATGGCCGCTATCACAAATATAAGATATCATACAGGTCGTGAACCTGAAGGTGTTCCGGAATGAACAGATGATAGTGTAATGACTTGGCTTCGCTCTTGAGTGAAATTACCTAAGAACAGATGCCGTGTAAGAAGGAAAGGTGATAGCAGCTTGGTATGGTTCCCGGGGACTCGCGTACCTCAGTACAGCATACTACGTGAGTTCGGCTTAACTGCTGGGTTCGGAATGAGACCAGGTGTTTCCCGAACTGCTATGGCCGCTATCACCACATGTTGTTTGCTTGTTTTTTTTTTAAGATGCTGGCGAAGAACACGAAGTCCTTCACCCCACCGAACTGCTTACTGCAATTCAGTGAAAGCCAAGGTCCGGATTTGAACCGGAGTGTAGTTGATCTGCAATCAACCGCGTGGCCGCTCCGCCACCTTGGCAGCCGTGTAGGATGATACCCTATCGAATTGGATAGGATATGATATAAGGTTTGCACAAAGAATTTCGTCTGGGTTTAACGTGGTGAGCACTAGTGTTTGGACGTTAGTACTCCCGGACTGAACACGTCGTTGCCTTCGTGCGTACATCCGGAGCCTATCAAACGGATCTTTTATCCGTGTCCTCAACGGAGTCTCTT
>CAVSYT010000001.1:0-93557 GCA_963732285.1 uncultured Methanomicrobiales archaeon | reverse complement strand
GAGGGGTTTTCTCCGACGGTGCAGGGGAGCCACTCTTGTTTATTGCCTCAGCTGAGCCCTTTCCGGTACCGTTCACACTCCCAAAAGCCATCCCTCCACGAATTTTTCCGAGCCCCAAAAACGATGGTACCTGCCAAACTCTCCACTGCCGCATGGAGGGACACCGGTATCAGATTGATTGATCTGAAGCATTGTCATCGCAAGCACTATCAGTGAGAACGATCACCACTTATTAAGAAACATACTCCCCGGAGACCGGATTCAATCATGCACCGCATCATCGAGCAGAACTTAGATGAGATTATCAGGATATGCACTCACCGCAGGGTCCGTCGTCTCGCAGTATTCGGTTCTGCAACTGATGACCGGTTCGATCCTGACAAAAGCGATCTTGATCTGCTCGTTGAGTTCGAGAAAATGCAACCCGCGGAACATGCAGACCAGTACTTCGGGCTTGCTGAGGATCTCGAACAGCTGCTCAACCGCCCGGTTGATCTTGTCGAGCCGGAGGGAGTCCGCAATCCGTATTTCCGTAAGTCCTTTGAAGATACCCAGGTCGAAATTTATGCTGCCGCATGAGACAAAGAAATATTTTTTTGATATCGCAGAAGCTTCCGACCTGATTGTGCAATTTACTGCTGGCAAGACTCTTGCCGATTACCAGAACGATCCTTTACTTCGATCAGGTGTCGAACGACAATTTGAAATTATCGGGGAAGCGCTCAATCAGGCCATACAGCACGACCCTTCTGTTGCAAAGTTGATCAGCAACTCATCGAGAATTATTTCCTTCCGCAACCGATTGATTCATGGGTATTCTACCGTTGCAGACAACGTCGTATGGGGTGTTCTTGAAACCAACCTGCCCGTGCTCAACCGCGAAGTGAAGGCTCTCCTGGAAAAAACCGAGGACTAATTTATAATCGCGATCGCCCCCTCTCCCTAACTCTCAAGTAAGTTGCCCTGTCCGGTGCCCGTTCATGTACAGGCAATCCCCAAACGCCCCACGCTCCCCAGCCCACGGCTGCACCATCATGCAAGCACGAGGCCAGCCCCCGGGTTTCAGCAGGGCCCGGCCCAGCCCCAGGAACCCCCGATCCCAAAAGCAGGAATCGTGAAATCCACGTCGGTTTCCGACGAGAGGCCCCTTCATTCCGGGCCCCAAAACAGGCCTTCTTTTCCCCTTGACCGTGCTACCTATCCAGCCCCCTTCCGTTTTGCCGCCCAAAAGCATCTATTAGCGTTTCATAAATCGATGCAAAACGCTCCGTTTGGCTTAAATCGCGAGGAAAATGCGTATCCTGAAAATGTGTGCTAAAATGCAGTGTTTTTTGCACGTTGTGCGTGAAAATGATCCTCATTATGGTCAATCAGGGGCTGTAGCGAGCCCGGATTGGGGGGTGGGAGATGTGGTGTCCGGGAGGGTTTTTTGCCGACGGTACAGGGGTGCCACTCTTGTTTATTGCCTCAGTTGAGCCCTTTCCGGTTCCGTTCACTCTCCCAAAAGGTCCCTCAGTGAATTTCTCCGGGCCCCAAAAACGCCGGTAACCGGCCAGACCCGGTGCAACATGGTCAATAATGAAAAGTGCTCCGGGTTTTACTCAGGCACTTAGGGCACATGTACCCCTTTTTCGGAAAAGTCTTACGAGAAAACGGTACAGAAAAAAGATTACAGAAAATACCCTTCATGTGCCCTAAGTGCCCTGAGGTATTGTTCCGGGCAACCCGGGCAAATGTGGCACCGTCCCTTCAGACAAACCGGTAAAAATCATCGATATCGACTTTGGCCAGCCTGAGTGCACCCCGGAGTGTTCCCGGTTTTAACTCATCATGGAGAGGAACAACGGTTCCGGTCTTTCCGTCAGCACTCATCTTCGAAAGCCGCACATGACTGCCTGAACGACCGGATATGGAAAAACCAAATTTATTGCAGAGAATTTTGATTGTATCTTCACCGGAAACCGGCTTATGATGTGGCAACCGATGACACCTCAAAGGTTGTGAGGATTGCCCGCTTCTTTTTCGTCAGGGGAAACTCTTCCAGATACAGTTCGGTCGCCTCTTTCAGGTTACTGACCGCCTCTTCCACTGTTTTGCCCTGGCTCACTGTACCTACCTCGGGACATTCTGCCACGTAGGTGTCATCCTCTTTGTGAAGCACAGCAGTAAATGTTGACATGGTATTATCCTGAATCACCATGGGTTGTCTATTCCTAAAATCTTTGTTGAGGGCCTGACAGATTCCAACTCTTCTATACGGTTCCGGCCGAGCTGAGTTCATTTCGGTACCGTACCCACTCCCAAAAGGTCCGGTACGTGCATTTCCCCGAGCCCCAAAAACGCCGGCACCCGCTAAAGTCTTTAGTGCGTCACTTGTGTCACTTGTGTCACATTAACCCCCTTTTCCGGAAAGTCTTACGAGAAAATAGTACAGAAAAAAGATCCCGGAAAATGCCCTCAATGTGACACAAGTGACACGCTTTTGATGGACATCCATCCCGGTGCCCGTTTATATTCCGGACAATTGCCAAACGGCATGCGATGACCGGCTCAAGGCTGGGCCGTTACGTGAGATTGGCCAGCCTCCGGGTTTCAGCGGGGACGGGTGGACAAAAAAAAGGATTTGAACGTTAATACACTTCTTCGTGCGAACCGATATCGATCAATACAACCTGTGTCCGGCTCTCGTCAACAAAATCGAAAACAAGACGGTGTTCGTAGGTAATCCTGAACGACCAGAGTCCTTTCAGGACCCCGCTCAAGGTATGGGTTTTCAGTGACGGGTGAAACGGTTCTTCTTCAAACTGAACAATCTTTTTGGCGAATTGCGCTTTCAGCTTCCGGGTGCTGGTGCGACCACTTTTTGTAAATTTTTTTGAACCGCTCGTCCCAGATGAGTTCAACCATTCAGATCCGCCAGAAGATCTTTTGCTGTTCCGCTCCGGCTCGTGTGTTTCTGCACGCTCGCTTTTCGCCTGTTTTGCCCGGCGTAACAATAGCCAGGCGTTTTGCGTCGATAAGCCTGCGGTGGATGATCTCCTGAAGGTATTGCTGGTCTTCGATATCGAGCTTATCCACGTATTCAAGAACGGTATTGAGGGATACTGCTTCGGTTCCCATAAGATGCCTCTGTACCATAATTGTTGTTGCCCTACAAAGGCATTTTGATGGTATGGGAGAGTGTCTTCCCACCCTCTCCGGAATCGCTCGCTCCCCCAAACGCTCCGGTACATGCCCTGTCCGGTGCCCGTTCCTGTACCGCTCAAATGTCAAATGGCATGCGATCACCGGCTCTTGGCTGCACCCTTACGCGGAGACCCGGCCAGCCCCCGGGTTTCGGAGGGGACATAGTAGGGCCCGGGCCTTCCGTTTCCGAGGAGCCCAGCTACACTCCACCAATCTTCCTGATCCCTTCATCATCCGTAAGTAGTTTCATCTGGTGAATCGCGATGGTGTTCAGTTTCACCAGCCGTTCCTGCTGGGAAAGATTCTCGCTGATAAACAGGGCATTGAGGTTTTCCAGGTTGGAGAGACATACAAGCTGCGAGATGTCAGCATAATCCCGGATATTTCCGGTCTTGTCAGCGTTTACCTCACGCCACTCCTTTGCGGTGATGCCGAATAGTGCCATGTTCAGCACATCCGCTTCGGATGCGTAAATCGTGGTAATCTGGTGCCGGGTCAGTTCGGCCGGTATCAGGTTCTCTTTGATCGCATCCGTATGGATCCGGTAATTGATCTTTGCCAGGTTGCGCCGGATATCCCAGCCGAGCTGTTTATGCTCTTCATCCTTGAGCCGCTGGAATTCCTTGATGAGATAGAGTTTGAATTCGACTGAGATCCATGAAGCAAATTCATACGCGATATCCTTGTGTGCGTATGTACCGCCATACCGCCCCGGCTTGGATATCAGTCCAATGGCTGATGTCCGTTCAATCCACTGTTTGGGCGTCAGGGTAAAACTGTTGAGCCCGGCACGTTTTCTAAACCCGTCGAATTCCACGGGTTTAAAATCCGGATTGTTGAGTCGCTCCCAGATTCCCAGGAATTCTATCGTATTGCGATTCCGTATCCAGTTCCGGATTAAATCATCTGTATTGTCTGGATCTTTGTATCGTGCAATATCGGTAATGCAGATATAATCCTCATCATTCAGCGTATAAATGGAAATTTCGTTATCCAGCACATGGATTTTTGTCACAATCGTTCCCCGGTCCAATTACCGGTTATTCTGGAGATAAAGACCCGGGCGCAGAGAGTGAAAGTGAATTTGTTCCGTATTATATCCAATCGATAATGCCGGGCAAAAAGACAAAAAACACCTTATTTCCGGAAAAGTCTTACGAGAAAATGGTACAGAAAAAAGATCCCGGAAATTGTGAAAATTTTGTCCTTTTGCCCGGATCTCAAAAAAAGATCACATCCTCTTTACCGCTATTCCTTCCGGTTCCGGTGCCCGTTCATGTACCGATTGTCAAACGGCATGCGATCCCCTGCCCCCACCGCACACGCACCCGGAAAGCAACCGCGTTTGCCGTGAAAAATTCCCTGTTAAAAATAAGGTTTTAAAAAAGAGGATTATTGGACAACCGGGGAAGCCTGGGCATTAAAGGGATTTGTCCGCATTTCAAGGGAATAGAGGTAAGGATAGTTGTTCTTTAAGTATTCCATGTAGTCAAGCCACTGGATGATAAGTTTTTCATACACGCGACTCACGTCACCGGAAAGGTGGGTGCAATCGGTTTTGGGAAGGCAACTTAAATCCTCCCGGCGTTTGAGTTCTTCGGTGAGATGAAATACGGCCCGTAACAGGTCGGTAAATGATTCGTGCTCAAGCAAAACAGGATTTTCCAGCAGCCGGAGCATGAAGTCCCTGTGCGAGGATAAGAATTCATGGAGCGGGACCATTTCAATCCCTGAAGAATTAACCTGGTAATCGTAACCTGCGATCTCTTTCCGTACCTTTGCAAATGCCGACTCATCCCACTCATTCCCCACGATAAGGGATTCTTTGAGCTGGCCGATCCCCGGATCACCCGCTGCAATTTTCTTTATCAGCAGGTTTCCGACCTCGGAAAAGAAGGTCCCGATAACCATATTCATCTTTTCCATTCTTTCACGCCGCGAACGTATTGCCAGGAGTTTATTGAGGACTATTGTTACCAGAAGGACATTGATCGGCAGAAACCCAAGAGAATTTAAGATATAATTTAACGTATCTGACGGGTTTTTCAGGAAAAAAAACTTGGTTGAAAAGATACAAACGCTTATGGCCACAAGGACAATTGCCAGTTTTGCCTCCCAGTTGAGTTTTGTCATGAACCGGGATATGGTGTTTAATCAGATAAACCTGAGCAGCATCAACAACGTTTCCGGTTCCGGTCCTTTCATTTTCACGGCCCGGACAACTCATAGCTGACCCTCCTCATACACCCCGGCCCCGGCTGCCCCCCGTCAGTGAAGTCCGGCCAGCCCCCGGATTTAAGCGGGGACAGGGTGGGACCGGGGCCGGGAAATTTCCCCACAGAAACTCTTCTCATCATCACGTTCCCGCGTATCCCGTGGGGTACATAAATACCCGGCTCCGGGAACATGGTTCCCTTAGGGTGCATTTATGAGCCTTGAGAAATGACCTTTTAACCATATAAAAATCGCGTCCCCCCGGATACGGCAATACATGCTCTGGATCCTGCCTTCGATATCCAATTTTTAACCACAATTCCATTACCCTGAAGATGACGTTATGATTATCCAGTACCCCCATGCCGTTATTTTCATGCTGGTTGCCGGCACGGTCTCCGCACTCCTTACCTATGTCGGGTGGCGTAATCGTGCAACACCGATTTCACTGCCCTTCACCCTGCTGATGGCAGCAGAGACCATCTGGATATTCGGGTACTCACTGGAGCTGATGAGCACCCAGCTTTCGATCGTTCTCCTCCTCAATACTATCATTTACCCTGCCATATCGACCGTGCCGGTGGCCTGGCTCTTCATTGTCCTCTGCTATACCGGGCGCGAGCACTATCTCACCCGGCGCACCGTTCCCTTGTTTTTTATCATTCCTGCCCTTGTCTGGATCCTCGTCCTCACAAACCCGTATCACCATCTTTATTATACCGGGTTTCACCTGGATTCAGTCGGTGGGTCGGTCATCTGGATTTACGAGCACGGCCCCCTGTTCTGGATCCACATCGCGTACTGCTATATCCTTGCCCTTGTCACGCTTGTTCTCGGTGCGGGGAGGCTCTTTGTCTCAACCGAACTCTACCGGCGCCAGATGATGCTCCTTGTCTGCGCCGGATGCATCCCGGCGGCCTGTAATATGGCCTACGTGTTCGGGCTCTCCCCGTTCCCAAATTACGACCTGACGCCCCTGGCATTTCTCATTGCCGGGATAATCTTTGCCGTGGGGATCATACGGTACCAGCTCTTCTCTGCTGTTCCTGTGGCCTATTCGCTGGTCTTTTCTACCATCCGGGATGGGGTAATCGTAACAAACGGGCAGTACCGGGTGATTGATCTCAATCCTGCGGCCGAACAGATCACCGGTCGCTCATCGCATGATGCCATCGGGCTGAGTATAGCAGATGTATTTCCCGGGCTCGCATCGATTCAGGCAGCCCCCGTCCCGGCAGGCCGGGAGCGTCGGATTGAAATCCCGGTTCTGCAGAATGGCCGGCCGATGTTCTATGACGTGCTGGTCACTCCCATGGACGACAGCGGGACGGGTGCTGCCGGCTATCTCTGCATGTTCCGGGACATATCCGATCGGAAACAGGCAGAACTTGCCATAGCGCAGGCCAATAAAAAGATCGGCCTTTTGACCAGCATCACCAGCCACGATCTCTCGAATAAAATTCTCTCGTTATCCATCTACCTTGAACTGAGTCGCGAGCTGTGCACGGATCCCTTCCAGAAAGAGTATCTTGACCGGCAGGAGATGGCAATCGATGCAATGCGCGAACAGATCGCATTCACCCGGGAATACCAGCAGCTGGGAACCGAGATACCGGTATGGCAGAATATTGACGCAGTGATTAACCGGGCAAAGAAACATGTGGATCTCAGGGCGGTCACGTTCACCAGCAGTACCGGTTCTCTGGAAGTCTATGCCGATCCGATGCTTGAGAAAGTGTTCTACAACCTGTTTGATAATGCCATAAAGTACGGGGGTGCAGGTATCTCATCGATAACCGTCTCCACCCGCCCGTCGGGCAATGACCAGATCATTGTCGTTGAGGATGATGGCACCGGAATCGCAACAGACGATAAATCCCGGTTGTTCGAACGCGGGTTCGGGAAGAATACCGGTCTTGGGCTGTACCTTTCCCGGGAGATCCTTGCCATCACTGATATCGTGATCCATGAAACAGGTGAGCCGGACAGGGGTGCACGGTTTGAGTACCGCGTTCCCTGCGGGAAATTCCGTTACAACGGTATTGGGCAATAATCCACTGGCCCCCCCCTGTCAATTGTAAAAGACCGTATTTCCTGATTCGCTCCCTGTCCCTCACTCCTCTCACGTGTCCCCGGTTTTTCCGGTACCGCACCCTCTCCCAAAATTTCCGGTAAGGGCACGTCCCGGTGCCCGTTCATATTCCGTCAATTGTCAAATGGCATGCGATCCCCGGTCCCCGGCTGCCCCTGATACGTGAGACCGGCCAGTCCTCAAACCGGAAATGGCTTTACGAACGTTTCCGCGTAAAAGATATAAGTGTATAAGCAAACACTTATACAGAAATTCCATGGAGCCCGTGCAACAAGTGTAAAGTATGTAACAAACTCTGCGAGATTGTTCCCGTTATGGCCGGGACATTCAAGGCTCTCGGCGATCTTACCCGGCTCCAGATCATCTACCTGCTCGCAACCGACACGAGCGGGACGCTTGGCGTTGGGGATCTCGCCATCCGGCTCGGGATCTCGCAGCCCGGCAGTCTCCCAGCACTTAAAGACGCTGAAAGGCTGAGGGGCTTGTCGAATCACGGCGGGAAGGGTTCTACATCTATTACACGGTCAACCGTGACCGGATGGTCCAGTTCCGCGAACAGTTCGAACTCATGTACGCAAGCGTCATGGAAAACTGCAACCGTGAACTGATCCGGAAGTCAACCCGTGACCGGGCCATCAGGGCATGTGTGATCTTCTACTCGTACTACGGGTGTTACCCGGGGCATAGCAGAGGGGATCCGGAATTCCAGCGGATGCGATCTCATTGAAGTGAAGACCCGGAATCCGTATACTCGACGTTCACCGCGTACACGACCGGTTGTCCTGCGATCCCGGAAAGGGGTCTGTGACCCGATCACACCCGAAGAGATCGATGTGTCGCAGTACGACCTGATCATCATCGGCACACCGGTGTGGGCATGGAAACCGGCGCCTGCCATGAATGCCGCAGTCCAGGCACTTACGGGATGCGAAGGAAAGATGGCCGTGATCTTTGTCACCTGCAGCGGCCAGCCGGGTGAAGCCCTGTCGCTTCTGAACACGGCGCTGACAGAACGGGGTGTCGAAGTCATGGCAGAGATCTGCCTGACGCCGAGGATACGAAAAACCCGTGCGGTGGGCAATGAACTCCTCGGCCGGATCGCTGCAGCATTACCGGTCCTGCCCGGCACCTGAACAAAAAATGCATTCAACGGTCAGAACCAGAAGAGGTGAAATCATGAAAACCTGCATTATTTACCATTCCTATTCCGGGAACACCCGCAGCGTGGCAGAGCATGTCCAGGCTGCCTGCGGGGGGAACCTCATCGAAGTGAAATCAAAAGAGTACTCTTCCCGGCTTACCGCCTACACCATCGGGTGTTACCGGGCAATGAAAGGCATGTGCGATCCCATTGAACCTGAAACCATCGATGTTTCAGTCCGATGATGTATCGTCATCGGCACACCGGTCTGGGCCGGAAGGGCAACTCCTGCGATCAATGCAGCGGTTGCAGCGCTTGTTGGCTGCGAGGGAAAAAAAGCGGTGATCTTTGCGACCTGCGGAGGAAAAGAGGGAGAAACCCTTCCGATCTTAAAAAAGCCCTTGAAGCACGAGGCGTTACGGTTACCGGGGAATTCGTGTTCGATAAAACCGGTGTACAGGACCCGGGCAGGATCAACGCGATGATTTCAGTGATAAAAACAACGGGGAGTTCACCGTGAAGACCATCATCTACTACTTCACCGGCACCGGCAACTCGCTTGCGGTTGCAAAAAAGATCGCCGCGGCTCTTGGGGACTGCGAGCTGGTCCCGATCGCATCGTTGCAGAAGACCAACGGGGACATTGTCCCCCAGGCAGAACGGGTCGGTATCGTGTTCCCGGTATATTTCTCCGGCCTGCCGCTCATGGTGGCTGCGTTTGCCGGGCGCCTCGACCTCTCGCATGCGGAATACACATTCTCCGTCGTCACCCATGGTGGTCGAGCGGAGATCAGCCGCACTGCGGCAGCTCGACACTATTCTCCGGAAACGACAGGGCCGCGGGCTTGATGCAGGATTTGGCGTAATCATGCCCGGCAATTACATCCTGATGTACAGTTCCCCGGCAGGAAAAAAGCAGGAGGAGATCCTTGCAAAGGCCGAAGAAGAGATCACGGGTATCGTTGGACCTGTGACCCGGTGCGAGAAGCGGGTATTGCCCTCTTCGCTCCTTTCCCGCCTCCTGCATACCCTGTTGTACGGGTGGTTTGCCAGAACCATGCCCCATACCGATGACCGGAAATTCTCCGTCAATGACAAATGCACGTCCTGCGGGACCTGTGTAGCCATCTGCCCGGCAGGAAATATCGAACTGGTGGAGGGAAAGCCGGTCTGGAAACACCACTGCGAGCTCTGCTGCGGGTGCATCCACCTCTGCCCGGTGCAGGCCATCCAGGCAGGCTCCCGTACCGGAAACACGACTGCGGTACCGGAACCCGTCTGTAACCATTGCGGAACTGAAACAAAACCGGGGAGGAAAACCATGAAGACCATCATCTACTATTTCACCGGCACGGGCAACTCGCTTGCCGCTGCAAAGAAGATTGCAGCAGTACTGGGAGACTGCACGCTGGTGCCGATCGCATCGCTGCAGGACCACTCCCGGCAAGATCACCCCGGCGGCAGACCGGGTGGGGATTGTCTGCCCGGTCTATGATGCGGGAGTCCCGGTCATTGTTGCTGAATTCTCCGGCAGGCTCGATCTCTCCAGGGTGGGATATGTATTTGCGATTGTCACCATGGGACGGATGGGGGTATCTGCCCTTCACCAGATAAACGGCATTTTCCAAAAAAACCATGCACGCAGCCTCGATGCCGCCTTTGCGCTGGTAATGCCCGCTAATTTCCCCCCCGTCGGAAGATCGCGGCAGGTAAAAAGCGGGGATCCCGTTCTCACGTCGGCTGATGCACGTCTTACGGAAATTGCCGGCAGTATTGACAAGGGCCTTATTATCCCTCCCGGGTGTTCACCGTTGTCATCACTGATCCGGTGGGTTTCCTATGGATCATTCTCCCGGACGGTGCGTGGCTCTGATACGGCATTTTCAGTATCTGATATATGCACGTCATGTGGGATCTGCCTGAATGTTTGCCCGGTGAAAAATATTATGATGGTGAATGACCGGCCGTCATGGCTGCACCATTGTGAGTGCTGCTGTGCCTGCCTGCACTTCTGCCCGGTCGAAGCGATTCAGCTCCATGTAATGAGAGGTACGGAAGGAAGGGGACGGTACCGGCACCCTGACCTCACGGTTGAGGATATGAAAGCACAGCAGGGAGATGCATGATGGATCCCCAATACCGCGAAATTTTCGATACTACCATCGGTGAGACCCTCAGCCAGGCAGTCCGGATCATCGCTGCTGAGCCCTCACTCATTATCCCCGGCACTACCATCCTGCATCACCAGCGTAAAGCGGCCGCGGTACGGAAGAAGCACGAGAGGGAGGGACTGATCGTTCCGCCCATCATCATCGCCAGCATTACCTCGCGCTGCAACCTCGCGTGTGCCGGCTGCTATATGCACGGGCGCCACGAAAAACCCCTGCCGGAGATGAGCCCGGAGACTCTGGCATCGCTTGTCAGCCAGTCTGCCGAACTGGGAGTCTCGGTCGTTGTCATTCCCGGCGGGGAACCGCTTGTCCGGCAGGATGAGATCTTCCGCATTGCACAAGCCCACCCGGCAACCCTCTTTCCGGTCTTTTCCAACGGGCTCCTGATCGATGAGACGGTAGCCGGCAGGATCGCACAATGCCGGAACATCGTGCCGGTAATCAGCTTCGAAGGGTTCCGGCACGACACCGATTTGCGCCGTGGTGACGGGGTATATGACCGTCTGCTCTCTGTGTGTGCCCGCCTGAAAAAACTGAATATCTTCTTTGGATGCTCAGTTACCACTACCCGGAAGAATTTTTCCAGCGTCACGGATGAAGCATTCATCCGGCAGATGACTTCTGCCGGCGCCCGCGTCTTTACCTTCGTTGAGTATGTCCCTATGGAATCCGGCACTGAAGACCTCGTCCTCTTCCATGAGCAGAAGAAAACACTGCAGGCAGTTATTACGGACTTCAACCGGAAATTCCCGGCGCTCTTCATCAGCTTCCCCGGTGATGAGGATGCTTATGGAGGGTGCCTTGCCGCTGGCCGGGGCTTTGTACATGTCAGCCCTTCCGGGAATCTTGAGCCTTGTCCTGCGGCGCCGTACTCGGATGTGAACCTTACGGAGGTCCCGCTCAAAGAAGCGCTCCGTTCCCGTCTTCTCAGGCATATCCGGGAAGAGCACGGGCTGCTTACGGAAACAACCGGTGGCTGTGCACTTCCGGGCGAACCCGGCATGGGTGGCGGAGCTTATCGGCCGGGAATAATTTTCAGGGTGATTTGCAGGGTAAACGAAAGAAATACTCTCAATGATCCGCTGTCCCTGAAGTATCCCGTGATCGTATTCTCCTGTAATCACATGAACACAGAGAGGATCGCAAATGCCTGCGCAACAGTTCCTGAAGCACAGATAAAAACACCGCAGCAGGTCCGTCCTGAAGAGCTCCGGGAGAATGACCTCCCCGGGTTTGGCTCGGGGATCTATGGCGGGACATTCGATACCTCCATCCTCGATCCTGCTGGCCGGCTGCTCCCTGGTACGCGAGACCGGCAAGCCCCCGGGCAGAAAAGCCGGGTTACATGGTACCATGCCGGTGAGAGGATTGGGATCGTGTGGCGGGCTTACCATTTCCCGTCACTTTGTCGCCGAGGTTAACCGGCGGTCCGATTCCCGGCCATAGACAAGAGCGTTCCGGAATGCCGGCACAAACATCAGCCGGAACAGGATCGGCCCGGCAATCATAGCCCAGAAAATGCTGTTTCCGAAATAACTGATGAACTTGCTTTCAAAAGGACGGGCAAAGAAGATTGTCCCGCTCGCTGCAAGGAGGAACATGCAGAATAAGGTTGTCACAAATGTTACTGCCCAGAAACACCCAAGGCAAAAAGCATCCATACGGATCTCGCGGCCTTTCATCAACCGGTGCCAGAGCCGGTAAGCGAGGTACGGGTAGAGGAAGTTGATGAGAAAACCAAAGATGCTCATAAGGGACCACGAACCAAAGAGATCCCCGGTCACATTGCCAAGCCCAAGACCCCACGCTGCTGCAGGGCCCCAGAGAATACCGCAGACAACCGGCAGTACCGCTGCCGGGCGCAGAGCAATACCCGCAATCTCCCAATGATACTGGTTGAACGGGACAAGGACCAGCACATAGAAAAGGGCAGTTACCACAATCCAGGTCAGTCCCTTCCGATCGGTGAGTACCTCTGCCAGTTCATGCATGATATCCTTTTAGTGTCTGCATGTAAAAAAAATGGAGCATAATTGCCTTCCTTTGGAAATTGCCTGCGTTAACCACCCCCATGTCCTCTTCAGCCGGTAAAAAGATGGTAAAAACAGATCGTGATTTCATCGCCCCCTCTAAAAAGAAACATTGATCAAAATAAAAAGAGATCAGGTGATTTTTCTGCCGCATTTCGCACAGAATGTCGCACCGGGCCGGTTCGGACTGCCACAGGCCGGGCATACCAAAGGAGCCACAGCCGGGGAGGACGCTGCCGGAGCAGTGACCGCAGCCCCGCAGCTCCTGCAGAACTTCATCCCGGGAACTACCGGGCTGCCGCAGTTCCCGCACCGCTGATGAGCCGCCAGGACCGGGGGTTCGGGCGCTTCCGGCCCGGGTTTCTATACCTAGGAGAACCCTGCCGGACTCTAAGATGGTGGTCATCGTGCGGTTGCCCGTCGGATCATAGGTATACACCTGGGTCCGGTCATCCTTTTCGGTAACCGACACCAGCCGGTTCAGAGGATCATACTGGTACTTTTTACTGATCTGTTTTTTTTCCATGGGCTGCCTCCCGTGCTGCACCTACCTTCCAGGCGGGGGGTCTGTGCACATCGATCTCACCTGCCCGCCGGCCGTGAAGAGACTCCCCACGGGTAACTCAACAAAATTGTGCACTTCCGACAGTGTTTTTCCCGGCCCGGTGATCAGACTTTATACCATCAGGGAATGCCCCAAGCGTATTGATGGCCGCATCCACCGGTTTTCCTTCTGCAGCACTGTTCACCGCTTTGATCATCGACCAACCCGGATTCGTCACCGGGTTCGCGGTCAGGGCCTGGTCTCCTGCGGTGGTCGCAACCTGGTTCATCCCGTGATCCGGATCACCGAAGAACTCCGCTGGGGAGACGGTTTGAGCATTCTTGGTGTTCGCTGCCGCATTTCCCTGTTGAGAAATCTGAAGGGTTCGGACGATGGGGTTCTTCTCCCCGAATTTTCTCGCCGCACAGAAGGTTGTGTATCCCGCAATAGTGACGGTGATGAGGAGGAAACAAAAAGCTGCGCCGGTTCCCTCGGGATCCACCCGGGTCACCGGGTTCCCTCCCACGTAACTGTAAAGGTTGGTCCCACCAAGGTGGCCGATGGGGTCCTTCTGGAGGAAACTACCCGTGGTCGCGTCATAAAACCGGTGCCGCATGAAGAACAGGTCATCTCCCATATCCATCACCCCGAACTCCCCGGCATAGGTGAACGGATTTGGATCGGTATCCCCTTCTCTTCCGTTAACGGCACCATATACATCGTAGGAATACTCCGCAACCGTGCCTCCGGTCCCGTCAGTAAGGGCCAGGGTGTTTCCGGTCTTGTCGAAATGATAGAACCTGGTATCTCCGCCAGGCTTCACCATCGCGACGAGTCTTCCCTCGCAGTAGATGAATGAGTTCAGAACCGTTCCGGATCCATCAGTCCGGCCCACCAAGAGGCCTTCTGGAGTGTAAAGGTCCCGGATATCCTGTCCGCCACATATCGTCCCGACCAGGTCCCCCATACCGTTATAAGTGAACTGCAGCGATTGCCGGGCGGTTGTGATCCTGGCGGGGCGGTTCTCTGTATCGTATTCCGCAGAGAAAATCCTCCCCTCACCCTCTGCACTGATGCGGTTACCGTCATCATCGTAGAGAAACCGTTGCATGCCCCACGAGACCATCTGGTTCTCCGAATTGAACGATGCCGCCCGGGTTGGCCCGGCGGCAGTTGAGGGCAGTTGTGCTGGCCGGGGAAGGATACCGCTCTCCTCGACGATATTTCCCGCTGCATCCCACCGGTATGAGAGATCAGCAATCGTCCCTGTCCTGCCAGCGTGGGATATCCGGGTAAACACCCGGGTGGGATCGTATTCATACACGCTCTCCACCCCATTGGAACGGGTCTCCCGGACAACACTCCCGGTGGCATCTGTACGAGCGGGCATAGAAATGAGACCCCCAGGATATACGGGATACCCGCCCACACGGGTCATACGCGTAGGAAACGATAAAATTTCCCGGATAGTGCATCTCCTGCACGTGCCCCTCTTCATTGTATAATAATTCAAGCGAAGTCCCGCCGGGATACCAGATACGTGTCACGAGCCTTCGGCCATCATACTCAAAACGTGTGCTGCCACGGGAATCTTCCACCATGGCGGGATTTCCCGCAGGAGTATACCCGTACGTGGCAACCCTGCGGCCCTCATGCAGCTTCTCGACCAGATGCCCGTCCGCATCATACCGGTATTCCGTGACCATCCCCCGGGCATTTGCCACGCGGGCCAGTCTGCCCAGGGGATCTCTTTCGAACCTTTTCGTGTGCCGGAGACTGTCGGTGATTTGAACACGACGATTTGAGGTATCGTACAGGAATGTTGTCCGTGATCCGCCGGGATCAGACAACGTGATCAGGTTTCCTTCCGCATCGTATGCGAGATTGATTGTATGACCGGGAGGATCAACCGACTGCACCAGCCTGCCCGCTGCATCACAGGAGAACGAAATGGTGTTTCCCAGAGGATCGGTCATACCGGTGAGGGTATTATTACGGTTGTAGTGGTAGCGGGTTCTGTTTCCTAAAGCATCGGTGCGTTCGAGCACGAAAAGGAGGGGATTTCTGGTAAAGGAGACTATGTTCCCCTGCTCATCGGTGACCGATAGAGGGGCGCAGCACCCGTGACGGTACCTGGTCACCGTTCCATCCGGGTGGTGGAGGGCCTTGATTCGATCATTTCCGTCATATTCGTATCGGTACACGCTTCCTGTGGGATGCAGCACTTCCTGGATACGGAGTCCCGTCGCGTCATACCGGAGTCGGAAATGGTACCCTCCCGGCTCATGCATTGTTGCGAGGTTCCCGAACCGGTCGTATTCCATGGTGGTGGCGTTCCCGGAAGGATCTGTCATGGCGATAGAGCTGGCCTTTCTGGTCGTAATTCCATAAAAAGGTCCTTCCCAGGGGAGTGACCATCCGCACAAGGTGCTGGTGATCGTCGTATGAGTAGTGAAGGACACCGCCAAGCGCATCCCTCCGGCGGATGGGATTATCGTATGCGTCATATTCAAAGAAGGTGCTGTGCCCATCCGGATCCTCGAACCGGGTAATGTTCCCCCGTCCATCGTATTCTTTCCGGATCTGCACACCGTTTTTGTTCCTTGTCCCTACCCTGAATCCTGACTTGTAGGTGTATTCAACCGTTCCTCCGAGAGGGTCGACGATCCTTTCCGTGCGGCCTCCCGCGCTCCGGAAGGAGATTGTATTTCCTTCCGGATCAGTAACCCGCACCTCAGATTCAGAGGCCGTTTCGTACCGGGTTATGTTGCCGGCCGCATCCTGCACAGTAGCAATGGATCTTCCTTCCCTGCCCGGTCGGTAAGAGAATTCGGTCGTCTTTTTATCTTCCCCGACCACCATCCGGGTAATGGCATTATCGGGACCGTAGGTATATACCGTGACAATTCCCTGGAGGTCCGAGACCTGGACGAGCCGGTGCTGTGCGTCATACGAAAACCGGGCCTCTCTCCCGTCAGGAATGCGGAGGGAGGTGCAGAAACCGTTCCCACCGGCATACCCAAATATCGTCGCTCTTCCGGCCGCATCCACGGTGCGTGAGAGCGCCCCGTTTGGATTGTACTCACACTTCACCATATTTCCGTCATAGTCTGAGATAGACATCAGGAATGCCCGGGGATTCCCGGCACGCTTGTCGTAACGGAAAAGAGTCCGTGACTGCCGGGGGATATAACACCAGTACGCACCGTAGTCAAGAAGGCGATCCATGGATCCCGATAGAGATTTCAGTTCCACCGGCGCAGTTGGTTCCCCCTTGCCAGAGGAGCGTCGGTATCGCAGGATCTGCCCCGATCCCCTGATAAGAAGTACCTCTGCTGCTGCTTCGATGAATGACTCTTGCGAGAACGACCAGTTTATTCCGAACATTCCCCGGTGGCTGCCCAGAGAGTTGTAGGTAAGAATATAATCAATGGCAGGGCCCAGCCCTTTATACCCATAGAGACGATCCTGGATGACGAGGTTCAGGTTGGCCGTATTGATCCAGTAATTTGGCAGCCCGAGCCTGTGTTCCGGTTCTTTTCCTTTAGAGAATTCCGTCATCGGATAGTCAGTTGGACTGCCCGTCATGATTTCGATCATCAGCACCCTCCTGGTCCATGACCGCCACTAAATTCAGTGTCGGGATTATCTCCAGAACCACCGTGGTTCTGACCTCCGTCTGCGGGCATCACACTCTCACCGCTTGCATTACCACCATCTCCTCCATCCTGCAGTGACTGCACCATTGTCGGTCCGTTGACCGCAACCGAAACCCCGGACGATACCCCTCCTGAGAGCAGTTCAGCCGTACCCGTTGTGCGCATGCAGTCCCGGGCATTGAGGGGATCGGTGAGGCAATCGTCCGCGAGAACAACCCGCACGATGACGGATATACCAATCAGGAGAAATAAGGGGACCCTGAAATCCGGTGTCCGGCCGGTATGCGGATTCCTGCGGTACTGGTCGGCAAGCACAGGTTCACGGACGAGCATATACGAGATAAGCGTCCCGATGACAATATTGATGTACATCAGGGGATACTGGCTAACCTGGAAGACATGGTACAGGATAAATGCCGTCAGGAACGGGATGGCGATCCCCATCCCGATGAGCAACTTCTGAGATAACTTTTTCCGCGAGGGCTGGAGCGGCATCAGGAGGTTGTCAATCTCTTTTCGCTTCCAGATCAGGAACACCGGTATGGCAACCATCAGCAGCGGGGAGATCAGGTCAAATTCCTCGGTCATGACCCCTCGTGTCACTACGCTGATGAGCGGGGTGAGGCTCGAGTAGACAAACCAGACCACAGCCACAACAATTCCCAGGGTTAAGGAAAACCGGTCCCACCATTGCTGGGGTCTTTTGTTCCAGGGGACGCTCTTTGAGATCCGGTTGAACGCCTCCTTATCCATGATACCGGACCTGAACTGGGAAAAGTCCTGTTTCCCCGCAGCATCCCGCGGGTGCTGACCCGGAGTTGCAGGCGGGACCGGCGACATTTGCGCCGGAAGGGTGGGTGTTCCCGGTTGCCATTGCGTACCGTTCCAGAAGATCCAGCCGGTGCCGCCCGGTTCAGGCTGCCACCAGGTGCCTTTGGTATCCTGCACTCTTAATTGATCGATAAGAGTCCGGTATTGCTGATCGGACAGCGATCCATTCTGCCGTTGAACCTGAAGTTCGGTATATCTCCCTGCCGCTTCACCAAAGTCCATGTGAGCTCCCTTTTATTTTTAATCAGGCGTAAGAATAAAAGAAAATTATATTGAGGACTGATTAACCTTGTGTCTTGTATCTGATACCCGGTTCACCGGCGTATTTCCGATATGGGATCCCCAAAACTCCCCTGCTCTGCCGTCAATCTCTCCGGGAACGAAGAAAATTCCGGTGAGAAAGGACCCGGCTTTTCACGATCTGAAAAAAAGTGCGGCTTACTACCCGCTCTTCACGGCTCGGGATCGCATCGATATCGAGATACTGGCCCTTCTCCCGGGTGTATTGCGGCCAGGTCACATTCATCCCGCCGTTCGGGTTCCCCGTCTTTGCAAACCGGGTCCAGAGATCGATCAGGTTCTCTGAGACCGCATCATTCACCGGGTCCGATGGAATCGGGACCTTGAACAACAAGATGGTCTCGCTGCCGTGGAATGCCCCGTACGGCTGCCCGGGAAGGACATAGGAGTACAGGTACCGGTAGGTGCTCTGGTTCAGGTCTGCCATCGAACCTGCAACAAACTTCACCGCATCGGTAAAGTCATAGTCGGTCATGATCTGCTCGAGCTGGAGCTGGACCTCTGCGGTTGAACTGGCAGGATACTTCAGGAGAACCGCACCTGCATCCTTCCCGAACCGTTTCTGGATGAATAGTCCTGGTATTCCGGAACGGTCATGTTTGCATCTGCAGCAAGCGTGGTCCCGTCATCGGCATTGTTCCCGATGAGGAGGGGAACTGGGTTCTGGCGGTGGAGCCGGAACAGGGTGTCCGGGGAATCGGGGATGAGCCAGCCGTCAATCGTTGGCTCGAAATGCCGGGAGTTCACCATCTGGAACGGAGAGGCCGGCCAGGGCGTTGCATTGGCAATCATCTGAAGAACGTCAGTTTTCGCATCTGTGCAATCGCATCAGGGCCGGAATACCCGAGGCTCTGTGCGAACGTTTCCCCGAGCTGCTCGGCATCGGCTTTTGAATTGAGGGCATCAATTTCCGCCCCGTTCGTCCAGAACGTGCCGCTCTCGACAATTGCCTGCTGGTAGAGCCCCTTGCTCTGCGGGCTCACCAGATGGATGAGGATACTCTCCCCTCCTGCCGACTGCCCGAAGATGGTCACCCGGGACGGGTCGCCGCCGAACTGCCCGATATTCCGCTGGACCCACTGCATGGCGGCGATCTGGTCGAGGAGCCCGTAATTGCCCGAGACGTTATTCGGGGACTCGGCATCGAGCTCGGGGATGGGCCAAGGAACCCGAGAGCGCCAACCCGGTAATTGGTCGTGACAACAACGACTCCTTTCTCTGCAAGGGCAGTGCCGTTATACAGCGGCATGGAGCCGGCAATCTTTCCGAATGCCCCGCCATAGAAAAAGACCATGACCGGCAGTTTCTCATCAGCACTCTTTGCGGGAGTCCAGACATTGAGGTACAGGCAGTCCTCGCTCATGTTCAGCGTGGGATCCGCAGCAGCCGGCTGGGGACAGGCCGGTGAATACATCGTTGTTTCCTTCACGCCGTCCCATGGCTGTACCGGTGCGGGCGGTCTCCATCGCAGGTCCCCGGTCGGGGGAGCTGCGAACGGGATGCCCGTGTAAACCCGGAGCCCGTCCTGCTGTAGTTCCGGAAACAGAGCCACTGTCGGTCTTCACAATCACCGGCACCTGTTTTCGCCACGCTGGCATCCGGTGCCTGTCTGGGTACATCCTGCAAGGAAAGAAAATCCGATGAGGACCAGACAGATTACCAGCACACAACTTGTTGCTTTATATGACTGCATACGATTTCGTCCCCTTTTGCCTTCAGACAAAAAGTGCCCGGGTCAACCTGTAATAACAGATTGTCAAAGAACCCGTCTCCGCCCTGTCTTCTGAAGTAAGACCAGAGAATTATTTTGTGAATATTACGCTACAATATTTTTAACGCTATGTATCTGCTTTTTTTTCCTGCTGCCCTTCCTTCCTGTTATCGCCAGGTCGTTTCCCCTGTTCACTCTCCTGAAAAACACCCGGACGTGCACGTCCGGAGTCCACGTGATGCCGATTCCTTCAGGACAGGGAGCAGGTTATGAAAAAAAAGTATCGGCTGTCACGGATTCGTGCGGTTTTCACACCCATTCCGTTTCCTTAATATCCAGCCCGGACAACCAGAGAATATTCCCATGCAGGTACCCGGACTTAAACGCATAGCGCTTTTCATCGCCATACTGGCCGGTTTTATCACCCCGTTCGATCTCTCTGCAGTCATCGTTGCACTGCCGTCCATTGGAGCAGAGTTCTCCATGGATGCCATCACGCTCTCCTGGATCTCGACTGCATACCTGCTCGCGGCCGGAGTATTCCTTGTCCCGTTCGGAAGGATTGCGGATATCTATGGCAGAAAGAAGGTGTTTATCGCCGGGCTTTCTCTCTTCCTCCTCTCCTCGTTTCTCATGGTATTCTCCACCTCTTCGCTCATGGTCATCCTCTTTCGGATCCTGCAGGGGTCCGGGGGTGCCCTGATATTCGGGACATCGGTTGCGATCCTTACCGAAGTGACGCCGGTAACCGAGCGGGGAAGAGCGCTTGGCATATACACCACTGCCGTCTATCTCGGGCTCTCGCTCGGGCCGTTTATCGGCGGTTTTCTGATCACCCGTTTCGGCTGGCGCAGCATCTTTCTCATCAACATCCCCCTCGGATTTGTTGCGATTGCCATGATTCTGCTGTTCCTGAAAGGGGAATGGGCGGATTCACAGGGAGAGCGGTTTGATACGGGGGGTGCAATCCAGTATGGCCTTACGCTTGTCTGTGTAATGTACGGGTTCTCCCTCCTGCCCGATCGCGAAGGTTTCATCCTGATCCTTGCGGGTCTGGTGATGCTCGGTGTGTTTATCCTGCGGGAGCTGCGCATCAGTTACCCGCTCCTTGACATGGACCTGTTTAGGAGGAACCGTGTCTTTGCCTTTTCCAATCTTGCGGCGCTCATCAACTATGCTGCTACATTTTCAGTCATCTTTTTCCTGAGCCTGTATCTCCAGTATATCAGGGGGTTTCCCGGCGAGTTATGCAGGAACCATCCTTGTCATCCAGCCGGTCATGCAGGCACTTTTCTCTCCATGGGCCGGGCGCCTTTCAGACCGGATAGAACCGACCAGAATTGCGTCTGCAGGAATGGCAGTCATTACGATCGGGCTGTTCCTGTTAACACTGATCGGACCGGATACGCCGGTGTTCCTGCTCGCTGCTATCCTTGCAGTGCTCGGCTTTGGGTTTGCCCTCTTCTCTTCGCCCAACGTAAATGCGATCATGAGTTCGGTCGAGAAAAAGTATCTCGGCGTTGCGTCCGGAACGCTCGGCACCATGCGGCTCGTTGGCCAGATGCTCTCGATGGGTATTGCGACAATGATCATTGCACTCTTTGTCGGGAGGGTACAGATCACCCCTCTCCAGTACGGCCCGCTTCTGACGGCAACGAAGATCGGGTTTGTGGTGTTTGCCGTCATGAGTATTACCGGGATCTTCTTCTCGCTGAGAAGAGGCAACCTGAGAGGAACCGCGAAAAACGAAGATCCGCGGTAATCCGGCATTGCCGTAGTTTCCCCGCCCACTTCCACCATTAGCCGAAAATGAACAAACGCTGCATGAGGCGATGCCTGCAATCATACTCGTAGAGCGCAACAACAAAAAAAGGGAGACGAAATTCATGGAAGGACGAATGTTCATGGATGATTACCCATATCCGGCTGATGCTACGGGAAGCCGGATTTAATGGTCATACCCATTCTTTAAGGAATATCCACCCGCTGGGTAAAAACCGGATACTGCTTTTCATAAAATCCTTTATAATCTCGCACGTAATCTGTAGGACCTATGGAATATGAAGAGCAGGAACAGCAGGTCAAAAAGGATCTGCGCAACCTGACCCGGATCCTTACCGGGGAGAATATCAGCCCGGAAGAAATGTTCTCCCAGAAACGGGGGATCCGGTCATGCACCCCCCCGTTCAAAAATGGACACGGGAGCGGCCATTCAGTCAGTAAGAGACTAAAACGCGTTCCGCTGCCTGAATAATCTCTTTTTCCTTTATTTTTTATGCACTATCAGACAGGCACACCCAGAGATCGTAGATGGGATCAGCGGGATTCTCAGTCACTTCAACTACCCGCCCCATGTCTTTGCCCCAATCGGCGATGAGCCGGGCCTCGGGTTCCGTTCCCACGGTGATCAGCGTTTCTTTGGTGGCGGTGAAGAGTTCCCGTACGATCGCTTCCCACATATCCTGTGAAAAACTATTGATCTCGCCCATCATGATCCCGATACCCTTGGGGGATGGGTCCATGTATTGTGATGCGATGGTCGCATTAAGGCACATCGTCTCTGCGGGCAGGAGCCTGCCTGTCATGCAGTCCCCGTGACAGGAGTGATGCATCGTTGTCATAGGAGAGCGGCGAGTATTCGAGATCCCGGAGCACCAGCGAGCCGACACCGGACCCGCAGCAACAGTCAACGCAGGTTTCCCCCCTGCCACTGCCCCAGAGATTCTCAATAAGCGTCCCGAGAATGCCGCGGCGGGCGGGATTGAGATCCTCGATTGATGGCGGGACTTCTGCGATCAGGGCATTACTGAAATATTCGCGTACTGCCGCGGCAAAGACCGCCCGGTTCTCCTGGAAGATCTCGCCGTTTACACTCTCGAACAGGTCGATGAGGGCAACCGAAGGGTTACGGCAGAGAAACGTGCCGGCAATCCAGCCATCCGCACCCTGGAATGCGAGGGCGAGCGGTTCTTCCGCCTCATCCAGCAGGAGACGCCCTTCGTGAGCATCCCGTTCTGCAAGCAGGGCATTGAACCTGCTGTCCGTAAGGTCAGCAAATGACGGCTCAATAAACCGGAGGCTTTCCAGTTCAAAAATTTCTGATACGTTCATGATCCTCTCTCGATCCGCATGCCGTGCGGTGCCTGGATTGTCCCGTCAATTTTTGCATCCTCGTGGAGCACAATCGATTTTGCGATCACATTTCCCAGGATATGGGCGCCCTTTCTCACCAAGACCGTACTGCCGCTCTCCACATTGCCGTGGACGGTGACACCCTCAACCACGCTGATCTCGTTTCTTGCCCGCAGGCTGCCGAAGATGACCGTGTTCTGCTGGACTTCGATCGAACCCGCCCTGATATTGCCGTGGAGCCGGCAGCCTTTGCCGATCTTCATGGTGGAGGGGACGGAGAACAGTTTCATGTTAAGTTTTGAGCGGGCAGGGATCATGAGCGGGATCTCTCTCTGGTCATCATCCTCAGAGAAGAGGTTGTCGAGGATCCGGTCGAGTTCTTTCTCATTCTGGATCTTCAGCATCGTCATTAAGTAGATGATGATGAACATGAAGACCGGCATCGGGTTTCTTACTTCAATGGCGCCTTTTGCCTCAAAGCCTTCTTTGATCTCGACTTTCTCGCCGATATCAAGAGTCCCGTCGACAACCAGCCTGCCGTTGATCTTTACCCCTTCGCCGATGTAGGCGTCCTTTTTTGCAATGACATCGCTGCCAATCTCGCAGAGATTGCCGATCCGTACATCGCCATTGGCCCAGACATACTCGCGGATCTTTGAGGACTCGCCTACATAGACATCGGCACCCCTGAGGCCGTAATCGATCTGGCAGAATTCCCCGATGACAATATCCCTGTCGGTCTTTATGCTGTGCTCCTGTAGTTCCGTGCCATCAGGAAGCAGGCAGTGCTTATGCCAGTTTTTTACGGCTCGCTCTCTCATTCATCCTCCACTAAAAATGCACTCAGGCTCCGAATTTGTGTGCTTTATTGATCAGGTCAAGCGCTGTTGGCATGAGTGCTGCGCCGGTGATCCGGTTCAACCCGCCTTTTGCACAGGCGTATTCATCGAATCGCATCACATCATCCGTCCGAACGCCCTCGCCCCGGATGAGCACCGGTACCGGGTCAGCACTGTGATCCTTGATCGTGCAGGGCGTTGAATGGTCCGCACAGATGATCAGGATGCAGCCGGGAAGATCCAGCAATGGTTCAAGGGCAGCATCCATCTTTTCAATAAAATCGCGCTTCTGTTCTGCCAGACCGTCATGGCCGGATTCATCTGCGCCCTTGATATTGACCAGCACGAAATCCTTTGTTTCCAGTTCTTTTTTTGCAGCCGCGATCTTGCCGGTGATATTGCTGTTCTGCGAGCCGGTGATGCCGGGCACGGCAACATGACTGAGTTTTAAAGCGCTGCCGATGCCATTGATGAGGCTGGCTGCGGAGATGACGCTGCCTGACAGGCCATATTTTTGCGGAGAAGGGTTCGAAATTCCCCATCTCGCCTGCCCCCCGCATCAGTACCACGTTTGCCGGGTTGAGGTTCTTTGCCAGCCGGTCCCTGTTCACTGCATGTTCAAAGAGAATCTTTGTGGACTGCCGGACGAACTCGTTGCAGACTGCGGCGGTCTTTTCATGTGCCGGTGTCTTTTTTATCGCGTTGACGGTGAGCGGTTTAACTCCCTCTTTCTTGGGATCATTGGACGTGACGCAGTGGCCGATTCCCTCTCCTTTGAGAGCGAGTGCGGCACGGTGCCCGGCACCGGAGCGGAAGATGAATTCAACACCGAACGCTGAAAGATCAACCCCGTCCTGTATGGCGGCACTTAATGCGGCGGTATCATGAATGCGCCCGGCACGGCGATCGATGACAAGCCCTTCTTTTGATATTGTGGCGTAGTTGCACCGGAACCCGATCATGCCCGGTTCCATGTGGATACCTGATCCCTCGCATTCGAGAGGTCCCCTGCCGGTGTAGTACGTGTAGGGATCATACCCGAGGAGTGCAAGGTGTGCGGTGTCAGAACCCGGGCGGATACCCGGCGCGATGGTATCCATAATGCCGCAACAGCCTTCCTGTGCAAGTTTGTCAAGAACCGGTGTTTTTGCTGCTGCAAGCGGTGTGATGCCACCGAGCGCGGGACAGGGACGATCGGAAATTCCATCGAGAACGATAAAAAGAATCCTGCTCGCAGTCATTGGTATGGAATGTTGGACGGGAGGATTAATTAGGCTTCTTGGTGGCGGGGAAAAAACCGGATGAATTCATTTCCCCCGGATTTTTTAATGACTCTGTCGGGCCTTCGCCACATTGCTGTGGAGTCTGATTATGGTCACTCCGTTTTCTTCTCATCCGGCACAATTGCCGAGAGCACCAGCGGGATAACCGAAAGGATGAGGCCTGCTGCCATCGTGATGTGGAACCCGTACAGGAATGTTGCGGAATCGAGTGCGGTAAACGCAACAATCCCTCCGGCATTCGCGGTTGTAAAGGTGAAGAGCATCGCATAGATTGCCGTCCCCAGCACGCCGCCGAAATAGATGGTGGTCACCATCAGCGAGGATCCGGTTCCCTCCTCGCCTTTTGGGGCGCTCTCGATGATCCTGCTTGAGGCCGGCCCGGCAGCGATCCCGAAGGCTACCCCCATCAGGACGAGGCCGGTAAGCAGGGGTAGTATCCCGGATTCGGGAGACAGGACGGCAAAGATAGCGCTGAAGAGGACAAACAGTCCGCAGGCTGCGACCGAAAACACCCGGCGGCCGTGTCGGTCCGACCATAGCCCGAACGGGATGCTGATGATAGCGACAACTGCCGGGGGTATCAGGAGATACAGCCCGCTTGTCGCCATATCGAAGTGCATCTCCATTGTCAGATAGAACGGGAGCAGGTAGATGATGCCCAGGAAGATGACATTGAGCAGCAGGTATGCGAGAAGGACCGCGGTGAACTGCCACTTTGCGAAGATCCGGATGTTGAGAAACGGCTCTGCTGTCGTGAGTTCCCTTTTGACAAAAAGCCCTGAGCAGAGCAGGAACAGCGCACCACTGGCGAGAATCAGCGGGTCTGTTACTCCACGGGCTGCAACCTCTTCGAGCACAAAGGTACAGAAGATCATGGCGCCAAAGAGCGTGACTGCGCCCGGGTAGTCGAAGGATGCTGTGCAGCCATCCGGTTCATCGCCCGGGATCACGCGGGCCGCAAAGAGAATCCCAATAATGCCGATCGGGATGTTGACTAAGAAAATCCAGTGCCACGACAGGTACTGGGTGATGATACCGCCAATTGCCGGCCCGGCGGCAAACCCGATGGAAGCAGTCGCGGCAATCACGCCAAGGGCTGTGCCGAGCATCTCTTTGGGGAGATACCGGATGCAGAGCAGCGGGGCAACGGCGGCGATCATCGCAGCCCCGATTCCCTGCACGAGTCGTGCAGCGAGCAGGATATCAAGCGTGGGGGCGATTCCGCAGGCCGCAGAACCGAGGGTGAAGATGACAAACCCCAGAAGGAACAGTTTTTTTGCATACCCCCGGTCTGCGAGTTTTCCGAAAACAAGGAGGAGTCCTGCCATCATGAGCAGGTAGGTGATAATGACCCACGCAATCGTCCCCGTATCCGTATCGAAGTACGCAGCCATTGTCGGGAGCGCTACGTTCACGATGGATCCGTCGATCCCGTCCATTACGACACCGAGCGCTATAGCCGCAAGCAGAAGTTTCTGGCGGAGGGGATCGGTGAGAATGGAGGTCATAAGGATACCATTTGGTGTGGGAATTGTATTAACGTTCGGAACAGGGGCAATGGGACTTTCAAATCCGCTGGTCATCCACGGTCGGGCCGGGAATTAATAAAAAATACAAAAAAAATTATGCGGTTGAGATCCGTGCTGCCACGGGCTCAATCTTGGACTTGACGATCTCGACCCTGCGGGTAGGGTAGATGATCTTGACTGCCTTGAAGAGATCCCGTGAGATCTCGCCGGACACAATCACGTTGACGAGCGTGGTTAAGTCCCACGCGGATGCCTGTGCCGTGACTGCTTCGGTAATGATCTTGCGGATTGCGTGCTCCTGTGAGATGTTGGCACGGGCAAACGTGTAGCAGCTGATGGTCAGCTGGACTTTCTTGCCATCCTTGGTAACCAGCGGAACATGACAGTCCACGCGGGAGTCTGCGGCGCTTGACGAGTGAGCGGAGGTAATCCCTGGTCACTTCGTGGCCAACGAACTCGGTGTATGCCGAATCGCCGGTTACGGTTTCGATCTTAAAGCTCATCTTCATGTGCTGTTTGGCGTAATCGTTTGTGATTTCGCCGAGTGTTGACGTCATGATCCTGCCGACAACCTTATCAGCACCGTTTGCAATGGTGTCACCGATGAACACTTTCCCGAGGTTGTCGGGGGTGTGCACCCTGAACCAGCTCTTGGCTTTCCAGCCTTCTACTCTTCTTCCAACCTGTTTTTTCCTTGCCATATTTACATCACCTGGTGATTGTTGTTGAGATGCGGAATGACTGTTGCGTCTTCCGCTATTGCCAGATTCATCAGATAATCATCCACCGATGCAATGACCGACCGGCACTGTGTACCGGTGATCACCGTCGTTACCCTGTCGCCCTCTGCAGTAGTTGTCATGTTGCGCAGGTTGTCGGGTGTTAATGCCGATGCAACAGCGCCTGCATTCCTGTGCAGGGTTGTTATCCTGCCCTCGATCTGCATCATGATGCCACCGCCTCGTGCCATGCTTTCGTGAACGCCCCGATCTGGTCGCAGGGAATGGTTGCTCCCGCTCTCCGGTAGTGTCCGCCGCCACGTCCGCTGCTTGCTGATGCAAGTGCCTGGAGCAGTGGCCCGAGTTCTTTTTCAACTCCGGCGGGACAGCGTGCCGAGATACGGCAGGACTTTCCATCCCGTGCGTAAACCAGCACGGGTTGTGCGTTCATACGGTCGCGTGCAAACACATCGGCAACATCGCTTGCGAGCGTGACATCTTTGACTTCAAAGACGCCCGGTGCCCCTTCTTCAGGGTGGGCTGTCCGGATCGCATCGATCACGCCAACGCGGTGCTTTCGTGCTATCTCCCATGCCCGGTCTATGTCGTGAGACGACCGGAGGCAGAGGGATGCAGCGAGATCGCCGCGCCCGGCTTTTCCGCAGGCATCAATGACTGCAGTAAGTGCATGGGCATCTTCGATCACTTCGCGCTGGAGGTGGTACGTGTCGCCGTAGATTGCACTCAGGCCGGCAAGTGTTGTGTCCGGTGCTGCCGTAATCACAACCTGTGAGAGCAGCATGTCAAGCCTGACGCCATTTTCACCAGCGGACTGGTTGATGAACGTCGAGACGAGCTCTTCTGCGCCACTCACTCCTTCAAGGTAGGGGCTGATCGCGGTGTAGAACCGTTCGGTCATGTCCCTGCCCGGCAGGGTGAGTCCCCGGTCCGGTACGATGATGCCGTTGGTGATTGCCTCGTTGAAGATCTCGAGGTTTTTACCGGTCATTGCCTGACCGTCACCAAGTATACCGGGAATCACGAGCCCGGTGAGGTCGCGGTTGTCCCCCATCTTCTGGGCGACAATATATGCAGTGCCTGCTGCCGAGAGTTCGCGATCGCCGTCAATACTGGCGAGACGCGGGTTTGCATGGAATTCACCTTCAAATTTCGGGAGGTGGTGATCTACCACCATCGCGTCGTGAGGCAGGTCTTCTATGCCAGAACCGAGATCGCAGAGCAGGTAGGAATCGTCACCGGTCAGGTCAGCGGCAGTAATTTCCTGCCGGACACGGAGCCGGAAGCGGATACCTGAACGCAGCATCGCATGGCAGAGGATCGAGGCGGCTGCTATGCCGTCTGCATCGTGGTGTGCGAACACCTCGATGAACTCCTGCCGCCGAATCTGTTCGGCCACGGTTTCTGCTGCGGTATCGAGTGGCATGGGTATTGTGGATAATTATGGGATGGATTATCTGGACAGCAGGATCTCTGCGGTCTCCGGCTTGTACACAAACTCTATGGGCAGTTTCTTGCTTCCCGTGTAGTACTTCACGAGACGGCGGACCTTGGATTCGGTCAACTGAAGCTGCCGCTTGTTGTGCAGATCTTTCTTGTTCTCACTCAGGTGCTTGCGCAGACCGAGCGCCTTTGTCATGAGGTCACGGAGATCTTCCGGAATCTCGGTTGCGACATTGTTCTCTTTCAGGATTTCCCCGAGACGCTTGCCGGTGGCAAGTTTAATATCGGGAACTCCGTAGGTGTCCCTGAGTACCAGTCCAATCTTGCTGCTCGACGCGCCTTCCTTCCGGAGTTCAAGGATAACTTTTGTGATCCCAGCCACGTCCTTGTTGGACCATGCGGGAGCTTCCTTGCGGTAGGGGCGGACTGAGCATGACTTGCCTCTTCTTCGAGCATGCATTCGTGCCATAGTGTAGCCTCCTTATAGACTAAACGTAAGTCCAGAAAAGTACAGTATATAATTACTGACTCCCTGTAATCCCAAAGCCTTGTTTGAGGCCATGCGTTGTCGCACGTCGGACTTACATCTGCCAGCACATTGTTAAAAGTGCTTACCATAATTCGACGGGAGGTATAATAAGGCTAACTGAGGGGAAACCCGGTAACAACCAGCCCTGATGCGCAGGATGTCGTTGCCTGCGATAATTATTTTCAACCGTTTCACATCAGCAGCGTGAGCGTCCTTTCCCATTCCTGATGTCCCGGTTATCGCACGGGCTCAAAAAAAATGGACCGATAGGTATCACTGGTTTGCAATCAGCCGCGAGATGTAGGCCCGGGCCCAGATATAAGCGACCGTACCGCCGATGATATCCCCGGCAACAATTCCCCACCAGATGCCGTGCTCGCCAAACCCGAGCACGATCCCGAACAGGTAGGCAAAGACGGCGATGAAGACCAGGTTCCGCAGGACCGAGATGACGAGCGATGTCATTCCCTTGCCCGTTGCCTGGAAGATCGATCCCGACATGATGCCCGGCGGGATGAACGGGTAGAAGAAGCACATGGTGGCAAGGAACATGGCGATCTCCGGCGCGAGATGGGCGCTGTCCGGCGAATAGGTGAAGATGACAGCGATCTGCCGGGCAAAGATGAAGGTGATGGCGCTGATGACGAGTGAGATCGCAATCCCGAGCGAGACCGAGAAGGTATGGACGGTCCGGATCCTGGCAAACTGCCGTGCCCCGTAGGCCGCCCCGGCAACAGAGATGACCGACGGTGCTGATGGCGATAAGGGGGATGACGGCGAAGAAGACGACCCGCCACCCTGCGGTATAGATTGCGACTGCATCTGTGCCCGCGGTTGCGACCAGCAGGCCGTTGATGAAGATCGCGAGGATCGCCATGAGGAAGAACTCGAAGCTGGCCGGGAGGCCGACCCCGAGGATATCCCTTACGGTCTTTTTGTCCCACGAGAATGCCGTGTATGAGATCGTGACGTAGGTATCCCGCTTTACAAAGAACCAGTAGAGGAGCACGCACCGATACCATGAGCAGCGAGATGATCATCCCCCACGCGGCCCCGGCAATGCCCATCCCTGCAGTGTAGATGAGCAGCGGGTCGAGGATCATGTTCAGGACCGAGGACGCTCGCCATGACGTACATCGCCCGCTTCGCATCTCCTTCAGCCCGGAGGATTGCATACGCGATATTGGTAAAGAGGATGAGTACCATCCCGAGGAAGACGACCTGGCCGTATTCTATTGCAAGCCCGGCGGTCTCTCCTGCACCAAAGAGGTTGCACGATCGGGCCGGTGAGGAGGATCAAGGGGATGGTGAGGACTGCCGAGAGGATAAGGGTGATGAGCAGGGCGTGGACTGCTGCGTTGTCAGCGCCGTTCTTGTCCTTTGCACCGATGCGGCGGGAGATGACGGAAGCCACCCCGGCACCGAGCCCGCTGCCGATCCCGATGAGGATCATGAAGAGCGGGGTGATGAACCCGACTGCCGCAAGCGCATCGGAACCAAGACCGGCAACCCAGATGGCGTTGACGATATTGTAGGTGGACATCAGGAACATCGCGATGATCATGGGCCCGGACAGTTTCACGATGGCTTTCTTTCGGATCACCCATCAGGAGCGCAATCGCCTTCGGTGTTATCTCTCCCGGTCGGAATACCGGGCGTCGTTTCGGGTGAATCAGTGGTCTGCATCGGGTCATCTCTTCAGCGTTCTGCATACTCCTATGGCTGTTCTCTGCGACCGTGCGCATCAGGGTGTTGAGATTTTCTCTCTCCATCTGTGAGAGGCCGGCGCAGACCTGTTCTTCCCATTCGCGTGTTTATTGCCTTCAGAATGGGTGCAGCCTGTTCACCTTTTTCTGTGAGGAAGAGGCGGACCGCCCTGCGGTTGGCGGGATCGACAATGCGCCGGATATACCCGGCATCCTCGAGTTTTTTTACTGCCCGGGCGATCGTCCCCTTATCGAGATGATAGTGCCGGACGAGCGTCTCCTGCATGATATTCTGCTCCTTATAGAGCAGCATCAGGACCGGGAACTGGCCGGCAGAGAGGCCCAGCGGCATGAGCCGGTCATTTAAAAAGATGAACCGGCTGCGACTGGTGATGGAGATTACTGCCCCAAGAGGGATATCTCCGGTAATTGGGGATTTCATGTGCACCAGTAAAGGATGTTGGATGGGGAGATAAATGTTGTCAATGCAACAATCGTACAGGTATCAGGGCTCCACACATTATTTTCATCTCTTAAAGAGAACGGAATACTACAGATGGATAAGATCCCCCTTGAGACTTGTGGTGAGGAATCTGCGATACGGTTCCGGGACTGTTTCTCCGTACGGTACATCCAGTCGGCAGCCCTGCTCTGCCAGCTCGCATTTGCGATCGAGCAGGAATACCGGGTGGCTAAAGAGATCCCTGGCAGTTCTCGAGATCCGTCACGAAGTTTTTATTCTCAACTCGGTCCTGTCTTCAGTCGCATTTCTCGAATCCACCATTAACGAGCTTTACGCTGATGCCGCTGATGAAGCGTACAACTTTTCTGATGAAAAGCATGAAGCACTCCTGGGGGTAATCCATGAAAAGTGGAAGAACGAGAAGAATTTTGACCGTGCCCCCCTTTTGGATAAATACCAGAAAATTCTCGTCATTGCAGAAATACACGCGTTTGATGAAGGTGATCAGGCATTTGCGAACCTGCGGATTCTCATAGAAATCCGCAACCATCTCATGCACTACAAGCGGGAATGGGTAGTCATCGGAGAAGCCAGGTACCCGGAATGCCGGAGAAGAAACAACGGGAGGCAAATTTGAAAGAATCCTCCGCAAAAAGTTTGCCATAAACCCGCTCGCTCTCAGAAACCAGCCATTCTTTCCCGATAAATGTCTTGGTCACGGGTGTGCAGAATGGGCGATCATCAACAGCCTGATCTTTACCGATGAGTTCTTCCGGCGGCTTGAACTTCCGGCTCCGTACGAAGGGATACGGGATGAGCTGAGGACGCGGTAAGTAAAAACCGGTGCTTCAGGGGGTCGGTGACGATGATAAACCGGCCCTGACAGATACCTTTTACTCGATGTAATGTATAAACTTACATGCAGGAACCATGAAGCAGAACACCTTTTATATCCTTACCGGTATCATCGTCACTGCCCTCGTTGGTATCTTCTGGCTGTCGCTGGAGTGGAACAATGCACTCCCGATCCAGATCGGATTTATTATCGGCGTTATCATCCGTGTACCTTGCCCGGAGCAGGGTTGCGGGGATCATAGCGGACGAGCGCTCGATCGCCATTTCCCAGAAAGCCGCTTTCCATACCCTTGAGATATTATGGGTGGTCTTTTTCACGTTCAGTCTTGGGTTTATTGTCTGGACCAGCAGCAATTTTTTCGGACTTGAGCGGACACCGACGTTCCGGTTTATGCGCGAGCACAACCCCACGGATATGGTATTTGGCCTGCCGTTCTTGAACCCCGGGTTTATCCAGCTCCTCTTCCTGTGCATGATCATCTTCCTCTATGTCGGCTTCAAGTTCTATTACGAGCGGAAGTACGGCGGGGAGGATACGGATGAAGAATAACATCAAGGTGTTCCGGGCAAAGGCAAATATCACGCAGGAGCAGCTGGCAAACGCTGTTGGTGTGTACCGCCAGACCATCATCGCGATAGAAAAAAGCAAGTATGTCCCCTCCCTCACCCTCGCATTTAAGATTTCGCGGTATTTCAATGTCAATGTCGAAGAGATCTTCGAATGTGAAGATACGGATCTCAAATAATCTTCTCTTGATAATTCCCTGTTTTTTCCGGTTACCGGGATAATGTATTTAATGATACAAAAGTAACTTTTAAATTACATTAAGTAAGATGTACATTACACTATCATAATGCAGGGTAACGATGTGCCCCATAACCGTCGCATGTGAATTACAAAAAAAATGGAGAAGTCATGAACTACAAAATCTGGATATCCACCCTTATCCTGCTCTTCTGCCTTGTGGCAGCAGCAGGTGCTGCAACAACAACCAGCAGCACGTCCTCAACATCAGGAACCGGCACGACAACAACGTTGTCCCCCCAGGATGCACTCTCACAGGTAACCGTAAGCGCAGTTACCCTTGATCCCCCGGTATTCTACCCGTACGAGGAGGGGACAATCGCTGTCCAGCTCACCAATACCGGTTCGCAGGCTGTAGCGTTTTCCCAGGCAGACCTCATCAGCAACAATATCCATCTTAAGAATCCGGAATCCTACCAGACAATGATTTACCTTGGACCCGGCAACTCGATGACCTATACATTTCTCGTTGTCGCAAATCCCCCGGCAGGCAATTATTTCCCCTTGTTTACGGTCGCATCCAAGGAATCCGGGAGTATCAGGTACCCCATCAAGGTTGAAATAGACGCACAGGATGTCATAGCAAATTTTGACAAAATTCCTGATGATTTTGCTGTTTCTACAAAGGATACCGTGAACTTAAATATCGTCAATCCCCGGAATGGCGCAATCAGGAATGTTATCATCACCCCGGAAGGAGAGGGAGCGACCATAAGCCCTGCCAGTAAGTATATCGCATCGATAGGTGCCGGAAGTTCTGTTGATATCCCCTTCGAGATAACCCCTGCAAAAGATACGTCCGTGACATTCCATATCAGCTTCTTAAACGGGAACAACAAGCACACGACTGACGTGGTTCTGCCCATCACAACAGGTACGGACAAGACCGGTGCCCAGATTGTGGTCAATAATGTCGAGAGTTCAGTTTCCGGAGGAACGATCACTATAAAGGGAGACGTGACCAACAACGGGCTGAATGATGCAAAGTCTGTCCTTGTTACCGTGGGAAGCCCGGCCAAGCCCATCAATCCGAACCCGGTGTACGCGATTGGCAACCTTGAACCTGATGACTTTTCCAGTTTCGAAGTGACCTACACCACAACGGGGAGCGGTGCGGTCCCCATCATTGTTGAATACAAGGATGCAGATGGCAACACGTTCAGTGAAAAATTTGCCTTCACGGCAAACGGGAACGCTGGAGCAGCAGGTTCTGCGGCCTCGCAGAACGCTCCTTCTGGTGTAAGAACCGGAACCTCTGTTAACCAGCGCGGTGGCGTGTTCGGATCCTTTGGATCCGGTCTCAACCAGATACCGGTGACCGAGATTATTATCGGTATCATTGCCGTCATCGTTCTCCTTGTTGCATGGAGAAAAGGGCTGCTGCGCCGCCTTGCAGATAAGATCCGGAAGAAACCCGATCATGAAATCCAGCCGCGGGAGCGGTAATTTTTAAAAACCGATGCGGCAGGATCCCATGCACGAAATACCGGTTATCGAACTACATGACGTGAGCAAGATCTATCCCCTGCTGTCCGGCGATGTTGTAGCGCTCGACCATCTGTCCTTACGGATAGATCGCGGAGAGTTCGTGGCAATCATGGGCCCTTCCGGGTCCGGCAAGTCCACGCTCCTCAACCAGATTGGCGGGCTGGATAAACCCACTTCAGGCACCCTGTACATCACGGGAAAGAATATCCGGGAGATGTCAGATGCCGAACTTACAAATCTCCGGCTCAATGCCATCGGGTATATCTTCCAGAAGTTCAACCTCATCCCGCTCCTCACTGCATACGAGAACGTGGAATACCCGTATACCCTCAAGCACCGGAGCAATGATACCACCGGGCGGGTCAGCCAGCTGCTGGCCGATGTGGGGATCGACCGGAACCTGGCTGAGCACAAACCCGCGGAACTCTCGGGAGGCCAGCAGCAGCGGGTAGCCGTTGCACGGGCGCTCATCAATGACCCCGATATCCTGCTCTGCGATGAACCGACCGGTAACCTTGATACGAAGACCGGCGGCCAGATCATGGACATGCTCACCGATCTTCACCGCCAGGGACGGACCGTCATCATCGTGACGCATGATCCGCTGGTCGGGGAACGGGCGGAGCGGATCATCCGGATCAGGGACGGCAGGGTGGCGGAAGCATGAAAAAAGATATCATTCTCCAGATCTCGATGCGCAGCATCCGGCTCCACTTCCTCCGCTCGGTGCTTGCGGCCACTGGGCATCGTAATCGGTGTAGTTGCCATCTCTTCCATGGGCATGATGGGAGCGAACATGACCCTGTCGGTTACCGAACAACTCTCCGCGATGGCAAACGTGCTGGTCGTGAAAGCGGACACCGGTGGCGGTGGTGGAGGAGGTTATGGCGGACGCAGATCCTCATCCGTCATCCTCTTCGGCCAGTGATGATTTCATCACCAAAGCCCAGCTTTGACGATCTCGAACGGATCGCAGGTAAGTATGGCAGCGTCTATCCTCTCTACCAGGACAGCGATACGATAATGGTAGGAGACAACAAGGGGCGGGCCACCATCTACGGCATGCGGGACGAAGATATGGCTACCGTCCTGACCGTTGATGAAGGGGCACTGCCAAAAACCGCGAGTTCTGTTGTGGTCGGCCCCTCGTTTGCCGAGCGCCACGACCTTACCATCGGGAGCCGGATCACCATCGGCGATGACATCCAAAAACGAGTCGGTGCAGAAATTCCGGGTCGTGGGGATACTCGAAGAGAGGGGCATGTCCATGGATATCAACACCGATAATGCGATCATTATGACCGAGAAGTCATTCGTAGGCATGTTTGGTGGCGAGGGGGAATATAACCAGGTCAACGTGATCCTAAATGACATCACGGATGCGGATGCAGCAAAGGAGGCAATCCTGACCAGCTGAACCGGAAGAGAGAATGCAGTGACGATTCAGGACAGCAGCAGGATGATGGACAGCATCACGTCAACGGTCAGTACGCTGACAACCTTTGTCATGGCGATTGCCGGTATCTCGCTCCTCGTTGCAGCGACCTCCATCTTCAATGTCATGATGATGTCGGTAACCGAACGCATCCGGGAGATCGGCATCCTGCGGAGCATCGGCACACAGAAAGGTGAAATCCTGCGCATGTTCATGTATGAAGCCACAATCCTTGGACTTGTCGGGGCAGGAATCGGGGCTGTCATGAGTATTATCCTGGGATATCTTGTCGTACTTGTCATGGTGGGCACGACGAAATATTTCTTCACGTACCAGAGTCTCATCTATGTGCCCATGGCAATGATCATCGGGATTGCCATCTGTGTCTTCTCGGGTGTCTATCCGGCGTGGCGGGCGGCAAATCTTGACCCCATCGAGGCATTGAGAGCGGAATAACAACCCCTTTTTTTAAAAAGGGGCAGGGATGTTTTACGTTATATTAATTTTACACCTTGCTGGGTGATACCCTGCGTGTAAAACGCCATTTTAAAATTTTTCCCTGACAATGGGGGTTACCTGTCCCCCGGAACGTTTTCGCATATCCGGAACGGGCCGGTGATAAGACCTCATTACAACACGCGGGGGGAAAAACGAGGACCTGTATCGTCCTCAAAAAAAAATAAATGAAAAACCAAAGTAACAGGTTTACTTCTTCTTACCCTTCTTCTTGGGCTCTTCTTTTGCCATGGACATGAGATCGATGATGTAACTGCCTTCTTTGCCCACGCTCACGATCCGCTCGATCGCTCTTTGCCATCTTCTCGAGGTTCAGCTCGTAGGATCCCGGTGCAACGATCCGGATCGTTTCCACCCGGTCATACATCTCCACTTCCTTTTTTGAAGTGGTGGGCTGCCCGACAACCTCAAGCACCTCTTCTTTGGATTCATCAGCGATCTCTTCGATGGACTTCTCTTCAAGCACATCCTTGTTGATCTCTGCTTCCTTGACGTAGAGGAACTTCTTGCCGCCGCAACTCGCGCATCCTCTCAGGATCTCGGTTGAACCGTCCTTGTATTCCCGTCCGCATTTTGTACACTTGTGCGGCATAATATTCACCCGAAGTATTCGAGCATGGTATCGTAGAGAGTCTTCAACGTTCCTGCCTTCAAGACCGGAGATGGCGACAACCGGGTGCTGGGGGAATGCGCTCCGGATACGTGCCGGTGCTGCATCGGGAAGATCGATCTTGTTTGCGACAATGATTACCGGGCAGGTTCCTGCTCTCGATGATCCCGATCATCATGATATTTACCTGCATGAACGGATCGAGTGTCGAGTCGAGCATGTAGATAACGCCGTCGATATCCTCACGCAGCCAGTGCATGGCTTCAGCAACCCCTTCGGTAGCTTCCCGGGCGCGGATGATCGCCTCGTCTTTCTCCATGCCGAACTCCAGGAATTCGTGGTAATCGATCTTGGTAGTGACACCCGGTGTATCGACGATATCCATCGTAACCGTGTTGCCATTAGCGCCCGAAATGATGATATCTTCTTTCTTCCTGGCCCTTCGGGTTTCGTGGGGTATCTCACTCACCGGACCTACGGCATCTCCGGTCCAGTCCCGGGCAATGCGGTTTGCCAGTGTGGTCTTTCCCGCATTCGGGGGGCCGTATATTCCGATACGGGTCCGCTTCTTCTTGAAAAATAAATTGAGGAAATTGGAAAATTTCTTTTTTACCGTACCAAACGTCTGAAAAAATATTTTCACTTTACACCTCGTTGGCTACGCATTGTACCTGAATACAAGGAATTCACCATAATTCGTTAGTAGTGTATTGGATACGCAGTTTATTAGGTTTCTCGTTTTTTGTCATTGCAGGTCGCCTGTACTATACTCCGGGATCCGAAAAGGGTCATTATGGTATTACTGTGATGCATTGTTATCTGCATCTGCCAAATTGTATTTATACAAGGGGATGGGAGTATGCTAATTGTAAAACATCAGAACAAAAACGCACCCAAGGAGGTGACTCATGAAAAAGACAACCGACGCAATCCGGTTTGAAACCCGTGTCCCTATCGGGGAAGTGATGAAACGCAATCCGACCATGATCGACATTGAAGCCACGGTAGCCAAGGCTGCCAAGGTGATGTGCCATGAAGGAGTCGGCAGCGTAATTATTCTCGATCATAACAAGCCTATCGGGATTGTTACTGAGGAAGACATCAACTGCAAGGTGGTGGCAAAGGATCTCAAACCGAGCAAAGTACACGTGAATGAAATCATGAGCACGCCACTCATTACGGTGAGTGCGGATAAAACATCCGGTGATGCAGCACGAATGATGGTCACAAATAAGGTAAGGAGACTCCCCGTTGTGGATGAGCACAATAAGGTGATCGGTATAGTTACCGTCAGGGATCTCCTTTCCGTATCTACCGAACTCAACGATCTGCTGGAGGAACTCATAGAGATCAACCGCGAAGAGATCATTGAGCAGGGAGTTTGCGACCGGTGCAGCCAGATGTCTGATGACCTTAAGCGGGTGGATGGAGTTATGCTCTGTTCAAGCTGCCGCGATGAGGATAAAATCGCATGAAAACAGCACAGGATTTCATCTTAGAGATCCCCGTGCTGAAAAACAGTGACCTGATAACAAAGGCACGGCAGATCCTGAGAGATGACCGGTTCCGTGAAGTCTTTGTCGTGGATGCAAAGAAAATGCTTCTCGGCTATATTGACCTTACGGACGGGTTGCGGGTGACCGCAACGAAATCAAATGTGACGGTTGAGGGGTTTATTAAGGACGCACCTGTGGCAAATCCTGAAGACTCAATCGAACAGGTGGCAAAAATTATGCGAAGCTTTCATACGGATAGTGTTGCAGTGGTTGACTCCACGCGTCACATACGGGGAGGGATTCTTCTATCGGAACTCTTTCCCGTCATCATCTCGCGCAATGAGCTGCACGGGACGGTTGCCTCACGCATGAATGCGAATGTTGTCGCAGTAAATCCGGACGATGAACTCCAGAAAATCCAGGCACTTATCATAGAGAGCGGGTTCACTTCATTCCCGGTTATCAAAAAGAAGCGGCTTGTGGGGATAATCTCACGGCGGGACCTGATCAGCACCAAGCGGGTGCGGTCAGCAATCTCCCAGCACGCCCATACAACAATTGAAGACGTGATGACCCATGAAGTGGTCACCATCGCGCCCGATGAGCCAATAAGTTATGCAGCAGAACTGCTGGTAAAATATGATGTCAGCCGGCTTCCCGTTCTTGATGGGGATACCCTTATCGGGATTGTTGACCGGGATGACATTCTTGCTGCACTTGCGTGAACCGCCTCTCCATCAGCAGGATCAACGTGGACAGGATACATCTGGAAAAAAGTCCAGGACTAATGAAAGTTGGTGGGTCTGAGACCCGCCAGGGGTGAGAATGCACCAGAACGAACGTGGCATCAAACAGGGCGACAGGCTCTTAAAGATGCAGGGAAAACTCGACCGCGGGCCGGTTGAGTTTAAATCACATATTGCAGAGCAGGAAGGCGAGATCATGGCGATCGCAACCCGCGATGTCATTTCAGTGCCCCCGACAACGAGTATTATCGGCGCCGTAGAGCAGATGACAACGTGCGGTTTCCGGAGGCTTCCTGTTACTGATGCAGGTACAAAGAAGCTGCGGGGAATTGTCACATCCGGCGATGTGATCAATTTCATGGGTGGGGGTGACAAGTACAAACTCGTACAGGTCAAACACGATGGCAATCTGCTGGCGGCACTGAATGAGAATGTGCGCACCATTATGACGCAGCAGACTGTCACGCTCACGCACGACGCAACCATCCGCGATGCTGTTGAAGTGATTGTGGGAAAAAAGATCGGAGGGCTCCCCATTGTCGACAATGACGGGGTCATTTCCGGCATTGTAACAGAACGGGATGTGATGCGGGTGCTGGGAGCACAGCGGAGTTCGCTCAATGTCGAAGATGTGATGAGCACGTCCCTGCGGGTGACTGCTCCGGACTGCCCCCATTGCAACAGTCGCCCGTGAGATGACGAAATGCCGTCTCCGCCGTTTACCGGTCGTGAGCGATGATATTGTATACGGGATCGTCACGGCAACTGACCTGATGTGCTATCTCGGCAGCCGGGAAGTATTCTCGCGACTGACTACCGGGAATGTCTCTGAAGTGACGGGACTTCCCGTCCGGACGCTGATTAAAGGAAATCTCTTTACAACGACTCCGGAAAAGAGCATTAATGAAGCAGCGAGGGAGATGCTCGAGAAAAATATCGGGGCATTACCCGTGATTGAGGATTCCCGGCTGATCGGGCTTGTGACCGAGTTCGATCTGGTCCGGGCATTTGCGAGGGGATAATTACCATGTTCGCACGCGATGTAATGACTGCACCGGTCTATTTCGTCTCACCTGACGCAACGGTGGCACATGCCCGGAACCTGATGGTGAGGTATAAAATATCCCGTATCCTGGTCATGGAAGACAATAAACTGACCGGGATCCTCACAAAAAAGGATATTGCCTATCGCCTTAAGCAGGGCGAACCGGCATGGAGGCGGCGCCCGCTCGACCGGATCCCGGTGGGTGCCCTTGCTACAGAAAACCCCGTGACCGTTGATCCCGGTACCGGGATACAGAAAATCGCAAAGTTGTTTGCAGAGAGAAATATCAGCAGTGTCCCGGTGGTTGAAGAAGGATCCGTTGTGGGGATCATCACCAAGACCGATCTGATGAAATCCGTCCTTATCCGGAGCCTGAACATGCCGGTTGAGGATGTGATGGAGGATGTGGTGACGGTTACCCGCTACCATTCGCTCGATCATGTGATCAACGTGATGCGTGAACGCAATGACAAGGTCCTGGTGATTGATGATGATGGCCAGCCTGCCGGAATCATCACGGAAACGAACCTTGCATTCTATGAAGATGAGCCCAAGATATCAGGTGTGGTTGGAAAAGACGTAGCCATAACGACACGTGAAAAAGCAAACGGGGTACGCGGGCAGGGTACGCTCATGGTCGCCTCGGTGATTGCAGAGGACGTGATGACGAGCCCCGTAATCACGGTACCTGCAACAACCCTGTTCCCCGAAGCTATCGCACTGATGGACAGACATCATGTCAACAGCCTTGTTGTCATGGAGAACAGCACGATTTCCGGGATAATAAAACGCGATGATATCATAAAGGAAGTGGCGAAATGACAAAAGAAGTTTTTATCAAAGATGTAATGGTAAAACCGACAACCATAGCCAAATCAGCAACGATCACCGAAGCGCTCGATAAGATGCTGGCAGAAGGTATCGACCCTCTGATAGCAGTTAATAATAATTCTGTAGTCGGCACTGTCTCACGACAGGCAATCGCCGAGAAGCTGGGGAGCAAACAGAACTCCGCTCTCGCCCCGGCAGCGATCCATGTAGCAAGTGTAGTTGAGGAGGACTTCACGAGTGTTTACCCGGATGAGAGCATCCATGTGCTCATCCCGCTGCTCCAGCGCTACAAGCTGGTGGTGGTGTATGACGCGGATCACAAACTTATCGGTCAGGTAAGTGCAGTTGACCTGCTTAAAATTGCCCAGCCGGTGGGCGACATGGATAGTGTTGTAGTAAAGGCAGTCACTATCGAAGCAACCGAACGTGTTGTTCACCTGAGACGCCGGATGCTGGATGACAAAATTACCCGGTTTATTGTAACCGAGCACGAAAAGTTCACCGGTATCGTCACCGAAACGGATGTGGCGGTTGCGATGCGCAAGTTCCGCGAAGTCGTTGATGATAATCACCAGGATCACCGGATCCGGAACCTGCTTGTCAAGGATATCATGAGCGCACCGCTCCTTTCCGTTGAGCGTACGGCCGATGTTTCCGAAGTTATCGATACGATGGTAAAAAAGAACATCAGCTCGATTGCAGTCATGGACAATGGCAAGCTCTTTGGTATGATCACCCGAAGATCGCTTGTCAATGCGATGTAGAGTCAGATCTCTTCTCTTTTTTTGTTTTTCCATAGATCACTTTACTATAGCAGAGCCAATACGGCCCGGATCACACAGTAATAATGTACGGTTAAAGAGATCCCCTGTAAGCGACAGAAACCGTCACGCGTAATTAGTTTTCCTGCCAATAACCGTACCAGGAGCAGAGGAAAGTGGCTGGTGTTCAGTTCCGGGTGATGACGAAGGAGGAAGTTGCTGTTGCTGTAAAATGGGCGGGCAGCGAAGGCTGGAACCCCGGTCTTTCGGATGCGGATTGTTTCTTCATAACTGATCCTGAAGGGTTCTTCTGTGCGGAAGCAGACGGGAAGATCGTGGGCACGGTCTCGGTGGTCAACTACGATGACTGGTTCTCGTTTGCCGGGCTCTTTATCGTTGACCCGGCGTACCGTGCTCATGGGATCGGGATGCAGCTGTACCGGCACGCGATGTGCCATGCCGGTTCCCGGATAGTAGGTGGCGATGGCGTAGTTGCGATGGTGGACAAGTACCAGCAGAGCGGCGGGCTCTTCCTGCACTACAATAATGCCCGGTACGAAGGTGTTGGCGGGGGTGCAGTGCCAAAGGGACTGATGCCGATCCGGGATATTGGTTTTGAGGACCTGGCTGCCTATGATGCGGTGCATTTCCCGGCCCGGCGGGAACGGTTTCTCCGGTGCTGGATCAACCAGCCCGGGCATTATGGTCTGGCACAACTGGACCGTGATGGGAAGATTGACGGGTATGGTGTGCGGCGGATCTGCCACACAGGTAACAAGATTGGCCCGCTTTTTGCCCGTGACCGGGCAACTGCTGAATTGATCCTCGATGGTCTCGTTGCAGGTATTCCCGGTGAACCGTTTTTTCTCGATATACCGGTTCCGAATACTGCTGCTGTTTCTCTCGTCGAGGACCGGAAGATGTCTCCGGTCTTTTACACCGCACGACTCTATACCACAAAGGAGCCTGTTCCGATGCCGCTGGATGAGATCTTCGGTGTCACTACGTTTGAGCTGGGGTAGGCTGCGGGAGCGGTACGATCCCGTGGCGGTTCAGGTCCTGCATGTCTTATTTATGATAACCAGGCGCGGCATTTTTGAAATAGGATGCATACATACTTAAGGTACCAAGAGTAACAACATCCCGGAAATCCGGCATACCTAATAGGCAACAAAAAATTGGCAATCATGGGAGATCCTTTTAACCTTTTTATTCTCTGCCCGGGCATCTGGTCCATCCGTAATCACCCGGCTGCCCGCAATGCTTATTACCCAACTCTGCCCATATTATAAAGCACCATTCATGGAGCAGCGACTTATCCACTGCGAGTGTCTGTAGTAAGATGCGAGATTCCTCTGTTGAGGTAGCCAAGCCTGGTATGGCGCAGGTTTGCTAAACCTGTGTTCGAAAGGACTCGGGAGTTCAAATCTCCCCCTCAGCGCTAAAAGAGACAATCTCACCAATCGAGGGGATTGGATGGCTCAGGAAGAAGATATTAAATACTTTCGTAAGGGTTGGAACCACCGATCTCGATGGTACCAAGTCCGTGAGGGTCGCCCTCACCGGCATCAAGGGTGTCGGCAGGCATACCTCCACGGTTATCTCCCGTATGGCGAACGTTGACGAATATGCGTTACCCTCGGTCGCCTTGACGAGGAGTCGGTCAACCGGCTCCGTGTCGCTGTTGAACAATACATCAGCGAAGATCCCGGCCTGGATGGCAAACCGTCCGAAGGATGTCTACACCGGCGAAACAAAGCACCTCTTTGGCGCTGATGTGCACTCTCGCAAGGATGAAGACATCAACCTCATGAGAAAGATCCGCTGTTACAAGGGCATCCGGCATGAGACCGGCCAGAAAGTCCGCGGTCAGCGCACCAAGTCGACTGGAAGGACCGGCAAGACCGTTGGTGTCAAGCAGGAAGACAGGCAGGTAACTAATCATGGGATACCCAGGAAAGAACCACAAGTCCTACCAGACCCCAAAGCGCCCGTGGGAGAAGACCCGTATCGAATCCGAGACCCGTCTTGTCATCGAGTACGGTCTGCGCAACAAGCGCGAAGTCTGGAAGGCACAGGCAGCACCTGCGCAAATACCGCAAGGGTGCCCGTAACCTGCTCGGCCCTCGGATCACAGTGCCACCGATAAGGAAATTTTCGATGCAAAGAAAGACGAGCTCATCAGCCACCTCCAGCGTGCAGGACTTCTCGGACCCGATGCGGACATCGAAGATGTCCTCTCGCTCAAGGTCCAGACCCAGCTCGAACGCCGTCTCCAGACAATTGTGTACCGCAAGGGACTCGCCCGGTCGCCGAAACAGGCGCGGCAGATGATCACCCACGGTCACATTGCAATCGGCGGAAGGCGTATCAACATCCCCGGATACCGTGTCACCCGCATTGACGAAGGACAGATCTCCTATTACGGACAGTCCCCGTTCGTCAGCGACTCCCATGCAGAGAAGGACGCGCATTGCCAAACCCGGCATCAAACCCCAAAGCAGCCCCCGGGGCAGGGATACCAGCGGGGAGGAGGAGATAACATGGCAGCAAATGAGAAGGAAAAATGGGGTATCGCCCACATCTTTGCGTCCTTCAACAACACCATCATCACCGTAACTGACCTCTCCGGTGCAGAGACCGTCACCAAAAGTCAGCGGTGGTATGGTTGTCAAGCAGGACCGCAACGAGAGTTCCCCGTATGCTGCCATGCAGATGGCAGGAAACGTTGCCCAGACAGCCCGTGAAAAAGGTATTGTCGGTGTCCATGTCAAGGTGCGTGCACCCGGCCAGGGCAAGCAGCGCAGCCCCGGGCCCGGTGCCCAGGCAGCCATCCGTGCACTTGCCCGTGCAGGTATGCGCATCGGCCGCATCGAAGATGTTACGCCGGTTCCCCACGACTCATGCCGGCCGAAAGGCGGCAGACGTGGCAGGAGAGTGTGATGGAGATCGAATTCGCCAGTCTGGACGACTCCCTCGCACGATTCACTCTCTCGGGAGCGAGCCCTGCATTTGCCAACGCCTTCCGGCGGGCAATGATCGGTGAAGTGCCAACCCTTGCAATCGAAGATGTGCGCATCTATGATAATACCAGTGCACTCTTCGACGAGATGCTGGCCCACCGCCTCGGGCTCATTCCCATCAAGACCGATCTTTCATCCTATTCGACACAGGAGAAATGTTCGTGCGGCGGGGCAGGATGCCCGGGCTGCACGGTCACCTACACCCTAAGCGTCGAGGGCCCCCGCACGGTCAGTTCAAGTGACCTGATCCCGCAGGATCCCAAAGCGGTACCGGTGTACGACAATATCCCCATCGTGAAACTCACGAAAGGGCAGAACACTTGTCATCGAGGCCAAGGCAGTCCTCAATACCGGGCAGGGCAGCACGCCAAATGGCAGCCGACCCTCGTCTGCGGGTACAAAAACCATCCCGTAGTATCGATCAGCGAAGCCTGCGATGCCTGCGGTATGTGCGTTGACGAATGTCCCCGCGAGATCCTTGCAGTTAAGGGCAAGAAAGTCGAAGTAGTAAATGGCAAACTTCCCGACTGTTCCATGTGCAGGCTCTGCGAACGGGCATGCCTTGCAAGTGGTATCGGGGATGAACCGGCAATCAGGATATCCGCCGAAAAAGACCGCTATATTTTCGTGGTCGAAAGCGACGGTTCACTGCCGGTAAAAGAGATCATGAATCGTGCACTTCTGTATATCAAGGAGCAGGCAGACGAGCTGGAACACCAGTTAGGCGAAATATCAGGGGATGAAAAGAAATGACAAGAATTGTAGAGAAGACGAACCCCCGTCTTACCAGCCTCATCTTACTCTTGAAGAACAAGTCACGAGAGAATGAGGCTAAGATCTGGCGCGAGATTGCAAGCAGGCTTGAGACCCCGAACAGGAATTACGCCGAGGTCAACCTGTCCAAGATCAACCGCTATGCCCAGAACGGCGAGACGATCATCGTCCCGGGCAAGGTGCTGGGCAGCGGTCGTGCTGGAGCAGTCCGTAAAGGTTGCGGCGCTGAATTTTTCAGCATCAGCGACGAGCAAGATCAAGGACGCGAAGGGACAGTGCATGACGATCGAGCAGCTCCTAGCAGGACAACCCGAAAGGCAGCGGTGTCCGGATCCTGAGGTGAACAAGACATGGTAACAGTAATCAACGGTGACGGACTGCTTCTCGGGCGTCTTGCAAGCATTGTCGCACAGCGCGGCGCTTGCCGGCGAAACAGATTGCGATCGTCAATGCAGAGAAGGTAATCATCTCCGGTAGCCGTGCACGTGTGCTTGGCAACTACAAGCACAAGAGGGAACGCGGCGCCTGCGGCGACCGCTGGGGACCGTTCGTCCCGCGCCGGCCCGACCATCTCATGAAGCGGACGATCCGCGGCATGCTCCCGTACAAGCGCCCCCGTGGCGTCGAAGCGATGAAGCGCATCAAGTGCTACGTCGGTGTCCCGGTCGAGTTTGTCGGCAAGGAGATGGAAGTGCTCGAAGAAGCACACATGAACCGCCTGAACAACCCGAACCATGTCACGCTCGGTGCAGTGTGCACGTTCCTCGGAGCAAAGTTCTAAGGAGGCTGGTTCCCATGGTAAAGATCATCAACACAAGCGGAAAACGCAAGACGGCAATCGCACGGGCAACCCTCAAGGCAGGCAAAGGTGTTATCCGGGTCAACTCGGTACCGCTCGAAACCTACGGTTCTGACACCACCCGGATGAAGATCGCCGAACCGCTCCTCCTCGTCCCCAACGCGATCCACGGTATCGATGTCACCATCGATGTCGCCGGTGGCGGTGTCATGGGACAGGCAGAAGCGGTCCGGACCGCGCTCGCCCGCGGCATCGTCAAGTGGCACAACGACCCCCAGATGAAGGACATCTACCTGACGTATGACAGGACGCTCCTTGTCAACGACTCGCGGCAGAAAGAAGCCAAGAAGCCGCACGGCTCCGGTGCCCGGGCAAAGTTCCAAAAGTCTTATCGTTAAGACCAAAAGATATGATGAGAGGTTAAAATATTGATACCCGTTCGATGTTTCACCTGTGGAAAACCGATCTCCACAGCATGGGAAGAGTTCAGGGCAGAGGCGGGAGAAAGGCGAGGATCCCAAAAAGATCCTCGACGATCTTAATATTTCCCGGTACTGCTGCAGGCGCATGCTCCTGACACACAAAGAGATCATTGATGAGCTCAACCCGTACCAGTAGATTGACTATGATGAACGAGGGGTCGTAGGGTAGCCTGGACCATCCTATTGCGTTCGGGACGCAGTGACCTGAGTTCGAATCTCAGCGACCCCATTAAGATAAAAAAACAATCATTTTGAGGACAGAACAATGCAGACGCAGGCATATACCCGGTATGAACGGGCAAGGATCATTGGAGCAAGGGCTCTGCAGATATCAATGGGTGCTCCGTTACTTATCACCACGACACGGATCGATCCGCTGGAAATTGCGATCGAGGAATTCAACAACAACACCATCCCCATTACCGTAAAGAGGAAGTAGAGAGCCTATGACGACCATTGAGGTTATTGAACTTCGGACAATCCTGGACAGCCGGGGCAACCCGACCGTTGAAGCCGACATCTACACGCCGAGCGGTTTTGGCAGGTCGGCAGCACCCGAGCGGTGCCAGCACCGGGTCGCTTGAGGCAAAAGTCAGGCCGCCACGACGAGGCGATTGATAATGCCTATCGCAGAACCTCATCCCTGCCCTCATCGGCATGGATGCCTGCGACCAGGAAGGGTTCGACGAGCAGCTCCGGGATATCGACGGCACTGCCGATTTCTCGGGGATCGGTGCCAACGTTGCCGTTGCACTCTCGCTTGCAAACGCGAAGGCAGCAGCATCGTCCATGGGACTCCCGCTCTTCCGCTACCTTGGCGGGGCATTTGCAAAGGAGCTGCCGCTCCCGCTCGGGAACGTCATCGGTGGCGGGGCACATGCGGCAAACGCCACCGAGATCCAGGAGTTCCTTGTCGTGCCGGGCGGCGCAGCGGATACCGAGGAAGCAGTATTTGCCAATGCAGCCGTCCACCGGCATGTCAAGGAACTCTTAAAGAAGAACGGGAAATCCTGCGGCAAGGGTGATGAGGGTGCATGGGCACCGCAGATTGACGATGCCCTCGCATTTGAGCTCATTGCCGAGGCGACCGGACTTGTCGCCGACGAAATGAACGTAGAGGTTGACATGGGGCTTGACGTTGCAGCAAGCCAGATGTGGGACGGGAACGCCTACAAGTACCGCAAGACTGTGCGGTCCACCGAGGACCAGATCGCCTATATTGCGGAACTTGTCGACAAGTACAACCTTGTCTATGTCGAGGATCCCCTCCATGAAGACGACTTCGATGCCTTTGCCGAACTCAACAGCCAGATCGGCGACCGCTGCCTGGTCTGCGGTGACGATATCTTCGTCACGCAGGTTGACCGCATCGAGCAGGGCATCGAGAAGGACGCAGCAAACTGCGTGCTCATCAAACCCAACCAGGTGGGAACGCTCACCGACACCTTTGACGCAGTCCGGCTTGCCCACACCCATGGTCTGGACACGGTGATGAGCCACCGGTCCGGTGAAACCACCGATACGACCATTGCGCACCTTGCAACCGCATTCTCCTGCGTTTTCTTAAAATGCGGTGTGGTGGGCGGAGAACGCATTGCCAAATTAAACGAACTGATACGCATTGAGGAACAGCTATGACCCACAGTAAATGAAATGGAAATTGAATTAAAAGAGCCGCTCATCCCCGTCGAGGAGTACCTTGCAGCCGGTGTCCACATCGGCACCCAGCAGAAGAGCGAGGACATGAAGAAGTTCATCTACCGCGTCCGCGGCGATGGCCTGTATATCCTTGATATCCGCGAGACCGATGCCCGGATCAAGACCGCTGCCAAGTTCTTAACCCAGTTCGAGGCACCCAACATCCTCGTTGTCACCTCCCGGCAGTACGGCCAGTACCCGGCAAAGAAGTTCGCCGACACCATCGGTGCAATGTCCGCCACCGGCCGGTTCATCCCGGGCCTCCTGACAAACCCGGTCCTTGAAGGATATATCGAGCCCCAGGTCATTGTCGTCACCGACCCGATCGGCGACGCACAGGTCATCAACGAGGCAGTCCAGTGCGGTATCCCCGTGTTGCACTCTGCGACACCAACAACATGACCAAGTTCGTTGACCTCGTCATCCCGACCAACAACAAGGGTCGCAAGGCGCTCTCGATGATCTACTTCCTCTTAACCCGCGAGATGCTCCGGCTCCGCGGTATCTCCACGGCACTCACCCCCGAGGACTTCGAAACCGAGTTCTGAATCAGGTTCACCTTTTTTGGTGACCGATCGTCTAGATATAAGAGGACGACCAGAGGGTTGATCCGATGAAGATGCGTACATGCGCAGTAGCCGGCATGTTTTATCCGCGGGATCCCTCTCATCTGGAACAACTGCTTGAGAAGTTCTTCTCCGGAGACCAGACCGGAGGGAACCCTCTGGGCATCGTATCCCCCCATGCAGGGTATATCTATTCAGGGCAGGTTGCAGCCCACGCGTTCGGCGCGATTGCCCCGGATTTTTCCGGTACTTTTGTGGTTATTGGTCCCTCCCATCGCGGGTATATCAACTGTGTCTCGGCAGATCCCCTGGGAGACGCCGCTTGGGGTGGTTGATACGGACACTGAGTTTGTCCGAATCGCTTGATATCGAGACCGATGAACTCTCGCACCGGGACGAGCACTCGCTCGAAGTGCAGATGCCATTTATCAAGTACCGGTTTCCCCGGGCCCGGATTGCCCCGGTCATGATGGGCCAGCAGGACTATGCGAGTGCAATGCGGCTTGCAGAAAAGATCGTTGCAGCGGTCCGGCTGACAAAACGGGATGTCAGGATCGTTGCGTCCAGCGATTTCTCGCATTATGTGCCGGAGACGAAGGCAAAATCGGATGATCTCTATGCGATCGAACCGCTTATCTACGCTCGACACGGGGGAATTCTACCGGCGGATTGAGGAGCGGCGGGTCACTGCCTGCGGGTACGGCCCGATCACCGCGATGGTGACTGCCTGCAGCCAGCTCGGGGCAAAAGCGGCGAAACTAATCCGGTATGCGACAAGCGGCGATGTGACCGGAGACAACAAAGAAGTCGTGGGGTACGCGAGCCATTGCGGTGATCTAGGTTGGCAACGTGGAGTGCGCCGGGCAAGGTATTTTTGTTCGGCGAGCATGCAGTAGTATACGGAAAGCCCGGCATAGCCATGGCCATAAAGCCCCGGGTGTTTGTCACCGTGCGGAATACCAAACGGCCCCAGCGGGCAAAGTCCCCGTATATCGACGGGTGTTTCGAGGCGATGGGCGTGATGGGCAGCGTCTACATCAACTCCCAGATCCCGAGTTCGTCCGGCCTCGGCTCGTCGGCTGCAGTAACGGTTGCCACGCTGTCGGCCATCAATGACGAATTCTCGCTGAACAAGACCCGCGAAGATATCGCGAACATGGCATTTGAGATCGAGAAGAACGGTGCAGAAAGGGCGGGCAAGCCCGACCGATACCACGGTCTCCACGTACGGGGGGATCGTCCTTATCAGCGGCGGATCCCGGCGGCGACTGCCCCCGCAGAACATGCACCTCGTGATCGGGGACTCGCTCGTCTCGCACAGCACCTCAAAGATGGTGGAGCAGGTAGCGGAACTCAAGAAGAAGCACCCCGATATCGTGGACCCGGTTCTCGATGCCATCGAAGGGGTCAGCATGAGTGCGATCCACCACCTCAACAATCCCCGGGAACTGGGCAGGTACATGAACATGAACCATGCCCTCCTCGAAGTGCTCGGGTGTCGGTCACCCGCAGCTGGCAAAGATGGTCCTTGCCGCCCGGTCTGCCGGGGCGTTCGGTGCAAAGATCACGGGTGCCGGTGGCGGGGGATGCATGGTTGCGCTCTGCCCCAAGCCGCTAAAACACCGGATTGCCGGTGCCATCGAGGCCTGCGAGGCACGGGCGATCGTCACCGGCATCGACACGGAAGGTGTGCGAAAGGAGAAGAATGTCTGAACGGCTGATCCTGAAACTGGGCGGGAGCGTCATCACCGACAAGAGTGCCGACTGTGCAGTCAACCGTGAGCAGCTTGCAGCGATTGCCGCGGCGATTGCCGGTGCACGGACGGGCGGGATCGTGGTCATCCACGGTGCCGGTTCCTGCGGGCATCCCGAGGCGAAGCGCTACCACCTCGACGCGGGGCGTAACGGCGGGGAGACCGAAGGGATCTTTGTCACCCACCGGGCGGTCAGCAGCCTCAACGATGAGGTTGTCGCAGCACTCCGCGGAGCAAGGGTGTTGCGGCAGTCGGTGTCCACCCGCTCCATGCCGGCGATTGCAGACAACGGCAGGCTCGTCGCGTTCGAGTGCCGGCACCTTGAAAAGATGCTCGCGCTCGGGATGGTCCCTGTGATCCACGGAGACGTGGTGATGGACCTTTCACGGGAGCCTGTATCGTATCGGGCGACCAGCTCGTGCGCTACCTCGCGGTTGCCCTTACGGATCAGCCGCGTCGGGCTCGCCACCGATGTACCGGGAGTGCTGGATGGAGAGCGTGTGGTACCGGAAATCACCCGGAATACGGTGCCAGCACTCCAGATCGGCAACTCGATGCATACCGATGTCACCGGTGGAATGAGAGGGAAGATTGATGAACTGCTCGACCTTGCGGATGCAGGGATCGGGTCAGATATCTTTCATGTCTCGCGGGTTGCGGACTTCCTTGCAGGATCCGGCCATGGCGGGACGAGAGTGAGGGGAGAATAGATCGTATGGGAGACAAGAAACGGTTTACATCATCGCGCAAACTCGACCACCTGCGCATCTGTGCAGAAGAAGCAGGTCGAGAGCGGGGATGCCGGGTTTGCGGATATCCGGTTCGTGCACAATGCCCTGCCGGAATGCGACATGGGAACGATCGACCTCTCGACCCGGTTCCTGAACCACACCTTCTCATCCCCCCTCTTCATCTCGGCAATGACCGGTGGTCATCCCGGGAACAAAAGACGTGAACGCCCGGCTTGCACGGGCAGCGGAACGATTCGGGATCGGGATGGGTGTCGGTTCCCAGCGGGCTGCGCTCGAGAACCCGTCCCTTGCCGATACGTTCTCGGTTGTCCGGGACGAGGCGCCCGCATGCGTTCCTTGTGGCAAACCTTGGTGTTGTCCAGCTCCGCGACCACGGGATCGAATGGGCGGAACGGCAGTCTGAGATGATCGAGGCGGATGCGCTTGCGATCCACCTCAATTTCCTGCAGGAAGCGATCCAGCCGGAAGGCGATCATAACGCCATCGGCTGTTTTGCTGCCATCGAGGAACTCTGCCGGGATTTCAAAACACCGGTCATCGTCAAGGAGACCGGGTGCGGGATCTCTGCGGCAACGGCACGGAAGTGCTGGGGTGCGGGTGTCCGCGCCATCGATATCGGCGGCTGGGGCGGGACGTCCTGGGCAGCAGTCGAGAGCGTGCGGGCAGACGAGAGTAGAAACGCAAGGACAAGGCACTCAAGTCGCTTGGGGCAGGACTTTGCCGTGCTGGGGCATTCCCACGGTAGTCAGCCTTGCCGAGGTGCTCGCCACCGGTGGCCCGGTGATCGCGTCCGGCGGTGTCCGGAGCGGCCTTGACATCGCCAAGGGACTTGCACTTCGGTGCAGACCTCTGCGGTATGGCGCTCCCGCTCCTGAAGCCGGCGATGGAGAGCGACGAGGCGCTCTGTGACGCGATCGAGGCGATCCACCGGGAACTGACGGTTACCATGTTCCTGACCGGATCGGCACGGGTAGCCGATCTCAGGAAAGCACCCGCTGTACATTACGGGAAGGACCCGCCAGATGATCGATAAAGACAATCCGGCACGGATCAAGCGATAACACTAATCAAACCGGGTAATTTTTCAGGCAGAATATACCAATACAGAAAAGTAAGGAGATACAAAATGGATATAGAAATTATCGCAGTGGGCGGATACGACGAGGTCGGGCGGAATATGACCGCCGTCCGCTGCGGAAAGGAAATTGTCATATTTGACATGGGACTCCGCCTGGACCAGGTAATGATCCACGAGGACGCGGAGATCGAGAATATGCACTCCCTTGATCTGATCAAGATCAAGGCGATACCGGATGATACGGTGATGAACGCGGATCGAAGGGACGGTCAAGGCGATCGTCTGCTCGCACGGGCACCTCGACCATATCGGGGCGATCCCGAAACTGGCGCACCGGTACAATGCGCCGATCATCGCCACCCCGTATACCACGGAACTGATCCGGCAGCAGATCTCCGGCGAGCAGAAGTTCGGTGTGAACAACAAGCTCTTTGCGCTCAAGGCCGGGCAGCGGTACACGCTCTCCCAGAACCTCGTCCTCGAGTTTGTCCGCACCCAGCACTCGATCATCGATACGGTGACCCCGGTGCTTCACACGCCGCACGGTGCGATCGTCTATGCGCTGGACTTCAAGCTCGACCGGACACCCGGTCATCGGTGAACCCCCGGACTTTGCCCGCCTCCGCCAGATCGGGAAGGAAGGCGTGCTTGCCCTCATCGTGGAGAGCACCAACATCGACCGCCAGGGCCGGTGCCCGAGCGAGCGGATCGCCCGCGACCTTGTGCGCGACACGCATCACGAGTTACGAGGATGACAAGAATGCGATCATCGTCTCCACCTTCTCGTCCCACATCTGCCCGTGTCAAGACCATTGCGGAATGTGCCCACGAGATCGGCAGGAAACCGGTGCTTCTCGGCCGGTCCATGGAGAAGTACTCGGTCACCGCAGAGCAGATGAAACTCGTCTCGTTTCCCGAGACCACCAGTGTCTTTGGGAACCGGCGGACCGTTGACCGGACCATGCGCCGGATGATGAAGGCAGGCAAGGAACAGTTCCTGCCGATCGTCACCGGACACCAGGGAGAACCGGGCTCGATCCTCACCCGCATTGCGATCGGGGATACCCCCTACCAGCTGTCAACGGGTGACAAGGTCGTCTTCTCGGCAAACGTCATCCCGAACCCGATGAACTTCGGTCAGCGCTACATGGTCGAGAGCACCTCCGGCATGGCCGGTGCCCGGATCTTTGAGGATCTGCACGTCAGCGGTCACGCCTACCGCGAGGACCACTACGAGTTCATCCAGCTCCTGCAGCCGCAGCATATCATCCCTGCGCACGGGCAGCCTGAAGATGACGGCCGAGTATACGGAGTTTGCCGGCGGAAATGGGATACACTGCCCAGTCCACCGTCCACCTGATGAGGAACGGGCAGCGGCTCAAGATCAATTAAACGAGGAATCACTATGTCGGAACTATCCACCGTACCTGGAATCGGTTGCAAAGACGATCGATCGCATGATCGACCGGTATTTCGTTGATACGGTCGGTGAACTGAACAAGGCGTCAGCCCATCTTCTCGCTGCCGGGGGAAAACGGCTCCGCCCCGCAGTCGTCATGCTCGCGGCGGATGCGGTGAAACGCGGAAGTTCCGAAGAGACTCATGCATGCAGCACTCGCGCTCGAAGTGACGCACACCTTCACGCTCATCCATGACGACATCATGGACGACGATAACCTGCGCCGCGGTGTCCAGACGGTCCACACGAAATGGGACATGCCAACCGGTATCCTTGCCGGGGATGTGCTCTATGCCCGTGCCTTCGAGCATATCTGCATGGCGAACGCCAAGGACGATGCAAAAGTCCGTGCCATAACCATGCTTGCCAAAGCCTGTGCCGATATCTGCGAAGGCCAGCACATGGACATGTCCTTTGAGCACCGCACTGATGTGGACGAAGACGAATACATGGAGATGGTCAGGAAGAAGACCGGTGTCCTCTATGCGGCAGCAGCCGGTATCGGCGGCAGTCCTTGCCGGTGGCAATGCCGTGCAGGTAAAAGCCCTCTACAACTTCGGGCTCAACACCGGTATCGCGTTCCAGATCCAGGATGATCTGATCGATCTGCTCACCCCCGCGGAGAAGAGCGGGAAGGACCAGGCATCCGATCTCCGCGAAGGCAAGCAGACCCTCATCATGATCAAGGCGCGGGAGAAGGGTCTTGACCTGCAGAAATACCGGCGCGATCTTTCGCCTGCCGATATCGAATGCGGCGATCAGGGAACTGACCGAATGCCGGTGTGATCGACGAAGTCAAGAAAATTGCCGCGGATCTTGTTGCCGACAGCAACAAGCACCTCTCCGTCCTCCCCCCCTCAAAAGAACGTCAGCTCTTGATGGATATTGGCGAATTTTTTGTTACCCGGAGTTATTAGGATGGCCGGGGACGATCCAAAAGAGCTCCTCTTTTTGTGTGCACTCCAGAATGCCGTGAAGCATGGCGGCGTTCCGCAGGCAGGAGCCGTCATCGGTATGGTGATGGGTGCCCACCCGGAGCTACGGAGCAGGGCAAAAGAAGTTTCGGCCTTTGCAAAGGAAGCGATCGCTGATGTTGCAGCACTCTCTCCTGAAGAGCGGGTAACGACCCTCCAGACCCGGGCACCGGAAATGTTTGCGGCACTCTCCGAGAAGCACGAGCATAAGAAAGTGCTGCCCGATCTTGAAGGGGCAGAAAATGGCGTTGTGATGCGGTTTGCCCCGAATCCTTCCGGCCCCCTTCATATCGGGCATGCCCGGGCAGCGGCGCTCAACGATGCCTACGTGAAGCAGTACGGCGGACGGTACATCCTCCGCATTGAGGACACCGATCCGAAAGCGTGTCGATCCGGAAGCCTACGAGATGGTGGTCGAGGACCTCAAATGGCTCGGTCTCGGGATCACCGAGACGGTGACCCAGAGCGATCGCCTCACCCTCTACTATGATCTCTGCACGCAGCTGATCGAGCGGGGCGGGGCCTATGTCTGCACCTGCGACAACGAGCAGTTCAAGGAGCTCAAGACAGAAGAAGACTGCCTGCCCCTGCCGCGACCAGTCGGTGGAAAAGAACCTTGAGCTCTGGCAGAAGATGCTCGACCACGGGTTTAAGGAAGGCGAGGTCATCGGTCCGGATCAAGACCGATCTCCACCATCCCGATCCGGCGATGCGGGACTTCCCGGCATTCCGTATCCTTGATGCCCCGCCCCACCCGAAAGTGAAGGCACATGTCTACCCGCTGATGAACTTCTCGGTGGTTGCCGATGATCACCTGCTCGGTGTCACGCACGTGATCCGGGGCAAGGACCATATCGCCAACACCCGCCGCCAGCGCTACATCTACGACCACTTCGGCTGGAAGGTGCCGGTGTACCGGCACTATGGCCGGATGGGAATCGAAGGCGTTGTCCTCTCCACCTCGCAGATGCGGCTTGGGATCAATGACGGTACGTATACCGGCTGGGATGATATCCGGCTCGGCACCCTCCGGGCCCTTGCCCGCCGGGGGATCAGTCCCGAAGCGGTCAAGAACGCGATGCTTGCGATCGGTATCGGGGACACGGATATCTCGTTCTCGTGGGACAATCTCTATGCCGAGAACAAGAAGATTGTTGACCCGATGGCAAACCGGTACTTCTTTGTCCCGGACCCGGTGACTGCACAGATTGAGGGTGCGCAACCTCATACTGCGCATGCGATGCTCCACCCGAGCGATGCTGCCCGCGGCACCCGGACGCTGGAGTTTACGGGACGGTCCTCCTCCCGAAGAGCGAGATCGTCCCCGGAGGCTAACGATGCTCCGGCTCAAGGATCTCTTCAATGTGAAGATCACCTGGAACGGCAGCACACCCTCGTTCTCCTATGCCGGGGATTCGCTTGCGGATGCCCGGGCGGCAAAAGCACATATCGTCCAGTGGCTGCCGGCGCAGGCAACCGTTCCGTGCACGCTCCTGACACCGGATGGCGAGATGATCGGGGCCTGCGAACCGGCAGGTACGGTCGGAGATCGGGAAGGTTATCCAGTTCGAGCGGGTAGGGTTTGTGAAGATTGATGCGTTCAGTGATGCCGGGCATTGTGGCGTATTACACGCACAAGTGAAGGGTATGTCGGGTAGCTGACACATTTTTAGAGAAAAAGAAATGATGCCTTAACCTTATTGAAGAAAGTAATGCAGAGCACAGTACTTTCTGTCAATTGATTTTTAGGTAAAATGTTATTTCAGCCCCTGATGTTCAGATAAAATTTGCCATAGTTCATACACGGGTAAATTGTTTTCACGCTTCTGGGGGCTTAGGCCCGGCCTCCGCCCCCCCGCTGAGGTGACCCCCACATAGCGATTGAACGATATGAAGAACCCGTCACGCAGGAAAGTACTACCTTACAACATCAGTCACTGTTTTTCGTATCATTTGCGTCAAGTAATTTTTTCAAAATTTACGTCATAAGCATTACAAGAATTCGGGGTTTTTATTGATACTTTACCCTCATTTTTTATATCGAATTATGTCTCGCAGGTAATAATTAATCCTGACAATAGTTTTATAAGACATAATAAATATTGTTCATTCAATGGGGGCATATTATGAAAAAAATTTGTATTGTACATGGTTTATCTCCTGTTTCCGGTTTGTATCATCCTCATTATTGGCCGGATTTGACTATTCACGCAATTATTGACCGTTTGGATACGGAAACCCCGAGGGAATTCTTATGTTAAAACTGATTCTCCATCATGAATATAACACGGGGGACGGGGTTGCTGTCGATACCTCGGATCATGGGAACCACGGTGTCAGAACCAATACCCCGTTTCTCGCTGCCGGCAACGAACCGTATTCCGGAGCCTTACAGTTTAACGGAGTCTCCAGTCGGGTGACGATACGGCACAATCCCACAATAAAGAATTTGGGATCCTTAAAAGTTGAGGCGTGGATAAATCCCACGTTCGTTGATAAGCGCCGTAATATTATTGAGGGAGACGATTCTTTTGCCGTATACCTTACCCCGTCTGCGGGTCCGAAGGGGAATGATACCACGCGGGGTATCCTTCACGGGGATTTCAGGGACACGGGAGGCAACTGGATAACACTGTCCAGCGAACCGCCTTATTCTCCCGCGGGGAAAACCTTCACGGTTCCCACGAATTCGTGGACGAAGGTCACCTATTTTCATGACGGTATCGCGTCGGCAGTCTTATCGATCAACGACAAGATAGTGGCAGAAAGATACGACCTTAAAAGTGGTGTGGGATCGGTCGGGAGCAGGGACCTGATAGTCGGGTCCTGGACCATTGATGACCGCTATTCTTTCCTGGGATCCATCGATGAAGTCAAATTGTGGAAGTACGGCCCGGATGAACTGGAAAGAGAATTTTTCTGCCGTTTCAAGGACGTAAAAGCGCTCGAATGCCTGAACAGGGGTTATGAACGCTGGTTATCGAAACTGAGTTCCCAGAAGATCCAGCAGTATACGCTGTACATCAAATGCCAGAACCGCATTGTCGAAGACATTATCCGGAACGGTGTTCGGCTATGGTCGGCACGCAAAAGAAACATGGGAAAAATTCCACAAGGGATACGTTGAACTCTGGTGTAAAAATAAGATAAACGGACCCGCAATGGCGGAACTCATGCAGGAATGGGCCGGGTGGTTGTGCAAGCTGGTGGGACCTGATACGATCCGGAAGTGGATCCTCCAGTTACAATCCTGTAAAGTGGAGTACCATATCGAAACCGACCCGGAATTACTGAAGATCTGGAAGAAGTGTGACCCGGACTTCTTGTCGTATATCGATCTTTTCGTCGAATCCTGGAGCCGCTGCATACAGGGGACGATACTAAAGGAGGGATAAAATAATGGTGACACGCGAGCAGGCAATCAAGCTGATACGGAAATACGAGCCGGTTCTTTTCCTCCATCCTGAAGAGCCGCAGATCCCAGTACACCCGGGAAGGTTCATGGAACACAGCGCATTATGGTCTGCACAACCCTACCGTGACCCGGGCGGGAAGCACCTCAGGACCAACTGGCAGAAACTCATCCGGAAAGGAACAATCACCCTGAACCCCCAGAGGCATAACCGGAAGATCGGGGATTTTCCCGATGAAGCATGGCGGATGGGCCTGAACCCGTACCTCGAAAGAGAAGACGACGTGATCCAGCTGACCGATCTTCTCACCTATCCCGGGTCTTCCGCTAAATATCTGCAGAACACCCAGGACGGGTACCTGTTCCTGAACTGTGCCGGCTGGACCGACACGGGAGTAGCGAATGTCGATATCACGAAGAGCCAGACGCTGTATTCAACCCTGCCCTCGCTGAAGGCTAATCCTTACCAGTACCGGTACTTTGCCCAGGTGCTCGATCTCAAGGGCCTCAACGCGATCCTTGTCGATATCAAGGACACGATGTCAGATCAATCCTGGGTACAATCGCTGCTCGGGTTCCTGGACCAGAAATGGATCATCTGGTACTATTTTTCTTCCCGGTTCATGAGGAAGGGAGTACCGGCAAGAATACCTATGAAGGGGACTGGACCGCAATTGCCGTGGTTGTTGAAAAACCCTTTATGGAAGCGGAAAAACCCATCTATCTTAGTTTTGGCCAGAGGACCCGCGGGAATTGTCCGGAAAACCTGAAATACATGCAGCCGATTGTGGACATTATCTCAGGGCCGATGGAGTTATTCTGGCAGAAGATGGAGGTTGTGCAGTGGGATGCAGTCACGAAGGCCCCCGGCACCCTGCACCCAAGGATCTACGTTACCAAAGGCACGCATAATCTCTACGTATCCCCCGGGAACCATAACTCCGGGGAAATACCGATCTTCGGGAAGGCCTGTGAAATTGCAGGTACGGTAGATAAAGGGGTTGATGATGTTGTTACCACAGTTGACGACACCTTCGATGATGTCGAGACGACTGCGGTTGTCATCACAAAAGCTCTCCTTATCCCGTTCCCGTTCAATCTAATCGCAATTGCCTGTGAATATCCCGCAACAGGAGAGGTGACTACCACACCGCCTCCGTCTGGGACCGAACCGGAGACAACCCCGTCCGAGGCAGAATGGGGATGTATTATCAAACCGGCGGCAATGGACAGGAGGTTACTCTTTGAGACTACCGAAATGGCGCGGTGGGGCTGGGACCCGGTGAACCTGGATGCGAAGCTCAATACCCTGGACATCCACGACTGGCACGGAACTGATGACGAGGTCGTGATGCGGGAGATGGATATCTGGTGGGCTGATGTAAACGGGAATCCCGGGTTTCAGGGACTGTGGGGAGCGGTTGTGCAGGAAGACCTCTTTGAATACCGGAGCGGAATGCCTTTTCCCGGATTTGAAAAAGCATTTCTTGTTGGCCTCGGGTTCAATTTCCTGTCGCCGTGACGGGGGGGAAATCGTGCACAAAGTTCCTTTCCGGGCAGGAATTTTCCTCATCCTGTTTTTAGCCGTTCTTTCCTCCGGTTGTTTCTGGGATTCGCCCACCCCACGACCTGCAGGCACGGACGGCGGTCTGCTCTGGGCGAATGCGATCGCCCTCCCCTCAGCCAGAAGTTCCCTTGATACTGATGCGTTACTCGTTGAAGCCAATGGGTACAACCTCATGGCAGACGGGCGGCTTCCCGCCAATATGGGGCGCTGGGAACTGACGTTTGCGAGTTATACCAAAGGAAACAAGATCACGATAACGGTAAACGATAAAGGGGAAGTATCGAAAGGCACCGTTACCCCGAGCGGCGTGATCTTCATTCTCGGGAATCCGCCCGGGGTATTTCCTGACAGCATTGCAATATTCAAGGCAACCGAAGGAAAAGGTGCGGTTGGCACCCGCACTATCCGCGATCCCGCGAGATTATATTATGACAAAAACCGTGCCAGTTATATCTGGTCCATCCCTCTGACCGTCAATAATAAAAATGAGGTACATCTCGTGAGGTGGGACGCCATTTATATCGAAATGGAATAGGAGGTACTTGTGTTATTTGTGCTGGTCGCCGGAACTTCAGAGCGACCGGCAACACCTGCAACAGCAATGTGAATCATGCACTAATGCGATGATACCCAATCCTGTTGCGGGGTGAACAGAGAAAAGCAACGGATCTGTTAAAACCCTCTAAAAAAAGAGGGGGGTCCCCTCCAGGCAGCCGAAAAGAAGAAACGAATCGCTGCAAAATAGGATTTCAACAGAGCCTTAGCAACAATACATCGCTCCTGATATCAGCGCCTGCTCCATATCTTGAAATTTCTACCGCATCATATGAATTGTAAAAACAGGTTATTGCATGACATAAGGGAACCATTGATGAAGTACGAAGATGGGGGATGATGCCCCCATAACCCCGGATGCGAGGAACGCAGTCGCCTCCGAAGGGATACCCCGCGGCGGTTCAGGATTTTAAAATTACATAAAACCTCATTGCCCCGCTGTGCCTGAAGAGAGGCCATGAGGCGGCCCCCCCTCACAAAATGACTCTCACATTTTTTTCCCGTCACCGGTTTTGATCCCCGTCCTGAAGTTTCTTTAATATTCCCGTCATTCCTGTATAGACAACATGTCTGGCGATGCAATCAGCAACGGAGCCGGCGAAAAGGAGGAATCCCGCCAGCAGCTGGTCTTTACCGGGCTCTGCATCGATCTTCTCATCCTGATCCCGGAAACCATTGCAGTCATAGTATCCGGTTCCATGACCCTCTTTTCCGATATCGTCAAGGGTGCAAACGAGATCCTCGCCACTTCCTTTGCCCTCCTCATCATCCGGCGGGTGACGAGCGGCGGGAAAGTTCACCTATGATTACGGGATGGGAAAGTTTGAGTCCCTAACACGGATCATCACCGGTGGAGTGATGTTAATATCCCTCTGTATCCTCCTTACCTTTACCGCCCACAGGATTCTCTATCCTGAACATTTTGATATGGATGCCGCATTTATCGGTATCCCCCTCATGCTCCTTGCCAGTATCGCGGACTCATACCACTGGCGGAAAAATTATCGTCTTAACCAGAAAGAGCCCACCCCCATCATGGAGGCCCAGTGGCGTCTCCGGCGGGCCAAGACCTTCTCGGACTTACTCATCCTCCTCTCGCTGGTACTCTCGGTCTTCCTCGTCCAGTACAGCTGGGCGGAATATATCGATCCCGCGGTATCCTTTGTCATCATCGGCTTCCTGCTGCTCGCGGGCTACCGGGAGATCTCCTCTTCCCTCCCGGACCTCTTCGACAAGACCCTCGAAGAAGAGCTCCAGCTCGTCATCTTACGGGAACTGAGTCGCCTCGTTCAATAAGTACCATTTTTTCCATGGTGTCCGCTCGCGCCGGTCCGGCACCAGAATCTATATCGATATCTTCCTCGGGTTTGATCCGGAACAGAATATGGGGGATGTGCAGGAGTATATCGATTCTTTGAAAGAATCCCTTGAGGTCCTGATTCCTGGCAGCATCGTCTGCATCATCCCCACGAGCGAAAAGGATGATAGTTCTGCTGCCTAGTAAAAAAGAGGATATCGGATAAATTTTTATAAAATATGAACCGGAAATTTCAGGTCCGGTGCCACAAGAAGAAGGTTGAGGGGATACCCGGTATCCCTATCATCTTAATTCTGCCCGGGAAAGTTGCTCTACTGCCGCAATCCATGCTGCTTTTACTTCGTCCCTGTCTATCCCTGTCATGACATCCATGAGGTGACCGTTTGCCAGTGTCGCAGGATGGCGAGATCTATGGTGCCTGTGAACCTGCAGTGAAAGAGGAACCGGGAAAGGTTGTCCGGTTCGGGCGGGTTGGTTTTATAAAAATTTATGCGGCCAGTGATTCCGGAATTTGAGCGTATTACACGCACAAATAACTGCCAGAATAATCCTTTTTTTATTCGTCAGAGCAGAAAGTGGCACTCATTTCGATCATTACAAGTATACGTACTGATATATTTCTCAACGTCAGTAAATGTACAATGCATTTCTTGTAGCAGACTGTACGCTGGCAAAAAGAACTAGTGCAGGGAACAGCGTGACGGAATATTACAAGTTCAGCGATGAATTGCCCAGTATCCATGAAATCCAGCGTCTTGTTGCGGGCTATCCGGATGAGGAAAGACTCATAGAGATCATTGTACGATCCTATGATTATATCCAGAAATTACCCTTAAAAGGTATTACTGAAGATTATGGGCAGCAAACCGTGTCCTTATCAGAAATATAAAATTCATAGGTTTCGTTTTTAAAAATTCTTTAAATCGCAGAATGTTTTCTCATGACCAGCAACCGGATTTCTCATTATCGCGTAGTGCGGTGAGCAATATTTTTAATAAAGAACAACTCACTATAACCAAGTATCTTGTAATGCAAGATACCGTGTAAAACACTGTGACTGGCGTACCCAGTAAAAATCCCCTGTCAGACTCCCGGGAACCTTGTCTGAAATCATGGATCTTTCCGCACATTAAACCGGGGTTTGGGTTCGCTGGTTATCATGGAGCTGCGATGAATATTCAGTTTAAAAAAGGGGTGCTTGAGATCTGTGTCCTTGCTGTTCTGGCGCAGAAGGAATGCTACGGGTACGAACTTGTCAACGAGATCTCAAAGAGAATTGATATCTCGGAAGGCACCATTTACCCGCTCCTGAGGCGCCTTAAGGATGAAGGGTATGTGACTACATACCTCCAGGAATCCGGAGAAGGTCCCCCGAGAAAGTATTACCGGTCTGACTGAAAGTGGAAGGAAAGAAGAACATGAACTCAAAGAGGAATGGATGCGTTTTACGACAGCGGTAAATGCGCTTCTTGTGGGGAAAAACGATGCTGCAGAATGAACAGGAATATATCCGGATATTAACCGATCGGCTCTCGGGAACCCTGCCGGCAGAAGATCTTGAAGACCTTCTTTCAGATTATCGGGAGCATTTCCGGCTTGGGAAGGCGGAAGGGAGATCCGAAGATGAACTCTTCAGGTCTCTTGGCTCTCCGGATGATGTTGCAAAGGAGATCAAAGCAATACATCTCGTGAAAAAAGCCGAATTAACCCGTTCCTGCGGAAATATCTTCCACGCGGTAGTGGCCACTCTCGGACTTGGGCTTTTCAATCTTGTCTTTGTACTGGCACCGTTCATTGTTCTCGTTGTCCTCCTCCTTGTAGTAGTTCTGGTTGGTGTTACATTCTCCGTATCTGGCCCTGCAGCCTTTGTTTATGCACTCCTGCAGATCATGGGATCCCCCTCATTTTCAATCTGGCAGTCTCCTGTGGCGGGACTGTTCTTCTCTGTGGGAATTACTGCGGTCGGGCTTCTTCTGGTAATCGGTGACTTCTATCTTGCCAGATTCTTCTATCACATGGGTATCCGCTACCTGAAATGGAATATTCAAATGATTGCCGGGACGGAGAGTGAAACATGAGCCCTGAAATACCAAAAGATGAAAAAAATTATCGCGTCAAATGTATTGTCTTTGGTTCCGGTACAACGCCAACACGGGTAATCCTGTGGCTGATTGCGATTGCTGTTGTATCCTTTACCACAGGGTTTGGCATCCTCGTTGTATCAGGCAGTATCTCATCTGCCCCTGATAGTGCAAATTCACCGTTTGTCCGCACCGACATGGATCACTCCCAATACAACGGATTTCCTGGTGGATAGCGCTACTTCAGGAAATATTTCTGTCACCATGGGTGCAGGGGAGATCACGATCAATGGTGGTGGTCCGGAACCTGTAATGATGGAAGCAACGACCTTTTCGAAAGCACCGGAATGGCAACCGGATTTTTCATCATACCTTGACAATTCTACAAAAAATATCCGGATGACTGACAAAGGTCATACCGGAAAAACCTGGTTTGCGGCAGATTCTCCGAACCGCTGGGAAATCCGCATAACGGATAATATCCCGGTAGCGCTGGATGTGAATATCGGCGCCGGGGATTGCCGTTTGAATCTCGGTACGATCAATCTCACCTATCTCAACGTCCATTCGGGTGCAGGGGATACCGAGATCAATCTCGACCGGTATCGTGGTGGGAAGTTTGATGCAACAATAATGAATGATATTGGCGATCTCACCCTGAGGGTCCCTCGTACGGGCAATACCCGAATTACTGTTCAGCAGGGTGTTGGCGATATCACCGGCTCCGGATTTACCCTGAACAATGGAGTTTACGTTACCGAGGATTACAATCCCGCTCTTCCTGTCAATGAAATAACCGTAAAGCAGGGTGTGGGAACATTTTCTTTACATATGGTGTAATTATGAAAAAAAAATATCCGGTTATTAAGAAAAAAACCAAAAAAATTATGGGAATATATCTCCAGTCTCATGAGGGCTCTCTATGAAATGGACCGTTTCAATTATCATAATCATCGCGCTCCTCGGAGCACTTGTAGTACCTGCATCTGCAGCAGGTACCCCGACTGTAACGATCACCGACTATAACGTGAATCCTTCGGTGCTCATGCCCGACAGCCTCGGGACCGTTACGATCACGATAAAAAACACTGCTTCAAGTGCAACCATCAGTGAAAAATCCGGGCAGTTATCAGATACAACCTATGCCACCGTAAAAACCACGGATATCAATGTGAACCTCGAGAATGTTCACCTTGAAGGAAATGGCATTGAAGTCCTGAGTAAGGATTTCGACCGCGTAGGAGAGATCGGGCCGGGACAGTCAATCTCCATCACTTTCTCTATCCGGGCTCCTTCAAAGAGCGGGATGTATTATCCTGAAGTCTGGATCGATACTACCGGCGGAAAGAGCACCCGGTATCCTGTCCAGGTGAATGTCAACACTGCAGTGGGAATCCAGAGACAGGCCATCCTGATCATGGACTCATCGCTGGGTGCACCTGCAAATCCGGGAGAGGAGATCCCGATCACCCTCACGGTCAGGAATGCGGGCCAGACCCTGGCGGATGATGTGACGGTGAAGATCGAAAATATGAGCACGGTGGTCGCGCCAAAGAATACCGATCTCTATCACCTGGGAGTAATTGGTCCCGGGGAGCAGCAAACGGTACAAATGGTATTTCTTTCCGACAAGAAAGCAAATGCCGGTCTTGTCCGGATACCGGTAACCATCAGTTACAATGCCATCGACGGGACTCCTCCGAACCCGGACAACCGGTATCGATCTGATGCTGGAAGGCAAAGCAGAACTGGGTTTTGTCTCCGTTGATACCAATCCACCACGGCTTACTGAAAATATCCCCTTTGATCTTACTGTCCGTATAGAGAATACCGGAACCGGTGAGGCAAAACAGGTGTCAGCAACCATCGACCTCCCGGCAGAAGGTCAAAAGGAGGCATTCATCGGAAAGATCAAGCCCGGTAATGATGCTCCTGCCATCTTCCTGCTCGAAGGTGTGAAGGCAGGGAATTACGCCTATAATCTTACGATTACCTACACCGATGACATGGGAGTCCATACGATGATCCGGCAGATGAACCTGCGGGTGCCTGCCAGCAGACAATTCGGGGAATATTATCCTTGGACTCATCGTACTTGGTATCCTTGTGTTTGTTGCGTACCGGTACTGGTACCTGCCAAAGATGAACGGTGACGGAAAGTTCCCATGGGACAAAAAGAATTAAAGGTCGCGTTCCTGCTGGCCCTGCGTTCGCTCCAGCGGGGAAGCCGCTCAAGTGTGGTCCTGACCGTGCTTATCATCGCGATGTGTTTCACCAACATGGTCTTCCTGCCCGGCCTCTTCAACGGGATCGGGCAGAGTATCACAAAGCAGGTTGTGGACTTACGAAGTGAGCAACGTGCTCGTCAGCCCCAAGTCGGGTGACCAGTACGTGACCGACCTTGATGCAACGCTCGACCTCATCAACGGCATGCCCGGGCGTGGAACGGGCAACCCCCCATCTTTCGAAAGGGGCGACGCTCAAGTACCGCCAGCGCGTTCTCGGGGTCTCGGTGCGGGCCATATCCCCCAGTGACGAGAAGTACGTCTCCCCGCTCTACACTCGAAGATGATTGCCGGGCAGTTACCTTGGCGAGGACGATACCGGGGAAGTCATCATCGGGAAGCCCGTTGCAGGAGATGCCACGATCAAAGAAGAGGATGAGTTCCAGCCCTCCCTCGGCGGAGTTCGCGTTGGGGACTCGATCACCATCGAGTACGGCAACGGGTATACAAAAGATTACCGGGTAAAAGGGATCTATTACACCGGCTGGTCATCTGCGGACAATACCGTCTACGTGACCATGAGTGACATGGAACTGGTGGAAGGAAAGCCGCTCGACTATGCGGATTATATCACGGTCAAGGCAAAGCCCGGTTATTCGGAGAAGTTCATCAAGGACGAACTCCAGCAGTACGGGGTCTCGCAGAAAGTGCAGACAACCGGTGATCTGCTCTCCAAGGTTATGGGACGGGCCCTCCAGAGCTTTGCCATCATCAACATGGTCTCGCTTATCGTGGGCATCATCATCACGACGGTCGTTCTCTTCATCGTCATCACCATCAAGACCCTCAACAGCCGCCGGCAGATCGGTATCCTGAAAGCAATCGGCGTGGACAAGGAGGTCATCATGCACAACTACGGGTTCCAGGTCATCATCATGGCGATCCTCGGGATATTCTTTGGGATCATCCTCACATCGCTTATTGCCGTATACCTTGCCGCCAACCCCATTGTAACTCCCGAATGGTCTGCAACGTTATACCTGACCCCGATGGACTATATCACTGAATTCCCTGATACTGTTCCTCGCGTCAGTTGTGGCCGGGTATGTCCCTGCCTACCAGGTCTCCCGTGAGGATATCCAGACTGCCATGAGGGCCTGATATGATCGAGATCTCAGATTTACGGAGAATTTACCGGATGGGAGATGTCGAAGTCAAGGCACTCGACGGGGTGACTCTTGATATTGCAAAAGGTGAGTTCCTCGGTATCATGGGAGCGAGCGGGAGTGGCAAGACCACTCTCCTGCACATGCTCGGGCTTCTTGATGAACCGACCTCAGGCAGGATTGTCATTGACGGGACGGACATTTCAAAACTCACCGATTACGAGAAGACGATGTTCCGGCTCTACAAGTTAGGGTATGTCTTCCAGGACTATGCACTCGTTCCCGATCTCACGGTGATGGAGAATGTTTCCCTGCCGGCGATGTTGCGGAAGGACCGCACCGAGGAGCAGTACCGAATGGCAAGTCATTGACACCTTAACGAAGATTGGCATGCTCGACCGGAAGGACCACCTCCCCCGGGAACTCTCGGGGGGTCAGCAGCAACGGGTCTCGATCGCCCGGGCGATCGTGAACAAACCCGATATCCTGTTTGCCGATGAGCCGTGCGCAAACCTCGATACGGAAAATTCCCGGATGGTGCTCGACCTCTTTAAGGAGATCAATGAGGAGATGCAGCAAACCATCGTCATGGTTTCCCACGAGGACTGGCATAAGAACTATTTCCATCGTATCATCCAGCTCAGGGACGGGAAAGTCGTCAGCGACGGGATGAACGGTTCATCAGCACATTAGTGGGTGAATGCAGAATCCATCACCCTTTTTTTGTTCCCGGTTGATAGATCCTACTATCACTGTTACCATGGATGATATCCACATTGAAAAAATAGTCCGCTCACGCCGTCGGACAATCGCGCTTGTCATTACCCCTGAGGCACACCTGATCGTGCGGGCACCGCTCCGGGCATCGACTGCGATGATAGACGATCTTGTACGGGAAAAGCGCAGTTGGATCCTAGAAGAAAATCGGCGAGATCAAACAGCGTCCCGCAGCAACGGAGCATGCGTACGTGGAGGGGGAGTCCTTCCTGTATCTCGGGCGTACATACCCGTTGCATATCGTGGAAAGTGAAAACGGGGCTATCGAACGCACTGACCGGCTGTGCGTATGCCGGACGTTACTCCCCGATATCAAACAACGTCTGAAACGCTGGTACATGCAGGAAGCCCGGAAGGAGATTCATGCCCGGTGCATGTGGTTCTCGATGACAACAGGTCATGTCCCGACAACGATCCGTATTTCAGATGCCCGGCAGCGCTGGGGTTCCTGCACCCACAAAGCCGGGCTTAATTTCAGCTGGCGGCTCATCCAGGCTCCGCCCGATATCATCGATTACGTGGTGGTCCACGAGCTCGTCCATATCAGCCAGCCGGACCATTCGAAGAAGTTCTGGGCGAAAGTTAAGGCGATTATGCCGGATTACGAGCAACGGCGGAAGTGGCTTCGGGAGAATGAGCGGTTGTTAAGGATATGAGAAGGGGAAATCCCCGTTCCGCAAATAATTGTGATAATTAAAAAAACTCTCTTCTACAACAACACCCCGGCTGCAATACTCCCCGCGTACAACACCATCGCGATGTGGAAGCATGGCAGCACCGTAAGTGTATCCCCGGGAGATTTCGTTTTCAGTATCCTGATATTTGCATAGAGCAGCAACACCAGACCCGCCAGGATCCCCAGGCGTGCAATCCACCCGAGCCGGGTCATGAACAGGATGGCTGTCATGATATGAACCGCGGTAAAACCTGCGATCCAATATGCAGTCCCGTTCATACTGAACAGGATGGGTATTGTATTCATTCCCCGTGCCCGGTCATTAGCCACATCGATTAAGTCATTTGCACCGAGATGGGCAAGCGCGAACGGGTAGAAGAAAACAAAGTACAGGAATGCATTCAGATCCGGCCTGCCGATGCACAGGTACCCTGCAACCGGGAACAATGCGAAGTCTGTCCTGCCGATGAGTTGCGCAAACGGAAATTTCTGCCCGCGTTTTTCTTCCTGGTAGAAGCACTCAATCACAAAGCAATAGACCATCAGAATGAGCACATAGATCGAATGCGGAGCGGGCAACGTAAGGATAAGGCAGGCAGTGATCGCAGCAAGGACAAGGAAAAGTGTGATGGCGCTCCCTGGGGAAACAAGTCCGGTCTGATATTGGTCTCGTGCCAAATACCCTCCAGTATTTAGTCAGTTTACCGGTTTCGATGTCCTTCCTGTCATACTCACGATCGATATAATCGTTCAGTACAAGCCCGGCTTCAAACCCGAAAAACCCGATCAGGGCAACCCGCAGGAGTTCAAACCATGAAAACCCCCCGTAGGTAACCGTGGCGAGAAGATACCCTGAGGAAAAGAGCAGGGGCCAGGCAAACGAGAACTGGAGCCGGGTGAGATCAATATATGCCCGGAGGGTTGCGTTCATTCAATCCAGTATAGGATTTTCTCCCAGATACACGCTACGATCCCTTTGAGGGTTATTACTTCATATCCCCTGCACGTTTCAATGATCGGTTGGTCGTGCACGTGCCCTCCCTTAAAACACCTACAATTATTAAAAGTCCAAGGACAATGTGAACCGGTGAAAAGTGACGTGACAGATACAACCGGATCCTCTGATGTAATGGTATGCTACACCAGCCTTTTGCCGTGGTGGCTGATACTGGTGTGGGGCATTCTTTCCCTGGCCATCGGGGTTATGTTTGTAACAACACCGGGTATAACCATGGTACTCCTGATCACCTTCATGGGAGCTTACTGGCTGGTGGGCGGATTGTTCACCCTTGGCAGTCTCGCAGTGGACAAGACCAACATGGGACTGAAGATCTTTTTGTCAGTGGTAAATATACTCGCGGGCATTCTCATTCTCCTGTATCCCCTGTACAGCACACTGTTTATCCTCGATTTCTTTGCAATCTTTATTGGTTTCTGGGGATGTTTCATAGGTGCAGTCCACCTGTACCATGCATATACCACAAAGGATGCCGGCAACGGTGTGCTCGGTATCATCAGCCTGATCTTTGGTCTTATTATTCTGATCTTCCCGCTGTTTGTAGCAGCACTCATACCGATAATCGCCGGTGTGTTTGCTATTGTGACTGGTATTTCAGCAGTAATCGCAGCGTTCCAGGTAAAGAAAATCTCTGCCTCACCTGCTCACGATTAAACCTGATTACCCCTCTTTTTTAAGAAACGAACCGGGTATACCGGTATGCAACGATGAATCATTGACTGGTACTACCATCCATGATTTATTCTCAGGACCCCTATAGGAGATGATGGGATCTTTTTTTATCCGCACCGAAACTCCGTTCGATATAACGGATATTTTCGCCATGCACAATGATGCATTCGCGCAGGATGGCGAAGCCCGGCTGGTCAATGCCCTGCGCAAAGATGGAGATTTCACTGCGGATCTTTCCCTTGTTGCTATTCATGATGACCGGATTATCGGACATGTGCTCTTCCCCCCGATAATGATCGAGTCAGATGAAAATCCCGGGGAAAGTGTTGCTGCCCGTGCACTGGCGCCGCTTGGCGTGGACCCGGCGTTCCAGTGCCAGGGTGTCGGTGCGGCACTTTTAGAAGAAGGACTTCATGCCTGCCGTCAGCTCGGGCACCGTGCGGTGATCGTGGTCGGTCATCCCGGATATTATCCGCGATTCGGGTTTTCCACTGCCCGGAATTTTGGTATCACTGCTCCTTTCCCCTGTCCGGATGAAGCGTTCATGGCAATTGAACTGCTACCCGGCGCGCTCGATGGTGTGCACGGAACCGTCCGGTATCCTCCCGCGTTTGATGCAGAAGGAGCCCACACGGGATAAGAGTAAATAATTTCTTTTTGATATCCGATATTGAGAACAGCTTTCTTTTCTTTTGACCTGTTTCAACCAGAGTGGATATACCCTTCACCACTACAACCTTTACAGTACAATGGTATTGAGAACAACAGGGTCCGGCAGCACAGGATTTGGCAATACTCTTGCAGGATTCAAAAGTGATACCGGTATTCCCACTCAAATCGAGCCATTGGATCCAACGAATCCGTGTCTTGATAAATATACCAATGAGTTCTGGACGTCACGCCAGCGCCAGGCTTCATCCATTCATGAGATCTCGTACCGTGCCTGTTTCAAACCCCAGTTACCCCGGTTCTTCATTAACCTCCTGACAAAAAAAGGAGATATTGTCTATGATCCTTTCAGCGGGAGGGGGACTACGGTTATCGAAGCGGGGCTCGCAGGGCGCAACGTGATTGCAAATGATGCAAATCCCTTGTCCCGTATCATGACCGAATCACGGTTCTTTCCCCCGGAGATTCAGGCAGTGGAGAAACGGCTGGCATCCATCCCGCCAGCATGCAGCACAAACGGTATTGACCTGTCAATGTTCTATCATCCCGATACCGAGAGCGAGATCATTGCGCTGCGACAGTACCTGCAGGACCGACAGGCAGCCTCACGGGATGACATGATTGATCGCTGGATAGCGATGGTTGCAACAAACCGCCTTACCGGACATTCTTCCGGTTTCTTCTCGGTCTACACTCTCCCCCCCAACCAGGCGGTGTCTCAGCAGAGCCAGCAGCGGATTAACATTAAACGAAATCAGGTGCCGGAGTACCGCAACACCCACCAGATCATCCTGAATAAAACAAAAAGCCTGCTGCGCAGTCTTACTCCTGATGAGCAGAAAAACCTGAACTCTGCCGGGAAAAATGCCCGCCTGTTAACCGGGGATTCACGATCCACCCCGGAAATTCCGGATAATTCTGTACAGTTAACCGTTACGTCACCCCCGTTCCTCGATATCGTCCAGTATAAGAATGATAACTGGCTTCGCTGCTGGTTCAATGGCCTCGATGACAAGGAGATTGGGAGCCGGATTACGATGGCAAGAACGGTGAATGCCTGGTCTGAGGTGATGGGTGCAGTATTCCATGAGCTCTACCGTATCACCCGTCCCGGGGGATATGTTGCTTTTGAAGTAGGTGAGGTGCGGAAGCGGTCAATCCGGCTGGAAGAGCATGTTGTGCCGTTGGGAGTTTCCGCAGGATTTTCATGCGAATGTGTCCTTATCAACCAGCAGACATTTACCAAGACTTCCAATATCTGGGGCGTGGATAACATGGCATCCGGTACCAACACCAACAGGATTGTCATCTTCTCAAAAAACGGTTGAGACAAAAACTCCCAAAAAGAATAGCCGTGGGGGATCTGTATTATTCTTTTTTTTGGCCCTGTTGAAATCCTATTTTCCAGCGATTCGCTCCTTCTTCCCGGCTGTTTGGAGGGTGCATCTCTCCCCCTCTTTTTCAGAGGGTTTCCCATGAAAATCAGCATATTCAGATTGTATTCGAAAAAGTTTTTTGTATAATTATGATGAACGCCGCCGCCCCCGATGGGGCGCTCCCGCAGCGGATCAATGACGGAAATGTACAGAATTCTCCTTGCCCCGCCGTGCTTCGGAGAGGCCCTGAGGCGGGGAGCCCTCCCAAATATGAAACTTTAATGATTTTCATAATTCAGGAGTGAACCCGAACGGTTCATACCTGTTTCAACAGAGCCCTTTTTTTATCCCCCTTTATTGACCTGTGCAGGGAATGTAACGGATACTATGTGCAGCACAACGACGGTAACCTGGGTGGAAGTGATAATGATTGATCCCCTGTTCAGATCAGGGCACCCGGGAATATTCTGAAAGGTACTACCTGTCCTCATCACCTGTGTTCCAGTACCTGCATACCGGGTTATCTGCCGCTGACAGAAATCTTCCACGGCGTAATGAAAGCACGCCTTAAGTAGCCCCACTCCCAATAGATATGCATGGTCACCCGTATTCGGCGGTATGCACAGATCATGGATGTGCTGGGCCAGTATGGCTTCAGTATCGGGCTTGAAACGATATTTCCCGGCAGAGCCCGGTTCCGGCTCCCCTCTTCCGGGAAAGCCCCAACGACATCCACTGTGTACGAGCGGATGCGACTCACTCTTGAGGATCTGGGCCCGACCTTTGTAAAGTTCGGGCAGATCATGAGCACAAGGACGGAACTGCTGCCGCCCGAACTGATCGAAGAACTCAAAAAACTGCAGGATCATGCAAAGCCCATCCCCTATTCAGAAGTCCGGGCGGTGATTGAAGAGAACTGCCCTGATATTTTTGACTGGTTCTGCGAGATCGATGAGATGCCTGTTGCCTCTGCCTCAATCGGGCAGGTACATCGTGCAGTTCTCAAAGACGGCACAAAGGTTGCCGTGAAAATCCAGCGCCCGGGTATAGGCGAGATCATTGAAACCGATATCACGATCCTGAAATCCATGGCAGAACGGATCGAGACGATGTTTCCCGAGACGCGGATTTACAATCCTTCCGGCATGGTGGATGATTTTGCCCACCAGATTGTAAAAGAACTTGATTATACCCGGGAAGCCCGCAATGTCGAACGCATGGCCCGGAATTTCCGGGATGTGCCCGGCATCAGGTTCCCGAAAATTTACTGGGAATTTACTTCTCCGCATATGATGGTGATGGAGTATGTTGAAGGTGTCAGGATTGACAACCCCGAAGCCATCGCGAATATGGGATTTGTTCCACACGAAATCGGGGTGCGGGGATTTCATGCATATCTTAAGATGATCTTCGAGGATGGTTTTTTCCATGGGGATCCGCACCCGGGTAACCTTTTTGTAACAAAGGAAGGAGACATAGTCTTTCTGGATTTTGGGATTGTGGGCATCCTCCGGCCGGAGAAACGGCAGAATTTCATCAACCTCCTCTTTGCACTGGTGACTGATGATATCGAGTTGATGCTCCGGTCACTTGAGGGTTTTGGGATCGTGATTGCCGAAGAGGACCGTGAGGCAATGCGGGATGATCTCTATATCATGATGCACGATTTCGGTGGCGGGGATGAGGTCTCGCAACTGAATTTCCGGCTCATTGTCACTGAGCTTACTGAATCGATGCGCCGCTACAGGCTTAAAGTGCCCTTAAACCTGATGCTCCTTTTAAAGGTCTTTGTGATGGTTCTTGACATTGGTGTCCATCTTGACCCGAAGTTCAACCTGGGAAAAGAGGTCACTCCCTACTTGATGAAGCTCGCCGATACCAATACTCTCTCTGCGGGTTATGTGAAACGGGCATCGACATCATTACTCGATGGTGTCGACGCCCTGCTGGATATGCCCCGGAATCTCAACCTGATGCTTCGTCGGTTATCAACGGGGACGTTCAAACTCGAGATTGTGGACACCGATATCCAGAAACTCCAGATGGCACTTGACAAGGCCAGCGACAAACTGATGATCGGTATGGTTGTTGCCTCACTGGTTATCGGGTCTTCCCTGGTCCTCCAGTCCTCTTCGTTCACCCTGCCACATGAGGTCACATGGATTGCGATTCTGGGGTATACCGCTGCGGTGCTGGTCGGTTTCTATGCAATCTACCATGTCATCTTCTTAAGGTTCCATATGGGGCGGTAACCGTACGGTTACTTTTCCCTTTGGCAGTTTTCCCGCACAATCTTCCATGCCCCCACTTTTTCTGCAAGCGTATACCTGGTATTTGCGGGGCTAGTTGATGGCAGGACAATGCTTTCAATGTCTGATGGCAGTTTTATCTGATTATAATATCGGCCGGTTGCTGTCCCGTTCAGGACCATGAGCTGAACGGTGGGATGCGCGGCGAGGAATACTGCAATATCATTGAACACCGGTTCTTTAATCCTTTCATCCGCACTCCCTTTTCGGGAACAGGTGCGGATCACATCCCAGAGTGCGATATGATGCGCAGTAAGGTATGCCACCCGTTCCCGGTATGGGAGACGGTGATCAATAGCGAACAGCGATTCGATTATCTTCCAGAAATGGTTCTGTGGGTTTCCATAATATTCGCTGTGGCGGAGTGACTGTATACTGGGAAAACTGCCCAGGATGAGGATGCGGGGTGTAGCACCCGTTACCGGAAGAAAGCCTGCTGAAGCAGTTTCATTGGAACCGGCTTCACACCTCTCGGCCATAACTGGGTAACCCCGGGAAAAAACAAAAAAAATCAGGGTTCTTTAAAATACAGGCTGCAGTGACAGTGACCCTGCTTTGCGACTTCTTCTTTGTGGTATATGCAGGGACATTCGATTGCACGGTCCTTTTCCTCGTCACCACTCCGTATGCGACAGGGACAGTAGGGTCGGCCGAATTTTGTTTTGTTGCGCACCAGTCCTTTGATGACGGTCATGAGCTGCTTCTCATCGGTATTGAGCATCCACCCGTGTTTATGTGCATAGCCTTTTGCCCATTTGAGCATATCCGCGTGCTCTTCATTATCTTCTGTCATGGTAACCTACCCTTTTCTCCTGATATATCGATAATTTATGCATCCGAGACGTTAGTTTTTGTGCTTGATGAACGCCACAATTATCTCATTAATGCTTCTGTGTTGACTTTGTGATTCGCTTTGCCACCCGGTTGTAGGTTGCCATCACATCACCCTTTTCGAACCGGTAAACATCCTTGTCCAGTGACTCCCCGCTCTTCTTATCCCAGAGCCGCATTGAATCCATGCTGATTTCATCCCCGAGACAGATTGTTTTTCCCAGCCTGCCGAACTCGAGTTTGAAGTCCACAAGGGTGATTCCCTGTGCTGCGAGAAGATCAAAGAGAAGCCTGTTCACTTCCAGAGCCGCTTTTTTGATCTTTTTGAGTTCAGCCGGTGTGGCGAGTTTGAGTGCGAATATCAGTTCGTCATTGAGCATGGGATCATGCCGTGAATCATCCTTATAGTCGATAACGATAACGGGGGGATCCAGAGGAGTTCCCTCTTTGATCGGGTAATTCCTCACCATGGAACCGGCAGCGGTATTGCGCACGATCACTTCGAGAGGGATCATCTGGAGTTCGCGCACTACCATGTGGCGGGGATCGATCATGGTAATGAAATGGGTCTTTAGTCCGTTCTTCCCGAGATAGTCAAAGAAGAATGCCGAGACTTCCGCATTGTAACTCCCCTTGTTCTGGAGTACATCTTTCTTTCCTCCATCAAATGCGGTAATATCATCGCGGAATTCAACAATGAGTTTCCCATCCACATCGGTTCGATAAACCGATTTTGCCTTACCGGCATACAGGAGATCTTTCTGCTTCATGGTCAACTGCTCCTTGCCTTTACTGTTTGTGCGAGCCGGTTTATTAGAGGTTGCAAACCGGGATGGTACCAACCCCGCTCAATATACTGCGGGTAGATACAGAGCCGTTCTTTTAGTTCTGCATCCCCGACAATGGTTTTGAGTTCTTCAATCGCCGGCCACGGGTGTTCGGGGTTCACATAATCGATAGTGAGTGGAGAAACCCCGCCAAGATCATCCACACCGCATGGTATGAGCGAAGAGGCATCGATCAGGTTGGGAGGGATCTGGATCGCAATGTCCTTTTGCAGAATGTCGCGTGCCATCCGGATAGTCTGGCAGATCTCATCCGTTGTTGGTACGGGCTGTCCTGCCATGGGGGTGCCGGGTTTTGGGCAGAAGTTCTGGATGATGATCTCCTGGATGTGGTGATAGCGCCGGTGAATATCGCGGATCGCATGGAGAGAGTCCTCACGGTCCGCCATGGTTTCACCTATGCCGAGAAGAAGGCCGGTCGTAAACGGGATTTTGAGTTTTCCCGCATCTTCAATCATTGCAAGACGGATTTCCGGTTCCTTGCCCTTTGATGTTGCGTGAGCCGGGATCCGCGCAGTAGTTTCGAGCATGAGTCCCATGCTGGCATTCACGGAACGCAGGTGTTCCATTTCATCAAATGTGAGTATGCCGGCATTCGTGTGAGGCAGGACCCCGTATTCGATGCTTTTCCTGCACATTGCTTCGCAGTAATCAAGGATTGTGTCATAGCCAAGGGGTTTGAGATACTGCCGAAACCCCGGTTCTTCTTCAGGGCGCTCGCCAAAGGTGAAGAGAGCTTCTGTGCATCCCATTGCAGCGCCATGCCGGAGTGTTGTTTCGACCTCCTCCTGTACAATGAGGCACCCCTCCCTGACAGGGGTTCGGAAACAACAATACCCGCAACGGTTCCGGCAGACTGTGGTCAGGGGCAAAAAAACGTTTTTTGAGAATGTGATGACCCGGTGCTGCATGAACAAAGATGTTTTTATTACGTATTGAAAGTTAATGCCTTGAATCGATAATACCGTGTCCCCAAAAAACAGAAATGGTAAGCATAAAGTACTGCACCGTTCAAAGATGACATTACTGATATATTCAGAAATATGCACTAAATATCGTTGGAGCAGGGATGTCGGAACGAATTAACGAATCCGGTGACGCCAAAAAACCGGCTGAATCTGGTAGCGAAAAAATCCAGCCCGCTGAACAGACCCAGGCCGATCTGAAAAAGTCACTGGAGTTTGCATTAAAGAAACTCCAGATTGTCGGTAGCGTGACCCGGCATGATGTGCTTAACCAGCTCACGGCGATTGTCGGGTATAATGAACTGCTGGCAATGATGGTGGAAGACCCGAAACAACGGACATTTATTGAAAAAGAGAAAATGGCAATCGATAAGATCCGTCGTCAGTTCAGGTTTGCCAAGGATTACCAGAATATCGGCGTTGACCCACTCCGCTGGCACGTGCTGAAGAATGTGATACACCATGCGATTGAGGATGTAGATCTCAAAGCAATCCGGGTTACTGATCTGACCGGGGGCGCATCGGTTTACGCGGATCCCCTGTTTGAAATAGTCTTCTCAGCCCTGTTCGAAAATACCCTGCGTCATGGTGGATCTGCATCGGAGATCCAGATCTCCGTTAGCCGTGGGGATGCGGGGATTGTGCTGGTTGTGGAAGATAATGGAACGGGCATCCCTGAAGACGAGAAGACCAAAATATTCGAGCGCGGTTATGGCAAAGGAACCGGCTGGGGTTTATTCCTTGCCATGGAGATCCTTGCGTTCACGGGTATGACGATAAAAGAAACAGGGATACCTGAAAAAGGTACCCGCTTCGAGATACTTATCCCGCCCGATCATTTCCGGGATAGCGGAGTGCTGCAGGAAACGGCACCCCGGTAATAAAATCCTTACGAAACGATTCTGTTGAAATCCTGTTTTCTAATGATTCGCTCTTTCTTCCCGGCTGCCTGGTGGGTGATCCCCTCTCTTCTTCAGAGGGTTTTAACAGAGCCTGCGAAACATTATTTTTTCCATAACCACGCAAAGCGGATGTTGTTTTTCGGGCAGATGTCAACACAGCTCCCGCAGAGGATGCATTCCGGATTCTGCATCTGGTTGTCCGTAACCATTTCCTCAACGTTAAGGCTCATGGGACAAGCGATAGTGCATTTTTTACAGCGGATGCAGTCATTTTCCGGCAGCACCTCAAGATGAAGTGAGGGAATCCTGAGTATATCTTTGAATTTTGTAATAATCATGAATATTACTGACATCGGGCAGAAATAGCTGCAGAGACCTCTGCGCCCTGATATCAGGGCTATCGCAAATACAACCAGTATGATCATATAAAAAACAAGGTACATGGAAAGCGACCATGGGGGTATACCGTTGCCCAGCTGGAAGAGCGGGTTAAGTGTCAGGTTTCCTGCCCCGATCCCCAGCAGGATGACGCTCCCTACCCAGAGCACTGCAAACAGGTATTTCAGATTCCGCAGATGCGGTACATGCCTGAGATTGATCTTCACAACCCGGTCAACAATCATCTGCTCTGCCCCGGTTGGACAGGCATAGCCGCAGAATCCTCTGCCGAAGATGAATGCGAGGACGAACATCGCTATCCAGAACAGGAATCCCGCTGCGATTACACCCTGTAAGAGTCCACTCATCATGATGACCGGTGACAGGTAGACAAAGGTCACCGACATCAGAAGGAACGAGAGGATCAGGATGGCTGAACGGATCTGTTGTCGATTCATGGCTACTATGTTGTGAACCGGTTCGACTTATCGTATGCGTTCGTACTAATGAAAATTCTGAATGAGTTGATACCTTTATGCCGGTATTCTTTCGAATAATATCCAGGTCCTCCTTTCAGCACACTACCATTTTCCTGATTTCCCGCAACGGGTTGATGGGACTGCGAGGTAATCCCTGCATAAGAAAAAAAGAGAAATATGATGGGGTATTACTGCATTTTTTTCAGTTCTTCTTCGTCTATTGCCACCCAGACATCAATCTCCTTATTCTCCGGGCGTGTGAAACGGGCGTCGTACTGCTCAAAATCGCAGGTGTATGTACGGGGAAGGTTGGTTCCCCAGACGGACATCCAGACTGCAAGGAGCGCATCCGGCATAGGTCCGGCGGCAGTAAAGACTGCATACGTCTGGGCGGGAATCCGGGTGACTGCAAGACCCTCAGGAATCGTGTCAGCTTTTGTTACTTCACTTCCTATCAGGTATGCATATTCGCCGGTCCAGTCACTATCATATTCAGAGTATACGGCAAACATTGCCGGTGTCTTTGCGCGGTTGGTGATCTTTGCTGCCATATTTTGTGAGAGAAATTCCTGCCAGCATGCAGGAATATCAGTAACGCTCCGGCCATCTGCATTTGAAGTCCGGCGTTTGATGCCCATAATGATCTTTGCAGGCATCTTCTTTACCGTAAATCCTAGATCATTCATTCCGGAATAATCAGCAGCCGGGATGTTAAATCTGCGGGATTTCTCATTTTTTCCGGAACCATATCAGCATCTTTTTTTCCATCCCCCGCGTACATCGGTACGCCATGTGCCCGCACGCTCTTATACCTTATAAACCCGTTAACCCGAAGACACGTTTGTCCTGCATCCTCGATCAGGCTGAACGGGAGGCATTTGCCCGTGCCATGCTGCAGGATGTTATCACAACCACGATTGATGCCCTCTGCACGCCAATTATCGTCAGCACTGAGCTCTATGACAGTGAAGATGTCCAGATCACGATTAAAGATGCAGATCTCAGTAGTTCTCTCAACCAGATCATTCCGGATTGTGCAGGCCCTCTTCTCATCCTGATGGCGGATCTGCCTCTTGCAGATCGTGCATCCCTCCAGAGGGTCATCAGTACCACAAGTGACATGGCGATAGTGCCCGGGCGTGGCGGTGGCACCAACGTGATCTTTATCAAGGATACCAAGCGGTTCCATGTCGATTACTATGGGATGAGTTTTTTAAAGCACATGAAGATCGCGCAGGATGAAGGTCTCTCCTGTGAAGTGATCGACTCGTTCCGGCTCCACACGGACATCGATGAGAAAGAGGACCTGGCAGAGCTGTTGATCCATGGAACCGGTAAAAGCAGGGCATACCTGGAAGAGCTTGGCATTTCTCTGGTTGTTGAAAAAGGCCGGGTCGGAGTCGAGCGGAAGCGATAGTTATATCCAACTGCTCATCAGAATCCCATGGTATGAACGGTCAGTCCGGGCTATCGCTCATAGAACTTTTAGGTACCCCAAACCCCGACATCAACCGGATTATCAATACTTTTGTCACCCGGTTCAATGCGGCTTATGGAATTCCGGGAACTGACCGGTGGGATATCACAAAAGAGGACTGGCAACGGTATGAGTTCCTGGGAGACCGTGTCCTGAACCTGATCATCGCCCAGTCGCTGTTTACCCAGCGCGACGCGGTGCTGAACGAGGGGGAGATGACGAAGATCTTAAGCGGTGTAGTATCAAACCGCGCCCTTGATGCCCTGACACACCAGCACGGGAAACAAGCCTTTACGCGCCTCATTCCAAAATCTATCGGGGAACAGAACACCTATGGTGAAAGGATCACGGGAGGTGCGTTCGAGGCATTCATCGGTGCCCTGTACTGTGAAGTCGGGCTTGATGATGTGGTCTTTTTTGTCAATGCAATCATGGCAGATGCGTTGAATAGTTACAACCCGAACCAGAACGCGAAAGGTATCCTGCAGGAATATTTTCAGAAGAAGGACAAATCAGCAGTCCCGGAATATACGGAAACGTTAAAGACGGGCCCTGATCACAAACCGGTCTTTACCTGTCAGGTTTTTTACCGGGATGCTCTCCTGGGTGAGGGAAGTGGCGCAAGCAAACCGCTGGCAGAACAGGCAGCTGCCCGGCGGGCTCTGGAAATGCTTGGGCTGATTCACCGGTGAATTGGTAAAAAAAGAAATTGTTTTTGGTTTTAGCGGACCGTTACTCAACAGGCTTGTTCCGCAGCACACCCATGAACAGGCATTCATCTGCTGCGATTGATTCAATGCCAACCTGATCGCCGACAGGAAGCCCGATGCCCCGGACGATCGCTGCCGGTGTGCACTCGTCCGCTTCACCCATGACGAGTTCGGCAGCAGAAGCGATATTGTCCGCAACCGCCCGTTTGGTCACTTCGAGTTTGCGGCCGAAGAGATCGCTCCTGCCCCGGTCATCGATCACGGACGTGATCCCGGCGCATCCGATGGCAACCCCGCTGCACCCGAGACGCATCGCGTGCGTGCGGCTGTCGGCGATGATGACTCCGATCTTAACGCGGTTCCTGGTTCGATAGCCTCTTTGATGGTGAGGGCACTCTGGTCGGGGTTTGCTGGAAGGGGTGTTACGCAGCCCGGGGGGGCATTGGATGCGTCCACACCGGCATTGGGGAAGCAGGGTCCCGCCTTTCATGCAGAGCAGAAAGCCGGGAATGCCCCCGACAACCGAGTCGCTCTCCCGGAGCACGACTTCGGCGGTGCGGGGATCCATCTGGTATTTTTCTGCCAGTTCCTCAGCCCGTGACGAAGGGGTAATCGTGGAGAGATCGATCATATTTCCTTCTGCCGTTGCAACCGCTGTTTCGGCAAGGACAAGGATATCCCCGTCTACGAATACCGCCGCATTGCCGGTCTGCCGATTCCGCAATACGATCCGCAACAGAGTCGCCGCTGCGGATAATTCCGGTTGAAAGCCCGAACACCTCAAACGAGGTGTTCACGGCTGTTTCACCATCCGCTCGAAGACCGGACGAGATCCCGGTCTGCGGCACATCATGTGTCCGGACAATGGATGCTCCTTTCTGGAGCAGGATCATGGTGACTGCAAGGCTGCCGGCAAGCCGGTCTGCGGCTCCCTGTTCACCAGGTTGCCGATGAAACTCTTCCGGGAAATTGCGGCAAGGAGCGGGCGGTCGAACTCGGAAAAACGTTCATAATTCCGGCAGAGTTCCCAGTCATCATCAGGAGAACGGCAGGGGTGTCCAGAGCCCGATACCCGGGTCGAGGACGTAGTTGTCGATCCCTGCAGATTCACACCGCTGGACCACGGTCTGCGAGCGTCGTGATGGTGGCATCAAGTCCGACTGCATCGCCCGGGTGGTAATCCGTTGCCATCACAATTGCGGGGAGGCCGGCATCGGCCACCCGTTTTGACATATGCAGGTGATGCAGAACCCGGCAGATATCGTTTGCCGCATGGATCTCGTGCTTCAGGCAGACATCCAGCACCCACGGGTTCATGGTGTCGACCGAGATGGTGAACCCGGTCCCGTCAAGTTCTTTCAGTGCAGCATCGATGCGTTCTGCCTCCTCGCGTCCCGCTGATGGCCTGTGCATTGGGGGCCGTGCTGCGGGCACCGAGATCGAGGATATCTGCGCCCGCTCAACCATCTCCACGGCCTTTTTGTGGATCTCGTTTGTCGGGATGAACGAATCGACGTAAAAGGATTCGGGGCTGCAGTTGATGACGCCCATCACGCGGACAGGGGCATCCCCGCCGATGGTGATCTTGTTTATCGTGCACTGCCGCATGCCCTCACCTTTGCTGCCCGGAACGTGTTCTCCATCAGGGTTGCAATCGTCATCGGGCCGACCCCGCCCGGAACCGGGGTGATGGCCGATGCGATCTCCTTAACTGCTTCAAAGTCCACGTCACCGACCAGTTTGCCGTCCAGCTGGTTGATGCCCACGTCGATGACAACCGCGCCGGGCTTCACCATTTCCGGCTGGATGAAATGGGCTTTGCCGATGGCGGAGACAAGAATATCCGCCCGTTTCAGTTCTTCAGCAAGATCCTTTGTCTTGCTGTGGCAGATCGTGACGGTTGCGTCGGCATTGAGGAGGAGTGCTGCCATGGGCCTGCCCGACATCGATGCTGCGCCCGACAACGACTGCACGGGCACCGGCAAGCGGGATCTTATATTCGGCAAGGAGCGTCATGATCCCGGTGGGTGTGCAGGAGGTGAAGCGGGGCTTTCCCGAGAAGAGGAGCCCCAGGTTCTCCGGGTGGTACCCGTCGACATCCTTTCCCGGGCTGACTGCTTCGATCACCCGCTCGGCATCCACCTGCTTCGGGAGCGGGAGCTGGACGAGGATCCCGTCGATCTCCGGGTCCGCGTTCAGCCGCTCGGACCTTCTCGAGCACTTTCTCTGTTGTCGTATCTGCGGGAAGTTCGATCCCGACCGAACCAATCCCCACCCGCTCGCACGCCCGGTGCTTCATCCGCACGTACATCTGCGATGCCGGATCGCTGCCCACGATGACCGTGGCAAGGTGGGGATAGAGGCCGGATTCCTCGATCTCCTCTTTTAGGAGTTCAAGGCGCATCTCCGAGCATTTTTTTCCGTCGAGGATCGTGGCCATAAGGATTCCTGAAAATGAGTTATTCGGGATAGAGCGTGAATTTCGAGGACATTGCCTCGACTTTGGCGTGCACGTCCTTTATGCGGCTTCTCGTTCTTGATATCCTTGATCACGTTGCAATCCAGGTCCCGATGAGGCGCATCTCGGCCTCTTTCATGCCCCGGGAGGTGACGGCGGGAGTGCCGACGCGCAGACCGCTGGTGACGAACGGGCTCTTGGTCTCGTTCGGGATGGTGTTCTTGTTGACCGTGATGCCGGCTTTGCCGAGCGCGGTCTCGGCTTCGAGACCGGTGATGCCCTGATCCGTCAGGTCGAGGAGCATGAGGTGGTTGTCGGTACCGCCCGAGACGAGCCGGAGGCCGTTGTTCATCAGGGTCTCGGCAAGGACCTTTGCGTTCTTTATGATCTGCTTGTTGTATTCCTTGAACGAGGGCTTGAGTGCTTCCTCGAAACAGACCGCCTTTGCGGTGATCGTGTGCATCAGGGGGCCGCCCTGCATGCCGGGGAAGACTGCCTTGTCGATAGCCACGCCGAGATCGCGTTGCACATGATGGCGCCGCCGCGGGGTCCGCGGAGGGTCTTGTGGGTGGTGGTGGTGGTGTAGTTGACCACGCCGACCGAGGTCGGGTGGACGGCCGGTTGCACACGAGGCCGGCGATGTGGGCGATATCTGCCATACAGATGGCACCGACATCGTCAGCAATCTCCTGGAATGCCTTGAAGTCGATGGTACGGGGGTAGGCCGAGGCACCGCAGACGATGATCTGCGGCTTCTCCTTCTTTGCCAGCTCCGCAACTGTACCGTAATCGAGCATCTCGGTCTTCGGGTCAACACCGTACTGGGCCACCTGGTAGAACTTCCCGGTGAAACTGACCGGAGAGCCGTGGGAAAGGTGGCCGCCCTGGTTCAGTTTCATGGAGAGGATCTTGTCTCCCAGTTTGATGGTACGCAAAATAGACCGCCATGTTTGCCTGGGTGCCGGAGTGGGGCTGGACATTGGCATGCTCTGCCCCGAAGAGTTTCTTTAGCCGGTCGCGGGCCAGGTTCTCGGCCATATCGTGGAACTCGCATCCGCCATAATACCGCTTGCCGGGGTATCCCTCGGCATACTTGTTGGTCATGATCGATCCCATGGCTTCAAGTACCGCATGGGAGACGACATTCTCTGAAGCGATCAGTTCCAGGCCGTTGATCTGCCGGAGCCGCTCCTTCTCGATGATATCTGCAATTGCTGGATCCGTTTTTGACAGATACGACATATGGAGAAGGGTTGGCTCTTATGAGGTAATACCTTTTCTTAGTATCGTACCCGCGAAGCACAACCCGGACATGTATGTGAAAGGCTGCATCAACCTTTTTCCTGACTATAAAAAAAGCCGGAATTTTACATGATGCTATGCATGCACAGTCGCGTTTAAATTTTTCATAATACGTTTCGGTAATAAAGACTCTATGACATTATGATAAAAATTACCCCAAAAAACCACAATAAAGCACAAACCTTTTTTCCTAATCAGGCGATCACTACTATTATTAATAAGGAGTGCGCCGCACCTGTACAGATAAGAACTGTCCGTACGGTGCAATCAGTTGCAAAGATCAAATATCTTGAGCAGCGAACTTAAATCAACAGGAGAAACTGATTAACAATGATGGAAACCTCAGGATCGGCTGCAACCGAGGACCGGATTGCAGCACTGGAAAAGAAGGTCAGGGAGATGGAAGCGCTCGTCAAGGGTCTGACCCAGGAACTGCTCGACCTCAAGTCGGTTGCCATGAAGATGTCCAAGCAGAGCGAGGAACGCAGCCGGCAGGAACTCGAAGCGGGCCCCGTCTGTTGTCACTGGTGCACCAGTCGCCTCAGGCTGCAGACCCCGGCACAGTCAGTCTTCCAGCGGAAGCACCGTTGTAATCCGCGCAAGGGTGCACGGCAGCCTGAAGCCCCGGCAGCCCCCCCGGAACCCGCGATGGACATGATCATGCAGCCCGACGGGACCATGAAACTCGAACCCCGGCGCGGGGACAAGGATTATATCGTTGCATCGTGCCGGGTACGGCGAAGAAGAAGGGTGCAGCAGCAAAGGCCAAACAGAGCGACCTGATCTACGCTACCGAAGAGATCAAAATCGGATCCTGCAAAGAAGTAAGGAGCCGGATCTTTGCATATCACAGAACTTGAGATAGATAATTTCAAGTCTTTTTCAAAAAAGACAAAAATTCCCTTTTTAGAGGGTTTCACTGTCATATCCGGGCCCAACGGCTCCGGTAAGAGCAATATCATCGACTCCATCCTTTTTGTGCTGGCACTTTCGAGTTCCCGCAATCTCCGGGCCGAGAAACTGACCGACCTGATCAACCTCAATTCCGGGCAGAATATCGCCGAAGTCGCGCTCCAGTTCTCCGACGGCACGAAGATCCGGCGGCGGATCAAGCGGACCGGCAACGGGTATTACAGCTACAACTACCTCAATGAACGGCTCTGCAAGCAGAGCGATATCGTCGACCACCTTGCAAAGCACGGGATCATCCCCCATGGGTATAATGTCGTGATGCAGGGTGATGTCACCCGCATCATGGAGATGAGCGATTTCGAGCGCCGGAAGATCATCGACGAAATCGCCGGTGTTTCCGAGTTCGATACCAAGAAACAGCAGTCCCTCTGCGGAGCTCGATATCGTGCGGGAACGGATCGAGCGCGAGGAACTCCTCCTCATTGAACTGAGCAAGCGGGCAAATGAACTCAAACGTGAGCGCGAGCACGCCCTTGAGTACCAGAAATGGCAGAAAGATCTCTCGTATTTCCAGAACTGCCGGGCCGTCGCCCAGCTCCACGACCGGGAAAAAGAACTCAACTCTCTCCTGCGCTCAACCGAAGAGCACAAGATCCATCTCACACGGATCGCTTCTGACCGGAGCCTTGAGGAGAATGAACTCGCCTACCTCAAGGCCGATTTAAAGGATATTGACGATCTGATCAACAAGAAGAGCGGATCGGAGTACCTGAAACTGATCGCAGAACTCGAAGAAGCAAAAAGTGGGATCAAACTCGCCGAGCAGACGATTGTCCGCCTCCGGAAGGAGAAAGAGACCAACCTTGAGGCGATCAACCGTGTGTACATGGATACGAAACGGGCAGAGACGCGGGTAGCCGAATGCACCGACCAGATCCGTTCCCTTACCATCGATCGTACGAATGTTGCCATGGAAGTGGCGACGTTTAAGGCCCAGCTGGAAAAAGTTGAGACCGAGTTAAAGGCGCACTCCGAGGATACCGAAGGCTCGCGGGAAAAACTGTTTGCGCTCCTTAAAGAGAGTGAAGAGAAGAAGGCGCAGCGTTCAGAGATCCTGCACCAGCAGGACATGCTGATCGAGAAGAGCCGGATGCGGACCACCGAGCTGGAACGTCTCACTCTTCTCTTAAAACAACTTGATGAGGAATATTCCGCAAAACAGGCCCAGCTCACCGACAGCGAAAAGAGTGTCGGGGACCTTGCAGCAGAGAAGAAGGAGCTGGACCGCAATCTCTCGGAACTCGAAGGTGCGATGTTTGCCCAGCGTTCCACCCTTGAACGGCTGAAAAATGAGATCCGGATCCGCGAACAGGATGCGTTCCGGCTGGAAGCTGCCCAGCAGGCACGGGGCGAATCGGGTGGCAAGGCAATCGAGGCGATCATGGCTATGGAAGGCGTCCACGGCACTATTGCCGACCTTGGAAAAGCGCCACCCGAGTATGCGAACGGCCCTCAATATCGCCGCAGGAAACAAGCTCCAGTTCGTGGTCTGCGATGACGACCAGATAGCAGCAGATGCGATCCGGTATCTCAAGGAGGAGCGACTCGGACGTGCCACGTTCCTGCCCCTCAACAAATTAAAACCTCCCCAGCTTCCGCCGCTCAAGGAGCCGGGTGTTATCGATTATGCGGTGAACCTCATCGATTACGACCCGAAATATGACCGGGCATTCGCTGTTGCGCTTGGCGGCACGGTTGTTGTCGATACACTGGACCGGGCACGAAAACTGATCGGCAAGTACCGCATGGTCACGCTCGAAGGCGAAATCCTTGAAAAGAGCGGGGCGATGACGGGTGGTTCTGCAAAGAAGCAGGCAATCCGTGGTTTTGGTGCTGCAGTTGATGACGAGATCATGCGGATCCGGTCGCACCTTGGTGAATTACAGGGTGAAGCGGTAACGCTGGAATCAGGAGTGAAACGTCTCACCGAAGAAGTCGAAGCACGGCGTGCCACCCGAAACGAGATCGACCAGAAAGTTGCCCGGTTTGGGATGTTCACCGAAGAGTTCTCGCGCCGGTTCGAGGCAATCACGGTCGAAAAGCAGACCATTGAAGCGGCGGTTGCCCGGCAGCAGGAAGAGACCCGGAACGGTGGTGCAGAACTTGCGGACTCTCGAAGGGGAGCTCGACAAGACAACTGAAACGATCAATGCAATCAATGCCCGGATCGAGGAGATCAAGAAACGTCTTGATGATACCAATATTCCCGCACTCACCGAGCAGATGGAAAAGAAACGAAAAGAGATCGAGGAAGCGGAGCGCCGGTTGCGCAACAAGGATGGAGACATCAATGATGCCCAGCGCGAACGCCAGCATTTTAATGCCCGTCTGGTTGAACTGGGTGAAGATCGCGCCCGGCAGGATGAGCGCAACCGCCAGATCGATACAGACATCGCGGGTTCCAACGAGCAGATTATCACTCACAAATCCCAGATTGCTGCACTTGAAGAGCGGCAGAAGGAATTCTCCGGAGAACTCGATGAGCTCCGTGCCAAACGGGGTGAAGTCTCGCAGCATATACAGGACTCTGAACTCAAACTCATGAAGTTCGATGCCGACAAGGAGCGGATCAGCATCCAGATGGGGGCAATCGATGAGCGTGCCCGGACCCTGGGAATTGAAGTCGAGATGCTCAAACAGCAGGTGGGGGATATGGACACCACGCTCTCGCTTACAGAGATCGAAGGGAAAATTGCTGAGGCCGATGGTGCCCTGCGGAAGATCGGTGCCGTGAACATGCTCGCCATTGAAGAGTACGAGAAGGTGGAGCGGCAGGTAGGCGAGCGGACGGAGCGCAAGGAAACGCTTTCGAGTGAGCGGACAAGTCTGATCGAGCGGATAGAGCAGTTCGAGCAGATGAAATTCGAGGCATTTACTACTGCATTCAAAGCGATTGACACCAACTTCCGGGAGATCTTTGCCCGCCTTACCAGCGGGAGCGGGAATCTTGTTCTGGAAAATGAAGAGGATCCGTTTGCCGGGGGCATGACATTTGCCGTCAAGCCACGGGACAAGAAAGTGCACCTCCTGTCGTCACTATCCGGGGGCGAAAAGTCGCTCACCACCCTGGCGTTCATCTTCTCGATCCAGCGTTACATCCCAGCCCCGTTCTACGCATTCGATGAAGTGGACATGTCTCTCGATGGTTCGAACGTGGAACGGATTGCATCCATGGTCACGGAACTTGCTCCCAACTCGCAGTTCGTTATCGTTTCCCTGCGTAAACCGATGATCGATGCAGCGCAACGAATCATGGGTGTCACGCTGCGTTCGGATAAGAGCACACTGGTTACCGGGGTCAAGGCACATGGCGGAGCCTGAAGAATCCGGTACCCGCGGATCCGGAACAGGTTACCCCGGCTCTCGTGCAGACCCCTTCGGAAGGGACAGTGACCGGATATACCCGCAGATGTCGGGAAAACTATGGGAGATAGGGAAAATTCACCCCCCTTGGTTATCGAACCCTTGACAGAAGCGCTTCCTTTAATTGAAGCAGAAAATGGCGGAGCGCTTGAGGATCCGATCGAGATCCTGGTCGGACTTGCCGAGCGGGGAGAGATCGATCCGTGGAATATCAATATCATTGAAGTGACAGACCGGTTCCTGTCTGAACTTGAACGGAGGCGCGAACTCAATCTCAAACTCTCGGGACGCACTCTTTTTTACGCAGCCACGCTCCTGCGCATGAAGTCTGAGCAGCTGGAGATCCTTGCTTCACCGGAAGATGAAGCGGGTGAAGATGATGGCGATTCGTTCGGTGAAGACTATGAAGGGCTTCCGGACGGGGAGATCGAGTATACCGGCCGGCTTGGAATTATCGAACGGCTCGAACATGAGATCCAGCGCCGTCTCGATCGCAAGAATATGAGAAAGAGTCCGATCACGCTGTTTGAGTTGATCACGGAGCTCAAGAACATCGAGAAGGAAGAACGGAGACGCCGCAGGATGGCTGCAGATCCCAGCGAAGCATTCCTTATCGATGCCGATGATGTGGTCAGCATTGCGCATGATGAAGGCTACCAGGCTTCTGCCTCCTCTGTTTTGGAAGGGTGCCTTTCGTGTCTTGAGGTTGACGCGGAGATGACACTCACCGAGCTTTGCGATAAACTGGGGTGGGGTATTCCTGAAGTGTATATTCCTTTATTATTCCTGGCGCTTGAGGGGCGGTGTTCACTCCGTCAGGAAGAGTTTTTTGGGGATATCTGGGTGCAGATCTGCACGGTTGAGGGAGAGCCTGTCCCTGAGGTATAAATTATCCTCTCAATTTTGATGCATTGCAGGGGACCATTACTTTGTCTGAATTCAGCAGATGCAAATGTGTTGGATGTTCATGGACCCGGGAATGTCAATAAACCTGAACGGATTGTTCAGTTAAAGGGTGTCAACCCCTGGTAAAAAAAGGAAAAATGGTATAAAAGCCCGCTTTTGCCCGGATAATTTGTTTTCAATTCAAAGAATTGCCGGTATGTCGTGCAGGTGCCGGGCCTGTTTTGATGGTTAACGACCCGCTTGATTGCGGCAGGTCTTAGACATTCGTGTATTTTTCCGGGAAAAAATTGCGCGGCTGATTGAACCTGGGTTGTAATGGGCGTGATCACCCCGGTGTCGGGTATAGAATTCCGTCGGAGTCGGAGCTGCGCGATTGTGGCCCGGGTGCGGTGTCAATTGAACGTGAATCGTGCAAGGTCCGACGAAAAATCTGAATGATCCCGATCCTGCGCAGAAAAAAACCCGGTACCGGGAAAAAGTGATAAGGATGAGTTTAGTAACCGTCCGCGCAGTTAGAAAAAAACCGTAAAGAAATTGGGAATTTGCGTAAGAAACGGGAATTGCAAACAGATTTGAGTTAATGGCCCGGAAAAATAACAGACCCGCGATAAAAAACAGGGATGAGAATGGTCTCGAAAGGGCACACAATGTATAAATGGTAGACTGTGCTATATGTAGATCCACAAAATCTGATGACAAACCGACGAAACCCTTCCTTCGGGAACGGGTGTCGGTTCCGAGGGAAAAACAATGCAGGCAACAAGGTATAAATAACCATGAAACCTACATTGTAAGCCCGTGAACGCGTCAAGAAATACGACGAAGTTCACAGATCAGGTTCCTTGATGAAGGACCAGGACCAACAGGTTTACCTGGCCCTGGTTCCGACGGGAAAATGGTGCATGTAACAAGGTATAAATATCCTTGAAACCTACATTATAAGCCCGTGATGCAGTGAGACAACACGACAAAATCGACAATACAAATCTCTTTGATGGAGATCCAACGATACCCGGCTTGACCGGAGTTGGTTCTGACGTTGATACTGGCAATGCGGAAATTTGTTTAATAACCGCTAATTCCTTAAAACAAGTTCAGATACGTGTGCGTACAAATGTACAAATTAATTCTGGTTGATCCTGCCAGAGGCCACTGCTATCGGAGTTCGATTAAGCCATGCGAGTCGAGAGGTGCAAGACCTCGGCATACTGCTCAGTAACACGTGGACAACCTAACCTATGGTGGGGGATAACCCCGGGAAACTGGGGATAATACCCCATAGACTATGGATGCTGGAATGCTCTGTAGCCGAAAGGTCCGCCGCCGTAGGATGGGTCTGCGGCCGATTAGGTTGTTGTTGGGGTAACGGCCCAACAAGCCTGTAATCGGTACGGGTTGTGGGAGCAAGAGCCCGGAGATGGATTCTGAGACACGAATCCAGGCCCTACGGGGCGCAGCAGGCGCGAAAACTTTACAATGCGGGAAACCGTGATAAGGGAACTCCGAGTGCCCGTTAAATCGGGCTGTCCATCAGTTTAAATAACTGGTGAAGAAAGGGCCGGGCAAGACCGGTGCCAGCCGCCGCGGTAATACCGGCGGCTCGAGTGGTGGCCACTATTACTGGGCTTAAAGCGTTCGTAGCTGGTTTGTTAAGTCTCTGGGGAAATCTTCCGGCTTAACCGGAAGGCGTCTCAGGGATACTGGCAGACTAGGGACCGGAAGAGGTGAGGGGTACTCCAGGGGTAGGAGTGAAATCCTGTAATCCTTGGGGGACCACCTGTGGCGAAGGCGCCTCACCAGAACGGCTCCGACAGTGAGGGACGAAAGCTGGGGGAGCAAACCGGATTAGATACCCGGGTAGTCCCAGCCGTAAACGATGTGCGTTAGGTGTATCGGTGACCACGAGTCACCGAGGTGCCGAAGAGAAATCGTGAAACGTACCGCCTGGGAAGTACGGTCGCAAGGCTGAAACTTAAAGGAATTGGCGGGGGAGCACCACAACAGGTGGAGCCTGCGGTTTAATCGGACTCAACGCCGGGAAACTCACCAGATAAGACAGCTGAATGATAGTCGGGCTGAAGACTCTACTTGACTAGCTGAGAGGAGGTGCATGGCCGTCGTCAGTTCGTACTGTGAAGCATCCTGTTAAGTCAGGCAACGAGCGAGACCCACGCCAACAGTTGCTAGCTCGTCCCCCGGGATGGAGAGGACACTGTTGGGACCGCCTCTGCTAAAGAGGAGGAAGGAATGGGCAACGGTAGGTCAGCATGCCCCGAATTATCTGGGCTACACGCGGGCTACAATGGGTGGGACAATGGGTATCGACACCGAAAGGTGAAGGCAATCTCCTAAACCCATCCTTAGTTCGGATTGTGGGCTGCAACTCGCCCACATGAAGCTGGAATCTGTAGTAATCGTGTCTCAAAATGGCACGGTGAATATGTCCCTGCTCCTTGCACACACCGCCCGTCAAACCACCCGAGTGAGGTCTTGATGAGGCCGTAGCATGCGCTGCGGTCGAATCTAGGTTTCGCAAGGGGGGTTAAGTCGTAACAAGGTAGCCGTAGGGGAATCTGCGGCTGGATCACCTCCTAACGAAATTGATTTTAGGGTAAGAAAGCGGTTATTAGACAAACTGTAAAGTTGCCAGTGTCAACACAC